>NZ_SDJP01000034.1 GCF_004114995.1 Halorubrum amylolyticum
CGTGCGAGTGACCGTCGTGGTCGTGTTCGTGCGAGTGACCGTCGTGGTCGTGTTCGTGCGAGTGACCGTCGTGGTCGTGTTCGTGCGAGTGACCGTGTTCGTGCGAGTGGTCGCGCTCGCGATCGTCGCCGTCGAGGAGCACGTCGACGGTCGTCGCCCGGAGCCCGTTTCTGGTCGTCTCGCCGACCTCGTACCGGATCGGGGGCCGATCGGGCACGGGCGCGAGGATGTCGGGGTCGGCGCCGGCCGCGATCAGCGCGGCACAGATCATGTCGCCGGCGGCGCCGGTCCGGCCGTCGAAGACGAGCGTTCGCATGGCGTATCGGAGGCCAGCGAGGAACAAATACCCCCTGATCGGGCGGTTCCACCGGGGCGGCGGGACCCGGCGTCGGCCGACCGGGCGAAACAGTTCTGTCGGATGAAAAACCCTAATACCGCAGGTTAACACCTGACGGTATGTCTCCCTCCACGATGGGATCGGTCGCGGCCGCTTTCGGGGCGTTCGCCGCGCTCGTCGCCGTCGGCCCGGGCCTCCGGACCGCGATCGCGCACCGCGAGAGCGATAACGGCCTCTCGTTCGGCGTCCTCGCCATCGGGGTCGCGATCTGGAGCGGAACGGCGGCGTTCCGGCCGTTCGCCCCGGAACCGATGACGCAGGCGTACTTCTTCCTCCTGTCGCTGGTCGGGGCGTCGGTGGCCGGTCTGGGGTGGTTCCTGTTCGCCAGCACGGCGCACAGCACGCCGTCGACGCTCAGCCGGCCCCCGGTGTACGCGGCCGTCGCGCTCGTCGTCGGCGTGGACGTGGGGCTGGTCGTCACGACGCCGGTCCACGGACTGTACTGGGGCGGACTCGCCGAGACTACGACCGTCTTCGACACCACCGCCGTCGTCGCCACGGCCGGGTACTGGGCGCACACCCTGCTCGTCGCCGGACTGTTCACGGCTGGCGTGTGGCTGTTCGCGAGGTCGCGCGGCCCCCGTCGTGACCGGCGATGCGCGCTGGCGTACGCCGGCAACGCCGCCGCCGTGACCCTCGCGGTCGTCGCGAGCAACGTTGCGGCACCCGGGTCGGGAGCGGCGGCGCCCGTCCTCGCGTCCGGCCTCCTCGTCGTCGGCGTCGTCCAAGCCCGGCCGTCGTGAGCGCGACCGCCGCGAGGGCGCGGCCCGCGGCGCGCAGGCGGCTCCGCCCCGCTTTCGACCGACACCGAAGACGGCGAAAACGCACGCATACGACGAGGTTTTAACTGCGGACGCCGTACCGTGCTACATGATGACACAGATCGGTGTGACGGCCGGCTCCGCCGCCGGAGCCGGCGGCGCCGACGGGGGCAACAGGCTTATTCCCGAACCGGGTGCAGTTACGGGTAACCTCCGCGAGGAACAATGAACGAAGTCCAACTCGAAGTGGCGAAGGCGTACCCGAACGACTCGGGGCGCGGCATCGCCCGGCTCGACCCCGACACGCTGTTGCACCTCAAGCTCTCGCCCGGCGACATCATCGAGATCGAGGGCGCGGAGACCACCGCCGCGAAGGTCTGGCGCGCGGACCGGCAGGACTGGAACACCGACACGGTCCGCGTCGACGGCTTCACCCGCCAGAACGCCGACGTGGGCATCGGCGAGCGCGTGACGATCCGGAAGGCGGAGGCCGAGAAGGCCGACAAGCTCGTGTTGGCCCCGCCCGAGGAGGCGTCGGTCCAGTTCGGCTCCGACGCCGCCGGCATGGTGAAACGCCAGATACTCAAGCGGCCGGTCGTCGAGCGCGATATCGTCCCCGTGATGTCCTCGACGAACCACCCGTTCATGCGGTCGCCCGGGCAGGCGATCCCGCTGATCGCGGTCGAGACCGAACCCGACGGCGTCTGCCTGATCACCGAGGACACCGAGGTCGAACTACGCGAGGAGCCGATCTCCGGATTCGAGAAGACCGGCGGCGGCATCACCTACGAGGACATCGGCGGGCTCCAGTCGGAGATCCAGCGCGTCCGCGAGATGGTCGAGCTGCCGATGAAACACCCGCAGGTCTTCTCGAAGCTCGGCATCGAGCCGCCGCAGGGCGTCCTCCTGCACGGTCCGCCGGGCACGGGGAAGACCCTGCTCGCGAAGGCGGTCGCCAACGAGACCTCGGCGTCGTTCTTCTCGATCGCCGGCCCGGAGATCATCTCGAAGTACTACGGCGAGTCCGAACAGCAGCTCCGGGAGATCTTCGAGGACGCGAAAGAGGAAAGCCCGAGTATCATCTTCATCGACGAGCTCGACTCGATCGCGCCGAAGCGCGAGGACGTGACCGGCGAGGTCGAGCGGCGCGTCGTCGCCCAGCTGCTGACGATGATGGACGGGCTCGAAACCCGCGGGCAGGTGGTCGTCATCGGCGCGACCAACCGCGTCGACAGCGTCGATCCCGCGCTCCGTCGCCCCGGGCGCTTCGACCGCGAGATCGAGATCGGCGTCCCCGACGAGGTGGGCCGCAAGGAGATCCTCCAGATCCACACCCGCGGGATGCCGCTCTCGGACGACGTGAGCTTGGACCACCTCGCCGACGAGACCCACGGGTTCGTCGGCGCCGACATCGAGAGCCTCACGAAGGAGGCCGCGATGAAGGCCCTCCGCCGGTACCTCCCCGAGATCGACCTCGACGACGAGGAGGTCCCGCCGAGCCTGATCGACCGGATGATCGTCAAGCGCGACGACTTCTCGGGGGCGCTCACGGAGGTGGAGCCGTCGGCGATGCGCGAGGTGCTCGTCGAGCTCCCGAAGATCTCGTGGGACGACGTCGGCGGGCTCCCGGACGCCAAACAGCAAGTCCAAGAGTCGGTCGAGTGGCCGCTCACCTCCCCCGAGAAGTTCGACCGGATGGGCGTCGACGCCCCGAAGGGCGTGCTGCTGTACGGCCCGCCCGGTACCGGGAAGACGCTGATGGCGAAGGCGGTCGCCAACGAGACGAACGCGAACTTCATCTCGGTTCGGGGGCCGCAACTGCTCTCGAAGTGGGTCGGCGAGTCGGAGAAGGCGATCCGGCAGACCTTCCGGAAGGCCCGACAGGTGAGCCCGACGATCATCTTCTTCGACGAACTCGACAGCCTCGCGCCCTCGCGCGGACAGGAGATGGGGAACAACGTCTCAGAGCGCGTCGTCAACCAGCTGCTCACCGAACTCGACGGGCTCGAAGACATGGGCGACGTGATGGTGATCGGCGCCACCAACCGCCCCGACATGATCGACCCCGCGCTGCTGCGCTCCGGTCGGTTCGACCGGCTCGTGATGATCGGCCAGCCGGATCAGGAGGGCCGCAAGCAGATTCTCGATATCCACACGGCGGACACGCCGCTCGCGCCCGACGTGAGCCTGCGCGAGATCGCCGAGATCACGGACGGCTACGTCGGCTCCGACCTCGAGGGGATCGCCCGCGAGGCCGCCATCGAGGCGCTCCGCGACGCCGACGACGCGGAGGAGGTGGAGATGAAACACTTCCGGCGCGCGATGGAGTCGGTGCGGCCGACCATCACCGAGGACATCCTCGCGTACTACGAGGACGTCGAACAGCAGTTCAAGGGGGGCGGCGGCGAGTCGCTCCGCGACACCGGCGGCCGGATCGGGTTCCAGTAGGCGGCGTCGCGTTCGCGGTGTCAACGCCGCGCGCCCGGTCCCGTTCCGCGCCTTTTAACCACGACAGCACCCAACGACGGGTATGTCCCAGCCCCGCGTCCCCGGCGGTGACGAGAACACGCTGGAGCTGCCGTGCGGACAGACGATCGCGTCCGGCGAGCTGGACCTGGGGATGCGCGAGTTCGAGTGCGACTGCGGCGAGACGCACGCGGTCGTGATGGACGTGCACCCCCCGGAGCGGTTCCTCCCGGACTTCCTGGTCGAGGTGCTTCGCGAGGCGATCGAGACCACGAGCGAGGAGATGCCGGAGTTCGACACGCCGCACCTGCTCGGCGTGGTCTTAGAGGAGTTCCCGGAGGCCGTCGTCGCGTACGACGCCAGCGAGAACGCCGACGTGGGGTACGCGATGGCGTGGGTAACCGACTTCGACTCCCGCCGGCTTCACGAGATCGTCGTCGAACTCGTCGTCGAGTTGATGGAACACGCCGTGAGCCACGCCGACGACGACGAGGCGCTCTCGGCGTTCGAAGCGGAGATGGTCGAGTTCGACGTGAGCGAGTTCGTTGACCAGTATCGCGCCGAACGCGATCTGGAAGCCGAGGACCCGTACGCCTGAGCGCGGCCTTCGGACCCGTTCAAGATCGCGTCCCAAGCGCGGTCAAACTCGCGTCCCAGGCGCGGTCGAACTCGCGTCCCAAGCGCGGTCAAACCGCCGGGAACGACCGTCACGCCCCTCGTGTCAGACGTTTGTCCGACTCTTGTCTCACTGAACCCTATATATTCGGGGACCGTACGTAAGACGCATGAGTGCCGGCGAATACGACCGGTACGACCGGATACGCGGCGTGCTCGCCGAGGCCGACGAGCCGCTGACGGCGCGGGAGATACTCGCGCTCGCCGGGGAGTGCGACGAGATCGACAGCCCGCACCGCGTCGCCACGGTGCTCGGGCGCTGGGCCGAGCGCGGCGAGGTCGAGGTGATCGCCGATCGGCCCTACCGGTACCGGCTCGAAACCTGAGCGCGGCTCGGTATCCGAGAATCGCCGCCCGCGTCGAGGGGCGATCGTCCGATCGTTCGGCGCGACGCATGACTGCTCCTACGGCGTGACGATCAGGTCGAACCGGTAGACCCCGTCTCGGTACTCGGCGACGACGTTCCGGAAATCGACCCGATCCTCGTAGTCGTCTATCGGCTGGAGGTCGCCCGCGATCCCGAGCGCGTTGAGGGCGTCGGCGAGCCCGTCCGAGGGCGGGGCGCCCTCCTCGTAGCGGCGCGGGTCCTCGGCGATGGCGTCGTCAACCACTCCCTGAGCGGGCTCCGAGAGTCCGGCGGCGTTCAGGTCGCGTTCGACGATCGCCTCTCTCGCGTACTCGACGAACTCGACCCGGGTGTCCGCGATCTCGTTGACGGTGTACGTCCACTCCGGAACGCGGACCGTCCGTCGCTCCGCGACGGGCCGGAAGTACTGGTCCTCGTACTCCACGAACTCGAACGGCGGCGACGGGACGAGGTCGCTGGCCTCGGCGTCGATCCCGTGGTGAAACTCGACGGCCTGTAGCTCGTCGAACTCGGGGTCGCCGAGGAAGCCGTCGTTGCCCGCGTACACCGCGTCGAGCGCCGCGTCGAGCACGCGCTCGTCCTGCGTCGAGAGATCGAACGGGGGGCGTGCGACCGTCGCGTCGTCGGGCGGGCTCTCGTCGGTTCGTTCGACCGCGACGTGCCACCGCTTCCGTTCGAGGTGGCGTTCCTCGGCGATTCGGACCTCGTAGAAGGTCCCGTCGCGTTCGAGGAACGTCGGTCGCGGTTTCGTCTCGGTTCCCCACGAGTCCCGTCCGACGAGCGGCCACTGTCTGACGGTCACGCTGCCGGTGTCGAACAGCTCCGAGAGGGACGCGGTCTTGGCCTCGGCCGTGAAGTCGACGCGGGTCACGGCGTCGATGGCCGTCGGGTCGGGCCACAGGTAGGGCCGCTCGATCGACGAGAGGTCCAGCTGGTCGCCGATGAGCGCGTACGAATCGAGGCTGCCGGGGCCCAGACACCCGGCGGTCGCGGCGGTCGCGGCGGAGGCGCCGAGCAGTTGGAGGGCGCGGCGGCGGGAACAGGTCATATCCGTTCCGGACTTTCCGACATCCCTGTAAATCCCTTGTGGTGGGCGTCTCAAACCGTCGATTCGGCAGACGCGTCGATCGAACCGCGCGCCGACGACCGCGTTCACGGTGTCTGCCGACGTGCGACGGGACGCCACAGACCGATCGCGGTGGTGCGCCGTACCGATCGCCGTGGTGCTCCGTACCGATCACCGTGGTACGAGATCACTTGCGAAAATCGCAAAGTTGCTGCGAGATTCGCATTCTATCGCCGACCTTATTACGATGAGCGTATTCCGTCCGCGTAATGAGCGAGGACCGGACCATACTACTCATCGGTAGCGGACCGATCCAGATCGGACAGGCGGCCGAGTTCGACTACTCCGGCGCGCAGGCGTGTCGCGCCCTGCAGGAGGAGGGGGCACGGGTCGTCTTAGTGAATTCGAACCCGGCGACGATCATGACCGACCCGGAGACCGCGGACCGGGTGTACATCGAGCCGATCACGCCGGAGGCGATCTCGGAGGTCATCCGGATCGAGGAGCCCGACGGCGTCATCGCGGGGCTCGGCGGCCAGACCGGGCTCAACGTCACCGCCGAGCTCGCCGAGGAGGGGATTCTCGACGAGTACGACGTCGACGTAATGGGGACGCCGCTCGACACCATCTACGCGACGGAGGACCGCGACCTGTTCCGCCAGCGGATGGAAGGTCTGGGCCAGCCGGTACCGAAGTCGACGACCATCTCGCTCGACGAGGACGAATCGGTCACCGACTTCGACGAGGAGTACTTCCGCGAACGCGTACAGGAGGCGGTCGACGCGGTCGGCGGCCTCCCCGTCATCTCCCGGACGACCTACACCCTCGGCGGCTCCGGCTCGGGGGTCGTCGACGAGTTCGAGGAGCTGGTCGAGCGCGTCCGCAAGGGGCTCCGCCTCTCGCGGAACAGCGAGGTGCTCGTCACGGAGTCGATCTCGGGGTGGGTCGAGCTGGAGTACGAGGTGATGCGGGACGCCGACGACTCCTGTATCATCATCTGCAACATGGAGAACATCGACCCGATGGGGATTCACACCGGCGAGTCGACGGTCGTCACCCCCTCGCAGGTGATCCCGGACGACGGGCACCAGGAGATGCGGGACGCGGCGCTCGAAGTGATTCGGGACCTCGGTATTCAGGGCGGCTGTAACATCCAATTCGCGTGGCACGACGACGGCACCCCCGGCGGCGAGTACCGCGTCGTGGAAGTGAATCCACGCGTCTCGCGGTCCTCCGCGCTGGCCTCGAAGGCGACCGGCTATCCGATCGCCCGCGTCACCGCGAAGGTCGCGCTCGGCAAGCGGCTCCACGAGATCGACAACGAGATCACCGGCGAGACCACCGCCGCCTTCGAGCCCGCCATCGACTACGTGGTGACGAAGGTGCCGCGGTGGCCCATCGACAAGTTCGACGACGTGGACTTCGAGCTCGGCACGGCGATGAAGTCCACGGGCGAGGCGATGTCCATCGGCCGGACGTTCGAGGAGAGCATGGTGAAGGCGCTGCGCTCCTCCGAGTACGACCCCGCTGTCGACTTCGACGAGGTGTCCGACGAGGAGCTGGAGTCGGAGTACCTCGAACGCCCGAGCCCGGACCGCCCGTACGCGATGTTCGAGGCGTTCGACCGCGGCTACACCGCCGACGACGTGATCGAGCTGACCGGCATCTACCGCTGGTACGTCGAGCGGTTCGAGAAGATCGCCGACGGGACCGCCGCGGCCGCCGAGGGCGACTTCACCGAGGCGGCGATGATCGGCCGCACCGACGCGGAGATCGCCGCGACCGCGACCGCCGGCGGCGTCGAGGCGGACGTGGGGCAGGTCGAGAGCGAGGTCCCGGACCGGACGTACAAACAGGTCGACACCTGCGCGGGCGAGTTCGAGGCGTCCACGCCGTACTACTACTCCGCGCGCCTGCCGGAGTTCCTCGCCGGCGACGACACCGGGGGCGCCGACACCGCGGGCGCCGCGGACGAGGTCCGCGTCGATCCCGACGTGGAGAGCGTGGTGGTCGTCGGCGGCGGTCCGATCCGCATCGGGCAGGGCGTCGAGTTCGACTACTGCGCGGTCCACGCGGTGCGCGCGCTCCGCGAACTGGGCATCGACGCGCACGTCGTCAACAACAACCCCGAGACGGTGTCGACCGACTACGACACCTCCGACGGGCTGTTCTTCGAGCCCATTTCGGCCGAGGAGGTCGCCGACGTGATCGAGACGACCGGCGCGGACGGCGTGATGGTCCAGTTCGGCGGGCAGACCTCCGTCAACGTGGGCGAACCGCTTCAGGCTGAGATCGAGCGCCGCGGGCTCGACTGCGAGATTCTGGGCACGAGCGTCGAGGCGATGGACCTCGCCGAGGACCGCGACCGGTTCAACGTCCTGATGGACGAGATGGACGTCGCCCAGCCCGAGGGCGGCACCGCGACGAGCGAGGCTGAGGCGCTCGAACTCGCCCACGAGATCGGCTATCCCGTCCTCGTGCGCCCCTCTTACGTCCTCGGCGGGCGCGCGATGCGCGTCGTCGAGAACGACGCGGATCTCGAGGAGTACATCGAGGAGGCGGTGCGGGTCTCGCCGGACAAGCCCATCCTCGTCGACCAGTTCCTCGACGACGCGGTCGAACTGGACGTCGACGCGGTCGCGGACGTCGACGCGTCGCACGCGCCTGCAAGCGAGACGGAGTCTCGCTCTGGCGAAGACGTGCTGATCGGCGGCGTGATGGAGCACGTCGAGAGCGCGGGCGTCCACTCGGGCGACTCCGCGTGCATGATCCCGCCGCGCTCGCTCGACGACGAGACGCTCGGTCGGGTCCGCGAGGTGACCGAGGACATCGCCCGCGCGCTCGACACGGTCGGCCTGCTCAACGTCCAGCTCGCGGTGACGGGCGTCGGCGACGACGAGGCCGAAAGCGAGGTGTACGTGTTAGAAGCGAACCCGCGCTCCTCGCGGACGGTCCCGTTCGTCTCGAAGGCGACGGGCGTCCAGATCGCGAAGCTCGCGGCGAAGGTGATGACCGACGACCTGACGCTCGACGACCTCGACGCCGACGAGCAGATCCCGGAGCACCGCAGCGTGAAGGAGGTCGTCCTCCCGTTCGACCGCCTGCCGGGCTCGGACCCGCGGCTCGGCCCGGAGATGAAGTCGACCGGCGAGGTGATGGGCACCGCCCGCTCGTTCGGCAAGGCGTACGACAAGGCGCAGGACGCGACGAGCAAGCCGATCCCGGAGTCCGGCACCGCCGTCGTCGACCTCTCGGCCGACGAGTTCCCGGACCCCGACACCGAGGCCGGCGAGGCCCTCGTCGCGGGGTACGCCGAGCACTTCGAGCTGAGCGAGGCGACCGATCTGATCGAGGCCGCGAAGCGCGGCGAGATCGACCTCATCGTCTCCCGGCAGCGCGACCTGCTCGAGGTCGCCGTCGAGGAGGAGATCACCTACTTCTCGACGCACGCCTCCGCGAAGGCCGCGCTCGAAGCCATCGAGCACAAGGCCGACGACCTCGACGTGATGGCCGTCTCCGACCGGCCGAAGCGCGTCGAGAACTGGGGCGCGAGCGAGTAGCCCTACAGCGCTTCCAGCGTTCCCCGGTCCACGTCCTCGGCGGACATCGGCTCGCCGCCGTACCCGCCGACGAACGAGTCCACGTCGTCGCCGTCGCTGAACGGGATCAGCTCCGGTCCCATGGAGCCGACCACCTCGCTGCGCGCGACGACGGTGAGGTCGGTCGTCCGCGAGAACGCCTCGCTCCCGACGTGCGAGGAGAACATCGTGTCGGAGCCCTCCCGGAACGCCTCCTGGTCGACGAGCGAGTAGTCGGTGAGGAACGCCGCCCGCACGGTCCGTCCCGCGTCCTCGGCGTCAAACCGGTAGGTGTACGTGCAGACGCTGCTGCAGAACTGCCCCGGCCGCCCGCCCTCGGGCTCGCCGTCCTCGAAGTGGAGCTGTCCCACCGGGCCGGGGTGGTCTTCGATTATCATGCCGCACTGGTCGCACGCGCGCTCTCCGTCGAGGGAGATCGGCGTGATCGACGCGCTCTCGTCGCCCAGACAGCCGGCGGTCGCGAGCGAGAGGCCCGCGCCGACGCCGGCGAGCAGACGCCGACGCGACGTCGACGGTCGTTCGAGTTGAGTCATCGATCGTCAGTTCGAACACGGCCGCCTTAGGCCCTCGGAACCGATTCAACCGCCCGTTCGAGGAACGAACCAGATCCGATAAACCCCGCGCGATCGAAGGTCGTCCGTGGCGCGTTTCGATCCCTACGGCGACCCGCCGCTCGCGGCCCGGATCGCGCTCGGCGCGCTCCTCCTCGTCGCCGCCGTCGCGACGGCGGGGGCGTTCGCCGCCGATCCCGAGGCGGCCGCGCCGTCGCCGGTCGCCTACGACGACGCAGTCGAGCTCGGGCTCTCCTCGGAGGCCGACGCGCTGATGGCGGGATCGGCGAGGGTTCCCCGGACGCAGGTGTTCTACTCGCAGCTCCAGTACGTGGTCGGCTACAACGGCGTCGAGTCGTTCGCGGCGACGCTCGACGACGACCGGACGGAACGCCAGTTCGGCTATCCGATCGCCGCCTACGTCGAGACGTTCGACGACGCACGGCCGGGAACCACCGGCACCGGGCTGTTCGAGTCGGAACTCGCCGGGAAGTGGACGCCGGCGGGAGAGGCGGTGTACGTCGTCGACAGCGAGGCCCGGAGCCCGGCCGGCGAGACGGTCGTTCCGTTCCGCGAACGGGACGCCGCCGAGGCGTTCGTCGCCGATCACGGCGGACGGGCGGTCGACTGGGAGACGGTCCGGGGCCGGTCGTTCGACGCCGACTCCGCGGCGACGGTGCGCGCGGTGGCCCCCGAGCGGTGGGCTGCGGCCGACGAGCGGATCGCGGCCGCCGAGCGCCGCGCCGACAGGCCGGTCTCGGTTGTCGTCGGGGAGGACGCGCCGACGGTCGCGGCGGCGGTCGCGGCCGCGCCGGCGAACACGACCGTCGTCGTCCCGCCGGGGACATACGAGGAGACCCTGACGGTGAACGAGTCGGTCACGATCGCCGGCGACGGCGCGCGGATTCGCGGCGACGGCAACGGGTCGGTGATCACGGTGCGGGCGCCGGACGTGGCGATCACCGGGCTCTCGATCGACGGAAGCGGGGGCCAGACGCGCGACCCGGACGCGGCGCGCGAGGGCCGAGCGGGCAGCGGTGGAGACGGCGGTTCGGGCGGCGACGAGGTGTGGGACACCAACATCCAGCTCGGCTACGGCCACGGCGACGCGGGGGTCCGCGCGATCGGCGCGCCGGGGCTCGTCGTCGACGACGTGACGGTCGAGGCGAACGCGAGCGGCCTGCTCTTACGGGAGGGCTCCCACGCGGTGGTCAAAGAGCTCCGCGTCGACGGGACCGACGAGTGGCGGGACGGGTTCATGGGGATCACGGGAATGGGGTCGCGGGTGACGGTGACGGACAGCAGGTTCGCGGGCGGCCGCGACGGGATCTACCTCCACCGCGCCGACGGCTCCGTCGTCCGGAATTCGACGTTCGCGGACAACCGGTACGGGACGCACCTCATGTACACGGGCGACGCGCTGATCGCCGACAACGCGTTCCGCAACGAGCTGTTCGGCGGGGTCACCGTGATGACGCGCCCCTCCGGCAACGCGATCGTCGGCAACGACGTGCGGAACTCCAGCGCGGGGGTTCAGGCGTCGGGCACCCGAACGTACGTCGGGTACAACACCCTCGTCGACAACGAGCTCGGCTTCTCGACCAGCTCGCGGGGGTCGCTGTACGAGCGCAACGTGGTCGCCGAAAACGGGCTCGGCGCGCGCGCGACCACGGTCGTTCCGTCGAGCCGGATCGTCGCGAACGACTTCGTCGGCAACGCCGACCACGCGGCCGCCGGGGCGGGCGCGCTCCGGATCTGGGCCGACGGCGACCGCGGCAACTACTGGGAGGGGGCGAACGTCGGGGTCCACGAGCCCGGCGAGCGCGCCTACCGTCCGACCTCCCCGGTCGACGCCGCGCTCCACCGCGAGGTCGCCGCCGTCGGCGTACGCGAGTCGCCCGCGGTCGCCCTCCTCGACCGCCTTCGCGGGACGGTCCCCGGGGCGCGCTTGGGGAGCATCATCGATCCGGCGCCGGCGGCGGAGCCGTACTCGCCGGACAGGGTCGACGCCGCGCTCGATCCGAACGCGGGGCGAGGTCCGAACGCGGGGCGAGATCCGAACGCGGGGCGAGGTCCGAACGCGGGGGCTGTCCGCGCCGACTGGCGCGCCGAACTTGATGAGGACACCGAGACCACGACGATGGACACACGCGATGAGAACGCGACGGGCGGGAGTATCGATCCGCGAGCGCGACCGACCGAGCCGACGCCCGCGCCGACGGCGGGAGGTGTCGCGGATGTCTGACGAGCCCGTCGCGGCCCTCTCGGGGGTCGCCCGAACGTACGGCGGCGTGCCGGTGCTTGAATCGGTGTCGCTCGCGGTCGAGCCCGGCGTCACCGCCGTCGTCGGCCCGAACGGCTCCGGGAAGTCGACCCTGCTCAGGGTCCTCGTCGGCGCGACGGAGCCGACCGCGGGCGAGGTGACTCTCCCCGGCGCGACCGGCCCGAAGCCGATCGGGTACCTCCCGCAGCGGGTGCCGTTCCGCGAGGGGTTCACCGCCCGCGAGACGCTCGCGTTCTACGCGCGGCTCGTCGGCGACGACCCGGACGCGGCGCTCGAACGGGTCGGTCTTGCCGACGCCGGCGACAGGCGGGTTGAGGCGCTCTCGGGCGGGATGCGGCGCCTGCTCGGTATCGCGCAGTCGGTCCTCGGCGACCCCTCGCTCGTCGCCTTAGACGAGCCGGCGAGCGGCCTCGACCCGGGGATGCGCGAGCGCGCGTTCCGCGCGGCCGCCGAGCGAGCCGACGCCGACACCGCGGTCGTCGTCTGCTCGCACGCGCTCGACCTCGTCGACGAGCACGCCGACCGCGTCGTGCTCCTCCGTCGCGGGGAGATCGCCGCCGCGGGCCGGCTGGACCGGCTGCTCGACGAGTACGGCGCCGCCGACGCGGGGGGGCTGTACCGCGCCGTGACGGGACAGACGGGGAAGCGGGCGGGCGTTGAGGGCTCCGGGGACGGAGAGGGCGACGAGGACAGTGAGGACGGAGGGGGCGGCGAGGACGGAGAAAGCGACGAAGACGGGAGCGACGGGACCGGAGGCGACGGCGACGAGACGGAGCCGGCGGTCCACGTCACGGGGGTGTCGGACCGATGACCGGCCCGCTCACCGGGGTCGCGACCGTGTTCCGGCGCGAGCTGGCGACGGTGGTCCGGACGCCCGGCTACGGCGTGCTCGCGGTCGGGCTGCTCCTCGTCGTCGCCGGCCTCCTCGCGGTGGGCGGCGGCGGCGCGACCGGGTTCGTGCCGGCGGTCGTCGATCTGCTCCTCCCGACTGAGGTGCTCGTCCCGCTCGTCGCGGTGGTGTTGGGCTACCGCGCGCTGCTTTCCGACGCCGAGAGCGGCGAACTCGCGGTGATCCGGACGTACCCGGTGCGCATCGGCGAGTACGTCGTCGGGGTGTTGCTGGCGCGGACGGTCGCGCTGGTCGCCGTGGTGGGCGTCCCGTACGCGCTGGTCGGCGGCGGCGTCTGGCTGACCGCCGCGCCGGACACCGGGATCTTCGCGACCCACGCCGGCGTCGACTCGCCGGCGCTGTTCGTCCGGTTCCTCGCGTTCGCCCTCCTGGTGGGCGCGGCGTACGTGTCGCTCGCGGCGGCCGTCTCGGCGCTCGCCGCGAGCCGCCGCAGCGCGATCGCGCTCGGGGTCCTCGCGCTCGTCGCGGGGGTGCTCGGCGGCGACCTCGCGTTGCTCCGATCGCTCGCCGCCGGGGCCTCGCCGACGACGATCCCGGAGTCGCTCGCGCTCACGCCGAACGGGGCGTTTCGCGGGCTCGTCTTCGAGTACGTGATCGGCGTCGCGTTCGCGCCGGAGGGGGGGTTCGTCGCGACGGGACGTGCGCTCGCCGCGCTGGTCGGCTGGACGGTCCTCGGCGCCGTCGTCGCGGGCGCGACGCTGGCGTACGGCCGCCGCGTCGACGCCACCATTGAGGAGATCCGCGGCGGGTTCGGCGGCTGAGACGGTGACCGATCCGCACTCCGGTCAGTCCGACGCCGCGTCGTCGCCGACCGCTCCCGGTGCGTGCGCGTACACCGCGTAGAGGACGACCGCGGCGATCAGGAAGTCGAGGCTGTGTTCGAGGAAGTGGTGGACCGGCATCGGCACGACGCCGAGGACGGTGCCCGCCCCGACGACCGACCGGGCGAGGAGGGCGCCGACGGCGACGCTGATAAGCGCGTACTGCGCGCTCCGGCGGCGGCGGTACGCGACGAGACTCACGAGAAAGAGGAGTCCGGTGCCGACGCCGGCGACGAACACGACGGCGAGCAGCGGCAGCGATCCCTCTACGCCCCACCCGCCGACGGTCGCGCTCGCGGGAATCGGAATCACGCTATCGAGCCGTAGTGTCGCGGGCGACAAGAATACACGCCCCGACCGCTCCCGCGCGGAGGGAACGCCCGCGACCGTTTTAAATACCGATCCGGTAGGGGACGGCACGCACCCATGCCGGACACCAGAGCCCGCGTCCGCCGGCACGTCCGCGACACGCCGGGCGTTCACTTCAACCGGGTGAGCCGCGACCTCGACATCGCCACCGGACAGGCCCAGTACCACCTCCGCCGGCTCGTCCGCGACGACGAAGTCGCGGTCGAGCGGATCGGCGGCCGCGCCCACTACTTCGACCCGACGTTCGATCCGTGGGAGCGGCGAGCGCTCGCCTTCCTGCGGCGGGAGACCGCCCGCGGGATTCTCGTCCGACTCCACGCCGCCGGCCCGACCCGGCCGGCCGAGCTCGCGGACGAGTTGGACCTCGCGCGCAGCACCGTCTCGTGGCACGTCTCGAACCTCGTCGAGAGCGGAATCGTCGAGAAATCCGACGACCGACCCATGCGCCTCTCGCTCGCGCGTCCAGAGCGGACCGCGGCGCTCCTCGACGAGGTGTCGGCGTCGCTCCCGGACCGGATCGTCGATCGGTTCGTCCGCACCGTCGACAGCCTGTTCGAGTGAACGGGTCCCCCTTGCCCGCCGTCTCCTCCCCCTCCCGTCGCCGTCCCGTTCGCCGATCGCACCGGACCCGTTAGGACCGTTCCGCGCGACCGAGCGACCATGCGCGAACTGGGAGGCGTCGTCGACTGGCTGGGCCGAGCGGCGCGCGTTCCCGCGACGGCGACGTGCGAACCGACCGGAACGATCCGCTCCGCCGAGCCGCTGAGCCTGGGCGTGTTCCTGCTCGTCGGGCTCCTCGGCGGCGCCCACTGTCTCGGGATGTGCGGACCGCTGGTCTCGACGTACGCGGACCGGATGCGGGCGGACGGCGCCGGCGGTGGCGGGGGACGAACGGGGACCGCGCGGCGCCGTTCGACGCCCGCACCAGACCGGTTATGCGCCCGTAAGCCGTCGATTTCTGTATGCGACGACGAGCGCTGCTCGGCGGGATCGGCAAGGCGACGGTCGGCGCGGCGACGATCGGCGCGACCGCCGGGTGCACGTCCGCGCTCGGCGGTGAGCCGGAGGGCGTCGTGCTCGACCCGCAGGAGGACCAGATCGCGGACAGCGAGGACCTCGCGTACCCCGCGTACGGCGAGCCGCTGCCCCCGTTCGAACTACGGGACCCGATCGCCGGGGTCACCGTCGACAGCGAGGCCATCGACCGGACCGCGATCGTCACCGGGGTGTTCACCTTCTGTCCCGCGGAGTGCGGAATCCTCCTCCGACGACTGGTCGCGGTGCAACGACGCGTCGCCGACGCGGGCATACCTGACGAGACGCTGTTCCTTCCGATCACGTTCGACCCCGAGCGCGACGACGAGGCGGCGCTCCGCGACAACGCCGAGTCGATAGGGGTTGATCTCGACGCGGGGAACTGGCACTACCTCCGGCCGGAGACCCCGGAGCGAGCGAAAGCCGTCGTGGGGGACCGGCTCGGAATCGGGTTCGAGCGAACGGCCGAGAGCGACCGGCTGCAGGGGTACGACTTCACGCACATCGTTCTCACCCTGCTCGTCAACCCGGACGGCGTCGTCGAGCGCGCCTACCGAGGCGAGACGATCGACCGCGACCGCGTCGCCGGTGACATCGAGACGGTCGTCGAGGCGTTCGCAGACGAGTGAGTCGGTTAGTGGTCGGCGAGGGGAACGCACATGACGACCGAGCGCGTACGACCCGACGGTGAACGTCGATATTCTGCTGTACGACGGGTTCGACGAACTGGACGGGATCGGCCCGTACGAGGTGTTCGACTACGCGCTCGGCTACGCCGCCGAGGAGTCGATCGGCGAGTCGGGTGACGACGCGACCGCCGCCGAGCGACCGGGTCGCGTCCGGTACGTCACCCTCGACGAGCGCGAGCGGGTGACCGCGAGCCACGGGACGCGCGTCGGCGTCGACGGCGTGCTCCCGGACCCGGACGGAGACGAAGCGCCGGACCTGCTCGTCGTCCCCGGCGGCGGCTGGACCGCGCGCGACGAGGACGCGAGCGCGTGGGCGGAGGCGCGGAAGGGCGACGTGCCGCGCGCGCTCGGCGAGTACCACGCCGCCGGCGTCCGGACCGCCGCGGTCTGTACCGGCGCGATGCTGCTCGCCGAGGCCGGCGTCACCGACGGTCGGCGCGCGGTCACCCACGCCTCTGCGATCGACGAACTCCGCGAGTCGGGCGCGACGGTCGTGGACGCGCGGGTCGTCGACGACGGCGACCTGCTCACCGCGGGCGGGGTGACCTCCGGGATCGACCTCGCCCTCTATCTCGTCGAACAGGAGTTCGGCGAGGAGATCGCCGACCGCGTCGCGACCGTCATCGAGTACGAGCGTCGGTACGAGGTCGCCGGCGACGACGGAAGCGTCTGAGTTCGATCAGTCGTCCGCGCCGTCGTCGGGTAGCGGCGCGTCGTCGTCGCTTTCGTCGGTCTCGTTGGTCGTGGTGTCGCCGTCGGCCTCGACCGTGATCACGGTGCAGTCGAGCTCGTCCCGGAGGAACGAGTCGATGTCGGGGTCCGAGAGGAGCTTCTGGATCATGCGCCGCCAGCGCCCGGCCTGCTTCGAGCCGATGACGACCACGTCGGCGCCTTCGGCGACGATCTCTTCGAGGATGGTCTCCTCGACGAGGAACCCCCGGCGGACGACGTACCGCGCGCGGTCCAGCCGACCGATCCGCTGCTCGACGGCGCGTTTCAGGTCGCTGCGGGAGACGCCCCCCGAGTTCTGGTAGAGGTCAACGTGGAGGATCGTGAGGTCGGCGTCGCGCTCCTCGGCGACGCGGACGGCTTCCCGCAGCGTCGCCTCGGAGTGCGACGACGGCGGGAACCGGACCGGGACCACGACGAGAGTCATGTCCGAACGGTTGCGTGCGAGGGATGAATACGCTGTCGGTGGGATCGCGATCGGTGTCGTTCTCGGGGCACCCACGCCGCACAGTCGATTCCCGCTCGTCGGCGACGACCTGAGCGACTTCGAGGGGATCGTCTACGCGCCCTCGATCGTGAGCCGCTTCGAGGAGCTCCGAGCTGGGGAGCTGACGTTCGAGGAGATCGCCGCCCCGCCGATGACGATTTCGGCGGCGACGAGCGTCAGCGACGCCTTCGATCAGTTTCAGGCGGAGTCACAGGAGCTCGCGCTCGTCATCGAGGACGGCGAGGTCGTCGGACTGCTCACCGCCACCGACGCCATGGAGGCCGTGATGGGTCAGTTGGAGGACCCGCTGGACGCCGGTGATTTATAAGCGATAACGCGGTGGCGCGTGCCGACGAGCAGCCGCGAGGCTGCGAGTCGCACGCGCGAGGGAGTCAGTCGCCGGAGCGAAGCGGAGGCGACTGACGAGGCTGGGGAGGCGTGAGGCTGCGGTGCGGTCGCTGTGCGGGGTGGGACTCAAAGGGGGAGCCGCGAGGGCGAAGACGGGCGACGCAAGGACCACAGGGAGCGAGCAACGCGAGCGACCGAGGACCGCAGCGAGCCCATCGAGTCCTCGCGGCTGGGGCTTTGGCGGTGGTCACCGTCGTGTCACCGATCGCGTAGTACCGAGCGGCTGGGGCTTTGGCGGTGGTCACCGTCGATCCGCCAGCACCGATTTATAAACGAACGACGGGGACTCCGGAACCGTTCCCAACGTCTTCGGTCACTTCTCGTACGCCTCGCGCAGGAACACCAAGGCCCCGCCGAGCATCGCGAGGTTGCCGAAGAAGGCGAGCCGCTCGCCGCTCTTGTCGTCCTCGTCGGCGTTCCAGAAGTCGTGCATCGTCGCGGTCACCACCGTCAGGAAGGCGACGGCGGCGCCGGTCGCGATCCGCGGGAGCCGCCAGAGCGCGATGCCGGCGCCCGCGACCACCATCATCCCGGACGCGAACGGGGCGGCGAGGTCGGGCGCGGGCACCCCCGCCGACTCCGCATACTCGATCGTGTCCTCCATGTCGCGGAAGTCCTCCGAGGCCTGCGCGGCGAGGCCGACCCCGAGCAGGACGCGGCCGAGCCGCGAGGGCGCCTCGCCCGCGTCGGCCGCCTCGTCGGCCGCCCCGTCGGTCGTCTCTGTGGGTTCGTCGTCGCTCATGGGACTCACAACGCGGCCGCACCCCATAAATCGCGGTGGCGGACCGAACCGTCTTCGGAGACCGCGGCGGTCTCAGTCTGCGGTCGCAGCCGTCGCCTCGTGGTCGATCTCGGTGCCGAGCAGCTCGAGGAACTGCGCGATCCACTCGGGGTGATCCGGCCACGCCTGCCCGGTGACGAGGTTCCCGTCGGTCGTCACGCCGTCGACCCACGAGCAGCCGGCGGCCTCGACCTCGGGCCTGACGGCGGGGTACGCGGTGATCTCGTAGCCGTCGAGCACGCCCGCCGCCGCGAGGATCTGCGGGCCGTGACAGATCGACGCGACCGGCTTGTCGGCCTCGAAGAAGTGTCGGACCGCGTTCAGCACCTCCTCGTACCCCCGCAGGTACTCCGGGGCGCGCCCGCCGGGAACGACCAGCGCGTCGTAGTCGGCCGGGTCGACCTCGTCGAACCCGTGGGTGAGCTCGAAGTCGTGGCCGCGGGTCTCCAGGTACGTCTGGTCGCCGCGGAAGTCGTGGACCGCGGTCTTCACCGTCTCTCCGCCCTCCTTCTCCGGGCAGACGGCGTGGACCTCGTGGCCGACCGCCTGAAGCGCCTGGAACGGCACCATGATCTCGTAGTCCTCCCCGAAGTCGCCGACGATCATCAGTATCTGCTGTCCTGTCATGTGTGTAGCACCACCTGCTCGTACGCGCTACTAGCCAATAACGATACTGGCGTGCGGTGTCATACCACGGGTGTTCTCGGTGGCGACTCTCACGACATTCGCCGCACGGAGGCCTCAGCGCGGTCGGTTCGGCGGCCGGAGGTCCCGCCCGAATTCGTCGAACTGCTCGAGGTCCTCGGGCAGTTCGTACTCGATCTCGCGTTCGTCCTGCCGGTCGGGGAGCCGGCCGTCCTCCAGCTCGTCGGCGACCGCCTCCCAGCCCGGTTTCACCCGAACGCTCCGGGCGGGCGAGCCGACGACAACGTGGTGGTCGGGCACGTCGCCCTGCACGACCGAGCGCGCGCCGACGACGCTGTTCTCGCCGATCCGGCAGCCGGCCCGGACCATGGCGTTGTAGGTGACGCGGGCGTCGTCCTCGACGATCGTGTGGAAGTTCCGGACCTCGGTCTGGTCGACGAGGTCGTGGTCGTGGCTGTAGAGGTGGACCCCGTCCGAGACCGACGCGCGGTCGCCGATCGTCAGCTTCCCGCGGTCGTCGAGGTGCACGTCGTCGTGGATCACGACGTTGTCGCCGATCTCGATGTTGTGGCCGTAGGTGACGGAGATCCCCTTGAAGAAGCGACAGTCGTCGCCGCACTCGGCGAACAGGTGGTTCCCGAGCATCTGGCGGAACCGGAGCGCGAACTCGACGTTGTCGGCCATCGGCGTGGCGTCGAACTGCCGCCAGAGCCACTGGAGGTGTTTGGAGCGCTGGAACTGCTCTTCGTCCTTCTCGGCGTAGTACTCCGACTCCAGCGTGGCGTTGCAGGGGTCGTACCCCTGCAGGCGCACGCGCTCGGCGCGCGAGACCGACTCGCCGTCCTGCCACGCCTCCCAGCGCTCGCGGTCGCCGTGGAGGTCGATCAGCGTGTCCCGGACGACCTCGCAGGTGTCCTCCGCCGAGGAGAGGCGATCGTCCACCTCGTCGATGAACCCTCGGACCCCGGCCTCCGCACCGTCGGGCAGGGAGACGTGTCGCTTTGTCATCGTCGCACCTTCGACGCCGTCACTCAAAGGGATTCGGTTGTGCGACGTGCGCGTCACGGAGACCCGAACAGGTGCGGCCGATCGTATAAACCCGGTCCGCGGTCCCGCGGCGTGAGGGAGACCGCACCCGCTAAGTGTCCCGATCCCGAAGGACGGGTATGCAGCACCGCGAACTCGGGAACTCCGGCGTCGAGGTCTCTGAGATCGGCTTCGGCGCGTGGGTCGTCGGCACCGATTGGTGGGGCGACCGCTCGGACGAACAGGCGGTCGGCATGGTCGAGGACGCGCTCGA
Organism: Halorubrum amylolyticum; assembly: GCF_004114995.1. GTDB lineage: Archaea > Halobacteriota > Halobacteria > Halobacteriales > Haloferacaceae > Halorubrum > Halorubrum amylolyticum. The sequence goes on from NZ_SDJP01000034.1 coordinate 20,341, forward strand.
CGCGGGCGTCACCTACGTCGACACCGGCGACGTGTACGGCCACGGCGACAGCGAGGAGATCATCGGGCGGGCGATCGAGGGCCGCCGCGACGAGGTCACGCTCGCGACGAAGATCGGCTACGACTTCTACGACAACCCGCAGGCGGGCCACGGCGAACTCCCGAAAGAGCTCGACCGCGAGTACCTCGAGACCGCGTTCGAGCGCTCGCTCGACCGGCTCGACACCGATCACGTCGACCTGCTTCAGCTCCACAACGCCAACGTCGACGACGTCACGCCCGAGGTGCGCGACCTCCTGCGCGAGTGGAAGGAGTCGGGGCGCGTCCGCGCGCTCGGCTGGGCGCTCGGCCCTTCGATCGGCTGGCTCGCCGAGGGCGACGCCGCGATCGAGTACGAGGAGTTCGACGCGGTCCAGACCGTGTTCAACCTGTTCGAGCAGCAGCCCGGCAGCCACTTCGTGGACGCCATCCGCGAGTCCGACTCCGACACTTCGGTCATCGCCCGCGTCCCGCACTCCTCCGGGCTCCTCAACGAGCAGGTGACCCCCGACACCGTCCTCGAAGACGGCGACCACCGCTCGCACCGCCCGGCGGAGTGGTACGAGACCGGCTGGGAGAAGGTCGAGGCGATCCGCTTCCTCGAAGACCCCGACGGCGCCGCGGGGACCCGCACGATGGCGCAGGCCGCGATCCGCTGGCTCCTCGCGCACGACGAGGTCGCCTCCGTGACGCCCACGTTCCGCGACGGCGACGACATCGCCGAGTGGAGCGCCGCGAGCGACGTGCCCCCCCTCTCCGACGCCGAGTACGACCGCGTCCAGGAGCTGTACGCGCGCAACTTCGACGTCGACCGCGACGACGGAATGGACGTCCTCCGGACCTCCGTCGACGGCGAGGACATCGAGGCCGCCGGCCTCGATAAACGCGCCGCGTCGTACTGAACGAACGACCCGGTCGTTTCTCGTCGAGATCGCCGGACTGCGGCGGTTCGACGGCATTTTGAACCACTTTCACCGCGGTCGCGAGCGTTGTCAGGGTTGCGAGCGACGGGACCGTGACCGAGCGCTGCCGCTCACGGGTTCGAACGTGGTGGCTCGGTGGAAACTGATCGTCACAAGGGGCTCAGAGGGGGAAAGTCGAGAACTACTAATAGACCATGGCGAGTGCATCGAGTGTCGCGACTCGGCGTGTAGAAGTGGTGGCTCGGTTGAAGTCTTTCATCACAAGGGGCTTAGAGGGGGTAACGGATCGTCATGGCCACCACACATAGAGTAACTCGTTGACGGTTATAAACTGCCTGTGATCCTCTCTCTGTGTAGACAATGATTACTTCCGCCTCAAAACAACGATATCTGAAAATGTCGGTTACTGAAACGTGTACCAATTATCTCAACCTCTACCGGTTCAAAGAAGAGTGTCGATGCGCTCTTGTGTAGCACATTGTTGCTGGGCAGTTATCTTGCCATTTGCAGTTAAGTGAGCTGAATTGTAGGTCTACGCTAGAGGTGCTTAGAAACTCAATCAGCTCCTCGCTCAAACACCGGCGACTGTATCAACAATTTCTATAGAAGATCATAACATGTATGCTACCGATCTCCAACCACCTCTGATTCTCGCGTCCCGTTTACTGCAAGGAATAATTCACCAGAGAATGTTATTGTGACGTACTTAGTCCGATCTTCGAGCCGGGCTGTAACTAATCCATCCGCCTCAAGCGTGTTCACATGTCTTGTAATGGTACTCTTCGCTGATTCAGATCGTTCCGTGAGATTCGGTATAGATACTTCAGACTCATGACCACCAATCATCGCAAGTGTTTGATGGGGCCCTTGCGATAGTGTAGCCGTAATATCTGGGAGCATACACTCACGAACTTGCCCATCGATGTCACTGTATCCTAGTATTGATTCGATCTCACGGCGATGAGCCATCGTCGCGACCGTAAGTGGAAGTAACACATCGCGTGCCCCGCCACTGAGGCTCACAACAATCGCTCCCGCTGCTGTCCGAATCAGCTCACTACACTCCATCACGGCAGTTTCAAAATCATCGTGTGGGATACGGTACACACTAACCGATATCTGCGGTTCGATCTCTTGCAATAGTCGTTGGACATCTGCAACGGCTTCGGCAGCTCGGTTATCGTCGGTCTCTGTCGCAGGCCGAACCAGTAGAACTGTATCTTCGCCATCGATACCGTAGTCAAGTAACGCCCGGGTCACGCTGGTCGTATTGAATCCTATCGGCGAGACGAACGTATGCATTGTCAATCACGTCTGCTCGTGGACCTATAACGTTGCAGTATCTCGCAATGGTCACGTATTAGTTTCATATCAGATAGGTCGCTAGTTTTATCATAAATGCTCACAAGGTTTTGATGTCGCTTATATGGAAACCCACCCGGAATCGGCGAGTCGGCTTCGACAGATCGAGTTATCGCTTCGTGCCGATGAGCAGTTTGACGTGCCACAGTCTGACGGCTACTCAGTTTACAGTGCGTTGTTGGCTCTGTTGGAGTCGGCGGATGAAGCTGTCAGTGCTCGTGTCCACGATTCGGAGATAGGGAGCCTTCACAACAGTGGACTTCGTGGACCGTTCGGCGAAGGCAAGCGTTCTCACCACAAACGGGTGCTCTCTGATAGAGAGTATACGCTCGCTGTCGGGATCACTGACCCTGAGGACGAGGCGATCTTCGAGGGGCTCGTATCTGCGTTAGTGCTTGCCGATGAACCACTCGAACTGACACACGGTCGGCTTCATATCGAGTCATTCGAGAGCGAAAACACGTCCCACGAGACGTTGCTGGCGGAAGCGGCAGCGTGCAATGATCCGAGCCTCGAGATTGAGTTTCGGACGGCGACCTGTATTGAGGAGGTCGGCTCGGTGACGACGATGTTCCCGACGCGGACGGCTGTATTTTCGAGCTTGCTCGGTAAGTGGAACAAAACGGCCCCAGACGAGCTAGAACTCGATGTTGATCGCGAGACGCTAGCAGCGTCGGTGATCGAGAAGCCCGACGCTCGAAGCTATCGGACTCACAGCGTGCTTGTAAATCGAGTCGACGACGCCGACGGGAATGCCCGTCCGATCTTCCGACAAGGGTTTTCGGGCACCTGTGAGTACGCGTTCAAAGACGCGAGCGACTCCGTACAGAACGCCGTAACCGCACTGGCATTATTCGGTGAATTCTCGGGAGTCGGGAGTGCGGTCGCTCGGGGATGCGGGGATGTTGCTACAGAGGTGACCGATCAATGAATCCCGATGCTGCTCGTGACGCCCATGAAACAATTGTTGGAAGTACAGATCTCTATGCGAATGTCATCGATGCGGCTGGACAGTATGATGCAAAAGTTGACTCCTCTGCCAACTGCTCATTGGCAGCACATATTCTGAACGCAGTCACGGTTGGTGTGAACGCATTCGTCTACGAAGCTGTGGGTGAAGACGAGGATCTGTACGAAGACTACGGCGAGGACGTGCAGGTTCTCGCCGCTGCCCTTGCTCTCCATGACACAGATAAGTTCGTTCGTGAGGCTTACGGCATCGACATCGAGGGCAACACCAGTGACGCGTTCAACTGGTATTTTGATCCGGAACCCGACGAAGACGGGAAAGAACGGGATGGTGACCCGTTCGGCATAGAAGACTTCCTCGGAGAAGGTTACCGGGACGATCTACAGTATCTCGTACAACGAACTGAAACGAGAGAGAACAGTACCGAGACACGAGGGGTCGCTACTTCATTCAGCGGCTTAGAACGCTACTGTCGGATCGGTGACAGTGTTGCATCTGTTGCGCTAAAACAGGGTGCTGAAGGTGTCCATGACCAGCTCAGCACCTTGATGGGTAGTGATGATGTGCAGCGTATCGAGTTCACTCAACTTGAACAACCGATTTTGAATGATACACAACTGGGGACCGCGAAGGAAGTTATCGCAGGCGAAACCGGAGGCCACACTTACGGTGTCATCATCGGTAGCTCCCCGGATTCAATCGTCTATCTTGGTGAGCCGATTGACCAAGCAACGTTGAAACAGGAAGTTGCGGAGCGAGTCCCGGAACGAATCAGCACGGAGTTCCAATTCGAATGCAAACTCAACTGGAATGCGTTTGACTACGATATTCTGTCGGAAGTCAACATTCCGATAGAAGAAAAGGAAGAAAAAATCTCTGATGCGTTCAGGGAACTGCTCAGCCGAGGATCTGCGGGTGTCGAAGGATTTGAGCACATCCCATCTGAATTCGACCAGTATTTTGCGGTTCTCGCTAAGGCCATCTATATTGATGGTCAGTCCGAATTCCCGGATCCAGATGTACAGGATGCCTATGAACGAATAAAGGAGGAACAAGGTGTTCAAAAAGTCAAACTCCACTTCATTGCTTATCTCGTCGAGAATTACGATAGCCATCGCGATTTCCTTGACAAGTTCGCTAATGAAGTTCGGCCGAAACTCCACGATGACTTAGAACCCGAAACTGACGCTATTGGAACCGCTGTCAACCGGTTCTTTGACGGTCAGATCGTCCCAGAACTTAGTTCGAAAGACGAGATGTGTTTTCTCTGTGGCGGGCAGACGGACACTAAATATCAGAAAGGACTAAGCGGGATCTATCGCACACAAGAGTATTCCCGCCGAGTTCCACCCCACGCGAAATACAAATCTATCTGTGAGGTGTGTAACCTCGAATACGCACTCCTGTCGTACGTCTGCGAAAAACACGGTGTGAGCACCAACAACAGTCTTGAAATCGCTTACTTCTATTTCGATGATTTCCTCGGAGACGTTCGGGTACGGAGCAACCGTGTCGGTAACATCGTCCAAGGCGATGGTGACGAACTTGATGATCCGGAAGTGACGAGCAATCTGATCAAGCCCCAGTATTTCATCCAGCCAATGTACGTGTTGGACAAAAATCACCGTATGGCAGTGGTTCGGCAGGTGATGGAAGCTGCTCAAGAGTCAGGGATGAAGGTGGTCATCGGACGGCCGTTCACGCGCTTCGAGAGTGCGGATGCGGTCTTCGCTGACGAGGAGACCACCCGACCACAAGAACTCCTCGGGCTGGATGAAGCCGAACGGTTCGGACCATTCCCGTCGTTCATTGAGAACGATCGGACTGATTCCCACCTTCGGCGCGCACTTCAGCTGTTCAAACTCATGAGTATGATTGGACGGGATGCCAATATGAGCAATCCGTACCTCCAACTCGACCGTGACACGTTCCACAGTATTGCGAACTACGCCGTTGTCAACCACGATCACGCAGTCAGACTGACAGACCTCAAAGAGTACTTCGAAACTTATCATGAAACCGAACTCATGGAAATGAAAACCGTCGCCGAACGAGGAATCGACCTCTTCGGTAAACAGTTCGACAGCAAGTATAAGAAAACAAAAATATTCCGGGAAGCACTCGATGCGCTCCTCAGCGGTAAGAATCAGCAAATGGATGATGACCGGCTTCTCGAGTACGTCGAGAGTCAGGTGTATGCCGCTGCTGATCGAGAAGATTACGCAGGCCACGCAACGCCGGAACAGGCCAAAGCCTTCGTTGCGGCGATCCGCGAATACCTCGTCGAAAACGATCTGTACGACCTCAAGAAGCTCTCCGACTGGGAGAACGCACTTGTCAACTCGTACTACTACGCTTACGAACAATCACTTTAATCCAACAATGACACTCCAATACCCACCAACAGGCCTCGAAGAATCGTTCGACATTTACCGTAAGCGCAAGCCGTCGGTCACGCTTGTCGTCAAACGGAACATAACAGAGCCGACTCTGTTTCGTAACTCCAGTCACGATCGTGCCGAAACACAGGAATTCGGCGATAAACTCCATGCACAGGTTAACGGAGAGAAATTCACCAGCAAGGAGCGCCTGACAGGTCTTTCGCTACTCCGAGAGCTAGATGACAGCTTCGTTGACGAGGACTACGCGTACAATGAACCCACGGATCTCGAAAGTTCGCTAAATGTCGGGACTCTAACCTACGGGCTGGCGGGAACTGGCGATCAGGACTTCGCCATCAAATCGAGAGTTGTGGAAGGCTACACGTACACGACCAAAGAGTACGATCTGATGAACAAGGAAACCCGAAATGCTGTCTACGAATCGGGAACAATGCGAGATGAGGAGGGAAACCAATCCGAGGCCTTGTTCGACTTCGTGAAGGTACAACCCGGAAACGACCTCGTTCATTTCATCACTCTCGAAGCGGCGACCGGCCCGATGCTCCTTTACACGCTTCATAATATCCTCAATACCGGGAAGTACGGAGCTCGTGAAACACGAACCGGGCGGAATATCCGAAACGAGATTCTCGGTGTCATCCTTGGGAACCACGATACGTCGCTGTCGACTGGCGAACTTCTACTTGAGTTCCATGACGACGGAGACGATCTCGAAGCGAGTATTGGGGACTACATTTCAACTGCCCAGCGTACGGATTGGGAAATTCATGGCGAGATCGATGGTGCCGATCCGTTCCCGGACTGGTTTGAACGACTGGAAGCGGTTGCTAGCCGAGAAGCGGCCGATGCTGACAAACTACTCCGAGAGGAGTTTACAGATCTAATGGAGGCAGCTACTGACATCTTTATCGACGATGATTGAACAGACCTTCGAGGCAACGTTGTACGCGCCGCTCTTTTACTCCAGTTCGGAGGGGCGCGCAATACGAACACAGCCGACCCTCTCGTCAACAGCCCTCATGCACGCACTCGGCTACCGATATTTTGAGCTCGAGAAACGGTATGCGGAGTTCGGTGACGAAGCGACGACGGCTGATTACTCTCATCTCAGAGAGTTACCGTTCTTCGTCACGGACATGCGTCCAATAGCAGTTGATGCCGACGAACGAACGTTCCGCAGTACCGATTATCGATCTGAACGACATTTTACGACGAACGACCCTGATGTCGCAGATCAGATCTCCGGGAGTAAATCTGTTCCAGAAATCCTCGAAAAGTCAGGTGCTGCGTACCAGACGATTCGAAACTACCTTGGAATCTCTCCCGGATCGAAATTCGAATTCACCGTCTGGAGCGAGACAGATATCCCAGAGCACCCGTTCTTCCGAATGGGAATCAAGCAAACTGGAGAGTTCCGTGCGGAACCCACCGAACTGGATACGCTGGTACTTAACAAATACCTGCTTTCGGAAGTGTACGAACTTTCTGACGAGTTGCTTACTGAGATGGTCGAACGCAGTCAAGGATTTAACCGTGGTAACGATCCACGGTTACAACATTTCGTTGGTGTTGATCCTGAATTTGTCCGTGAACAGGTGCTTCCAGAGGTACTCGAATGAGTGGGTTTGAGGTTGACGGTGCGAGTCTGGCAACGGAGCCACCTCTGCCACCACTCGAAGAGCGTGGCTTCGAATACGCTCGTGCGTTCCAGAACAGGGTCATCGAATGGATTCAGGATGGAACAGAGCCAGTATCAGTCCTCCGTGCTCCTACCGGAGCGGGTAAGACAGCAACCTTCTACGAACTTATCGGATCGCGCGATATGACGCTTCTTGTCTATCCGACAAACGCTCTCCTCCGACAACAGCGAGAGCGATTTAAAAACGATGATGTCGACGTCGCTGTTCTAAACGCAAATACATTAGAGGGACACGGACACGAACGAACCGAACAATTGCTTAGTTTCGTCAGAGCCTGTCATAGAAAGCCTCCCAAGGGAGGCTGCAGGGTTTGGAAACTGTGTCCACCAGCTCCAACGCCCTGCAAAACGTAGCTTCGGTCAA
>NZ_SDJP01000035.1 GCF_004114995.1 Halorubrum amylolyticum
TGAGAATCATCGCGAACCTCTGCTGCCAGTTCATACAGGCTAAGTTGTGCGCCTTCTATGAGATAGCAGCGAAATCAGTTCGGGCTAAACACGTACAGATTATCGATACCGACCACGTGGGTGATAGTGAAAATGACTGACCTTGAACGCGGTGCAATAGAGGTCAACTCGTTAGAAGAGATGCGAGAACGGGAAGCGAAGAAGCTGAAGCGGAAGCTGTACAGCGCTGGTTCGACCCACAAGTGCCCTGTCTGCGGCGAACCGTTCGACGAGGGGAGCTCGGGCTACCTCTGGCGAACACCACAGGATAGCGTTGACACGCGGGCGTGGGTCAGACAGTGTATCGGGAAACCGCCGGACTACATGAGCGAGAAGATAGAGGATTTCGACGACGATGGCGCTCCATTCGCCTTCGTACATAAAGACGAGCATATCGATGAGTGACGGAGAGACAGACGTTGAAACGGCGCTTGATGGGATCATTGAGGCAGTGAGGTACTGCGAGAACAACGGACACGACGATCTCTCCGATGAACTAAACGCTGTGTATCAGGAACTGGGCAAGCGGGAACTCGGCCAAGACGGCGAGAACACTAAACGCACAATCGAACGTGACTGCATGGAGTGCGGCCAGACAATCGAAATTACGGTCTACGAGGACGACACATACGAGGGAGGTCACTACTTCGGCGAATTCACTGTCCCTGATGAAGACAGCGAGGGAGAATACGAGAAGACAGGCGAGTAGGAAGGGCACGACGTGGTAAAATGGACTGGTGAGGAGGAATCGTACGAGTATTGGGAGTGCGACGACTGCTATTGTTCTACAGACCAATAGCCTTATTCTATTGGCCTATGTACCAATAGGTGAGGATGGCCTCACTGACCGACGACGACCTCGATGGCGTGAGCGAGGGGCGGAAGTACCCCGACGGGACCGTCGTCCGCGTGTTCTGCATGCGGACAGACCGTGACGCGTACCCGTCTGGATGGGCCTACAAGCTCCACTACGGCGCGACGGAGCCGGACCCGCCCCGCACGCTTGATGATGGGACGATTCGTCGGTACGACAACTCGCACGAGGACACCAAAGGGCACGAGCTGCACGTCGCACCGGACCCCGACCCAGACATCATCACGTTCCCCGGGATGGTCGAACTCTGGGAACGGTTCTGGAGCGAAATCCCGAAATCCGAGTTCGAGGTCAAGTGAGGCCATCACACCACGGTGATACCCATGAACGATACCACGCCGCCGCTGCACCCGATGGAGCGCGAACAGCTTCGCGCCGAATCAACCCTCGTCGTGACCGTGAAGTCGTCCAGTGAATTCCACGACGGCGTCACCGACGGGATCGAGGCACTCGAACAGGGAGACGCGGTGGATTCCACGCCGACGCTCTCGTTCACCAGCTACGATGATCTGATGGAGACGCTGACGCCGCGCGTCCTCGATCTCATCGAAGCCATCCGTCAGGAAGAACCAGCCAGCATCAACGAGACTGCACGGGTCGTTGACCGGGACGTGAAGAACGTCCACGAGGAACTCAGTCGGCTCGCCCAACTGGGCATCATCTTCTTCGAGGAAGACGGCCAGAGTAAGCGCCCGGTCGTCTGGTTCGACGAACTCGTCATCAACCTTCCATTCGATCCAGAGGCTGGCGACACGGTAGCCGCTGCTCCGTAAGTTCATAGCGAATTTTGTAGTCTGTGTGCAATACTGCACCGCGCGGGGCAAGATTTTAGGCTATGCACCACTTGGTGCAGAATAGAGAACAGGAACCTGATAGGAACTGTTCCTGAGACCGGCGACAACCCCGCAAGAAAATGACTCAAGATGACACGAACGACACAGAACCAACTTCCGGATTTGGCCCGCTTTCAACTACTGATCTACCGCGAGTGCGGCCGCTAGCGACGTGGGACCGCGAGAAGTGCTCGGTCAGGGATTTGAACCCTGGTCGTCGGCTGTCTTCCAAACCGGCGCGCCGTCGCGCCGCGTCTGCCGAAAGGCCAACATGATTGGCCGGACTACACCAACCGAGCGCAATTTCGGGTTGTGCCGCATCCGATTTAACTCTTCTTAACTCGCGGCACCGTGGGAGGCGTCGGCAGGGTCGCGTACCCCGATTCGCTCCGGTATCGGCGTGGCCACCTCGGCGAGCGAAACGCACGGCAGAGCCGGAGAGCGCCCGACCGCCACCGTCGTGGCCCGCGGCAGGCATAATAATATAGTACTATATAGTTATCTCTATTTTCGGGTGGATACAATCGCTCACAGCGCGTTACAGTCCCATACCTCCTTGGAAATGGCAATTAGAGCAGAATAGGGGGAGACATACTGGAGTATATATTTCGGATAGATTTAAGGGAGTTCGAGAGCGATGGTCGGATATGGAGACGAGGAAGGTGCAAGTCACCGGCGGATCGACGTACACGGTCTCGATTCCGAAGACGTGGGCGACCGACAACGGCGTCGAAGCGGGGACCGAGATCGAGTTCTACCCCGACGGCGACTCGCTGTTCCTCACGCCGCGCTCCGAGGAGGAGCGGACCCGCGGGACGCTCGACGTCTCCGACCTGTCGGGACAGGCGCTCACCCGTGCGGTGACGACGATGTACGTCAGCGGGTTCGATGTGATCGAACTCGAAGGCGCCGAGATCACCACCGAGCAGCGGTCGATGGTCCGCGAGGCGGTCCAGAGCCTCGTCGGGTTGGAGGTGTTAGAGGAGACCCGCGACCGGGTGGTCGTGCAGGACTTGCTCGACTCCTCGGAGCTGTCGATCCACAACGCGGTCACGCGGATGCGGCTGATCTCGCTGTCGATGCTCGAAGACGCCATCGCGGCGCTCTCCGAGCGCGATCACGACCTCGCGCGCGACGTGATCGGGCGGGACGACGACCTCGATCGGCTCTGGCTCGTCGTCTCGCGGATCTTCCGGGCGACCCTCCGGACGCCGAAGGCGGCCGAGGAGCTCGGGCTCCCCCGCGAGGAGTGTTTCGACTACCACTCCAGCGCCCGCCAGCTCGAGCGGATCGGCGACCACGCGACGAAGATCGCGCACCTGACGCTCAACATCGACGAACCGCTGCCCGACGACGTGGTCGAGGCGGTCAGCGAGCTTTACGGCGACGCGGTCGAGGTGATCGACACCGCGATGGACGCGCTGTTCGCCGACGAGAGCGACGAGGCGACCCGCCTCGCGAACGAGGCGCGCACCGGCGTCCGGGCGATCGACGAGCAGGTCCGCGCCATCGACGAGCTGCTCCGCGAGCTGGACCCCACCCGCGCGCAGCTGCTCGGGCTGGTCGTCGACTCCGTGCTCCGGTCGGCCGACTACGGCGGTAACGTCGCCGAGACGGCGCTCCAGAAGGCGGCACCGACGCCGTGATCTGACGCTTCTCGCACCGACGACGACCGCCGGTCGGATCGCAGCGGAGACGGGTTTTTTGGGCGTCGCCGTCGGACGGATCGGTATGCCAGAGATCGAACTCGGCGTGCCGAAGGGCGTCGTCGAGTCGCTACCCGAGGCGGACGGCACCGCAGAGCAGGACATGCGGCGAGCGATAGCCGGAATCCAGTCGCGGCTGAACAACGAGATCGCGGGCGCAGAGCCCGCGGAGGCGGCCGAGGTCGTCGCCGACGCGGTCGAGCGCATGGAGGCGCAAGCGAGCACGTACCACGAGTTCGTCCCGGAGCTGCGCGCGTGGGGACAGTCGCCGATCTACGCCATCGCGTGGCGAAACCTCTACGTGGAGCTCATCGGCCAGCTGTACGAACACGAGTGGCTCGGCGACGACCTTGACCGCGAGCGCAACTTCCGGCTCGTCGAGGACGGAATTCGGCTGTCCGATCTGTAGCGATCGTGCCACCGTCGACCCCGACGGCGCCGCCCGTTTTTAAGCCGCCGCGGCCCGATGAACGCGTATGGAACTCGAACTGCGGTTCTTCGCGACGTTCCGCGAAGCCGCCGGGAGGAAGACGGTCGCCGCGGAGTTCGCGGACGGCTCGACCGTCGGCGACGTGTTGCGGGAGCTGGAGGCGGAGTACGAGGGAATGAATGGCCGCCTGATCGTCGACGGCGGCCTCGCTCCGCAGATCAACGTGCTGAAGAACGGCCGCGAGGTGCTCCACCTCGACGAGCTCGACACGCCTCTCGATGACGACGACCGGCTGTCCGTGTTTCCGCCTGTGGCTGGCGGAGGAGGGACATGATCGACGCCGGAGACGGGAACGACGCCGGAGACGGGAACGACGCCGGAGACGGGAACGACGCCGGAGACGGGAACGACGCCGGAGACGGGAACGACGCCGGAGGCCGGAACGACGGGTCGGTCGACGACGCGCCCGAGTCCCACCCGCCCGCGGAAGAAGGCTGGGAGCGCAAGGAGGTCGCGTACCGAGGCATCTCGCGGCGCCTCGCGGCCCACTATCTCGTCAACCTCGGCGGCGAACTCGTCGGGACCGCCGATCCCGCGGAGGCGACTCGCGTCGACGGGGAGGGGTGGCGCGCCGTGCTCAGCGCCGAGACGGTGAAAGCCGCCGGCACCATCTCGCTCACGGAGGTGACCGCGTCGTTCGCGGGCGAGCCCGAGGCGCTCGCGGAGTTGCTCCCGAAGTACCGGCAGAAAGCGATGCGCGCGGGCGGGTGATGGTCGACGGCGACGCTCCCGACGACGATCGGTTCGACGGCAACTCCCCCGACAGCGACTCCCGGTCACCCGGCCCGTATCCGATCGAGGGGACGGCCCTCGTGAAGACGGCGGCGCTCGCGAGCGTCCCCGCCGAGCGCCTCCCCGAACTGCTCGCTCGGTTGCAGGCCGACCTCGGCCCGCGGATCGACGAGTACCGCCGGCGGTACGAGCGGATCGCGGCGGAGTCGGACCGCGAGACGTTCCTCGTCGAGCCCGACCACTGGGAGGGGGTCGCCGATCGGCTCGGGCTCTCGGACCGCGAGCGCGACGCCGTCGTCCGCGCACACGAGACCGCCGTCGAGCGCGCCGGTGGCGGCGACCGGCGGGCGGAGTTCGAGACCGCCCTGGAGATCCGGTCCGGCGTCGTGATCGGCGTGGCGGGCAACCGCGGCGAGGAGTGACGGAGGCCGCGGCGAGGAGTGTCGCCCCGTTGCGGCCACCGACGCCTTTTCGGCGTCCCGCGTGGACGTGACCGCATGCGACTCGCTCGCCTGCTCACGCCGGACGGACCGGTCTCGGGGCGCTACGAGGACGGAACCGTCGTCGCCGACGACGGCCGGTACGAGGTCGACCGCGACGGGCGGCTCCTCCCGCCCTGCGACCCGAGCGCGCTCTACTGCGTCGGCCGGAACTACGCGGAGACGCTCGACCAGATGGAGTACGAACGCCCCGAGGAGCCGGACTTCTTCATCAAGCCGCCCGCGAGCCTGCTCGCGCACGGCGAGCCGGTCCGGTACCCCGAGTGGACCGACGAGCTGACCTACGCCGGCGAGCTGGTCGCCGTCATCGACGAGCGGTGCCGCGACGTCGAGCCCGCCGACGTGCCCGAGATCGTTCGGGGATACACCGTCCTGAACGACGTGGACGCGCTCGACCAGCAGGGCCGGACCGCGCGCAAGGCGTTCGACGGCTCCGCGCCGCTCGGCCCGTGGATCGAGACCGACGTGGACCCGACGAACCTCGACATCTCGACGACCGTGGGCGGGGAACAGCGGCAGGACGCCAACACCGAGCTGATGCTGTTCGGTCCACACGAGGTCGTCTCGTCCCTCTCGAAGCGGTTCACCTTCGAGCCCGGCGACTGCATCGCCTTCGGGAGCCCGGCGAACCCGGGGCTCGTCGAGCCCGGCGAGCGCGTCGAGATCACCTACGAGGGCGTCGGGACACTGTCGAATCCGGTCGTCGACGGAGAGTAGCCGAGAACATTTTTAAGAGACGTGCGGTGGCGCGCGCCTCCGAGCGGCCGCCCCCGGCGGCCGCGAGGTGCGCGTGCGAGGGACGCGGCGAACGCGAGCGGCGAAGCCGCGAGCCGTGAGCCGCGAGGCTGGGGAGGTGTGAGGTGCGGTCCCGTGAGCGACCGACGGGAGCGAGCGGGGATCACGGCTGGGGCTTTGGCGGTGTTCATCGTCTCGTTGCCAGCCCCGACTCATTCCGGCTTCCGCATCGGCTGTGGCTCCCCGTAGGTGAGGGTCCGCCACACCCACTCGACGGGGCCGAACCGGAAGTACCGCAGCCACAGCACCGAGAGGACGACCTGCACCGCCCAGACGGCGACGACGAACCCGAGCTGTTCGACGCGGCTGACGGAGCCGAACAGCCCGAGCCCGTGGCCGTAGAAGACGGTGGTCGCGATCACCGTCTGGAGCAGGTAGTTCGTGAACGCGGTCCGGCCGACCGCGGCGAGCGCGCGGGTCACGGGACCGTTCGGCCGCCACCGCGCGAAGAGCGTGACGAGCCCGAGATAGCCGCCGGCGACGAGGAGGCTCCCCCAGTAGTTGAACTGCCGCCAGTACAGCGCGGCGTCGGCGCTCCAGTCGTTGGCCTCGATGTAGGCGACGCCGGCGACGACGATGCCGACGCCGACGACGCCGCCCGCGACCAGCCGCCGGTACAGCCGGGTCGAGCGCTCGCCCGTCAGCACGCCCCACCGGTACAGCGCCATCCCGAGGAGCATGATCCCACCGACGCGCCAGAACGTCGACCCGATGTACCCGGTGGTCTGGCGCTGGAACGAGGAGGGAACCCGATGGTCGAGCTGTTCGAGCCAGCCGCCCCGGTAGGTCGCGACCTCCTGTCGCAGCGCGGCCTCCGCAGGCGCCCACTGCCCCGCGATGGCGTCCCCGCCGAGGGTGACGGCTGCGAGCAGCTCCATCGTCGGCACGAAAAGCAGGAAGAGCCCGCCGAGCGCGGCGAGCTGTTTCGCCTCCAGGTCCCGGAAGACGATCAGGACGAGTCCGGTCACCCCGTACGCCACGAGGATGTCGCCGTACCACAGCAGGTACGCGTGCATGAGCCCGATCGCGATGAGAATCGCGGTCCGCCGGTAGTGAAGCCGCACCGCGGGCTGGCCCTTCTCCGCTTTGCTGTCGAGGAACAGCAGGATTCCGGCGCCGAACAGCGCGGAGAACAGCGTGATGAACTTCGACTGGCCGAAGACGTGGCCCGCGAACCACGCCCAGTAGTTCGCGCCGGTGAAGTCGCCGTAGACGGTCGGGTTTAGCAGGGTCGCCTCGGGCATCGTGAACACCCAGACGTTGATGACGAGGATGCCGAGCAGGGCAAGCCCTCGGAGCGCGTCAAGGGAGACGATGCGTTCGGAGGGCGGCGTCGGGCCGGCGTCGCGGGTCACGGGTTGGTTCTCGAAAGGGAACGCAGGACCGAATAGGTTCGGATAACGGGCGGGTCGTGGGAGTCCAGCCGGGCGGGCCGATCAATCCGGCCGGACCATCAGTCCAGCCGGGCGGACCATCAGTCCAGCCGGGCGGACCATCAGTCCAGCCGAACGGCCTCGCCGCGCTCCGAGGACCGGTAGATCGCGCCGATAACGCGCTGGACGGAGAGCGCCTCCTCGACCGTGTTGATGTCGGGCGCCTCGCCCGCGGCGACCGCCTCGAGGAACGTCGCCTGTTCGGCCGCGTGGCTGTCCCCGTCCCTCGTCTCGATCTCGGCGTCCGAGAAGTGGTGATGGTCCCCGTCGAAGGCGGTCGCCTCGTGGAGGGTGAGCTCGTCGCTCCCGCGGTCGAACGTCGCGCCGGCCTCCGTGCCGCGGATCACGAACTCGTCGTTCGTCGGCCGGTTCGTCGCCCACGCGACCTCCAGCGAGACGGTGTTGCCGTCGGCGTCGCGGATGAACGCCGACGCGGAGTCCTCCACGTCGAACCCGTCGGGGCCGTCGTCGTCGCCCCACATGTGGACGAACGCGTAGTCGTCGCGACCGCCGAACTCCGAGCGCGTCTCGCCGGACACCTCGACGACCTCGGGGTGATCGAGGAAGTAGAGCGCCAGATCGATCGCGTGGACGCCGATGTCGATGAGCGCGCCGCCGCCGGCGACCTCGCTGGACGTGAACCACGAGCCGCGGCCGGGAACGCCGCGCCGACGGACGTAGTTCGCCTCGACGTGGGTCGTCTCGCCGAACTGCCCCTCGGCCTGATACCCCTTCAGCACCTGGACGGGCTCCGCGAAGCGGTTGTTGAACCCGACCATACAGAACCCCTCGGCGTCGCGGGCGGCCTCGGCGATGCGCTCCGCGCTCTCGACGGTGTGCGCCAGCGGCTTCTCCAAGAGCACGTCGAGGCCGGCTTCCAGCGCCGAGACCGCGTACCCCTCGTGGAATCGGTTCGGCGTCGTGATCAGAACGGCGTCGCAGGCCTCGTAGAGGGCCGACTCGTCCTCGTAGGCGTGTACGTCGAACTCCTCGTGGAACCGCCGACGCGCGTCCGCGTCGACGTCCATCCCGCCGACGAGGTTCGCGCCGCGATCGACGAGCTTCGTCGCGTGGTGGTTCCCGATCCCGCCGAGACCGACGATGCCGACGGCAACGTCGTTCGCGTGAGTCATGGGCCGAGTTCACAACGAGTGTTGTTAAGGTTCACGCTCCGCCGGGGACGGGGCGATCGGCCCGAAATCGGGATCTCCAGAGAACGTCACGGAGCCGCCGCAAACGCGGCGAGGAGCACGTCGAGCAGTTCGATCAGGCGATCGATCGACTCCGCGCCGGCGCCGAGCCCCTCGGCGTCCGTCAGGAACCGCTCGATCCGCTCCGACTCCCGTTCCCACATGAACCTGCCGAGGACCCAGCCGCTCCCGAGGAGCGCGACCGTCGCCAAGAGCCGCGAGATGAGGAGGAGTCGCAGGAGAAGCGGGAGCAGCAGCGCCGCGGCCAGCGCGGCGACCACGTACGTGACGATCGACGCCGCCGACTCGCCGAGGCCCGGATCGACGATCCCCGCCCCCGAGAGGAGGACGAAGCCGCCGACGCCGAGGGCGAGTACCACCCAGACGAGGGTCGCGAGGAGTCGCACGTGGCCGTCGTACCCGGCGCCGGCGCTCTCCGGCACGTCGTCGTGGACCCAAGGGTTGCGCATACCCCACGTCGACCCTCCACCGATATATACCTCGTTTCAGATACCCGAAACGCGACCGGTGACGAGAATCCCGGCCGCGGTCAGCGTTCCCGCATCATCCGCTCGCTGGCCTGCGGCTCGCCCGGATCGGTGACGACCTCGATCAGGGACGGGCCGCCGTGATCCAACGCGGACGCGACCGCCTCGCCGACCGCGTCCCGTTCGGTCACCCGCTCGGAGCGGACGCCCATCCCCTCGGCGACGGCGACGAGGTCCAGTCCAGCCTCCGCCCAGCCGTACGCGCTCGCCGGAAGGTCGTACGACCGCGACGCCTCCTCGCTGATGATCGCGTAGTCGTCGTTGTTGAACGCGACGACGGTCACGTCGAGTCCCTCCGCGGCCAGCGTGTGCAGCTCGTGAACGCACATCATGAGGCCGCCGTCGCCGGTGAGCGCCACCACGTCGCGGTCGGGGTTCGCGAGCGTCGCGCCGATCGCCGACGGGAGCCCGGTCCCCATCGTCGCCCACGACCCCGGGTTCACGTACCGCGAGGGGCCGGCCGCGGGGAACGAGACGAGCGTCCACACCCGGGACCCACCCGCGTCCGCGGTGACGACAGCCTCGGACGGGAGCGCCTCGCGGACCTCGCGCAGGACCTCGACGGATCGGAGGGGATCGTCCGGGCCGCGCTCCTCGGCGAGCGCGCCGAATCGCTCGCGATCCGCAGATCGGACCGACTCGGCCCGCGCAGCGCCGGCCGAGCGGGGGGACGAGCCGGAGGGCTCGTCCGCCACACGAGCGTCCGCCGCTCCCTCCGCCAGCCGCTCTCCGAGCGCGCGCAGGAACCGGTCGGCGTCCGCGACGATCCCGAGGTCGGCCTCGTAGCCGAACCCGATGTCGTCGCCGTCGAGCGTGACGTGAACGAGGGTCTCGGGCAGCGACACCGACCACGAGGCGGTTGCGACCGCGTCGAGGTCGGAGCCGACGACGAGCCCGCGGTCCGCGTCGGCGAGGAGGTCGCGGAGCTCCGCGCTCGACCCGCCACAGAGCACGCCCGCGGAGAGGGGGTGCGTCTCGGGGAGCGTCCCCTTCCCCTTGTACGTCGTGACGACCGGAGCGTCGAGGCGCTCGGCGACCGCGCGGAGCGAGTCGCTCGCGCCCGCGCGCCTGACGCCGCCGCCCGCGAGGATCACCGGCGCGTCGGCCGCGGCCAGCAGGTCGGTCGCGCGCTCGACCGCCTCCGCGGGTGGCGCGGGCGGAGCGGCCGGCTCGCGCTCCCCGACCGCCGGCTGGGGCGTCCGGCTGGCGAGCGCGTCCTTCGGGATTCCGACCCGGACGGGTCCCTGCGGCGGCTCGCGGGCGACGCGGATCGCCTCGGCGACGGCGGGGACCGCGCCGGCGGGCGAGTCGACGAGGACGTTCTCCTTGACGACCGTGTCGTACGTCTCCGGGGGCGTCTCGTGGATGCCGTCGCCGCCGCGGACCTCGCGCTCCGTCTCGACCGCGAGGTGGAGGAGGGGAACGCAGTCGTTCAGGGCGTTCTTCAGCCCGTTCATCGCGTTCATGTCGCCGGGGCCGGGGACGACGATGGACGCCGCCATCACCCCGGGGTCGCTCGTCTCCGCGTACCCCCACGCCTGATGCGTCACCGCCGTCTCGTGGCGCGCGACGACGAACCGGGCGCCGCGCTCGCCGAGCGCCCGGTTCAGCGGGAGGGTCTGCTTGCCGGGTATCCCGAAGGCGACGTCGATCCCGCGGTCGAGCATGCAGTCGACGACCGCCTCGGCGACCGTCGGTGCGTCGACCGCGTCCGAACCCGTTCCGATCGGGGACTCGTCCGTACCCATACCGCGAGGTCGACGGACCGGGTGTTGAAACCTTCGACGGGGTCCGCTGGGGCGCCGGGCCGCCGGGCCGCCGCCACCGAGGCGTTCCCGCCGGCGGAGTGCCTCAGTCGTCGCCCGCGAGGTCGACGCCCGCCCCCGGGTCGTCGATGTACCGATCCGTCCACGTTCCCCGGGCGAACCACGCGACGCCGACGACCGCGCCGAGGACGTTCCCGAGCGCCATCCCCACCCAGATCCCCGTCTCGCCCCAGCCGGCGACGAAGACGAGGTAGGCCACGCTGGCGACTCGTCCGACCCAGAGGGTGAGGATCGAGATCACCATCGCGGTCTTCGTGTTGCCGGCCCCGCGGAACGCGCCGAGGATGACCTGCGAGACGCCGATGAAGGCGAACTCGACCGACCGGATCTGCACGTACTCGACCGCGTACGCGACGGTCGCGGCCGCGTCGGGCACGTCGCCGAGGAAGGCGCCGACGATCGGCTCCGTGAACGTCACGGCGACGACCGCGACGAGGAACATCACCCCGGCCCCGGTTGAGGCCGCGAGCTTGACCGAGCGCGCGGCGCGGTCCGCCCGGTTCGCCCCGAGGTTCTGCCCGACCATCGTGTCGATCGCGCGCCCGAGCCCCATCGCGGGGAGGAACACCAGCGAGATGAGCCGGTTGCCCAGCCCGTAGGCCGCGACGACGGGCGGCGAGAACGTGACCACCATCGCCGTGAGAGTGATCATCGCGAGCGCGCTGGTCGTCTGCTCGACGCTAGAGGGGAGCCCCAGCCGGAAGATGTCCTTGATGAATCCGAGATTCGGGCGGAGATGGCCCACCGAGACCGCCGGCCCCAAGCTCGTCCCGAACAACACCCAGATCCCGATCGCGGTGGCGACCCCCCGCGAGAAGATCGTCGCCATCGCGGCCCCCTCGATCCCGTAGCCGGTGAACCCGGTGGCCGCGAACAGGGCCTCCTGAACGCCGACGGGATCGAGCGCCGCGACGATCGGCACCCCCGCCAGCCACTCGAACAGCGGGTTCGCCGCGAACCCGAAGATGAGGAACGGGTCGAGCAGCACGTTCAGGAGCACCGAGACGAGCATCACCGCCATCGGCGTCCGGGTGTCCCCGTACCCGCGCATCAGCGCGGAGAACACGAAGAACCCGAACATCAGCGGGATGCCGGCGAAGATGACCTCCATGTAGTCGGCCGCTAGCGGGATCACGGTCGCCGCCGTGTCGGGGTCGCTCGGGAGGATCTCCAGCGCCGGGCGGGTGTAGAAGTACCCGCCGATCCCGATGAGCACCGACAGCACGGCGACGCTGAAGATTGTCTGGCCGGCGACGAGCCCCGCGGATCGGTCCCCGTCGGCGCCGGTGTACTGCGCGACGAGGATCGCTCCCGCAGTCGTGAAGCCGCCCGCGACCGCGATGAGCAGGAAGATCAGGGGGAACGCGAGGCTGATCGCGCCGACCGCCTCGGCCGACAGCCGCCCGAGGTACAGCGTGTCGACCACGTTGTACATCACCTGCAACAGCTGGATGACGACGATCGGCCACGCGAGCTGGAACAGCGGCCGGATCAGGCTCCCCTCGGTGATCGATTCCTCGGACACGCGTTCGTCGCCGTCACCGGAGGGGTCGGGATCGTCGCCGGGGCCAGAGGAGCCGGAAGCGTCGCCGGGGTCGGAAGAGTCGGAGGGCTCGTCGCTCACTGACTTATAAGCAGGCGCCTCGGTCTATCAGGCTTGCGATTCCGTGGGAGCCCGCCACAGGGCGTGTCAGGCGGGAACAGTCACCGATCGCCGCCGGAGTCGGCGTCGCCACCGGAACCGCTGCCGTCGACGGCGTCCCGCCCCGATGGCGACTCCTCGTCGGTCGCGGTCGCCTCCGCGGTCTCGTCCCCTCGCGCCCCGCCGGTCCCCCGGCCCCCGGGGTCGGGCTTGTCGCCCGCGCGCTGTCCCGGCGGCCGACCGTCCTCCGGACCGCCGACCCGCGCGACCCCGGAAGTGTCGTCGAAGACGAGGTGTCGGTGCGGGTACGCCATCTCCACGTCGGCGTCCGTGAGCCGCTCGCGGATACGGATGTTCACCTCCGACTGGACCTTCGCGAGCTTGTACGGCTTCTTCACCCAGTAGCGGAGGCGAAGGAGCACGCCGTCGTCCCCGAACTCGTGCAGGCGGCAGTCCGGACTCGCGGTGTAGCGCGCGACACCGACCCGGATGTCGGGGCCGCCGTCGATCACCGCCTCGCAGTCCCGCGCCGCGCGCTCGATGAGCCGGCGGGCCTCCGAGACGTCGCTCTCGTAGGTGACGAGCACGTCGATCGTCCGACGGGTGCGCTCGTCCTCGGCGGAGTAGTTGGTCACGTCGCGCTCGCGCATCGTCCCGTTCGGCACGACGATGAACGTGTTGTCGAGCGTGAAGATCTTGGTGTACCGGATCGTGATGTCCTCGACGAACCCCGTCGTCCCGTTCTCCAACTCGATCATGTCGCCGATCTCGAACGGCTGGTCCGCGAGGATGAACACGCCGTTGATGAAGTTCCCGACGAGCGGCGCGAGGATGATCCCGATCACGGCGGAGAAGACGGCGGTTCCAACGAGCAGGTCGGTGAAGCGGAAGCCGCCCGCCCAGAGGCCGACGAGCAGCGAGAATGCGATCGTCCCGACGCGGACACCCCTGACGATCGTCTGCGCGACGCTCTGTCTCGACACGCGACGCGCGACGGGCCGGCCGATGAGCCGCACGAGGAACTTCGACGCGAGGACGCCGATCGCGACCGACAGGATCACCAGCAGCAGTCGTCCGCCCGCGGAGCCGAAGACCCCGCGGAGCACGTCCGCGAACCGCGTGATCCAGTTCGCGATCGACGCGATCCCCCCGGACTGTGCCATAGCGAACCCGCGTCGCCCACCCGAAAAAGCGTTTCTCCCGGTGCCGAGATCACGGAGGGCTCCCGTCGATCACGCCCTTCGAGAAGGGGCGGCCGCGCCGCCCGATCCGCCTGTATTCGGCGGACGACCCCGACGTCACCGTCCTCGTGGCCGAGCAGTTCGTTCCGCCCGCGCTGGGCGAGCGACTCGCGGCGGCGGTCCCCGACTGGACGGAGTCGGCGGGCGTCTCGGAGAGAGGGGTGCTCTCCGGGGTTCCCATCCCGCACGGTCCGGACGCGCATCGCACTTTCCACGTCGCGACGGAGGACTCCCACGAGCGCCGCCTCGACGACGGGCGGGTCCCGCCGATGGAGTCGGGATTCCTCGACGGGACGAACGCGTCCCTGCTCGAACGGGGGATCGACTCGGCGCCGCTGGCGTCGTTCGCGGCCGAGGTGCGCCGTCACTACGAAGATCTGGCCGAGCGGATCGAGGAGCGCGAGCCCGACGGGGCCTACGATCGAATGTACATGTGAACCCCTATCGTAGCACGCGTCTCTGAAAACGCGTGCTACTCGACTCATAGTAAAAACATATATCGGAGGGCCGTTTCGACACGTCCATGACCGACGATCTCCGCGGCACGCTCGACCGCGTCGGGGACCGCTTCAACCTCGGCGAGTACGAGATCGACGCGTACCTGGCCGTGCTGGAACACGGCGAGCTGACCGCGAGCGACATCGCCGACCGGACTGAGATCCCGCAGCCGCGCGTGTACGACACGGTTCGAAGCCTCTCGGACCGCGGGCTCGTCGAGCTCCGCGAGTCGCGGCCGATGAAGATCGTCGCCGTCGACCCCGAGGACGCGTTCGGCGAGCTTCGCTCGTCGTTCGCGGAGATGGTCGACGAGCTGGAAGCCCGCTACACCGCGCCCACCCGCGAGACCGAGGCGGTATCGCTGGTGAAGTCGCGGTCGACGATCCTCCGGTACCTCGAAGAGGTGATCGCCGGCGCCGAGTACGAGCTGGCGCTCTCGCTCACACCGGGGCTCCTCCGCCGCTTTCGCGACGAGCTCGCGGCGAAGGTGCAGGCAGGCGTCAGCGTCGAACTCCTCGTCACGCCGGCGTCCCGGGCGCCGGACCCCGACGAGTTCGACTACCTGGAGGTCGCAACCATCGCCCGCGCGCGCCGCGGGATCACCACGCCGATCCTCGCGGTCGGCGACGGCGAGTACTCCGTGTACGCCACCCAAGACGCGCTCCGCGACGACCGCGAGCGGTACGGCGTCATCTTCAACCGCTCCGCGCTCGGCTTCCTCGTCTCCGGCTTCTTCGGCACCGTGCTGTGGACGACCGCCGAGACCCTCGCCGCCGACGGGGCCGCCCGCCCGTTCCCGCGCCGCTACGCCTCGATCCGCCGCGCGGTCAAGGACGTCCGCGAGTTCGAGGGCGAGACGTTCTACGCGACCGTCGAGGGGCGCGACATCGAGACGGGCGACTCGGTGACGGTGCGGGGCCGCGTCGTCGACCTCGCCTTCGAGGACACCGAGGAGGTGGCGTCGCTCACCGTCGAGACCGAGACCGGTCGGGTCGACATCGGCGGTCGCGTCGCCGCCCTCGAAGACGTCGAGGGACAGGAGATCGTCATCGGTCGCGACGAGCCGCCGGCGCTGTGATCGGCGCGCCGCTCGCCCCCGCCGGGGCGTCCCGCCCGCGCTGTGATTTTTTAACCCGCGCAGCCCCCTGATCCGTATGGAGTACACGACGCTGGGCGACACCGGGGCGACCGTGAGCCGGCTCGCGCTCGGCTGCATGAGCTTCGGGAGCGAGCACGAATGGATGCTCGACGAGGAGGAGGGCAGAGAGCTGATCGAGCGCGCGATCGATCTGGGAATCACGTTCTTCGACACGGCGAACGTCTACTCGAACGGCGAGAGCGAGGCGATCCTCGGCGACGTGCTCGCCGAGTACGACCGCGACCGGTTCACCGTCGCCACCAAGGTGTACGGGCAGATGGACGAGTCGAATCCGAACTCCGGCGGGCTCTCGCGGAAGGCGATCGAACAGGAACTGGACAACAGCCTCGATCGACTCGGCATGGAGACGATCGACCTGTACCAGATCCACCGCTGGGATTACGACACGCCGATCGAGGAGACGCTGGCGACGCTCGACGACGCGGTCCGTCGCGGGAAGGCGCGGTACGTCGGCGCCTCCTCGATGTGGACCCACCAGTTCGCCGAAGCCCTCCATACGAGCGACCGCGAGGGGTGCGAGCGGTTCGTCACCATGCAGAACCTCTACAACCTCGCGTACCGCGAGGAGGAGCGCGAGATGGTCCCCCTCTGCGAGAGGGAGGGCATCGGGATGATCCCGTGGAGCCCCGTCGGCGCCGGCTACCTCGCGCGCCCCTACGAGCAGGACGACGCGACGACCCGCGGGGAACACGAGACGGCGCTCGGACGCCCGTACCGCGAGGGGGGGGGGGGGCGAGGAGATCAACCGCCGGATCGAGGAGCTGGCCGACGAGAAGGGCGTGCGGATGGCCCAGATCGCGCTCCGGTGGGTGGCCGGCAAGGAGGTCGTCGACGCCCCCATCGTCGGCACCTCCAGCGTCGAACACCTCGAAGACGCCGTCGAGGCGCTCGACGTCGACCTCTCGGAGTCGGACGTGGAGTGGTTAGAGGAGCCGTACGAGCCGGTTCGCGTCTCCGGCCACGAGTGACGCCGGAGGGTCAGCCTCGGAACCGCGCGACGGCACCCCTGTGCCGCCGTAACACACTTAAGACCCCGCTCTATACTCACACCCAGTGGCTTCCCGACAGGGCGGGCCGGGAGACGCCGAGTCATCCCGTCCCGGATCGACGGAGCGTCGGACCGCGTCCACGACCGCGCCGGCGGGGTCTCGCCGGCGGGCGGCGACGAGATCGGACTCCCTCCCACACGGACCCGACACGGACGCCCCCCGCACTCGGTCTTCCAGAGCGGGGAAACGCCCCTCGGCCGGCAGAACGCCCGAGGACCCTCCCGTCCGCGATCCCGGGCGTTACGCCCTCACCGATCACTTCCGCGAGCGACTGGAACAGCCGGGGCGATACGTCTCGACCCGGACCGTCAGCGACGCGATCCGGCGCGGACAGCTCCGCTGGAACCGGACCGACGGCTGGCGGTTCGCCCTCGTCGACGGCGGGGTCCGGTTCGTCGTCGTCGTGAGTGACACGGAGACGAACTCCCCGGTCGTCGTCACCGGCTGGACCGAGATGGCCGACCGCGAGGCCGCCCTCGACGCCCCCCGGTGGGACCCCGTCGACGTCGACACCATCGCCGTGCGGGCGGCGCTGAGCGAGTCCGCCTCCACGCCGATCCCCGACCGAATCCGGCCTCGGACCGTGACGCGCCCCTTCGTCGTCGGCGAGCACCGGCTCGAAACGGAGCCCGGCGAGCCGTTCGTCCGCTGTACGGCCTGTGGCTGTCGGTTCCGCTCGAAGGACGCGATCACCGGCCGCGCCTGTCACGGTCGCTCCGGTCGGTAGTCGGGGTCGTTCCGGTCCGCACCGCCCCCGCCCCCGCCCCCGCCTCCGCCTCCGCCTCCGTCCGCGGACGCTATCCATTTCCCCCTCGCGACCGAACTGAAGGTAATGACCAACGACTCCGGCGATCCCGCTCCCGACGCCGGCGAGCCCGCCGGCGGCGATGCTTCCAATTCCGCCGCAGCCGACGACTCCGGTACGGACGCCGGTTCTCAGGACGACGCCGCCAAGGAACTCTCGCTCGACCGGTTCCACGAGGCGTTAGAGGCCGAGGAGCGACCGGTTGCGACCGCGAGCGAGGTCGCCCGGCGGCTCGGTACCACGCAGGCGGCCGCGCGCGACGCCCTCGCGGCGCTCGTCGACCGCGGCGACGTGGACCGGCTCGACGTCGAGAGCGACCCCGTCGTCTTCTACCCGTCCGACTGGGGGCGGCTGGCGACCCGCGAGCGCGTCGTCGCGTTCCCGGACCGGCGGGAGATCGTGGTCGACCGGCCGACGCAGTTCACCCGCGCGCGGCTCTCGCAGTTCGCGCACCTCGTCGACACCACCGGCACCGAGCCCGGGACGCGGGGGTACCTCTACCGCATTCGGCAGGAGGACGTGTGGGCCGCGCCGTTCGAGGACGCCGACGGCCTGATCGCGAGCCTCCGCTCGGTGCTCCCCCGCCGGTTCGACCACCTCGAAGAATGGGTCCGCGACCAGTGGCGCCGCGCGCACCGCTTTCGGTTGTACACCCACGAGGACGGCTACGTCGTCTTGCAGGCCGCCTCCGAGAGCCTGATGGGCAACGTCGCGGACCAGCATCTCGACGACGACCACCTCCGGGCGCCCATCTCCGAGACGGAGGCGTGGGTGAACGAGGACGCCGTCGCCGGCGTCAAGCGCGCCCTCTACGACGCCGGGTACCCGGTCGAGGACGACCGCGACCTCGACGTGGGTGACCCGGTCGACGTCGACCTGACGACCGACCTCCGGGCGTATCAGGAGACGTGGGTCGAGACCTTCCTCGACGCGCGCTCCGGGGTCTACGTCGGTCCGCCGGGCTCCGGCAAGACCGTCGCCGCCATCGCGACCATCGCGGCGGTCGGCGGCGAGACGCTGATTCTCGTCCCCTCCCGTGAGCTCGCCGGCCAGTGGCGCGAGGAACTGCTCGAACACTCCACGATCGACCCCGCCGACATCGGACTGTACCACGGCGGCCAGAAGGAGATCCGGCCGGTGACGATCGCGACCTACCAGATCGCCGGGATGGACCGCCACCGAGCCCTGTTCGACTCCCGGAAGTGGGGGTTGATCTGCTTCGACGAGGCCCACCACATCAGTGCTCCGGTCTATAGCCGCACGGCCGAACTCCAGACCAAACACCGGCTCGGCCTCTCGGCCACCCCCGTCCGCGAGACCGGCAGCGAGGAGGAGATATACACCCTGATCGGCCGGCCGATCGGCGCGGACTGGGACGCCCTCTTCGACGCCGGCTTCGTTCAGGAGCCGGAAGTCGAGATCCGGTACGTCCCGTGGCGCGACGAGATGGCCCGCAACGAGTACGCCAGCGCCGACGGGCGGGAGCGACGCCGGCTCGCGGCCGAGAACCCCGCGAAGATCGAGGAGATCCGGTACCTGCTGGCCGCTCACCGCGACAAGAAGGCGCTCGTGTTCATCGAGTACCTCGATCAGGGCGAGGCGATCGCCGACGCGCTCGGCGTCCCCTTCATCAGCGGCGAGACGCCGCACCGCGACCGCGCGGAGCTGTTCCGGCGGTTCCGCGAGGAGGGCGGGGAGAACGGGGTGGGGGAGGGAGACGGAGCGGGCGAGGGGGACGGAACGGGCGAGGGGGACGGAGCGGGCGAGAGAGCCGGCTCCTCCGCGGGCCGCGATGGCGACGACATCGACACGCTCGTCGTCTCCCGCGTCGGCGACGAGGGGATCGATCTCCCGAACGCCGAGGTCGCGATCGTCGCCAGCGGCCTCGGCGGCTCGCGACGACAGGGCTCGCAGCGCGCGGGGCGCACCATGCGGCCGGCCGGCTCCGCGCTCGTGTACGTCCTCGCGACCCGCGGGTCGAGCGAGGAGGAGTTCGCTCAGCGGCAGATGCGGCACCTCGCGCGCAAGGGGGTTCGAGTGCGGGAGACGAACGTCGCGGAATAGCGCGCTCGGACCCTTCACTCCGGTCTCTCGGCCGCGGGGCGTCCGTTCGAGCGACGCAGGTACCGGCGGTTAGTGACGGACCAGCTAGTGACGGACCAGCTAGTGACGGACCAGCTAGTGACGGAACAGGTGGATCGCGTGTTCGTCGCGCAGGAGACAGAAGCGCGCCCCGTCGTTCTCCGGAAACGTGGTTCCCGTCTCTCGGGTCGTGAACAGTCGGTCGAACGGGGCGTCACACACCGGGCAGGCCACTCCCTTTCGGTTCTCCCAGAGGCTCGTCGCGCCCGAGTCCTTGAGCTGTTTCAGCGCGTGACGGTGGTCGTGCACGTCGAAGCGCGGCATGCGTCGAGGTCCGCGAGCCGGCAGTTGAACGTGACCCCGCGAGTATCAGCGGTGATTCCGCTCGCGCTGCTGCGCTACTGCGCTACTCTTCTACTCTTGGCCCCGGTCGTCCGGAAGCCGAACGCGAGCGAGGTCGAGGGCGGCCTCGTCGCCGGTCCTGACGTACTCGCCGAGCGCGTCGGCGGCGTGGACGAGGGCGTCGGCGTCGACCGGCGGCACGTCGCCGGTGAGCGCCTCGACGCGTTTGGTCCGGTCCCGGAGCCGTTCGAGGATCGCTCGGGCGGGACCGATCCGCGAACGGGGGTCCTCGCCCGCGACGGAGACCGTGGAGGCGGGGGCGTCGGCGGCGCTCCCGTCGCCGCCTTCGGCGTGATCGGCCTCGTCGACCACTTCGGCCTCGTCGACCACTTCGGCCTCGTCGAACTCGTCGAGGAACGCGAGGAGGTCGGTCCGGTACTCGTCGACCGCGCGGACCGCCGCCAGCCCCCGCGCCTCGCGGAGGGTATCGGGGACCGTCTCGGTCGCGGGCCGGTCGCCGCCGTCGGCGCCGGCGAGCAGCGCGAGGAGATACTCTCGGTCGCGGTCGGATGGATCGCGCAGCCGGTCGTACAGGTCGACCGCCTCCAGCAGCTCGCGGGCGGCGAGGTACGTGTCGTCGAGGGGGAGCAGCTCGCCGCCGCGGATGAAGCCGCGCTTGCGGGCGTACTCGCGGAGGTCGGCCTTGAGGTCCTCGACACCCTCCTCGGGGAGCGTCCCGCGTGCGTCTCCGAACCGAGCGCGGTGCGCGCTCAGATCGAGGGTCGCCGGCGCGTCAGTGTGGGCGGTCCTGTCGTCGACGCCCACGCTCCTGAGGCCCCCGCAGTCGGGGCACTCGACCGACCCCGTCTCGTAGTACGACCAGCGCGCGCCGCATTCCCGGCACTCCCGTTCGCCGCGGACCTTCATGCGACCCACTTCGTCGCGTTCGGCGTAAGGGCTGTGGGTCGTGGCCGACGGACGATCCGGTCGGAGTGGCTGGACCGCTCTCCCGCCCGTCACATTATATATGTGTTCCCGGCAAATCGGGAGCCATGGGTTGGCACTCCGTCGAGGCCGTGGACGACGCCGTCGAGGTCACTCGCCGGTTCCTGTTCCCGGTCAGCCTCGTACGCTGGGCGAAGCTCGCTCTCCTCGTTCTCCTGATGGGCGGCGGTGCGAACACCGGCGTGTCGGTCCCCGTGGCTCCCGACGCCCGGATCGGGGGGGTTTCGGGGTTCTCCGGAGCCCGAGGGGCCGGCACGGAGACGGAACCCGGCGTCCCGGTACTCGACGCCGTCGTTTCGGACCTCCTCGCCGGTACGCCGGGCGATCGACTGATCGTCGCCGTTGCGGTCGTCGCGGTCGTCGCGGTCGTCGGCGTGGTCGTTCTCTCGGTGGCCTCGCTGTCGCTTCGGCTGGTCTTTTACGACGCGCTCCGGACGAACGAGGTCCGGCTGTGGCGGCCGTTCCTCGGACGGCTCCGGCAGGCGGCCGGCCTGTTCGCCGCCTCCGCGGCCCTCTGGTCGCTCGCTGCCGGCCCGATCGCGTTGGCGGTGCTCGTCGCCGTCGCGGCGGAGACGCCGATCGGGTGGGAGCCGGGCGACTCGTTCGCGGCGGCGGTGGGATCGCTCTCGATCGGTCCCGCGGTCGCCGCGGGGCTTCTCGGGGGCGCGGTCGTCCTGTTCGCGACGCTCGCGCTCCGGCTCACCTACGAGTTCGTCATCCCCGCGATGGTGGTCGGTGGGACCGGCGTCATCGCCGGGTGGCGCCGGGTCTGGCGCGCGGTCAGCGGGGCGTGGATGGAGATCGTCGTCTACCTCGCGGTCCACTTCTTCGTCGGCGTCGGAGCCGCGATCGTCGAGGGAGTCGCGCTCGTGATCGCCGGCTCGGCGGTCGCCGGGGTCGCCGGGGTCGCGCTTCTGCTCGCCGCCGTTCCTCTCGGTGGTCTCGGCGCGTTGGTGGGGACGACCGCCGGAATCGCGGTCGTCGCGGTCGTCGCGGTCGTCGCCGCGGTGACGCTGGTGGCGCTGACGCTCCCCGTCAGCGTCGTCACCCGATCGTACCTGATCGCGTACGAGGTCGCCACGATCGGCGGGATCGAGTCGGATCTGCGGCTGCTCCATCCGGACATCGATCCGGCGTCGACAGAGGATACTCCGGGTTCGGCGGGTGACGATCCCGCGTCGGCCGATTCCGATCCGGGGTCGACCGGCCGCGACTGAGCCGCTTCCGGGGATCGTCGAACGTCGAATCAGTATTCGACGGGTTCACATACCTTTTTACTCCGTTACCGAATTGGGGGAGACATGGGACTGGACGACGACGCGAGGGAGTATCATCGAGAGGAGCCACCGGGGAAGATCGCGATCGAGACCACCAAGCCGACGAACACGCAGCGAGACCTCTCGCTCGCGTACTCTCCGGGAGTCGCGGCGCCGTGTCGCGACATCGCCGCGGACCCGGAATCGGTATTCGAGTACACGGCGAAGGGGAACCTCGTCGCAGTCGTCTCGAACGGGTCCGCCGTGCTCGGGCTCGGCGACATCGGCGCGTCAGCGTCGAAGCCCGTCATGGAAGGGAAGGGCGTGCTGTTCAAGCGCTTCGCCGACATCGACGTGTTTGACATCGAGCTCGACATCGACGAGGTCGGCCCGTTCTGCGAGGCCGTAAAGGCGATGGAGCCGACCTTCGGCGGGGTGAACTTAGAGGACATCAAGGCGCCCGAGTGCTTCAAGATCGAGGAGCGGCTCCGCGAGGTGATGGACGTGCCCGTGTTCCACGACGACCAGCACGGAACCGCGATCATCTCCGGCGCGGCGCTGATGAACGCGACGGAGATCTCCGGGAAGGACCTCTCCGAAATCGACATCGTGTTCTCGGGCGCGGGCGCGTCCGCGATCGCGACGGCCCGCTTCTACGTCTCTCTCGGTGCGAAAACGGAGAATATCACGATGTGCGACTCCTCAGGAATCATCACCGAGGACCGCGTCGCGAACGGCGACGTCAACGAGTACAAGAGTCAGTTCGCCAGCGAGGGACCGGGCGGCGACCTCGCCGACGCGATGGAAGGCGCGGACGTGTTCGTCGGCCTCTCCGTCGGCGGGATCGTCTCGCAGGAGATGGTCCGATCCATGGCGTCGGACCCGATCATCTTCGCGATGGCGAACCCCGATCCGGAGATCACCTACGAGGACGCGAAGGACGCCCGCGACGACACGGTGATCATGGCGACGGGCCGGTCCGACTACCCGAACATGGTGAACAACGTGCTCGGGTTCCCGTTCCTGTTCCGCGGCGCGCTCGACGTGCGCGCGACGGAGATCAACGAGGAGATGAAGCGGGCGGCCGCGGAGGCGCTCGCGGAGCTGGCCCGCAAGGACGTGCCGGACGCGGTCGTGAAGGCGTACGGCGACGACCCGCTCCAGTTCGGCCCCGACTACGTGATCCCGAAGCCCCTCGACCCGCGCGTACTGTTCGAGGTCGCTCCGAGCGTCGCGGAGGCGGCGATGGAGTCGGGGTCCGCCCGGACCGAGATCGACCTCGAACAGTACCGAGAGCGGCTGGAGGCGCGCCTCGGGAAGTCCCGCGAGATGATGCGCGTCGTGTTGAACAAGGCGAAAAACGACCCGAAGCGGATCGCGCTCGCGGAGGGGACCGACGAGAAGATGATCCGCGCGGCCTACCAGCTCTCCGAGCAGGGGATCGCCGAGCCGGTGCTGCTCGGCGACTCCGACGAGATCGCGCGGACCGCCGACCGGCTCGGGCTCTCGTTCCGCCCGGAGATCGTCGATCCCGACGACCGTGACGTGTCCGCGTACGGAGATCAGCTCTACCAGCTCCGCAAGCGGAAGGGCATCACGAGCCGGGAGGCGAACGAGCTGGTCCGACGAGATACGAACTACCTCGGGAGCGTCATGGTGAAGTCGGGAGATGTCGACGCCATGCTGACGGGACTGACGCACCACTACCCGTCGGCGCTCCGGCCGCCGTTACAGGTCGTCGGCTCCGCGGCAGACACCGACACCGTCGCGGGCGTGTACATGCTCACGTTCAAAAACCGGGTCATCTTCTGTGCCGACACCACGGTGAACCAAGACCCCGACGCGGAGACGCTCGCGGAGGTCACCCGCCACACCGCCGAGCTCGCTCGCCGGTTCAACGTCGAGCCGCGCGCGGCGATGCTCTCGTACTCCAACTTCGGCAGCGTCGACAACGAGGGGACCCGGAAACCCCGTGAAGCGGTCGAGATACTCCACGACGACGAGGGCGTCGACTTCCCCGTCGACGGTGAGATGCAGGCCGACACCGCGGTCGTCGACGACATCCTCAACGACACCTACGAGTTCTCGGAGCTCGACGAGGCCGCAAACGTGCTCGTCTTCCCGAACCTCGAAGCAGGGAACATCGGCTACAAGCTGCTCCAGCGGCTCGGCGGCGCGGAAGCGATCGGCCCGATGCTGGTCGGAATGGACGAGCCCGTCCACGTCCTCCAGCGAGGTGACGAGGTCAAAGACATCGTCAACTTGGCCAGCGTGGCCGTCGTCGACGCACAGGAGTAGAGTAGCGGAGTTCGGTACTCTCAGCCCCGCAGGTACTTCCGGCTCGGGGTATTTCCGGCTCGGGGTATTTCCGGCTCGGGGTATTTCCGGCTCGGGGTATTTCCGGCTCGGAGTCGATCTCTCGCGGTTCACGCTTTTCCCACCGCTCGGATTCGATTTCCCGCAATTTTCCGTTCCTTGTCACGACAATTCCGGTGACGACGATTCGGCGATCGACGAGGTGATTGCTGCCGTCTCTTCGAAGATAATCGCTTGAGAGACACACCGTGTTTCCGGTGAAATGGGGGTGGTTGGGGGTGGGCGGGTAGTGGTGGCCGGCTGAGGGCGGAAATTCGGGTCTCCGGTTTCGAACGAACTGCCTCAAACTGCGCTATGAAACAGAAAGAACTATAAACAAGTTTTGAGTATAGTTCGCCAAGCCAAGAAAATGAAAGCTTGTGGAGGCCGAAGGCCGGTGTTTTCATCGGAAACTCGGTCTCTTGTTTCGTTCTTGTTTCGTTCTTGATCCGTTCTTGATCCATTCTCTCTTGTCCCGACCGAACGTTATTCCGACTAAAACCGGGTTCTTCGGCTGAAGATCGGATTCTCCGGCTGAAGATCGGATTCTCCGGCTGAAGATCGGATTCTCCGGCTGAAGATCGGATTCTCCGGCTGAAGATCGGATTCTCCGGCTGAAAACCGGGCTCTCCGGCTGAAAACCCGGTTCTTGTCCGCGGACTGGATCTCCGTCCGTGTTCCCATCCTTCCTAGGTTTCCATCCTTCGGCTGAAGTGGTGACACCGGGTTTCCGGTGAATCGAACCTGTCGGATGAGACCGTCAGTCGGTGTTTCACCGGTTTATACTAACGACTGGGGGATCGCCGTCCATTTTATATACACTCACTGGGCCACCCACCGCCCCACCGCCCCCACCCCCAACCACCCCCATTTCACCGGAAACACGGTGTGTCTCTCAACCCCCACTTCGCCACGGTCGAAGCGGAACGCATTTCACCGGAAACCCGGTGTCGATCCCATGGACGCAGCGGACGACCTCTTCACTCGGGAGGACCCGATCTTCGCGAACAAGGAACTCCTCGAGATCAGCCATCTCCCCGGAGAGGGTCGGATCGTCGGCCGCGACGACGAGATCGCCGACCTCGCGACGGCGGTCAATCCCGCGATTTTCGGTCAGAGTCCGAGTAACGTTCTGATCTACGGGAAGACCGGGACCGGGAAGTCGCTCTGCGCGAAGTACGTCTCCAAACGCCTCGTTTCGACGGCGGGCGAGGAAGGCGTCAACGCGACGTTCGCGTACGTCGACTGCGCGCAGGACACGACCGAAACGCAGGCCGTTCAGACCATCGCCGACGCGGTCAACGATCCTGACGCCACCGGAATCAACGTCCCGGACAAAGGCCTCTCGACGTCAACGTACTATAAGCGGCTCTGGCGTATCCTCGACCAGCGGTACGACGTGGTTCTCATCATCCTCGACGAGATCGACAAACTCGACGACGACGCCATCCTGATGCAGCTGTCTCGGGCCGGCGAGGCGGGCAAGATCACCGACTGCAAGCTCGGGGTGGTCGGGATCAGCAACAAGATCCAGTACAAGGACCGCATGGACGAACGCGTCAAATCGAGCCTCTGTGAACGGGAGTTCGTCTTTCCCCCGTACGACGCCAACCAGCTCCGGGAGATCATGCAGGCGCGCGCGGACGCGTTCCACGCCGACGTACTCGAACCGTCGACGATTCCACGGGCCGCCGCGCTCGCCGCGCGCGAACACGGCGATGCGCGCAAGGCCATCGACATTCTCCGATACGCCGGCGAGATCGCACAGAGCAACGGCGAGCCGACCGTCAGAGAGGAGTTCGTCACGCAGGCACGCGAGCGCGCGGAGACTGACCGGTTCCGCGAACTCATCCGCGGGTCGACGCCGCACTCCCGGTACGTCCTTCAGGCGCTCGCGCTGCTGTCGCTTTCGAGCGGTCGTCAGGACGGCTTCCGAACCAGCCGCGTGTACGAGATCTACGAAAACATCTGCCGTCAGGAGGGCTCGGACAGCCTCTCGCTCCGTCGAGTCCGTGATCTCCTCAAAGAACACGCCTTCCTCGACATCATCGAACAGTCGAAACACAGCGGTGGGAGCGCGGAAGGGAGTTACACGAAACACCAACTGTTGGAGGACCCGAGCGTCGTTAAAGAGGTCCTGACCGAAGATTCCTCACAGTAGCCGGCCTGAAAAGCAGTTCCGTCCTTACTGGGCCGACCCGGCCCGATCCTCGATCCGACCGCCTGTTTCTCGTCGTCTTTCGTGCCACCGCAGTTCGCACCACCGCAATTCGATCGCGATCCGAGCGCGCTCCGGGGGCGCCGCGCTACCCCAGCAGGCCGAGCCCCTCGATCCGCTCGACGATCTCCTTTACGGCCTCCTCCGCGTCGTCGGTCCGCTTCCCGCCCGTGATGACAATCTTCCCGCTCCCGAACAGGAGAATCACGACTTCCGGTTTGTCCATCCGGTACACGAGACCGGGGAACTGCTCGGGTTCGTACTCGACATCTTCGAGCCCGAGCCCGATCGCGAGCGCGTTGAGGTTGAGGTTGTGCCCGAGGTCGGCGCTCGACACGATGTTCTGAACGGTTATCTCCGGGTCGTCCTCGACCGGGATCTGTAGCCCGCGGAGCTTCTCGAAGATGATCCCGAGCGCCTCGTGGACGTCGTCGATACTCTTCGCACCCGTGCAGACGATCTTCCCCGACCGGAAGATGAGCGCCGCCGCCTTCGGCTCTTGGGTCCGGTAAACGAGCCCCGGGAAGTTGTCGGGGTTGAAGTCCGCGCCCGGAAGATCCTCGGCGAGCGCCTCCAAATCGAGTTCTTGGCCGATCCCCGTCGATGCAACTACGTTCTGGATCTCGATCGAATCTGCAGGGTTCGTCATCGTTCGCTTTTATATGCGTTCCCCTCCCTTATAAACGCCCGTGGTATAAACGACCGCTCGGTCGTCGGCCGTTGCGCCGAGCGGCGCCCTTTTGCGAACCCACGCACCCACCGACGAACGGGAAGTATCGTTTCACAGTTGAGATCGGCAAACCGGTCTCGGTTCTCGGTTTGTCACGCGGATCGGTGTCGCCGAAGTCAATGATAAACTTTTGATAATTCTCGGCGTTTCAGGGTCGCTGGTTGAGCCGTCCGGGTCGACCTCTCACCTGTTTCGTACACCGGCAATTCGATCTCCTCGTGCGAACTGCTCCCAATGAAAACGCATGACGTGGCGCCGATGGTTCGACGGGGTTAAGTACAACCCGGCATTCGTGTTAGATGCGAAGGTCCCCCGGCGCGGGGGACAACGGTCGGCCGCATCGCGGCCGGTCGAAGCGTTCCGACGTGCTTAAGTGTATAAGCCCGTTCGGTTGAAACGCGAAGAACGCACCGCGAACTCGGGACGTTCAATTCGTCCCGGTTTCGCAGAGTCGGTTTATCCGACTCACCCGAATGAGGATTTCGCCCCCTGCGCTCCGGCGTAAGCGGAAATCTGATGTGAGCCGTGGTCGTTCGGTGTCATCCAGGTCGCTGGGTGGACCGGACACC
>NZ_SDJP01000036.1 GCF_004114995.1 Halorubrum amylolyticum
AAACGCCGGCCGACGAGGCTGGGGAGGAGTGAGGTGCGGTGCTGTGCGGGCGGGACTTAAAGGGGCAGCCGAGAGAGCGGCGCAGGCGAAGTAAGCACCGCAGCGAAAGAGCGATAGCGGCTGAGCGAGGAGCACAGCGAGCGTACGCCGCTCTCTCGGCTGGGGCTTTGGAGGTATTCACCGTCGATCCCGTGTCGACTGTTTATAAGCGACCGACCGGGTCCAGCGAACCCGCCTCCGATCGAACCACGGATGAACTGTTCCACACATCGATCCGAACGCCAGACCGTCACGGTTAGGTTCGCCCGTTCGTTTAGACAGGTAAACCCGTCTCGCCGGCTTCCACCGGCGGACCCGATCCCACCATGCAACAGTACCTCGATCTCGTCGACGACACCCTGTCGACGGGCACGTACAAGCCGAACCGGACCGGCGTCGACACGATCGCGACGTTCAGCGGGCAGTACACCGTCGACCTCGCGGAGGGGTTCCCCCTCCTCACGACCAAGAAGATGGACGGCTACCGCTGGAACTCGCTGATCCACGAGGTGCTCTGGTACCTCTCCGGCGAGGAGCACGTCCGGAACCTCCGCGAGGAGACGAAGATCTGGGACGCGTGGGCCGACGAGAAGGGACGGCTCGACACCGCCTACGGCCGGTTCTGGCGCCGATTCCCCGTGCCGGACGGCGTCGACGCGCTCCCGGGCGAGACGTGGCCCGAGGACGCGCACCGCTGGGTGACCGTCGAGGAGGGACCCGACGGCGCCGAGCGCCGGACCTTCGACCAGATCCGGTACGTGCTCGACACCCTCGACGAGAACCCGCAGTCGCGCCGGATGGTCGTGAACGCGTGGCATCCCGCCAACGCCGCCGTCTCGACGCTGCCGCCGTGTCACTACACCTTCGTCGTGAACGTGCAAGACGGCCGGCTCAACCTCCACCTCACGCAGCGCTCCGGGGACATCGCGCTCGGGGTCCCGTTCAACATCGCCGCGTACGCCCTGCTCGCGAACGCGCTCGCGCAGCGGACGGGGTTCGAGGTGGGCGAGTTCGGCCACACCGTCGTCGACGCGCACGTCTACTGCGGGCGCGGCGATCGCGGGAAGTGGTACGCGAACAACCTCCCGTACGTACAGGACCGGCTCGCGACCGTCGAGAGCAAGGCCGACTACCTCGACGTGAAGAGCTGGGTCGAACGGACCGCCCCCGACGAGGCGGACGGCGAGGAGGGGTACGACCACGTCCCCGGGCTGCTCGAACAGCTCTCGCGGGAGCCGCGGGAGCGCCCTCAGATCGAGATCGCCGACGTACCCCTCGACGAGCTGACGTACGAAGATGTCGAGGTCGTCGACTACGACTCCGCGGACGGCATCTCGTTCGCGGTCGCGGAGTGACCGCCGCGATGGCGTCGGACGTGGATCTGGTCCTCGTCGCCGCGGTCGCCGAGAATCGCGTCATCGGCGAGGACGGCGGCATGCCGTGGCATTACCCGGCGGACCTCGCGCACTTCAAGCGACTCACGACTGGCCACCCGGTGATCGTCGGCCGCGCGACCTACGAGCGCATCGCCGACCGGATCGGCGGCCCGCTCCCCGACCGCACCAGCGTCGTGTTGACGACGCGCGGCCTCGATCTCCCCGAGGGCGCCGTCGTCGCGAATGACATCGAGGAGGCGGTCGACCTCGCGGCCGCCGACGCCGCCGACCGCGGCGTCTCCGAGGTCTACGTGATCGGCGGCGCAACCGTCTACGAGCAGTTCCTCGACCGCGCCGACCGGATGGTGCTGACGGAGATTCCGGAACACCCCAACGGCGACACGCGCTTCCCGGACTGGGACGCCGACGAGTGGATCGAGACGGAGCGCGAGGTCGTCGCGTCCGACGACGGGAGCACTGCCGCTGCCGACGCCGTCGACGACGCCGCCGACGCCGACGGCGAACGCAACGACACCGCGACCGGCCTCGCGTTCGTCACCTACGAACGCGCGGACGAGTGAACGCCACGGCGGACGCGTATAGGGTGCCGGGTCCCGGCCCGCCCGTACCGGTTACGGATGCTTTTTCAACCGTCCGGCGTAAGGACGGGTAATGAGCCAGCGCGACACCGCGAGAGCGGGTGATCGGCGATGATGGGCGGTAACGACCAGCAGGCGTACGACCGCGGCACGTCGCTGTTCTCGCCCGACGGGCGGATCTATCAGGTCGAGTACGCCCGCGAGGCGGTCTCGCGCGGCGCGCCGAGCGTCGGCGTCCGGACGGCCGACGGGGTCGTCTTCGTCGCGATGTCCCGCGCCTCCTCGTCGCTGATGGAGGCCGAGAGCATCGAGAAGCTCCACAAGCTCGACGACCACCTCGGCACCGCGAGCGCCGGCCACGTCGCCGACGCCCGCCAGCTGATCGACCTCGCGCGCCGCCAGTCGCAGGGGAACCGCCTCCGCTACGGCGAGCCCGTCGGCGTCGAGACGCTGACGAAGTTCGTTACCGACCACATCCAGGAGAACACCCAGCGCGGCGGCACCCGGCCGTACGGCGCCGCGCTCCTCATCGGCGGCATCGACAACGGCGAGCCGCGCCTGTTCGCCGCCGACCCCTCCGGGACTCCCAACGAGTGGAAGGCGACCGTCATCGGCGGCGGTCGCTCCGACATCCAGGGCCACCTCGAAGAGGAGTGGACCGAGGGACTCTCGCTCGACGCGGGCGTCGAACTCGGCGTCGCCGCGCTCGCCGC
The DNA here is from genome assembly GCF_004114995.1 of Halorubrum amylolyticum. GTDB lineage: Archaea > Halobacteriota > Halobacteria > Halobacteriales > Haloferacaceae > Halorubrum > Halorubrum amylolyticum. The sequence continues at coordinate 2,728 of NZ_SDJP01000036.1, forward strand.
CCACGACGACGAGTTCGAGCCGGAAGACCTGGCCGTCGCCACGGTCACCGAGGCCGACGGCTACCGGACCCTCCCCGTTGAAGAGGTCGCCGAGGCGTTCGAGGCCGCCGGCCTGACGACCGAGGACGACGAGAGCGACGAGGAGAACGCTGAGGCCGACACGGACGCCGACGACACCGACGACACCGACGACACCGACGACACCGACGACGAGGAGTAACTCCCCCGTCTCGCCCGTTTTCTCCCCCTTCCGGAGCCTTTTGTCGCCGCCCTCCGAACCGCGGGTATGGCACGCATCGCGGAGCTGGTCGCGTACCCGCTGAAATCGAACGACGGTGCCCCGGTCAACCGCGCCGAGCTCGGGCCGAACGGCGCCCTCCGCGGCGACCGCACGTACGCGCTCGTCGGGGCCGGAGTCGACCCGCACGCGGCCTCGGTCGGCGGCGACGGCGGCTACGTCAACGGGAAGCGCGAGCGGGCGGTCCACGGGCTCTCGGCGAGCTACGAGCTCGCTGGCCCGACCGACGCGACGCCGACCGCGGTAACCCTCTCGCGGCCGGCGCGTTCCGATCTGGGTGTTGCGGCCGACACGCGCACCTTCGCGCTCCCCGAGGACGGCGAGGCGCTTGAGGCGTGGGTCGGCGAGTCCCTCGGCTACGCGGTCGACCTCGTCCGCGAACCCGACGGGGGGCTCCCCGACGACCGGGCGGCGCCGGGACCGACGGTCGTCTCGCGGGCGACGCTGGAGACGGTCGCCTCGTGGTTCGACGAGATCGCGGGCGCGACGGAGATGCGCCGACGGCTCCGGCCGAACCTCGTTATCGACGACTGCCCGGCGTTCTGGGAGGACCGCCTGTTCGCCGACCACGGCGAGGCCGTGCGCGTCTCGATCGGAGAGACGGAGCTGTTCGGCGTCAACCCGTGTCAGCGCTGCGTCGTCCCCTCGCGAGACCCGGACACGGGCGAGCCGATCGACGGGTTCCGCGAGACGTTCATCCGGAAGCGCCGCGAGACGCGCCCCGCGTGGACCGAGAGCGACCGGTTCGACCACGACTTCCGGCTGATGGTCAACACGGTCGTCCCGGAGGAGGAGTGGGGCTCGACGTTCGCGGTCGGCGATACGGTCGAGATCGAGGTCGTCGAGCCGGAGCCGAGCGCCGGCGGCTGAACAGGGCGGTAGCAGGGGCGGGAAGGAGGGTCACCGACCGCTCCCGGCGACTACCGCCCACCGTCGGTCATCGCGACCGGGTCGTCTTCCGCCGCGTCCGCCGAGACGTCGCTCCCGTCGGCGGTCCGCTCCGCGGCGGTCGCGGTGTCTGGCGCCGTCTCTCCGACGCCGAAGTGGGTCCAGAGCGTGACGCCGACGACCGCGTACGCGACGAGGTCGTAGTGGACGGTCCCCTCGAAGGCGGTGAAGGCGGCGAGGGTGCTGTAGCCAAAGAGCGCGACGACGCTCCCGACGAACACGCTCTCGTTCGTGACTCGGCCGACCGCCGCGGCCGCGAGGGTCCGCTTTATCATCGGGCCGCAGGCGACGAGGAACGCGATCCCGGAGAGCGCGCCGAGGTTGACGAAGAAGTGCGTCGCCACCCGCGAGTCGAGCAGCGACTGCAGGTACGCGACCGTGACGGGGTCGTAGAACAGCCACTCGATCCGGGTCGGGTATAGCACCGCGATGTACGGCGTCGCGACCATCAGCCCGAACAGCACGGCGACGGCGACGCGGGCCGACGCGAACTGCGAGGCCCGGCGGGCCTCGAACGCCCGGTCCGCGGGGTCGACGACGAGCCCGCACGCCGCCAGCGTCTCCCGGAGGTCGTCGCGGGAGACCGCCGGGTCGTGGTGGACGCCGACGGTGCCGTTCCGCGCGGTCGCCGACGCGGCGCTCACGCCGTCGCGGTCGCGGAGGACGGCCTCCAACAGCCCTTCCCGGCGCTTCGTGTCGATCCCCTCCACGGAGAAGGTGTCGTGGACGTGGGGTTCCGGTACCCGCGCGACCCGCGGCCCGGAACCGGAACCGGAATCGGAATCGGAATCGGAATCGGACGCGCTAGCCGGCGAGCTCTCGACCTGCGCGTCGCCGGCGGGCGCGTCGATCCCTCGGTCGCGGACCACGGCGTCGAGGCGCGTCGACCGCCCGTGGTGGTCGTCTGGCATGTGGATCACCTACGTGCGTACGGACATGAAACTTCCCCCGTTCGGGGCGGGCGGGACGGGGGTCCGACCGCCGCCCCGAAGGCGGTCGGTCAGGAGTTGACGGATTCGAGGTACGAGGTGACGATCATCTGGCCCTTCCGCGTGAGCGCGGCGCCGGCGTCGCCGTCGGCGACGAGGTCCTCGTCGCGGAGCGTGTCGAGGATCATCTCCGTCTGGGCGACGTCGCCGGTGACCACGTCGGCGATGTTCGCCTCGCCGCCGGCCGAGTAGATCGACACGAGAATCTCCAGCTGTTCCTCGGTCGGATCGAACGCCTCGACGTCCTCCATCACCTCGTCGTACTCCAGTTTGATGTACCGGCCGAGCACGTTCAGGATTCGCTTGTCGGGGACGGTCGCGATCGACGTCACCGTCTGGGTGTCCGGGACGTGGCGGAACACGAGCGCCGGGCGCTTGGTGCCGGCGATCGTGCGGTCGGTCCGCTCGTAGTCGATGACGGAGGAGAGATCGACTTTGAACGGGTCGGGGCAGTCGACGAAACCGATCGCGACCGGCGAGAGGCTGATCGACGCGGTGTGGTCGGACGCGTCGGTGACGCGGCCGCCGAGCTTCGCCGGGTGACGGACCGTGACCGTCACGCCGCGTAACAGGGCCTTGAACAGCAGCCGGGTGAACCGCTCCATGTCGTCCGGCTCGCCCTCGACGAGGGCCGTGCGCCTGCTCCCGCCCTGATCGTAGGCGAGGGTGACGCTGTCGCTGAAAAACGATCGGAGGTCGCCGGGGACCGTGCCGACGACGACGTCGAACACCTTCGAGAGGGGGACGGTCGTCTTCGCGTCGTCGGTAGCGAGCACGAGCCGACGCTGGCTCAGGATGACGCGGCCCGACACGGGGTCGTCGCTTCCCAAGTCGGAGGTGTGGACGCGGCCGACGAAATCGGCGACGACGGACTCTTCCATCGGGCCTTGCTTGCGTCCCTCCGGTATTTACTGTTACGCAGGAGCAAGCGGAACCTCGCGCGTACGACGGGGACGAAACGAGACCGGCACACGAACCGTCGTCCGGCTGGTTGAACGGTTTCGAAAGCCAGGGCAGGGATTTGAACCCCGGAAGTCTCGATTACAAGTCGAGTGCATGAACCGCCCATGCTCCCCTGGCGCAGGCGGGCGTACTCGGTCCTCCTATGAGTGCGTGTCGCTTTCCGCGAAGGTGACGCGCTCGGCGGCGCCGTGCCGCGATGTCGCGTTCAGTCCCGTCTCCCGTCGTCCTCCCCGGCTCCGTCTCCGCCGTCTCCCCTTCCGTCCTCCGTCGCCAGCGACTTCGTCAGCTCCACGCGGTGCGGCTCGTACCCCCGTTCCGCGTAGAACTCGCGGGCGCGGCCGTTGGCGGCGAGCGCCTCCAGCGCGACGGTCTCGGCGCCCGCCTCGCGGAGCGCTCGCTCGGCCGCGTCGAGCAGGTCGGCGCCGATCCCCCTCTCGCGGCGCTCGGGGACGACGAACAGGTTGCTCACGACCCCGCGGGTGCGGTCGCGCTCGTACCCGCCGTGATCGAGCCCGAACCCGACGAACCCGACCGGGTCGTCGTCGTCGCGCGCGACGAGGAGCTCGCCGGTGACCACCGAGCGCGCGACCCACTCGCGGACCGCGCCGCGGTTCCCCTCGGCGAGCAGCGTCGACCCGTGGGCCCGCTGTCCCTCGGCGAGCGCGATCCACAGGTCGGTGACCGGGTCGACGTCGTCGACGGTGGCGGGCGTGACGCGCACGCTGTCGCTGTCGGCCATTCGATCGGCCTTCGGCGCGCCGGGCGTTTGAGCCTACCGGCGGGTCGGCGGGCGGCGCAGAGCCGGGCGGTACAGGGGCGAGGGACGCGGAGCCGTGCGTGCGGTGTCGAGCGCTGCCGGGTCACACCTCGCGGCACTCGGGGCAGACCGCCTGTCCGTTCGCGTTCACGAGGTCGGGGACGAGCGCCCCGCAATTCTCGCAGACGCCCTGCGTCGGCGAGCCCGACGCGTCGGTCGAAGAGGCCTCCACGGCGGGGTCGACGCCGCCGTCCGATCCCAGCATCGCCGCGTCCCCGCGGCGGGGTTCGCCGGTCGCGTCCTCGTCGCTGAGAGGGTCGCGGGCGCCGTCCCCGGTCCGGGGCGCGCCCGCAGCGAGTACGTCGCCCGCGGTGACGACGCCGACGGCCTCGCCGTTTTCGACGGCGACGACCCGGTCGACACCCTCCGCGACGAGCCGCTCCTCGACGGCGGCCAGCGCGTCGTCCGGCGCCACCGTCGGGAGCGGCGGCCCCATGACCGAGCCGACCGTGAGCCCGCGGTCGCCGGTGTCGTCGATTCCCGCCTCCAGGAGCGCGCCGAGGGCGTCTCGACAGCCCAGTCGACCGACGGGCTCGCCGCCCCGAAGGACGACGAGGCAGTTCGTTCCCTCGTCGACCAGCAGCCCCGCCGCGTCGCGCAACGGGTCCGACTCGCTCACGCCGAGGAACTCGCGATGCATCACGTCGCGAACCGTGGTGTCTGTTCGCATGAGATGTGATTCCGCAGCGAACGGCTAAAAGGTGCCCCCGGTATCGTTATACGTACTCCTCGCGTAGCCTGCCGATCGGTCCGGAACACGCTTCAGACGCCCGGGAGAGCGGGACGGCCCTCGAACCGGCTCCCTTTCCGCGACTGCGGTCGCGCCGGCGACGGGGACGAAAAGGAGCCTTCAAACCCTCCGGCGCCCGAGCGGGGTGTATGACCATACCCTCGTTCGTGATCGGGATCGCGGGAGGGACCGGCGCGGGGAAGACGACCGTCTCCCGGCTCGTCACCCGCGACCTCGGCGACAGCGTCACCCGCATCCCGCTGGACAACTACTACGAGGACCTCTCGCACCTCGACTTCGAAGAGCGCCAGTCGGTCAACTACGACCACCCCTCGGCGTTCGAGTGGGAGCTGCTCAGAGCGCACCTCGAAGCCCTGTTGGAGGGGCAGTCGGTGGAGATGCCGCAGTACGACTTCGAGGTCCACAACCGGGAGGACGAGCGCGTGACGGTCGAACCGACCGACGTCATCGTGCTCGAAGGGATACTCGCGCTGTACGACGAGGAGATAAACGACATGATGGACCTCCGGCTGTTCGTCGAGACCGACGCCGACGTGCGAATCCTCCGCCGAATCCGTCGGGACGTGATCGACCGCGGCCGCGACCTCGAAGGGGTCATCGACCAGTACCTCTCGACGGTGAAGCCGATGCACGAGCAGTTCATCGAGCCCTCGAAGAAACACGCCGACGTGATCATTCCCGAGGGCGCGAACAGCGTCGCGGTGAACCTCTTAGAGGAGAAGCTCCGCGCCGAAGTCGAGGGCGACGCGGTCCGAAGCTGGGAGCGCGGGAGCTTGGAGGAGGATCTCGGCGAGAAGCGCTCGCTCGACATGAACGGCGACGACTGACGCGATCACTCCCCCGAACGTGGAACCGAAGGAACGACTAACTGCCCCCGACGCGTATCTCCGGCCATGCTCCGAGCGATCATCGGCGTCCTCGGCGGACTCACGGCGCTGGTTCCCGACCGGATCGTCGACGCGTTCGAACGCGCCGCGGTCGCGAACCCGGACGAGGTCGAACCGAGACCGGGAGCCGTCACGGCGCTTCGGGCCGAAGGCGTGTTCGTCTTCGCGCTCACCCTGAGCGGCGGCCGCGTCTACGCGTCGGCCATGTACATCACCGGCGCCTTCGGCGCCCTCCTGCTCGCCGTCCCGCGGCTGTACCGCGCGATCGCGGCGGGGTTCCTCTACGGCGACCCGGAGGCGGTCGAGTGGAGGGAGGGGTTCGATCCCGTTCTCCGGCTCGTCGGCGCGCTGTACGTGCTGTTGGGTATCCGGGAGTTCCGGCGGGAGCGGGAAGAGGCGTGACGCCGGCGCCCGCCGCCGTTATCGCCGCGGCTATCGCCGCCGGCTCGCAACCCGTTCCTCGGCGGTCTCCGCGCTGACGACCTCGTAGAGGATCGCCCGCCCGCCGTCCGCTTTGGGACGGAGCACCCGTCCGAGCCGCTGGGTGAACTCGCGCTCGCTGCCCGACCCCGAGAGCACGACCGCGACGTTGGCGTCGGGCACGTCGACGCCCTCGTCGAGGACGTTCGCGGCGACGACCCGGCCGTAGGTCCCCTCGCGGAAGCGCTCCAGGATCTCGCGGCGCTCCGTCGCCCCCGTCTCCGCGGTGATCGCGGGTAGCAGGAATCGCTCGGAGAGCCGGTAGACGAGGTCGGTGTGGGCGGTGAACACGATCACCCGGTCGTCGCGGTGGCGGTCGAGGATCGACTCCAGTCGATCGATCTTCCGACGCGCGTTCATCATGATCTCGCGGGCGTCCTGCTTCGCGAGCAGCGCCTCCCTCGCGGCCGGGTCGTTCCCGGAGCGCTTGACGAGCTCCTGATAGTCGCTCCCGCTCGTGAACGTGATCCCCGCGTCCCGGACGTACTCGACGAAGGTGCCCTGTTTCTCGTCGTAGCGCCCGCGCTCGTCGGGCGTCAGCTCCACCTCGATCCGGCGGATGTCGTAGGGCGCGAGGTGGTCGCCCGCGAGGTCGTCGACGTCGAGCGCGTACACGCGGTCGCCGATCAGCTCCGCGACCGTCTCGTGGGCGCCGTCGGGCCGCTCGAAGGTCGCCGTCAGCCCGAGTCGCGCGGGCGCCGCGAGCAGCCGCGCCACGTCGCGGTACCCTTCGCCGCCGAGGTGGTGGACCTCGTCGAAGACGACGAGCTCGAAGGCGTCGCCGACGCCTTCGGCCTTCAGGTACGCGGAGTCGTACGTCGACACCGTGATCGCCTCCCGGCGCTGCTCGTCGCCGCCGAACCGCCCGATCGGTACGTCGAACTCGGCCTCTAGTTCCCGCTGCCACTGGTCGAGCAGGTCGACCGTGGGCACCACGACGAGCGTCGGCACGCCCAGCTCGACCATCGCGCGGATCGCGATCACGGTCTTGCCGGCCCCGGTCGGAAGTTCGAGCACGCCGCGGTCGCCGGCGTCGCGCCACGCGTCGAGCGCCTCGCGCTGGTACTCCCGGAGGTCGTAGTCGGTCGAGAGGCCGTCGCCGAGCCCCGCCGCTTCCGCGGCACGGTCGCTCGCGTCCAACACGCGATCGTCGACGCTCACGCCCGCGACCGCCAGCGCCCGCCGGATCGCGGCGTAGCGGTAGGCCGGCGCGCGGCCGGTCCCCGACCGCGGATCGCTCTCGACGCCGGGGAGCGGCGGGAGCGACGCGAGCGGATCGGGTTCGCCGTCGACCGCCCCGTCGCCGTCGACCGCCCCGTCGCCGTCGACCGCCCCGTCGCCGTCGACCGCCCCGTCGCCGTCGACCGCCCCGTCGCCGTCGACCGCCCCGTCGCCGCCGGCGACGACCCGGATCGTCCCGTCCTCGTAGGTCAGCCGGACGTCCATCGACGGACGTTGCCGACCGACTTACAAAAGGGCAAGGACGCGGCCCGTCCGGTTCCAGACCATCCGTGCTCGAACCGAGGCCGTTGTCCCGGTTTTAAGTTTCCCACCGGCGAAACGGCTCGATCAATGAGAGCACCGCGACGATACGACATCACCGGTCTCGGCCTCTCCGGGACCCAGTACACCGTTGAGCAGACGGGGACTGACAAGAATTTTCGTCCGGAGTACGAAGCCAGGGACGTCACCGGCGACACGATATTCCGCTGCACGTACAACATGTACGAGGGGACCGACAGCTTCCCCTTCGTCGACGCCGACGGAACGGAGCTGTTCACCGTTACGGCTGGCGGTGCGTGGGACATCGCCGGGGACTACCTGCTCACGGACAGTCGGACGGGAGCGGACCTCGTCGTTCTGGACAATGACGTTTCGCTCTTCCAAGACACCTGGCGAATCCGCGACGCTGAGGACGGGTCTCTCCTCACCGAGATCGACTCGCGCGGCGCGCTCTTCACCGTCGGTCGAAAGCTCCTGCCGGCGGGCCAGTGGATCGGACACGAGTTCGAACTGTCGGATGCGGAAGGGAACTCCATCGGGACCATCGAGAGCGGTTTCGGGGCATTCGACCGCTACGAGATCGCGATCAGCGACGCCAGTTTGGTCCCGGTCGATCCGATCGTGGCGGCGGCGGTCGTTATCGACGCGATTCAGGAGAACTGAGACAGTTCAGGGCCACGCAAAACGCCCGAGCGACTCTGTCGACGACGGCGTCGCGGTCCATTTACTCCCCTCACGGCCGCAGCCGTGTCCCCTCACGGCCGCAGCCGTGGGATCTCGCCCCGCCTTCCGATAGCTCACCGGAGCCGTATCACTCCGAGACCGTCGTCTTCACGATACTCACGGGGGCGGTCGATTGGCGCGAGACGCGCTCTGTGACCGAGCCGAGCATCCGGCGGTAGTCCCCCGACCGGGTCTTCGATCCCATCACCGTCAGGTCGATGTCCTCGTCGTCGATGCATTCGAGGATCGCCTCGTTGGGGACGCCGTACACCAACTCGGTCACCGCGTCGACGCCCGCGTCGGCCGCGTGCGACGCCACCTCGTCGAGCGCCTCGCGGCCGCGCTCCTCCAGCGTTTCTTCGGCGCCTTCCGACCCGTCGACGAACTCGTCGCCGGAGTACGCGTTGACCACGTCGGTGTCGACGACGTACAGCACGTGGAGCGTCGCGTCGTAGCGCTCGGCGGCGTCGACGGCGTGGTCGATCGCGCGGTCGACGCCCTCGCTGCCGTCCGTGGGGAACAGTATCCGGTCGTACATACGCGGGGGTTCGTCCCGTCACCGAATAAATCGGTCGCCGTTTCCCGAACGGTTAACACGCTTCCAGCCCCCGACTCGGCCATGACCGACGCCGCGGATCGCCTGTTCGTGAACGGGGAGGTACACACGCTCGCGACCCCCGACGAGACCCACGAGGCCGCCGCCGTGCGGGACGGTGCGGTCGTCCGCCTCGGCCGGAGCCGCGAAGTTCGGTTCCTCGAAGGGGTCGACACCGAGGTGATCGACCTCGACGGCCGCGTGCTCCTCCCCGGCTTCGTCGACGCGCATACCCACCTGACGACGGTCGGGCGCTCCCTCGTCCACGCCGACCTCTCCGTTGCCGACTCGACGGACGAGGCGGTCGATCTACTGGCAGAGCGGGCGGCAGAAGTCGGAAACAAAGATTCGGATTCCCCGACCGACTGGGTGCTCGGCTACGGCTACGACGAGTCGACGTGGGACGCGGACCGCTACCTGACCCGCGCGGACCTCGACCGCGTCTCGGCGGAGCGACCGGTCGCGGCCTTCCGCGAGGACATGCACGTCGCCGCGGTCAACGGGGTCGTCCTCGACCGGTTCGCGGACGAGTTGGCGGGCGTCCCCGACGAGACGGTGCCGGCCGACGACGCGGGCGAGCCGACGGGCGTCCTCTTGGAGGGCGCGATCGACCCGATCTACGAGGCGGTGGAGCCGGGACCGGCGGCGACCCGCGAGCTCGTGGCGGCCGCGCTCGACGACTGCGCCGCGAAGGGGATCACGGGCTTTCACGACATGGTGCGGAACTCCCACGCTCCGCGCGCCTACCGCGACCTCGACGCCGCCGGCGAGCTGACCGCGCGCGTCCGGATCAACTACTGGAGCGACCACCTCGACGCGCTCCGGGAGGTCGGCCTACTCACGAACGCCGGCAGCGACACGGTGGAGACGGGCGCGATCAAGTCGTTCACCGACGGAAGCTTCGGCGGGCGGACCGCACGGGTCTCGGAACCGTACGCGGACGCGTCCGAGGAGACCGGCCGGTGGGTCATCGACCCGGACGAGCTGGCGGCGACCGTCGCGGACGCGACCGCGGCGGGCTACCAGTTCACCGCTCACGCCATCGGCGACGAGGCGGTCGACGCCGTCCTCGACGCCTACGAGGAGGCCACCGAGACCGACCCCGGCGAGGCGCGCCACCGGATCGAACACGTCGAGCTCGCCGACGACGCGGCGATCGAGCGGCTCGCGGAGACGGGCGTCGTCGCCAGCGTCCAGCCGAACTTCCTCAAGTGGGCGGGCGAAGACGGGCTCTACGAGGCGCGGCTCGGTCCGGAACGCACCGCCGCGACGAACCGCTACCGCGACATGCTCGACGCGGGCGTCCGCCTCGCGTTCGGCTCCGACGGGATGCCGATGGACCCCTTACTCGGCGTCCACCACGCCGTCAACGCCCCCGCGGACGCCCAGCGACTCACGGTGACCGAGGCGCTGCGCGCGTACACCCGCGGGGCGGCGTACGCGGGCTTCGACGAGGACCGGCTCGGCACGGTCGAGCCCGGCAAGCGCGCCGACTTCGCCGTCCTCGACGCGTCGCCGTGGGAGGAGTCGGCGGCGATCCGCGAGATCGACGTGACGATGACGGTCGTCGACGGCGAGGTCGTGTACGACGGCCGGTGAGGGCGGCTCTCGACGGATACCCGCCGAGAGCGGGCTCGGTCGCCATACGAGAACCCCGCAAGCGCTGCCAGAAAACAGTAGTTATTAATCGTGTATGACCTATGCAGGGACATGGCCGAAATCGCCATCGAGTACGCCGCCGGCAGTCGCCTCCGGTCCGAGGCGGAGACGGCTCGCCGTCTGATCGACTCTCACCTCGGCGACCGCTCCGACGTCGACCGGGTCACCCTCGCGCCCTCCAGCGAGTCCGTGTTCTGCGTCAGCGTCGAGGGCGACCGCATCTGGTGTACGAACCCCCGCGAGTGGATCGACGCCGTGGAGGCGGTGACCGCGGCACGGCGACGGCTCTCGGAGCTGTCCTGAAAATCGATCGGTCGCCGAGCGCCGCCGCGGCTCACTCGGTCCGGGCCGCCGCGTGCGACCGCACGAACTCCCGGAGGAGCTTGCCCGCCAGCGCCGCCGCCTGCCCGTCGTCGCGGTCGTTCACCTCGACGACGTCGAACCCGTCCGAGACGGGCGCGACCGCGCGGACGAGGTCGCGGACCTCCCGCGGGGCGAGCCCGAACGGCTCCATCGTCCCGGTCCCCGGCGCGAATCCGGGATCGAGCCCGTCGATGTCGACCGAGCAGTACACGGATTCGTCTTTAAAAGTATCTGTGTCGACCCGGTCGATCCACGCCCGGGCGTCCTCGGGCGGGACGACCGTCACGTCGGCGTCGGCGGCGCGGTCCCACTCGGCCTCGGAGCCGGTGCGCGCGCCGACGATCACGGCGCGGTCGACGCCGAGGTCGTCGAGGGCGCGCCGGGTGACGCAGGCGTGGCTCAGCGGGGTCCCGTCGTAGGCGTCGCGCAGGTCGAGGTGGGCGTCGCAGACGACGAGGGCGTCGGGGTCGACCGCCTCCACGCCGGCGTGCGTGACGGTGTGCTCGCCGCCGAGGGTCAGCGGGACGGCGTCGTCGTAGGTGACGCTCCGCAGCTCGGCGGCGAGGTGGTCGAGGTATTCCTCCACGTCGTCCCACGGGCGCACGTCGCCGGCGTCACAGATGTCGAGCGCGGAGAAGTCGCTGTCCGTTCTGCGGTCGTAGTCGTCGTAGGTCTCGGCGAAGCGCCGGACCCGGTCCGGTCCGAACCGGGTGCCCGGCTGAAACGTGGTCGTGGCGTCCAAGGGAGCACCGACGACCACGTACGAAGCAGCCTCGCGGTCCGTCGTCGCTCCCGGAAACATCGGCCTCGATTACCCGACGACCTTGCGCTGGCCCTCGTACTCCAAGTACTCGATGTTGTCGTCGGAGTTGAACTCTTCGCCCTCGGGGATGCGCATGGTGAACGTCTCGTAGGTGTCGAGGTCCATGACCTGCGCGTCGTTGCCCGACACGGAGACGACCTGTCCCTGCTTCCGCTGGATGATCGGGACCCAGACCTTCGCGTCGACCGGCTGCGAGAGCGAGCGCTTCTTGTCGTCGAAGACGCCATTGCCCTCGACGCGCGCCTTGGCGCTCCCGTGTTTCCCGGGTTTGGCTGTGCTGTAGTGGTTGATCTTGCATGGCGAGCTGTCCATCATGACGTAGCTCCCCTCCTGCAGTTCGCGAACCTGCTTCTGCTCTCGCGGCATGAGCGCTACTTTCCCCTTCGCGGGTATAAACGGTTTGGAACGGCGTTGTGCGGGGCGGACTGGGACCGCCCCGGTCGGCGGGCCGCCTAGGGGTCCATCTCGTCGACGTACTCGTCCTCGTCGGCGTCCCCGTCCGGCGGGACGAACTGCCCGGTGAGGAGGTAGCTGGCGACGAAGAGGCCAAGGAAGCCGACGCCGACCGAGACTGTCGTCCTGACGACGAAGGGAACCAGCGTGTCTATCCAAAAGAGGGTCCGGTCGGTGATCACCATCACGACGAACGCGACGAACAGCGCCTTCTGCTCGTCAGTCGGGTCGCGGACGAACCCGACCACGTCCTCCTTGATCTCGCTGAAGATACCCATGTTAGGCACCCCCGTCTGTACCCTCGATGACGCGACTCACGCGGTCGAGCCCCTCCATCAGCTCCTCGGTCGGGAGCCCGAACCCGATCCGGAAGCGGCCCGGGAAGCCGAACAGCCCGCCGGGCGCGAGCACGACGCTCTCCTCTTCGACGACGGCCCGGCAGAACGCCTCGCCGTCGTCGAATCCGTCGGGAACCGTGACGAACCCGTTGACGCCGACCGGGTCGTACCAGTCGAGGTCGTGGCGGTCGAGCCAGCCGGCGACGATCGAGCGGTTCGTTTCCGCCAGTTCGCGGTTCTCCTCCAAGATGTTCGGCTCGCGCCGACCGAGCGCCTGCTTCGCGACGTGTTGACCGAACAGACTCGGCGAGATGGTGGTGTAGTCCTTCCACCGCCACGCGCGTTCGACGACCGCCTCGGGGCCGGCGATCCAGCCGAATCGAAGCCCGGAGAGCCCGTACGCCTTCGTGAGGCTCGTCGTCGAGATTCCGTGTGACCCGAAGCTCGCGACCGGCGGCTGCGGCGCCTCGGCCAGCAGGCGGTACACCTCGTCGGCGAGGAGGTAGGCGTCGCGGTCGACGGCCACGTCGTAGGCCGCGCGCATCGCGGCCTCGTCGTGGTACCGGCCGGTGGGGTTGTTCGGGTTGTTCACGACGATCACGGCGGTGTCGTCGCGGGCGGCGTCGGCGATCGCGTCGGGGTCCAACCCCCACTCGGGCGGCGCCAGATCGACGCGGGTCACCTCGCCGAACGCGTCGGGGACCGCGTGGAGGGCCTGATACGTCGGCGTGACGACGACGGCGTGGGTGCCGGAGCCGACCCCCGACGCGCCGTCCTCCCCGTCGCCCGCGGCGCCGAGGCCCTGCTCGTCGCCGAGCAGCGAGAGGAACGTCAGGAAGTTCGCCTCCTGCGTGCCGCAGGTGAAGAGCACCTCGTCTGCGCCCCGGCCATACCGATCGCCGACGGAGGCGCGGAAGTCGGGGTCGCCGTTCGTCGGGATGACGTAGTCGAGTTTCCCCGGGTCGAGGTCGAACCGGCTTGCGTCCAGCGATCGAATGCCGCTCTCGGCCAACATGATGTCGGCCTCGTGCTCGTGCTCCGCGAACCAGCGTTCGAGGCCGAACGGGTCGATGCGCATACCGGCGTTGGGAGTGGCGCGAGGTTAGGTGCTACGGTCCCCCGTGGCGATTCGCTCCCCTCCGACCCGGTGGTTCCGCCCCGGCTCCCCTCCGCCGGCGGCTCGTCCGACGGGGACTGTCCCGCCGGATCGCGTGCGCCGCAGCCACCGTCGTCGCGTTCCTCGCGGCCGCGCTCCTCGGATACGACTCGCCGGGCCTCCTGGCCGTCATCGCCGGCGTCCTCCAGTTCATCCCCATCGTCGGACCCGGCGTCCTCGTCGCCGCGCTGCGGGCGACCTCCTGATCGGCGAGACGACGCGGGCGATCCTCGGGTTCGTCGGCGGTATCCTCACCCTCGGCGCGATCGGGCTCATCGTCGGCCCCCACGTCGTCTCGCTGCTGCTCGAAGGATCGAAATGCTCTCCGAGCGCGACGAGCCGCCGGACCGGATCGGGACCGAGGAATCGGCCGACCGAGGGACCCGTCGACCGCTCCCGTCCCCTACATAGCGATATTGCTCCCTATTAGAAACCGCTTAACCCGATCACGGCGTAGACGGGTTCGAACGCCGACAGCAGCCCGAAACGGCATCACGATCACTCCAATGAACACGACACCTCAGTTCAGCGACGACGTCGAAGCGCACCACGAACGGCTCGACATCGACAGCCGCGGTGCGGTCTACGTCGTCGGTGACGTCCACGGAAGCCGATCCGCCCTCGAAAAGCTCCTCGCGACTCTCGGTCTCACCGACGACGACCTGGTCGTCTTCGTCGGCGATCTGGTCCGCAAGGGACCGGACAGCCCCGGGGTGGTCGACCTCGTCCGCGGCGATCCGCGCCTCGTGAGCGTCCGCGGAAACAACGAGCAGAAGATCGTGTGCGGCGATACGGACCCCGACTGGCTCCGCGAGGGAGACCGCGCGTATTTCGAGTCGCTCCCGGTCGCCATCTCCTTCGACGGGGCGCTCGTCGTCCACGGGGGCGTCGATCCCGAGCGACCCCTCGAAAGCCACACCGTCGACGAGCTGCTGACGATGCGTGCACCGCACGGCGACGGGTACGACGGGCCGTTCTGGTACGACGGCTACGACGGTCCGCATCGCGTGTTCTTCGGCCACACCGTCCACGACGCTCCGGTGGAGCGGGAACACGCGGTCGGCCTCGACACCGGGTGCGTCTACGGCGGAACGCTCACCGCGTACGACTACCGCAACGACGAGTTTCGCACGACGGACCCGACGACGACGCATCAGGAACGGGCCGACTCGAAGATCGTCAATCCGGCCTGAGCGGCGGCGCCCCGATCGACTGACCCCTACTCGTACTCCGATCGGAGGCGCTCGCGTGCCCCCGCTCGCGTCTTGAAGTACCGTCGGTTCCCGCCGCGCGTTCGGACCGCCCAGTCGTACGTCTCGCTGTCGGGCCGGTACCAGTGTTCGGCGTGGGCGTCGAACGGGGAGGCGTCTCCGCCGTCCGAGTGAATCCGTTCGCCCGCGGCGACTTCCCTCGACGACGTCGAGTCGTCGCTCGACGCCTCGGACTCGCCGGCGCCTTCGTTCGCCTCTTCCGGCTCATCGGATCCGGGGGCTGCGTCGCCTTTGGAAACGGCCTCGATCAGAAGGTCCTCGGGGATCAGGTCCGCATCGATCTCCATACCCGGTCCGTAGCCGCGGTCGACGGCCGCCTTCGCGGCCGCCATCAGCATCTCCTGAACGTCTCGCACCGGCTCGCCGTCGGGGGACGCCTGTTCGTAGCTCCCGTCGCTTTGCATCACCCATCGGCGGCGGTTGTCCGTCAGCGACGCCTCCAGGATGAACCGCAGTTGCCTGCGTAGCCGCGCGTCCTCGACGGGCGTGACGGCCTCGACCCGGTAGTCGAGGTTTCGCGTCATCCAGTCGGCCGACCCGGTGTACCACTCGGGGTCGCCGGCGTTCTCGAAGTAGAAGATCCGTGCGTGTTCGAGGAACCTCCCGACGATCGAATGGACGGTGATACTCTCGCTCAGGCCTTCGATACCGGGGCGGAGCCGGCAGATGTCCCTGACGATCAGATCGATGTCGACCCCGGCCATCGAGGCGCGGTAGAGCTCCGCGACCATCGACGGGTCCTCGAGCCCGTTCACCTTCACCACGATCCGCGCCCGCCGACCGGCGCGGGCGTGGTCGGCCTCCCGTCTGACCATCTCCGTGAACCGCTCGCGCATCGTCACGGGCGCGATCAGGAGCTTCCGGAACCGGTCGTCGAGCGTCGGCCCGGTGAAGAAGTTGAACACCTTCGTGAGATCGAGGCCGATGTCGCGATCGGCGGTCAACAGTCCCAGATCGGAGTACCCCTTCGCCGTCCCCGAGTGGTAGTTCCCGGTCCCGACGTGCGAGTACAGTTGGACGCCGTCGTCCTCCTGACGAACGACCAGCGCCGTCTTCGTGTGCGTCTTCAGGCCGACGGTACCGTACGCGACGTGAATTCCCTCCTCTTCGAGCTGGCGGACCCACTCGAGGTTGTTCCTCTCGTCGAACCGGGCCTTGAGTTCGACCATCACCGCCACCTGCTTACCGTTGTCGGCGGCGTCGATGAGGCTCTGGATGACCTTCGAGTCGCTCGCCGTCCGGTAGATCGCCGCCTTCACCGCGAGCACGTCGGGGTCGTTCGCCGCCGCGTGGAGGAACCGCTGCACCGTCCCCTCGAAGGAGTGGTACGGGTGGTGCGCGAGGATGTCCCCGTTCCGGATCTCGGTGAAGATGTCCGTCGGCCCGTCCTGCGCGTCGCTCGTCGTCGCCCCCAGTCTGGGATGCGGTTGCGGCGTCCACGCCGGCAGTCTGAGGTCGGGGCGGTCGAGCTCGACGAGGTCGAAGAAGTCCTCGAAATCGATCGGTCCGGTCCGGTGAAACACCTCTCGGTCGGCCACGCCGAGCTGCTCTTTGAGGATCGAGAGCGACTCGTCGGGCATGTCGGCGTCGACTTCCAGCCGGACGACCGTCGCGAAGCGGCGTTGTTCGAGGACCTCCTCCACCATGTCGATGAGGTCCTCGGCGACCTCCTCGTTCCGCCGGACCTCGGCGTTCCGAGTCACCTTGAACTTCGACACGTCGCGGATGTCGAGGTCGGGCAACAGGAGATCGAGGTTGGCCTCGATCAGGTCCTCGATGAGGACGGTGCGGTCGCTCGCGTCGGGAACGCCTATTAGACGGGGCTGGTTCGGCGGGATCTTGATCCGAGTGAACGTCGCGTCGGTCGTCCCGTTCGAGGAGAGCACCGCGAGGGACAGCGAGCGGTTCGAGATGAACGGGAACGGGTGAGCCGGGTCGAACGCCAGCGGGGTCAGGGTCGGCAGGATGGACTCCTCGAAGTACGTCCGCAATGGCTCCCGATCGTCTGCCGGTAGCTCCTCGGGAGCGGTGATCTCGACGCCTTCCTCCGCAAGCCTCGGCTTCAGGACCGTCTGCCAGTAGTCGGACTGCTCGCGGAACAGCGGGCGCGCGGCGTCGAGCACCTCGCGCCACTGCTGTTCCGGCGTCCGGCCGTCGGGCGTCGTCTCGGTCACGCCGGCGTCGATCTGCTGTTTGAGCCCGCCGACGCGTTTCATGAAAAACTCGTCCGTGTTCTTCGTGAAGAAGGCGAGAAACCGGAGCCGTTCGAGCGGCGGGTTCCGATCGTCCGTCCCCTCGCGGAGCACGCGCTCCTGAAACGCGAGCTCCGAGAGCTCGCGGTTGAGGTAGTACTCCGGCGCCGTGAGGTCCCGCTCGCTCACCGGACCACCCGCAGGTTGTGCGGCGCGACGGGTCGGGGTTCGAGCGCTCGGACGGCGTCGCAGATCGGACACCTGAGGAGAACGGCCCGTGGCATGGCTGAGGAGAGACGAACGAGCCACAAATAACCCGATTAATAGGTCTTTTTTCCGATATATAGGACTACAACTACGAACGTACACCTACAGAATACCGACGGAAACGACGGTATCGACTCGGCACCTCGGCTCGGCAGATACAACGCATCCACCCTCAACGAGGGCTGCCGTCTCCAGTCGACCTGCGGATTCAAGGGCGTCGCTCTGCCACGTCTACGCATGGCAGGACCGGACTCCGCCGAACTCCGGCGGGTCGTCGACGCGTTCCCCGCGGATATCGACGGGACGGACCGCGTCGACGACCTCCTCGACGGGACGTACGGCAGGCTGACACGCGAGTGGTACCCCGATCTCAGGATCGTGACCAACTCGTACGCCGCGGGCGACATCCTCCGCGAAGCGGTGCTCGAACACGTCGAGGCGGTGCCGTCGTTTCGGCTCTCGGACGGCGCGGCACCCCTTCAGGACCGACGGCAAGCGCTCGTGGAGGCCGGCGCGCTGTTCGACGAGGTGACCGAGATCGCCGGCTGGTACGCGACCCTCCGGTCGCTCGTCGACGACGACCCGGACGACCTGACTCGCTTCGAGCGCCTGCTCCACGGGTTCGGCTACGTCCTCGCGCACGGGCTGTTCCTCGGCGCCTCGTCGCCCAAGCGCGTCGTCCGGCGGCTCCGGCTGGCGTACCGCGCGGTCGGCGTGCGCATCGACGACACCACCTCTGAGGCCGGCGCCGAGCGGACGGCGTTCACCTGTCCGTATCGCGGCGTCGGCGCCGGCATCCGCGGCGAGCGGTGGGTGTGCCACGAGAAACTCGACCGGGTCGACGACGGCTACGTGACGTACCTCGCCGAGCGCGGGATCGACTACCAGCGACCGAGGGGGTGTCGAAACACCGAACAGTGTTACTCGACGGTCGCGCGGGACGCGCCGGCGCAGTGGTGGCCGAAGACGCCCCCCGCCGCGGTCGACCCGTCGCCGTGACCCGCGATCGACGGCCGCGGCGCGATCGGCGGTCTCGCCGCGCTCGGCGATCCCGTCGCGAGCGCTCCCACCCGCCGCCGACCGAGGCCGAGTCGGACGCGGAGCGCGCCCGACGCGTCCAGCGTGCGTACGCCGCGTGGGCGCGGATCTACGACCGGTTCGCGTGGGCGACCGCCTCGGTCGGCGGCGTCCGCGCGCGCTGCGTTCGGGCGCTCGACCTCGATCCCGGCGACACCGTCGTCGAGTTCGGCTGCGGCCCCGGCGTCAACTTCCCGGCGTTGCGCGAGGTCGTGGGACCGACCGGTCGCGTCGTGGGCGTCGACCTCACCGGCGCGATGCTCGACCGTGCCAGCGCGCTCGTCGAGCGGCGCGGGTGGGAGAACGTCTCGCTCGTCCGCGGCGACGCCACCGAGCCGCCGATCCGCAGGGCGGACGGCGTCCTCGCGACGTTCGTCACCTCCCTGTTCCCCGACCCGTACGCGGTCGTGAGCGACTGGTGTGACCGCGCCGACGCCGTCGCGATCGCGTCGTTCACCCCCGGGGGGAGCCCGCCCGCGAACGCGGCCCTCTGGGCGTTCGCGCGGCTGAACGCGCGGCTCTTCGACGCGGAGTCCGGCGACCCGCTCGGGCAGTTGGCGGAGCGGACGGCCGCCGCCCGCCGCGCCCTCGACGACCGGATGACCGAGGTGGATCGCGAGCGGTACCTCTTCGGGACCATCGCGGTGCACGTCGGCCGTGACCCGGTGCGGGAGCGATCGCGGTGAGCGGGGTTGAACGGGACCGGAGCGCAGGCGGTCGATTGCGGTCGTGCCGGAACGCGTCAAGCGGCCACGTCACACCGCCTCGGGGTCAAGCCCCGGGGCACTCGCCTTGTTTCTTCTGTAGGTGTTGACGGGCGAGGGGAGGTGAACCACGCCGTCGTCGGAAGCGGAAACAGCAACGTTTAGCGCGCCCCCGGTCCCACACCGCCCATGGACTTCTTCGAGACGCTCGCGGACCGGATCGAGTCGACCGACAGCGTCGTCTCGGTCGGGCTTGACCCCGACCCGAGCCGGCTCCCCGAGTTCGTCGCCGACGCCGACCTGCCGCGGTGGGCGTTCAACCGCCGGATCATCGACGCGACCCACGAGCACGCCGCCTGCTACAAGCCGAACGCCGCGTTCTACGAGAATGCCGACGGCTGGCGCGCGTTGGAGGAGACGATCGCGTACGCCCACGGGAAGGACGTGCCGGTCCTCTTGGACGCCAAGCGCGCCGACATCGGCAACACGACCCGGCGCTACGCCGAGGCGCTCGACCGCGCCGACGCGATCACGGTGAACCCGTACCTCGGCCGCGACTCGCTCCAGCCGTTCCTCGACCGCGAGGGCAAGGGCGTGTTCGTCCTCTGTCGCACCTCGAACCCGGGCGGCAGCGACCTACAGGACCTCGAACTCGCCTCCGGCGAACCCCTCTACGAGCGCGTCGCGGCGCTCGCGGACGTGTGGAACGGCAACGGCAACGTCGGCCTGGTCGTGGGTGCGACCGCACCCGAGGAGCTGGCCGAGGTCCGGGAGATCGTCCCCGAGATCCCCTTCCTCGTCCCGGGCGTCGGCGCGCAGGGCGGCGACGCGGAGGCCGCGGTTGAGCACGGCCTCGCCGATCACCCCGATGCCGCCGTCGACGTGGGGGTCGTCAACTCCTCGCGCGGGATCATCTTCGCCGGCGAGGAGTCGAGCCGCCCGGACGACGAGGCGACCTACTTCGGGGCCGCGGGCGACGCCGCCAAGCGGCTGAAAAAGCGGCTGAATCGGTATCGATAGCCGCGGCGACCGCAAACTCGACTCACTGCTGACGGCCCTGTGCGCACGCCGCGCAGGCCCCGGCGGCGTCGTTCCAGTGATCCTCGCAGACCGCGCGGCCGCACCGCGGACACGCGTGCCGCGCCGGCGCAGCCTCGCACACCTGACAGATCCCGGTGACGCTCATGGAGTCCATCGGGTCGGGCCGCTTATGAGTGTCGGGGGCGACCCCCGCGTATGCGCCAGTTCGTCGTCATCGGCCACGACGTGCCCGCCGATCCGGACGCGATCTCGCTGTCGGACATCCCCGGCGCGGGTCGGCTCGACCTCCTCTGCCGGTGCGTTTCCGCCGGCGTCTTCCTCTCGCACGGCATCCGCGAGGACGTTCGCGTCCACCTCGTCGCCGCCGACGAGTTCACGGCCACCTTCGACGCGGACGGCCTCCGACACCTCCACCCCGACGAGCGCAACGTCGCCGCGCGAATCCGGGACGCGATCGACGCGCAGGCGGACGCCATCGGCCACATGCCCGCCGACGTCTCGCCCGGCGTCGAGCTCCGGCGGATGGGGCTCGACGCGACGCTCGACCGGCTGCTCGACGCTCCCGGCGCCGGCGGCGCGGGCGCCGACGACGGCCCGACCCTCGTCCAGCTCCACGAGGACGGCGACCCCCTCGTCGACGCCGCGCCGCCGACCGACCCCGTGTTCGTCCTCTCCGACCACAACGACTTCACCCCGGCCGAGCGCGACCTGCTCGCAGACCGCGCGGAGCGCCGCGTGCGCGTCGGCCCGAAGCGCCTCCACGCCGACCACACCGTCTCGGTCGTCCACAACTGGCTCGACACCGATGGCTACGAATCCTACTGACGACCGGCGCACGACGACCGTGCCGGCGACCGACGACCGGTTCGCGGTCCCGCTCCGGGGCGTCGCCGTCGACCGCGAAACGCGCTGCGCCCACTGGGACAGCGCCCTCGACGTGGTCGCGCTCCGGTTCGGCTGCTGTGAGACGTACTACCCCTGCGACGCCTGCCACGACGCCGCGACCGACCACGCGGCCGAGCCGTGGCCCCGCGACCGGTTCGACGAGCCGGCGGTCCTCTGTGGCGCCTGCGGCGCGACGCTCACCGCCCGCGCGTACCTCGACGGCGGCAGCGAGGTGTCACACGCCTCTGGCAGCGAGGGACAGAGTCCCTCTGGCAACCGGGCTTCGTCCGGTGACAGCCGGACGCAGTCCGGCGACGACGCCTGTCCCCACTGTGGCGCCGCGTTCAACCCCGGCTGCCGGCGGCATCGCGACCGGTACTTCGAGGCGTGAAGCGGTCGTTCGGTGGGGATCGCGCTCGGCGCGGCCCCCGATCGCCCCGGCTTTCGGAAAGGTTAAAAGAACGAACGGCCTTCCTGAGAATGCGGGCCGGTGGGGTAGCTTGGTATCCTTCGGCCTTCGGGTGGCCGTAACCACGATTCAAATTCGTGCCGGCCCACTACCCCCTTATACTTTTTCCACCCTTTACTGACAGGTAACGGCGGTTCTACGGGGTGGTCTCTGTGAGCCTCGGTTCGCGTTCGAACTCCGACTGTCATCTCACCGCAGATGGTCCGGGTGAATTCTGGTGTCCTGTCTGCGGACAGAGATGTACCAGCAACCTGACCACGGGGATCGAATACGGCCACGCGCTCGACTGCCCTGAGCGACCGGCCGAACTCTCGAATCCGAGCGAAAAGTGAGCCGGCCAGCTGCGCGCCGGTCCACCTCCCCACGGATCTGGCTCGATCTCGTCCGCTCCCACACCGCGCTTCCGGTCAGTATCTCCAAGCGGTCGGCGACCTTGTGGTCCGTGAGGTCCGCCGGACGCGGACCGAACGGCGCCGACCGCGCACAGGCGACCGAAGGTCGCCAAACGGGTGGCGGTGCTGTTGCGGTCGCGCGCACACCTGGAGGTGAGCGATGAGCGCGCCGCGGGAAGCGGATACGGATGCGGCTTGGCTTTCCAACGGGACTTACCCCGCGTTGGACGATACAGGCCCTAATTCACAGGAACTCTCTCACCGACCTCCCGATCTCCCAACTGTCGAAGAACGCATCTCTGGAATCATCGACCGATACGAGGATCGCGTCTTCGAACCCATCTCCACCGTCCACGGTCGGAAGCTTCGCGAAGAAGTTCTCGAAGAGCCTGAAACGGTGACTCGGGTCGTTGAGATTGGTGAAACCGAAGAGAAAACCATCGAAGAAACCGTGTCGCGCGGGTCGCTCCCGTTGATCGTCGCGATACAGGAAATGCTCGAATGGTACGAAGGGTATCGCGACAAGTTCCTTCGGATGGCTCGCGGTTCCGAGATTCGGAACGATTACGAATCGTTCCTCATCGACATGGACAACAGCCTCACACCGAAGTATCAGTCTACCCAATACGCACGTCTCAAGGCCTTAAAGCGTCAGTTCATGGGCGGAGAATATCCCTGCGGTCGTACCTGCGAAGCCGAGTTCTCCGAGCCGGTTACGGTACTGTTCGGTCTGACCGCCTCGTCGCTCGACGATGATGGGTCGTTTCGTCCGATGGCCGACCACGATCGGGAGATTCGCGATGCGTGGTCAGGCTCTTCGAACTCGGTGAAACGAACGCTTCGATACGTTCTCGAAGAAACTCTCGGGCTCTCTCCCGGTGAATACGCATGGTGGTGGCAGTCAGAACCCCATCCCGGTCCACAGAAAGATGCAACGGGGTACTCTCACAGCCACCCTGTTGTCATCCTCGATGCAGCTGCGACCTCGACGAGTATCGCGACTGACCCAGAGACCTATCGCCCGATCGTCGCGAAACACGTCTCTGAGTGTGAGGGTGCCGGCTGGTCCGCTCACGATATGGAGAGAGCTGTAACAGTCCGCAAAGACGACGAGATTCAGGACTTCGCCGGCTACGTCTCTGAATATCTCGCCGTCGCGCCGGACCAGGACCTCCTCGAACGCTCCGACGAATATCTGATGTGGGCCGCCTCCCAGTGGGCTACGACGACGCAGAAATACAGCCGTTCGCGATGGGCGACGGCAGCCTGCAAAGCGGATGCCTGTCAACAGCAGTATTTCGACCCCGAAACCGAGCAGACGGTTCAACATGGTGACTCGATCGTCCGATCCTCGAAACTAGGACTCACCTACGAATGCGCTGAATGCGGGTCTCCTCACGGTCTCGACCAATCTGAGCCATCACTAGCACGCTCGCGTCTGTCTCAATCTGACCAGGAAGAGACCGACGAGAGCGAGATAAAACGATCGCTTGCAGAACGATGGCCATCGGCGCGATCGGCCGGGTCGCTCGGTTCGAAAACACGCGCTCGGCAATGTGATCACGACGAGCCGGATACCTGTCCACTCTGTGCGACCGAAACCGAAGCGCCAAATCACACGATCTCGGGAGAGGTGCCGATACCAGAATCCGCGGAAGCTCCACCTGCTGAGAGGCGACGAGACGGGTTCGAACGGGAACCCGAATGGGCACCTGATGCTGTCGTGCAGCTCTCGACAGAGGAAGAAACCGAAATCGGCTCGCCCGGCGGCACGGCCTACGGGAAGATCGTTGTCGAGGGCGTCGGTTCAATCATGGATACGACGAACCTCCCGTACCTTCCACAACCTGACCTCCTAGAAGGTCCGAAACCGTGGCAAAACACTTCTTTGTTTGATGAGTCTGACGTTCGTTCTGGACGTGTTCCGCCGCCGGAGCTGGTCGCTCGCGAATATGCTGAGCGTACCCCTACAGGCGAGGGGATATTATCAGAACCTTGTCCGGGGTGTGGTGAACGGACGAAAGCGCACTCATCGTCGGCCGGTGGCGAAACTGGATGCGTTACATGCTCGTTCGATGATGAAGTGGAGTCTGTACCCTCGGTATCGGTACCGAGTAGTGCTGTCCACCAGGTGACGCCGAAGCAGTGGTCTGACAGTTGGTACACCAACCGATTCGAGAGACAGTCATCGCCCGAACCGGAACTCGGCGAACGCGAACGGGTCGCGGTTAAGGAGCTGGTAGAGACGACTGGCGAAACGTCGCCGATCTCCATCGCCGGCCAGCTCATGCTCCCGCCGTCCGCGCTCGACGAAATCCGATCTACAGTTCAAAGTACCATATAAAAAGAATGAATTATAGCTACGCTTGCTATTGATTCTGAGTTTTACTTTCACTCTGCACGGGTTTCTGTTTTATATACAAATCGCTCACACTTGCAATTGTAATGGCGAGCGAAATGCCAAGTGCGCCGGACGGCTTCGTTGATGCCGCCGCGTCTACGTCGGATGGATCGGAAGCGATCGAACTCTCTTCGGGTGAAACCCTGTTCGGGCCTGTACTCGATATCACCGAGGGAGAAGGCGACTACGGTCCGTGGTTCCGCCTCACAATCAAGGACAAAGACCGGGGCGTCGAGGACTACTTCGCCGAAGACGAGGTGAAGACTGCGCTCAAACAGGGCAACCTCGAACGTGGTGATACCGTCTGGATCGCCCGCGGAACCGAAGAGCAGGAGCTGGACGACGGTGGGTCCTACCTTCCGACCTTCTGCAAGATTCAGAGCCTGTCATAGAAAGCCTCCCAAGGGAGGCTGCAGGGTTTGGAAACTGTGTCCACCAGCTCCAACGCCCTGCAAAACGTAGCTTCGGTCAA
>NZ_SDJP01000037.1 GCF_004114995.1 Halorubrum amylolyticum
GCCGGCGGCGCCAGCGACTCCCTCGCACGCGCTTCTCGCGCCCAGTGGGCGCTCGAAGGCGCGCGCCACCGCACCGCCGGGTTCATTTATAAGCGATCGTCGCCCTCGCTCAAACGCGTTTGAATATCTCATCACCGCTGACGAACTGCAACACTCACTCTCGCTATCGATCACGCTACCAAGAGAATCTGTGAAATGAGCGACGCCGATTGACGCCTCCCGATCGACGGGTGGCCCTCCACGACTTTTTAACCGTCCGGGTCCACCACTCGCGGTATGGCGAAGTACTCGACGGGCGGTGGCGGCGGCGACGACGACGGCGACGCCTGCGAGCTCTGCGGGCGCGAGACCACGGATCTCAAGCGGGCCACGGTCGCCGGGGCGAAGCTCCTCGTCTGCTCCGACTGCCGTCCCCACGACGACGCCGGCAACGCGCCCGGCGGTCGCGGCGGGTCCGGCGGATCGGGCGGCGGCCGCGGCGGAAGCTCCGGCGGCAGTTCCGGCGGCGCCAGCGCCGACTCGACCGGGACGGAGAGCCGGAAGAAGGAGATTGCCCGCAAGCAGGCGAAGATGTACGACTCCGCGACCGGCGACTCAAAGCACTGGGAGGAGGGCGGGACCAACTACGAGTCCGACCGGCTCCCGTACCTCGTCTCCGGCTACGGCGACGACGTGGCGGCGGCGCGACAGGACGCCGGACTCACGGTCGAGGAGCTGGCCGAGGAGCTCGACGTCGACGAGGACGACCTGTTCGCGGTCGAGGACGGCCGCGCCGCGACCGCGGGCGTCGGCGGCTCCGTCGTCCGCGCGCTCGAAGAGCGGCTCGGCGTCGAGATCGTCGACGAGTGAGTCCGTGAGCTGATCCGATAGGAACTCGTCGCCCCCGCCGCGAGCCGAAACGACCAATTCCGCGGCGGACCACCGTCGGGTAATGAAGGCGATCAAGGACAGCGTCCACGGCCACGTCCGGCTCGGCGACCTCGCGACCGAGCTGGTCGACACGCCCGCCTTTCAGCGGCTGCGCCACATCAAACAGCTGTCCACCGTCCGGCTGGTGTACCCCTCCGCGAACCACACCCGGTTCGAGCACTCGCTCGGCGTCTACCACCTCGCGCGCGGCGCGATAGACGGGTTCGGTCTCGGCGACGACACCGCCGCCCACGTCCGCGCGGCGGCGCTCCTCCACGACGTTGGCCACGGCCCCTACGGCCATCAGACCGAGGGGATCATCCGGCGCGCGACGGGGCGCGACCACGACGACATCGCGTGGCTGCTAACCGACGCCGACCGCGACGTGTGTCAGGTTCTCGAACGCAACGGGCTGAACCCGGAGCGCGTCGCCTCGCTGATCGCGGGCGAGGGCGGGCTGGGCGCGCTCGTCTCGGGCGAGCTCGACGTGGACCGGATGGACTACCTCGTGCGCGACGCCCACCACACCGGGGTCCCCTACGGCACGGTCGACACCGGCCGACTCGTCAACGAACTCCGGCTCGCCGGAGAGGGCGAATCGGGCGGCGACGACGCGCCGAGCGGGGGCGCCGCGGCCAACCTCGAGGACGCGGAACTGGTGCTCGCGGAGGGGAACGTCCCCACCGCCGAGAGCCTGCTCGTCGCCCGGTCGCTGATGAACGCCGTGGTGTACCGCCACCACGTCTCGCGGGTCGCCGGCGCGATGTTGGAGCGCGCCTGCGAGCGCTACCTCGACCGGACCGACACGGACGCGCGGGCGTTCCGCCGGATGGCCGACCACGACCTCCTCGTCGCACTCCGGGGAGAAGTCCCCGCGCTCGGGGAGCGGATCGAGCGCCGCGACCTCTACAAGCGGGCGGTGTGGGTCGGGTTGGAGGACGTGCCGGCGGGCACCGTCGACGCCGGCCACGCCGAGGAGCGCGCGGCCGAACGCGAGATCGCCGAGGCGGTCGGGATCGATCGCGACGAGGTCGTCGTCGACGTGCCCTCCCGTCCGGGACTGAAGGAGTCCGGTTCGACCGTCGTCGTCGACGGCGTCCCCCAGCGGCTTGAGGACGCCTCGGAACTGGTGGCGGGGCTGCGCAGCGCCGAGCGCCGCCGCTGGACGCTCGGCGTCTACTGCCCGGCCGAGCACGTCGACGCGGTCGGCGAGGCGGCGCGCGACGTGCTCGGGCTCCGCGGCGTGGGCGCGGGGAGGTAGCGGCTCTGCGGACGTGGCGACGGCGGCGCGGGGACGTGGTCGTTCAGTCGCTTCGCGGCGCGGGAACCGCGAACACGGGGCGGTCGGTCCCGAGGATCACGTCCTGCGTCACGCTCCCGAAGACGGCCTTCCCGGTCGGGCGCCGCTTGCGGCCGGAGACGCAGATCGAGTCCGCGTCGATGTCGGTGGCGGCCGCGAGTAGCTCGTCAGAAGGCTCGCCGCTCGCCTCGTAGTGGACGCAACTGATCCCGGCCGCTTCGAGCACCTCACGCGCGCGCCGCACCGCCGAGACTTGGTGGACCGAGGCGCCCTCGGGGTTCTCCTGAAACACGTGACACAGATGGGCGGTCACCGCGTCGTCCGCCGTCGGGAGGTCCGCGATCGCCTCCGCCTGCGCGACCGCGCGTCGGTCCTCCGCGTTGTCGATCCCGATGAGTACGTCGTACATGGTCGACCGTTCGGGTACTGCACGTATAAATCGTGCCGGCCGTTCCAAATTTCGGCAATGGACCGAATCCCGGTGGCGCGGGGCGCCCGCCGGACGCGAGGCCGCTCCGGTGGCGCGGGGCGCTTTTATCCCATGCGGCCGAACGTCGACGCATGATCACGGTCAAGGACACCGTCCACGACCACATCGAGATCGACGGTGTCGCCGCGGCCCTCCTCGACACCCCCGCCGTCCAGCGCCTCCGACACGTCAAACAGCTCGGCACGGTCCAGCTCGTCTATCCCTCCGCGAACCACACCCGCTTCGAGCACTCGCTCGGCGTCTACCACCTCGCCAGCCGGGCGCTCGACCACCTCGGGATCGAGGGCAGGCGCGCGGACCGGATCGAGGCCGCGGCCATGCTTCACGACGTGGGCCACGGCCCGTTCAGCCACAACCTGGAGTCGCTCACCCACCGCCGCACGGGGAAGTACCACGACGACGTCGACGAGCTGCTCGCGACCGGCGCGGTGGGGGACGTGCTCCGCGACCACGACCTCAACCCCGAGCGGATCGCCGGGCTCGTCGCCGGTGAGGGGCCGTACGGCGGGCTCGTCTCGGGCGAGCTCGACGTGGACCGCATGGACTACCTCGTGCGCGACGCCTACCACACCGGGGTCCCGTACGGCACCATCGACACCGAGCGGTTCGTTCGCGAGCTGACGTTCGTCGACGTGGGCACCGGCGAGAACGAGCTCGTGTTAGACGAGGGGAACGTCCAGACGGCCGAGAGCCTCCTCTTGGCGCGCGCGCTGATGAACCCGGTCGTCTACACCCACCACGTCGCGCGCATCTCGAAGGCGATGTTGCGGCGGGCCGCGAGCGACCTGCTCGACGCGACCCAGACGACCGCGGCCGGGCTGCGCCGGATGGACGACCACGACTTCCTCGCGGCGATCCGGAGCTGCCGGGAGACGACCGAACTCTCCCGGCGCTACGACGAGCGCGACCTCTACAAGCTCGCGGTGTGGGCCGAGCACGACGACGTGCCCGAGCGCGTCCACGAGGCCGACCGCGACGCCGAGACCGCGCTGGAACGCGAGATCGCCGAGGAGGCGGGCGTCGCCCGCCAACACGTGATCCTCGACGTGCCCCCGGAGCCGTCGATGCGGGAGTCGACTGCGCGCGTCACCGTCAACGGCGAGGTGCGTCGGCTGGAGCGTCAGTCCCCGCTCGTCTCGGCGCTCCGGACCGCCCAGCGCAACCAGTGGCGTCTCGGCGTCTACGCACCTCGGCCCGCGACCGACCGCGTCGGGCGGGCCGCCGCCGACGTGCTCGGGCTCGATCCCGACGGACTCGTCGCGGAGGTGCGCGGGGCGATGCCGACGACGCTCGACGAGTTCCGCGACGGGGCGTGACCGGCGGAGCGTGACCGAACGAGGCGTGATCGGGCGAGCCGCACCTCTGTCGTGACCTTTTACTCCCGCGCTGGCGACGCTCGGGTATGCACCTTGAAGGGACCGTTATGGTCGGTTCGGAGTTCGAGCCGGTCGAGGGACGGGTCGTCGTCGCCGACGGCGAGATCGTCCGGATCGAGGAGCGCGCGGTCGAGTCCGACGACGTGATCCTCCCGGCGTTCGTCAACGCCCACACCCACATCGGCGACTCCATCGCCAAGGAGGCCGGCGAGGGGCTCTCACTCGACGACTTGGTCGCGCCGCCGGACGGGCTCAAACACCGCCTCCTGCGCGAGGCGAGCCGCGAGGCGAAGGTCGCCGCGATGGCGCGGAGCCTCCGGTACATGGAGTCGACCGGGACCGGTACGTTCCTCGAGTTCCGCGAGGGCGGCGTCGAGGGCGTCAGCGCGCTCCGGGACGCGGTCGCGGGCGAGGGCGTCGACTTCGGTGAGCGCGCGATCGAGCCGGTCGTGTTCGGCCGCGACGACCCGGACGTGCTCTCGGTCGCGGACGGGTACGGCGCCTCCGGCGCCCGCGACGCCGACTTCGACGCGGTGCGCTCGGAGACCCGCGAGGCCGGGAAGCTGTTCGGGATCCACGCCGGCGAGCGCGACGCCGACGACATCAACGCCGCGATGGACCTCGACCCCGACTTCCTCGTCCACATGGTCCACGCCGAGGGGATCCACCTCGAACGGCTCGCCGACCGCGGCACCCCCGTGGTCGTCTGCCCCCGGTCGAACCTCGTGACGAACGTCGGGGTGCCGCCGATCCGCGACCTCGCCGAGCGGACGACGGTCGCGCTCGGCACCGACAACGTCATGCTCGACTCCCCGTCGATGTTCCGCGAGATGGAGTTCGCCGCGAAGCTCTCCGACCTCCCGGCGAGAGCGATCCTGCGGATGGCGACGGTGAACGGGGCCGAGATCGCGGGGCTGAACCGCGGCGTGGTCGAGCCCGGCGCGGACGCCGATCTGCTCGTCCTCGACGGCGACTCCGACAACCTCGCGGGCGCGCACGACCTCGTCCGCGCGATCGTCAGCCGCGCCGGCGCGGCCGACGTGTCCCGCGTCGTGATCGGGGGCGAGCCGGCCGGGAGAGAAACGGTTTAGTCGCTGGCTCGTGCCCGTCGGGGCATGCACGCGATCACTCGATCCGGCTGGATCGAGGTCATTTCGGGATCGATGTTCTCGGGGAAGACGGAGGAGCTGCTCCGGCGGCTCCGGCGCTCGGAGATCGCCGGCCAGTCCGTCGCGGTGTACAAGCCCGCCGTCGACGACCGCTACGGCGAGACGACGATCGGGACCCACAACGGCCGGCAGTGGGACGCGACCGTCGTCGACAACGAGGGCGACGGCCCGCTCGCGATCCTCGACGACCCGTACCCCGAGGTGGTCGCGGTCGACGAGGCGAACTTCTTCTCCGACGCGCTGGTGGAGGTGTGTAACGCGTTAGCAGACAACGGGACCCGCGTGATCGTCTCCGGCACCGACCAGACGTTCCGCGGCGAGCCGTTCGAGCCCCTCCCGGAGCTGATGGCGACCGCCGAGTACGTCGACAAGCTGCAGGCGATCTGCTCGCAGTGCGGCGAGCCCGCTTCCCGGAACCAGCGGCTGATCGAGGGAGAGCCCGCCCACGTCGACGACCCGACGATCCTCGTCGGCGCCGAGGAGTCCTACGAGGCGCGGTGTCGCGACTGCCACGTGTTGCGGACCGGCGAGCGCTCGGAGGGCGATCTGGCGTACCTGACCGACGAGTGACCAATCTCCGGGCTGGACGCTACCGCTCCGGGTCGTCGTCGTGGTACCGCTCCGGGAGGAACGGCAGCAGCGCGGCCGGCGCGTGTGGGGCGACGGCCGCCGCCACGTCGGCGAGGTGGCGGCGGACGACCGTGTACGCGACGGCGACGGCGAGCGTGCCGAGCACGATCTGCCGGAGCCGCCCGTTGACGAGGTACAGGAGGGGAATCGACAGGCCGACCGACAGCGCGAGGTCCTCGACCGCGCCGTCGTACCGCACGAGCCGTCGCGGGGCGATCCACCTCCCGCGGTAGTGATCGTACACGGCGCGGTCGGAGTTCCCCTCCCACGGGCGCAGCTCCAACCCGCCGCCGTACATGTCGGCGGCGCTGTGGACGGCCGCCCCGAGCAGGAAGAGGGCGGCGCCGACCGTCGCCGTCGACGGCGCGACCAGGGCCGCGAGGAGGGCGAGCGCCGCGAACAGGCCGTAGTACACGGGGAAGTGGAGAGTCTTCCGGTGGCCGACGTACATGTCGAGGTCCGGGAAGAGCCCTCCGAGGAACCCGGCGACGAAGCCGATCGGCGCCAGTTCCGGGGCCACGCGCACCAGCGGCGTGGCGAGCAGCATCCCGCCGAGCACGTGGGTCGGGAGCATCATCGTGGCGTAGCTCAGGCGACAGATCCGTATTAACGTGTCGGCGGAAAGACCAACGCGGACGGTCCGGCAGTACTCACACGTCCCGACGCTCGAACAGCGCCTGCGAGAGGATGAGCAGACCGACAAACGCGACGAGGAGGATCGCCGAGTCGATCGCCTCGAAGGATCCCCCGATCAGGATCGGCGTGGGCTCGTAGTACTGCGTGGGGCTCAGGTACTGAATCCAGTCGTACGCCTCGGCGCCGCCGATGACGGACTCGAGGAGGTACAGGACGAAAACGGTGCCGACGGCCCCTCGCTCCGCGATCGCAGCGCGATCGACGGCGACCGAGAACGCGAGGCCGATCCCCGAACAGACGAGCAGGAACGGGACCGATAGCAGGTGCGCGAGGAACAGGTTATCGAGCGGGATCGTCTCCCCGACGGCGACGACGGACAGGTAGATGATCGGTCCGCCGAGGGCGTTGACGGCGATCATGGGAACGAGCAGCGCGGCGAACTTCTCGACGAGCAGCCGGGACCGCGTGATCGGGAGCGATAGGAAGATGTCCATCCGTCCCGTCTCGATGTCCCTCGCAACGGTACCGCCGCCGACGTACGCGAAGTACAGCCCCAGCCCGAGCAGCCAGACGAAATTAAACACCTGCGCGCCGAGGAACCCCTCGATCGTCGACAGGCTCTCGATGCCGAACGCCTCCAGCATCGCCGGCGGCAGATCGCTGAAGACGTCCTCGTAGCTGACCCCCTCTAGAACCGTAAAGTACCAGACGATGAACCCGGCGTACGCCCCGACGGCGACCGTGAGTATCGCGGCGCCGCGGAGCCGCCGTTTCCCCTCGTACCGAACCGTTTCAAACATCCGTTCCCCCCGCTCTGTCGGTTTCGTCGCCCGTCTCCTCGCTTCTGTCCCCTCCGTCTGCCCCCTCTTCGCTCCCGTAGTAGTGAGTGAACACGTCCTCTATCGGGGGTTCGCCGATCTCAACGTCCCGAATATCGTGAGTCGCGAGTTCGCGGAGAAGCGCGTTGACGTCACCGGCGTAGATGAACTGGACGCCCTCGGCGAACCGTTCGGGTCCGACGACGCCATCGAGAGCCGTTATGGCGGCGACCGCGGCGTCACCCGCGTGGACGCGCACGTGCTTTCCGCTCCGGTGGAGCAGGGCTTCGACGTTCTCGAGCTCGACGAGGGACCCGGCGCGGAGGATGCCGACGCGGTCGCAGACGCGTCGCACCTCGCTCAACACATGCGAGGAAAAGAACACGGTCGTGCCGCGCTCGCGCTCGTCTCGGATGAACTCGTTGAACGCCTCCTGTTTGAGCGGATCGAGCCCGGCGGTGGGCTCGTCCATGATCACGAGGTCGGGATCGTGCATGAACGCCTGCACCAGCCCGAGCATCCGTCTGTTTCCGGTCGAGTATTCCCGTATCGGTCGCTCGATCGGAGGAGTGAACAGCTCTAACATCTCGTCTCGACGACGATCGCCTTTCATCTCGCCGTGGTAGTCGAGCACCGTCTCGCCGGTGACTCTCTCCTCGAAGCCGAGGTGCGCCGGGAGGTACCCTATCCGACGCTTGGCGTCGGTCAGCGCGGCCTCGTCTCGAATGTCGGCGCCGAGCACCTGCGCGGTCCCCGAAGTGGGCTTTAACAGCCCCAACAGCATCCGTATCGTCGTCGACTTCCCCGCGCCGTTGGGGCCGAGGAAGCCGAACACCTCCCCTTCGTTCACGGTGAACGAGACGGCGTCGTTCGCCACCACGCTCCCGTAATCCTTCGTGAGTTCCTCGACGACGAGCGGGTGATCGGAGTCACCGGACATAGAACCACCACGCACCGGCGGCGACGAGGAGCAGGAGGACGATCAACACGCCCGCCTCGATGGGGATCGCGCCGCCGGACGACTCGACGACTGCAACGGCGACCGTCGCGGTGTCGCCGGTGACGCGGACCCCGGTGGGGTCGGTGTATGCGACGTCGACGCTCGCCGGGTATCGACTCGCCGGCGCGTCGCCGTCGACCGAGAGGTCGAACGCCACCCGCCCCGTCTCTCCGGGCGCCAGCGACGGGATCACGGTCGTCCGGAACTCGCTTTCCAGCGGCGCGTCGGCTGCGAGTCGCAGTTCGATGTCCCGGAGTTCGACATCGCGACGGTTCGTCACGTCGAGCCGCAACACGCCGTCCCCGCCGGCCGCGAACTGCGGGTCGACCGGCTCTACCGTCACCGCGTCTCGGCGTTCAGCGACGGGAACGCGCACCGACTCCCGGGTCGTCCGCTCCGTGTCGGCGACGCTCCGATAGCTCGTCGCGAGAGTCAACTGCTGGGGGACCGAGTCGGCGCTCGCCGGGACCTCGCCGCGGAACCGGAAGGCCGCGGTCTCGCCGACGGCGAGGTCGCCGACGGCGTACCGCGGACTGCGGGGGGCGAACGCCCCGTCGCCGACCGCGAGAACGACTCCTCGAACGTCGGTCGGTCCGTCGTTGCGGATCGTCCCGCTGACGCTTCCGTTCTCGCCGACGCGAAGCGTGGCGTCGTCGACCTCGACCGAGAACGACTGCTCGGCGAGCGGTCTGACCCCGACCGGTATCCCCTCCTGAGCGCCGCGGATACCGTCTACGTCGGTGTACCGGACGGTACCTGTGAGGTCGAACGACTCCGCGGCGGCGTCCGGACTGACGCTCGCCGGAAACCTGACCGTCGCGTTCTCCCCGGGATCGAGTCGGTCGATCTGCGCGGTGTTCCGTTCCGTCTCTCCGAGCGCGAGATCGGGGCCGTTCGCGACGAGTTCGACCGACAGATCGCGGGCGACCTCGCCGCCGACGTTGGTCACGTTCGCCGTCAGGGTGCCGGCGTCGCCGACCTGCACGTCCGTGTCGACCGTCCGCATCGCGAACCGGGGTCCGTCGTCGACGGTCACCGATACCGACTCGGTCCGCGTCCGCGTTCGGTCCTGTACGACCCCACTCCGCGGGGCCGAGAGGTGCGTGTACGAATACTCGAGCCGCACGTCGAGCGAGTACGTTCCCGGCTCCGCGTCGGCCGGGACCCTCACCGAGACCGGCACCTCACGGACCGCCCCGTCTCCGATCGACCCGACGGCGAACCGGTCCGTCTCGACGACGAGCGGAGAGCCGTCGTTCCGAACGTCGACCACGACGCTCCGCGCGGTCGTGACCGTGTCTCTCCGGAGGCCGGACCCCGCGTCCACGTCGCCGTCGTTCGCGATCTGCACCGTGAGATCGGCCGTCGTCCCCGGCGACACGGTCGAGTCGGGGAGGAACACGTCTAACTCGGGCTCACCGCGGACGAACGGTGGCTCCTCTTGTGCGACCGCGAGTCCAGCGAACGCACCGGCCAGGAGCGCGACCGCCGCGAGGAGGGCGAGCGATCGTCGAGACATTCACGCCCCCCGACCCTCGACCGTTTCGCACCCATCGGCGAGATGCACCGACTGCGAGCGGGAGCGATGAGATCGTGTCATATGTCAAATTCTATTCGCCGATTTATATACTTACTCGTGGCCAAGGCGGCGGGCTAACTCCACCGGTACCGGGACAGCGACCTTATGCCGGTGGAAGCCGGTGACGGCGTATGCTCATGACGCCGGGACCCACCGCGGTCCCCGCTCCCGTCCGCGACGCGATGAGCCGCGAGCTGATCAACCCCGACGTGGACCCCGAGTTCCACCGGATCTACGACCGGCTGACCGACCGGCTGGCGACGGTGTACGGGGTCGGTCCGGACGGCGGCGCCCGGGACGACGAGCGGAGGGGCAACGGGAGTGCGCTCGCGGCGTCGACGCGCGACGTGGTCGCGCTCGGCGGCGAGGGTATCCTGGGACTGGAGGCCGCGGTCGCCTCGCTGGTCGAGCCCGGTACCGAGGTGCTGTGTCTCTCGAACGGGCTCTACGGCGACGGCTTCGCCGACTTCGTCGCGGACTACGGCGGCGAGGCGACGGTGGTGTCGGCCGACTACGACGACTCCCTCCCGCTCGCGGAGCTGGAGTCGGTCCTCGCGGACGGCGATCGCGAGTTCGAGGTCGCGACGATGGTCCACTGCGAGACGCCGACGGGGACGCTCAACGACCTCGGACCCGCGCTCAACCTCCTGGAGGCGGCGGACGGAGAGATCTGCACCGTCGTCGACGCCGTCTCGTCGCTCGGGGGCGTCCGAGTGCCGACCGACCGGATCGACGTGTGTCTCGGCGCCTCCCAGAAGTGCTTCAGCGCGCCGCCGGGACTCGCCACCGCCGCGATCAGCGACCGCGCGTGGGCGGCGATGGCGGAGCGGGACCCGCACTCGCTGTACGCGAACTTCCTCCCGTGGCGCGACACCGCCGAGGGGTTCCCGTACACCCACCTCACGACCGAGGTCGTCGCGCTCGACGCGGCGCTCGGGCTGTGGCTGGAGGAGGGGCTCGACGCGGTGCGAGAGCGACACCGGACCGCGGCGGCGCGGTGTCGCGAGCGCGGCGCGGCGCTGGGGCTGGAGCCGTATCCGGACCCGGAGCGCAGCTCGCCGACGGTGACGGCCTTCGAGGTTCCGGGACGGGCCGCGGCACTTCAGGAGACGCTCCGCGAGGAGCACGACGTCCTCCTCGCGACCGGACTCGGCGACTTGGCGAACGATGTCCTGCGGATCGGTCACATGGGACACAGCGCACGGGTCGAGCGCGTCGACGAGGCGATGGACGCGCTCGCGGGCGCGCTGTAGGGGGCGGCGAGGCGGCGGGGCGGTGACCCACCGGAGCCCGACGCGACCGCTCAGGGGCCGGCCGTCTCGATGCCGGCCTCCTCGACGACGCGCTTCGCGTGGCGCGTGGCGCGCTCGCGGACCGCGTCGGCGTCGATCCCGACGTGCTCGCCGTCGTCGTACCGGACCCGGCCGTCGACCATCGTGAAGACCACGTCGTCGCCGTGGGCGGCGTACACCAGGTGCGAGAGCGGGTCGTGGAGCGGGGTGGCGCGGGTGCGGTCGGTCGTGACGCCGATCAGGTCGGCGCGCTGGCCCTCCCGAAGGGTGCCGAGCCGGTCGAAGCCGGCGGCGCGCGCGCCGTTCGTCGTCGCCATCTCCAGCACGGTCGGGGCCGGGAGCCGAGTCGGGTCGCGGGCGTCCACCTTCCCGAGCAGACTCGCCTGCCGCATCTCGGTGAACGGATCGAGCGTGTTGTTGCAGGGCGGTCCGTCGTTGCCGAGCGCGACGGTGATCCCGCGGTCGAGGTAGTCCTGCACGGGGGCGATCCCCGAGGCGAGCTTCATGTTCGAGGAGGGGCAGTGGGTGACGACCGTGTCGGTCTCGGCGAGCACCTCGCGCTCGCGCTCGTCGGTGTGGACGCAGTGCGCGAGCGTCACGTCCGGCCCCGTCAGGCCGACCTCGTCGAGCCAGAGGACGTTCCGCTTCCCGGTGTCGGCCTCCACCGTCTCGATCTCCTCTTTGTTCTCGCTGGCGTGGGTGTGGATCGTCACCCCGTCGTGGCGGTCGGCGAGTTCGCGGCACCCGCGGAGGCAGGCCTCCGAGCAGGTGACGGCGAACCGCGGCGTCACCGCGTAGCGCACCCGCCCGTCGGCTGCGCCGTGGTACTCTTCGATGAGCGCCTCGCTCTCGGCGAGCGCGGCGTCGGTGTCCTCCAGCAGGCCCTCGGGCGAGTCCCGGTCCATCAGCACCTTCCCGAGCCGCGCGCGGATTCCCGTCTCGACCGCGGCCTCGAAGGCCTCGCCGGCGTGGTTGACGGAGAGGTGGTCCACGACGGTCGTCGTCCCGCTTTCGAGGCATTCGAGGTATCCCAGTTCGGCGGCGGCCCGGGTCGCGTCGGCGTCCATCGCGGCCTCCATCGGGAGCACGGCGTCGAACAGCCAGTCGAGGAGAGCGGCGTCGTCGGCGATCCCCCGGCCGAGCGACTGCACCGAGTGCACGTGCCCGCCGACCAGTCCGGGCGCGACGAGGTCGAGCTCGCGACGCTCGTGGTCGGGGTACTCGTCGCGAAGGGGCTCGGCGTCGCCGACCGCGGCGATCGTCTCGCCCTCGACGACGACGGCGCCGTCGGGGATCACGGTCTCGGGGTCGGCGATGACGGTTCCGGCGATCAGCATGTCCGTCCGTTCCTGACGGTCGCCTCTTAAGAGGGTGTCCGTTCGGATCGATCCGCCGAGACCGGCACGTCGCCGCTGTCTCGCGCTCTCTCACTCGAACTCCACGTCGCGCTCCCGCTCACGGTCGGGTCCGTCGTCGGCGCGGTTCGTCAAGCCCTCGGTCTCCAAGAGGCGGTCGAGCTTCCGCTCGAACTCCTCCTCGCCGATCTCCCCGCTGGCGTATCGGTCGCGCAGCGTCGTCAGCGGGTCCTCGGCGGACGCCGCGTCGGCGGCGTCGGCCGCGGGCTCGGCGAGCGGGAAGTCCTCACCGAGCAGCGCCACCAGCGGGATGAGCACGAGGAAGCCGAAGATGAACGTGGCGGGGATCAGCGCTCCCAGTACTTCCGGGAGGAGGACGGCGAACAGCGCCGTGAATCCGAACGAGAGGATCGCAAGGAGTCCGATCAGGCGCTTCTTCTCGAACGTCGGGAGGGCCATGTCGTATAGCGTTCGACGAACCAACAAAAACGTACTGCCGGAAGTCCGTGGGCCGAGTCGACGGCGTCCCCGTCCGCAACCGACGGCTATTCGGTCCGGCCGCTCTCATCCGAACCCGTGCTCAGATACGTGACGACGAACCCCGGGAAGGTGCGCGAGGCGGAGCGCTACCTCCGGGACGGCTCGGTGGAGCGGCTCGACTTCGACTACCCGGAGATTCAGGCGGCGGAGCTCGGCCCGATCGCCGCGCAGGGCGCCCGAGCGGCGTACCGCCACGCCGGCGAGCCGGTGCTGGTCGACGACGCGGGGCTGTTCGTCGAGGGGCTCGACGGCTTCCCCGGCCCGTACTCCTCGTACGTCGAGGAGACGCTGGGAGTCGAGCGCGTCCACGAGATCGCCGCCGACCTCGACGACCGCCGGGCCGCGTTCCGGTGCGTGCTCGGCTACTGCGACGGCGACGGGTTCGCCGCGAGCCCGGACCCGGTCGATCGCGGGGACCGGGACGCGGCCGCGGCTGCGGAGCCGGACGGGAAAGGCGAGGACGGCGAGGGGAAGAGCGGACGCGGCGGCGCCGAGACCCTCCCCGTCAAGCTGTTCGAGGGGTACGTCCCCGGGCGGATCGTCGCGCCGCGCGGGGAGGGCGGGTTCGGCTACGACCCGATCTTCGAACACGACGGCGAGACGTTCGCCGAGATGGATACCGACCGGAAGAACGCGGTGTCGCACCGCGGTCGCGCGTTAGAGAAGTTCGCGGAGTGGTACGCGGATCGGTGACGAGCGCCGAATCCGAGCCTACGCCGCCGCGTCCTCGATCGCCGCGGCGAGGAGGTCGCAGCCGAGTTCGATCTCGCGCTCGGTGACGTCGAGCGGCGGGAGGACCCGGAGCACGTCGTGGCCGCACGAGAGCGTGAGCAGGCCGCGGGAGAACGCCTGTTTCATGACCGCGTCCCGGCGCTCCTTCGAGTCGAACTCCACCGCGAGCAGCAGCCCCTTCCCGCGCACGTCGTCGACGCCCGGCAGGTCGGCGTCGCGCATCGTCTCTGTGAACTGTCGGCCCCGGACCGTGGCGTTGTCCATTAGGTCGTGCTCGCGGATCGCGTCGAGCGTGAGCGCGCCCTGCGCGGAGGCGACGATGTCGCCCGCGCCCCACGTCGAGGAGAGCCGGCTCTTCTCCTCGGGGAACACGTCCGACCGGGAGATCGTCGCGCCGACGCGGAGCCCCTTCGCGCTGGAGATCACGTCGGGTTCGAGCGCGTAGTGGTCCGAGCCCCACAGCTCGCCGGTGCGGCCGACGCCCGACTGGATCTCGTCGGCGATCAGGGTGATGTCGTGTTCGTCGACCAGGGCGGCGACCTCGTCGGCGAACGCCTCCGAGGGGAACCGGTAGCCGCCCTCGCCCTGGATCGGTTCCATGATGAGGTAGGCCACGTCGTCGGGGTCGATGTGGCCCCGGTCTGGGTCGAGCTTCCGTCGGAGCTGCGAGACGCCGTCGGCGAAGAAGCCGCACGAGCACGTCTCGGCGGTGCAGGTCCGGTCGTCGCAGAAGGGGACATCGTGGACCCCGCTTATCTCCGGGAAATCGCGGCGGTAGACGGACTTGGAGCGGTTGAGCGAGAGCGCGCCGAGCGTCCGGCCGTGGAACGCGCCGTCGAAGGTGATGGCGTGCTTCGCGCCGCCGGAGTCGTCGTACGCGATCTTGATCGCGTTCTCGACCGCCTCCGCCCCCGAGTTCGAGAGGAAGACGGTGTCCATGTCGTAGTGCGCGGTGATCTCCGTGAGCCGGTCCATCAGCCCGGACGAGCCCGGGAGCCCGTCGCCGGGCGACTCGCCGCCGGCGACGTAGAAATCCTGGCCCGCGATCTTCAGCGGATCGACGAGGTCGAACTCCGCGAGCGGCTCCATAATCAACGGGTTGTTGTACCCGAGCGGCGCGGCGGCGACGTGGCTGGTGAAGTCCATGAGGACGTTGCCGTCGACGTCGGTGCAGAACGGCCCCTCGGCGGGCGCGGTGCGGTCCCAGACGAACTCGTAGACGTACGTGCTCGGCGCGGCCGACTCGTGGTGGTACGCCACCCACTCCCGCGCGTGCTCGCCCGGGAGGTCGGTCACGTCGGGCGCGGCGGTGTCGCGATCCATGCCGGCGCGTGGCTCTCGGGGAGAATAAAGTCAAGGCGATCCCCGCCGAGTTGGAGAAACGTCCAACACCTCGCTCGGAACGCCGAGCGGCGGGCGAAACCCCCGAGCGGAACTGGCCGTGCGAACCGGCAGATCTGCCGATGCGGGACGGGAGAGCGCGGAGGGGACCGGAGACCGCGGAGAGGGTCCGAGAGAGGAAGCGACGGGGACCGATAGCCACGGACCGCCGGACCCGCGGGCGGGACGACCGGTCAGTGGTCGACGTACTGCGTCTCCCACTCGGTGCGGGCGTCGATCTCGCGTCGGCCGCGTCGGGTCAGCGTGTAGTAGTTCGTGCGCCGGTCGCGCTGCCCCTTCTCGACGAGCCCCTTCTCGACGAGCGTGTCGAGATTGGGATAGAGCCGGCCGTGGTGGATCTCCTTCTCGTAGTAGTCCTCGAGCTCCTCCTTGATCGCGAGTCCGTGAGGCTCGTCCAAACCGGCGATCACGTAGAGCAGGTCACGCTGGAAACCTGTGAGGTCGTACATGCAACGGTCCGTACATACCCATCCTGAATAAATAAATATACCGTTATGAAGAGCATTCATCTACTCGACACCCCTTCGCAGTGCGCGGATTCCACGAGAACAGTTCTGTCAAGGGATCAACTATCTAACCGTGTCGCGCCGCGATCGGACCTCGAAAGGTCCCCTCGCTCGCCCGACACGCGCACGAACGGCGAACACAAGACGGCGAACGACGAACGGACGACAAACAGCTCCCGGACGAACTAGCGCGGCTGCTCTCCGAGTCAGAGTCAGGTCGGAAAGAGGCACGCCCGACGCGGAAAAAAGCCGCGTCGGGCGTGCCATTGGTCCCCGCTGACGCTTCGGCCCTCCAGACGAAGCGTCACATGTTCATACAGGGTACCGACTGATAAACCTAACGAGCGCGCGCTACATGTGTTCTTCTTCTAACACCCAGCCGAGCGCGCGCCGGTAGTGAGTGAACAGCTCCTCCACGCCGCGGTGCTGCATCTCCTCGTCGTCCAGCTGCTCGCAGAGGAACTCGTACTGCTCGCGGACTTCCGCCTCGTCTCGCATGGGCGTCCGTAGGCGCCGCCGCGACATAGTGTTGTGGCCGCCGCCGTCGGCGGCGTCAACCCCTTCTCGTCCGATCCCGGCAGCTCGCCCGCTACTGCAGCCGATAGCGCAGGATCGCGGCGATCCCGCCGAGGTTCGAGAGCTGCTGGCCGGGGTCGAACTCCGAGGAGAAGACGACCACGTCGCCGCCCTGCTGTTCGACCGACTCGATCACCTCGTTGACGTCGATCGACCAGTCACCCTCGCCCTGCCGCTCTTTCCGGAGTCGCTCGTCGACCACGAGGAGGGTCTCGATCGCGCCGAACTCGGCGGCCTCGGCCACGTCTTTCGGACCGTACGTCGCCTTCGCGCCCTGCGCGATCTCGGCGGTGAGGTCGTCGATGAGCGTCGCTTCCTTCGAGATCCGAGTCTCCTTCTGGACCTCGTCGACCGCGCCGCGCTTGAGCACCTCGTGGACGCCGCGGTCGCCCGCGGCCGAGGTGTCGACGGTGGTGATTCGGTCGGCCAGATCGCGGTGTTCCTCCTCGATATAGTCGAGCGCGTCGGTCTTCGTGAACCCCGGCCCGGCGAGGATCACCGCGTCGGCGTCGAGGTGCGCGAGCGCCTCGCCCAGCTCGGCGAACAGCTCCTCGCGCGGCCGCGAGTAGTCGCCCTTCCCGGTCGGCTTCGTGAAGGAGGCGTACTCCTCCGTGCCGTACTGCTGGACGGTGTGGACGTAGGCGGCCCCCTCCTCGACGGTGGCGATGGCCACGTCGGGGTTCTCGGCGGCCTCGGTGGCCTCTTCCAGCCGCTCGGTCTGATCCGGCTTGAAGCGTTTCTCCACCGTGATCTCGTCGTGCTCCTCGACGTTGAGCGTGTGATGGGCGTTGAGCTGGTCTTCACGGGAGCAGCCGACGATCACGCCCGACACGCGGAGCCGGTTGGCGAACCGGGCGAACTCCACGTCGTCGACCTCCAGCGTGACGAACAGGTGCTCGCGCTGGCCGCCGGTGTCCCGCATCTGGTCGTCGTTCCGCTGGATTCGGCGGGTGGTGTCCCCCTCGACGAGGTCTCCGGGTTCGAGGACGTGCGCGAGGTGCCAGAGGTCGTCGACGTTCTCGGGGACGAGGGTGAGCCGCTCTCGCCCCTCCTCGCCGTAGCCCCGATCGGTGATGCGCATGCCCGAACGTCGCCCCGGCCGCGTATCAACGCTTGTCTTTCGGCTCGGCGACGTCGACGTCCCACTCGAACCTGTTGCCAGCCGCGTCGTCAGGGGCGTCGACCGCGTCGTCAGGGGCGTCGACCGCGTCGTGGATACCGGTCGCGCCATCCGCGCCGCGCCCGACCGTCTCACCGTCGGGCGCGTACCAGTCGAACCCGCCGTCGGCCCCGACGGCGTCACCGGGCCGGTTGAGCGCGGCGTCGTCGTCGCGCGCTCCTTCGGCTCCCGTCTCGTCGACCCCCGCCTCGCCGATCGGGACGGTCCGCCCCGTCTGCACCGCCGGCGGGGTTTCCGGGGTCGGTGGGCGTGCGAGGTCGATCGACCGCTCGGCAGCCGCCGCTCCGCTCGGGTCGGTCGTCCCGCCCTCGTCACCCGCGTCGACGACCTCCAGCGTCGTCCCCGCACCGCGCCCGTACAGCCCGTGGACGGCGACTCGGACGACGAAGACGAGCGGGATTCCGACCACGATCGGAACGAGCGGCCCCGCCAGCGCGTAGCCGGCGCCCAGCGTCGCGGCCGCCACGAGCCACGCGGTCGCGTACTCGCCGGAACCGGTGACGCGGGTGACGCGCCGCGGCCGGAACCCGTCGCGGAGGCGCCCGGAGGCGGCGAACGCCGCGAGCGCCGCCGGTCTGACGTACGCGAACGCGAGGAGGTACGCCGCCGAGACCGCGCCGACGAGCCCGCCCGCGGCCCCGACGACGGCCGCCACGCCCCCGTCTCCGAGGGCGGTTCGGACCGCGTCGACGGCGGGAGCGGGGTCGACCACGCCGGACCCGAGGGCGCCGAGCGCGAGGGCCGCGAGCGCGATCCCCGCCCCGAGCGGCGCGAGGAGAACGGCGCTCAGGAGCGCGGACTTGACCCCGTCCCGGTAGAGCTCGTTCCACGCGACGAAGGCGGGCGCGCCGTCGGCGTTCCCGGACCCGATCCCTGCGGCGAGAACGCGGACGAGGTACCCGCGGGCGACGAACGCGGGCGCGAGCGCCAGCGGGGCGAGCAGGACGAGCGGGGGGAAAAGCAGCGTGCCGCCGACCCAGACCGGGGCGAGGACCCACGTCAGCAGCGTCAGGAGCCCGCCGACGACGATGACGCCGGCCGCGTCGGCCGAGCGCGTCAGCGCGGTTACCGTCCCCCGGAGCATATCGGACCCTGTCACGCGATACTGATAAAGGGTGCCCGGAACCGGAGGCTTGTCCCCGGACCACGGACCGGTTTCGACCCGACCGATCACCGACTAAACTCCCTCCCGAGAATTTATATAATTTCATGGAGTAGTATCGACCGGCCGCGCGGGACAATCGTGTGCCTCTGACAAGACCGATCCCGGCCGTCGATCGCGACGGCCACCATCCCCGTCCGCGGCTTTCGGCGCGATCCGCCCTCCGAGCGACGGCGTCGCACGGGCGCCGGTACCGATTTATCTCGCCCGGACGTGGGTCGCGTATGACCGGTGACGAGCGGACGACCGAGGTGGAGCCGACGCTCCGCAGCTACGGGATCAGCGTCGAGGCCGTCGACGGCGGCGACCCGCTGGATCTCACGTACATGACGGCGTTTCCCGGCCGCGAGGTGCACCGCGGCGAGATCGGGCGCGCGCTCAACGCGCTCATCGCCCGCGCCGAGGCCGACGCGTGGGACCCCGTTCGAGTCGAGGCGACCGTGGTCCGCTCGCCGGGCGACGTGCTCGGGACGTGGCACGCGGAGGCGGCGTGGTTCGAGGAGCTGATCGCCTACGAGATCAGCGAGACCGAGTTCTCGACGCGCGTGCTGGAGACGCTGACGCACGCGGACGCCGAGGCCGACGGATCGGTCGCGGACGGTGAGCCCGCCGAGCCCGGGGACGAAGCGTGACCCGCAGAGATCCGGTGAACCGCGCCCAGCGCCGGCTCGACCGCCCGCCGCGCGAGCGGTTCGCCACCCGCGAGCTCGCGTTCGACGCCGACGGCGACGCCTGTCGCGGCACCCTCTACCTGCCGGGCGGCGACGGCGAGGACCCGCCGATCGTCGTGATGGCGCCGGGGCTCGGCGCGGAGCGGAGCTTCGGCTATCCCGCGGTCGCGGAGCGGTTCGCCGACGCGGGCTACGCGGCCTTTCTCTTCGATTACCGCGGGTTCGGCACCTCCGACGGCGACTCGCAGCTCGTCGACCCCGCGGGCCAACGCGCGGACTACGCGGCCGCGATCGACCGTGTCCGTCGGATCGATGCGGTTGGCCGCGATCTGGTGCTGTGGGGCGCGTCGCTGTCGGCCGCGCACGTCCTCACGCTCGCGGCGGAGCGGCGCGACCCCGACGCCGTCATCGCCGCGGTCCCGATGCTCGACGGGCGAGGGATCGCCCGGCGTCGCGGCGGGCGGTACCTCGTGCGCTCCGGGATCGCGGGCGTTCGCGACCTGCTCGGCCACCGGATCGGCCGCGGGCGGACCGTCCCGATCATCGGCGGGACCGAGGAGCTGGCGGCGATCACGGAGCCCGGAACGAAGCGGAAGTACCTCGATCTGGTCGACCGCGAGTCGCGGTGGCGCAACGAGACGCCCGC
This sequence comes from Halorubrum amylolyticum, assembly GCF_004114995.1. GTDB lineage: Archaea > Halobacteriota > Halobacteria > Halobacteriales > Haloferacaceae > Halorubrum > Halorubrum amylolyticum. Next base: position 19,969 of record NZ_SDJP01000037.1, read on the forward strand.
TCGGTCCCTGCTGAGGGTGGCGAACTACCGACCGGTGATGCGGCTCGACGAAATCCGGGCGCCGACGCTGCTTCTGGCCGGCACCGACGACGCCATCGTCGACAGCGAGGCGGTCGTCGACGCGGGCGAAACGCTCTCGCGCGGCACCGTCGTCACCATGCCCGCGGACCACTTCTCCCCGTTCGGCGAGGACTTCGAGCCGGCGATCGGTCACCAGCTCTCGTTCCTCCGGGACGCCCTCGACTGAGAGGCGCCCGCCGGCGGCGCTCGCTCGCCCGCGTCGCACCGCGTCCGTTTTTAAGTATCCGCGGGCCGGACGCGCAGGCATGACCGCTATCGCACTCCTGAGCGTCGCGCCGGTGATCGAGGGGAGCATGGCCGGCGAGGTCGCGAAGGCCGTCGCCGCGCTCGACGAGTTCGACGTGAGCTACGAGACGAACCCGATGGGGACCGTGATCGAGGCCGACGACGCCGAGACGCTGTTCGCGGCGGCCGCGGCCGCCCACGACGCCGTCGACGGCGACCGCGTCTCGACGGTCCTGAAGATCGACGACAAGCGGACCAGCGACGGGACCGCCGACGAGAAGGTGACCGCGGTCGAGGAGCGGCTCGGCCGAGAGGCGAAGCGGGAGCGGTGAGCCGCGGGAGCGACAGCTGTCACCCCTTGATGTTACACACCGGGAACGTCCGCGCGACCTTGTCGCCAATTCCCAGCTCGTCGCTGACGCGGATCACCTCGTCGATGTCCTTGTAGACCCCGGGCGCCTCCTCGGCGATGGTGGCACCGGACTGCGCTTTCACGTAGATCTGCTGGCCGTCTTCGAGGTCGTCCTGCACGTCGCCGCCCCAGAATTCCTGTTTCGCCTGCGTCCGGCTCATCAGCCGGCCGGCGCCGTGGGCGGTGGAGCCGAACGACACCGACATCGACTCGTCGCCGCCGCGGAGCACGTACGAGCCGGCGCCCATGCTGCCGGGGATGATCACGGGCTGGCCGGCGTCGCGGTACACCTCGGGCACGTCCTCGTGGCCCGCGGGGAACGCCCGGGTCGCGCCCTTGCGGTGGACGTACAGCTCCCGTTCCGCGCGGTCGACCGCCTCGTCGCCGACCGCGGGGCGCCCGTCGGCGTCGACGCCGACCTCGTGGGTCTCCTTCTTGGCGATGTTGTGCGCCACGTCGTACAAAAGCTCCATCCCGAGGTCCTCGATCGGGTCGGCGTCGAACACCTCGCCGAACGTCTCGCGGGCCTGGTGGGTGATCAGCTGGCGGTTCACCCACGCGAAGTTGATGCACGCGCCCATCGCGCCGTAGTACTCCTCGGCCAGCTCGGAGCCGGCGGGCGCGGCCGCAAGCTCCTTGTCGGGCAGGTCGGCGAGCAGGTCCCCGTGCTCCTTCTCGATCCGGCGCAGGTAGTCGTTGCAGGTCTGGTGGCCGAGCCCGCGGCTGCCACAGTGGATCAGGACGACGATTCCGTCCGCTTCGAGCCCGTACGACTCGGCGATATCCTCGAGGAACACGTCCGTGACCCGCTGGACCTCCAAGAAGTGATTCCCGGAGCCGAGCGACCCCATCTGATTGCGTCCGCGGTCCATCGCCTTCTGGGAGACGTACTCCGGTCGGGCGTCGGGGCGTCGCCCCTCGTCCTCGCAGCGCGCGAGGTCGCTCTCGATCCCGTACCCCTCCTCGACCGCCCACTCGACGCCCCGTTCGAGGGCGCCCTCGATCGCGTCGGCGTCGCCGCCGATGACGCCGCCGCCGCCGAGGCCGGACGGGACCGCCTCGAAGAGCGCGTCGACGAGCTCCGACTCCCGGCCGCGAACGTCGTCGTAGGTGAGATTAGTTTTCACCATTCTGACGCCGCAATTTATGTCATAGCCGACTGCTCCGGGAGAGATACAGCCGGTTCGGGCGTCGATAGCGCCGACGCCGCCGACCGGGAAGCCGTACCCCTGATGGCCGTCGGGCATACAGAGGGCGGGCTCGGCCATTCCGGGCAGGTGCGTGGCGTTTTTTAGCTGCTGGAGCGAGTCGTCCTCGCCGATCTCTTCCAGCAGGGTCTCGCTGGCGAGCACCCGCGCGGGGACGGTCATGTCGCCCTCGCGGGGGATCTCCCAGACGTGCTCGCGCACCTTCTCCAGTCGGATCCCGTCGAACTCGCGCGTGGTCATACCCGGGATTCGGCACGGGGGGAGAAGGGCGTTGCGTCACCGGGCGCGGAACGGGGGCGGCTGCGGGCGCCCGCTACCGGTCGACCGGATCGATCGGGAGCCACCCGATCCCGCCGTCGGCGAGCGTGAACGCGGCGAACATCCGCCCGAGCACGAGCCCGTACAGCAGGTGCGCGACCGCGATGACGGCGCCGAACTCGAGGCTCGCCGTGAGTCCGGGCACCGGCAGCGTCGGCACCGGCAGCGAGGAGGCGCCCTCGATCGCGAGCGCGGTCGGCAACAGCAGCCCGCCGGTGAGCACGCCGAGCAGCGCCGAGTGGACGACGCCGAGCGAGAGGCAGCCCCCGACATCCGCGCGCAGCTCGTCGAAGAACGTCCGGTCGAAGACGGCGACGAACAGCGCCCCGAACACCGCGCTGTTGAACAGGTGGACCGCCCAGCCGGCGGCGACCGTCTCGACGCCGACGAGCGCGCCGATCGTCGGCATCAGTCCCAACGCCCCGTGCAACACGACGCCCATGGCCGCGCCGGCGACCAGCCCGCCGACCGCGCCCGCGCGCCAGCGTCGGCCGGTCGCCCCGGAGTCCTCCCCAATCGTCCCTCCTGTCTCCGGTTCGGCTCCCGCGTCCGTGCCGCTCTCACCCGTATGTGACATACGCTAACAAGAGCCTTGGCAGTGTTAACGTTTTTCACCCGGTCGGGTTTTCGAGCGCGTGCGGCCGTCACACGTCGAAGACGACGTACGCGTACCACTCGTCGTCCCGTCGTTCGAGGGTCATCTCGGAGTACGTGACCGCCTTGATCTCCCGGGCCGCGACGGCGTCGATGGGGACGCCGCGGGCCGTCGCCTCGGCGGTCCACGCCGCGTCGTCGCTCCCGTCATCGTCGTCGCCTCCGGCATTGTCCGGCCCCGAAACCGCACACCGGTGGTCGGCGGGGAGCACGAGCCGCACGTCGCGCTCGTAGATCAGCCGATCGAGGTAGTCGAACAGCAGCGCCTCGCGGCTCTCGGCGGTCACGGTGAACGCGAACTGGTCTCCCGCTTCGGGAACCGTCTCGCAGCTCGCGGCGGTGAGCCCGTCGGCGACGGCCTCGAACAGCGCCGCGAGGGTCGGCGCTGTCGCCTCGACCGCGACGTCGGCCGTGTGCTCGCGGAGGGCGTAGCTCACGAGTCGTCACCGCCGTCGCGGCTCTGGGTGTCGGTGCCGGTCCGCGCGTCGTACTCGAACCGGAACTCCGAGACGATCCGGGTCCGCGCGCCGATCCGGTGTTCGGGGACGAAGACGACGTGGCCGCCCGTCACCGGGTTCGGCGCCCGGGACCCGTTCGATGCCGTAGTGGGCGTACTCGACCGCGAGCTCCCTGTACCGCGTCGACTCGACGGCGGTGAGGAACGCGTGGCGGAGTCGCTTCCGGCCCGTTGGTACCGGGTGCATTACTGCACACACGCCCGAGCACGACAAAACGCTTCCGTCGTCGTGCGGGCGGTCGCGGTCGAGGCCTGCCACTCGCGCCTCCGCCGATTCCGGCCGCAACCGTCCCCGGTGGCGGTGGAGTTATATTCCGTTGGCGTGTTAGCCTCCTGCAGTGAGCGTCAACGTGGAAAAGCGGACGGAACCGCCCGGCGAGGCCGACCGCGCCGCGGAGGCGTGGGAGCTCAAAGAGCGGATCCGATCCGAGGAGGGCGTCCTCCGACAGCGACGGGGGTTCTTCGTCGACGCCTACCGGCGGTCCACGACGCACCTGCTCGTCGAGAACGACGAGATCGTCGCGTTCGCCTCCGTACGGCGCGACGGCTACGTCCTCTTTCTGGCCGTCCACCCCGATCACCGGGGGCGCGGTCACGCCGAGCGCCTCATCGCCGACGTGGCCGCGGAGTACCGGTCGGTAACCTGCCACGCCCGTACGAGCAACACCGAGGCGCTCGGCTTCTACGAACACCTCGGCTTCGAGGTCGTCCGCCGGATCGACGACTACTACGAGGACGGCGGCGACGCCTACTACCTCAAGCTCGGCGGCGAGTCCCTCCGCGAGCGGCTCTCCGGGTTCGTCGGGCGCTGAGGTAGCCGGAACCCCCGCCGAATCGACACCCATTAGCACGCGCCGCGAGGAGACGGGGGCATGACCGACGCCACTCCCGCGTCGCTCGCGGAGCGCGTCCGCGACGGCGAGATTCGCTTCCACGAACTCGAAGAGCACGCCGACGCCGACACCGCCGCGGCCGCCCGGCGCCTGCTCGTGGCCGAGACCGCCGACGCCGACGTGGACGCCCTCGGCGAGTACGCGTTCGACGCGGCCGACGCCCACGGGTCGAACATCGAGAACATGGTCGGCGCGGTGCAGGTGCCGATGGGCGTCGCCGGCCCCGTCGCGGTCGACGGCGGCGCGCTCTCCGGCGAGCGCTACCTCCCGATGGCGACCACGGAGGGCGCGCTGGTCGCCTCGATCAACCGCGGCTGCTCGGTGGTCAACGACGCCGGCGGGGCGACCGCGCGCGTGACGAAGAGCGGGATGACCCGCGCGCCGGTCTTCCGCGTCGGCGACGTGGCCGAGGCGGAGGCGCTCGTCTCGTGGGTCCGGGACAACGAGGGGGTTCTGCGGGAGACCGCCGAGTCGACGACGAGCCACGGCGAGCTGCTCGACGTGACCCCGTACGTCGTCGGCAACAACGTCTACCTGCGGTTCCGCTATGACACCGCCGACGCGATGGGGATGAACATGGTCACCATCGCGACCCGCGAGGCCTGCGACGCGATCGAGGCGGAGACCGACGCCTCGCTCGTCGCGCTCTCGGGGAACCTCTGTTCGGACAAGAAGCCGGCCGCGATCAACGCGGTCGAGGGGCGCGGCCGGTCGGTGAGCGCCGACGTGAAAATTTCCCGCGAGGTCGTCGAGGAGCGGCTCCACACGACGCCGGAGTCGATCGCCGAGATCAACACCCGGAAGAACCTCGTCGGCTCCGCGAAGGCGGGCGGGCTCGGCTTCAACGCCCACGTCGCCAACGCGGTCGCGGCGATGTTCCTCGCCACCGGGCAGGACGAGGCGCAGGTCGTCGAGGGGGCGAACGCGATCACGACCGCGGAGACGACGCCCGCGGGCGACCTGTACCTCTCCGTGTCGCTGGCGAGCCTCGAAGTCGGCACCGTCGGCGGCGGGACGACGCTCCCGACACAGGCCGCAGGGCTGGACATCCTCGGCGTCCGCGGCGGCGGCGACCCCGCCGGGAGCAACGGCGACGCGCTCGCGGAGGCGATCGCGGTGGGCGCGCTCGCCGGTGAGCTCTCGCTGCTCGCCGCGCTCGGCTCCAGACACCTCTCCTCGGCGCACGCGGACCTCGGGCGATAGGGACTGGGAGAGACGACCGAACCGCGGTCAGTCCGACCACGCCGCGCAGTCATCGCGCAGCGCGTCGCGGCCGGCGTCGGTGATACGGAAGACCTCCTCGTCAGTCACGCGCTCGACGAGTCCCGCCGCGTCGAGCGCGTCCAGCCGCGACTCGACGTGATCGACGTACAGCCCCGTGTTGCTCGCGACGAACGCCGGGTAATCCGACCCGGCGTCGTCGAGGTACGCGAGCACCCGCTCGTCGGTGCGGGTGAGCGCGACCCTCGGGCGGTCCGACTCGCCGCCGTCCTCGGGCGGCGGGTCCCTCTCCGAATCGGGATTCGGTGCGTCTGACGCGGGCATGTTACGTATGTTAATGTATACCAATATTAAGAGTATTCCGGTGGTTCTCGCCCGCTGGGAGACGCTCCGGGAGCGTACCCGGGTCGAAGCGCCGTCCGGTTCAGCCCGGCTCAGTCGTCGGCGTCCGCCGATCCGCCGTCGGACGCGCCGCCCCGTGCCCCGGACGCGCCGGACGACGAGTCCGGGAGCATCGGCGTGCCGTCGGCGCGCGGGCCGAGCCGCGGCCCGTGGGGACCGTCGTCGGGGTCGATCCGGCGGCGGGTGCGGTAGTCGGTCGAGCGCTCGACCGGGGTCCGACCGATCGCCGTGATCATGTCGACGTAGTCGTCGAACGAGCGGAACTCGCCGTAGTCGCCGCCGGCGCGCTTCGTGATCTCCTCCGAGAGGATGGTGCCCATGAAGTCGTCGGCGCCGCAGTTGAGCAGCTTCATCCCGTGAGCGTCGCCCGACTTCACCCACGAGGCCTGCACGTGATCGACGTTGTCTAAGAAGAGGCGTGCGACCGCGACCACCAGCTCGTCCTCGTCGCGCGAGGGGCCGGAATCGACGACGCCGTGGCGGTGAAGCGGAGTGTTCTGGTGGATAAAGGAGAGCGGGACGAACTCCGTAATCTGCCCGGTGCGGTCCTGCAGGTCGCGGATCACCCCGAGGTGCTCCGCGCGGTGTGCGACCGTCTCGACGTGGCCGTACATCAGTGTCGCGGTGGTGTCGAGGCCGGCGGCCATCGCGCCCTCCATGGCCGCGACCCAGTCGTCGGTGCGGATCTTGCCGGGGCAGATCACGTCGCGGACCTCGTCGACGAGGATCTCCGCGGCGGTGCCGGGCGCGGAGTCGAGCCCGGCGTCGGCTAGCTCGCGGTAGACGGTCTCGTAGTCCCAGTCGGTGCCGCGGGCGGCGTGGTACGCCTCTTCCGGCGTCATCGAGTGGACGTGGACCCCGCCGACCGACATCGCCTCGATCTGGTCGACGTAGGTGCCCGGGTCGGTAGCGTACGCCTCCGGCGGCTTGTAGTTCACCGCGCTCTCGGAGTCGTCGTACGACCGGAGGACCTCGTGGTGCTCCTCGTTCAGCGCGAGCGCGGGATGGAGCCCCGACACCGAGCACACCTCGTAGACGCCCATGTCGAGGGCGCCCTCGACGATCTCGCGAGATTCGGCGGGCGTCTTCGTGAACCCCGCGTGGTCGGCGTCGCTGTCGGCCTCGAAGGCGTGCGCGGAGTCCTTGAAGTTGCAGAACAGACAGCCCGTGTTGCAGGCGGTCGTGACGTTGTTGTTGAGGTTGGCGACGAACGTGACCTCGTCGCCGACCTCTTCGCGGCGCCGCCGGTCGGCGAGTTCGAGGACCTCCTCTTTCCGGACCGGATCGATCCCCTCGGTGTCGGTGCCTGTCGCGAGCAGTTCGGTCGCGTCGTCGACCGTAAGCCGCGCCCCGTCGCGGGCCTTCGCGAGCGCGTTCTCGAACGACTGGTCGGTCGACGGCTCGGCGAAGCCGAAGTCGTCGTCGAGGTCGGCGGCGTCGCGGTCTGTCGCGTCGGGGTCCCGCGCCGGATTCATCGCGTGTGTCTCCCCGTCCCACGGATAAAAACGGGACGGTCACGGCACCCATCAACTAACTGCGGTGGCGCGTGCCTCCGAGCGGCCGGCAGGCCGCGAGGAGCACGCGCGAGGTCGCCGGCGGCTTCGCCGCCGGCTGCCAGAGGGACCGTCGGTCCCTCGCT
>NZ_SDJP01000038.1 GCF_004114995.1 Halorubrum amylolyticum
CATACGAAGAACTTCGTCGAGTCGTCAGCAATAATGAGGTTATGTCACGGGCTCACGCTGTGCCGGCTGTCGAGACCTCGGGGTAAACACGTACTTATTTTCTATGTTTCGTATCCAGAGCTACTGTGACGGACGTTCGCACGTCTTTTCCCGGCGATCCGTTCGTTTCAGAACTCTCCCAGCCGCGACTGGCCGCCCGACTCACCGCCGCCGGTCCCGCTCAGTTCGCCCGCCCGCGCGATGGTTTCGAAGAACCCGTCGCGCTGGCTCCGGTCGTACAGCGTCGCCGCCGGGTGGACGGACAGCAGCACGCGCCGGGACGCCCCCGCGATCCGCGCGTCGACGATCTCGCCCGACTCCGCGGTGATCGCCACCGACCGGTCGAGGAGGTGTTCGCTCGGCACCTTCCCGAGCGTCACGATCAGCTCCGGATCGAGGCGGTCGATCTCGGCGTCGAGGTGTCCGCGGCAGTTCGCCAGTTCCTCGGCCGTCGGGTCGCGGTTCTCCGGCGGGCGACAGCGGACGCAGTTGGTGATCCGCACGTCCGCCCGCGCGAGTCCGGCGTCCCGGAGCGCGTCGTCGAGCACGTCGCCGGACCGGCCCACGAAGGGCTCGCCCCGCTCGTCCTCCTTCGCGCCCGGTCCCTCGCCGACGAACAGCAGGTCCGCGTCGGCCGGGCCGACGCCGTTGACGATCCGGCTCCGCGACTCGACAAGGGCCGGACAGCGCTCGCAGGACGGCACTCGGAGATCTTCGTCGAGTGCGCTCTCGTCGGGCTCGCTATCGTCGGGGCTCCCGCCGGGTCCACCATCGATCGCGTCCCCGTTCTCGGTCATGGATCGAGGTGTGGTCGGGGTCGACATAAGTCCGTCCGCCTTGCGACGACGTTTCGGTTGGGCCGTGTCTGGATCGCGTTGGTGGTGTCAGTCATTGGCCTGTTATTGGCCGATCTGCGGTGAACACCGCCAAAGCCCCAGCTGCTCGGCTGTACGTGATCGGTGACTCCGTGGAGAACACCGCCAAAGCCCCAGCTGCTCGGCTGTACGTGATCGGTGACTCCGTGGAGAACACCGCCAAAGCCCCAGCCGCTCGGCTGTACGTGATCGGTGACTCCGTGGAGAACACCGCCAAAGCCCCAGCCGCGAGGACTCGGTGCGGTCGCCGCGGTCCTCAGTCGCTCGCGGTGCTCGCTCCGTGCGGTCCTTGCGTCCCGCGCCTTCGTCCTCGCGGCTGCCCCTTTGAATCCACCCCACCCCGCACCGCAACCGCAGCCTCACACCTCCCCAGCCTCGCCGCTCGCTTCGTCGCCGGCGCTTCGCGCCGGCTGCATGAGGGACCTCCGGTCCCTCTCTGCTCGCGGCGTCCCTCGCACGCGCACCTCGTGGCCGCCAAGGGCGCCCACTCGGCGGCGCGCGCCACCGCATTTTCCTTATAAGCAGTCGGCGTACTCCCTTACCCTCCGTCCCGCTCTTCCACGACGATCGCCCGCAGGTCGTTGACGTTCGTCCCGGTCGGCCCGGTCCGCAGGAGCGCGTCCGCGTCGTCGAGGACCGGGTACGCGTCGTGGCGGTCGAGGGCGTCTCGGGCGGCGTCGGGGTCGAGCGTCGTCGCGTCGGCGATAGCTCCGGCGGCGTCGGTCGGCCCGTCGAGCCCGTCGGTGTCGACGCTCGCGACGACGACTCGGGGAATGCTGTCGTTCGCGTCGTCCCCCGCGCTCCCGCCGGCCAGCGGCCCCTCCGCGAGCGCGGGGCTGGCGCTCGCGACGAACTCCGCGTTCGGGCCGCCCCTCCCCGGCTCCGCGGCGTCCGCGAGCGTGACGGTCGTCTCGCCGCCCGAGAGCAGCACGGCCGGGGGCTCGACCGGCGACCCGCGGGCGACGCACTCCTCGGCGATCGCGGCGTGAGTCGTCCCGGCCTCGCGCGCCTCCCCCCGGACGCTCGCGGAGAGCACCAGCGGCTCGTACCCCCGGTCCGCCGCGGCGCTCGCGGCGGCGTCCAGCGCGGTCCGCCCGTTCCCGACGACGAACGCCGCGCTCCGATCGAACGCGGGGTCGTCCGCGGTCGGGGTCTCGGCCACCGCCCCGTCGACGCCCGCCGAGAGGCGCTCGCGCACCGAACCGGGAACGTCGAGGTCGTACCGGTCGAGGACCGCCAGCGCGTCGGCGTACGTCGTGGGGTCGGAGACGGTCGGGCCGCTCGCGATCGCGTCGAGCGGGTCGCCGATCACGTCGCTGACCGCGAGCGTGACGGTCGTCGCGGAGAATGTTGCGCGCGCCAACCGCCCGCCCTTCACCGCCGAGCAGTGCTTCCGGACCGCATTGACCTCGTCGATCGACGCGCCCGACGCGAGCAGGTCCGACGTGAGCGCGCGGAACTCGTCGACCGAGACGGGGTCCGCGGGCGCGGCGAGCAGCGCGCTCCCCCCGCCGGTGATGACCGCGAGCACGAGGTCGTCGGGGCCGGCGCGTTCGGCCGCGTCGAGGACCCGCCGAGCGCTCTCGGCTCCCCGTTCGCTCGGCAGGGGGTGATCGCCCGGGAGAACGTCGATCGCGGCCGTGGACGGGGCGTCCGCCGAGCCCTCACCTTTCCCGTCCGAGTCATCCCGAGGGCCGTCCGTGACGACGATCCCCTCGTCGATCTCCCGGTCGCGCTCACCGAGCACGCCGGCGACTCCCGCGGCCGTGCCCGCGGTCGCCTTCCCCGCGCCGAGGAGGACGACCCGATCGTACGCGTCGAGATCGTACTCGCCGACCGCGCCGTCGACGCCCGCGATCCGGAGGGTCCCGTCGCGGACCGAGACGGCGTCCCGGATCAGCCGCTCCGGGAGCGCGGCTTCGATCCCGGCCGCGAGGCAGTCGAGGGCCGTCTCGTGGGCCTGCGTCCGGGCGAGTCGGTCGCGGTCGCGGAACGTCATGGCGTCGCAGTCGCCCATGTCGGCGACTCTCGCCGAAGCCACATATACCCGGCGCGGGTCGGGCGTCGCGTCGACGACGCCGAGACGGCGACTACGCTCTCTCCGTCGCTTCCCGGTGAGCGCTCGCCGCGATCGCGGCGGCCCGGAGCGGCTCCGGGCGGCGGAACCCCTCGCGGACCAGCCCGCGGACCGCGGCGGCGGCCTCGTCGGCGTCGATCCCGACCGCGCGGACGAACAGGGGTTCGGAGGGATCGCCCGCGGCCGAATCGGACTCGTCCGGTTCCACCCGGACTCGGGACGGGAGGGACCGATACGTGTCGAGCCGCCGCGCGAGCGCGCCGCCGTCGAACGCCTCGCGGAGCGCGGGTTCGAGTCCGGGGCTCCCCTCGTAGCTCACGGCGTACACCGGTCGGTCGACGGTCTCGTGCAACCGCGACAGGTCGAGGAGATTGAACCACGCCGGCGCGACCCCCGCGACGGCGACGTGGCGCACGTCCTCGCGGCCGAGTCGGTCGAAGAGCGCGACCGCGGCGTCGGTCGCGTCGGTCCCGCCGACGGTGCAGGCCTCGAACCCGAGCCCGTCGAGGGTGCCGTCGTCTCTGACGATAGCGCCGGCTAGGCGGCTGGTTCGGTCGCCGTCAGAGAACGCGATCCCGAGCGTCCGGCTCGGCGGCGTCACCCGATTACGTCTCCTCGGACTTGATCTCCTGGAGCCGGTCGAGCAGCTCGTCGTTCGACGCGCCGGGCTCGTAATCGACGGAGCCCTCGTGTACCTCCTCTGCGGCTCGGACTCCGTCGTCGTCGTCGAAATCCGCATCCAGGTCCTGGTTCTCCTGTTCGGATTCGTCGTAGCTTCCGAAGCCCATATGTGCGTGAGACTAACACGCCGCGACGGATAAATCCCCGGGCGCTCGTGGATGGAGGTTCCGCCGGCTCCGTCTCCGCGGGGCTGCACGCTTTTACCCACTCGGCGCCCTTCGTCCGCGTATGGAGCCGATCACCGTCACCGCGGACGCGGAGGAGTTCACCTGCAACGCGTACCTCGTACCCGGCGAGGCGCCGACCCTCGTGGACGCCGGCACGATGCCGGGCGTCGACGAGGTCATCGCCGACGCGCTCGACGAGGCAGGCGTCGACGGGCTCGACCGGGTCGTGTTGACCCATCAGCACCACGATCACGTCGGCCAGCTCGACGCGGTGCTCGACCGGTTCGACGCGACCCTCTACGCGAACGCCTCGCACCCGCGGCGCGACGTGGCGATCGTCGACGGCGACGAGATCCTCGTCGGCGACGAGCCCTGCGAGGTCGTCGAGACCCCCGGCCACGCCGACGATCACGTCGCTCTGGTCGGCGACGAGCGGCTCTACTCCGGCGACGTGGTCGTCTACAACGACGGCGCGTTCGACGACGGATCGTTCGGCCGCACCGACTTGGCGGGCCAGTCCCGAGAGGAACTGATCGAGAGCCTGCACACTCTTCTCGACCGGCTGCTCGACACGGTTTCCGGGATGTACCCCGGCCACGGCGGCGTCTACCGCGCGAGCGACGGCCCCGACACGGTCCGCGAGGTCGTCGAGCGCGCGACCGAGCGCGCCGAGCGCCGCGAGCCGAAGTACCCGGACGAGTAGCGGGCGAACCGCGCGGATGAAGCGCCCGGCAAGGATTTATTTCGAATAACAGACGTATGTCCCCACAATGGTATCACTTCGAGCGGCGTCGACGGGGGACGCGGCCGAGGACCAACTCGATCGGCTGGCGGCGGCCGACCCCGACGCTGACACGATCCCTGACGCCGAGTTCGCCGATGACGCTCATCGCCCCGTCGTCGCGGAAAAGGGCGGCTCGGTCGTCGGCTGGGGGAGCGTTCACCTCGACGAAGACACCCTCGCAGCAACGTTTGTCGACCCCGATCACACCGGGAGGGCATCGGTCGGGCGCTCGGGTTCTACGAGGCGGCGCCAAACCGATGCGGGGGGACCTGACACGGCCGAGATCCCGAGCATCGAACTGACCAAGACACTCGTCTGACGCTACGTCTCGTCGCGGTCGACGACGACGGTACGACCGGTGAGCCGCTCGGGTTCGAACCGGTAGAGGTCGATGTCGAGCTCCGGCTTTCCGTCGGCCCAGATCTCGAACAGGGGGCGCTGGGTCTCCCCGTACTGCGCGATTGTCTCGGGCGTGAGGTCCTCGAGGTCGACCCGGCGGAGGGTCCCGACGCCGACGACGCTCGCGTACTCCTCTCCGTCTCCCTCGCCGTCCTCCTCGTACACCACGATCCGGGCCTGCGGGTCGGACGCGAGGAACGCGCGCTTCTCGCTGTCGGGCGTCGAGACGAGCCGGAGGAAGGCGTTCCGCGACTCCTCGTCGAACCCGTACGAGATCGGGATCGCGTACGGGGTCCCGTCTCGCGCGAGCGACAACACCCCGGTCTCGTGCCGGGACAGGAGCGCGTCGACCTCCGCGTCGGACATCTCGACCTCGCTTCTCGTCGCCATACGCTACCTCTCTGCGTACGACGGGATAAAGGACACGAGACCGGCCGAGGGGAAGCTGACGGCCGGCGGCGGCGGAGGCCCGCCGCGACGGCGGGGAGGGGTGGACGGCGGGGAGGGGTGGACGGCGGGGAGGGGTGGACGGCGGGGAGGGGTGGACGGCGGGGAGGGGTGGACGGCGGAGAGCGAGGCCCCTACGCGGTCTGGGGGTCCGCGATATCGCCGTCGGTGACCGGGGCGCCGCAGACGACACAGCCCGCTTCGAGCAGGGTCGCCCGCATCGCGTCGTCCACCTCGATCGACCGGCGACACTCCGGACAGACGAAGGTGTGCGTCCGTGGGCTCGTCATGGTTGCGGGTACGACACGGATCCACATGAAGGATGGTTCGCATTCCGAACCCACAGGAATCTGACGGATCAGGAGACTCGAAGGCTGGTGAACGCCGGACGGAGGCCTGATCTAGTCGAGCAGCGCCGAGAGCAGCTTCCGCTGGGCGGCCGCCATGTGCTCGGAGAACGTCGAGCGGTCGATGTCGAGCGACGCGGCGACCTCGCCGGCGTTGGCCCCTTTCGGATGGTCGAAGTAGCCGGCGTCGTAGGCGGCGATGAGGACCTCGCGCTGGCGCTCCGTCAGCTCGCTCCGGTCGACGGTGACCAAGTCGGACTCCTCGGGAGTCGACGACGACTGGAGGAGCCGCAACACCTCCATGTCGGAACAGGACTCCTGGAACCCGTCGAGCACGGAGCGGAGCGTCGGCAGGTCGGTCGCGTGGAAGGTGACGACCAGGCGCCCGTCCCGGATGGTTGTCTCCGAGACCGGAACGCCGTGTCGGTCGAGCACCGCGAACGGCGACTCCTCGACGCAGGGCGCCTCGAACCGGTACGCGGCCTTGGCGCCGTAGTCGAACACGACCTCGACCCCCTCGGGGACCGGGAGGTCCGCGTCGGCGATGAACTCGAGGACGACCGTCTCCGGGTCGGTGGCCGACGAGCTGCGCGCGACGCTGTAGACCGGCGTCGACCCGTCGACCACCCCGCCGAACGGGGACGGTGGCGCCGCCGGGAGCGAGACCTCCGCCCTGATTCCGGAACCCATCTGCATCCGTCCGTGTCCGCCGCCGGGCAAAACGTTGACGCCGTTCGCGCGTCGCCGCCGTCGATCGGCTCGTCCTTATAAAACACCCCACATATGCAGGGCCGGTGTTGGGGGGGACGGAGCCATTACCTACATCCATGAAGCGAAACGCGCCGCAGGCGACCGGATCGACGACCGCGACGGAAGGCAACGAGACCCTCGACGACACGTTCGACGCGCTCGCCGACCCCGACTGCCGGGCGATCCTCGGGGCCGCCGACACGGCGATGACGACGAGCGAGCTGGCCGAGGCGTGCGACATCGCGCTCTCGACCGCGTACCGCAAGGTCGAACGACTCAGCGAGACCCCCCTGCTGGTCGAGGGCGTCCGATTCGACCCCGACGGCGACCACGCGGCGGAGTACACCCGGGGGGCGACCGACGCAACGATCGAGCTCGGCGACGGCGGGGTCACCCTGACCGTCGACGACTCGGCGGCCGACCCGGTGGGCACCGCGTTCGACACCACCGGCGTCTCGGCCGACTGATCGCGTAGCCGGGAGATCTCTCGCGTGATAATCGATCGATCAGTCTTATCAGTCGCCTCGAAAAGCCGTACGATATGTCCGACTCGCCGGATCCCGCGGTTCTTCTGGATCTCGCAGGGGACAAGATCACTGTCCTCGACGAGAACGGGATCTACCGGCACCTCAACGCGTCCGTCGTCGACATGCTCGGGTTTCGGCCGGACGAACTCGTCGGGACCGACGCGTTCGAACTCGTTCACCCGGACGACGAGGAGCGGATTCGGGACACCTTCGCGCGGATCGCCGCCGGGGACCTGACACCGGACGAGCCGCTGGAGTACCGGTACCGCACCGCCGACGGCGGGTGGGTGTGGGTCCGGACGAGGGTGTATCCGCCCGCGGAGACTGAGATCGACGGGTACGTGTTGACGTCGCGGGACATCACGGCGGAGGTCGAGTCCCAGCGCCGGCTGGAGACGATCGCGTCGGTGTCGTCCGACGTGTTCTGGATGTTCTCCGCCGAGTGGGACGAACTGCTGTTCGTCAACGACGCCGTCGAGGATATCTTCGGCGTGTCGCCCGACGCGCTCGAACGGCGGCCGCAGGGCTTCCTCGACGCGGTCCACCCCGACGACCGCCCGTACGTCGAACGGGCCATGGAGCGGCTCTCGAACGGCGAGTCGACGCTGATCGATTACCGGCTGGGGTCCGCCGACGGGGTCACGAAGTGGGTCCGCGTGCCCGGCGAGCCGGTGATCGAGAACGGCGAGGTCGTCGCGGTCACCGGGTTCGCTCGCGACGTCACCGAAGAGTACCGCCGCGAGCGACAGCTCGCCGTGATGGACAACCTCCTGCGGCACACGATCCGCAACGACATGAACATCGTCGACGGGACCGCGGAGCGCATCGCCGACGCCGTCGCCGCCGCGGACGCGTTCGACCCGGAGGCGTGGGGCGACGACGGGGCGTCGGAGGGCGGCGACCGGATCGACCCCGACGCGCTCGCCGAACTCGGCGCGGGCTTGCAGGAGCACGCGGGGACGATCCGCCGGATCGCCTCCGACCTGCTGGCGACGGCCGAGAAGCAGCGCGGCGTGATCGACCTGCTGCGACAGCGCGGGTCGCCCCGGCCCGTCGAGGTCGCGCCCGTGGTCGAGGAGGCGCTGGGAATTGTCGACGACGACTGCGACGAGGAGATCGACTTCGTCTACCGCGGGCCGGGCGACGACGGGGAACCCCGGGAGCGCGAGACCGGGAACGGGGCGGAACGCGAGGAATGGACGACGGGCGAGGAGGCGGAAGGTAGGGAGACGGGAGAACGAGAGACGGGAGAACGAGAGACGGGAGAACGAGAGACGGGAGGCGAGGGGACGGAAGCGGACGACCGGGCGTCCCCGCTGGTGTCGGTCTCGTATCCGCCGAACGCGAGGGCGTTCACGCACCCCGAGATCGACTACGCGATCGCGGAGCTTGTCGAGAACGCCCTCGAACACGCGGAGTCGACGCCGCGGGTCAGGATCGACGTGTGCGCGACCGACAAGGCGATCGAGGTGTCGATCCGCGACAACTGCCCGCCGATCCCGGTCGAGGAGCGGTACGTCATCACCGACCGGTGGGAGATGGACGACCTCCGTCACACCGGTGGGATGGGCCTGTGGCTCGTGTACTGGGTCGCGAACCGGTCGGGCGGCGACCTGACCTTCGACACCCACCCCGACGGGAACGTCGTGACGCTCACCGTCCCGAACGCGAAGGCCGACGCGGCCGTCGAGGACTCCCGCGAAGCGGACGGGTCGAACCGCCCGGAGACCGCTCCGAACAGGCGATCGAAGGAGCGGATGCGAACCGACGGGTCCGTCCTCTCGGAGCCAGAGCCGGAGCCGGGGCGAGACGCTGGTTGGATGCGAGAGGACGGAGGGGCGTGAGAGGAGAGCGCCGAAAGACGGAGGGGACCGAACGGACGAACGCGGACGCGGATCGGGGATCGCCCGACGGCCCGAAAGCGTCGGAATGAGGGATCGATCGGGAGATCGACCCGTCGGTCCTCGAACGATCGGGGATCGATCCGACCCATTGTTCATTAATATTCAGGAGATGGGAACGCTCCCATCGATCTTAAACCGCCAGTGCGTGTATCCACGTACCGATGGGTACGCTCAACGAGATGTTCGACCCGGACCGGGTCGCCGTCGTCGGCGCGACCGCCCGAGAGGGGGCCGTCGGACGCGCCGTCACGTCGAATCTGCTCGACGACTTCGACGGCGGCACGGTTCCCGTCAACCCGAACTACGACGAGGTGCTCGGCACGCCCTGCGTCGACGAGGTGGCCGACGCCGACGTCGACGTCGCCGTGGTCGTCGTGCCGCCGTCGATCGTGTTGGACGCGATCGAGGCGTGCGGCGAGGCGGGCGTCGAGAACGTCGTCGTGATCACCGCCGGATTCGGCGAGACGGGAGAGGACGGGGCGGCGAGGGAGCGGCGCCTCGCGGAGATAGCCGACGAGCACGACCTGAACCTCGTCGGCCCCAACAGCCTGGGGATCATGTCGACGCCCTCGGGCATGAACGCGACGTTCGGCCCGGAGAACGCGCTCCCGGGCGGGCTCTCCTTCATGAGCCAGTCCGGCGCGTTCGTCACCGCGGTCCTCGACTGGGCCAACGACAACGGAATCGGCTTCAAGGACGTGGTCTCGCTGGGCAACAAGGCGGTCTTGGACGAGACCGACTTCGTCGGCCACTGGGGGGACGACGAGGAGACCGACGTGATCATCGGCTACCTCGAAGGGATCGAGGACGGTCGGGAGTTCATCGACACGGCCCGCGAGACGACCCAAGACACCCCGATCGTCGCCGTGAAGTCCGGCCGGACGAGCGCGGGCGCGCAGGCAGCCTCCTCGCACACCGGCACGCTCGCCGGTTCCGACAAGGCGTACGAGGCCGGCCTCGATCAGGCGGGCGTCATCCGCGCCGAGTCGGTCGACGAGCTGTTCGATTCGGCCGGTATCCTCGGGAGCCAGCCGCTCCCCGATACCGACAGCGTCGCGATCGTCACCAACGCCGGCGGCCCCGGCGTGATGGCGACCGACGCGGTCGGCGACGCCGACCTCGACATGGCGTCGTTCACCGGAGAGACGACCGATCGGCTGGCCGAGTCGATGCCGGCGGAGGCGAACATCCACAACCCGGTCGACGTGATCGGCGACGCCGACGTGGAGCGGTTCCGCGAGGCGCTGGAGATCACCGTCGCCGACGACAACGTCGGGGCCGCCTTGGTGTTGGCCGCGCCGACCGCCACCATCGACT
Source organism: Halorubrum amylolyticum (assembly GCF_004114995.1). Lineage (GTDB taxonomy): Archaea > Halobacteriota > Halobacteria > Halobacteriales > Haloferacaceae > Halorubrum > Halorubrum amylolyticum. Next base: position 10,315 of record NZ_SDJP01000038.1, read on the forward strand.
TCGACGAGCTCGCGGACGCGATCAGCGACGTGAGCGACGAGATGGACGCGCCCGTCGCCGCCTGCCTGATGGGCGGCGACCGGACCCGCGAGCCGAAACAGCAGCTCCAAGCGAAGGGGATCCCCTGTTACTTCGACCCCGCCCGCGGGATCGAGAGCCTCGCGACGCTGGCGCGGTACCGCGACATCAAGGCGCGCGAGTACGCCGACCCGATGTCGTTCGACGTCGACCGCGAGCGCGCCGCCGAGATCCTCGGCACGGTCCGCGACCGCGACGACAACCGCCTCGGCGTCGAGGCGATGGAACTGCTCGACGCGTACGGCATCCCCACGCCCGCCGGCGAGATCGTCGACACGCCCGAGCGCGCCGCGGAAGTCGCCGCCGAGATCGACGGCGACGTGGTGATGAAGATCGTCTCGCCCGACATCCTCCACAAGTCCGACATCGGCGGCGTCGCCGTCGGGGTCGAGGACGGCGAGGTGGCGGACACCTACGAGGACCTGATAACCCGCGCGCGCAGCTACCAGCCGGACGCGACCGTCCTCGGCGTACAGGTCCAGGAGATGGTCGATCTCGACGACGGCGTCGAGACGATCGTCGGCATGAACCGCGACCCGCAGTTCGGCCCGCTGCTGATGTTCGGGCTCGGCGGCATCTTCGTGGAGGTGATGGAGGACACCACCTTCCGCGTCGCGCCCGTCTCCGAGCCGGAGGCCCGCGAGATGACCGAGGAGATCCAGTCGGCGCCGCTGCTGCGCGGCGCCCGCGGCCGCGACCCGGTCGACGTCGACGCCGTGATCGAGACGATCGGCCGACTCTCGCAGCTGGTCACCGATTTCCCCGCCGTCCTCGAATTCGACATCAACCCGCTCGTCGCACTGCCCGACGCCGACGGCGGCACGAACGCCGCCGCCGTCGACGTGAGACTTACGGTTGACCCGGAGGAACTCGACCCATGACTGACACACCCACCACACTCGTCACCGCGACCGGAGACAGCGCCGGAAAGACAGCGATCACCGTCGCCCTCGCGCGGCTCGCCGCCGACCGCGACCGCAGCGTCGGCTACATGAAGCCGAAGGGGACCCGGCTCCAGTCGAACGTCGGCAAGACGCTCGATCAGGACCCCATGCTCGCCCGCGAGGTGCTCGGCCTCGACGCCGAGATGCACCAGATGGAGCCCGTCGTCTACTCGCCGACGTTCGTCGAGGGAGCGATCCGCGGCACCGAGGACCCGGACGCGCTCCGCGACCGGCTCCGCGAGGAGTACGAGGAGCTGGCGGCCGACCGCGACCACATGTTCGTCGAGGGGGGCGGGCGCTGGACCACCGGCGGCGTCGTCGACCTCACCGATGTCGACGTCGCGGAACTGTTCGACGCGCGCGTCGTCCTCGTCGCCGAGTACAGCTCGCCGAACGACCTCGACGAGGTGCTGGCGGCCGCCGACGCGTTCGGCGACCGGCTCGCCGGCGTCGTGTTCAACAAGGTGTCCGACGACGCCTTCGAGTCGCTCGATCAGGACGGCATCCCGTTCCTCGAGTCGAGGGGGATCACCGTCTTCGGCGCGATCCCCCACGAGAAGGAGCTCGCCGGCGTCACGGTCGGCGAGCTCGCCGACGAGCTCGGCGCCGAACTGCTCACCGACGCGCCCACCGACGCGTTCGTCGAGCGCTTCCTCGTGGGCGCGATGGGCGGCGACGAGGCGCTCCGCTACTTCCGGCGCGCCCGCGACGCCGCCGTCATCACCGGCGGCGACCGCGCCGACGTCCAGACCGCGGCGCTCGACGCCTCCGGCGTCGCGTGTCTCGTGCTCACCGGGGGGCACCGCCCCTCGGGCGCCGTGCTCGGGAAGGCGGCCGACGCCGGCACGCCCGTCCTCGCGGTGAACACCGACACAGTCACCGCGATCGACCGCGCCGAGGAGGTCGTCCGCGGCGGTCGGACTCGGGACGCCCGCACCGTCGACCGGATGGCGGAGCTGCTCGGCGCCCACGTCGACGTGGACGCGCTGATCTGAGTCGGGGCCGGTCCGAATCCGGAACCGTCCCCCTCGCGTCCCCCGCCGCGGGCGAACGTCTGACATACTGTTTTCAGGGAGGACGACGTAGGCCGCGTATGACCAGTCTCTCGGAGGCGTACGGCGGTCGGGGGCGCTCCGAGGTCGATCCACGCAGATTGTACTTGGGCGTGGGCTCGTTCGTCGCCGGAACGCTGCTTCTCGTCGCCGGAATCCTCGTGGCCGCGGAGGTCGTCCTCCCGAGCGGCTACGGCTCCGGCGCGGCGCGGCGGCTCGGCGGCGTGCTCGGCGGCGTGGGCGTCCCCCTCGTGTTGCTCGGCGTGATGACCGTCCTCCCGGCGGACCGCAACACCCGCGTCGCGGCGATCGTCGGGGCGGCCGTGATGTGCCTCGGCGTCGCGCTGTTCGCGTACGCGTACCCCCAGCAGTGGGTCGGCGGCCCGCGCCCCGAGCTCACGGACCTCACGCTGCCGACCGCGGGGCTGTACTTCGTCGGCGCCGCGACGACGCTGTGGAGCGTGTTCGTCGGCGTCGCCAACTTCAAGACCCGAAACGACCCCGGCGGCACCGTCACGATGGAGGTGACCCACAAGGGCGAGACGAAGGTGATCGAGGTCGACCGCGCCGATCTCAACCGCGGCGGCGGCGTCGGCCTGCTCGGCGGCACCCCCGACGGCGACGTGGAGACGCAGACGAACCGGCGGGCTGCGAGCGGCGCCGGACCGGATTCCGCCGGGGCCGAGTCCGCCGCCGAACCGCGATCGGCCGGCGGATCGCAGTCGTCCGGCGGTGTGCGGGCGCCGGGAACGGGCTCCGCCGGCGTGAGCGACGGCGGCGCGACCGGGACCGACATCCGGTCCCCGCTCGACGGGGACGGCGGGACCGATCCGGGCGGCCCGTCCGGACCGGACCGCCCGGTCACCCCCGGCGTCTCGCCCGAGGCGCGCGACGGGCCGGGCGACACGTACTGCGGGAACTGCGCGCAGTTCGACTACGTCCGGACGGAGGAGGGAATGCAGCCGTACTGCGGCCACCACGACGAGCTGATGGACGACATGGACGCCTGCGAGGAGTGGACGCCGCGGTGACCGAGCGACAGTGGCCGCCGCGGTGACCAGGTCGGGAGCCGAGCGGCCGAGTGTTTTCTAAGCCGGGTCCGCCGACGGGAGCTGCGACTCCGCGACCGCGAACGCGAGCGTGCTCAACACGGCGGTGAGCGTCCCGGCCGCGAGCGCCATCGCGAGGTCGGAGAGCCCGAGCGACGTGACGCCGGGAGCCGCCGGCAGGAAGAACCCGGAGACGGCGTACAGCACGACCGCGATCGAGAGCACGTAAAACGGCGCGTTGAGGTGCCGCCACCGGAACCGCCCCGCGAGGTACTCGTCGGTGATCTGGCCGAGGCTGGAGGTGACCCCGGCGACCGCGAGCCACTGGACGAACCCGTGGACGAACGCCGCGAGTGCGACGCCGACGGTGACGCCACCGCCGCGGACGCCGCGGACGACCTCGACCGTCTCCATCCCCTGCACCCCGCCGACGACGATCAGCGCGAGCGCGACGACGTAGGTGACGAGCGTCACCCGCCCGGTGTAGAGCACGTTGCGGACGGACGCAGCCGCGCCGTCGATCGTGTCTTCGAGCCCGAGCCCGCGGAACAGCGAGTAGAGCCCGACGATCCCGGAGAGAATTCCGAGGACGGCCGCGCCCGCGATGTCGAACAGGTTGGCGACGACGACGAGCGGGTAGATCAGGAGGAGCACGCCGAGCGGCACCAAGATCGTACCGCGGGTCTCCGGGTCCGCGAGCACCTGCTTGATCGTGTAGTAGAGCGACTCGAGGTCCTGCGCCTGTCGCACGACCACCCGGCGCATCCCGTCGATCGGCATCCGGGACCGGATCACCGGGAGCACCGACTCGTCCTGCGCGCCGTCGGTGATGACGACCGCCGAGACTTCCTCGCCGGTCGACAGCTCCGCGAGCACGCGGTCGACCTCCTGACCCACCGCGCGGTTCGCCTTCACGTCTGAGGCGTCGACGCCGGTGACCGCCGCGACCTCGACCGCCTCGCCGCCCGCCGCCAGCTCGTCGTAGATGTTGACGCCCTGAAAGAGGACGTTCACGTCGGAATCCTCCGGGTCCGCGGTCGCGAGCGCGACCGCGGCCTCGGTGACCTCGTCGGCGCCGATGACCGGGGTGGGAATCCCCGTCTTCCGGCCGAGGTCGTCGTCGAGGTCGACGCAGAGGACGAGCAGCATCGTACGAGGGTACGCGAGGGGTCGGCATATGTTTTCGGCTGGCAGTCGACAGTCTTGCTACCGACGACCTGCAGCGCTCACTCCCGCTATCGGTCACGTCGAGGTCGGCAGCGCTCCGCCGGTCCGCAGGGCCACCGCTCAGGGTCGGACGAGAAAAATTGGAAAACCGGACGTCGGGATCTCGCGTCGCTCGCGGGACAGCGCGCTCAGTCGTCGGCCGGCGCCGCGCCGGAGCCGCTCTGGTGCTGCTGTTTGACCCACGAGAGCTTGCCGCCCGCCGCGAGGATGTCGCGCTCGCGCTCGGAGGCGTCGAGGCCGGCGGTGAACTCCCACTCGCCGTTGACGCTGACGGTGAACTCCTCCTGCCCGGAGCGGACGCCCGCGGGCACGTCGTCGACGATTTCGAGGTCGTCGCCCTGGTCGATCTTCTCGTACGTCTCCGCGTCGATCGCGAGCGGGACGATACCGAAGTTGAACAGGTTCGCCTTGTGGATGCGGGCGAAGCTCTGGGCGAATACGGCCTCGATGCCGAGGTACATCGGACAGAGGGCCGCGTGCTCACGCGAGGAGCCCTGTCCGTAGTTCTCGCCGGCCACGAGGACGCCGCCGTCGGCGTCGAGGGCGCGTTGCGCAAACGTGTCGTCGACGCGCGAGAGCGTGAACTCGGAGAGCTTCTCGATGTTGGAGCGGAACTTCAGGATGTCCGCCGTCGCCGGGATGATGTGGTCGGTGGTGATGTTGTCCTTCATCTTGAGGAGCGCCTCACCGCCGTCCACGTCGATCCCGTCTTTGAGCGGCACGTCGCCGATGTTCGGGCCCTTGACGAGACCGTCGTCGATCGCCTCGTCCGGCGAGATGATGTCGGAGTCGTCCTGCCCCATCCCGGGGCCGTACTTCGTCCCCATCTCCAGGCCGGGCGCTTCGAGGTCGCCGAGGTCGTCCGCGAGGTCGCGCGGGTCGACGATCTCACCGGTGATGGCCGCCGCGGTGGCGACCTCGGGCGAGCAGAGGAAGACGGAGTCGTCCTCGATGCCGGAGCGACCCTCGAAGTTGCGGTTGAAGGTGCGCAGCGAGACGGAGTCGGAGGCGGGCACGTGACCGATACCGATACACGCGCCACACGTCGCCTCGGAGAAGTTGACGCCGGCCGCCATCATCTCCGCGGTCCAGCCCTCGCGGGCCAGCATCTCGGAGGCCTGCTTGGAGCCGGGCGCGACGATCATCTCGGTGCTCTTGGTGACCTCGCGGCCCTCCAGCATCTTCGCGCTGGGGAGGATGTCCTCGTAGGCGCCGTTGGTACAGGAGCCGACGATGACCTGCTCGACGTCGGTGCCCTCGTACTCGCTGACGGGGGCGACGTTGTCGGGCATCGAGGGGGCGGCCACGAGCGGTTCGAGCTCGTTCAGGTCGACCTCGATCGTCTCCGCGTACTCCGCGTCGTCGTCGGGCTGGAGGTCGACGTACATCTCCTCGCGGTCCTGGCGCGCGAGCCAGTCCTTTGTCTTCTCGTCGGTCGCGAAGATCGAGGAGGTGGCGCCGAGCTCGGTGCCGAGGTTCGTGATCGTGGTCCGCTCGGGGATCGTGAGCTTCTCTGCACCGGGGCCGGTGTACTCGAAGATCTTGCCGACGCCGCCCTTGACGGTCAGCTCGCCGAGCAGGTGGAGCGCCACGTCCTTGGCGGTCGCCCACTCGGGAAGCTCGCCTTCGAGGTGGACGTTGACGACCTCCGGCATCTCGACGTAGTAGGGGCCGCCGCCCATCGCGACGGCGATGTCGAGGCCGCCGGCGCCGATCGCGAGCTGGCCGAGCCCGCCGGGGGTCGGCGTGTGCGAGTCGGAGCCGAGCAGCGTCTTGCCGGGCGCCGCGAAGTTCTCCTTGTGGACCTGGTGGCAGATCCCGTTGCCGGGCCGGGAGAAGTACGCGCCGAACGTGCCGGCCGCGGAGCGGAGGAAGCGGTGGTCGTCGGTGTTTTTGAAGTCGAACTGATACGTCTGGTGGTCGCAGTACTGCGCGGCCAGCTCCGTCTGGATCTCGTCCAGATCCAGCGCCTCGAACTGGAGCCACACCATCGTCCCCGTGGTGTCCTGCGTCAGCACCTGGTCGATCTCGATGCCGATCTCCTCGCCGGGCGTCAGCTCGCCCTCGACGAGATGGTCATCGAGGATCTTCTTCGTAATCGTCTGTCCCATATCACGTTAAGATGGCTCTCCCGTGGATATAAAACCCGCGAGTTTTCTGCAAGATCGACCGTGTTAGATCGGCGGTGACAGCGAACGTTGCCGGAGGACCGTCGTGATACCATTCCCCGTGTGAGGAATAGGCGTTACGAGAGTATAAGGCCGATAAAGGCCCATATTCGCCGAAATCGGGGGTTTGAGTGAAACCCGCGATCGGAGCGATCGGCGCCGCGATCGCGGGCGACATCGTTTAGTCTCGCCCGCGGAATCGGTCGTGCATGTTCGACTCGGGAGCGACGGTCGCGGCGGCGCTCGAAGCGGGCGACGCCGACCTCGACGACGCGCAGCGACAGCCGAACGGCGTCGATCTCACGGTGGGCGAGATCTTCGAGCAGACGACGCCCGGACGGATCGGCCGCGACGGGAAGCGCGTCGGCGAGCGCGAGGCGGTACCGATCGACGACGGGGCGTATCGACTGGACCCCGGGACGTACGTGGTCCGGTACGGCGAGCCGGTGCGGATTCCGAGCGAGCGGATCGGGTTCGTGCTCCCGCGGTCGACGCTGCTGCGCAACTCCTGTACCCTCGACACCGCGGTCTGGGACGCGGGCTACGAGGGCGTCGGCGAGGGGCGCCTCGACGTGGGCCACGCGATCGAAATCGAGCCGGGCGCGCGGATCGCCCAGCTGGTGCTCGCGGCCGCCGACCACGAGGGGACCTACGAGGGATCGTATCAGGGCGAGCGGCTCTAGACGAGAAGGGGCGACCGGGATCGCGGCGGTTTCTGCCGCGGTCAGCGATCCCGCGAAGCCACGTCGCCGGCCGTCACTCGCCGGCCCAGTCGCCGCCCACCCGGTCGATCCCCATCATGTCCTCGCCCGCGTGCTCGGTGAACACGACCTTCGCGTTCGGCTCCGGGACGCCGAGCTCCGCGACCGCGCGCTCCATCACGGTGAGCGCGAAGGCGCGCTTGTACTCGAACGGCCGGCCCTCGCGGATCTCGGCGTCGAGGAACAGCAGGGGTCCGTCGACGGCGCGGCCGAGGGTCATCGCCGAAGGGTCCAGCTCCGATATCGTCACCGCGACGTGTCCGGCGGCCGTCTCCATCTCCTCGACGTACCGGCCGGTGACGAACGCGGCGAACGACTCGCGCTGGCTCGGCGAGAGCGACAGCGTCGTCGAGAACTGTAAGAGCGGCATACGAGGCGGTCGACGCCGGGGCTCTTGGGCGTGTCGGCGAGGCGCGTGGAGCGAGCATCCGCGTTCGGCGAGGCGCGTGGAGCGAGCATCCGCGTTCGGCGAGGCGCGTGGAGCGAGCATCCGCGTTCGGCGAGGCGCGTGGAGCGAGCGCACCCGCGCTGGTCGAGACGTGTGCGTCGAGAGAAACCGGTCGCTCTCGGGCAGTCAAAGGAACGAACGGCACGCCCGTGCCGGGAAAAGGTGGCACGGGCGTGTCGTTCAGTAGGTCCCCGCTGACGCTTCGGCCCTCCAAGCGAAGCGTCACCTGAAACAAGCGGGGGAATCCACTTAAGCGTGCCGGGGGCGGCAGGCCTGTCGTATTAGGAATCGACGAGATCTTCACAACACCGGGGCGGAACCGCCCTCGGTCACTGCCTCGCCGGGTGGTCGTCGCGGAGCGTGGACTGGCCCGTCCCGAGGAGTCGCTCGCGGAGGGTCCCGTCGCCGCGCGGCGAGTCCCCCGCGTCGTCCGGGTCCGGAACGAGCCCGCGCTCGCGCAGTTCGGGGACGACGAGGTCGACGAAGTCGGTGAGCGAGTCGGGGCGGACGACCTCCTTCACGTTGAAGCCGTGGACGCCGACCTCCTCGTGCCAGTACGCCAGCTCGTCGACGATCTGTTCGGGGGTGCCGACGATCTTCGGGGAGGTGGTGCCGAGTCCGCAGAACTCGGCGACCTCGCGGACGGTCCACTCGCGGTCCGGCTGGGCCTTCGTGAACGCGTTCATCGTCCCCTGGATCGCGTCGGTCTCGATGTGTTCGACCTTCTGGTCGGGGTCGAGCGCCGACAGGTCCATGTCGAGGAACCCGGAGAGGAGCGCGAGCGTCGCCTCGACGTCGACGTGCTCTTTGTACGCCTCGTGTTTCGCCTCCGCGGCCGCCTCCGTCTCGCCGACGATCGGCACGACGCCGATGAAGAAGTTGAGGCTTTCGGGGTCGCGCCCGTGGTCCGCCGCGCGCGACTGCACGTCCGTCATGTACTCGCGGACGCCTTCCTCGGTGGGCTGGCTGGCGAAGACGCCCTCGGCGTTCGCGGCCGCGAACTCCCGCCCGCGGTCGGACGAGCCCGCCTGATAGATCACGGGCGTGCGCTGCGGCGAGGGCTCGCAGCCGTGGGGACCGGGCACCGAGAAGTGCTCGCCCTCGTGGTCGATCGCCGAGACCTTCTCCGGGTCGGTGTACCGGCCCGCCTCGCGGTCGATCTCGACGGCGTCGTCGTCCCACGACTCCTCCCAGAGCTCGTAACAGACGTCGAGGAACTCGTCCGCGCGGTCGTAGCGCGTCCCCTTGTCCATCCGCTCGTCGAGGCCGAGGTTCTCGGCGGCCGACTCCAGATAGGAGGTGACGACGTTGAGCGCGACCCGCCCGTCGGTGAGGTGATCGAGCGTGGAGAACTCCCGCGCGAGCTGGTAGGGGTGCGTGTAGGTCGTCGAGCGCGTCACGGCGAAGCCGAGGTCGTCGGTGACCTCCGCCATCGCGGGGACGACCAGCTGCGGGTCGCTCGCGGGCGTCTGGACCGCCTTCTCGACGGCCGTCTCGCGGTCGTCGCCGTACACGTCGTAGATCCCGCGCACGTCGGCGAAAAACACCGCGTCGAACCCGCCGCGCTCGGCGGTGCGCGCGACCTCGGTCCAGTACTCGCGGTCGGTGTACTCCGGCGACCGGTCGCCGGGGTAGGTCCACGACCCGGGCGAGACGTGCTCGACCGAGGCCATGGTGAAGAGGTTGAAATGCAGGTGATCCGACATGGATCGCGGTACGCGATCCGCGCGTAATACCCCACAGAAAGGGGCGGCACTTGTCGGGGTCGGGGACGCGGTGCAGCCGCGCTCCGGAACGCCGGGGCGGGCCACGGCGACGGCGGCGACGGCGGCGACGGCGGCTACGGCGTCTCCTCCGGCGAGGAGACGTACGCGGCGAAGTCGGAGGTGGTGATGATCCCGATCGGTTCGTCGCCGTCGACGACGGGGACGTGGTGGATTCCGTGTTCGACCATCGTCGCTGCGACCGCCGCGACGGAGTCCTGCGCGCTCGCCGTGATCGGGTCCCGGCTCATGTACCGTTCGACGGTCGTCTCGGCCTTCGGCTGGCTCTTCGCGACGATATCGACGAAGTCGGTCGTGGTGAGGATGCCGACGAGGGCGCCGCTGTCGTCGACGACCAGCGCCGAGCTGATGTCGTTGTCGAGCAGCACGGCCGCCGCGTCCTCGACCAGCGTGTCCGGCGTCACCGTGTGCAGTTCGCCCGTCATCAACCGCGCGACGAACACGTCGTCGATGTCGTCCATGCCTATACGTTCCGCCGTCGGCGTATAAAGCGTTGCCACGCGGAACGGCGGCGATCACAGGAACCGCGAGAGCCCGGACTGGCGGCGCGGGCCGTCGCCGGCGGGGTCGGCCACCCACGCGGTCCGGTCGTCGCGGAGGCCCTCCCGGTCGGTCGCGGGGAGATCGGCGGACTCGCGCGCGTCGCAGGCCGCGCCGCAGTCGCGCCCGGGGTCGACCACGCGGTCGAACCGCTCGCAGTACGGGCGCCCGTCGCCGGTCGTCGTCGCGTGAGCGCAGGGCGGGGGGTCCGGGCGCCATCCCTTCCCGTAGGCGCGTTCGGCGATCCGGCGGCGCTTCCGCGCCTTCGCGGCGGGATCGACGAGCGCCACGTCGGTCCGGAGCGCGCGCTCCTCGCGGATCTCGACGCCGGACGCGTCGGGGTCGAGAGCGGTCGGTTCCCGGACGACCTCGCGCTCGCCCGTGCCGGGATCGAACCGCCAGACGCCGACCGCCTCGGGAATCCGGTTGAGGTGCGCGCGGGTGACGTAGGAGGCGGTCGCGAGCACGACCTCGTCGAACAGTCCGAGCGCGGCGTCGTACCGCAGTTGGGCCGCCAGATCGCCGGGTGTGCCCAGATCCGGCTTGTTCTCGATCGCGGTCAGCGAGCCCGCCCAGTCGTCGGGGTACCGGGCGGTCGCGCGCACGACCGGGCGCCCGTCGCGGCGCTCGCGTTCGAGGTAGCCGACCGCGGCCGCGCGCTCGGCGACCGCCTCGGCGCGGTCGGGGGGGAGGTCGAACGCCTCGGTGAGCGGGACCGCCTCACCGGGGCCGACCGCTGCCTCGATCGCGGGGTCCGGAATTCGGTCGGGCGCGATCGCCGCGCGGCGGTCGAACTCCGGGCCGGGCGTCAGCACGCAGACGTCGACGATCCGGCCGCCGGGGTTCTCGATCCCGGCCCCGAGCTGGCGTGCGACGACGCGGTTCGGGGATTCGAGCGCGGCGCACAGCGCCAGCTCGAACCGGAACTCCATGGGGGAGGGAGGGGCGCGGGCGAGTAAAGCGCGTCGGCGGCGGCGGGGGCGGGACGTGACGACGGAGACGGCGACCGCCGCGGTCGAAACCGGTATTCCCGGCCGGCGCCAACGGCGACCATGCGCCGGGTCACCCGGAACCTTCTCATTGCCATCGCTTTGGTCGTCGTCGCCCTGCTCGCGTTGGGGGCGCTTCCGAGCTACCTCGGGAGCGGCGACCCCTACTACCTCACCGCCGAGCCGATCGAGACGAACGAGACCGCGGCCGGCGTGAACAACGTCTCGGACCGGCGGTACCCGTTCCTCACGGGCGCGCTCGCGAGCAACGACGGGCGCTCCGAGGGGTACCAGACCGGTCCGTACGGGGTGAAGAAGTGGTTCACCCACACCCCGTTCGACGAGGTTGACGCGCTCACCCAACAGGTGCCGGAGGCCGCGGCTGACGACGGGGTGCGCGTCCGCCGCGACGGGCGGGTCTACCACGTGGAGGTGGTACGGCCGTGAGCGACGACCTCAGCGACCTGCCGGCGTTCGACGACGGGCGGAACCACTCGCTGCCCGGCGAGCCGGAGTGGCCGGTCCGGGAGGTCGTCGTCGAGTACGACGAGGGGTGGTTCGTCGGCGGGTACGACCGCGTCGAACAGCCCGACGGGACGGAGAAGAAGTACTACTGGGCGGAGCTGTCGCCCGCGACGGTCGTGGTCGCGGTCGCCGACGACCGCGTGCTGTTCGTCGAGCAGTACCGCCCCACCGTGCGGAACACCCAGCTGGAGCTGCCCGCGGGGATCGTCGAGCCCGGCGAGTCGTACACCGAGGCGGGGGCGCGCGAGCTCGCCGAAGAGACCGGCTTCGCGCCGTCCTCGACCTCGCTGCTCCAGGAGGTGTGGTGCTCGACGGGCGTGTTGCGCCACACGCGCGGCTACGTGTTCGCCGAGGGGTTGGAGCCGGTCGACGTCGACCACGACAGCAACGAGTTCCTCGTCCCGCGGACGGTCCCGATCGACGAGGCGCTGGCGGTCGCCCGGGAGCCGCCGACGAACGACGCGACGCTGGAGGGGTTGCTGTTGGCCGAAGCGGAGGGGCTCCTGTAAGCCGGAGCGGAGAGCCTCTGTAGAACCCGACGCGCGTCCAGTTCCCCGCACCGACGGGGAGGTATTAGTCGCCTCGGTCCCAGACTCCGCCCATGAGCCGGACCTCGGACCAGTCGGTGTTGCTGTCGGACGACCCCCCGCTCGACCTCCGCCTCTCGGACGCGGAGCTGGAGAACGCCCGCGAGCGGATCGTCTCCTTTATCGCCGACCTCGTCGACGACGCGGGCGCCGAGGGCGCCGTCCTCGGGCTGTCCGGCGGGATCGACTCGACGCTGACCGCCCACCTCGCCGTCGAGGCGCTCGGCGAGGACGCGCTCCACGGGATCACGATGCCCGCCGAGGTGAACGACCCGGACGTGATGAGCGACGCCGAGCGCGTCGCCCACGACCTCGGGATCGAGTACGACGTGGTCGAGATCCAGCCGATCGCGGAGTCCTTTTTCGACGCCGTCCCCGAGGCCGCCGACGACCGCACGGCGGCGGGCAACGTCTACGTCCGGACCCGTGCGGTGCTGAACTACTTCGTCGCCAACGCGGAGGACCGTGTCGTGCTGGGGACCGGGAACCGCGCGGAGGCGATGACGGGCTACTTCACGAAGTACGGCGATCAGGCGGTCGACTGCAACCCCATCGGGAACCTGTACAAACAGCAGGTGCGCCAGCTGGCCGCGCACGTCGGCGTCCCCCGCGATCTGGTGATGCAGGAGCCGACCGCGGGCATGTGGGAGGGCCAGACCGACGCCGCGGAGATGGGGCTCGACTACGACACCGTCGACGCGGTCTTGGCGGTCCACGTCGACGGGACGCTCTCGCGGGCGGCGACGGTCCGCGAGCTCGACGTGCCGGCGGAGGCCGTCGACCGCGTGGTCGAGCTCCACGAGCGCAGCGCTCACAAGCGCGCGATGCCGCCCGCGCCCGAGCGCTAGGGCCGGTGATCGTCGGGGAAGGGGCGGGCGGAACGCGGGAAGGGCCGAAAAGGGACGGTCAGCGGGCCTCAGGCGTTTTGCGCGCGCTCCTTCGCGACCTCCGCGATCCCGGCGTTCGCCGAGCAGTTCGGACACGCGTGTATCCGGCCGCGGGCGTCCGAGAACACCCGGGCGAACCGCTCGGAGACGTGCGCCTCGCAGTGTTCACACGTCGGCATGGTGGGAGTCGGTATCGTGGATCATGGTCGGTGCGTATTCGCTTGGTGCTACGGCCTGAAGACGGCTTTCCGAATTCGTTCCCAAATTCGACCCAGATCGGGGGATGGAGGCGACGAGAACGGGGGAGAAGCGGTTACAGGAGACGGCGGTGATCGGGAGCGGCGTGGGAGAAAAACGACGGAACGACGCGTCGGGCGGGCTCAGAACTCGCGGAGCGCTTCGAGGACGTCGTGCGCGGAGCCGTCGTCGATGACCGCACGGGCCACGTCGAGGCCCTCCTCGATCGAGTCGACGTCGCCGCCGGCGTAGATCCGGAGCGCGGCGTTGACCGCGACCGCGTCGGCGAAGGGGCCGTCGCGCTCGCCGGCGAGCACCGCTTCGGTGATGTCGGCCGACTCGGCCGCGACGTCGTCGACCGCGAGGTCCGCCTCTTCGAGGTCCATCCCGTACTCCGCGGTCTCGATCTCGAAGTCGGTGAAGGAGGCGCCCTCGCTGCCGGCCTCGTCGGGGTCCGCCTCGCCGCCGCTCCCGCCGGCCGCGTCCCACTCGGCGACCGTGGTGTAGCCGGGGCGCACGTCGTCGTACCCCTCCATCCCCTGAAACATGAGGACGCGGTCGAGGTCGTGGAACTCGCTTTCCACGAACGTGTCGACCACCTTCTTCGCAAACGCGAGATGGTAGAAGGACCCGAGGTGGACCGACGCCCCCGCGGGGTTCGCCAACGTCTCGATCGTGTTGACGAACGTCCGGACCCCCATCATGTCCCGGCGATCGAACAGGTCGTCGATGGCGGGGTTGAAGGCGGGCTGGTAGTAGAAGCCGAAGCCGGTCTCGTCGACCATGTCGGCGGAGTCGGCGGGCGTCAGCTCGGTGTGGACGCCCAGCTCGTCTAAGACGTGCTTGTACGCGTCCTGCTTCTGCGTCGGGACCCGGTCGCCGGAGTGGACGACGACGGGGGTGCCGGCCGCGGCCGCGACCGCCCCGGCCGCGACGCCGAGGATCGCGGAGCGTCCCTTCCCGTCGTAGTTCGCGCCGCAGTCGACGGGGTCGGCGTCGGGCTCGGCGTACTCGACGCGCTCGCACATCACGTCGACGTACGCGCCCAGCTCCTCGGGGACGTTCCGCTTCCAGCGGTTCGCGAGCCAGAACGCCCCGAGCGTCGTCGGATCGGGCTCGTCCGCGAGGATGCGCTCGAACGCCTCGGTCGCCTGCGCGCGCGTCAGGTCGTCGGCCGACTTGTGGCCGGAGCCGCAGACCTCGGTCATCAGCCGTTTGAGGGGCCAGTCGCCGAACTCTTGGGTCGCCTGAGCCATACGCCTCGTTCGGGACCTCGAACGAAAAGTCTCCCGCTCGACTCCCGAACGCTGGGAAGGGGCGCGTCAGCGGGGACGAGAACCGAGTCGCCTCCGAAACCGGTACGTAGGCGCGACTCCTACTCGGCACAATGAGTCTGGACGCCGACTGGCGGGCCGACCTCGACGCGGTCGACGCGGCCCTCATCGACGAGTCCCAGAGCGGCTTCCCCGTCGAGCCGCGCCCCTTCGAGCGGGTCGCCCGCGAGATCGCGGCCGAGACGGGAATCGACATCGACGGCGATGCGGTCCTCGACCGCGTCCGCGACCTCCGCGAGCGCGGCGTGTTCCGGCGCTTCGGGGCGGTTCTCAACCCACCGGTCATCGGCTCCTCGACGCTCGCTGCGGTGCGCACGCCCGAGGACCGCTTCGACGAAATCGCCGAGATCATCAACGGGTATCGGCAGGTGAACCACAACTACCGGCGCGACCACGAGTGGAACCAGTGGTTCGTCGTCACCGCGGGCTCGCGGGAGACGCGCGACGCGATCCTCGCGGAGATCGAGGAGCGGACCGGCTGCGAGGTGCTGGCCCTCCCGATGCTCACGGACTACTACATCGATCTGGAGTTCCCCGTCGTCAACGGCGACCGGTTCGCGAGGGAATCGGGCGAGGCGCGAAGCGCCTCGGACTCCGCGAGCGGGGAGCGAAGCGACCCGCGAGCGTCGGACCACACCGACGTCTCCGCCACCCGCATCTCCGAGGACGCCCGCGGCGATCTCACCCCGCTCGACGCCGACCTCCTCTTGGCGATCCAGGACGGCTTCCCGCTGTCGGCGACCCCCTACGCCGACGTGGCGAGCCAGATCGGTGCTCCCCTCGACGACGTGCTCGCGGCGGTCGAGCGCCTGCTCGCGGACGGCTGCATCAAGCGGATCGGCTGTGTCGTCAACCACGTCGTCACCGGGTTCACGAACAACTGCATGGTGGTCTGGGACGTGCCCGACGACGAACTCGACGAGCGCGGCGAGGCGGTCGGGAGCCTCCCGTACGTCACGCTGTGTTACCACCGGCCGCGCCGCCCGGAGCAGGGGTGGGAGTACAACCTGTTCACCATGATCCACGGCCGCGAGGCCGAGGCGGTCGACGCGAAGATCGACGAGCTGGCGGCCGACCATCTCCCCTTTTCTCACGAGCGGCTCTACTCGACGGAGACGCTGAAACAGACCGGCGCGCGGTACGAGGACCTCGTCGCGGACGGGGAGTAACGATGCGCGTCGCCGAGTCCGCCGTTACCGGGAGATCGGAGGGGATCTTACTGAGAAGCTGAACCGCACTTCACCGAGGGACCGGACGACACCTCATCCGAGGAAGTATCGCGCCCACGGGTACCGCTCGGCGGCGAACGGATCGTCGACTTCGAGGAAGCGCCGTGGAAGCGGGTTTGATCCGGATTCCGTCGCGGAACCGCGAGTGATCCGGGTGCTCTCGCGGGCGTGTATGTGACCTCCTCCTCGCCGTTAACGGCGAGGCTTCCCACGGCACTGCACCGCTGAGTTGGGATATTTGCTGGTTGACGACCAGTCGGCATGACCGGC
>NZ_SDJP01000039.1 GCF_004114995.1 Halorubrum amylolyticum
GGGCGCGAAGGGCGAACTCGGTATCTACATCCGCGCCGACGGCACGGACAAGCCCGCCCGCTTCAAGATCCGGTCGCCCTGCTTCTCCAACCTCCAAGCGCTCCCCGAGATGTCGAGCGGCGAGTCGATCCCCGACCTGATCGCCTCGCTCGGTAGCCTAGACACGATCATGGGCGAAGTGGACCGCTGAACCGTTCGTTTTCGAATCGTTGCTGAACCGTACGAGCCGGCGGCTAGTGGCTGTAGAACGACCGCCGCTACGGCGCGGACGTTGAAAGGCGACCGCCTCACGCGAACGCGAGACGACCGGTGTGTCGCACGCCGGCGGCCGGTCGAGTGGACATCGGACGCTCCGGTACTTAAACCCTCGTTCGTGCGGCTCCGCCCGCGTCGGTCGGGCCGCTCGCGTTGGGCGGGTCGGTGGACTCGGTCGGCGATGGGGTCGGTCGGCGATGGGATCGGTCGGCGATAGGGTCAGTCGGGCCGGTGAACCTCGCCCTCCCGCGCGTCCGCGTCTTTTCGGCGGAGCGCGGCGGCCGCGTTGTTGGCGTCGTAGCCGAAGAACACGTCCTTCGCGTACCGCTCCGCGACCTCCGCGGCGTGGATCAGGTCGTCGACGTCGACGTCGACCGCGTACAGCTCCAGCGAGAACGGGGTTTCCGGGGGCGCGCCGTGCACGTCGTAGTCGCCGCCGAGCCGCGAGCGGAATCCGCGGGCGATGGTCTCCAGCCAGTAGGTCGTCGCGTACTCGGTGTCGTACAGCGGGACCACGAACTCGTCGACGTGCTCCGCGAGCCGATCGAGGTCGAGGCCGGCCCGCGCCCGCAGGTGGCCGGGGTAGGGGTCGGGGTACAGCGTGAGCAGCACCCGACCGGGGACCAGCTCGGCGGCGTCGGCGACGAACCCGCTGATCACGTCGGCGCGCCAGTCGGTCCAGTCCTCGCGGTCGCTCTCCGCGAAGAGTCGCTCGCAGCGGTCGCAGCGACAGAACCCCTCTCGCGGGAACCCCACGTCGTCGAGGCGCACGTCGTCGTTCTCGGCGGCGCAGTCCTCGATGATCTCCAGCAGTCCCTCGCGGTACTCCGGGTGGGTCGGGCAGATGTACGCCCAGTCGAAGTAGTCGCGGTCGCGGGTCGCCGGCTCGCCGCGCTCGTCGACCGGGACGAGGTCGGGGTTCTCGCTCGCCGCGGCGTTGTCGCCGAAACACGACACCATGTTCACGGCGTTCGGCAGGGGCGCGGCCGCCCGCCCCGTGACGTCTTTCACCTCGTAGAAGCCGAGGTCGAACGGCTCCATCTCGACCTCGTCGGCGTTGCGCGTGACGACCCCGTACATACGCGTCGCTACGAGACTGACGGGTAAAAACGGCGGGCATCCGCCCACGGGAGGTGGTCGGCGAACGATTCGGCGGGGACGGTCGACAGACGGTGTAACGGCAGATTTCGCGTCGGTCCGGTTACTCGACTTCGACCGGCTCCTTGTCGCCGGCGAACAGGAAGTACGCGAGCGCGACCAACGACAGGACCAGGACGAGCTTCAGTTTCTTGCTCATGGATGACACAACGTAGGGCGGGCGCTAAAACCTACCGGAGCCCTCGTCGATTGTCGGCGAGGTTGCCCCCGTCACACGTCGATGTGGTCGGCGATGTCCGCGCGCAGGATCGTCGAGCAGTAGTCGCAGCGGACGCCGTCGGCGACCACGTCGAACCGGGTGTCGACCGGCTCGTCGGCGTTCGTGATGCAGTTGCGGTTCGGACACGAGAGCACGCCGGTCACGCTGTCAGGGCGGGTGACCCGGTTCTTCTCGACGACCTCGAAGTCGCGGACGATGTTGATCGTCGCCTCGGGCGCGATGAGCGAGAGCACGTCGACCTCCGACTGCGAGAGCTCCCGCTCTTCCACCTTCACGATGTCCTTGCGGCCGAGCCGGTCGGAGGGGACGTTCATCCCGACGGAGACGCCGTATCCCTCGGAGCCGTCGATGCCGAGGATCGCGAGCACGTTGAGCGCCTGCCCGCCCTCGACGTGGTCGATCACGGTGCCGTCGCGGATCTTCGAGACACGCAGTTCGTGCTCGCTCATCGGTCCACCTCCGTCCCTTCGGCCGCCTCGGCGTTCTCCAGCAGGGCGTCGAGCAGCGCCATCCGCACCGGGACCCCGTTGTGCGCCTGCTCGAAGTACGTCGCGTGGTCGGTCTCGTCGACATCGGGCGCGATCTCGTCGACGCGCGGGAGCGGGTGCATCACGGTAAGGTCGTCGTCGGCCTCTTCGAGCGTCTCGGCGTCGATCTGATACTCGCCGGCGACGCGGTGGTACTCGTTTTCATCCGGGAACCGCTCCTTCTGGATTCGGGTGACGTACAGCACGTCGAGCTCGTCGAGCACGCCCTCCAGATCGGTGTGCTCGCGCACCTGCGCGCCGGTCTCGTGGAGGTCGAAGCGCACGGAGCGCGGGAGCCGCAGCGACTCCGGACTGATGAAGTGCTGGTTGGCGTCGAACTCCGTGAGCGCCGCCGCCAGCGAGTGGACGGTGCGGCCGTACTTCAGGTCGCCCATGATCCCGACCGTGAGATCGTCGAGCCCGTGGTTCTCGCGGATCGTGTGGAGGTCGAGGAGCGTCTGCGAGGGGTGCTGGCCCGCGCCGTCGCCCGCGTTGACGACGGGGACCGAGACGTTCTCGGCGGCCAGCGTCGCGGCGCCCTCGCTCGGGTGGCGGAGCACGAGCGCGTCCGCGTAGCCCTCGATGACGCGGACGGTGTCCGAGAGCGACTCTCCCTTCGAGACCGACGAGGAGTCGACGTCCCCCATGTCGATCGTGTTGATCCCGAGGCGTTTGGCCGCGCTGTCGAAGCTCATCCGGGTGCGCGTGCTCGGCTCGAAGAAACAGAGCGCGAGCACGCGCCCGGCGTGCCGGTCCGCGTAGGCGGCGGGGTCGTCGGCGACCTCGCGGGCCCGGTCGAGCACCGCCTCGATGTCATCCCGCGAGAGCTGGGTCGCGGTGATGAGGTGGTCCTGACGCATCGTCGGAAAAGGGGACCGGCAGTATCTTGAATCCCTCGGCTCGGTCGCGGATGCGGGTGTTCACGTCCGTGGGTACGGCCGCGATCGGCGGCTTCGAGATTCGCAGAACGCGGGGCGCGTCCACACGAGTCACGTCACCCGCCGAACGCGTCCAGACTCGACTGCAGCTCGCGGTCCGGCACTTCCTCGGTGAGCTCGTACCCCACCAGGTCTCGGGCGTCGACCGCGTACGTCGACCCGCCGCGGTCGAGCACGAGCACGCGCCCCTTCCAGCCCCGGACCGTCCCCGCCGCCATCGTCTCCGCGACGGGGCGATCGTCGAGGTCGAGCCCGTAGTCGAACGCGAACCGCTCGATCGGGTCGAACCCCTCCAGAAGCGACCCCCACCCCGCCGCGTCCACCTCGCGGCCGAACCCCGCGAGCTTGGTCGGGACGCGCACCCGGTCGACGAGGTCGTCGCGCTCGGCCAGTTCGGCCTCGACCTCGCGCGCGATCCGCCCGTCCGGGTACGTCCGGACGTGGGCCGCGCGGTCGGCGCCCTGCTCGCGGAGCCGGGTTTCCAGCCGCCACAGGCGCGTGACGCCCACCTTCAACACGTCGGGCGCGAACGCCGCGAGGTACACGGCGTGCGCCTCGCGGCAGTCCATCTCGTCTTTCAAGCAGTCCCCCGTACAGCGGGCGCAGACCCAGACGTGCCGGTGCGCGTCGCAGTAGGGCGCGTCCTCGGCGTCGCAGGCGACGTGCTCGCCGTCGTGGACGGCCCCCGCACAGCGGCGGTCGCCGAGCCCGAACGCGAGCTCCGTGCCGGGGGTCGCCTCGACGAACTCGACCGCGCCGCCGCTGGCGACGGTGAACCCCTCGCCCGACTCGTAGCCGACGACCTGCACGCGCTTCGGTAGGGGGAGCCGGGACTTAGGCGCGTCGTCGTCGGAACTGGCGGGACCGGGCACCCTCGCCGTTTCTGCTCATTCCCGCCACGTATGTTTAAGCCGTCTCCCGTGTCATACGACCGCATGCTCGATGCCGCGCTCGCGACGGTCGACGACAGCGACGGCGGCGGGATCGACCTCGCCTTGACGGTTCGAAACGCCGGAGACTCACCCGAGACCCTGCGGTTCAGGACCGGCCAGCGCGCCGACTTCGCGGCCTATCGTGTCGACGACGGGGTGACCGGTGAGGACCGAGGAGACGCCGACGCCGACCCCGTCTGGCGGTACGGCACCGGACGGATGTTCACGCAGGTGCTCGACAGCGAGACGCTGGAACCGGGCGAGGCGACCACCTACGAGGTGACGTGGGGAGATCCGCCGCCGGGACGGTACCGGATCGTCGGCGAGGTGACCGCGGAGGAGTGCGACCTGACCGCGACCGCGACGGTCGAGGCCGATTGAGCTGCGTCCGGTTATCCGGATTCGTCGCCGTGAACCGCGCGCTCGACCGCCGCTTCGAGGCGCTCGCGGGCACGGTGGCTCGGTTCGGCGTCGATCCGCACCTCGATCAGGTGCGAGCCGTCCGCGTCGCCGGCCTTCGCGTACGCGTCGGCGAGGTCGTCGGCGACTCCCGCAGCGGACTCTGCGGCAGAGTCCGCGGCGTCCGGTCGCGCGTCGATCCGCGTGTACGCCAGCCCGTGGAGGTCGGCCAGCGGCTCGAACTCGATGCCGTGCGGCGTCTTGAAGGACTCCGTGAACTCCGGCTCGAAGGACTCGATCGGGAGCTCGTGGAAGATCCCGCCGCCGTCGTTGTTGATCAGCACGACCGTCGCGTCGACGCCGCAGCGGTCGAGCGCGAGCAGGCCGTTGCTGTCGTGGTACAGCGCCAGATCGCCGACGACGAGCGTGAGGTCGTCCGTCGTCGCGGAGCCGGCGCCGAGCGCGCTGGAGACGACCCCGTCGATGCCGGAGACGCCGCGGTTGCCGAGGGCGGTGACGCTCGTCGTCGTCGGACCGACGAAGCGGTCGAGGTCGCGGACCGGCATGGAGTTGGAGACGAACAGCGTCGCGGGGTCGGGGAGCGCGTCGGCCACCGCGCGGAGCGCGTCGCCCTCGTGGAAGGGGAGGGGATCGTCGGCCGGGATTTCCCCGTCCCCCGCTCGATCGTGAGTCTCGCGCGCGACGCGGTCGGCGTCTTCCCACTGCGCGCGCCAGTCGGAATCGCCGCCGCCCCCGGCGACGAGCCGGGAGAGGCGGGCGCAGAGGCGGCTCGGCTCGGCGACGACGAGGTCGGTCGCCGCGAACTCGGCCTCGCGCCAGCGCCCGGCGGGGTCGACCTGATACTGGTCGGCGCCGGTGGCTGCGAGGTACTTGCGGAGGCGCTTGGAGGTGGGCGAGGCGCCGAGTCGGATGACGACTTCGGGGTCGTCCCAGTCGGCCGCCGCGTCCTCTGCGTCCGCGTCCTCTGCGTCCGCGCCGTCGTCTCCCTCCCCGGCGACCGCCGCCGAGAGGTACGCGTCGTAGGCGCCGATCACGGGCGCGACGCGGGTGTGCCCGCCGAACCGGACGCCGGAGAGCGGGTCCGCGAGGACCGGGAACCCCGTCGCGTGCGACAGCGCCGTGACGGCCTCGGCGTCGAGCCCCGGCGGGTCCGCGGGGCCGGCGACGATCAGCCCGCGGTCGGTCGTCGCGAGGGCGTTGGCGAGCCGCTGAAGCTCGTCGTTGCCCGGCTCGGGCGATCCGGGCGTCACGTCGACGTAGGGGCCGTCGCGGCCGCGCTCGGCGACCGGATCGAGGTCGGCCGGCACGTCGTCCGGGACCCGAGTCGGCTCCAGCGGCTTCTTGAACGGGACGTTGAGGTGAACCGGGCCGGGGTCGGCGCCCTCGGCGGCTCCGACGGCGCGGGCGACGGTGGTCCGGAGCGACCGGAGCGCGCGATCGTTCGTCGCGGGCTCCGGGAGATCCTTGTAGAACCGGACGGCGTCGCCGTACAGCTTCTCCTGGTCGGCGGTCTGGTTCGCGCCCGAGTCGCGCAGCTCCGGCGGGCGGTCGGCCGTGAGCGCGAGCAGGGGGACGCGGGCTTCGCTCGCCTCCATCACGGCGGGGTGGTAGTTGGCGGCGGCGGTGCCGGAGGTGCAGATCAGCGGCGTCACCTCTCCGGTCCGGCGCGCGCGCCCCAGCGCGAAGTAGGCGGCCGAGCGCTCGTCTAACTGGGAGAAGACGTGGAGGTCGTCGTTGCGCACGGCGGCCATCGTCAGCGGCGTCGAGCGGCTCCCGGGCGAGGCCACGACGGCGTCGACGCCGGCGGCGACCAGCTCGTCGACGAGGGCGCGCGCCCACAGCGTGTTCCGGTTCGGCGCGGTCATTACGAGCGCTTGGGGGTCCCGATTTAAATACTTCCGCGGGTCGGCCGCGACATCGCCGACCCCGCTTCCGGTCGAGGTCGGGGGCCCGTCCGTCACGTTCTGCAACGCTTATGCACGCCGACCGACTTCGATCGGACATGAGCGACGACGACGCCGTCGACGTCGAGGTCGAGTCCCCCGACGACGCCGCAGACGCCGCGGCGAAAGCGAACGGCACCGCGGACGCGACCGCAGAGGGAACGAGCGGCGAGTCCGCCGGAGCGCGCGGCGACGCCCGCGACGACGACGGGAACGGCGAGGCGCTGGCCGCCGCCGTCGCCGAACACGACGAGACGCTGGCTCGGGAGGTCGCGGCGCTGGAAGCGGAGCTCGACGAGACGCGCGACGAGCTCCTCGAAGCCGAGGAGGAGGTCAAGGAGCTGACGAGCAAGCTCGCCCGGGTCAAGGCCGACTTCAGCAACTACAAACAGCGCGCCAAGCGGAAGCAGGAGGAGATCCGCGAGCGCGCCTCGGAGGCGCTGGTCGAGCGCATCACGCCGGTCCGAAACGACCTCCTGCGCGCGCTCGACCAAGAGGCGGGAAGCGACCTCCGCCCCGGCGTCGAGTCGACGCTGGAGAAGTTCGACGAGGTGCTCGCCGACGAGGGCGTCGAGCCCATCGATCCCGACCCCGGCGAGGCGGTCGATCCGGCACGCCATCAGGTGATGTTGCGGGTCGAAAGCGACCAGCCCTCGGGGACCGTTCACGAGGTGTACGAGCCCGGCTACGAGATGGGCGACCGCGTGGTCAGCGAGGCGAAGGTCACCGTCAGCGCCGACGAGGAGTAGCCGCGGCGGGGTCGGCCGTCGAAGCGGAGCGAATCAGGGTCACCGAACGTTCTCGGTCGCACGCCCGTAGCCAGCCGCCAACTCGTCGAGCCCCGCGTCCGGCTCGGCCGCGTGCGGCACCGACAGCGGCGAGACGGAGACCTCGCCGTCGAGGACCGTCCGTCGGTCGGTGCCGACCGGATCTGGCACGTCGCCCTCGTTCATCCGCCCCCAGATCGGGTCCGAGAACGTCACGCGGCCGTTTCCGTCGTGCGCCGCCTCCATCCCGTACCACGGCGAGGGGGCGGTGACGCGCATCGGCGCCGGGGAGTCAGGCTCACCGGCCGCGTCCGCGATCGGGGCGTTGACGTTGAGGTAGTCGGCGCGGTCGAACGCCCCCGACGCGGTCGCCTCCGCGACGAGGTACCGGGTCGCGCGGGTCGCGTTCGCGAACTCCGCCGGCTCCAGCTCTCGTTGCCACCAGTTCTCCCCGCCCGGGACGTACATGGAGGTCGCCACCGCGGGCACGTCGAAGAAGGCGGCCTCGACCGCGGCGGAGACGGTCCCAGACCGCCCGAGCGTGTACGCGCCGAGGTTCGCCCCCTCGTTACAGCCCGCGACCACGACATCGGCGTCCGGAACCAGCGCGTCGAGGCCCGCGACGACGCAGTCGACCGGGGTGCCGTCGACGGCGTAACCGAGCTCGTGGTCCGTGATCTCGACGCCGTCCGAGAGGACGCGCCCGGACGACGAGCGGTCGGCGGTCGGCGCGACCGCCACCACGTCGTAGTCGGCGGCAAGCGCGTCGTAGAGCGCTCTGAGACCGGCTGCGTCGATCCCGTCGTCGTTGGTCAACAGGACGCGTTCGACGCTCATACAGCTACTTCGGGCGGTTCGGCCAAAAGTCCACCGTCGCGGGCGGGGACGGAAGGGACGGAGATCGCCGATAGACAGCCGACCCGCCGCGCCGAACGGAAAGGCCCACGTATCCCGAACCCGATCGACCGGTATGGGATTCGGCGACACGGCGAAGAAGATCCAGACGCTCGCCGACAAGGCGGAGCGCACGTACCAGAAGATCAACGAGCTCCGCGAGGAGGTCGAGGAGACGCAGACGACCGTGCTCGACACCTCCGAGCGCGTTCAGCGGCTCGAAAACGAGATGGCCGAACAGCGGGCCGTCCTCGACGCGGTCGCCGGGGAGGTCGGCGTCGACTTAGAGAGCGTGAGCACCGAGGCGCACATCACCGACGCCGAGGATATCTCCGCGGCGGCGGGAGAAGCGGATGAGGACGCCGAAAACGGCGACGCCGAAAGCGACGCTGGCGAGTCCGCGGACGACGGCGAGACGTAGCCGGGACGCGCCGATCTGTTTTGTCCGATCAGTCACCGTCCGACTCCGTCTCACCGCCCGTTTCACCCTCCGCACTCGCTCGCGAGACGACCTCGGCCGGCACGCCGGCGACCGTCGTCCCGGGCGGCACGTCGTCGGCGACGAGCGAGTTGGCGGCGACGCGGGCGCCCTCGCCGATCGTGACGCCCGGGAGGACGACCGCGCCCGCGCCGATCATCGCGCCCGCCTCGACGACCACGTCGCCGAGGCGGTACTCGTCTTGGAGGAACTCGTGGCAGAGCAGCGTGGCGTCGTAGCCGACGATGGCGTCGTCCTCGACCGTGATCCGCTCGGGCCAGAACACGTCGGGGGTCGACTCCAACCCCCACGAGACGCCGGCGCCGACGGCCACGCCGATCCGGCGCAACAGCCAGTTCTTCAGCCGGAGGCTCGGACAGATCCGCGCGAGCACGATCACGACGTAGTTGCGGACGACCGCGAGCGGCGACTTCGCGCCGGGCCACGACCACAGCGAGTTCCGCGCGCCGCCGGTCGGGTGTCGCTCCAGTCGATCGGTGCGGGAGCCGGGGGTCCCCGTGATGTCCGTGGCGGCAGTCTCCGCGGAATCCGTCCCGCCGATCGCGCGCTCGTCCTCGTGAGTCACGGAGGTCCGTTCGGACGGCTCCGGTAAAAGGATCGCTGACGGGGAACGCTACTCGCGGAGCTCGGCCATGTGCTCGATCCGGCGCTCGACGAGGTCGGCCGTGCCGATGTCGTGGCGGATGCGGACGCGATCGCCGGCGGCGGCGAGCGCGTCTTCGGCCTCGGCCTCCGCGGCGGCGATGGAGTCGCCGCGGCCGACGACCGCGAACGACCGGGAGGTGGTGGTGTAGAGCCCGTCGTCGCGCTCGTCGACGCTGGCGTAGTAGAGCAGCGCGTCGCCGACGCTCTCCTCGTCGACGGCGACCCTCGCGCCCGCGTCGGGGTCGGTCGGGTACCCGTCCGGAACCGCGTACTTACAGACGGTCGCCTCGCCGGAGAAGGCGAGTTCGGGGAGTTCGTCGCCGGACGAAGTCCGGCTGCCAGCGGCACTTCGCGCCGCGCTGTCACCGTCGCGCGCGGCCGTGAGCACGTCGAGGAACGGCGTCTCCAAGACCGGGAGCGTGTTCATCGCCTCCGGGTCGCCGAAGCGCGCGTTGAACTCGACCACTTTCGGGCCCGCGTCCGTCAGCATGAACTGGCCGTAGAGCACGCCCTTGTAGTCGGGGAGCGCGTCGACGACCGCCGCCAGCACGTCGACGGCGGCGTCGTAGTCGCCCTCGGCCATGAACGGCAGCGAGAGGCCGGTGGCGGTGTACGAGCCCATGCCGCCGGTGTTCGGCCCCTCGTCGCCCTCGTAGGCGCGCTTGTGGTCTTGGACCGCGGGCGTCGTGCGAAGCTCGCCGTTCGCGACGAACGCCTGCACCGTAAACTCCTCGCCGACGAGCCGCTCCTCCAGCACCACGCGGTCGTAGTCGGAGTCGCGGAGGTACGCCTTCGCCTCCTCGGCGGTCACCTGATCGCCGATCACCTTCACGCCCTTGCCGCCGGTGAGCCCGACCGGCTTCACCGCGAGATCGCCGTCGTAGGTGTCGATGTAGTCGCAGGCGGCCTCGATGTCGTCGAACACGGCGTAGTCCGGACAGCCGGGGATGTCGGCCTCGTCCATGAACTCGCGCTGGTACGCCTTGTCCGTCTCCAAGCGCGCCTCCTCGGCCTGCGGGCCGAAGGCGTACACGCCGACCTCGTCGAGCGCATCGGCGACGCCCGCCGCGAGCGCGGACTCCGGCCCGATCACCGCGAGGTCCGCGCCGACTGCGGTCGCGTAGTCGGTGACGGCTTCGGCGTCGGTCTCGTCGATCGTCTCGAACCCGTCGGCGAGCCGTCGAATCCCCGGGTTCCGGTTGCTCGCGCAGGCGTACAGCGCGCAGTCGTCGGCGACAGCGCGGGCGATCGCGTGCTCTCGCCCGCCGCCCCCCACCAGGAGTACGGTCTCCGTCATGTGCGACCGATCACTACACGGTAGTGTAAGCTTTACTCTCTATCTGCGAGGAGATATCCACGTTTGTGTTGTTCCGATCTCGGTGACGCTCTTGTGACGGGTTTTTGCGGCGTCGGGCCGAATCGGACGTATGTCACAGCCCACCGAGCGGAACCGCCTCGACGGGGAGGCGAGCCCGTATCTCCAGCAGCACGCCGACAACCCCGTCAACTGGCAGCCGTGGGGCGAGGAGGCGTTCGAGCGCGCCCGCGAGCACGACGTGCCGGTGTTCGTCTCGATCGGCTACTCCTCGTGTCACTGGTGTCATGTGATGGCCGAGGAGAGCTTCGAGGACGAGTCGGTCGCCGCGGTGCTCAACGAGGAGTTCGTTCCCGTCAAGGTCGACCGCGAGGAGCGTCCCGACGTCGACAGCACCTTCATGACCGTCTCGCAGCTCGTCACCGGCGGGGGCGGGTGGCCGCTCTCCGCGTGGTGTACGCCGGAGGGCGAGCCGTTCTACGTGGGGACCTACTTCCCGCCGGAGCCGCGCCGGAACCAGCCGGGGTTCCGCGATCTCTGCGAGCGCATCGCCGACTCGTGGGCCGACCCGGAGCAGCGCGAGGAGATGAAGCGCCGCGCCGACCAGTGGGCGACGAGCGCCCGCGACGAGCTGGAGTCGGTGCCGGGTTCGGGGACGGGCGCCGCGGGCGCCACGGACGACGCGAGCGACGCGGGCGACGCGGACGCCGCCGAGGCGCCCGGCTCCGACCTCCTTAACGAGGCCGCGGCCGCGGCGATCCGCGGGTACGACGACGAGTACGGCGGGTTCGGGAGCGGCGGCGCGAAGTTCCCGATGCCCGGCCGGATCGACGTGCTCATGCGGGCGTACGCGAGGACCGGTCGCGACGCCGCGCTCACGGCCGCGACGGGCACCCTCGACGGGATGGCCCGCGGCGGGATGTACGACCAGATCGGCGGGGGGTTCCACCGGTACGCGACCGACCGCCGGTGGACGGTGCCGCACTTCGAGAAGATGCTGTACGACAACGCGGAGCTGCCGATGGCGTTCCTCGACGCCTCCCGACTGACGGGCGACGCATCGTACGCCCGGGTCGCGAGCGAGACCCTCGGGTTCCTCGACCGCGAGCTCCGGCACGACGACGGGGGGTTCTTCAGCACCCTCGACGCCCGGAGTCGACCGCCCGAGAGCCGGCGAGGGGACGCGGGCTCCGACGGAGGCGACGGCGCCGACGCCGCCGACGCCGCCGACGTGGAGGGCGCCTTCTACGTCTGGACGCCCGGCGAGGTCGACGCAGTCCTCGACGAGCCCGCGGCGTCGCTCGCGAAGGACCGGTACGGGATCGAGTCCGGGGGGAACTTCGAGCGCGGCACCACCGTCCCGACGATCGCGGCGTCGGTCGCGGAACTCGCCGACGCGCACGACATGTCGGCCGAGGCCGTCAGAGAGGCCCTGACGGCGGCCCGCGTCGCGCTGTTCGAAGCTCGCGAGTCGCGGCCGCGGCCCGCGCGCGACGAGAAGGTGCTGGCGTCGTGGAACGGCCGGGCGATCTCCGCGTTCGCGGCCGCCGGGCAGGTCCTCGGCGAGCCGTACGCCGACATCGCGAGCGACGCGCTGTCGTTCTGCCGCGAGCGACTGTACGACGGGGAGACCGGAACCCTCGCGCGGCGCTGGCTCGACGGCGACGTGCGCGGGCCGGGCTACCTCGACGACCACGCGTTCCTCGCGCGCGGCGCGCTCGACGCCTACTCGGCCACCGGCGACCCGGAGGCGCTCGGGTTCGCGCTCGATCTGGCGGAGACGATCGTCGCGGACTTCTACGACGACGAGGACGGCACGATCTACTTCACGCGGGACCCGGACGGAAACGCCGACGGAGACGGCGACGAGGGGGCCTCGGCCGGCGACAGCGAGGCGCAACGCGCCTCTGGCAGCCGGACGCAGTCCGGCGACGACACCCTCTTCGCCCGGCCGCAGGAGTTCACGGATCGGTCGACCCCGTCGAGCCTCGGCGTGGCGGCGGAGACGCTTGCGTTCCTCGACGGGTTCCGGACCGACCGCGAGTTCGCCGAGGTCGCGGAGCGGGTCGTGACGGCCCACGCGGACCGCATCCGCGCGAGCCCGCTGGAGCACGTCTCGCTGGTGCGCGCGGCCGACCGCGTCGCGTCCGGCGGGATCGAGGTGACCGTCGCCGCCGACGCGGTGCCGGACGCGTGGCGCGAGACGCTGGGAGAGCGCTACCTGCCGGGCGCGCTCGTCGCCCCGCGCCCGCCGACGGAGGACGGCCTCGCGGCGTGGCTCGACCGGCTCGACATGGACGAAGCACCGCCGATCTGGGCCGACCGCGACGCGGTCGACGGCGAGCCGACCGCCTACGTCTGCGAGGCCCGGACGTGCTCGCCGCCGGAGACCGACCTCGACGCGGCCTTGGAGTGGCTGGCGGCGCGGGAGCGGTCGGAGTAGCGGCGCGGGTCGGAGCGGCGGCGCGGGTCGGAGCGGCGGCGCGGGTCGGAGCGGCGGCGCGGGTCGGAGCGGCGGCGCCGGGTGCCACCCGCCGACCCCCGCGAAGCGAGACGGCACGGTTTTCGGACCCCGGTTCGGAGGGGCAACCATGGAGCGGCACGACCTCCTCTACCGCCTGTACGACGAGTTCGACGCGGAGACGCTCCGGGAGCACCAGTCGTTCGTAGATCTGTTCCCGCCGGTCGACTCGCGGGTGGCGTTGGAACACTGGGAAGACGCCGGCGAGGAGCTCGACCGGCTGAAACGCGAGATCCGCGAGGCCCTGCCCGCGGGCGCCACCTTCGCGGAGGTCGCGGCCTACGCCGACCGCGAGGCGGCGTTCACCGCGCTCGACCTCCACGCGCGCTACGACCGCGCCGTCAACGCCTTGGTGTTGGACGTCGACGAGACGCTCCGGTCCGCGGGTGGCACGGACAACGAGATCCCCCGCGAGACGCTCCACATGCTGACGGAGCTGCACGACGCCGGCGTGCCGATCGTCATCTGCACCGGCCAGACGCTGGAGAACGTGAAGGGGTTCATGATCCAGGGGCTCGGCAACGAGCTCGTTCACTCCGGGCGCTTCTCGATCGTCTACGAGGCCGGCAACGGCGTGTTCACGCCGGGGCACGGCTCGCACACGAAGCGCCTGCTGTACGAGGACCTCGACGAGGCGGTCCGAGGCGTGTTCGACGCGGTGCGGTCGCGCGTGCTCCCGGACGCGCCCGAGAACGTCCGCCGCGGCTGTCACCTTCAGGGCAACGAGTTCAACGTCACGCTGAAGCCGAATTTCGAGACCGGCGGCGCCGACGCCGAGGCCGTGATCGACGACGGGCTGGTCCACCTGATCGACCTGCTCGGCGAGGTTGTCGTCGATCGGGTGGCTGACGATCTCGACTTAACCGACCTCGACGCGGCCGATCCCGACGCAGACGATATCGATCCGGCAGCCCGCGGCGCCGCGTGGGCGCGCGCCCACTACGCGGCGGCCGACCCCGAGATCCGGGAGGTGATCGAAGCGGTTGCGGTCGACGGCGACGACGACACGTCGGCCGAAGCCGAGGCGATACCGGAGCCCGTCGCCGCGCTCTTCGACCGGATAGACGTCGGCTACTACCGCGCCGACGCCGCGGAGATCAGCTCGCTGGAGCTGGACAAGGTCGCGGGCGTCGAGGCGGCGCTCGACGTGCTCGACGTGCGGGACCCGTTCCTGCTCGTGATGGGCGACAGCAAGTCGGACCTCCGCGTGATGGGGTGGGCCGCCGAGCACGACGCGGGAATCGCCGCGGCCCCGGAGCACGCCTCCGCGGACGTGCTCTCGCACGTCCTCGACCGCGACGAGCTGGTGTTCGCGCGGGGCCAGTCCGCGACGATGCTCCGGACGGTCTACGTGCTCAACCTGCTGGCTCGGCTGGAGTAAGCCGCGTCGTAATTATATATCCGCGTCACCACGCTCTCACCATGCACGATTTCGTCGTCGTTGGCGCGGGGCCGCCGGGGTCGCGGTTCGCACGCCGCGCCGCCGCGGCCGGCCGCGACGTCGTCGTCTTCGAGAAGGGCTCGGTCGGCGAGCCGCTGGCCTGCTCGGGACACGTCTCCGACGACGTGTGGGAGTACGTCCCGGACGACGCCCGCGACGAACTCCTCCAGAACCGGGTGTACGGCGCGCGCTTCCGCGTCGGCGGCCCGGACTCGCGGGCGTACCCCTTCTACAAGCCGGAGCCCGTCTCGAACGTGATCGACCGCGTCGGCCTCGACCGCACCCTCGCCGACTGCGCGCGCGAGGCCGGCGCCGACGTGCGAGAAAACCACACCGTCGTCGGCGTCGAGGAGCGTTCCGACCGGGTCGTCGTCGAGGTCCGGACCCCCGCCGGCGACGTGGAGGCGGTCGAGGCGCGGATGGTCGCCGGCTGCGACGGGCCGACCTCGCGCGTCCGCCGGTCGCTCGACCTCCCCGAGCCGGACGAGCTGCTCCACGGCGTGCTCGCGTTCGACGAGGCCCCCGACGACGGCGACCTCGTCGACGTCCACCTCACCGCGCCGACGTTCTTCGCGTGGCGCATCCCCCGCGGCGACGCGGGCGTGGAGTACGGGCTCGCGGCGCCGCCGAGCGACGACGTGTCCGCGATGTTCGACCGGCTCACCGACGCCTACGACGTGACGACGGACCGCTTCTGCTCGGGGGCGATCCCGATCGGGCCGCCGGACCGCGTGACGACCGACCGCGCGTTCCTCGTCGGTGACGCCGCTGCCCAGACGAAGCCGTTCACCGGCGGCGGGATTCTCTACGGGATGACCGCGGCCGACGCGGCGGCCGAGGCGATCGACCCGCGGGACCCGGCGACGCTCGCCGACTACGAGTCGGAGTGGCGCGACGCGATCGGCACCGAGATCCGGCTCGGCTCGGCGATCCGCCGGTGTTACTCACTCCCCGAGCCGGTCCAGCGGGCCGGCCTGTGGGCGCTGTCGGGCGAGATCGGGGTCCACATGGACCGGCCGAGCTCCTTCTTCTCGCCGACGCACCTCAGGAAGCTGTTCTCGCGGAGCGACCCCGGGGACGCACCGCGGTAGCCGCCGACTCGTTACTGCTCAACGACTTCAGCAAACGAGACGTTCTCGCGGACGCTCGTGATCTCGACGGTCGGCTCGTCGCCCGGCTCGGAGTCCGGGACGATGACGACGTAGCCGCGCTCGATCTTCGCGATCCCGTCGCCCTTGTCGCCGAGCGTCTCTATCGTCACCTCTCGCACGTCGCCCTCGGAGACCGGCGGGCCGGAGGCCCCGGCGTCGTCCGTCGGCCGCGCCGTCGTCGACGCGGGGCTGTCTCTCGCGCCGTTGCTGGCGACTGCTCGGTCCGCGGCGCCGTCGGTCGCGGCGCTTGCGCCGTTCCCCTCGCGTTTGATCAGGGCCACGCGGTACGACTCGCCCGCCTCGACCGTGCCGTGTTCGACCTCGGTGGCGGGAATCGTGACGACGTGTTCGTCGCCGCGCTCCTCGACAGTTCCGGTAAAGAGACACTTCAGCGAATCCGTGAGTTCGACCATGCCGACAGTTGCGGACACGCCAATGAAAAACTCCCTATTCGCGCGGGACGGAAGCCGCGCCCCGTCGGAGCGACGGTCACCCGGAGGAACATAAACGTTTACCCTGTTCCGAATGAACCGAGGCCTATGAGCCGAAACTACGAGTCGCTTCACGACCCGAACGCGGAGTACACGATGCGAGAGCTCTCCGCAGAGACGATGGGGACAACGGGCTCACGAGGCGGCGGGCGCGACGTCGAGATCACCGACGTGCAGACGACGATGGTCAACGGGAACTTCCCGTGGACGCTGGTCCGCGTGTACACCGACGCGGGCGTCGTCGGCACCGGCGAGGCGTACTGGGGCGCCGGCGTCCCGGAGCTCATCGAGCGCATGAAGCCGTTCGTGATCGGCGAGAACCCGCTCGACATCGACCGCCTCTACGAGCACCTCATCCAGAAGATGTCAGGCGAGGGCTCAGTCGAGGGCGTCACCGTCACCGCGATCTCCGGGATCGAGGTGGCGCTCCACGACCTCGCCGGGAAGATCCTCGACGTGCCCGCCTACCAGCTGCTCGGCGGCAAGTATCGCGACCGGATGCGCGTCTACTGCGACTGCCACACCGAGGAGGAGGCCGACCCCGAGGCGTGCGCCGACGAGGCCGAGCGCGTCGTCGACGAGCTGGGCTACGACGCGCTGAAGTTCGACCTCGACGTGCCGAGCGGCTTCGAGAAGGACCGCGCCAACCGCCACCTGCGCCCCGGCGAGATCCGCCACAAGGCGGAGATCGTCGAGAAGGTCACCGAGCGCGTGAAGGACAAGGCCGACGTCTCCTTCGACTGTCACTGGACGTTCTCGGGCGGCTCCGCGAAGCGCCTCGCGGACGCCATCGAGGAGTACGACGTGTGGTGGCTCGAAGACCCCGTCCCGCCGGAGAACCTCGAAGTGCAGGAGGAAGTGACGAAGAACACGACCACGCCGATCACGGTCGGCGAGAACCGCTACCGCGTCACGGAGCTCCGGCGCCTCATCGAGAACCAGGCGGTCGACATCGTTGCGCCCGACCTGCCGAAGGTCGGCGGGATGCGCGAGACCCGCAAGATCGCGGACGTGGCGAACCAGTACTACGTCCCGGTCGCGATGCACAACGTCGCCTCCCCGATCGCGACGATGGCGGCGGCCCACGTCGGCACCTCCGTCCCGAACTCGCTCGCGATCGAGTACCACTCCTACGAGCTCGGCTGGTGGGAGGACCTCGTCGAAGAGGACGTGATCGAGGACGGCTACATCGAGGTGCCGGAGGAGCCGGGCCTCGGCCTCACGCTCGATCTCGACACCGTCGAGGAGCACATGGTCGACGGGGAGACGCTGTTCGATCCGGCGTAAGCCGGAGCGAGCCCGACCGCGTCGGACAAGGAACCGTACGCTGGCCGGACGAGCGCGGGCCGGACGGTTCCGGCGGAGACGGGTTGAAAGGGATCGGGACCGAACACGCGCTATGGGAATGAAAGCTGACGGCGACCCGGACCTCCACGAGATCGATCGCTTCGGCCGCGGCGTCGGCTGGATCGCGCACCCGGACGAGGGGATGGAGCGGGCGAGCCACGCGGTCGCGGTCCCGAACGAGGAGAGCGAGACGGACGACGTCTGGGTGTTCGACCCGGTCGACGCGCCCGGCGTCGACGACCTCTTGGCGGAGCTCGGCACGGTCGCCGGCGTCGCGGTCGGGCTCGACCGCCACAAGCGCGACAGCGCGGCGATCGCGGCCCGACACGACGCCCCCGTCTACGTCGCCGAGTGGATGACCGGGGTCGCGGACGAGCTGGACGCATCCGTCGAGCGGTTCGGTTCGCGGCTGGCGGACTCGGGGTTCGAGGCGGTCCGGGTCCGGGACTCGACGGTCCCGCCGTGGCAGGAGGCCGGCTTCTTCGACGGCGAGACGCTGATCGTCCCCGAGTCGCTCGGCTCCGCCCCGTACTTCCGGGGCGAGCGCGAGCGGCTCGGCGTCCATCCGATGCTGCGGCTGACGCCGCCGGCCGAGGCGCTCTCCGGACTGAACCCGGAGCGGGTGCGCGTCGGGCACGGCGTCGGCGTGGACGAGCGAGCCGCACTCGCCGTCGAGGACGCGCTCTCCGGGTCGCGCCGCAAGGCGCCCCGGCTGTACACGCAGACGCTTCGCTCGGCGATCGGGATCTGACCGTGTCGGCGCCTCTCCGCTCGTGATCCACGTCACGCGCGACCTGTTGACGGTGCTCCTCGATCAGGCCGCCGAGCGCGACCCGGAGGAGACGAGTCTCCGGCTCTCGACCACGCGAGCCGGCGAGTTCGACGAGGAGACCGGACTCGACCCGGCGACGCCGGTGCTGACCCACTTCACGCCCGCGGGGGTCGGCGGCTCGGTGAACGCGGTGTTCGGCGTCGACATCGGGACGCCCGCGGGACGGGGGGGCGCGCGGTTCGTCTCGCACCCGGACGGGTTTCTCGGCGTGTCGAAGACGGACGACCTCGCGGCGGTCGTGCTCGTGGCTGTTCCGCCGTACGACGGCGACGTGGTCGCCGCGTTCGACCGCGCCGGCGACGGGATCGAGCTGGCGGTCCTCGACGCGGCGCCGCCGGAGGAGTCGCTCCCGGAGTAACCGCGTCCGCGGCGCCGCCGGAGGAGTCGCTCCCGGAGTAACCGCGTCCACGGCGCCGCTCGGACGCCCCGCGGCGGGCTCGCCGAACATGGGTTTCAAACCTCCCGAGCGAGTAGCACGCCGCAATGGCAGCACGCCCACCCGGCGGCGGTTCCTCGGAGCCGGACGCGATCGAGTTCGGTATCGCCGTGCTCGACGAACGGATCGAGGAGGCGGACGTGTCGTTCCCGGCGACGGCCGACGAGATCCGCGACGCCCTCGGCGACCGCGAGATTCCCTACGACGCCACGGGGCGGACGATCGCGCTCGGCGACGCGCTCGATCAGGTGCCGCAGAGCCGGTTCGAAAACGAGACGGAGTTCCTCGACGCGCTGTACCCGGTGTTCGACCGCAAGCGGCGGGAGGGCGGCGGGTTCCTGACGAGCCTGCGAGACGCGCTCCCCTTCTGACGCCGCGCGACTCACCCCCGCGGTCCCCCGGACCCGCGTGAGGCGGTCAGACCTCCGCTTCCGCCTCGGCCTCGGGCTCGTCGCTCCCGGTGTCGAGCCGCTCGATCACGTCGTTTATCAGCACCACGTCGCCGACGGCCCGGACCCAGCGGTACGGGACGATGACGCCCGTGTTCCCGCCGACCCGTCCGGCGAACAGCTCGTGGTTGAGCTCCGCGAGCGCGAGCCCGGTCACCGCCTGCGCGTCCAGATCGAGGCGCACGTCCTCGATTTCGCCGACGAAGACGCCGTTGTTCGAGTACACCTCGCGACCGACGAGCGACGTTATCTCCTCCGGAGCAGCGTTCATATCAGATACGGTCACGAGCGCGCCTAATAAGCGTTCGTTGTCGAACGACGCCCGTCAGACGGAGCGGTCGTCCGGTCGCCCGATCTCCCGGTCGTCGCGGCACCCGGCTCACGCTCGCGGGGCGATCAGCTCCACCGGGTGCATCGGCGGCGACCCCAACAGCGCGTCCAGCTGCTCGCCACAGGAGGTGCCGGACGCAACGACGGTCCGGTCGGTGTCGCCGAACTGCTCGCGGAGGGGCTCGCCCACGTCCATGCTCAGCTCGTAGTAGTCCGTCTTGTAGCCGAACGAGCCGGCCATCCCGCAACACTCCGTCTCGGAGACGCGCACGTCGTAGCCGAGCCGCTCCATCACGGCGGTCGCGTGCTCGCCGACGCCGATCGTCCGCGCCTGACAGTGCGGGTGGTGGGCGACCCGCTTGCCCGCGGTCACCGGCCCCGTGCCCGCCGCGGGCGCCCGGAGCGCGGCCGGGTCGCCGCCGTTCTCCAGCAGCCCGAAGCAGTACTCCATCACGTCGTAGCTGACGTCGGCGAGCCGCTCGAACGACGACTCAGGGAGGAGCTTCTCGTACTCGCTCCGGAACATCGCGAGGTCGCTCGGCTCGATCACGACCACGTCGCGGCCGGCGTCGACGTGGCGGGCGAGTCCGGCGTACGCGTCCTCGGCCGCCGCCCGCGCGGTCGAGATCATCCCCTGCGACAGCGGCGGGCGACCGCTCCCCGGGAGGTCGGGAACCCGGACGTGAACCCCGAGCGCCTCCAGCGCTCGGACCGCCGCCTTCCCGCGATCCACGTCGACGTAGTTGGTCGCGGTGTCGGGGTAGAGCACGACCTCGCGGGCCGCCTCGTCGGCCGGGATCGCGGCGCCGCCTCGCCGCTCGAACCAGTCGACGAGGGTCTCGCTCGCGAACTCCGGCAGGTCGCGCCGGCGGTCGATCCCGGTCACGCGCTCGGCGAGCGCGCGGAGCGGGCCCGCGTCGGCGAGCCGGTTCGCGATCGGCGCGGTGAGACTCCCCAGCTTCGCGACCGTCTCGTAGTTGCCGACGACCCGCGTGCCCAGATCGAGGCCGGCGGGCTCCTCGTCGGGAACCAGCTCCTCGAACAGCCAGTCGGTCTGTCTGGAGTCGACTTCGCCGCGGTTGATCCGGTCGCGGACGACCGTGTTGATCCACGGGATGTCGATCCCGACCGGACACGCCGGGACGCAGCGCGAGCAGCCGGTACAGAGGTCGTTGAACTCGGCCGCGGTGTCGAGCCCCTCGATGCCGGCCTCCCAGCCGGTCGCGATGCCGCCGGAGTACGTCTCGCCGCCGAACGCGTGGCCGCCGACGCTCTGGAAGTTGCCGCAGGCGTTCGAGCAGGCGGAACACCGGATGCAGTACAGCGTCTCCTTCAGCTCCTCGTCGTCGCGCATCGCCATACGCCCGTTGTCGATGAGGACGAGGTGGAAGTCGCGGTCGGGGTCGGCGCTCGCGTCGCCGTCGCCGATCGAGCCGTCTGAACCGGCGGCGATCCGGGCCTCGTCGTCCTCGAAGTCGGGGACCGGCGAGTCGACGGGCGGGGTCAGCGTCGAGATGTAGGAGGTCACGTCCTGTCCCGTCCCGGACCGGCCGATCAGCTCGACGAACGGCGAGAAGTCCTCGACGGTCGGGACGAGCTTCTCGACGCCCGCGACCGCGACGTGGGTGTCGGTCGCGGTCACCGTCTTCCGGGCGTTGCCCTCGCTGGTAACCAAGAGCACGGTGCCGGAGTCGGCCGCGATGAAGTTCGCGCCGGTCATCCCCACGTCGGCGTCCTCGATCAGTTCGCCGAGCCGCTCGCGGGCGAACACCGTGAGTTCCTCGGCGGTCTCCGGGGGGTCGTCCGGATCGAATCGCTCCGCGAACAGCTCGGCGATCCCCTCTCGCGACTTGTGGATCGCCGGTGCGACGATGTGGGAGGGCGCCTCGTCGGCGAGCTGTAGTACCCACTCGCCGAGGTCGGTCTCGACCACGTCGACGCCGGCGTCAGCGAGCGCCTCGTTCACCTCGATCTCCTCCGAGGTCATCGACTTCGACTTCACGAGGCGGTCGGCGTCGCGTTCGTCGGCGACCACCTCCCTGACGTACCGGTTCGCGTCGGCCGCGTCGTCGGCGAGGTAGACGGTTCCGCCGTTCGCCTCGACCGCCTCGGTCACCTCGTCGATCAGCTCCGGGAGCCGAGCGATCGCGTCCTCCTTGATCGCGCGGGCCTCGTCTTTCAGGTCCTCGTACCCGTCGAGCCGCCCCGTGGACTCGTAGCGTCCTTCGTTGAATCCGCGGGTGTTCTCGGCGACCGCGTCGCCCTCGGTCGCCATCAGCTCGCGGATGCGGTCGGCCTTCGCGGCGTCGCTACTCACCGGCGGTCACCTCCTCGCCCGCTCCCGACTCGTCCGCCGCCCCGTCCACCTCCCGAAGCAACACCACATGGACCTCCTTCGGCCCGTGCGCGCCGCGGACGAGCCCGCCCATGTCGGCGGTCGCGCTGGGACCGGTGGCGAACACCACGTCGACCGACTCGTCGCGCGCCCGCGGTCC
This sequence comes from Halorubrum amylolyticum, assembly GCF_004114995.1. Classification (GTDB taxonomy): domain Archaea; phylum Halobacteriota; class Halobacteria; order Halobacteriales; family Haloferacaceae; genus Halorubrum; species Halorubrum amylolyticum. The sequence goes on from NZ_SDJP01000039.1 coordinate 22,007, forward strand.
GAGCCAGTCGAACGCGTCGGGCATGTCCGGGACCAGGTCGGCCTCGCGAAGGACGACGACGTGGCGGTCGACGAAGAGACTCACCGGCTCGGTGCCCGCCCGGTCGGCCTCGATCGCGACGCTGCCGTACGCGGCGACCCCGAGTTCGGCAGCGGTGACGCCGGTGTGGGCCTCGCGGAGGTCGGCGATCGTCGGGTCGGTCTCGACCCGGTCGGGGAGCGAGACCGTCGCGTCGGCCGGGTCGTCGTTCTCACCGCCGAGTGCGACCCCGACGGCCGGGTCCCTCGCGGCCTCGTCGATCAGTTCCGCGCACGCGCTTGGAGGCCCCTCGGTGACGCTCACCCCGAGGGAGTCCAGCCGGCGCTTGAACGTCGATCGGTCGGCGACTGACATATGTCATCATCCAACGGGACATATATGTGTGTTGCGCCGGCTCCCGCGTCCCGGGGATTCCGTCCGAGTTTGCGACGGAGTCCTGACGTTCCCATGCCATCGGCCGGGTCAGGGGATTTTTCATAGTTCGACCGTGAGGGATTCGCATGGCGACCAACACGCCGGACCCGGATCCGCGAGACGGGGGCGACTTCGACTACACGGGCGGGGCGGTGGAGCGTCCGGACCTCGTCGAGGCGCTGGAGGCCCGGGTCGACGGCGACGTGCGGTTCGACGACTACTCGAAGCGGCTGTACGCGACCGACGCCTCGGCGTACGAGGTCACGCCCATCGGAGTCGTGATTCCGGAATCGACCGCCGACGTGGCGGCGGTCCACGAGTACTGCTACGCCGAGGGGATCCCGGTGCTCCCGCGGGGCGGCGGCACGTCGCTCGCGGGCCAGACCGTCAACGAGGCGGTCGTGCTCGATCTCACCGACTCGATGGACGGGGTGCTGTCGACGGACCCCGAGGCGGAGACCGCTCGGGCGCAGGCGGGGGCGTACGTCGGCGACCTCAACGCCGCGGTCGAGCCCCACGGGCTGAAGTTCGCGCCCGACCCGGCGTGGCGCGACAAGTCTGCGCTCGGAGGCGCGGTCGGCAACAACTCCACCGGGTCTCACTCGCTGAAGTACGGGAAGACCGACCACTACGTCGAGGAGCTGGAGGTCGTGCTCGCGGACGGAACGGTGGCGACCTTCGGGGAGGTCGCAGTGGAGGAGCTACGGGAGTCCGCGGACCCGGACGCCGACGACCTCCTCCCACGGGTCCACGCCGAGGTCGTCCGGCTCCTCGACGAGGAGGCGAATGCGATCGACGAGCGCTTCCCGGAGATGAAGCGGAACGTCTCCGGCTACAACCTCGACCGCCTGCTCGCCGAGCACCGCGGCGAGTACGGCGAGCCGGGCGTCGTCAACCTCGGGCGCCTCATGGCCGGCAGCGAGGGGACGCTCGCGACGGTGACGGAAGCGACCGTCTCGCTCGTCGAGATTCCGGCGACGAAGGCGGTGGCGCTGCTCACCTACGACGACCTGCTGGACGCGATGGAGGACGTGGCACCCATCCTCGACCACGACCCCGCCGCCGTCGAGGTGATGGACGACGTGCTCTTGGGGCTCGCGGCCGACACGCCGGAGTTCGAGGACGTGGTCGGGATGCTGCCCGAGGGGACGGATTCGGTGCTCCTCGTCGAGTTCTACGCCGACAGCGACGCCGAGGGGAAACGGAAGGTCGCGGACCTGATCGCGGACCGAGTGGGCGCCGCCGACGGGGACGGAACCGACGCGGACGCCGCCGCCGACGCGGTCGTCCCGGAAACCGAGGTCGACCCGCGAGCGGGCGCCGCCGAGACGACGAGCCAGCCGCGCCGCGCGGTCGACGCGATGGAGGCGCACGACCCCGCGAAGCGCGATCGGTTCTGGAAGATGCGCAAGGCCGGGCTCCCGATCCTCCTCTCTCGCACCACCGACGAGAAGCACATCTCCTTCATCGAGGACTGCGCCATCCCGCCGGAGCACCTCCCCGAGTATACCCGCGAGTTCCGGGAGATACTGGAGGACAACGACACCTTCGCCACGTTCTACGCGCACGCCGGGCCGGGGGTGCTCCACGTCCGACCGCTGATCAACACGAAAGAGGTCGACGACGTGGACGCGATGGTCGACATCGCCGACCGCGTCACCGACGCCGTGGTCAGGCTCGGCGGGTCGGTGTCGGGCGAGCACGGCGACGGCCGCGCCCGCACCCAGTGGAACCGGAAGCTGTACGGCGAGGACCTGTGGGACGCCTTCCGCGACCTGAAGACCGCCTTCGACCCCGACTGGCTGCTCAATCCGGGGAACGTCTGCGGCGACGTCGACATGCGCGAGAACCTCCGGTTCGACGCGGAGTACGAGTACGACGCCGGCTTCGACCCCGCGATGGAGTGGGCGATCGACAACGGGATGCAGGGGATGGTCGAGCTCTGTCACGGCTGCGGGGGGTGTCGCGGCCCGCAGGACACGACGGGCGGCGTGATGTGCCCGACCTACCGCGCCTCCGAGGAGGAGATACAGGCGACCCGCGGCCGGGCGAACATGCTCCGCGGGGCCATGGACGGCGAGCTGCCCGACGACCCGACCGACGACGAGTTCGTCACCGAGGTGATGGACCTCTGCGTCGGCTGTAAGGGCTGTACGGTGGACTGTCCGAGCGGCGTCGACATGGCGAAGCTCAAGGCCGAGGTCGAGCACGCGCACCACGAGGAACACGGGATCGACCTCCGGACGCGGCTGCTCGGGAACTTCGAGCGGCTGGCGCCGATCGGCTCGACGCTCGCGCCACTCTCGAACCTCCCGGGGAAGATCCCGGGCGCCGGTCTCGTCATGGAGAAGGTCCTCGGGATCGCCGGCGAGCGGGACCTCCCCACGTTCCGCTCGGAGAGCCTGACGGACTGGTTCGAGGCTCGCGGCGGCGCGGGCGTCCCCCGCGCCGAGGCCGACCGCGACGTGCTCCTGTTCCCCGACGTGTACACCACCTACACGAACCCCGGCGCGGGGAAGGCCGCGGTGCGCGTGCTGGAGGCCGCGAACTGCCACGTCAGGATCCCCGACGTGGCCGGGAGCGGGCGCCCGCCGCACTCGAAGGGGATGCTCGACGAGTCTCGGAAGGCGGCCGCAGACGCCGTCGAAACGCTCGCGCCGGACGCGAGGGAGGACTGGGACGTGGTGGTCGTCGAGCCCACCGACGCCGTGATGCTCCAGAGCGACTACCACGACCTGCTCGACGGCGACGCGAGCGACGTGCCAGACGTCGACGTGGCGGCCGTCTCGGGGAACACCTACGGCGTCATGGAGTACGTCGACGCTCACCGGCTCGACGAGGGGATCGACCTCGACGCCCCCACCGAGTCGCTCACCTACCACGGTCACTGCCACCAGAAGGCGACGAAGAAGGACCACCACGCGGTCGGCGTGCTCCGCCGCGCGGGGTACGGGGTCGACCCGCTCGACTCCTCCTGTTGCGGGATGGCGGGCTCGTTCGGCTACGAGGCCGAGCACTACTCGATGAGCAAGGCGATCGGTCGGATCCTGTTCGATCAGGTGGAGGAGAGCGACGGCGACGAGGTCGTCGCGCCCGGCGCCTCCTGTCGGAGCCAGCTGAAGGATCGCGACGGCGACGCCGCCGAGCCGCCGCATCCGATCGAGAAGCTGGCGGCGGCGCTGGCGTAGGGACCGCCGGAGACGGGGCGGACCTACCTAAAACAGCGAGAGAGTCCCGCCGTTTACGGCGGGCGTGAATCGCGTCACCTAAAACAGCGAGAGAGTCCCGCCGTTTACGGCGGGCGTGAATCGCGTCACTCGACGACACGAACCACCGGTTACTCCCCGGCCGGAGTCTCCANACCTAAAACAGCGAGAGAGTCCCGCCGTTTACGGCGGGCGTGAATCGCGTCACTCGACGACACGAACCACCGGTTACTCCCCGGCCGGAGTCTCCAAGTCGTCGGCGGCGTGGATCAACATCCCACGCCACGTCAGGCCGTGTTCGTTTTTCACGCGTTTGACGCGCTCGTACTGTTCGTCGTCGGGCACTTCGATGTTAACGTGGTTCGACACAGAATCTACGAGAATCTGTAGGTTTATGTTAGTTGCGCTCGTACACAGAAGTAGCGATGAAGCGCACCAACGAGTTCGAAGTAGTTCCCCAGTCCGACGAGGACGAGGAGTTACTTCGCCGACTGTTGGACGCTTCAGCCGCCCTCTGGAACGAGATCAATTACCAGCGCCGAACCAACTTCGACGATCCGGACGGCGACGTTTGGGAGATCGACGAGTACCGCGGTCGGTACGGCGGTACGCTCGGCGCGTCAACCGTTCAGCAGATCGAACGCAAGAACCGCGAAGCGTGGCGCTCGTTCTTCGCACTCCGGGAGAAGGGCGAAGCCAACGGCAAGCCCGGATTCTGGGGCAACCAAGACGAGGGGCGCGAACTGCGGACGTACATCCGAAACACGTCGTACTCCGTCGAGTGGGGCGAATACTCCCGACTCGAAATCCTCGTTGGACAAGACCTGAAAGACGAGTACGGACTTGGACACCAAGAACGCCTCCGGCTCAAAGTTCGGGGCGACCCCAACTGGAACAAGTACGACAAGCAGGGCCGGTTGGAACTGTATTACGACGACGTGAGCGAGACGTTCAGGGCCTTTCAGCCAGTCACAATCGACAATTCTCGACTGGCACAACCACTGGCGGACGAAACCGCCGCTCTGGACATCGGCGCGAACAACATCGTCGCCTGTACGACCACGACCGGTGAGAAGTACCTGTACGAAGGACGCGACCTGTTCGAGCGGTTCCGCGAGACCACGCAACGGATTGCCGAACTCCAATCGAAGCTTCGGGAAGGTCGGTACAGTTCGAAGCAAATCGACTCGTTGTACCGGCGACGGACCCGACGGCGCGACCACGCACAGGACGCGCTCTGTCGGGACCTGATCGAACGTCTGCACGACCAAGGCATCTCAACGGTGTACGTTGGCGACTTAACCGACGTTCTCGAGACACACTGGTCGGTTCGGACGAACGCCAAGCTGCACAACTTCTGGGCGTTCCGGCGGTTCATCGGGCGGCTCGCCGATACCGCCGAGGAGTTCGGCATAACCGTCGAAGTCCGCACGGAAGCGTGGACCTCGCAGACGTGTCCGAACTGCGGTTCGAGCGAGGGCACGACTCGGCATCAGGACACGCTGACGTGTACCTGCGGCTTCGAAGGCCACGCGGATCTCGTCGCAAGCGAGACGTTCCTGAGGCGTCATCAGAACTCGGAGAGTTCTGATTGGCGAACGAGACACAAAGTGTCTCGTCAACGGCACGAAACAGACGTAGCACGGCCGATGGCACGGCCCGTGTGCCTCAAGTGGGACAGCCACGACTGGCTGGAGTCACCACGCTCTCCCCGTCCCAACGAGGAGCACACGAACCCGCAAGTTGCCTCCGTGGACTCGGCATAGCCGAGACTCCCAGCGTGAGGAAACCCCGGCGTTCACGCCGGGGAGGATGTCAT
>NZ_SDJP01000004.1:0-85509 GCF_004114995.1 Halorubrum amylolyticum
GGCGGATGTCATTCTCGTGCAGAACAACCCGATGGATGTAGTGCGACTCGTGAAACTCAGTAAGGCGAGCTACCGGAAGATGCAGGAGAACATCGTGTGGGCCGCCGGATACAACGTCTTCGCACTTCCGCTTGCAGCAGGCGTCTTGGCACCGATCGGGATTCTGCTCTCCCCCGCTGTGGGTGCGCTCCTGATGTCGTTGAGCACGGTCATCGTCGCCATCAACGCACAGCTGCTCCGCCGCGTGGACCTGTCCATCCCCGAGCTTCCAAGCGGGACACCAGCGACTGACGCACAACCTGCAGACTGAAACGCTCCCGATCGCTTCGGAGCTTCTTTCAATTGAATTCGGTTGCTGGACAGCAGATGGCGACCTGCGTAATTTCGGTGGGTATCGCAATGCGGTCACCGGTTCCACAGTTTTCCCGAAGGGTGTATAGTTCGGTATACACAAACGCTTCCTCTGATGGGCGACACTGCTGCGTCAGCACTAGGTTTATACCGTTAGACGGACTTTATTCCGATATGAGCCTCGAAGAGACGGTTGACTACCTCGCCGAGGAACTCGACCTCGAGCGAAGTGAACACGTCCGTGAGGTTGGTCAGTCGGTCGCCGAGCTTCGCGACTGATCAAAACATTTCTCTGAAGTCTCGTTCGACCAGTCCGTTCTCCAGATACGTGATGAACTCTTGTTTCGTTGGTCCTTGACGGTCAAGTAGATCGTCCCGTCCTGCTCGTTCGAGAACTGCCTGCGCGAAGTCCGTACAGTGAGATTCGTGCTGCCCAGCATACTCTGTGAGGGCTTCTCGCCAGTGCATATCCAGCTCGAACTCGGCTAATCGGATTTGGATCCCGTCTTTCCGTTCGACGAGGTCGACGTCCAGCTCTTCGAGTTGCTTGAAACGGAGGTTGTTCCGGCGGACCGTGATGAGCCGCTTGGAATCGACGATATAGGGATCGACCCACTCTCGCCAGGAATCGTCGTCGACGTGCGTTCGTGGCATCTCAAAATCTGGGTCCACACTCTCAATACAGAACTGCAGCATCGCGATGCCAGTTCGATGATTCGCATTCGGGAGGGAATGTCGGAGGATCAAATTCGACATCACTTCGCCGGCGACTTCAGGAACTGATGCTCCCCACGTGACGTGGTCGAGTGCCTGTTGTATCTTCTGCGGTTCGAACTCCTTGTAGAGCCGGAACTCATCCGCGTCCCGAACATCGACAGCGGCCTCAAGCAATTCCACCAGTCGGAATGCGACAACTTGCCCAGCACGAGGGAGGTCACGAATACGGTCACTCAGTCACTCCCTGTCGAAGTCAATATCTTGGGCAGATTCGATCTCTGTATCGCCCTCATAGAGTACATAGACCAATGTTTCAAACGGGTAACCAATCAGCTTGGTCGACTCGTCAGACTGCTCTCGTCGAGACCGGATATCTGCTAGTGATGCCGAGCTATATCTGAGTGAGAAATTTTCGGCTTGTGGATGATGATAGAAGACGAGCCGGTCCATTTCACTCTACCTTTGTGAGGAATCGGTAAAGCAGTCTTGCTTCTTCTACCCTAATCTACTGACTCGGCTCTACGATGTCGTGGCTGCTTGCTCATCCTCAAGATACTGGTCTTCCCACTCTCGTCGCGCCTCGATCTCCCGTAATCCACGTTTCGTGACCGTATACACGTTCGTCCGTTTGTCGAGTTCGCCTTTCTCTAGGAGCCCTTTGTCGACGAGGTCGTCCAGATTTGGATAGAGCCGCCCATGATTGATCTCTTGTTCGTAGTAGTCGTCGAGTTCGTCCTTGACTGCGAGCCCGTGTGGCTCTTCGAGCCCCGTAATCACGTACAAGATATCTCGCTGGAATCCGGTTAAATCGTGCATCCGTCTGTTTCCCTACTTTTGACGGGGTGATTAAGTGCTCTCTGGTATCCTGAGTGCGTCTCGGCAGCACTATGGCCGAAATCCCGGCGAGAAACTTCGAACCTTTATATGGTGGACAAGAGAATCCTGTGATGGAATGTCTGACCTGATTGTCAAAGCAGCTGTGAAGGATGCACTGTCGGATCACAACGTCTCGGCCGATTTCTACGACGCCCTCAACGAAGAGGCCGCCGAACTCCTCGACGACGCTGCCGAGCGTGCCGAAGCGAACGATCGGAAGACGGTCCAGCCCCGCGACCTGTAGTCCGGGGTACCACAGTCGACCTCATCACTCGAACGTAGCTTTTTGAAGTTGCTCTTCAGTATTAGAAGACGCACATGGCGGAAGCACCGGATACTGAACGGCAGGCGGTCAACCCCGATTCGAGAGCGGTCCTCAGCGTTTCACAGCTGAACGACCGAATCGCGTCTGTCGTCGAGGAGACGCCTGCCCTCCACGGTGTCCGCTGTATCGGAGAAGTCACAGACCTCCACCAGAACAGTACGGCACTCTATTTCACGCTCACCGACGGTAACGCCGAGCTCCCCTGTATGCTCTGGGCGAACCGTTACCGCAACATGGACGTCGACCTCGGGGACGGGACCGAGGTCATCCTCGAAGGCGACATCGACTACTGGGTCGAAGGCGGGAAAATCGACCTCAAGCCGTGGGAGGTGATCGTCGTCGGCGACGGCGATCAAGCAGCTGCCGTCGAGCGACTGCGAAGCGAACTCGAAGAGCGTGGGTGGTTTGACGACGAGCAGAAACAGCGCCCGCCGGCGTTCCCAGAGCGGGTTGGGGTCGTAACCTCCCTCCGTGGCGATGCCCGCTATGACATCCAGAACGCGATCCACGAACAGGACCCTACCGTCGACATCCTGGTGAAGGACGCCACCGTCCAAGGGTCTGAGGCGCCCACGTCCATCGCGAACGGCCTCCACCATCTGGACCGCTCCGAGGAGGTCGACTCGATCATCGTCGGCCGTGGCGGCGGGAGTGATTCGAACCTCCAGGCGTTCAACACCGAGCGGGTCGCGGAAGCTATCTTCACCGCGAACACCCCGACCGTCACGGCGATCGGGCATACTGACGACCGGTTAATCGCCGATCAAGTCGCGGATGTGGCGACGATCACGCCGACGGCCGCTGGCGAGTATATCGTGAATTCCAGCGAGGAGTTCTTCGCGGGCGAGGTCAAGCCGTTGGCCCAGCAACTCGACGCCGCGTACGAAACCTTCCAGCAGGAGCACGAACACGAACAGGAACTCGCCGAAGCAGTCGACGAGGCGGCCGCATCCGAGGGGCTCCCGCCGGTCTACTACAAGGCCGCAATCGCTGTGCTGCTGTTGCTGTTGTTGGCCATCACTGGGCTTTGGTTGGGGGTGATCTAAACGTGGCAAACGACCAAGAGATCCACGACCGGCTGGCCCGTGTCGAAGAAATCATTAAACAGCTCGATGCGGACGAGTGTGACCTCGATGAAGGAACAAGGCTCCACGAGGAAGGTCAGGAACTCTTGGCCGAGGTGCGAGAAATCCTCGACAACGGGCGTGGAGAGGTCGTGGAACTCGAGTAGAGCGCGATTTCAGTCTTAACCAACAGTCAACGGAATCTAACCCCATTGTTGGTTAACGGTGCCTTTGCGAGGTGAACGAACTCTCCGGTTATAATTTACTTTAGATTTTTGCGCCAGTTGGTGGCCAGAAAGCATATACCGATCTTCTAGCTATCGCACCACCATGGACCGGGGCTCAACCGGTGCATACCCACCCCGCACATATGATCACACGGGCAGTCACCATCGAAGACATCGATGATCTGTACCTGACGTGGAACAGCCATATCAACGGTTCCGCCCTCTATCGCCGCGCCCTCCGAGATGAGATGGAGCTTCGCGACGTCGACCCCGACGAGCTTCGAGATCTCTTCGAACGGGCCCGCGAACAGGGCTACACGAAAGACGAGATCGTCGACGAGACCAACCGCTACGCTGATCTGAAAGCACTCGTCGACGACGCAGAGGAGTAACCCGCTATGTCACAGGACAATACGCCCTCCGAGACGGCTTCGAATCGCCCCGACAGCCAGTCCACGGCATCGAGTAGGCTTCCCAGGCAAGCTGTGTTCATCGTCGTCGTCCTGAGCCTGTTCGCTGTGGAACCCGCCGCCGCACAGACGAACGCTGTCTGTAGCGCAGACAACCTTCCCAGCATGATCGAGGGCTTCTTCCAGCTTACCACGGCGCTGGGCATTGTCGGCCTCGCAGTCGTGTGGCAGGCTGACTCCCTTATCGAGATGTTCACGATTACGCCCGAGCAGAAGAAGGGCCTCAAGCGCCACAAACGGTCGGCGATGAAGTCCGCGGTCGTCCTCGTCGCCCTCGGGCCACTCTACACCGTCGCTGGGTCGATGATGAACCTCCCGCTGGCGCAGTGCGTCGACCTCGCCCCCTGGTAGGTGACTACCACCCCCGTCGCGAGCCCCCATGACACAACGAGAGCTCTCCGTGCTAATGGCCGCCCTGTTCGTGACGAGTTTAGTCACGGGTCTCGTCACTGCAAGCCCGCCACGGCCAGGCACGGAGGGGAATGGGCTCACTGAGAATGAATCAGCGACGCTGTGGTCTCGCGACGCGGACAACTACATCACCCAGGAGGAGTACCAGCAGCGCTACGGCGAGAGCCGGACCGCGATGCACCAACTCGCAAACGGGACGGACATCACGTTCACGCGCCCGCCGGCGACAGCTGCAACGTGGACGCGAAACGATTTCGCTGATCTCGAACCCGGTGGGTCGGATACGTCTGTGTATCCGCGCCACGCGTCGCTCGAAGACGGGGTGTTCATCGAGGACGCCCACGCCACGGTGTTCGCAGTGCAGCCGTCGACGCGAGGTCACTTGGAGTCGGGTGACACGCCGCTCTATATCGCGCCGAACGGCACGATGCGGGGGTTCGTCGACTATCGCGTTCGCGTCCCGAACGGGAGCTCTTCGGGGAACACGACGATCGAGTGGTCGCTCGCGAGCAACGAGGTTGAGGAGGTTCGATTGCAGAAGGACGGCGAAACCATCGTCGAGCGCGACGGCTCGCACACGCCGGCCCTCGACTACCAGATCGAGGATGACTGGAGTGCAAACCTCACGCTTGAAGCCGAGATCAGCGTCCGGTTGAAGAAGACCACGCGAATCGACCGAGGCGACGAGACTGATGTCGAGGTCACGTACCGAACCGAATCGCTCAACGTCTCGGATTCGATCGCCGTCGAGATCTACGACCTCTCGGCGTACCCCTACTACGCCGAGTATCCCAATGGTGACGCCGGTGTGGCCATTTTCCAGTCCAGACCGTGGCAGGGGTACACGCTGACGGAGAATGGAAGCGCACGAGTGCGTGGCGTCTGGCGGTTCTACACCGCTCGGAACACCAACTGGGATACACTCGTCAGGTCGAACCGAACCGACAGCGCCACCGTCGAGTCGGATGCGATTCCGGTCTATATTCACGCGTACCCGTCGCGAATCGGCCCGCGTGCTGAACCAGTTCGCGATGGCCCAGAGATTATCGACACCTGGGGCACTGACCGACCGTCTCCGGACGGAACGCTCGGTGAGAACATCAACATCGACATCGTCAACCAGTCGTACACGACGACGTACGGTGTTGCGGTTCGCGCGGAGAACGTCGACCGCGACGCGCTCCAGGTGGCGGGGATCGTACGGGGCGTGAACGCCTCGATTGTGGCACCTGACGCTAGCTCAGAGCGGCAGCTCCGGCGCAGTAATCTGACGGTTGAGGTGCTCCAGCAGAACGAAAGTCAGGCCACACTCCGCATCGAACTCCGAGACAACGAGACCGGCGCACCGATCGTGCTCAGCGATCCCGACCGACGATATCCAATTGGCGGGAACACTCGCAACGGCTACATCACCATCGCGGAGCAACGCGTCGAGACCAACGCCTCCGGGGTGGCGATTGTGACGATCGACGAGCCGGGTATCTACACGGCACGGTACCATCCGGGTTCGTGGCTCGGGCACAACCCCGCATATGTGAGTGCGACGGCTACTGCTCGCTGGCATCCGCTCGGCACCATCGACGGTTGGTTCGCATTTATTTTCGAGGTCGGCTGGCAGCTCATCCCGTTTCTTGTGATGTTCTACGCAGGCAAGCGGCTCCTCCGAATGCTCGGTCCAGAAGACATCTTCCAACGGAACCCATAGTCCATGACTAGAAACCACCCACACATCAGTCGGCGAACCGCCCTCCGAACAGTCGCAGGTGCTGCGCTCGTAAGCGTCGCTGGCTGTCTGAACGACAATGGCGGTTCTGGGACGCCTGGTGATGGAACGACCTCTCCAGATGGCAACGGCCCACTCACGCGCATCGCTGTCGAGGAGACAACACTCGTCGTCGAACTCTCCGAAGAGGCCGACGTCGACCAAGTCAACCTCATCCAACCGAACGGCGAGTTATTCGGGAAGCGTGACGTAGCCGCAGGTGCTCAGCAGGTCTCATTCGAGATCGGCACCGCATATGCGCCCGGTGAGTACCGCGTACTCGCGTTGAAAGGCGAGGAGACAGTAGTTGAGACCACGACTGAACTGCGTCCAGAGATTCAGATACAGGATGTCGGACTCTATCGGAATAACCCAGATAAGCCGTGGGACGAAGTCTATGGTGAGAGCGAGACGGACCGGATCAAGAATGGCGAGGCATTCGTTACGGTAGAGAACACAGGAAGCGGTCCGGAAGCGATAACTGAACTAATCTTCTCCGGGGACGTTCCCAATCCAATTGAGAACCCCAGAGGCAGTGGAATGCACGAAACCGACCGGGTAGTAGTTTCCCCCGGCGAGACGGCCGACCTGTTCAGTAGTTCGTTTCCGTTCGGTACAGAAACTGAGGACGGGATGGGATGCTCCCCAGACGGGAATAGTGGCCAGTTTACTGTTATCGTTGAGACACGGGTCGGTGGAAATCAGGTCTCAAGCACCTACAACGTTCAATACACTGGTTCCGACGATATGACTGATTGTGAGGTCACGATCACTGAGGTATAACGATGGTCGATCTCATTGATGTCGTCCTTGAGGGTATCAAGGGCGTCGTTGAGTGGTTCATTGGGCTGTTCATGGACGGTCTCAGATCAGGGTATGAAACTCTGACTGAGGGAATGTTCGGGACACCTACTCCAGAGACGAACGGAGCTTTTGTCTTCGGTGAACCAACCAATGCACCCTGGCCAGCGATTCACGATGCTCTCATCGGCGGCGAAATCATGCTGGTTGCCCTCTTGCTCCTCGTGATGAGCGTTCAGGGCCGTCACACGGTTCGGATATTCAATATTGGAAGTACCTACGAAGCCCGAAAAACGAAGAAGACGGCCTGGGTCGGTGCTTTTCTAATCATTACGTGGTATTGGGTTGGAACTCTTGCACTCTACCTCGTTGACGGATTCACTATCGCCCTGATGCCGGAGCTTTCCTCGGTTACGGAGGCGATGATTGGATTCTTGGAGGTATCTATCACAAACCCAGGGCTGGGACTATTGTTCGCCGTGATTGGTGGAATCTCGATGTGGGCGCTGGAGGCGCTGTTCTACATCCGGATGATTCTGCTGTATGTCTACCTGTACGGAATGCCGATTGCATTTGCACTGGCCTACGGAAACATTCCGGTCGTATCCGATATCGCGATGGGGTTCTGCAAACGGTTTGTCCCGTTGGCTGTCCTCCCGCTCCCAGCAGCGATGGTCCTCAAGGGGTACGATTTGATCTACGGCGGTGGAACGCTCACACCCGGAACAGCGTTCCTCAAATATCTCGTCGCGGCGTCGCTTCCACTGGTCGCCCTCTACATCACGTGGAAGACGTTCAAATACGCGACGCCGCTGACGGCCAAAGTCGTCGGCGGTGCGACGAAAGGCGCAGCACTCGTTGGTGGTGTCGCCGCCGGTGCCTATGTCGGTGGCGCCGGCGTCGCGACGACCGCCGCTCGGTGGGGGCCGAAAGCCGCCGCTGGCCACGCCGTCGCACAAAAGGCAGCTGCCCGCGGTGGGCATGGAGGAGACGATGGCGGGACGCCATCGTACCGTCGAACAGAGAATGACCCTGGTGGAGCGACAGCGGAATCGGCGAGTGACGACCGTGGGATGGAGTTTGATCGAGGAATCCACTAACAATGTCAGCAGATCAAGACGCGGCCGCACGGCGCATCATGGATCAGTTCGGCGAGGAGAGTCGCATCCCGTATCTCAATATCGAGGAAGGAGACGTCGGCATGCTCATCGCCTTCCCCATTATTGGGCTGTTTATCGCTGGCCTCACCGGGATCGAGTCGCTTGCCCTCCCGTTCGTCGCTGGCGGGCTTGGCTTTGGCGTTGCCGTCATCTACGTCTCACCAACCCACCTGAACGCTTGGACGTGGACCAAAGACGTCTATCGATACCTCAAACGGCCTCAGATCACGTTCAGTGCGCCCGCCGAAGCCGACACGAGTACCAACGAGTCAGAGCGCAACGAAGGCGGACTCGCGAACTACACGCCGTTCAAGCCGGACGAGCGGACACAGGACCTCACGAACATCAAGCGGGCGTGGCCGGGTGCTGGTGCCATCCAGCGTGAAGACGGCGCGATGGAGGCGTTCATCGAGATCGATCCGGCCAACATGGACTTCGCGATGTCCGACGACTGGGCGCAGCTGCAAGACGCCGGCGAAGAGTTCGCCAACAAAGAGCTGGACTCGAAGCTCAAACTCCACGCCACAACTCGTTCCTTCCCGGTCGAGCAGATCACCGAGACTATCGAGGATCGGCTCACGGACGAAGACGTCACGGAGAACCCGATCTTCCGGGAACTCCTCGAAGAATATCGGGAAACACGGCCGAAGGAGATGCGTGACCGGGGCATTCAGCAGGTCCGGTACTACATCGGCGTTGAAGTCAGCCCGATAGAAGTGTACGACCGCTTCCGCGACGAGGGCACCCCCGCCGAGAAGCTGACCCAGTTCCCCGTCATCGGGTTCCTGTTCAACCCGTTCGTCACCCGCCGCGAGGACCTCACCGACGTCGAACGTCGTGCGCAGATGTTCGAGAAGCTCGACAGTCGCGTGAACGACGTTCGCTCCGAGTTTATCCAGCAGGCGTCGGGGTGGTCCGCACGTCGACTCAGCACGGTCGAGCTGTTCGTTCTGAATATGGACTTTTGGAACGGCCGCGAACATGACTACGACGAGGCGGAACGTGTCGTTCGCGACCAATCGATCATCGGCCACTCGCGCCGGGAGGACCCACACGATGCGTAACGTGATCCTCCAGACTGGTGGTGGCGCGCTTGGCTCCGTCGCCGGGTGGCTCCAGAATCTGACACCAGCAGAGAGTGCAGTACTTGCCCTTGCAGTGGGTCTCGGCCTTGGCGTCGGCAGTAAGTACCTGTGGGACCGCTTCACTGCGGATGATGAACCAGACGTGGACTTTACCGATGTCCTCGACGAGGAGACACTCGAAGAAGGCGAGGCCGAACGCAAGCTCCTCGACGACATCTCCGAGTCGCACAAGACCGTCACCGCTCCCGGAGCTGTCGAGTGGGAAACGCGAGCCGCACGGGTCGGCGAACAGTGGACGACGACACTCTACATCGCTAACTATGCCGACTATCCCAACGACGGGTATCTGAGCGACCTCTTCGAGATGACCGATGTCCAGTTCGATTTGACGGCCCACATCACGCCGAAAAATCAGGAGCGGGCCCGGAACGAACTGCAGGACATCGCTGACGACCTCCAGGTCGATGCTGACCTCGAACAGAGTATCCGGAGCGCCTATCTCCAAGAGCGCGCCAACGAGGCCGCAGCGACGTACAAGGCCGTCGAGAACGGCGCGAACGTCTTCGACCAAGGGATGTTCATCACCGTGCGGGCCGACGAGAAAGACGAACTCAGAGATGCCGTCCAGACGGTCAAGAGCGCGCTCCGCGACGACCCGGCGAACCTCACGCCGAAGACGGCTATCTGTCGGCAGGATCTCGCCCTCCAATCCGCCGCGCCCATTGGTGACAACGAATTCGGGCGGACATCGATTGCGCTCGGCGGCGCCGTCGGCGCGTTGCTGTCCTCGCCGCACAACGCGACGATTCTCGAGGAGGGCGGCGTCGAGTTCGGGATTCACAAAGATAACCAGAGTCCCGTGGTCATCGACCCGTTCGCGCGGGACAACGGGTACGCGATGTTCACCGTGGGCGACACGGGGTCGGGGAAGTCGTTCAGTTCGAAGCAGAACTTCATCCGCTCCATCGAGCAGAGTAAGGACCGTATCGGCATCATCCTCGAGCCGCTGAACAACTGGGCCGGTGTCTCGGAGGCGCTCGACGCCAAGCGGATCACAGTCGGCGGGACGCTCGGGCTGAACCCCTTGGAGATTCGGGAGACGCCCGAACACGTCCAGCGGGCGATGGGCGAGGACGCGAGCCCGTTCAACGAGAAACTCGACGACGCGATGAGCTTCCTGACGAACTTCTTTGCCCTCCGGGGCATCTCACTGGGAGACCGGCGCACTACGCTCGAACTCGCCCTCAAACGTGCCTACCAGCGCAACGGCATCACCGACGACATCTCGACGCACAGCAATCCGAGTCCGACCATCCGTGATATGATGGACGTCTTCGAGGACATGGTCGACGACCCTGAGGAGTTCGTCGTTCGATCCGACGAAGAGGCAGGGAAGATCAAAGAGGACGCGACGTGGCTCCTCGATCAGCTGCGCCCCTTCGAGGACGACGGTCGCCACGCCAACCTCGGCCAAGAATCGGATTTCGACATCCGGGACGAGAAGGTCATCTACCTCGATCTGGCCCAGCAGGAGGGCAGCGTCGACAGCAGCACGGCACTGACGATGCAGCTACTCATCTCGCTGGTGTACGAACGGGCGAAGGTCTCGGAGAAGGAGGTCGTGTTCTACATCGACGAGGCGCGCTACATCATGCAGGACGCCGCGAGCCTGGCGTTCCTCGAGACGGTGTTCCGCCACCACCGCCATCACGACCTCTCGATTCGACTGGTCACGCAGACCGTCGACGAGTTCTTCGAGCACGCCGAGAGCGAGGCCATTCTGGACCAGTGTGCAGTCAAGCAGTTCCATCGGCTGGACGGAATGGACAAGGAGTGGGCCGACGAGTTCGGGCTGAACTACGCGCAGATGCGGTTCGTCCAGGACGCCGTCCCCGGCAACGAGGACGCCGGCTTCTCCGAGGCGCTCGTCGGCGTCGACGGCGAGTGGCGCGGCATCCAAGTCAAAGCGATGCCCAAAGAGAAGCAAGTCATCGACTTCGAGCCAACCGAGCAACGGCGATCCTCACTCCCCGGGACTGGTGAGAACGCCGTGAACGCGGACGTGCAGGCGTTCCAAGACGAGATTGAACGCCGAGGGACTGACAACGGACAACTCCAATCTGAGCGGGCGCCAACAGAGACTGATGGCGGTGAAACGGGAGGTGGAGACGATGCGTGAGTATCTTCGCGTGACGCCAACCTCCGAACGCCTCAATCCGGAGCGTCTGCCGCAGGCACTGGAGAGCCTCCACAAACTGACCTCAACGGACTCGACAGGGCTAGCTGACAAACTCAATCCGCTACATAGCGACACACCGCTACGCTTCGAATTTCTCGCGCTGAGCGAGGGGAAAGATGACCCCGTCGAATTCTACTACGGTGCCGACGACCATCTGGATACCCTGGAGAAACGGCTCCGGTCGATCTATCCAGAGACGTTCGACATCGAGCGTACCGAGGTCGACGTCGCATCCCGACTCGTGCAGCCTGTCGAATTCGACCGCGAGACATTCGTCGAGCACTATGAGTCAGGCGAGCTCACGTACGAGTTTGGCCCTGACGAGCACTACGAGCTCGAGACTGATGACGACAGTCAAGCGGAACTAACGGAAGCTGAATCAGCTGCGGATGGAGGGACGGTCACCGACCTGTCTGCCGACCACGTCATCGAAGCTGGGGATACTGCCCTCGAACTCGCTCCACCAGATGCGATTCTCGAGGATGAGCCACTCACGGCGCTAGCGAAACCAACGATGACGTCAGAGGGAACGATACTCGCCCGGCCAGCGACCGATACCGTCTCCCCACTCGGCGTGCGGTGGCAGGGCTCGGCGACCCGAAAGCAGGACTGGATGACCTCACTCTCGCCATTCACTGCCGACGACGTCGACGATAGCCCCGACGCTGTCGACCAGCCTGGCGGTGCGCTCGCATCACTCGTCGATGACTTGACGGAGGCGAGTGCGCCAATCGCGTTCCAGGTCGTCTTCCAGCAGCGAGATAGCTGGCAGGGCGATGCTGAACTTCGCAAGGAAGACATCATCGATGGCCGGGATACCTGGGCTCAGCGAGTTTTCGGGTCACTCTTCGAGTTTGACGACGAATCTGACCACCGAAGCCGGGAGGAGTTGAGTGGCCCACAAGCAAAACGCGTCGGGGCCATCGAGGCCAAAAACCCGAAGCGCTCGTTCACCGCGAATATTCGAGCACTCAGCGTTCCATCCAGTGACGGCGAGCGTGAAGCGCTCGACAAGCACCTGCAGTCACTCGCGCCAGTTTTCGATCCACTCGACGGGCCGTATTACGAGGTGGAGGCCGAACGGATACGCGACAGCGGCTTCCGGGCAGCCACGAAAGAACGGAACGCACGAGCGGCGCTGCAGCGGCTCTTGGATCGTGAGATCACGACCGGTCGTGGGACGACCCGACCAGAGTTCGTCCTGAGTGGTCGAGAACTCGCGCACTTCGTACTCGTCCCCTCCTCGGAGCAGCTTACTGTCGAGGGGGCACGTGGGACGCGTGCGGAACAGCAGAGTCGGAATCCGTTGCCCCGTCCGCACCAGGACCTTATGGGTGAGTTCCGAGACGGGATGGCAATCGGGTATGCCCTCGACGACACCGGCGAGGCCGAAGACGTGCCGACACACATTCCACCCGGACTGCTGCCCACACATTACGGCCGGTTCGGAACAACCGGCTCTGGGAAGTCGAAAGCCCTGATCAACGATATGCTGTCGCTGTACGACAACACCGAGGGGCCGACGATCCTCATCATCCCGAAGAACGACGACATGGCCCAGAATTATATGCGGGCTCACGCGCGTCGGTTCGGAATGACCGACCTCGAAGAGAACGTCGTCCACTTCCCGATCCCGGACGTGCTCCCCGGGTTCTCGTTTTTCGATCTCGGACCGTCGATGGAGAGCGGACGGCGCCGCGAAGACGCCGTCCAACGGAAGGCCGACCACTACGAAGAGATTTTGAAGCTCGTGATGGGAACCGACCGCTACGAGCGGGCGACTGTGGCCCCGACTCTCATCAAGACACTCATCAAGGCCCTGTTCGACGAGGAATACGGGCGTGAGAACGGGCTGTACCGAGCGTCGACGGACTACTTCGCCCACCGACAGCTCGAACACGTCGTCGACCAGCTCTGGGAGGCCGGGCCACCGAACGAAAACATCGGCGACGCCCCACGGTCGAGCGACGAGGAAGTCACGCGGACGATTCGACGGCAGCTCCAGTTAGATTCGAACACCTTCGCGAACGTGATGGGCGGTGTCGGAAACCGCCTTGCGTACATTTCACAGGATACGCACCTGCGGCAGATCTTCAACAATACCGAGAACCAGTTCGACTTTCGGGATGTCCTCGACGAGGATACGGTCATCCTCTTCGACCTCGGAGATCTCCGCGACGACGCTGCCCGGATTATGACCGGTGTGATCCTGACCAATCTCGATGCAGCTCTCAAGGACCGCAAACAGGCCCTCTCCCAGCACTCGGACGACTACGTCGTGAACTTGCTCGTCGACGAGGCAGCATCGGTTGTGGTCTCCGACATCATGAACGATCTCCTCGAGAAAGGCCGGGGATTCCGGCTCTCTGTTGGCCTGTCGATGCAGTTCCCCGAACAGATGGAGGCCGAAGGCGGGCGGAAGATCTACCTGAACGCTCTGAACAACATCGGTAGTTCGCTCATCGGGAAAATCAACGTCGACCGGGAACTGGCACGTGCGATGGCCCACGAAGAGATGGACCCTGCGGATTTCGCCAATCGGATCCGTTCGTTGCCGCGCGGAGAGTGGATCGCCAGCTTGCCAAGCCCGACGTTCGGTGAAACGGGGCCGTATCCGTTCAGTCTCGAACCACTCCCGATTCCACCGGGCCACCCCGAGAGCGAATCCCCGCTCACAGAGCGTGAAGAGGAGCAGTTCACTGAGACACTCTCCTCGATGCACGAGGACATCAATGACGAACACGGCGTGCCGGCCGCAACAGACGCCTCAACAACGAGAACACCGACCGACGGACACGGGGTGCTCGATATCGGGAGCGACGACCTGGACGTCGCGATTGCGAACGTGGTTCGGAGTCTGCAGCTTCGAGAGGGCTGCCGTGAGGAAAACGGCTGGGTGGCCGTCGAAGCAGTTGACGACGAACTCAGACGGCTCTTCGACGACGTCGACGCCGAGCCGCCATCGTATGATGCCCTCGCGGACATCCGAGAACGATCACGATACCTCGATACGACCGTCGATATCGACGCCGACGAGCTCCGCATCCGGCTCACTGAAGCCGGAGAGGATGTCTCGACACCCGATACTGGTGGCGTGCAGGCCGCTGGTGGGAGTGCCCACGACGCAGCACTCCTTCAGATCGAAGAAGAGCTCACCGCACTCGGCTTCACTGTCTCGATCCTCGCACAGGATGGCAGCGAGAAACCTGACGCGAGGGCGAGCCACCCCGACGTTGCCGACCGATTCGCCATCGAAGTCGAAACGACGACACCCGAGAATCCCGCAAAGGTGCTCACGAATCTCCGGAAAGCCCAAGAAGCAGGGGATATCCCGCTGTTTGTCGTTCGCCCAGGAAACGACGAAACTGAGTGGGCCGAGCGTGTCGACGGCATTCTCACACCACCCGTCCGTACCCTCCAGAATGGTGAGACACGGTTCTACACGACTGACTCGAATCTCACGTTCAACGGTGGAGCGACCGAAGAAGGTGGAGTGACGGCCGTGCGACCGGCGACCGACGACGAGAACGGGACCCAGAACATCTGGCAGCGTGATGGCGACGAGATCGTCCTTCGTGATGCCAGCGGGACGGAACACATCCGTCTCCCATCGCTTGGAAAACTCTCGAAAGATCGTGTTCCAGCCATCTACAGCTACGACCACGCTGCCGACGAGTACGTCGTTTATGAGCATGGTGAGCAACACATCTACGAGACGAAATCGGCGTTCGAGGATGACTGGGTGCGTATCAAGAAGCCATTCGTCCCCGAAGCCGGACTCCCCGTACCAGACTACACACGTTCGACGTACGGCATCGTCATCCTTCACGATGAGGCGAAATCGGTCGTGTATGAAGACGGTGGGAAGCGGCCACTCTCGGCAATCACTGACGGGGCATTCCGTCCCGCATCGCCTGAATCAGCGGCCGCTGACGAACCACCCAGTCAGAACGACCAGGCCGATGAGAAAGTCGAGGAAGACCAATCGCCACCGTCGTTCGAAGCGTTTGTCGACGAATATCTCGTCGAAGACGCGGATGAAGCCGTGCCGAAAGACGATGTATTCGGTCTCTACAACGACTGGGCAGAGGCACACGTCATCGACGATCCGCTGAATAAGAGTTGGTTCACCCGGAAGCTCAACACCCACATCAAGGTGGACTCCACGAAGAAGCGAATCGACGGGGAACCCGTCCCGCATTACACTGGTGTCCGCATCCGGTCTGAAGAGGACTTTCAGCCATGAAATGGACGTACACGGTCCAATTCCCGATATCATCGGGACTTCTTGAGACCTGTTCCACCCAAGCTGAATCATGACCTCATCCAATCAAACTCGAAGGTCGGAAATCACCCGACAGCGGTATGTTCCACCCAAATTCCCAATGGGTGGAACACCAACGAACCGAGCGAAATGGGTGGAACACGCTCACGTCCAGCGATTTTTAACCTGCTATAGCGGGTGTTCCACCCAACAACCAACTAAGATAGAACGGGGGGTCCCCGTTGGGACCAAGGGATTGGATCGCGACGTACAGCAGAGAGCGTTCTGTGCTGGCTCAGAGCCAGTGAGAGCCATGCGAGGTGCTACGTGAGGATGAGTGACCCTATCGTCAACGAGCCGGAGGCGATTCCGGAGACGTTACGCGAACGCGACCAGTGGGTGTGCTGGCGCGAGGAGGAGCGAGACGGCAAACCGACGAAGATTCCGGTGACGCCAGGGGCTGGGGGGTTCGCGTCAGCAACAGAGTCGGAGACCTGGGCGAGTTTCGAGGCAGCACTCGACTACAGCGAGACAGAGCACGCCGATGGTATTGGGTTCGTGTTTACTGACGACGATCCCATCGTCGGCGTCGATCTGGACGACTGCCGCGACCCGGAAACCGGCGACGTCGACGACGCAGCGCTGGACATCATTGAGCGACTCGACTCCTACACCGAGGTGTCACCGTCCGGTACCGGCTATCACGTCCTGATCACTGGCGCACTCCCCGAGGGGCGGAACCGGCGCGGGAGCGTCGAATTGTACGACACAGCACGCTTTTTCACCGTCACTGGCGACCACGTCGAGTGGACACCAACGCGCGTTGCACGCCGGCAGGACGCGCTCACAGCGATTCACCGCGAGTACGTCCAGGACACAGAGCGTGACACAGCCTCCGAGTCCGAACAGCGTGATGGCACTGACGCCCGGTCACCGACGACCGACGCAGCTGACGTCGACGTCGACCTCGAAGACGAGGACCTCCTCGAAAAAGCGCGAAACGCATCGAACGGCGAGAAGTTCGAGCGGCTCTGGAACGGGAATACGGTCGGCTACGACAGTCAGTCCGAGGCCGACATGGCTCTGTGCTGTTTGCTTGCATTCTGGACCGGCGGCGACCAGACGCAGATGGATCACCTGTTCCGCCAGTCGGGACTCCACCGCGAGAAATGGGACGAGGTTCACTACGCTGACGGGTCGACCTACGGCGAGAAGACCATCGAGCGAGCGATTGCGACCACATCGGAGTTCTACAACCCGGACGCCGGCGACGACGCCGCAGATCCCCACGGCACACCTGACGAGGTCACAGCTGGCGGGACACCTGACGAGGCAGACCGGAGTCGTGCATACCTGACGGAGAAAAACCGACTGTTGAGCGAGCGCGTCGACGAGATCGAAGCAACACTCGAACAGAAGACGGAGCGGATCGAGACTCTCGAAGCAGAGGTCGAGCGGCTCACCGGCGAACTCGCAACCCGTGACCGGGAGACTGCGCAGTCTCACGAGGAAGACTCCGGTACTGCGAGAGAGACCGATGACGATTCAGAATCACCCTCTATGTTGAGTCGATTCTTCGGTGGCCAGTCCGAGTATTAGCGCCGCGTCACCTTCATCCGAGAAGTCCTCCCTCGAGCCTTCTGATTCTGCGAGCCGAGACGGTTTAACCAACAGACTCGCTATATCACGCTATTTGTTGGTTAACTACGCTCAATCCCGCCACAAACCGGGGACTACCGCAGGATCCGGTAGTTCAGGAAACTATTCCTCGAAGTAAGAAATATATCCTTCGCGCTGCAATCCTGAATATGTCCGAGACAGACGCCCCCGATGGGCCGCCCCCCTTCGAGGAGCCGTTCAGCAGCGACGACGTCGAACAACGCATCTACGGCACCATCCTGCAGACCCGCGAGCCGACGACGGCGAGCGCGATCGCCGACACCGCCGACTGTGACCCCAAGACCGCCCGGAAGTATCTGGGGTGGTTCGACGACCTCGGCATCGTCACCCAACACGATGGCCATCCAGCCACGTACGAACGCAATGACGCGTATTTCGAGTGGCGACGCATCAACCAGCTCGCAGCCGACCACTCCGTCGAGGACCTGCAGAATTGCGTTCGTGAACTCACGACGCGCATCACCGAGTATGAGGAGGCGTACGACGCCGCGTCACCGGCTGCCGTCGACGCCGTTACCGCCGCGGAAGGCAGCGACGAGCGAACCATCGACGACGTGTACAGCGACCTCGGCGACTGGGCGACCGCCCGCGAAGAGCGAGACCGCTACGAACGGGCGCGCCAGCAACGCACGGGTAGCGAACGCGAACAGGCATCCGGGTAGCCCGCTCGATGGTGCCACCGACAGGCGATGGCGGGAGCCCGGCCCCCCATCGATCGCCCAATCCTCGAGTTCCTTCAGCAGTTTCGAGGCGGAGCCTCCGGCCTTAATGAGTGAGCGAAGCGAACGAGTAGGCCGGAGAGGAAGCCGACAACTCTGCAATAGACCACGGACTGTTGTCGCCCTTTCTCCCCAGCACTAATAAACCATCAACCATACATCTGACGTATGGAGGTGCGGCGCACTGTCCCGGTCAAACTCGACGTGGACAGCGACGATGCCGTACTTCTCCGCGAAACTGTTGACGAGTTTTTGTGGGCCGCTAACTACGTTGTGGACCACGCTTGGCGGGGCGACTACAAGACGACGAGCAAGGCCCAGTTGCAGGAAGAAACCTACGACGATGTACGCGACCAGACACGGTTGCACGCGAATCTCGTCCAGAACGCCCGCAACAAGGCCGCCAACGCCGTACAGAGCGTCGTCGCCCGCTGGAAGCAAGGTGAGTACGCTGGTAAACCACACTTCTCGAAGCCCACCATCGTCTACGACAAACGGTGCGCGACCTTCCACGACGAATACGTGTCGCTGGCAACCGTAGAGGGACGCATCGAAGTCCAGTACGCCCTTCCCGACGAGGGCCGCGACACGCCCCACAGCCGGTACCTTGACAGCGACGACTACGAGGAGACGGGGGCAGAACTCCATCACAAACATGGCGAGTGGTTCCTTCATCTCCGCACAAAGGCGGAGGTGGAGTCTGACACGCTGGAACAAGCAACGACCGGGCACAGCACAGTCCTCGGCGTTGACCTCGGCGTGAACCAACTCGCGGTCACGTCGATGGGCACGTTCTGGAGCGGTCACGAGTTCGACCACTGGCGGCGCGAGTACGAGAAGCGTCGGGCTTCACTCCAGCAGTGTGGGTCGCGCCACGCCCACGAGAACATCCAGTCGGTCGGTCGCAAGGAGACGGGTCGGTTCAAGATGATGCTCCACCGGATTGCGAACGGTATCATCGAGGAAGCCGTTGAGAACGGCTGTACGGTTATCGCCTTCGAGAAGTTGACCGGCATCCGCGACCGCCTCTCCGGTGCCTCGTGGGGTCACAAATGGGCCTTCGAGCGGTTGTACGAGTACGTCGAATACAAGGCCGAACTCCACGGTATCAACGTGGAGCAGGTGGACCCGGAGAACACGTCACGTCGTTGCTCACACTGTGGGTTCACCCACCCGGACAACCGCGACGGCGAGGACTTCGAGTGCCTGAAGTGCGGCTACGAGAACCACGCTGACTACAACGCCGCCAAAAACGTCGGACTGCGGTATCTCCGTCGTAACCAAACTGGGGACGGCGGAGGTGCACCCGTAGGCGTGCGCTTGAATCGCGGGATGTTGAACGCGAACGGAGAGTATGAGCCTCCTGCCGGGGATTCCGGCCAGAGCGGGAGTCCACGCGAAAGCCCCACCCGCAACGAAGCGAACGGCGAAGCCGTGAGCGAGTAGGGTGGGGTAGTTTACACACGGCTCCAAGCGACGAGGCAGGTCTCCGAAGCGGCCATCACGGATGCAAGCGGCCATCTCGAGCTTCAGGTCGTCTTTGCATCGTCATACTACCCTGCGCCCGTCGACGACGCAACCCTGACTGTCCGCTGGTACACGAACGACGACTTCACAATCCACTATCGAGAGGTCCATTCGGAGCACACCTGGAAATGCCGATGGGATCGGCATCCGAACCCCCACAATACGCGCGACCACTTCCATCCCCCGCCCACCGCCCCGACGCCCGGTGACGATGACTCCTGGCCGACCGATCATCGTGATGTCCTGCGACTCGTCCTCGACGAGATCGAAGACCGGATCGCAGTACTGTGGGACGACTAGACGACTCCCCCGCAGTGGCGTTTATCGCGCCGACCAAGGGTGACGGCGCTCAGCGCGATGGGCACCACCAGGAGAGCCGTCGTGGTGTCCAGCCTGGTGTCAGCTGAGTGCAGTCACAGGTGAATCCATGTCTACGTTCAGTAACTCCGAGACAGCGAGTGCATCGCCGTCAGAAAACCACACGAGGCCACCCCGAGAGACCGAGGACACAGAGCCACAGACATCCTGGCCAGACGATACGAGCAGCGAGGATGGAACACCAGCGCTCAGAATGAACCAATGTCCGGAGTGCGGTGCCCGTCGCTTCGTCTCAAAACTCCTCGTGTACGAGATCACCGGCTACGACGAGGGCGGCGAGCAAGAATTCCGCCGCCAGCATGTCCGTGCAGAGTTCGAATACACCTGCAGTGAGTGCCAGACGACACTCCGGACGCTTCCCGCAGAGCGCCGCGATTACTACGACGAAGTCGCGGTTCTCGAAACAGAACGGCGGGCAGCCCTCCGTGATCAACTCCGCCAGCTGGGGAGGCGGGTTTGGCAGCGCCTTGCACCGCGGACGACGTGGCTGGCACTCGGACTCGTGACACTCGTGACCGGCCTCGTGATCTGGCTCTAACGGCCCGCGAGAATAATGCACCCCCGCTATGGGCGTCCCCTCCGTGTCGCCTCAGTCCGCAAGTGACTCGAGTTTCTGAATGATCTTCGCATAGACGTCGGGGGCGCAGTACCACCCCTCGTCAATTATCGCATCAATCACGGTTCGGGCCTCGTCGACACTGATCGTCCCCTCGCTAGCGAGTTTCAGCACGAGATATGCCGTTCCCCGGGTTGTGATTCCCTCGGCCGCTGCGACGTCACGGCCGTACGTCTCATCCATCACGGCCACGCCATCGTGGGCGTCTGCGCAGGCGAGAACAGCGACGTCGGCGTCGCTGAGGTTGCTATTCTCTTGGAGGCGGGACAGCAGCGGGGTGGTCTCAACCGACACGATATCTAATCTGTCGGCGTCGACGCTGCGCTCGATGCGACGGGCGTCCGGATATCCCTGCTCAAGTCCAGTTTCGACGACCTCCTGGTAGACGCGCTCCGGGAGTACGCACGACGCTTCGAGATGCTGGACGAGCGCGAGACGGTCGACCTTCGCAAGGTAGATGAGCGGCGTGGCGTCGAAGACCCACATTCACAGTGCCTCGAGATCCGCGTCGAGATGATCGTCCGCTACCCAGGTGATATCACGCTCTTTGGCGAGCTGTGCAAAGTCCCAGACGGACATCCCTGCCAGCTCAGCCGCCTTGCTAAACGTGACAGTGCCTGCCGCAAGCTGGTCGAGGGCCCGTTCGCGACGCCACTCTTCGAGTCCCTCGGAGAGGAGTTTCCGAACGGCTGTGCTCCGGTCGAGCCTCTCGTCTTCGAGATACGCCTCGAGTTCGGCCTCCAACTCGTCGGGCACGCGTGTCGAGATCGTTCCCATACTGTTTACTTCGTGTGCAATGTATACAAACGCTTCGGTGCTTCCGATGGAGTGGCTCCAGCACGGTGAGGCCCCTCCACAGGGACGGAAAGAGGGCGGGAGGATACGAGAAATACTAACCAACAGAGCCGGAAGAGTTCGGCGATTGTTGGTTAATATAGAGAAAACTCGAGTCAGTCATCCGGCTGTCGGCACGCTCCAGCCAGTGAGTTTGTCTGCGCCGGAGGGCGTGAGGCGCGCTCGAAGCGCGTCCAGAGCGTGAGCTTCCATGACTGGACCTGATATCCTCGACGACACGACAGGCGACTACGACCGGCTCGAAACCGAACTCGTTGCACAGGACCGGGATGCGGCCCGGGTCGCGGCGGCGGACGTCGACGAGCGGAGTGCCCGCCGTCTCGTTGATGAACTCATTGAGGGCGATGTGGTGACGCCGATCCCTGACCACCGCATTCTCGTCCACGAGCCCAGTAGCAAGCCCTTCGAGTCGATCACCCAGCTCGCCGTGTTCCATCGTGGCTGGCAGGCCGCCACCGACGCCGACGCGGAGGACGACTGATGCAACAGACGCTTTCTGGGTGTGCGTTCTGCGATTCACCGCCCGGTGCAGAGATGGGCGAGGCGCATACGTGGAAAGACGAACGGGTGACGCACCCAATCTGTGTCGACTGCGCCACCCAGACGCGGTCGGATCCCGACGAGCGCGACCACCACGCCTGCGACGGGTGCGGACTGGTCGTCGACGCCCTCGCGACACTAACCCGGTTCCGTGTCGAACTCGGCCATCTCGAGGGGCCGGTCCAACTGTGTGCTCGCTGTAGCCCTGGTGGGCTCGCGACGTACTGGACGCGTGACCTCGAGGAACACCTCGTGGACGGGTGACGCTTGGCCGAGTGAGGCTCACATCGTACACACGAAAACGGCTAAGTGCGTTGGCTCACAATGTACACATCATGAGTACCGATAAGAAGCGCGTGCAGTTTCGGGCCCCCAATCGGCTCATCGACCGGGCCGACGCACTGGCCGCAGTCCTCGGGGAAGACCGAACAGACGTCCTCGTGACCGCGCTTCGGGAGTACCTCCAAGACGCCGCTCACGACGACGCACTCACCCAGGAGATCGCTGCCGCCTATTACGACGATGAGATCACCTTCGAGCAACTCAAAGCGCTCGTCGGCGCCGAGGAGGCGGCAAACCTCCGAGTGTTGAAACAGCAGTTGGACGAGGACTTCATCGACGAGGTCGCCGACGCTTAGATGTCGCGGCTTATCGCAGACGCCTCCGCTCTCGTGAGTCTCGGGATCGTTACTGACGACGATCCTGATCCACTCGCACTCTGTCTCTCCCGGTACGAGGTCGTCGTCCCAACGGCGGTCATCGATGAACTCCGAGAGATCGCCTCCTACGATGACGTCCATGGCCACGCCGCGTCCGCCGTCCTCGATCGAGTGGATGCATTCACGACACAGTCAGTGGACCTCGATACCGAGTTTCCGCTCGATGACGGTGAAAACGCGGCGGTCACGCTCGCGAATAATCTCGATGCTGCGCTCTTCCTCTGCGACGAGTTCAACCAACTTGGCTTGATCCACGCCTCCCTCGCTGATACCAGGCTCGTCACAACACCGACACTGCTCTCGGTTCTCGTTCGAACTGAACACCTATCAGCTGCTGATGCGCGGCTGCTCCTCGATGCGATCAGCGACGCCCGTAGCTGGGGAGCGAACAGCTACGTGCAGCGAGCTCGCTCGTTGCTCGAGGAGACCTAACACCGTGGAGGATCCTTCGAAGTGATTTGGAATGCCCGATAACGACGCTCTCTACGACGTTCGTGAACGAACGAAGAATCCCGAGCACGCATCAGTTGATGACGTGGTCGAACTCATCCTCGAACGCGCACAGCAACCCCGGACGGAGCACCGGGATGCACATCTCGACGAGATGATGGCGACTGTCGTCGACAGGTACGGGACCGATCCCATCCGCACCGTCGTTCACCGCGTCCTCGTCGACGGCACGCCTTTCCGGACCGCTACTCAAGGCCTCGAAATGTCCAACGTTGACGGTGTTCGTGTCGGGACGACCGCTGGCCAGTTCCTCAACGAACTGAACGCACAGGACGACGGCTGAAACCGACGTGAGCGAGTCCCGTCTCCCGAGCACTGATGTGCAAGCTCTGCGCAAACGCCGAAACGGTTATGCGTCTATGTGCAGAACTTGCACATAGAATGAGCGCAAGTGACGATCCCCGGCGGGTTCACTTCCAGTCGCCGGAGTACCTCGTCGACCGGCTGGATGCCATCGCCGACCTCTTCGACAAGGACCGGACAGATCTCCTCGTGGAGGCCATCCGCGAGTACATCGAAGACACGGCCGACAGCGAGACGTTCCAAGAGCTGGTCGCGACGAAATACTACGACGACCAGCTCGAGTTCGAGACGGTCAAGCAACTGGTCGGCGCCGAGACCGCCCAGCGACTCTGTCTCCTCAAAGCGGATCTCGAGGACGAACCTCTCGATCTTGCTGCGCCCGACGACGTCGACGTCTACGATGGGGATGTGACGACGGTCGACACCGCGGTCGACGACGATCGATGAGCGGTCCACGGCTGCGAACAGTCGTCGCCGATACGAGTGCGCTCGTTAGTCTCGCGGTGCCCCGTGCGGATGCAGCCATCGGTACCGATGTTCCGGACCCGTTCCAGTACCTGCTCACCTCCTGTGACGTGGTCGTCCCTCCGGAAGTGATCGCAGAACTCCGCGATATCACGCAGTATCAGGATATCCACGCCGCTGCGGCGAGTAACGTCCTCGCGGCCCGTGGCCACTATACGGTCGAAGATCCGTATGCGCGCGACGACACCCCGGATGCGCGACCGACGTTCGGCCTCGACGACGGCGAAACTGATGGCATCGTCCTCGCGAACGCGCTCGACGGCGACGGCTTTCTCACCGACGAATTTGGCGGCACGAACTTCCCGCTCATCCACGCGGTGCTCCAGGGCCCACGAATCGTCCCGACACCGCGGCTTATCTGCGACTACGCCCGGAACGGCCACATGACCCACGAGGAGGCGCGAACGCTACTGAGCGTGATCAGCCCCCACCGGAGCTGGGACAATAGCCCGTACGTCGCCCAGTTAGTCACGCTTCTGGAAGGGTAGATTCAGTCAGCTTCGAGGTCACGAGCGTCAAATTCGCCGGCGAGATACTGCTCTCCCGTTCGCGTGATGTCGTAGACGCCGTTTCCGAGGTGGACGAGGAGGCCGTATTCGACCAGCGTCTTGCACCGGGCGTTGATGTGCTGGCGAGAGAAGCGGACGCGATCGCTGTCCGCCATTTCCTTCGGGGTGTCGGGGCCGTCGTCAGAGAGATGCTCCAGAATGCGGTCATCGGCGCGAGACATCCAGTCGGCGTCAAAGCGCATAATCGCTTGTGGTTGCGCCGACGCTATCCCGAACGCGCTAAGTCAAGTAGCGGAGCGATAAGCTTCTATGGTTGACTCCCAACGTTTTAACGGCTACCCACCCTACTCCACGAGTATTGAAATGGATCAGTCCTCACCACAAACCCTCACTGTAGAGATTATCGAGACGTTGGAATCATGTGGAGTGGACCGCGACCAGTACCAGTTACACGACTATCTCGACGTCGAAGCATTCGAGCAGCTGGTAGCGGGATCCAGTGGAGCAGTCGAGGTTCGTGTCACTGTCGAGGGGATTCAGCTCGCCGTTACAGGTGATGCTGTCGAAATCGTCGATCCCCAAGGCGGACATTCGGAGGCCCAATAGCATGCTATTCGTGGAATATCGACTTCCGAACGTTCCAATTCCCGTTGTAGCTGATGTGAGGCGTGGAATTACGTCCGTTCCCCAATCAGGCAAATTATGAAGCTAGAATCTACTATATCTTTCAGATGAGGGATTGGTCTCGGGCGGTGAGTCAATGGTCGGTCACCATCCTTGGAGTGGTGCTTCTCCTGGTCACGCTCGCCCGAGCCGCGACAGACACCGACGAGCCACTTATCGACTTCATCGAGGTCGCGGCCCCGTTCGCCGTCGGCATCGGACTCATCGTCGGCGGGATATGGCTCGCTAGAACGTCACCAGTAGCCCGTGTCAGACAACTTTCGAAGTGGACGCTGGGTGGTGGCCTCGTCGGCGTGGCTGTCAATCTCTGGTTCGTCTTCATCATCTCGCTCGAACAGGTTCCATCCGGGGAACCGGTCGTGTTGAATCTCAATGGCGCTGGCATCTTCATGGCTGCCGGTGTGCTTCTCGGCTACTATGCCACAGGACTCCAAACGCGGGAGCATCAACTTGAACTCTCAGAAAATCGCTTCCGGGCACTCACGGAGAACTCGTCGTTCGCGGTCATCTCGATCGACGAGACGAGTACGATTCGCTACGCGAACGACGCGACCGAAGCCCTCTTCGGCTATCCCACGACGGACCTCGTCGGCGAACCGCTGACGAAGCTGATGCCGGCCCGCTTCCGTGAGGCGCATCTCGAGGGGCTGTCTCAGTACCTCTCTAACGATAGGCGAACTGTCGACTTGGATGGCCTCGAATTGGCCGGGTTGCGCGCCGACGGCGAGGAATTCCCTGTCGAAGTCAGTTTTGGCGAATACGTCGTAGGCGACGACCACCTCTTTACGGGCGTTATTCAGGACATTTCCGACCGAAAAGCAGCCGAGGAGCAGCTTCGTGACCACACGTCGAAAGTCACGCAGCTGCACGAGGTCGCGACCGAGATCACCAGGGCAGCATCCAAAGAACAGGTGTACCAACGCACTGCCGACGGGGCTGTTGACGTCTTTCCGGCCGCTGTCGCCCGCGTGGCGATCGCGGACGGGGACCAGCTCGTGCCGGCCGCCAGTTCGGACCACGAATCCCTCGAGGAGTGTGAGCCGGTGTCTGCAACCCTCGGCTACGCGGGGCAGAGCTACCAGTCAGGCGAGGTGCTCCGACTGGAGGATCTAACGGATACGCGCTCGGCAGCGCGATCCTCGCTCCAGGACGGGGGATCACTGCCGGACGCGGACCCAACGGAACCACGGTCGCTGTTGAGCATTCCTCTCGGGGAGTATGGGGTGGTGCAGGCGTTTGCGCCAGAGCCAGCAGCATTCACCGACCGCGATGAAGAGGTCGCCGAGATGCTCGCAACGCACGTCACGACGGCCCTCCAGCGAATCGAGGCCGAGTCGACTATCCGACGCGAACGCGACCGACTCGAAGAGTTCGCCAGCATCCTCTCGCACGACCTCCGAAATCCCCTGAACGTCGCCCAGGGTCGCCTGGAGCTCATACAGATGACCGGCGAGATAGACCACGTCGACGCCATCGACAGCGCGCTCGATCGGATGGAACGGCTCATCAAGGATATGTTGACACTCGCTCGCGAAGGCGATGCCGTCGGTGAGACGGAACCGGTTGAGCTTCGTGCGATCGCTAATCAAGCCTGGAACAACGTCGCAACGGAATCCGCTGCCCTCGAGATCGAATCGAGCGTCCGGATCGACGCTGACCACAGTCGGCTCATCCAGGTGTTCGAGAACCTGTACCGGAACGCCATCGAACACGGCGGCGGCGGGGTCACAATTCGCGTCGGCTCCCTCGACGGCGGCTTCTACATCGAGGATACAGGCCCCGGTATCCCGGAGGACGAACGAGACGATATCTTCGAGAGCGGATACACGACCCATCAAGAGGGTACCGGGTTCGGGCTCGCGATCGTCAAACGAATCGTCGAAGCCCACGGCTGGGAGATCGACGTCACCACCGGTCGCGATGGTGGCGCTCGCTTCGAGATCTCAGACGTTTGATTCAGCTCGGCATCAGGAGCGTGAGGAGACGATCTGAACGCCAGGTCCCTCCCGACATCCCACGATCCCTGCTACGTCTTCCGGGTCGCTTGCGACTGTTCGGCTATCAGGTAGCTAAGCTCCGGAGTGACGCTCGTGAGACAGCTGTAGAATATCGTCTTGACTGTGCTGAGACTACTCGTCAGCGGTTCCGAGCTCTTGGCTGACCTCATACGCTTCGTTGAGCGGCTCCATATTCCACGACGCCCAGTTATCTTCGGCAACCCACCGGTAGCGCACAGTGCGGTCGCCGTCAAGTAGGACGATCCCTCGTTTCTGGTTTCGTTTGCCCTCAATCGTCTCCTCGAGCATTCCGTACTGGTCATACACCTGCTTTTCCTCATCCGTCAAGAGCGGATACGAGAGGTTGTTTTGGTTGATGAACTGTTGGTGACTGTATGGGCCGTCGGGCGAGATACCGAGCACTGCGATCTCGTCGTTGAACGTTAACATCTCCATATCGTTCAGCTCGCACAGCTGGTCAGCACACACGGGACTGAAATCGTAGACGTAAAACACCAGCATAGCAGGTCGTCCAGCAGCGAACTCAGACAGCGAGAACTCCCGAACTTCGTCACCTTGGGTTCCTGTCAGTGTGAAGTCTGGCGCTGTGTCCCCTACTTGAACCATATTTGTATAACGGATGCGAGTCTGAAATCAGTTGTCACGCTTTTGTCGCACAGATTTTCAGAAACGTCTCTGTAACGGGCAAGTTGCCCACTACCGAGTCAACTCGGCGGAGTAGTGCGAGGATAGAGCCTTCGTTCGTCGGACGCGACCTCACCAGCTATCGAACCATCGCTTTTAACTGCTGTTCGTCCTTTGATTGGCTGAGATCAGGATGGATTCATCATCCCCGAGTGATACGGACCGGTGTTCGAATCTCCTTATCGAAATCGTCGAAACCCTGGAAGTCCACGGCCTGCCGAGCGATTCGTATCAGCTCCACGATGTCGTCGACATCGAGGCACTCGAACGACTTCTCGCATCGTCCTCCGGCGATGTCGAGGTTCGATTCACTGTCGAGGGGGTTGAGGTCGTCGTCACGAAGGACGGCGTCGACATCCCTCTCGACGAGCCGGTCGGCTCACCGAACTAGTAACGCGCTCGGATTCGTCCACAGAGACGACTTCTGAAAGCCCTCGGCCGCTCGGCATCCCGCGACCACCGCTGCGCGCCTCGTGCCTGCGGTGCTTGCGGGGTCGGGGGACGGCCGAGGCGGCCTCGCCCTTTCTGAGTCCACCAGGAGAGTAGCTGGATCGCCGAGTGTCGCGGCCGGCTAGACTGGTGTGTCCGTTATGGCCCGCCCCGCTCGCCGCGTTCCGCCCTCCGCGTCGCTCGCGACCGACCATTCCGGGCGTGCGGGCGCTCTCCGCACCGCCCGCGCCCGTTCCGGGCTAAAATGGATGTGCCCTCGGCGCCAGCGGGTATCCCCGTCGGTTGCGCCCCTTGCGGGCTTTCGCGTTCCAGCGCTTTGTGCCGCCTGCGCTGTCGCGCGCCACACCGCGGCGCGCGTTCTCGGCGACAGTCGCCCTGGACACGGACCCGCACATCGGGCCGGACACGAGCGGGCATATCCCGCTGGCCGCTCGCTCCGGGCGGGTCGGCGCGCGGTGCTGGATGATCGTCCGCCTCGGGCGCGCTCTCGCTCGCGCCCACAGGGCGCTCGCGAAGGCGCGAGCGAGAGCGCGCAGATGGTTCTGTCGGTTGTTGTCGTCGAGGAAATCCGCGATGTTGTAGCATCGCGGTGTCGGGCGCGTGAGCGCCTTCAGGAACCAGTGAGTTCCAATGTCAAGTAAGAACGTCTCCAGTGAAGTAGTTTCGGTCGATGAACAGGCTTTCGAGAAACACGATGAAGTTGAGGTCGACGAGGATGGGTTCGAAGTCGTCGACGAGACCCCGGAGTTCCGGGCGACGGTCGACATGGAAGTGCAGGCGAAAGTCGATTCCAACCACCCAGATGCGCGGGTCAAGGAAGGCCCGGATCACATGTTCGGGAAGACTCTCGAACAGGAGGAACGCATCGAGGCACGGGAGGCCGAGTTGGAGCACATCAGTGCCCAGGCGGAACTCAGTGAGCAGGAGGGACGCGCGAAGCGGACGCGGGAGGTCGTCGTAGAGCAGTGTGGCCGAGACGAGCCCGAACCGGTGGAGCGCACGGATCCCCGAGAAAAGCTGACGCAGGAGGAACTCGCGGCGGTGAACAAGCAGGCGATGCGGATCAGCGACGAAGTGCAGGGCGGCTGGTCGAGAGCGGTCGTCGCGAAGCAGTTGGCCGAGAAGGTGCAGCGCGGCCAGGACGTGACGAAGGCGGTGCTGGAGACGTTGGAGGAACTGAAGGCGGTCCCCGGTGCAATCGTGCCCATCGCGGATGTGCCGGACGTCCCAGTCGGGGAGGTGACGGTCCAGGGTGAAATCACCGAGCTCTGGACTCCAAGTGACAACTCGATTCAACAAGTCGGGCTCATCGAGGACGAGAGCGGGCGAACGAAATTCACGATCTGGGAGAAGAGCGGGAAAACGGTGGTTCGAGAGGGGCAAACGGTCAGATTCAGAGCGGTCAAGAAGAACTGGTATCAGGGCCGGTGCAGTCTCGCGATCACGGGCTGGTCGAGGATCGAATTCCCAGATCGCGGCCGCTGGTGGGAATAGCCGGGGCGACGCGCCCCTTTTTTGCTGGTGTGTAGCGGTCACCGCCACCTCCCACCACCTCCACGGTCCGGGCTGCTCACGGCGCTACGCGCCGTTGCGCGGCCGGGCTTTCGCCACCGCAGTCCATCGGTGTCAGCGCCGTCCTCCGTGGTGTGTATTTGCCCCCCTGATGGGTGAGGGGCATTCCGAGAGGCGCGATTTGCGTGTATCCCCTCGTGTGTATTCATGGCAACCAGAGACATCTACGAGACGGCGTTCGACGAAGACGTCCAGACGGAATCGAGTGCGAACCAGTGTCCCGAGTGCGACGGCCGGGTCACCACCAATGCGATTGAAACCATTTGCGAGGACTGTGGCCTGGTCATCGACGAACAGCGTATCGATCACGGGCCGGAGTGGCGAGGGTTCGACGAAGACGAACGGGAGCGCACGGGCGCTCCGTTGACGGCGGCACGACACGATCGAGGGTTGTCGACGGAGATCGGCCGCGGGACCGATGCGAACGGGAACGAACTCTCAGGACAGAAGCGACGGCGGCTCGCTCGGATGCGGCGTGAACAGACCCGTGGAAGGTTTCAGTCGAAAGCCGAACGCAACCTTGCACACGGGCTTAGTGAAGTCCGCCGGATCAGTAGTGCGCTCGAACTATCCGAGACGATCCGTGACCAGGCCTGCCAGCTATTCCGCAGCGCTCAGAACGAGGACCTCCTGCAGGGCCGGTCGATCGAGGCGATGGCCGCCGCGAGTGTCTACGGCGCGTGTCGGTGTAATGGGCGGCCGCGAACGCTCGACGACATCACCGAGTCGGCGCGCGTCGAGCAATCGCGGGTGACGAACGCATACACGACGCTGAATACGGAACTTGGCCTGCCAGCCCAACCCGTGACGCCGAGTGCGTTCGTTCCGCGGTTGGCCTCGGAGCTCGACGTCTCCGATCAGATCCGGCAGCGGGCTCGGCAGTTGGCGGAAGCATCCGAATCGACCGGAGCAATCACGGGGGTTCGGCCATCCGGATTCGCCGCAGCCTGTCTGTACAAGGCCGGACGCGAAGACGGGAGGTGGCTCACCCAATCGGACGTCGCTGACGTTGCGAACGTCTCGGTAGTCACCGTGCGGACCCACCGCGACGCGCTGGACGAACTGGCTGTCTAACGCCCACACTGCTGATTTCGGTTGTATGTCTGTAGGCTGATTGATGTGAGAGCCATTGTTTAAATCCGAAGACGAAGCATGATACGGCCAGATCACTCTATGACCGACCAGTACGCCGACTACGAAGCCCTCCGACCGCTCGGTGAAGCGACCCAAGTTCCCGACGACCAACTCGCCAGTAGTAGTGGCGAGCCCCGGCGGCAACGCTCTGGTGGCGTCGATACGGACTATCCAGACGGCCCGACAGCAGACGAGACCGAGTGCGCTTCCTGTGGAGCGTCGATCCCCGCTGGCCAGTCGAAGTGCCGGTTCTGTCTCACGAACCATCTCGAAGGAGCCGACGACCAGGACACATCGAATGCCGAACGGACTCTCCTCCACGTCATCCAGCTGCTCGTAGAGGCGTCGACGTTCTACTGCGCCGTCGGGAGGGGATCTGCTGCGGCCACCCTCCTCGCGAAGGGAGATGATGACCCAGTAGTCGATGACTGCAAGCTAATCTACGATCTCGACGAGGAACCGGCCCCACAGCTTGTTGATCAGTGGCCCTCGCTCCCCTCGGCGACACGGGTCACGTCTGAATGTGGTAATCAGCTGCTCGCGGCTGCTCGTGAGCGGACGGCGTGGACAGAGACGACGCAGTCCCGTCACGACGGCGAGCACGCGACGTTTCTCTACGACGAAACCGGGAGCGAGGTTCGCACCGAAGCTCGTCTTGCAAGCCTACGTGAGGACGCAGACGACGACCTCTGGCTGGTGCCAGCGATTGCGCTCCAGGAATCCGTTGACAAGACCGATACCGAACAGCCACTACGTGAGCGTCCAAACAGAACTCACCTCGAGTGTCGGGAGTGTGGTCGGGAGACTAAGCATCGATTTCGCGAATTCGAGACCGTCCACGATGACGAGTGGACCGGGCAGCCCATGTGGGAGTGTCAGCGATGCGGGACACCCCGCTATGGGCCCGAACCCGAAGCCAGTCAGTAGAGACGGCGTCAGTTTAACCAACGGATCCTGATATCGATTCGTTCTGTTGGTTAACTGGAGGTCAGTTCGTGATCACTCCCGAACCGCCCCGCTGACTGCCCGCCGGTGTTTTTTCGCGCCGTAAATTGGCGGAGGCGCACACATGGACCCACGAGACACCCCCGGCTATCGACTCCACCGCGCGCTCAGTAGCCTCACCAGTATCGACAGCGACCAATTGGAGCCCGCTGATCAAGAGCGAATTAGCACCGCGACGACGCTCCTCGAGCAGGTAGATTTTCTCACCCAACCGAATACGACGAGGGACGGTGACGTCAACAGAGAATCCTGACAGCTCGACGCGTCGGCAGCGCAACGTCATGTGGCCGTCACAGCGTGAGCAGTTGCTCGCCCCCTGAAGGGGTGCGGGGGCGCGAGACAGCTCCCGAGAACAATCCATGGCAACACTCCAAGCCGCAACGACATCGACCGGCGCGCTCGTATCGGATCCACAGGCAGTCCGCGAGCTCTGTGAGAACCACTGCTTCGGGACGCTCAACTGGGAGGTGGACGACGACGGCGAACTGATCATCTGGGGCTACGACAGCTTCGACGTGTACGAGGCTCGTGAGAACGGGCTTCCTGACTACGACGGTGGCATCGTCACCCACGAGTTCCTCCGGTCGCTCGCAGAATATCTCGAACCGGACGAAGAATTCGACATTCAGACAGCCGGATTTACCAAGTGCCGATTTCCCGTGCTGGCGAAACGGTACGTCGTCCGCGACGGTGAGGTCCTGTACGCGGACCTCAGTTCCCCCGAACCGATCGACGAGTAGCGTTGTTCGTCCCCCGGGAGGGGTGCGGGGCGATCCAGTCGTGGGTCGTCCTGCGAGGTGATTGTTCAATGGGCCACCGCGCACTCGTTGCGTACGAACGAACTGACGGACAGTACACGCTCCACTACTCTCATTGGGGTGCAGCAAATCTCAAGCTCAAGCACCGAATCTCGGCCGAAACACCGTTCGGTGGCGACGACACCGACTCAAAGTGGGCGAAACAGCTGCTGGCGGAACTGGCCGATGGCCTCGAGGTAGATGCCGTCGACGGCTACCTCGCCGGTGAAGATCGCCCGTCGACGGTCGTCGAGCCGAAGCCCCGCGCCACCGGGCTCACGCTCGAGGAGATCATCACCGACCATCTCGACTACCTCCATCACGAGGCGTTCTACGTGGTGTCACCGACCTTCGAGGTGACTGCCTACCGGACGCTGTGGTTCGGCCTGCAGTATGACTCGGAGACATTCGACCACGGTGAGACGGTCGGGAACGGCGCGCTCGCGACCGTCCGATGGCACGACGGCGAGCCGGTCGGCGACGGGCACCTGAAGGGACAGTTCCAGGCACTGAAGGACGTCGTCGGCGATATGGTCGACAAGGGTGTGTTCACCCAGTCGACCGCTCGCCAGTACCTCACACAGAAGCTCGGCGAGTGGGTCGGCGAGCGCCAGGAACTGCGCATCCCTGGTGGTGAATCACCGTCGAAAACTGCGTCAGTCGACCGATTATAACGCCAATCCCTTTCTGAGTCCCCACGAACGTCTGGATATGTCAGATCGGGCTGATGACGAGGTGCGAGTATGGCTCGTCGAACGTACCTACTCCGATGATGAACAGAACCTAATCATCCTCACCTACGCGACACCCGACGGCAAACAGTATTATCGGAAAGAGCGGGCACTCACGTCCTTCACCGATATTCGAGATACGACAGCGGCAGTCGATGCGGGGCCCGGCAATCTCGGCACGGTTGATGACCCCGATCTCCAGGACCAATACGCGGCCGAAGCGCAGCGAATGCAGGAGGTCCACGACCCGAACGACGTGATCTGATGCTCACCAGTAGACGTAGTCCCGTGCCATTGGTTATGTCGGAGGAGGCCGTAGACGGGGTATGCGCGAACTCGTCTTCGCCCTCGAATACGAGCCGGGGTGCAATAGGGTGGCGGATGCCCTTGCCGACTACCCCGACGCCCGTGTCCGCTCGCTTTCGTTGCACGCGACTGCCGACCAACTTTGGCGAGTCGACCATGCCACCGGCACTCCGGACGCACTCGACGCCATCGAGGACGCGTTTCGAAACAGCGACTACTACGCCGACTGTCTCGCCACCGAGGACTGCGGCGCCACCCAGACCACCCGCGTCCTTGACCGCACGGACGACACGCTCGTCCTCTACTCCGACTGGGAGCGAACCCCCACCTGCGCCTCGGTTCCCCACATCGCCCGCGACCATCTCGGGGACGGCGTGCTGTTCGAGACCCGTCATGAGGGCCGCCACTACACGTGGCGACTCATCCACTCGGGCGACGGCGACGTGGCGGCATTCTTCGACTCCCTCGAGGTTGCCGTCGAAGAATGCGCTCAGATGGAGATGCTCCGCACCGCGGACACGACGACAGCAGCTGGAGGAAGCGACGAAACACCGAGCGGATTACCCCCGGCGCAGGAAGCCGCCCTCCAAGCCGCCGTCGAACACGGCTACTACGAGTCGCCCCGCGAGGTCGATGTCGGCGAGTTGGCCGAGCATCTCGACGTGCCTCGGTCAACACTTACCTACCGGCTCCGTCGGGCGGAAGAACATTTGGCGAAGCAACACGTCGCCGGCGAGCGGGTAGCGGAAGAACGGCTGGCATCGCACTGACACCGCGGTTGGAATATTCCAACAAAGACATATCGAACTCCCGCTCCTACCGTGAGGTGATGACAGAGAATTCCGATGTGGATACAGCGGGACCACCGAACGGCGGCGGGCAGCGGGAGTTGACTGCCCGTCTCACGGTCCCCGAGATGGACTGTCCGTCGTGTGCGCAAAAAGTCGACAAGAGCCTCCAGCGCGTCGACGGCGTCGTTGAGGCCACGCTCCAGCCGACCACCGGGACAGCTACCATCAAGTACGATCCGGACCGGACTACCAAAGCCGACGTCGTCGCGGCGATCGAAGCCGCCGGCTATGACGTGATCGGCGGAGCAGACGACGAAACCGACGAGTCTGCCGACGGCGTCGATATCGCGCCACCTTCGGAGGTCTGGACGAGTTCTCGCGCGAAGAAGACGTGGCTCGGCGCAGCGTTCGTCATCCTTGGTCTAGTCTTCGAGTTCCTTCTCACCGGCCAGAACGTCGCGATAGCGAGCATCCTCGACTACCCGCTACACATCGCAGATGTCCTGTTCCTCGGTGCCGTCGCGGCCAGTGGCATCCCGGTCGTCCGCAGCGGGTACTACTCCGCGAAGAACCGAAGCCTCGACATCGACCTCCTGATGGGGACAGCGATCATCGCCGCAACCGGCATCGGCTACTTCGTCGAGGCCGCGACGCTGGCCGTCCTGTTCAGCATCGCCGAACTGCTCGAGGACTATGCGATGGACAGGGCACGGGATTCTCTGCGCGAGCTGATGGAACTCTCGCCCGACGAGGCGACCGTCCGTCGCGATGGTGAGGAAGTGACCGTTTCCGTCGAGGAGGTCGACGTTGGCGAGACCGTCGTCGTCCGCCCTGGCGACAAGATTCCGCTCGACGGGACGGTCATCGAAGGCGAGAGTGCAGTCGACCAGTCGCCGATCACGGGCGAGAGCGTCCCCGTCGACAAGACCACCGGCGACGAGGTGTACGCCGGCGCGATCAACGAAGAGGGGTACCTCGAGGTAGAGGTCACCTCGACCGCTGGCGATTCGACGCTCTCGCGTATTATCGAAATGGTACAGGGCGCACAGGCGAAGAAGACCGAGTCTGAGCAGTTCGTCGACAGCTTCTCCGGCTACTACACACCCCTCGTCGTCGTGCTGGCAATCCTGACCGCCGCTATCCCGCCGCTGGTTATCGCTGATCCGGTGGCGGTGGACCTAGCCGGTTACGGGTTCACCTTCGCGGGCGACTGGCAGACGTGGTTCATCCGTGGGCTCACGCTGCTGGTGATCGCCTGCCCGTGTGCGTTCGTCATCTCCACACCCGTCTCGGTGGTGTCGGGCATCACGAGCGCCGCGAAGAACGGCGTCCTGATCAAGGGCGGAAATTACCTGGAAGCGATGGGCGAGGTCGACGCCGTCGCCGTCGACAAGACCGGGACGCTCACCAAGGGCGAACTCGCCGTCACCGACGTCGTTCCGGTGGGTGACACTACGGAGGACGATCTGCTCCGTCGCGCCGCTGGGCTGGAGCAGCGCAGTGAGCATCCCATTGCTACGGCGATTCTCGCCCGTGCTGAGGAGGCGGGCGTGGGCAACCTGCCCGACCCGACGGGTTTCGAGAGCCTCACTGGGAAGGGCATCCGCGGCGAGATCGGCGGCGAGACGTACTATGCGGGCAAGCCCGCGCTCTTCGAGGAACTGGGCTTCGACCTCGCTCGGGCACGCCGCGAGACGGACGGCGGCGTTATGACGGAAGAGGCGACCGAGGGCGAGAACGGGGCGTTCGCCGAGGATGCCCTCTCCGCGCTGGAGCGGGAGGGCAAGACTGTCGTTATCGTCGGGACGGAGTCGAAACTGCTGGGTGCGATCGCCATCGCCGACGAGGTTCGCCCGGCCTCGAAGCGGGCCGTCGAACGCCTGCACGAGCTGGGCGTCGAGCGCGTGGTGATGCTCACCGGCGACAACGAGGGCACCGCCCGCGCAATCGCCGAGCAGGTCGGGGTCGACGAGTATCGCGCAGAACTCCTGCCCGACGAGAAGGTCGACGCTGTCGAGGAGTTACAGGCAGAGTACGGTGATGTCGCGATGGTCGGTGACGGCATCAACGACGCGCCCGCGCTCGCCACCGCGGAGGTCGGCATCGCGATGGGCGCGGCCGGCACCGACACCGCTCTCGAGACGGCCGATATTGCGTTGATGGGCGACGACGTCGGGAAACTCCCGTACCTGTACGACCTGTCGCATACGGCCAACGGGGTGATCCGGCAGAACATCTGGGCGAGTCTCGGCGTGAAGTTCCTGCTCGCGCTGGGCGTGCCACTGGGGCTGGTCAGCGTTGCGTTGGCGGTCGTTGTCGGTGATATGGGGATGAGCCTCGGTGTCACCGGGAACGCGATGCGGTTGTCGCGAATCGAGCCCGATCGGTTCTCCGACACCTGACTCTGCGGCGGGAAGTGCGGGCAGGACGCTCCTCTTTCGCGACTTTCCTGCGCTCTATCGAGACAATTTGCAGTTTGTCTGGGGCAGTAGAGACTGAGCCCCACCGCAGGCTCTGATTTGATGCCCGAGAATCCAGACGACGATCCACTCCACGATTGCGAGTTAAGTCCCGACGCAGTCCTCGGGACGCGCACCTTCCACGATGTCCTGTTCACTGACGATACCGAGACGCCGGTAAACGTGCTCACCGGCGAGACACCCGCACATTCGCAGGCGACCGTCGAGGAAGCGAAGGCGTTCGCTACGAGTATCGATACGGACACACCACAAATCGCGCTCCCGGCCTCTGTCGAGACGCAGATCGAAACCCAGAGCCAACCCTACACGGCGGCCGCGTTCTTCCACTTCAAGGCGACCGGGTCGCTCGAACTGCACCGTGCCTACCACGCCGCCTACGACTCCGACGCGTTCAGCACCGACTTCGAGGCCGACTACGAGTCGGGCGACCTGACGATCACCGTCGAGCAGACTGCCGATTCCTGAACGCGGTCTCCCGAAGCGAGGTTTTTCGAGCGCCGGCGATGGGTGCCGGCGCACCGAGCAGACAGCGCCGAGCGGCGCCCGGTGAGTCGGCACTCCGAGGTGAACCAGATGCATATGGTCATCTACGCGCTGGTGGAAGCACCGACACAGCACGACGCCCTGGTCGAGGGGAAAGCAGTCTTCGACCGTCTCGTCGGCGCGAATCCCCACGGCTGCGCCGTGTTTGATTACTACGTCACGTTCGATGAAGACGACACGACGGTCGCCGGGAAGGCCCGCTGGGGTGACCTGCCGACGGCGGCCCCCATCAACTCAGAGGAGGGCGGTGAACTGCTCGACCGGGCTTGGAAGGCCACGAAAGAGGAGTTTCAGCGGAATCTCGACCGCGTGAAGGAGGCGCTCGACGAGCTCAGCGACGAGGCGATCATGCGCGACGAGGACCTCGCCCGCCACGCGTTCCACCAGGTCGGCGCGTACGAAGGGCCCTCAATCCCGATGTACGACCAGCACGCCCAGGGGATTCGGCATCGAGGCCAGCTCGACCGAGTCCTCGAGGAAGACGAGGACAGCCAGACGCTCTGGATCGTCCCCGCAGACGTTCATTTCTGACCAACGATGCCACGAATCACCAACTGGTCACGAGAGAGTCGCTCACCAACACTCGCGTATCGAAACACCGAGACTGGAGCGCGAGCTGTTCTACACCGGGCGCCGGATTCATACCGGTACAAGTGGCGCGGAGCGATCCTCGTCGACGGCTACCCGATCTGGTCGCGAGGCTTCGAGACGAAGGAGGCGACAACGTTCCGGGATGCGCTTCGGGAGCGGCCAGCGCCCGAACTGAACTGTCCGGAGTGTCCAAACGACGACGTCCTCGTCGGTGAGAAGACAGCTGATGGAGCGACGGTACAGCGCTGGTACGACTGTCCGGACTGTGGGTACGAAGCCCCCTCGCGCATCGTCTACGGCCCTGAACGCTGAGGACGTACACACGCAGGGTGTTTTTCGGCCGGGGCGGAGAGAGTGACCCGGTCGAACCGGGTCGGTCCAACAATGAGTCTCGAAGTACTCGACCGACACAGCGAGGCACTGTTCGAGTTCCTCTGGTGTCCCGTCTGCGGGCAGGAAGTGTTCACCCACATTCCCTTCGAGGGAGTGTTCTGCAAGAACTGTAACACGCAGGTCGTCCTCCAAGAGTCTCGAGAAGACCGTGGCTACGAGGAGGCTGTGCTCGCGTGCTTCGACACCGACTCAACGTGGAACCTTCACGTCGACGAGAAGCTCCGCCGCGACCTGCCTGACGGCTCGGCACGGGCAAAAATCCTCGGTGCACCGGGTGCCTATGAGATCGACTGGTGGAGTCCAGCACCTGGGGAGGATTGGGAGCCGGTCGAGCGTGGTGAATTCGACGACGTGGAGGAACCAGACGAGGTGTCACATCTCGCGTAGCGGATTGCAATCCCGCTACGACTGTGTGGTGTTGTTTC
This sequence comes from Halorubrum amylolyticum, assembly GCF_004114995.1. Classification (GTDB taxonomy): domain Archaea; phylum Halobacteriota; class Halobacteria; order Halobacteriales; family Haloferacaceae; genus Halorubrum; species Halorubrum amylolyticum. The sequence continues at coordinate 39,238 of NZ_SDJP01000004.1, forward strand.
AGCGCCGGCGATGGGTGCCGGCGCACACGCGCCGGCGAGTACCGATGTCGACACGGAGCCAACTCCGATTCGTCCAACGAGTCGAACAGACCGGTGAGACAGATGGCAGCGCCGACCGCGTCGCGCAGGTGTACCGGCATTCGGACGGGTATCCCGGGAGCGTCCTCCGGGATCTCGCACAACTGAAAGAGCTTCTCGATGCGACCCGCGCAGAGCGGGGACCGGGCTACACGGCGGCGACCTTCGTGTTCCTCGACAAGCTCTCGACGGTCGACCTCTACCTGGATGGCGACCCAGAGCGAACGATCGACGCGGCTCAGCCAGCGGATCTCCTCGAGCCGTCCAATATGGAGCACCTGGACCAGCCGCTGTTCCTGCTGGGCCACGGCGTCGAGAATCCGGCCGACGGCATCCACGGCGACGAGGAGTACCTCTACGTCGTCGAACTCCCGACGGAGAACCCGTTCGACGAGCCGACCGAGTGGACAGTCAAAGTGAGCGGTCATTCCGCATTCCCGCGCTGGGATGGGCCGACCGAGGAAGCCTTCGAGCGGGCTAGCTGGCAGTTCCACGGCCCGCTTGAGCACGCGCTCGAAGAGCTGGTCGCTGAGCCGGCGTGAACACCGAGGCCGCTTAGATGATGCCGCCGATGACGAGTAGTCCGACGATGAGCAGCAGCGTCGCGACCACGCTCCCCCCGGCCAGCCACTTGTTCTCCATCGCCTTTTCGTGAAGCGGCATTTCGGCGTACTCCTCGCGGAACGCCTCGAGATTCTCCTCGTCGTAGAAGTACTTCGTCTTCAGCGCGAACCGTTCCGTCACCGCACAGCCCGTACAGATCGACTCACCTTCCAGCCGCTCCGTTTTCGTGTGGCTGGTGCAGGCGATCGCCCCGCAGTTCGGACAGTACGTGTACGTTTCGTCGATGCCGCTCGTGTCACAGTGGACGCACCGATGGATGCCGTCCTCGGCGGTCATTCGTGAGGGGCCCGCCGCGTAGTACTCATAGGGATAGGTGTACTTCTGGTGGTCGGTGGTGTGCCGAACCTCGGGAAGGTACACCGGCTCGATCGACTGGACGGAGATGTCCGAGCGGTTCGGCTCGCAGGTCTTGTTGTAGGTGACGTTGTTGTCGCCGGTGTAGGTGACCGTTTTCGTGTGGTGCTGCTGGAGGCGCTCGACGGCCCACTCCTTGTACTCCGTCTGAGTCTGGCCGAACCGCCGCTCCTCGACGTCGTCGAACACCTCTCCGAACTGCTCGGCGTCGAGATCGACCGTCGCGTGGAGGTTCTCGGTGACCAGCGTCGCGACGTCCTCGTCGACGACCTGCGGCTGCCCGCGTTCGGCGTGGGCAACGAATCGCGTCCGATCGTTAATCCGGTGGATGACGCCCACCGACGTCTCGAAGACGACGTTCGTGTCCGCGGTGACCGCCACCACCGGCCGGAACGTCACCGATGAGTGTGGGTCTGGGAGGTCGGCGGCCTCGATGTTCTCGACGTCGCGGAACGCCTCTTCGACGGCCGCGTCGACGTCGGCGGCCGGGTCGTAGGGACGTAGCGTTTCGTCGCAGAGAATCTCGATGCGACCGTTGTAGAGGTCGAGGCCGATCTCGTCGGCGATCTCCCGGAGGTCCTCGCCATCGAGCAGCTCGATTGGATGGGGGTCGTCGTTCTGCTGGAGGCGGTCGGCGTACTCCTGAGCCGGGTTCGTGAACCGGCCGGTCGTGACGACCATCCCGCGTTTGGGGCCGTCGAAGTCGAAGGTCGCGATTGCTGAGTGGAGCTTCTGGACGACCGGCCGTCCGACCGTCCCCGTGTGCTTGCACTCCACGATGATCGCGCGCCGGGTGCCGTCGACGACCTCCTCCATAATAACGTCGCGACCCTCGTCGGCGGTTCGGTCGGCCTGACGGACGTTCTCGTAGCCGAGATTGCGGAAGACATCCTCTATTACGTCCTCGAACTCGAACCCTGAGAGGTCGTCCAGTACAGCCATTCCGATATACCTGGACAGTACGTTGCAACTGTCAAATACGTTGCCGAACGCTTCGCCGTCCTGTTTATGAACCCCCGAGAGGGGTGCGGGGGTGATCAAACGAGCCTCCCGCGAACCAACCTATGAGTGGAATCAGCGACCCACGCTCACACGTACAGTCACGGACCACGGCTGATCCCGACGTCATTTACGTCGGTTACCGTCGTCGAGGCCGCGCCATCGTCGAGAAGCAATCAGACCAACAACAGCTCACGCCAGAGCGGAGTCTCGAGCTGGCAAATCACAGTCCTTCGGGCTTCGAATGGGGATATGGTGGCAGCGGGCCGGCCCAACTCGCACTCGCCCTCCTGCTCGATTACACCGACGATGAGGAGGTAGCGCTTTCGGAGTACAAGGCGTTCAAGACCGAAGTAGTGAGCCAGCTAGAGTGTACAGGACCCGACGGCTGCTGGCGACTCACCGGACGCGAGATAGATGCTACCCTTCATGAGATAGTCGACGACCCAGTTGCACCGTCCGTCAACTAACGATCACAGAGCGCAATCAATGTCAGAACACACTCAGCAGCCTCGTGTGGACTCAGAATCGCAACAGAACCGTGAGCGTCAGGTGCCAACCGAGTACGTCGAGCGAAGCGATGTCGGCGTCTCACTCACCGTCAAACTCACTCGCGGTACTGGCACCCGCGATCAAGACAAGATCACGGCCAAAGTGAAGGGTAAGACGCTCGAAGACGCCCGCGAGGATATGGAAACCCTCCGCGAGTATATCCACGACCTCGCTGAGGACACTCGCCAGATCCAGCCAGCCGACCCACACGAATAGTACTTTTTTGACTATTGCACAGAATTGTGTAGCCGCAGGATGTACGAAGTGTGCGGTGAGAAGGAACTCAAGGTTATCCTCGCGCTTGATCCAGGCGATTCCATCTCAGGCGTCGCGCGGAAGATCGACGAGAACCGGGAGACGATCCGTCGCGTCGTGAATAGCCTCGAGGAGGCGGGATACGTCGCGTACGACGATGGGCTTCATCTCATCGATCAGACGCTCCGAGACGCCGGTCTCGAGTTCCTGACAGCGTCAGCGGACATCTCGCCGCCGTCAATCTCAGAAGCCTATGTCCTCCCGCAGTTCACGGGGATGGAGTATGCATACACTGGCATCGATGCGGTCTACGTCTGGACTCGCGGTGGCTACCAGGTCGCTCGCGACCCAGAGGACTATCCGCTGTTCATCGCCGTCCACGAGTCTGACCTCGATGCCTGGACGGCGTTCTTCGATCGGTTCGAAATCCCGACTGCGGAAGAACGCCTGCCTGCTGCCGACCTCGATGGTTCGATACAGGTGGTACTCAAGCCGCGGCCACAGATCGAGGCCGAGATGGTCGACGGACGGCCTGTCATCCCACTCGAAGAAACTGTGGCGTTCGCAAACGAGCACTACGCGCACTTCCAGTCAGCGCTCGACATGCTCGGCCGTATGTACGACAGCGTCGACACTGACGCGAACTACCGCCAAACTGACGTGGAGTTCTGACAGGAGATTTCTTCGACTGGGAGGGGCCTGGCCGCTGTTTGTTGCCGCCTTGAGAGAGCGGAGGCGAACAAAAATGAGCGATTCGTCAGATCTATCCGTCGAATCAGACGCTCTCACACCGAAACAGCGTCTCGAACCGCCAAATACCCGTCTCATCAATGCTGGTATCGCGACGATTCATGACATGGAGACGCTGCGAGCCTGCGTCGCCTACGAGAATGCGAATCAGCAACGGATCCCGATTCTTCGCCGGCTCAAAGATCGGGCCAGCGAAATTCGCGCAGAAGACAATTGACGCAGCACTCGGGGATGTCTGTCGGAGCCTCGGTGGGTGGAGGCTCGAATGAGATGAGCGATCAAGCCGAGATCGAAATTCAACGACAGACCGCATTCGGCGACGATGGCCAACTCGAAGTAACTGAAACGAGCGTCGAGACCTCACTCGAGGACTTCGGTGCTGACGTGGATCATCGCGACCGGGATTCACGTCTTGATCGGCCCGAGGCCAGTGTGTTCGGCGTCGACGATCGACCCGCAGTTGAGCAATCAACCGAAGGAGATCAGTCAACACTCTTCGCTGATACGGACGAGGATCAGCAGACCCTCGCTGGCGACGATGCAGCCGCTCGCTGTCTATTCGAAGAATAAACAGTCCCTATTGATTAGTTATCTGTAGAAATGTTATAGTTTGAACTATAATAGTCTGAGTTCTAACTTTGAAGCGACGCTGAGGGGTTAATAGCCGGTGGTAGTTTTTCGACCCCCAGCAGGGTGCGGGGAATCCGAACGCCCGCATGCAACCGATGGAGATGAATTCGACTACCGACCCACGAGCAGTCGTACAGGATGCGAGTGAGCGATGGCAGGCGAGTGCAGACTGCGTTGAGTACGTCGGAATGCGTGTCGACGGAACGCCAGTGGTCCTGAACCTCACCGCACACGAACGCCTCTCCCCAAATCGAAGTCTCGGTCTCGTGCGGCATAGCCCGGCGGAATTCGACTGGGGCTATACGGGAAGCGGACCGGCACAGCTCGCCTGTGTGCTCCTCCTCGATTACACCGACAACGAAACTGTCGCCCAGCAACACTACATCCAGTTCCGCAACGACGTGGTCAGTCAGCTGGTGTGTGATGGCCCGGCCGACTGCTGGCACCTCACCGGGGAGGATATCGAGGCGGCACTCGCCGAATTCGAAGAGTACCGAGCACTCACGCCAGATGGTGGGGCGCCGTCATCGTCACTGCCGGCGAATTGGAGTGCGGTGAGCCGGACAGATCGGACAGTCTTCCAACGTCGAGATATCGACCACTACGTCGTCCGCGCCAAAGGGAGCGAAGAGTGGTTGATCATACTTTGTGCGCAGGGGGACCGGGCGTATCCCGCCCCGCTTGACCATCGAACACTTCCGGTCGAGAACGACCCTGTCTCTGCCGTTCAGGCACTCGTCGCTGAGAGTAACGACCTCGTCGAGCCAGAGGAGGCCAACTGATGGAGAAATTCCGACTTTCGCGAGCAACGTACCAGCTCATCGAACGCGCTGTCACGGCGCTGGAGTGCATCGGCCGAGAACTCAAGCGATACAACGACCGGCACGAGCGAATAGCTGGGAAAGACACAGACGAGACGAATCCCGGCGAATCATGACTGGCGAAGCGACGCTTGATGACTTCGAGAGCGAGACATCATCCGGAGAGTCCGGCTCGCTCTCACTGGAAGAGCGACTCCTCACCCCGATCTCGCCGTCAGTGGGACTTCGGCTGATTCCCGGTCGTGGTGATCCGCTCTATCTCCAGAACCGGGGCACTGAGCGGTATCTGTTCCGCGACGAGCACAACCGATGGTTCATCCTTCAACCCTCGGCGAAGGACTCAGAAGAGGCGTTCGTCCGCTGGGTGTATCTCCCAGCAGACCGGCCCGAACGGCTGGCACAGTCGGCGCTTCGTCGACGGACAGTGATCGGCTATGATTACGTTCAGCGGTCGGCCGCACCAGATCCAGTCAGATCGACGGTGACGGCGATGTTCGTCACGGAACCGTGGTCCGACACCGCCTACGAGTGTGGGTCGTGTGAGGCGCTGTTCGACACGGCACAAGAGCACGCCCTGCACTGCTGGGACGCACATCCGTGGGTGCCGAATCCTGAACAGGTGCGCCGTCGACGCCACGCCGACGAGTGAATTGAAGAGCCGAAGCCAGGTGTCGAGACCGTCCAGATGTTTAACCAACAGTACTGGATTCGTGGGCGGGGCGTTGGTTAAGAGTGGTTGTTTTTGCGCCCGTGAGAGGGGCGCAGGGCGCGTGATGAGAGCGCCGTCGCGAGCGACGAATTCGATTTCGAGGTGACTGCAATGAAAGACCCAGAATCCAGAACCGTGTTCGCTGGCGTCGACGGACGAACCGATACAGAACTACCCGACTGGTACCGCCGGAAGAAAACGGTCGACGAACCGAAGTCCTTCGCCGAGACGATTCGTGACCTCCCGCAGGCCGTCGAGACGACAGTCGCATACCGGAATCCCTACTCCGACGAGTGGGTCGAAACGGAGCGCTTCAACGCCCTGGTCGAGCCGACAAGAGCGCGCGACCACGCGACAGACGGCGAGCCCGACGCAGACCCACTATTTCACGTCCCCACGGACAGTTACGCGATCATCAACCCGGTGGATGTGTACAGGCCCTTGGAAGAGGTCCTTCGCGAGGAGACCATCGACGGGTCGCCGCTCGGGAACGTGATGTTCGGCGAGATCCGGCGCTACCGGGGCGGCGGCGAGGTCCATATGGACGTGATGTTCGACGGCCTCGAAGTCCGGCTGCCCGGGCGGTCAGACCCGATCACGATGGGCGTGACCTCCGGCTACGACTTCTTCGGTGAGCACGCCGTCTACGTCGAGGGATTCGCTCAGGACGGGTACTGCTCGAATTCGATGCGCTCGCTCACCGACAAGGAAGTCATCAAGCACGTCGGGGACGTTCGGGACTTCCGGACCTGGTGGGAGGAGATTCTCGCCCAGGTCGAACTCGTCGCCGACGACCTCTTCGAATTCATCCGAGATGCGCAGGAGATCGATCTCGAGTTCTCCGAGCTCCCGTTCACCGTCACCGAGTTTTACAGCCTGCTGGGATTCCCGGACTATCTCGCAGAGCGTGCTGCCGAGGATGCCGAGGCGAACGCTGCGTCGCCGTTCGAGATCGATATGTGGACGCTGCACTCCGGCGCGACGTACGCGCTCACTCACTTCTTCCAGGGCAAGGAGGGTGCGTCGCTGGACGGCTACGTCCGCACGGCCAACGACATCCTGTTCAACCCCGAGGGTACCATCGAGCGCGTCGAGCGAGCCTACGAGGAGCAGCTCGAGGCGGACGGCGACGACGGGTCGCAGGCGTCGCTCGCCGGCGAGCGTGCGCTCGCGAGCATCGAGCGCGTCAGCGATGATCTACAGGAGAAGGTCGACCAGTTCGAGGAGCGTGAAGATGCGCTGCGTGAGCGGTTCCAAGAGGCGATGGGCTGATTGTCGGAGCGGCGTTCACTGAAACTGTCCTCAAACAGCCGTTTACGTGAGCGGTTCCGGTTCCTCGTTATATTCGACGACTAATTCGACATCATCAGGACCGAATTCATCGCGTTCCGCTTCCAGCGTATCAAGAGCGTCTTTAACCGGGAAGAAATCCGGCTTCTCGAGTGCATCTTCTGTGGCCCAAGCGTATCGAATCGTTTGCTCCGAATCGATGAGGAACACGGCACGCTGTGGAACGCGCTCGTGGTTCTCCCATTCGTCATAACAGACATCATATGACTCGGCAACCCGCCCGGAACTATCACTAAGTAACGGGAAATTGATGCCGTATTCCTCGGCGAATGCTCGGTGGGCGTAGACGCTGTCCCCAGAAATTGCCCAGACATCGAGCGCCGGCGTCAGCTGAAACCACTCTGCATCGCGGATCGCACACAGTTCGTTTGTACAAACAGGACTGAAATCAAATGGGTAAAAAACTAGCAACGCAGCCCGATCATCCGCAGTTGTCTCATCCAAGCTGTACTCGGTTTGTTCTCCGTCACGGAGACCTGGAAGAGTGAATGACGGTGCAGACGCTCCCTCGTTTATCATGCGTCACAGTAGCACACGAAGAAAGGATAGTCTTGGGGCTAACACCCCCACCTGAATGGAGTAGCCTCAAATGTGGGATGAAATTCACTGGAATCCGTACGTCAGGAGTTCGCCGTCGCCCACTCAAGAAGGGGTTCTAATCTCGAACGAATCTCATCCCCTTCGTCAGTTAGCGCGTATTCGACGCGTGGCGGAATTTCGTTGTACTGCGTCCGTGAGACGATCCCTGCCTCCTCGAATTCGTCGAGGCGTTTCGAGATTGTCGACGTGCTCGCTGTAGGGAGGTGCGCCTCGATCTCCGCGAACCGCAGCGAATCGTGTGCGCCGATGATACTGACGAGTTGCATCGCGTATTTTCGGCTCAACGTGTCGATAACTCCTGTGAGCGGACAATAGCACGTCCCCTCAACATCGCACGTTGGCGCCGGTGAAGTAGTATCTGCCATAGCTTCGTGGCCTCCAACCTACTCTATAGCTTCGGACTCTGGAGTATAAGAACTTCCCGTCGTAAAGTTTCGGTATAGATGACTCACACATCCGACTATGATCTCGTGATTCTCGGCGGTGGCGCCGCAGCTTTCGCCGCGATCACTGAAGCGAGCCGACGGGACCTCTCGACGGCGATGGTGAACACCGGCTTGCCCATCGGCGGAACCTGCGTGAACGTCGGCTGTGTCCCGAGTAAGCATCTGCTTGCCGTCGCCGAGAGCGGCGCTGCAGCGTCGGAGAATCCCTTCGACGCCGTTCGATACCCTGAGGAACCGACTGTCGACTGGGCCGACGCACCCGACGGGACCGACGACCTCGTCGAGGGATTCCGGCGGGAGAATTACGTCGATGTCGCCGAGCACTTCGAGACCGACATCTACGAGGGGTACGGCCAGCTGGTCGACGACACAACCATCGAGGTCGTCGACGGCGCCGACGAGGGCGCGCGCATTACTGGAGAGAAGGCGCTCGTCGCGACTGGCAGTTCACCGTGGGCGCCGCCCATCGACGGCCTCGAGGAGGTCGATTACTACACGAGCGAAACCATCCTCGAGGAGCGCGACCTCCCCGAGAGTATCCTAATGCTCGGTGGTGGGTACATCGCGCTGGAGTGGGGCCAGATCCTCCACCGTGTCGGCGTCGACGTGACGATTCTCCAGCGCTCCGAGCGCGTCCTCTCGGACATGGAAGGCCAACTTGGTCGCGAGATGCAGCGTGCATTCGATGAGGAAGGCATCGAGATACTCACCGATAACGACTTCCGGCGCGTCCGCAGGCCAGCAGCTGACGGCGGCGCCGAAGCGATCCAGTCGGGCGTCGCCGTCGAAACAACCGTCGACGGCACTGAGCGAACGGTCACCGGCGACGCGCTGTTCGTCGCGACCGGGGTCCAGCCCAACAGCGAGGAGATCAGTCTCGAAACGGTAGGGGTCGAAACGAACCCCGATGGAACGATTCGTGTCGACGAGTACTTCCAGACGACGAATCCCGACATCTACGCGGCGGGCGACGTGATCGGCGAGCCCGAACTGGAGACGGTCGCCGCCAAGGAGGGCAATCACGCCGTCAAGAATGCCTTCGGCAACGAGGGCGTCAGCATCGACTACGATGCAGTCCCCGCAGTCGTGTTCACCAGCCCCGAAGTCGCCGCCGTCGGGACGACCGAACTCGAGTATATGGACGAGCACGGCACCTGTTCGTGCCGGACCGTCCAGATGGCGGACGTGCCGCGGGCGAAAGCCGTGAAGAATACTGACGGCCTCGTCCAGGTCGTCAAACACCACGAGACCGACGAAATCGTCGGTGTCCACATGGTCGGGCCGCGTGCCGCCGACATGATTATGGAAGCCACGCTGGCTGTGAGGTTCGGACTGACCGTCGACGACATCATCGATACTGTCCACCCGTTCCCGACGTTCTCCGAGGCGTTCAAGCAGGCCTGTCAGGCGTTCCGTCGGGATACGTCCAAAATGAGCTGCTGTATCGAGTGAGGTCAGTCGTCGGTCGAGAACACGTCCTCGAGCGTGCCGCTCTCGCCCAGTTCGATGAGGGCACGGTTCAAAAGTTCGCGAACGATGAACTCCTCGTAGTGCTGGGTATCGCAGTATTCACAGGGTTTCATCTCGCGGGCGACCGCCTCGATCTCAGTACCGTGGTCCGCGTACAACGTCTCGATGAGGGATGTCAGCTCCTCGGATGCGGTGGACTGCGCCCCTGCAAGGGTTTCGTCGGCACCCTCCGGGAGCTCGTACGAGAAGACTCGCGTGTTCGACTTGTAGTACTTCCGCGTCCCCCCACCAGCTTCCTCGAGACGGGCGATCTCAACCATCCCCGCGTCCTTCAGGACATTCACGTGGTGGCGGACCGTTGTTTCCGCCTTCTCCTCGCCGCGACGATGCAGTTCGTCGTGAATCTCCTCGATCGTCAGTTCATCGGTCGCGAGCATATCGAGGATCTTCGCCCGGACGTCGTTCTCCAGCGCCTTCGCTTTTTCCGGGTCTGTCGTCACGACTTCGCGGATCGGCACATCAGATTCGAGGAGCGCCATTCTTGTGAGGAGATAGGCGAACAACGACAGTAAGAGTAACGCCACTCTCCCGACATCGGTATTAGGACTTTGATACCGCTATAATTATTGTCGTAATGATTTTCCGCGTCGCGCGATAACCACCACTCACGATGGGAACGACACACGAACAATTCAACGTCGGGGGAATGTCCTGCTCGTTCTGTGCCGAGAGCATCGAGAAGGCCTACGCCCGGACCGACGGCGTCGAGGACGTCGACGTGAGTCTCGCCCACGAGGAGGTACTCGTCCAGTACGACGATGACCGCCTGAGCGAGGTGGCGGTGAAGGACACACTCCGGGACCTCGGCTACACCATCCGAGATCCGGACAAGGCAAAACGATACGAGCAGCAGCAGGCCGAACTCACCGACGGGAAGCGGCGTCTCCTCATCGCTGGCGGCGCATCTCTCGTTGTCGCAGCCCTGATGGGGTGGATGATTCTCGTAATGGGACGCTTCGAGTCGGCATCGCTCGCGATGGACCTGGTGACGCTGGGGCTAGCGCTCGGGACGATGTTCGGTCCCGGGCGCTACATCAAACAGAAGGCGTTCCAGAGCCTTCGTCGGAGGATCTTCAACCAGCACGTCCTCCTAGAAGCGGGCGCCTTCGCCGGGCTCCTCGGGGGGTTACTCGGCCTGTTTGTCTTCCCGAGCTTCCCGACCGTCCACTTCTTCGCCGTCGCCGTGTTCATCACCACCTACCACATCCTCTCGGAGTACACCAGCCTCATCGTCCGCACGCGGGCTTCCCAAGCCGTCCAAGGCCTTCTCGACCTCCAGCCCGACACGGCACGCCGCGTCAGTGATGACGGTGACGTCGAGGAAGTCCCCCTCGACGACCTCAACGTCGGCGACTACGTCCGGGTCAAGCCTGGCGAGAACATCCCCGTCGATGGGATGGTCGTCGAGGGAGAGTCCACGGTCGACGAGTCGGTTGCCACCGGTGAGTCCATCCCCGAGGAGAAAACGGTCGGCGACACGGTGATCGGTGGCAGCGTCAACGAGACCGGGACGCTGCTTATCGAGGTGACTGCAACCGGGGAGGACGCGTTCCTGAATCAGGTGGCACGCGAGATCGAGGAGGCGCGGGCGATGAAACCCGGCATTATCCAGCTCGCCGACCGCGTCCTCAAGTACTTCGTCCCAGGCGTCTTGACGATTGCCGCGCTCTCGTTCCTCTTCTGGGTGGTCGCACCGCTCGCGTGGGGGGCAGACCCCAATGTCCAGCGAGGGGCGTTCGCAGCGCTGGCGGTCCTCGTCCTCGGCTATCCGTGTGCGCTTGGGATGGCAACACCGCTCGCCCTGATTCGGGGTGGCGGGAAGGCAGCGAACCGTGGCATCTTGATGCGCTCCGGCGACGCCTTCCAGATTTTCCCCGACGTCGACCACATCGTGCTGGACAAGACCGGCACGATCACCGTCGGCGAACCCGCCGTCAGTGCGGTCGTCGGGTTCAACGCCGACGAGGAAGACGTACTCGCGACGGCGGCCAGCGCGGAGGCCTTCTCCGAACACCCGCTCGCCGATGCGATCCTCGAGTTCGCTGACGAGCGAGATGTCGAGTACGCGGATCCCGACGTCTTTGACTCGGTGACCGGCAAGGGCGTCCGAGCGATCGTCGGCAGCGACGACGTGTTGGTCGGGAAACCCGGATGGCTCAGCGATGAGGGGATTGACCTTTCGAAGAGGAGCGACGATATTGAGCGACTTCAGGGCCGCGGCCTCACCGTTGCCGGAGTTGTTCGTCACGGTGACCTACTCGGCCTGATCGGCATCGGTGACGAAATCAAAGCAGACGCCGCCGAGACCATCCGGCGGATTCGCGACGCCGGCATTACGCCCGTGATGATCACCGGGGACAACGAGCGCACCGCGAACGCGGTCGCCGAGGAGGTCAGTATCGACCGCGTCATGGCCGACGTGTTGCCCGACGAGAAACGCGAGGAGATCGGTCGCCTGCAGGAAGCCGGCCACCGCGTGGCGATGGTCGGCGACGGCATCAACGACGCGCCGGCACTCACACAGGCGGACATCGGCATCGCCATCGGCGCCGGGACCGACATCGCCATCGAATCGGCGGACATCGTCCTGATGGGTGACCGGCTCGGCGGCGTGATGGACGCCTATGAGATCGGGAACGAGAGCTATCGAAAGACTCGCCAGAATCTCGTGACGGCCTTTGCGTTCAACGGCATCGGCGTCGCCGCCGCGACCACGGGGCTCGTTCACCCGGTGTTCGCGATGCTTGCGATGGTGTTGTCCGTCTCGGCCGTCCTCGCCAACAGCTTCGCTGGTCAGCTCCTCTCCGGTGAGGGTGTCAACACCGAATTCGCTCTCAAAGAACGCACCGACGGCGAGCGTGGAGACGGCCGAGTGACAGCCGATTAAGCCTTTACGTCATAGCCAGCCTGTTCGATTGCCGCGTTCACGTCGTCGTCTGAGACTCCATCCTTGAGGACGACGTCGACCGTGTCAGCGTCGTGGTCGGCCTCGACCCGATTTACACCATCGAGGTTTCGCAGGGCGGTCTCCACGTTCTGTTCGCACCCGTTGCACGACATCCCGATGACGGCGATCGTCTTTCGCTCCATACGGGCCTGTAAACACTCGCGGGGGATGACCATTACGGTAACTGTTGTATCGGTTTTATCTCTATTAGAGGCGGGGCGTCATCGTCCGGAGAGTTGTTTGTGTCGGCCCCAAAGGGGTGGAGGCTCTTCGAGAGGAGGGGACCACTGACGACGAAGAGTAAGTCCTGTCCTTAACCAACAATCCCCGCATAAGTTTCCCTGTTGTTGGTTAACAGACTGTACCTCGGTTTGTCAGGCCCCCAGAAGGGGCGCGGGGCGGCCAACAGCGGCCTCGTAACTCCAATCATGTCCCTCGAGCTGAGCTCCAGCGCCAGCACGGCGAGCGACATCGCTGCCGCCAGACAAGCCGACATCGTGGCGTTCCTCCATCGAGCGCCGTTCACTCTGGATGCCTATGAGCTCGGTTTCCTTCCCGGCTTTCGGGAGGACTGCGGGTATCAGGAGACCCAATATCAGAATCTCACCCTCCCCGTCGGGATGCTCGACAACGACTTCCAGAACCCCGATCTGGATCGATTCGTCGAGCGGTTCTTCGAGTACGAGCCACAGGTCGGTGTCATCGGCGACATCTACGAACCTACTGACGTTGACGCCCACATCGCTGCTGCTCGTGAGATTCAGGACAGCTTTCCCGATGCCGAGGTCATCATCGTCCCGAAATCCCAAGCGGTGATTGACACGATCCCAGATGATATCATCCTCGGCTATTCGCGAGGGTACGCCGATCGCCTGGCGCACGAGTTCTCCGACCCAACCGATTGGAGAGGGCGGCGCGTCCACATCCTCGGTGGGAGTCCGCCCAAGCAGCTCGACGCCATTCGACAGCTGACCAGGCCGACACTCACCGACGAGCCACCAGCCGACATCGTCGGCCTCGATTGGAACGGGCTGCATCGCGGCGCGCAGTTCGGGGAGTTCTGGACGGCTGACGGCTGGGATGATAGCGGTCGTGACGCCTCCCACGTCACAGTTCGGAAGACGGTGCGACACAGTCTCGCCCGCATCAAGGCCTTCTGGCAGTCCCACGGCGTCTGGCCTGACTCAGCGCCACATAGCGACATCCTCGAAATCGAGTACGAGGGGCCGTCACCAACCGACCTCGATAGTGCTGCGTGTACCGAATGTGAAGCGAACGTCTGGACGACTCGGCGCGGTCCCTTCATCGCGGAGTATGATACCGGCGTGCTCTGTGGCTACTGCAGCTACGAGTGCTACTTCTCGCATCGCCATCGGAACAACCTCGAGGAGATCGCCGGCGAGCAGAGCGTGTACATTCCACCGGCGTGACGCTACGAGTGGTTTTTCGCGCCCCGGAGGGGGCGAGGGCTCGATCCAAAAAGTCCTCCGAGAAGGTGATTTTCCGTGAGTCAACAACAGCGTCCGAACGATGTCTCGATCGACGATATTCCAGTCGACGTATCGAACACCCAATCAGGCGAGGTCGACCCCGCTGAGGTACCCGAGGAAATCCGATCGATCACTCGTGGACTCGCAAGCGAGCAACCGCCGACGAATCCGCTCGTCGTCCTGAAGGCCGCCCGCTGGTGGTATATACATGGCAAGGGCGGAACCGATCCCGCGTTCCAGTGGGCGATCGAGTGGGTTCGACACCTCGCGACGGACACGCCGAGCGATGTCGACCAGTTCGACGCGTTCCTCGAGTACCTCGTCACGGTCGGCTTCGCTGACGAGAAAGCAGCGCTCCGATAGCAGCCCCGATCTAAACCCCCCGAAGTCGCGCCGATGTTTATCGTGCGCCCCCGAGGGGCGCGGCGCGTCCTGACTTCTCGGAGACGTCGTCGTACTCGATGTGATGCAATCCATGATGACAGCCAGTGAGTCGGGAGTCTCGTTCGAGGAGACCGACACCCGACACGACGAGATGCACAGTACCATCGAAGACTGGATCGACGAGCTCGTCGCAGACGTCGACGAGGCAAAAGCCAGCCAACAGTTCCAGGAGTGGCTCGATGTCCAGTCCCGATTCCACGACTACTCCCATCGCAACACCCTCTTGATCAAGCTCCAGTGTCCCGAGGCAACCCGCGTAGCGGGCTACAATACGTGGCGATCGGAGTTCGACCGGCACGTCCAAGAGGGCGAACAGGCGATCTGGATCTGGGCACCCATTATTACGAAGCAGTGCCCCGAGTGCGAGAACTCACCGAGCTACCACGAGCAAAGCGACTGTGACTACGACGAGACACCGGCCGAGGAGTGGTCCAAAGGACTGGTTGGATTCAAACCAACTGCAGTCTTCGATGTGTCTCAAACCGAGGGCGAACCGCTCCCCGAGCTGGAAACCGAGGCCACTGGTAACGCCGACGACCTGGTGCCAGCGCTCCTTGATGCGGCAGCTACTCTCGATGTCGACGTCCGTGTCGTCGACGCTGCTGAGTGGGAGCATGACGACGCGAAAGGCGTCTGCAAACACCGGAATCTCGACGAGTGCCAACCCGTCGTCGAAGCGAAAGATAGAGCGAATCAGGCCGACCTCGCGGTGACGCTGATTCACGAGTACGCCCACGCACTGCTCCATTTCGATGTCAACGACGAACCCGAGCGCGCAAAACGCGAGGTCGAAGCCGAAGCCGTTGCGTACATCGTCGGGCGGTATTTCAACCTGGATACGAGCGGGTCAGCGTTCTATCTTGCCGCGTGGCAGGACGACGATGCGGAGAGCATTCAGGAGCGTCTCGGCCGGATCAGTTCCACCGCGCAAGAGATAATCGGGACGGTCGCCGAGGACTGAACACGCCTTCTCCAGCTGTTAACCAACGGCTTGGGGTACTATCCCACTCTGTTGGTTAATTCGTTCGGCGTCCGACCCTGCGCGTTTCGATCGATTCCAAGACAAACCCCACCGACAGTCGATGTTATCGTTCAGAATCGATTCGGCGCTGCTGGTCACGAAGGAACTCAACGACGGCATCGATATCCTGTTCGGGAACCGTTTGCTGTTCGAAGACTCCTTTGAATGCATCTGCGAAATCCTCCGACGTGAGGCGGTTGAGGACAGTCTCGATGCGACCAGCGAGCTTCTCGGACTCTCCGCGATGCAGATGGGTCGCGATCCGGTCGAAATCCGCGCCAGCAGCCAGCACCACCAGATCCCGAGAGTCTGCCTTGCGGCCACTGTGGAGTTTCACCGCGAACAGCAACTCCCGTTCCGGAATCCTGGCTGTTACCGGGCGCCCGGTTCGCAGTTCCTCGGTGACAGAGTGCTGGGCCAGATAGCGATACGACCATTCAGCTTCCGTCTGGCGACAGCCCAGCGCGTCCACCATCGCGTCGAACTGAACCGGATTCCCGATATCTTTCGTAAACCGGATAGTCCGGCCCTCGTAGAGTTCGTTTCGCTCGACATCGGCCGTTTTCTCGTAGCCGCGGTCGGTGAGAAGGTCCGTGTAGTCGTCGACCGCTTGGGCCGGAATGACGACGTCGACGTCCGTGGTGAAGCGTTGATTGAACGCCGCGATCGCCCACCCACCGACGAGCACGTACGGCAGGTCAGCGTCGATGACTGCCTCCAGCGTATCCAGTAGTTCGTCTTCGCGTTCACCGAGGCTCATGCATTGAGACGCGGATCCTCGTGGGACGCGTCGATATCGCGGTCGTACTCGTCGGCGATCATCTCCAACGCCGGCTCGTAGTTCACCCGGTACTCCAACATGTGCTCGATCGTCTCGTCCAACGGAATAACCGGATTGCCGTCGACCCACTCGCGAGTGATGCCCCCACTCGTCGGGAACAACACGTACGAGACGGCCGCGTCGGAGTCGGTCGCGTCCGGCCGCTCTTCGATCCGGCTCGGAATCCCGAACTCATCGAAGAACGCCGTCCACCGTTCGATATCACGGTCGGCAACCTGGATGAAGATCGGATAGTCGTCGTGGCCGCGGGCGATCTGATAACCGCCATGGGTCCAGACGTAGACGCCGTCGATTTTCGTGTACGCAAAGGGCATCCCGGCGAAGTGCGGAATGACGTAGCCGTCGTCGATCGAGGGGGGAACAGCGCGAGAGATGGCCGCGACGAGATCGTAGTAGCGATCCCTGACAGCGTAATTCTCGATGTAGATGCCGTCCTCACGCCGGATGAAGCCTGCGTCCTCCAACCGCTCGATCCAGTCGTAGACCCACGAGTAGGAGCCGTCGATCTTCTGGGCGATTCGCCGGATCGAGTCACCCGGCCGGGCCGCGACCATGATCTTCGCCGCGGTCTCGTCGACGTACTCCATCATCGTTAGTTATCGGTATCGCATCTAACGGTATTAGTCTTGTCCCCCGTATTTCCCATTGAGTTATCTCTATACAGATATACTATTCTTGGCTCAGGTAATCCGATCTGGCGCAGCATTCGAGCAGAGAGGGATTAACCAACAGAGGATACGAATGATCGCTATTCGTTGGTTAAGTTTTTCAGCGCCCGCCGAAGGGCGGAGGCGCACTCCTGTCTCCACCGACCTATGACCGACCGATATCTAACGACCGTTCTCGACGAGGCAGAGCGAGTCGCAGAGCACCATGAGCAGGTCGCCCAATCTTCGGACCATCCGGAACACGAGTATCTCAGGTACGCCGTCCTTCGGCTGCTCGAAGGAGAGGCTGACGACACATCGGTGGAAGTACCGCAGGTTGACGGCGTGACTGTCGGCTACGGAGAGGACGACGCGATGTGCAACAGTTGGGACGACGACGTCGAGTGGTGGGAGACGGTTCCGCCGCAGGAGGAGTGTACTCGGTTCCGGGTGTTCTACCCCGACGAGTACGACGCTGTTCCGCGAGTCATCGTCGACGTGATGGCAGCACTCGGGGCGTGGCGTGTCTGGACTGGGAGCGCTGCCGCCTGTGGCTCCTACGACCATCGCGAGCGGCGGGAAGTCCACTATCTGTGGCCGGAGGGCCATCCAGTTGAGGCCCTGCTTGCGGATCGTCTCCAGGATCCCAAGGCTGCGGTTGCTCCAGACGGCGGCCGCACCGGCGACGTACGCGATCGGATGGTCGTCACGGAGCACTCAACCCAGCACGACGACCTCGAGCCGCGAACCAGACGTGCCGTCGACGAATCGATGGCCGTCTCGCTGCTCGAAAAGGGTGGCCGCTATGAGGTCCGATCGGCGTCCGGAAACTGGTATGAAGTCGACGTGATCAGCGAGTCGTGTACGTGTCCAGACTGGCGGAAGCGTACGCCCGAGGGCGGCTGTAAACACCTCCGGCGAGTCGATCAGGAGATCAAGCAGGGGCGGGTCCCACGACCTGATGGGCGTCTCCCCTCGAACTCGTAGGATCGCCCAGCGTTCGAGATCTCCCGAGGCTACTGTAACATCAGACGAAACTCCTTGATGGAGAGTTTCGAGTATTGATACAGCTGCTGGAGAACCGGTGAGAGCCGTTGGTAGCGGCTTAACCAACAAAACTATGCGGTTTGCGCCTTTGTTGGTTAACACAGATCGGCCCATGTCCTACGAGCCACCGACGCCCCCAGCGGACCTCCCCACCGACGTCATCGACACACTCAACGACTATTCACCCGAGCTGCTCCGAGACGTTGCCCACTATGCCGAGGACCTCGCCGAGCATCGCGAGCGCCAGGCCCGCCTTGCCGAAGCGGAGGAGGAAGACGAGATCGACGAGCGACCCGATGACCTCCCCGATGATGTCCCGACGAAGGCGACGATCACGATCAAGGAGATCAACGATAACCGCTACTACTACTGGCAGTGGCGGGAAGGAGATCGCGTCAAATCAAAGTACAAATCCCCAGTAAATCCGGACGAGTAGACGGACTAGTACCTCAGTCGGATGGCCAGTTGTTCGGGGAGACACCCCGTCTGCGAAGTGAAAGACGCAGGGTACGAGAGAAGTCCCGAGTTGATGAGTGAGGATCCGGTCACTGTCGACGAACTCGTCGAGAAAGCCGACGAGTATCTGCACGAAGCCTCACCCACACCGGAAGAATACGAAGCGCTGAAACAGAGTGTTGCGGAGCTCACGCCGATCTTCTCAGCTGAGAATTCGTACTTTGTCCTCGGCAGCTACGGGAAACCCGAAATCCGTCCTCTCCAGCTCGTAAAAGATCGCCTCAACCGACAGCCCGGTGCGTACGCGTTCCTGATGATCGACATTCGAAGCGAGTGGACGAATACCTACCTCAAGTTCCGGCTGCTCGCCGATCATACAGACGTCATCCTGGGCGTCACCGAACACGCCCAGGGCTGCTTCCTCGTCGAGCAGGGCTACTTCACAGCCCTTGAGGAGTACTTCGCGAAGACGCACGTGTTCAAACACGACGTACAATACGATAGATGTGGACGCGATCGACACAAACGTAGCCGTCGAGAGTCCCTACAGTGGAATGCAGACCGCGATCTTCGAGATGCTCAACGATGCTAGGCGTCTCTGCCGGTGGACGACTGAGGACGACCTCGTCGAGTGTACCGAGGCTCTCGTGAGTGATCAGGAATACCCGTAGACAGAGACGAATCGGTTACTCCCACCCCCGACGTTTCTGTCGTTTCTCCACGAAATCCTGTTCACCGATGGCCCAGACAACGAATGAACTCGAACAGGAAGACATCCCCCGTTTTCGAGTAGTAAGTGCGGGGTGAATCCGTGCAAGATTGGGTCTTCGAACCACGAACCCTTACGCGATAAGTAGCCCACTGAAGAGCGATTGCAAATGCTCGTAAATGAAATTTCGTTTAAATGCTGTCAGACACTCCACTATTGCCAGTAAAATCGGAGGACAAGACGCTATTTGATGAAATTGGCAACGGTGGTCCTGATAGTAACTAGTCGGATTGATTAGAACAAGGAAGTTACTGGCAACACCGGAGAGGGTACTGGAGAAACTGGCACTGACGGTTGCGCGGTTACTGGCAAAAGTGGAGAGGGTATTGGCAGTACTGGTGTTGGCGGTTGAGAAGTCACTCCAGAACCCGATGCCGCTTGGCAGTTTCACGAATGTCGTTGAGCTCACCTAGTTCGCTCTCGAGTGCGTCGAGGGCCGACGACAGAGAGACATCAAGCTCGTATTCGTTGTAGTTCCCGCGTCCACTCGACGAGTCGACCAACCGTAAGATCCCGTGGAGGCTCAAATCCGACAGGTGGTCGTGTACTCGCCTGCGTTTCAGTGGTTCACTGCCGTGATTACGAAGAACCTCTCGATAGCGCTCATAGATCAGTTTCGTCCGTTCGGGTGTTTCTCCCTCTGCCGCTAGCTGACAGACAGTCAGCAATACATATTGCCCCTGCCGGGTCAACGAATGCATCCCTTCGACAACCTGTTGTCGTTGGATCTGATGCTCGGCCTCCCGAACGTGGTCTTCGGTGATTTTCGCCTCTCCACCCGCCATCGCGTCGTTCTCGGCGATATCAGCTGCTTTCCGGAGTAACCGTAATGCCTGCCGAGCAGATCCCGAGTCCTGTGCAGAGAATGCTGCGCACAATGGGATTACATCTGATTCGAGGACATCGTCGTAGAGCGCGATATCGGCTCGGTGCTTGAGAATATTCTGCAGTTCAGTCGCGTCGTACGGAGGGAACAAGATTTCCTCTTCGCAGAGAGTGTCCTTGACTTTCGGAGAGAGGTTTTCTCGGAACTTGAAGTCGTTCGAGATGCCGACCACACCGATTTTCACATCGAGATCCAATTGCGAGCGTGCTCGTGGAAGCTCGTACAGAATATCGTCATCCGAGCCGATGTTATCGATCTCGTCCAGAACCACGAGAATAGTCCCACCGATCGACTCAAGGTCGTTGTAGAGTTCGTTGAAGATGCGTTTTTGTTGATACCCGGTTTCGCTCATCGGTTCGCGCGAAGACGAGACTGTGGTGAGAGGGTGAGAAGGAGAGCGAATCTCGTTCACGAGATTGACCGCTACCTGATAGGATGTGGTGCAGCCAGTACAGTTGAGTTCAATAACGTTGAGATCGACGTCGTCGTACTCTCCGGCGGATTCTTGCAGCTCCTCAAGAAGATCGTGCGTAGCAGCTGTCTTCCCGACGCCGGTAACGCCATAGAGAAAGACGTTGTTCGGTTGCCAGCCCTGAATGACGGGACGGAGAGCGGCCGCATATTCGTCGAGTTCTTCGTCCCGCTCCTCGAGTGTCTCTGGCTGGTAATCATCCCGGAGGACGTCTTTGTCTTGGATGATGAACGATTCTCGATTGAATCGGCCCATAGGCGGACTCAAGACGAAGAACCATCATAAAACCATGGGTTCCAGTATCACCACTAACCCACCACTCGAACCAATTATGCCAGTGTCGCATCCACTTATAAAACACACACACTCCACTATTGCCAGTAAACCTTTGCAACAACTGGAGGGGGTCAACGACCCCCTCTCTAATTAGCGATACTCTTAATACATTGTACGTTAAACCATACCCGCACTAACGAAAACTCCACTAGTTGTAGTAGGTTTAGATAACAGTAACTAGACTAGAGACGTGACAGTTTCTGCCCTCCCGTCCATTCTCCCCTCGTTACTGGCAATGGTGGAGTGAGAGAGGTACTTAAACGACGGTATTATTGGCAATACTGGCAACTCTGGTCGCCCTCTCCCTGCTACCATCGTTGCCTGGCCGATATTCCAGTCGAAATCTACCCTTCCCGACACCAGTCGATGATGACCGTGGACCTCTTTCGGTTAACCAACAAATCGTATGTATTAACCGTCTGTTGGTTAACTGCTCATGGCCTATGCTCGATTCGCAGTCGGCACTCAGTACTAGTATCCCGTGATTTCGGCGTTTCGCGATTCCGCAAGGGTTCGCTTGATTGCCGCTCGATCTCACCCAATCGGAGACAGGATATTACTGCATCGGCGACGCAGCTTCCGAACCGACGAGTGAGTACTCCCGGTCCCGGCTCGTGCCTTCCGCATCGACGAGGTTGTACTGGACCATCTTGGAGAGATACGTCCGCACTGTCCGTTTTGTCCGAGGATCGTCGACCTTCTCGGTATAGTGGTCGTGAATCTCGCTCGGCCCGAGTGGCTCGTGATCGCGAACAATGTTGTAAACGACGCGCTGGTGTGGCGTGAGTGAATCGATGCTCTTCTGCTTAATCTGGGCCCGGGCATCCTCGGCGGCGTCCAGGAGAATATTGTCGGTGATGCGCTCGTGGTTCTCGCGATCGGCCTTGCCGGCGGCCGTTCGGAGGATGCCGATTGCGAGGCGGGCGTCGCCGGCGGCCGCGTCGGCGATCCGGTAGAGCTGGTCGTCGGTGATGACGTCCTCGTCGAGCCCCCACTTTGCCCGAGCACTCAGGATGTCGTACAGCTGCTCGTCGTGGTACTTGTCCATCCGGACGTGCTCGCTGGAGCGCAGTCGGCTCACGAGGCGGTCGTCGACGCGGCTGAACAGCTCCTCTTCCTTGTTCGCGATGCAGATGATTGCGAACTGCGGGAGGCTGTGGAGGTCGTAGATGACGCTGGGGTCTTCGAGCTGGTCGACCTCATCGAGGATGACGACGGTTCGCGGGCCGTCATGCTGCTGGAGGCGATCAACGAGTTCGTCGTGCGGCGTCGACTGCCGGTGGATGTCGATGGTCGCGCCGAGGTCGTCGAGGATCTGGTAGAGCGTGCGGAACCGGGTGTAGTTGCGCCAGCAGTTGACGTAGATGGCCTCGACGTCGAGGACCTCTTCACGTAGTCGTTCCGTGACGAATTTCGAGATGCACGTCTTCCCCGTCCCGCTGGGTCCGGTGACGATAGCTGTGTCGGCTGGTTCTCCGTTCGTGATGGGCTCGAGGACGCTAGAGAGGTGGTTGACTTCGGCGTCGCGATGCTCAACTTCCCGAGGGACGAACCCGGCGCGGAGAACGCGAGCATCGCGGATCATCTTTGCTTGATAGACTGGTTTTCTGGCTAGTACTAAAAACGTGACTGGGGTATTTCCGGAAACGATTCAGTTAGTCCCGTTCCATCTGTGATTCTCCCCGAGCTGTAACGCGATTCATTTTGTGGAAAACACAGGCTTCCGGGAACTTCCGGAATTACGTTTGAACGATACCATAGAGTAGCCGGAGATCGCGCCACTGGACATCTGCTTTTGTTCTATCCTCCAGTTGAACACGATAGGTGTCCTCTGTGACAACTGATTTTTACCTCGGTTGTATTGGACAGGGTATGGTCAATCCCCGTGCACCCCGGGTTTTTAATCTATACGACATTATCGGCGTCTTCTTGCCCGGGGCGACTCTGCTGTTCGGGATTCTAGTTCTCTTTCCGGATCCACCTGTTCCCTCTGCTATCTGGGAGTACCTGTTCTACCTGATCGTAGCGTTTTCGCTGGGCCATATTGCCCAGGCGTATTCTTCTTCGGCCATGGGTGAGCTGAAGGTATTTGAGAACACGATGGATGAGACTAGAAACGTCTTAGTAGACGATGATGAGGATGATAATGATACTGGGGAAGGAGATGAGGGTAGTGGTGATGGTGAGGGGAACAATAAAGAAGAGTCGCCAGATGATCAGGACGACGAAGATACTGGTGGAGAGGATGACGATTCTGGGCTTAGAGAACGTTTTTCGAACTCCTATTGGGGACACCGGATTCTGCTTTTTATATTGTACCCGTTAATCGGCCCGGTTGTGTGGTTGTGGTGGTCCCCGAATGATGATGAGGTGGAAGAGCTTCTGCATGCAAATCTTGTCTGGAAAAATCTAAGACAAACCTATGATTTAGATGTCGGGATAGACCGATATGAGGATCTGCAGCAGATGATTTCAAGCCGGGTTGACGATCCGAGGTCGCCTGTACGGTCGTATCGTTTTCAGGCTATCAGAAATTTCCACCGTGGTATGTGGGTTTCTGCCTGGTTTGTCTGGCTATTCATCGTCGCTTATGAAATTGGTGCGTTTATTCCTCTTAACGGGTGGCCTTACCGTGGTCTATTTTGTTTTGGAAGTGTAGAAATCTGTTCTCCTTTCATAATCGAATCTTATCCTACTGTGGGGATTTTCTCCTTGTTACTGGCTGTACTGTTTGTATCTTGGAGATTGACTGTTTACTACGAACGAGTCTTTATTCGGTATCTTATCACGGATTATTTCGTGGCTATCCAGAACCAGGATACGGGTGAAGTTGGGAGCGGTAATGGAGGCTGACCTAACTTTTGATGCGGAATAAAATACGGATCGACCTTATGTGTAGCACATTGTTGATGGGAGGCTGTCTTGCGATTTCTTGGTGAGCCGGGTAAATTGAGAACGTACGACTCAGCAGCTCTGACGTCTACCTACTTAATAAGGTCCAAAGGCACAGTATCAACAACCTCCTACAGAAGAGCGTACGGATGAAATAGAGAGCCTTAGTCGTCAGCAGGCATTGCAGTACGACCGTCTTCCTCCTCTTCTCGCTGAATCTCGACGCACTGCCAAGCGGTGTTTCGCTCGTTCATACTTTCAAGAGTCGCTGTGATCTTTTCACCCTCGTTCAGGCTTTCCAACTCATCTTGACAGCCATTGTCGAGAGGGATCGCGAACTGGAGACCACGCTTTTCACCTTCTCGTAGTTTTAGCCAGACGTATTCATCATCGAACTCCGCCACGGTGAATTTCTTCGTGGCTCTTTGGCTCATTAGTGTGATGTTCGCCCCCGAACAGGATAAATGTTTTCCATCCCTCAGTTGTCAGTTCTGCGCACAACGGTTTTGGGTTTATGTACTCTGAGATCCAGAACTACCAGCTTCCTGGGGTTTTTCAGGCGTTGCGAGAAACATGATTATTGACTGCTTCGAGATGTATTTGATTACTTATAGTAATTCTGGAGGCAGATACGCCGACAGATATAAATGACTTGACTAGTTTAGGAAGTGCCACAACGGCTTTGAAAGGGCTTCAGACGGGCGCGGACAATATTGTCAAAGTATCATAAATATGAAGATTTACGGAAAGTTATCTTTTTGTCTTTTAACTAAAGAGTGGTGCGGGATACGTGTCAAAGTTAATTTACATCTTTGAATATAGTGTGGAATAATCTCATCGTATTTATTTTCTTATTATTATCGATCTTTATCCCCATGTCGAAAAGTGCTGAGGTGCTGGCCACCAGACTAAGGAACGGGAGGGCGGCCGAAGGGGAAGCTCCCTCCAGCACAAGAGAAACTCAGAATTTTTTGCCTGACCTCCCTAATGATCAGACGGCAGCCGTCCCGCGGTTCCACTTTCACTCCCCTTGGCGGAGGTATTAGACAGTAGAGTTTCAACTAGAAAGGAGAGCCCCCCGCGCTGGAAGGAGGGAAAAACCAATGCCCATCTTCAACGTCGACACGGAGGAGATAACAGCATTCGACTTCGGGAACACATACCTGTTCACAGCGTACTTCGACGAAGAACAGCTCTTCAACCAGCTCAAAAAGTACTACAATAGGGATAAATACCGTTTCAAAGTCCCAGAAGAAGACCTGAAAGATGTACAACAAACCCTGGACAACTACTTCTACAAACTGGTGCTAGAAGACTCCCCTGAGGAGTACTGTGTCGTCGCAGACAAAGAAACAGATTCAAACGCGATACTAAGCAACTCAGTAATGAGAAAGCAACGTCAGAACCACGATATCTACCTAATGAAAGACAAACTATCACTCGAGCAAGCCGTTGAACAGGGCGCTATTCGGGTAGAAAAATCGGAGGTCAACGCAGGTAACCTAGAATGGAAAACCAACGGATCATAGCGGGGCCATTCGTCAATCCACCGGTAGGTACGGGTAGATACAAGTATCTCCCGGACAGCAATCTTACCAAGAGGATATCATCATGAGTACAGATAATTTAGAGGTTGCGAAGACTGGCCAGGAAAAAGGCGAGTCTGTTTTCGACAACCGCTCTCTCGAAGACATCTACGGAGAGATACAGGAAACCTATCTGGCGGACGACCGCCCCTGGGTCATCGGCTACAGTGGCGGCAAGGACTCCACCACCGCCCTCCAGCTAATTTGGTACGCAATCGAAGACCTTCCAGAAGAGAAGAGGCAGAAACCGATCCATGTCATCTCAAGTGACACATTAGTAGAGACGCCGAAAATCGTCAACCACATCATCTCTACTCTGGAAAATATCAACGAGTACGCAGAAAAGAAAAATCTGCCCTTCACCGCCCACAAGGTCACACCCAAGGTTGACGACTCCTTCTGGGTCAACCTTATCGGACGGGGCTACCCAGCACCCAACCAGAACTTCCGCTGGTGTACCGAACGCCTGAAAATCGATCCTGCAGATCGGTTCATCGAGAACCAGGTATCCGAACACGGCGAAGTTGTCGTAATCCTCGGAGCACGGAAAGCAGAATCCGCCACCCGAGAACAGGTAATGGAGATGCACAGCATCGACGGAACCGTCCTCTCACGTCACAACAAGTTCGCTAACGCCTTCGTCTACACACCTATCGAGGACTGGATCGTCGACGACGTCTGGACCTACCTCATCCAAGCCGTCGACAACCCCTGGGGTAAGAACAACCGGGACCTCGCCGCACTCTACCAGGAAGCGGACGACGAGTGCCCGATGGTGATCGACACGAAGACACCCTCCTGTGGTAACAGCCGATTCGGTTGCTGGACCTGCACCGTCGTCTCCGAAGACAAGGCGATGGAGAACATGATCGACGAGGGCGACGAATGGATGGAACCCCTCCTCGAGTTCCGTGACTTCCTCAAAGAAACGCAGGATCCCGAGAAGAAGCCGAACTACCGGATGGTCAAAGGCCGCCAACACGGCTACGTCAAAGAGAAGACCAACGGCAGTGACGGCATCATCCCCCGCGCCCACAAGTTCGAGTTCTGCAAAGACCTGCTCCGGAAACTCCTGGAGACCCAGAAAGAGGTCAACGAGAAGATCCCCGAAGACGAGGAAATGGATCTCATCCGGGAGGAAGAACTCAGAGAGATCCGTCGTCTCTGGCGCGAAGAACGTGCTGACTGGGAAGACTCCGTACCCCAGATCTACAACGAGGTCATGGACGACGACCTGGACTGGGTCCACGACGACCTCGGCTCCTTCGGCGAGATGGAGGCAGAAGTCCTCAACGAGGTCTGTGAAGAACACGACGTCCCTGCCGAACTCGTCAAACGCCTGCTCGACACCGAGTTCCAGCACTACGGCATGAAACGCCGGGCATCCATCTACAGCGAGCTGGACAAAGTCATGCGGGAGGACTGGCGGGACATGGAAGAGATCGTCGCAGAACTCGAAGGTGAAGACCGTATAGAAGCGTGGGAATACGACGGAGTAGACGTCTAACGGACAAGGCTACATGAGAATCAACAAGCTAATCATCACAGACTTCGGCCCCTACCGAGGACGTAACGAAATCGAGCTTAGCTCAACTGAAGACGCCCCCATCGTACTGTTCGGCGGGAAAAACGGGGCAGGGAAAACCACGCTATTCGAAGCAATCGGGTTCTGCCTCCACGGCAAATCCTCCCTCGGCCGGCGCACCGCCAGGAAAGACTACGAACAAGCAATCCGCAGCAAGCTCCACGAATACCCTGACGGCAAAGCGGATACAGCAGCCGTCCGACTCGAGTTCGAGTACTCCCACATGGGCGAAGTGGACCACTACTCCGTGGAGCGTTCCTGGCGCGACCGTGGCAAAAGCATCGTCGAGGACCTGAAAGTCCGGAGGAACGGTGAGATCCCCTCCGAACTCAACGAGGACCAGTGGCAGGACTTCCTGAAAGAACTGGTTCCACCAGGAGTCTCCCAACTGTTCTTCTTCGACGGGGAGAAAATCCAGGAGCTTGCGTCAGCAGTCGAATCTGACGCCGACTTCGAGGACTCGATGTACTCACTCCTCGGCCTCGACCTGATTGAACGCCTGGACACCGACCTATCCATCTACATCTCCCAGAAGCTCGAAGAAAGCGGTGTAGAAGGGATCAACGACGAAATCCAGGAACTTCAGAACCAGCGAGACGAAATCGAACAGGAGTTCGAGGACCTGAAACAGGAGAGAGAACAGAAGGAGCAGAGACTGGCAGAGCTGGAAGACGAGATCGACAGCAAGGAATCGAAGATCGCCCAAGAGGGCGGCTCCTACGCCGACAAGCGGGAGGAACTCAAGGAACGCCGAGCTGAACTGAACGCCAGTATCGAGCAACTCGAAGACCAGATCCGGGATCTTGTAGAAGGCGCGTACCCGTTCACCCTGGCACCGGATCTCTGTGAATCCGTAGTTGACCGGTTGAAGACTGAGACCGAACGCCAGAACCGGGCGACCGCCAGGAACGAGCTGACCGACGAACTCGACGACGTACTCGGTGACGAGGATGTCTGGGAAGAGATGGATATGCCGGAGGATCAGGTCGGACAGCTCTCTGACCGCATCCAAGATAAACTCAAAAGCCGGCTGGAAATCGAAGACGAGGAGCCGGAACTCGCCCACCAGTTCTCGGAGGCACAGCGACAGGAGATCTACTCGCTTACCGACCAAGCCCTAAACGACGTCCCGGACCAGCTTGCCGACCTCACAGAGAGCCTGGAAGACAAAACCCGGGAACTCCAAGAGGTCGAATCCGGTCTCAACAAGGCTCCTGACCAGGAAGTCATCTCACCGCTGATCGATGACCTGAACGAGCTTACCGAGGAGAAGGGAGCCATCAAATCGCGGCTGGAAGAACTGGAGGAAGAAATCAGTACAGCGCAAACCCGGTTAGAGCGTAAAGAGAACGAGGTCGAAAACAAGCTGGAGCAGAAGTCCCGTGTCGAAGATGTCTCCGAACGGGCAGACCTCGCCTCTGACGTCCGGAACGCTGTGAAGGACTTCCGCGAAGAACTCGCCAAGAAGAAGCTGCGGAAACTGGAGTCGAAACTCAGCGAACGCTACATCACTCTCTCCAACAAGGGCGACTTCTACGAGAAAATCGAGATCGACGAAGAAAATCTCGACATCACGATCAAGACCATCCACGGCAACAGCAAGCCGCATACAGAGCTCTCAGCCGGGGAACGGCAGATCTTCGCAACATCCCTTCTCTGGGCACTGGCAGAGATCTCCGACCGGCCACTACCCTTCATCGTCGACACACCGCTTGGCCGCCTCGACAACGATCACCGGGACAACCTGATCACCCACTTCTTCCCTGAAGCAGCACACCAAGTAATCATCTTCTCCACCGACACGGAGATCGATGACCACCAGTACAAGAAACTGGAAGGCTACATCTCCCAGGCATACCGTCTGGAGTACGACGAAGAGGAAGGGAAAACCGTTCCCTCGGAAGGCTACTTCTGGACCGAAGACGACGAAGATCAGCGATCACTCGGTGAGATTACATCATGAGCCAGAAATTCAACCGGATCACTATCGACAGCGACGCCACCAACCAGTTGAAAATGCTGAAAGCCAACACTGGGATGACACCCAACTACCTCGGCAGGATTGGCTTCTGCTACTCCCTCAACGAGCCACGGCCTCCAAACCCGCAGCAGTACGACACTGACGGGCAAACCTTCAACCGGTACACCCTGCTCGGGGAGCACGACACCCTCTACATGGCTCTCCTGAAAGAACGACTGATCCAGGAAGGGAAAGACCCTGAAGAGGACCTGTACGAAGAGTTCGTCGCACACCTCAACCGAGGCGTCGAACGAGTGGCAGGTAACGTAAGCGACCTAAGCGACTTCTACGACCTCGTTCCCGGAGAGATAAAAGGACTGGAAGCCAAACAGGAAGGATAACGAATGACTTCTGACGTGGACACACCCATCTACCTCGACCACCACGCCACCACACCTGTCGACGAAAAGGTCGTCGAGGAGATGACCCCCTACTTCACTGAAAGCTACGGCAACCCTGCCAGCGAAGACCACATATTCGGGGCAAAAGCGAAGCAAGCCGTAAACCAGGCCCGAGAACGAGTCTCTGAAGCTGTGAACTGCCGTGAAGAAGAAATCATCTTCACCAGCGGAGCAACCGAGTCCGACAACCTGGCTATCAGAGGAGCAGCAGACTACGCAGCTGACCACGACAAAGGCAGCCACATCATAACCGCCGTCACCGAACACGAAGCAGTACTCGAGGTCTGTGAAGACCTGGAAACCGACGGCTTCGACGTTACCTACCTGCCCGTTGATAAAAACGGAAAAGTGGATCCTGCGGACATCGAGGCCGCAATCCGAGACGAAACCATCCTGATCTCCATCATGGCCGCCAACAACGAAATTGGCACCATCGCACCCATAAAGGAAATCGGAGAAATCGCCAAAGAGAACGAGGTCTTCTTCCACACCGACGCCGTCCAAGCACTCGGATACCTCCCCATCGACGTCGAGGAAATGGGTATCGACCTGATGTCCATCTCCGCACACAAGATCTACGGGCCGAAAGGCGTCGGAGCACTCTACGTCAGAAGACGGAACCCGAAAGTCAAACTCAACCCGTTACTCCATGGCGGAGGCCACGAACGAGGCTGGCGCAGCGGGACACTCAACGTCCCTGCAATCGTCGGGTTCGGAAAAGCCGTACAAATGGCGGATCGAAACCTGGAGGAACGGACTGAACACGTCGACGAACTCACCTCGTATATGTGGGACCGGCTCGACGACGAACTGGACGATGTCGTACTCAACGGTCACCCTGAAGACCGGATCCCTAACAACCTCAACATCAGCTTCACCGGAGTAGAGAACAAAGCCCTGGTGAAAAACCTGCAGCCAGATATCGCCGTCTCCGCAGGATCCGCCTGTACGACTGGGACCGTCGAAGCCTCTCACGTTCTCCAAGCAATCACCGACGACGAGGAAATCTGGCACCACGCAATCCGGTTCGGACTTGGAAAAGACAACACCCGAGAGGAAATCGAGTACGCCACTGACGAAGTGATCAATATCGTGAACCGCCTCCGCAACCTCACCTTCTGAACGAGGCACCGACCAACCCCGCTTGTAACCTAGTCAACTGGTTGATTCAGCTAATCACTACACTATCTTTTCTGGTGTATCAGTAACCGTCTGCGAAACCGGTGGGCGGCAAAGGATTCAAATGGTCAGTGAGTGACCTACATCATAGATGTCAAACCCTCCCAAAGGGTTGAGGGACCTAGATCTCCCGCTGCTAATAGAAACATCCGACGTGGACTTCGCGGAGGATTTCTACAACCCCGCTCTGAGCGTAGCAGAAGAGTACAAACGAGGCGTCGGATACTTCACCAGCTCTTGGTTCCAGTTCGCAGCAAGAGGCCTGAAAGGACTCGCAGAAAACGGTGGAACAGCCAAATGGATCATCAGTCCCATCCTGGAAGAAGGCGACTGGGAAGCACTTCAAAAAGGGGAAGAAGCGAAACGAGACCAAGAGCTGTACGACCGGCTGAACCACATGGTCTCCGACATCGAGGAAGGCCTCGAGCAGGAAACCCAGAACACAATCGCCTGGATGATCGCCGACGGACTCCTCGACATCCGGATCGCAATAACCGGAGAAAACCTATCCGGCGACTTCCACGACAAATGGGGGATCGTCAGAGACGCCAAAGACGACAAAATCGCCTTCCACGGCTCACAGAACGACAGTAGACAAGGATTCTCCAACTACGAATCCTACTCCGTCTTCGCCTCCTGGATGTCCGACAGAGAAGAACAAAGAATCGACCAACACGAAAAACGGTTCGACGAAATCTGGGATAACGCCAAACAAGGCGTACACAGCATCTCTCTCCCTGACAGCATCTCCCTCGACATCGCGGAGCTTCGTGACGATGACCGCCCATACCAGAACCCATCGGAATCCAAGAAAATGACCAGCGCCTACCGATGGCGACATCAAGAGGAAGCAGTCAACGAGTTCCTCGAAGAAGGCCACGGAATCCTGAAAATGGCGACAGGGACCGGGAAAACACGCACCTCACTCAAAATCCTGAACCGGCTCCTACGTGAGGACAAAGTCGACAATGTCGTGGTCGCCACCTACGGGAACGACCTGCTGGACCAATGGTACAACACACTACTGGAAAACTTCAGCGCCGACGAAATGTGGATCTACAAGGAGTACGGTGGAAACCACGACCTCGGATCCTTCCTAACCAAGAACCGGGACAAACTGGAGGGCCTGATAATCTCCTACGACAACCTCCACGAATGCATAGACGCCGATATCAACAACAAACTGCAGAGAACACTGCTGATCTGCGACGAAGTACACAACATGGGCTCCAAGACGCGGAAACAAGCCCTGAAAGGCGAACTTGACGTATTCCGTCACCGCCTCGGCCTCAGCGCAACCCCCTTCGACCCATACGATCCGGACCGGAACGACTTCCTCCGAGATGAAGTCGGCCCCGTAGTCTACGAGTTCGGATTAGCCGACGCCATCCGCAGGGGAATCCTCTGCGAACTCGACTACACACCCCTGTTCTACGAACTCTCACCCAAGGACAAAGAGAAGCAACAAGACGCCTTCGGCCGGTTCCAAGGGATGAAAGCCGAAAATCCCACCCTCCCAAAAAGCCGTCTCTACATGATGCTGGCCCGGGTCAGGAAAGAGTCAGAAGAAAAACTGCCAGTATTCGAGCGATACCTGGAGAAGAACACCGATGTCCTCGAAGACTGCCTCATATTCGTTGAAACCAAGGAATACGGGAAAAAGGTCCAAGAGATAATCCACGAACACACTAAACGATACAGGACCTACTACGGTGAAGACGACGAGAAAAACCTAGTAGACTTCTCAAATGGAGAGATCTCCACACTCGTCACAAGTAAAGCGATTTCCGAAGGAATAGACATTAAATCAGTGAAGAACATCGTCCTATTCACTTCAAACCGGTCCAAGGGAACTACCATCCAGAGAATCGGTCGGGCGATGAGAACCAATCCCGATAACCCAGGCAAAACAGCTAACATAGTTGACTTTGTTGTCAGAAGCGACATCGAAGAAGACTCCGAGGAAGACGAAGGCGAGGATGAAGTCGAAACACCACCGGACAAAGAGCGATACGAATGGCTACTGGACCTCAGTGAAGTAACCAAGCAAGAATACTAACCTAATGACAGATCAACGCGATATCGAAGAAATAGCGGACGACGTACTCGACGAGTACGACCAGTCAGAGGATTTCAAAGACCGGTTCATGAACTTCTACGAGAACACGGTTGAGAACAATTTGGGAGGCACCTCGCTGGAACGACTCATCGACAACGTGGAGCTATCCGAGGAGGAGGAACTCGATGGATCTTAAAATCACAGGCATACGGTACGAGAACATTCGGGAGTTCGAAAATGTAGAACTCGACTTCGCTAATGGGTCAAACGACAACCCGCATCATATCTCTCTCGTCCAGATGCCGAACGGTACAGGGAAAACAACCACCATGAACCTGATCCGGACAACCCTCCTCGGCAAAGAGATGGATCAGGACGAGGTCAGATCCTACCAGCCAAGCGACTTCGACGCCATCGAAGGAGCATTCGAAATAGATCTCGTATCCTCCGGTGAACCATTCACACTCCGTCTCGAACTTGACTACGAGGTCGGAGATCACTCCTACCGGCACATCAAACCAAAGGAAGTCGGCGGAGGAGACATGGCCGGACACTTCCTCCCCAACGAACTCAACAACGTAATCACTGAGTCCTTCGTCGACCTCTTCGTCTTCAACGGAGAACTCACTGAGGAGTTCATCGAAACCGGAAGCGATGAAGCCGAAAACGCACTCAAAATCGTCAACTTCCTCAACCGGTTGGAAAACCAGAAAAACCAGATACAACAGACTGTCCAAAATCGGCAGGAGGACGCCAGCGTAACCACCCAGCAAGGCTACCGCAACATCCAGACAAGGCTGGAAACAACAGAGGAAAAACTCGAAGAACTCCAAGAAAAAAGAGATGAACTGGAAGACGCCGTCGAAGACCACGAGGAGACGATCGAAGAGCTGGAGGAACGACGTCAAGACATCCTCGCTGAAAACGAAGAGCAACTGGAGAAAGACAAACGCCTAGAGCGCAAAATCCAGAACCTGGAGAACGAACTGGAAACCGCTACCAAAGACCTGTTGAGCACAATGAGGAAGCCCAGCAGGCTTGACGAAGATCTCAACGACGACATGGAGAAGTTGCTGGAGAACATGAAGATTATGCAGCTCCCCAAATCCACGTCGCAGGAGTTCTTCACCGAGCTTGCTGAAGGAAAGAACTGCATTTGCGGTAGGGAAATCCACGAAGAACACGAGCAAGAGATCCTGGATAATGCCGAGAAGTTCCTCAGCGAGCAGGATATCGGGGTGCTCAACTCGCTAAAGGACAATCTCAGGGACACACCGGACTACGAAAGCTTCGACGACACCTTCGAAGAACTCCAAGAGAAACGAGACGACCTCAAACAAGCCGAAGAAGAGAGAGCCCGACTCGACCTTGATGACCCCAACCTCAACGAGAAACTCGACAAGATCATCGAGGAAATCGAGGAAGAGGAACACGCAAAAGAGGAGAAAGAGGACAAGCTCCGGCGTCTCAAAACCAACGACAAGAACGAACAAGCCGAGTTCGGCCTCGACTGGAAGAACAACATCCCGCTGTGCAAAAGGAAGCGTGAGCAGCGGAAAGAGGAGCTACGGAAGGCCAGTGGCACGGTCAACTTCGGGAAGAAAGCCGATATCCTGGAGGACATCTTCGAGGAATTCATCGAGGAATGTCTGAAGTCGATGAAGGAGAGTCAGATCGAGGAGACCAACAAGAAGCTTGAACGCATCCTCGGCCTCTCCAAAGTCCAAGTCGAAGACATCGACAACTCCATCAAAATCGAAGGCAGGGACGACATCTCTGAAGGCCAAAGCCTGTCCATCGCCTACGCCTACCTCTCCACCCTGTTCGAAGACTCCGCACTCGACGTCCCCTTCGTCATCGACAGCCCAGCAGTCAGTATCGACTACGAAAAACGCGCAGAAGTCGCACCAATAATCTCCGACCTCTTCGACCAGCTGATCATCTTCGTCATCTCCCCAGAAAGAGAAAGCTTCGTCAACGAACTGCAATCCAACGACATCCAGTACACCACAATCCACAAAACCGACACACCCGGAAAAATAGAGAAGCACCTCGACAAGGACTTCTTCATGGACTTCCAGTCCGAGGAAGAACGACAGGAGGCTGCATAACATGTCCTTCAGACTCAGCACCGAGGCACGGAGCTACTACCGGCAGATCAACGAGAAAAGTACTACTGGAGAATTTGATAGTCTCTGGGACCAGTACTACCTCTCCGCCATGGCAGGGATCAAAGACCGGAGCCGCGTCCCAGAGGGCGACGAACCCGGTGAAGAGTTCGTCACCGACGTCATCCAAGCCTACGACGACCAGAAATACGAGATCTACTCCACCCTCATAGTTGCGGAAATAGAGCGAGAAGGAATACCGTGGGATGAAAAACAGGAGATACAGGACATGATGCTGAAAATCCTCGACTCATCCTCCCACACCCGGCTATCAGACTACGGTACAACCGTCCTCAACTGTTACGCTGAGAAGGGATTTCGGCTGATTAGAAGTGATATTACGGCTCCACCGGAACTAGACGAGTTTCTGGAACAGTATCAGAGCTTCCTTGAGGGTCTCGACTGATTTCCTTCGAAGTCCTGTTCTTCGAGAAATCCTGCGAATTTAGCCTTGGAGTCCGGCGCAACGACGATATCGAGGTCCATGGAGAAGCGAGCATTGAACGCTGAGACAGCGTACCCGCCGACGAGAACGTACTCGTGGCCCTCTTGGGTGAGCTCCTCGAGCAGTTCGATGAGCGCGTCACTTCGGTTGTTGAAGCTCACGTCTGAGCCCGTTCGGTCTCTCGATACGTGACGCCGAGGTCAAGGTCGTCGTACATTCGGTCGAGCATCGCCAGCGCCGACTGGAACTGGGCGTAGTTCTCGTGCATGTACTCGATAGTCTCGGCCCTTGGAATCACCGGGTACCCCTCGACGTGCTCGATGTCGAGGGACGGCCTTAGCTCGAGGACGATCTGCAGCGGTCGGTCCAGCTCATCTCGGGGCTGTCGTTCGAATGCGGTCGGGAGGTCGAACGACTCGAAAAACGCCTCCCAAGCGTCGACGTCCTCCTCATGGACGGCCAGAAACAGTGGATAGTCGTTGGGCTCGCGACCGACCTGGTAGCCGCCCTGGGTCCACACGTAGACGGCGTCGAACCGTGTGAATGCGAACGGCCAGTCATCGAACTGCGGGATGACGTAGGCCTCCTCGATGGATGGTGGACTGACGCCGGCGCTGGCAGCGACGAGCTCTCGTGCTGCGTCCCTCACGCGCTCGTCGACGACTGAGAGGCCGTCATCATAGGAAACGTAGCCTGCCTCTTCCAGCCGATTGACGGCCTGTCTCACTGTCTCGTAGGGCGTGTGGAGGTGTTGGGCGACACGGCGGATGGAGTCACCACTCTCGATAGCGAGGATAGTCTGTGCCGCCGTGTCGTCGAGAACCTCATACATCTGGTAGTTACCAATAATCCGGTAACAGCTAAAGGTCTTACTAGAAGACGGGGTAGAACGGCTCTGTCTGAGTTCTATCACTCGGGACTCTCCCATTGAATGACTGAAGAATGTAGATCTCATAGCCAATCTGCATAATGTGGATAATGTAGATAATGTAAATTGGGCTTCTTCAATTGGTTCGTGTGGGTGGCAAAGATTGTGATGAATGCGTATGAAATGCTGATTATCTAAATTATGTAGATTGCGTAGGGTCGACGGTGATTATGCCAATTGAGATTGTGCCAACAATCTACGTAATGTACAAAATGTAGATTGTGTAGATGGCGTACGCAATCTGTCTGGCACAGAATTAAGATGGACGAGCATCATTGACCGCGTATGACCAGTGCAAAACGTACATTATCGACAAAACTCGCGCAACCTTCAACATCTACCCAATGTACATTACCTACAAAATGTACAAAATCCGCTTCTTACGGGGTGCTGAGCTATGAGTGCTGACGAGTTTGAAGGGCTCCCCGGAGCAGCTGTCTCGTTGCTCAAGGGAGGGGTAGGGAAATCCACGATCGCGCTCAACATCGCTGATCGACTCGCTGCTCGTGGCCATGAGACGGTACTATTGGATCTGGATAAGGACGGGCACATGACGACCCAGTTGGGATACGACGATGCGTACGACCGAGATGCGAACCTCGGTGACGCCCTTATCGATGGTGAGGACCCCGAAGACCTGCTTATCGAGACGGACTTCGGCGTTCACCTACTCCCGTCGAGTAACGAGCTCGAGAACGTCGAGACGAGGCTGAAGGACGAACGGTTCGCAGACGTGAAGCTTCGACGGAACGTCGTCGATCCGCTCATTCAAAACGGATACGACTACGTGATAATTGATGCCGCAGGCGGCCGTGGGAAACTCTCCGACAATGCCCTCATCGCCGTCCAGCGCGTCATAATCCCGCTAATCCCGCGTGCTGGCTCGATCAACGGCCTCAATAAGATGATTGAACGCCAGATCTCCCCAATCCGGCAGAATATCGGGTTGGATATCCTCGCAGTCACTCCGAATATGATTCGCGAAACAATGGGACAACGCAACGAGCATCGGACTCTCGTTGAAAATCTCAACCGGGAGTTCGGTTCATTCGTCCCCGAGTACGCTCGTGTGGACCCGGAGATCTTCGATGCCCTCGATGATTCGGAACGCACCATCGATAGTATTCCGAAGCCAGGGATTCGCGAACGGACCGCGATTTCTCGCGCGTTCAAGCAAGGAATGCCGGTCTCGGAGTTCGACGAAGATTGCGACCAGATCCCGAATTTCGATCACTTAGCGGACCTCGTGGAGGAACACAGCCATGCCTAATGAGGACGACCGTTTCGGGGACGTCGCTGAACAGCTCAAACAAACGGAGGAAGGAGCCGAATCGGATGACGACGAACGTACTGACGCCCAGGATGAACCGCAACCGGATGAAGAGATAACTACTGAGGACACAGAGTCGGAGACTGAGTCCATTCCTGAGCAGGATGAGGAGGATGTGGACGAATCCACCGGTGGACCGGCCTTCTCCTTTGATGAGACCGATATGCACGGCTTCTATGTCCGGGAGGACACGTGGGATGGCGTCACCCGGATGCGATCATCGGTAACTGCTGCGTGTTCTATGTTTGATGTTCCCGAGTTTGAGGGAAGAGAGTTTCAAGATGCGTGTCTCCGGGTAATTGCGGACCACGGTGATGAGGTTGCCCTCCAGATCCTCCGGGAGCGTGGTATCGAAGCCGATGAGGAACGTGTTCAGGAAGTTGTTGAGATGCTGAGCGAGCAAGCTACGAACGACTAACATTGGATTTGGCTGATTTTCCTCACCATTCAAATTTTGTGCGCATTGTACATTATGCAGATTGTGTAGCAAGCTATCTGCTTGCAGTCTTGCGATTATTCTCAGAACCGGGTCCGAACGGCGGTCGCGGTTTTAGTATATCGGTATATGGTTTATACCGTTGGTCAAATCCGAATTTCAGGGGATAGAACCCTTCTATCATCGGAAAAATGGTTATGAGATTTCTGTACTCGATGGTCATGATTACGCCGGTAATCACGACCACTTTGAAGTACCCTGCCGCCGTCGGTGAAGCACGAATGCTGCAACCGGCTCAGAAAGACGCTTCCCCCAGGGTAGAGCCGCCAAGACCACGGTTCGATTTTACTATAACTCTCCACAGCTGTGGTCGGGCGATGGTGACAGATGAGATTCGATATAGGACGAATGACCTCAACCTATATTAAGACAAAGCACGAATGGTGTGGTATGACCGAAGACAAATCAAACTCCGAGGGCCTGATGGAGCGCCAGACCACGGGTGAAGACCGTGTGCGGATGATCGCCCGGCAGCTGTCGGAGCCGCGGACAGCCAACTGGATCGCTTCCGAAGCGGGCTGGTCACACGAGCCGACCAAACGCGTCCTTGAGCGACTCGTCGACGACGGGGTCCTCCACCGCGACGATAGCGGGACTCACACCACGTACTACCCCGATTACCGCCGCCAAGCGATGCAGGAGGCGATGCGGCTTCGAGACAGCGGACACACTGTCGAGGAACTCACGGACCGTCTCGCCGATATGAAGGCGCAGATCCGCGACTGGGAGGACGAATTCGGCGTTGAATCGCCGAACCAGCTTCGCGGGACGCTCGCGGAGGAGTCTCTTGACGCCGACGAGGAAGACCGACGCCGCGAGATTGCCCGTGAGTGGGAGCACCTTCAGCGACGTATCAAGATTGTCGGGTTTGCCATCCGCGAATGGGACTTCCTCGCTCCGACGACAGAGCCTGCTGAGGCCAGCAGCTAACGGATGTCGGTTCCACATCCAGGTGGTGACCCGAACGCAAACCTCTACGCCCAACTGAAGCGGGATGTCCTCGACAGGGTTCCTCAGATCACGACCGTCGAGTTCGTTCCCGACGATATCGAGGCCAAGCAACTGCGAGCGGTTTTCGATTCGGCCCGCCTTGAGGATCCCCCGACAGGCCCTGATTCGCCGGAACTCACCGTCAAGTGGTATCGACAGGACCCCCACGATTGGTTCCGTATCAACTACACCGACCCGAACACGGGCTTTCACGCCGGCTGGCACCAGGACGAAGACCATCCCGATCTCGGACACGCGCATTTCCAGTACTCAGCTGCCGATACGGAGGACCGCTGGGGGATCACATTCGCACACGAGTCTCCCTCCCTGATTCTCTGGGAAATCGTCGAAGAACTTCTTGAGGACGTCCGTCCGAATTACCAGTACGCGAGTGATGATTCATGACGCCCCGAGAACGCGCCGATCAATCACTCGCGAGTTCCTTCGAACGCTACCTCCAAGACAAGGGGAAAGGCCGCGGTGGCGACGGCGGGAACTACCGACGAAACGCTGCACGCGAACTCGAGCGGTTCGCCGAGTGGGCCGCCGGCGACCGCGGCGACGACGACTGGACCGGGATCGTCTCCGGCAACGTCGACCAGGAGCCCACCTTCGAGGACCTCGACGAACGCGTGTTTCGGGAGTACGCCCGCCATCTTACCGGCGATCGTGGACTCAAACAGAACACGGTACAAACCTATTATCGCTAT
The DNA here is from genome assembly GCF_004114995.1 of Halorubrum amylolyticum. Taxonomy (GTDB): domain Archaea; phylum Halobacteriota; class Halobacteria; order Halobacteriales; family Haloferacaceae; genus Halorubrum; species Halorubrum amylolyticum. Next base: position 79,081 of record NZ_SDJP01000004.1, read on the forward strand.
ATCTCTGCGTGGTGCGGGTGGTGTGTCAACGAGGGGTACCTCGAAGCGCATTACGCGCAGCGGGCGAGTGCGATGGCGCCGCTGCCGGAGGACGACGGCCGCAAGCCCGGCGACCAGCAGGCCTGGACGTCGGAACAACGCCACGTCCTCACCCGCCACGTCGACGAACGGGCCCGCGACGCCGTCGAGGCGTACACGACACTCCCAGAGGATACTGACCCCCTCGACAAGCAGCGAGGACGCTATGCGGCGCTGAAGGCGGCTCGTGACCGGGCTCTGGTGTTCGTCCTCGCGTACACCGCCGTTCGGGTCGGGGAACTCCTCCGGGATCCGAACGACCCGCGTCGCCGGGGCGTCCGCTGGGAGGACCTCTCGCTTGACGAGGGGAGTATGGATGTCTACCGGAAGAAACAGCAGTGGGACGCCGCCAGTCTTCCCGACCCGGTGATCTCGCCGCTCCGGAGCTATCGCCAGCTGATGGATCCACCGACGGAGCGCTGGCCGGTGTTTCCGACGTACGACCAACGGACGCTCGCGGAGCTCGTCCGGGAAGAGCTAGCCGAACGAGGGGAACGCCCAGAAGCAATCATTGAACGCCGTGCGGAGTACGCTCGCGACCTGCTGCTGGCGCTCGATGTGGACATTCGGCCGCCGTCGATCACGACGGACGGCGCACGGTCGATTCTCCAACGACTCTCGGAGGCCGCGGAGATCGACATCGACCATCCGAAACACGATTATCTTGCTCCGCACGGTGGCCGTCGTGGCATGGGCGAGGTTCTGGTCCGGGCATTCGGATATACTGTGGCGGCCCGATATCTCGATAATTCTGAGGAGATGGTTCGTGAGCGGTACTCGCATATCGAGGCTGGTGAGTTAGGTGATGTCGCTACTGAGGCCCTTGAGGAGATCGATAGTGTACCGCAGTAACTTATTTCGAGTGAGAGGGGTAGACCGTCGCGTTCACACCGCGTCGACGGTGAACAGCGAGTCGTCGCTGAGGACGACCTGTACCCGGCGGTGCCAGGCGTCAGCGAAAGCCTCTCGTTGCTGGTCAGTTGCCGATTCGTCGAGAATCCCTTGGAGGTTCCCGATTGCGGGTCCACCGTCAGGAACGTCGCTGACGTGGTAGGTCACTTCGACGGTCTCGTCCGTGTCGGTTCGCCGGAACCGGAACGTCGGGTCCGCCGTGTCCGGGTCGAACGCGTCGAAGCGCAGGAGGTCGCGGCGGCCGCCATAGCCGCCGGCGAGCCCGCTGAATCCGTCATCGCCGGTCGCGCCAGTCACGTACGAGATGATGCGGCTCATCACGCCGTACGCGGCATCGTCCTGCGGGCCGGCCGTCTGGACCTCGATTTCGCTCCGGACTGGATAGTCGTCGGGATACAGGGCGTCGAGCCCGAGCTGGACGATCCGATAGGCACCCGAGGCTGTCGGACAGGAGTGTCCGGCTTCTTTCACCGCGTCCCGGTAGGTGACGACGAACGGATCGCCCGGTTCGAGGACGCCGAGGGCCTCCGCGACGGGGTCGCGGATTTCGATCGGGTCGGCGTCGTAGTCGACCTGCCAATTGGTTCTCGTCTGGGTCGTGTCAGTCGCAGTCGAATTCGATGTCATGAGTTGTGGTTGTGATCGTGTCTCGTGGTCAGTAGCGGAGCAGTCGCATCCCGTTGAGGATGACGAGGAGGACGCTGGCCTCGTGGACCAGCATTCCCGACGCGAGGGTGACGTAGCTGGTGAGCACGCCCGCGAGGAGGACGGTCACGGTCAGCACCGCGAGCCCGACGTTCTCGAGGACGTTCCAGCGCGTCGCCTTGCTGAGTTTGACCGCGTACGGGATGCGTTCGAGGTCGTCGGCCATCAACGCCATGTCAGCCGTTTCGATAGCGGTGTCCGTTCCCGCAGCACCCATCGCGATGCCGACATCGGCAGTGGCCAGCGATGGCGCGTCGTTGATGCCGTCGCCGACCATCGCGACGACGTGGCCGTCGGCCTGGTTGCCCTCGATGACGGACTGCTTGTCCTCGGGGAGGAGTTCGGCACGGTACTCGTCGATACCGACCTCCTCGGCAACGGCAGCGGCCGTCCGCTCGTTGTCGCCGGTGAGCATCACCGTCTCGATGCCAGCGTCTTGGAGCGCCGCGACGACCCCAGGAGCGGCCTCCCGGAGCTCGTCCCGCATCGCAATCGCGCCGATGATGTCCCCGTCCCGAACGACGTGGACGACTGTCTCGCCGCGCCCCTCACGCTCGCGGACGTAGTCGGCGACCCGATCGGGGACATCGACGTCGCGGTCGTCCAGCAGCGCGCGGTTGCCGACGACGACTTCCTGGCCATCGGCATGGGCGATGACGCCCTTGCCGGCGACCACGTCGAAGTCGTCGGGATCGGGGACCGACCTGCGCCCCACGTCCGTATCGTCCGCTTGGGCGACCGTCGCTCCACCGTCCGTCGCAGCCGTCTGGCGTTCGCGGGCCATGTCGACGATGGCGTCCGCGAGGTGGTGTTCGCTCTTCTTCTCGGCGGTCGCTGCGAGCGAGAGGACGTCGGCGGCGGCGACGCCGAACCCCTCGATACCGGAGACGGTGGTCTCGCCCTTCGTGAGCGTCCCCGTCTTGTCGAAGGCGACGAGATCGATCTTGCCGGCGCGTTCGAGGTGTTCGCCGCCCTTCATCAGCACGCCCGACCGGGCGGCGTTACCGATGGCCGAGACGATGCTGACCGGTGGCCCGATGACCAGCGCGCCCGGACAGCCGATGACCAGCAGCGTCAGCGACAGGATCGCGTTCTGCGTGACCGCGTACGCGCCGATTGCCAGGGCAATGACGGCCGGCGTGTAGTACTTCGCGAACCGGTCGATGAGACTCTCCGTGGGCGACTGAGCCTCCTGGGCCTCCTCGACGCGACGGATGATCCGTTCGAGAGTCGTATCCGATCCCGCTCCCGTCGTCCGGATTTCTAGCGCGCCCTCCTGGTTGACCGTCCCGGCGTACACCTCGTCGCTGTCGGCCTTGTGGACGGGCGCGCTCTCGCCGGTGACCGGCGCCTGGTTGACTGCGCTCTCGCCGTCGACGACGGTTCCGTCGACCGGGATCTTCCCGCCCGGCTTTACGACGACGACTTCGCCCTCTTCGACATCGCGGGCGGAGACCTTTTGGAGTGTCCCGTCGCGACGGACGGTCGCCGTGTCGGGCGTCATCTCCAGTAGCTCCTGAAGTGCCGTCCGGGTCTTCCGCATCGTCCGGCCTTCGAGGTAGCTGCCAAGGCTGAACAGGAAGACGACGGCGGCGGCTTCCCAGTACTCCCCGATGACGATAGCACCGATGGCGGCCAGCGTCACCAGCGTCTTGATGCCGAGCGTCCGGTTGGTGACCTCGTGGTAAGCGGTCTTGGCGATGTCGTAGCCACCCACGACCGTCGCGAGGACGAGGATGGCGGCGCTTGCCATCTCGAAACTCGTGAGGTAGCCGAGACTCCAGCCACCGCCGTACAGCAGGCCGCTTGTCGCCGTGACGATGGCCTTCCGGTGGTTCCGGTAGTACTGCGTGATCGATTGTTTGTTCATAGTGTTAGGCGGGCTGGGGAGTGTACCCCTGGTTTTCGATGGTCTCTGCGAAGGCGTCGGGGTCAGCGACGCTGTCGTCGTACTCGATCTCGACGCGGCCGGTCGCGTAGTGGACTTCGACGTGCTGGACGCCGTCGACGTTCGACAGGGCGCGTTCGACGGTACTCGCGCAGGTCGGGCAGTCGAAGTCGAGGACGCGGAATTGGGTTGTGTCGCTCATTACAGTTTGAGATAGTGCCCGTACCTCAATAAGTATTTTTTATATGATATGTTTGAATTCGGATACGAGTCGTTGGAACAGTCAAACGGGTCGTCTAGGGCTTTCGCTATCGCGGGTCCATCCTGTACTGGATATCTCGACAGACACCTACCCGACTCCTGCCCCGCTACCTTTTCCCGCGTGCTCGCGCTCAGTCCTCGTATGAGTGATTCCGATACCGACCACCGTCTCGACGACATCGCGGTGCGAGACACTCGGATTTCGGACGCCATCGACGAGCCGATGCGGGCGATGGTCCTCGACATTCTGTCCGAGGAAGCCCTAACTGCGACCGAGGTCCACGAACGCCTCGACGATCGCGGCATCGACCGGACGGAGAACACGGTCCGCCATCACATCAACGAGCTCCGGGATGCGGGCCTCGTCGACGTCGTTCGCTTCGAGGAGGGGCGTGGTGGGACGACGAAGTACTACCACGCGAACACGATCGTCCTCTCGTACTCACTACCAGATTCGGCCGACGCCGCCGTCGAGGAGATGATCGACGCTGCCCAGCCCCAGATCACGGACGCGCTCACTACGCTCACCGACGAGTACGACGACGCTATTGAGGAGATCGTCGAGGATATGCAGCCCTGCGAGCACTGCCAGACCCAGAAGTACGAGACGTACGTTCTTCTGACCGTCCTGCGACGTGCGTTCGTTCGCGCCCACAGAAATTCCTGAGGGGGAACCACCCCTACGCTGGCAGGGTCTTAGAAGGAGAACCGATCACGCGCGGATTGCATCGCGAGGCGAGTCAGGAGTCGCGCAGGGCCACGCTTTGGGAGGTCCCGTACAGTCTCGATGCTGGTCGGCGGTTCACTACCACCAATGTCTAACTCCCAGCCTGTCTCGTCCATGAAGCGTTCGACAGCCTGATTTACTCGCTGTCGCACGTCGTCCGAGTCCATTGTCTCGGGCACACCATTCCGGAGGACGACGTCGCCGTCAACGACCACTGTCTCGACGTCGGCCGGGACCGCGTTGTTCACGACGTGTGCGGGAACGTTGGTCAGTGGCGTGAACTTCGGTTTGTCGACGTCGAGGAGGATAATATCCGCGCGCTTTCCCGCTTCGATACTGCCGATCTCGTCGCCCATCCCCAGCGCGCGTGCGCCCTCGATAGTGAGCATTCGTATCAGTTCCATCGAGTCGAACTGCCCGGCTGAACGCTTGAGATTTGCCGCCAGCCGAGCTTGCCGCGCTTCACCGAACATGCTGTACGAGTCGTGCCAGTAGTGGTCGTCAATCCCTACTCCGACGTCGACGCCGGCGGCTCGAAGCTCGGGAACGGGCGTCCACTGCGTCTCCCCGTCCGGATTCCAGTAACAGAAGACGGACGGGCAGTGCGCAACAGCCGCGTCCGCCTCGGCGGTTCGCTGGATGTCCTCTTCGTCGCCGAGGCGGAAGTGAGCAGCGACCAGTCGGTCGTCCAGGAGTCCAACGTCGTCGAGCAATCCTACCGAGTCCTCGCCACCGTTCGCTCGTGCCATCGTGTTACTCTCCTCGAGTTCGAGCAAGTGCGTGTGGACGAGCAGGTCCGGATACTCTGCGGCGAGGGATGCGGTCCGTTCCCACAGCTGCCGGGTACACGACCAGTCGTCGTGCGGGCAGATCGTCGCCCTGATTCGGCCGTCGTACGTGTCGTGGTACGTTTCGACGAACTCGCGAGCACGGGCGAACTGCTGATCGACTGGTTGGTCCCAGAAGAGGTCCGAGATCGCCGGGCCGAAAAATCCGCGGAGCCCTGCTTCCCCGAACGTCTCCGCACCTGCGGCAGGCCGTGCGTCCATGGAGTTCACGGTCGTGACACCGCCCAGGAGGAAATTGAGCGCTGCGAGCTCGACGCCTGCCTCGACGAGGTACTCGAATTCGCCGTTCCCTAGTCTGTTAAACAAGGCCGTCCCACTCCCGAGCATCTCCGTCAGCTCGAGTTCGCTAAACGCACCGATGAGCGGTGTCATCTCCAAGTGCGTGTGGGCGTTCACCAACCCCGGCATCACCAGTTTCCCGTTCCCGTCGATAACGGTGGACGCTTCTAATTCTCCGTCTCCTGCACGTGATGGTCGGACTTCTTCGATACAGCCATCGGTGATGCATACTGTGCCGCGCTCGTACAGGCGGTTCCGCTCGTCGGCTGTGAGAACGAGTGCATCATGGATTGCCAGATCGACAGCCATCGTAAATTAGGAAGTGGATGTGACAGTTACCGTACTGGACAACCGAGCAGGCCGGCGAAGGCTGTTCTTCCAGGTGGTGTTCCCCTCATTTGGGATATCATCGGTCTCTACTGGTCCCATTAGCCTCTAATACGTCGGCGTGATTTAATCAGATTCCCCTTTTGAATCTGAAGTCGGATTCCGTGGAGCTTGTGGAGGTTTGCAATGTTTTCCCCTCTTCACGATAGATCATCTATGGCCGACGGTTACGATGCCATAGTACTGATACCCTCATAGGCAGTATATTCTAACCAAAACCGCAATAGATGATCCCTACAATGATACACCGTACGTGTTTAGCCCGAACTGATTTCGCTGCTATCTCATAGAAGGCGCACAACTTAGCCTGTATGAACTGGCAGCAGAGGTTCGCGATGATTCTC
>NZ_SDJP01000004.1:85519-85611 GCF_004114995.1 Halorubrum amylolyticum
CACCTATGCAGGCGACGATAATCGACGGAGTTCTTGAATCCCTTCGTATCGGTGTCGGATTTCTCTGGACGGCGGCGTGGGCGATCATCATG
>NZ_SDJP01000004.1:85621-155245 GCF_004114995.1 Halorubrum amylolyticum
TCAAAACCGCAATAGATGATCCCTACAATGATACACCTATGCAGGCGACGATAATCGACGGAGTTCTTGAATCCCTTCGTATCGGTGTCGGATTTCTCTGGACGGCGGCGTGGGCGATCATCATGGGCCTCACGATTACGAGTCTCGTCCAGGTCTACGTCTCGAAGGAGCGGATGGCACAGGTGCTGGGTGAGGGCGATCTAACTGGACTTACCAAGGCGACTGTGTTCGGAGCAGCAAGCAGTGGCTGTAGTTTCGGCGCCGTCGCCATCGGGAAGGGCCTGTTCAAGAAGGGGGCGCACGCGGTGAACTTCCTCGCGTTCATGTTCGCGTCGACGAACCTCATCGTCGAACTAGGGCTGATGATTCTCATCCTGCTTGGCTGGGAGTTCCTCGTCGCGGAACTGCTCGGCGGCCTGATTCTCATCGCCGTCATGGCCGCCATCGTCCACCTTACGCTTCCCGAAAACCTGTTTAACGAAGTCCGCGAGAAGCTCAACGAGCGCGACCGCCAGGCGGGCGTCACGGAAGATCCCACCTGCGGGATGGAGGGGAAAGACGAGTACACGCTCACGACCGACGGCGGTGAGACGCTCAAATTCTGCTCGGAGGGCTGTATGGAGACCTATCGCCAGGAGACGTCGAGTAGCGGCGGGTGGCGTGACGAGTTGCTGTCGTGGGGTGGCTGGTACAAGGTCGGGAATCAGTACCGCAAGGAGTGGTCGATGATCTGGAAAGACATCGTCGCCGGCTTCCTTATTTCTGGGTTCGTCATCGTCTTCGTCCCGCAGTGGGTGTGGAACACGCTGTTCATTCAGGGCGACGGCCTGCTCGTGACTGCCGAGAACGCCGTCATGGGCGTCATCATCGCCGTCCTCAGTTTCGTCGGCAGTATGGGCAACGTCCCGTTCGCCGTCGCGCTGTGGGGCGGTGGCGTCAGCTTCGCCGGGATCATCGCGTTCGTCTACGCCGACCTCATCACCGTGCCCGTGCTGAACGTCTACCGGAAGTACTACGGCTGGAAGATCATGCTGTACATCCTTGGCGTCTTCTTCGTGACGATGGCGTTCACTGGCTTCCTCATGGAGTTGCTGTTCGACGCCCTCGGCATCGTACCAGATCTGGCCGGTGGCGAGACGGCGACCGAACAGACGTACTTCGAGCTCAACTACACGTTCTACCTCAATATTATCGCCTTCGCGCTCTCCGGGTTCCTCCTGTATGTCTACCGACGTGGAATCGGCGCACCAGGTCAGTATCGTGATCCGGTGTGTGGCATGCGGACCGACGATGAGGGGCCGAGTGCGTCCAATGATGGGATGACGTACTATTTTTGCTCGAAGACCTGTAAGCGGGCATTCGAGGAAGAGCCCACGGAATTTGCTGATCAAAGCCCGCAGATAACAAACCACGATCACGATCACTGATAGATGTACTGTGGTTCATCCGCTGTGAAGCACTTCATCATCGCACCTTCAATCCGCAATTGTCACACCTGTCGCGCCAAAATTGATTGTATGAGCAGTCAGATATCGAAACAAGGGGATGTCATATGAACCAACGTCCAGCGGATACCGTCGTTGGTGTGCTCCTTGGGTTCGTCCTCTTGGCTGGCGGACTACTCAGTTGGCGGGCCTATCAACAGCGTCGCGCTATCGAGCAGTCGATGGGGCCGATGATGGACTCGTCTATGGGGGCGATTCACGGTCCAGATCCTCTCTGGTACGTGGTTGGAACCCTTCTGGTCGCAGGCAGTATCGGTGGCATCTATTACGTGGTTCGAGGGAATCTCATCGATTCGACAACCGACTCAGCGGATCACATCGACCCCGATCAGGTATCGGAGGCAACGCCTACATCGATAGACGATGACGCCTCGCCGGCGACGCCTATCAATCCTGAATCGGATCCGCAAGCGCGCGTTCTCGATCTCTTACCGGATGATGAACGACGCGTCCTTGAACCCGTCCTGAACTCGCCTGGAATCACGCAGATCGAACTTCGGGATCGATCTGAGTTCTCAAAGAGTAAAGTGAGCCAGACCGTGAGTTCACTCGAGGAGCGCGGGCTGCTGTATCGGGAACGACAGGGTCGAACCTACCGCGTGTATCCGAGTGATGACCTGCAGAACTAACAGACGTAGAAATTCATACTAACACTACCCATCATGTCACAAGCAACACTCGAAACTGATCGCATTAGCCGGGTTCTCAAGTCAAGCACGTGGCTCAATCTCCTCCTCGCCGCACAGTTGATCGCCGGGTTGGTGTACGCATATTTCACAGGAGATATGGGGAGCCGGTGGACCCATTTCGTCCTTCCATTTATTTGGTTCACCGCCTCAGTCTGGGTGATCTGGCACACTCGACCTGTAACGAAACGTCGAGTGTATCGTATTGGTGCCGCACTTGTCGTTGCTCTATATCTCATCGTGATGTTTTATTTTTCAGGATTACTTGGACCGAGCACCTCTCATTTCGGGCAGCTCACTGGACCAAGCGGCTTCGGAATAACGTGGGGTCGATCTTTGGGATGGAGTCCGGTCTTCGTCTATACAGGTGACCTGATCACGGTCTCGCTCATTCCTTACCAAGCGGTTGGCCTGTTCGCGCTGGCGTATCTCGTCTATGATGCATTGCTTGATTTCTCGCAGTCGGCAGTCGGAGGAATAGTCGGGATTGTGGCGTGCCCTGCCTGCGTTAGCCCGTTGTTTGCCGTACTACTTGCAGGCGGACTGAGTGGTTCTTCAACGATGTTATTGCTTGGTGCGTATGGCTACGAAATTGCGACCGTTCTGTTCCTCATGACAATTGGAATCCTCTACCATCGTCAGGCACTCACGAGGCAGTATCACCAGTTCCGAGGGAACTGATCCATCTCGTTCGTGGTCAGCAATACCCGAGCCTCCCTCGCCGCCTGAACCGTGGTTATTGTCTGGATCGCCGCAATGAGGTGAACAGTCTCGACGGATCCCCTTTGCTCTCACCATTCCTCTGATCCTTTCGAATTCGGCAGGTATGAACGATCCCGTCAGTAGAAAACGTTTAGATGGCGTTATAGACGTTCTTGAACGCTCTCCTGTTTGAGTTCACTCCCACGAAGATAACTCCGAACCCACCGTATGACTACTTGAGGCGAAAAACAATGACCAACCGAAACCTCGGACGATGGCTGCTCGTGGTGCTCGCGATTGTCGGACTCGCGTTTGCCGCCCCGGTAGTTAGCGCACACGGTGACGAACCGATCCAGGGGAACGAGACGGCAGCTGAAGGGACGCCAGCCGATGGTAGTGCAGCAGACTGGGCGGCCTGGATGGAAGGTCACATGACCGACTACATGGGCCCGAATGCCGTTGACGAGATGGAAGCGCACATGGGCGTGACCGTCGACGAGATGGCCCAAGATATGGCGGACGACAATCACACCGCGACGGGGATGAACGGACAGGGGTACGGCTGCTAACGATCCCTGTTCGGATCCTCGTCTGACACGATAGATATTCGACTTACTGACTCAACGATCACAATGACACACTACACCAACACTCTCGGGCGGACGACTCGTCGAATCGCAATACTAGCGGTTCCGCTGTTGATTGTAGCAACGGGCACCGCAGCGGCTCACGGTGGTGGAGGCTACGGCGGCGGTATGATGGGTAGCGGCGGTTGGGGGGTCTTCAGCGGTGGAATGGGCCTCTGGAGCTTCCTTTGGATGGGGCTCCTAATCGTCGTCCCGCTCTATCTCGTCTACTCACTCCTCAACAGAGATTCTGAGAGGAGTGATAGTCGGCCGCTTTCGGTTCTTCGTGAGCGTTACGCTCGCGGTGAACTCTCCGATGAAGAGTTCGAACGTCGACGAAAGCAACTCGAGTAGTGCCCATGACCGAAATAGAAGGAGCATCGTCGAGAAAAAATTCTCGTCTGCCAGTTGGGGCGACGGGACCGAACGCTTAAGTGCGTAAACAGGATACAGTATTACATGAGTTACACAATACAAACCAAGATTGATGGAGAGTTCGACGATGTCGTCGACGCAACGAATGCCGCGCTCAAAGACGAGGGATTCGGTGTTCTCTGTGACATCGACATTCAGGCGACGCTCAAGGAGAAACTCGGTGAGGAGTTCCGCCAGTATCGCATCCTCGGTGCGTGCAATCCTCCGCTGGCATACGAAGGGTTGAGTGTAGAAACTGAACTCGGTGCGCTCTTGCCCTGTAACGTCATCGTCTACGAGAACGATGGCGGCGTCATCGTGGTGAGTGCGGTCGACCCGGAACAGTTAGTCGGGATCGCTGATAACGACGCGCTTGACTCCGTCGCGACCGAGGTCAGCGAACGATTCGACCGCGTACTGGCAGCCGTAACTGACGAGTTCGGATCCGCATCGGAGGCCTGATCTCTGATGGCATCATCGGATCAACTGGATACGACGACGATACTGCTCATCGTCCTCGGAGCGTTCATCCTCCTTCCCTTGCTCACAATGGGTATGGGGTTCGGTGGGATGATGGGATACGGAGGAATGATGGGCCAGTACGGTACCACAGGTGGTTGGTGGCCCCTCATCGGGATGCTCGTCCCGGTCATCTTCCTCCTTGCGCTTCTGGGCGGTGGATATCTCATCTTCCGGCGGATGAGCGAGACACAGACGTCTCATAATCCCGCGATGGAAGAGTTACGTCTGGCGTACGCTCGTGGCGATCTCACGGACGAAGAGTTCGAAGCCCGACGAGAAAAGCTCGAACAATCAGAGTGACCACTACCCAAACCGCGTTTCACCCGTTTGAACACCTGCGGATCGACTCGAGGGTATCGAAACCAACCGTTCGGCAGCATCGTTCCGTTACATCGAAATGGTGTGCTCGATTCAGCATATGGTTATGAGTAGTAATGGGAACAAACGACAAGTTCGGAGTGAGTCACGTCCGAAGTCTTCGCACCAGTATCGCGCGTAGCTACCCACCGAAGAATGATCCAGACAACATGACACATCACAGCCGACGTCAATTCTTAGGCATTGTCGGTGCCAGCGCAGTCGCCAGCACCGGCTTTGCTCAGTCAGCGAACGCACAGGAGACGCCCATCGTGGAGATGGGAAACAATTACTTCGACCCAATCGGCCTACGTGTTGATCCCGGGACAACCGTTCAATTTGAACTCGCAGCGGGGGCACATTCCGCTACGGCGTACGCAGATCGTATTCCGGAGGGCGCTTCCGCCTTCGATAGTGGGACGATCTCAGACGGGAGCTTCGAATATACGTTCGAAACGCCAGGGACGTATGATTACTACTGCATCCCGCACAAGTCGATTGGGATGGTCGGACGGATCGTAGTTGGCAGTCCTGGCGGACCGGCAGAGGAGGATTCAATCCCGGATGGAGAGGTCCCATCGAGTGAGGCGATTGTTGACCAGGGTACAGTCGCCTACGGCTCAAGCAGCGATGGAAGCGGGAATACTGGTGGTGGAATGATGGGACGAGGTGGTTCTGGAATGATGAGTGGCCGCAACGGAGGTGGAGTTGGAGGGCTACCAGCTGTTGGTGGCGTACTCGGAATGCTGGGCGTTCTCGGTGGCGGGCTCTACTGGCTTGGAAACCAAAAATCTCCTCAATCGACTACCGACGACTCAGCCAGAAAAACGCTCCAGAACCGCTATGCCAGGGGCGAAATTGACGAGGAGGAGTATAGACGTCGCCGTGAGCGATTAGATGCTACTGATGAGGACATCTCCAACTGATTGCCACCGTGAGAGGGTGAACTCACCGGGGTCAAGTGATTCGGGGATTAGAGAATACCGCCCTCACCGATACCTTTGATTTCAGAACGATCCCGTGACCTGTTTTGTTCCATTTATGACTGATTTCTCTTGTGATCAACTCGCCTGTGTGGCTCGGTAGTAAACACCAATTGCGAGCACGGCTACGAGGAGAAGATATCCAGTAGCCCACACCAACGAGAGAGCCGTATCTACGTCGGTTGTGAGTCCGGTATCGACCATTACACGGACTGGCCAATAGCCCGGAAAGAGTTTCATCCACCAATCAGGTTCAGATTGAATAAACAGCGGATCCTGAAACAGTCCGATATCGAGCATCGGGAGAATCAGCATCAGCCACATCCCGGCTAGGCGGTTGAAGACGGCCCCGACGAGCATCCCGATGAGACCATACGTGACCGAGACGACGAGCATCGCTGCGACGAACCACCAGAGATACTCGGGCTGGAAATCGACGAGCATCACACCAACTGAGACACCGGTGACGATGAGAGTAATTGCTGCGAGAACCCCAAACCGGGCAGCGATTACCTGCCATGCACGATAGCCAGCGACTGCCAGACGACCGTCCGTGTCTTTGGCTTCTCGCATCAGGAACAACCCGGCGAGTCCGGCGATGAGAGCACTCGTAATCGGCGTCATGATCACGCCGTGGACCTCAGGCATCCCCCGCATGACCGTCGCCGTCTCACCGTCGACGAGCGTCCGAACCGGCATCTCGACGTCCTGGGTGACTGCGAACGCCAACGTGATGAACGAGACCGGTAGGACGACCAGTAGAGCGACGAGGACGTAGTTACGCGCCTGTTCTTTGATGCCGATCGAGAACGCCGTTGTCGTACGGTTCATGCGGACCACCCACCACTGGTGCGCATCGTCACTCCGAACACTACGGTGACGAGCACGAGCAAGACGAGCAGGTATCCGGCAACGAAGCCGAGGTCGCCCGTCGTATATGTACCTTGGAACATCGCCTCCTGAAGGAGTTCCTTCGGATGATAGAGCGGGAAGTATTCCACGAACTCAGGAATGTCAGCAGCCAGCGGGCTGTCGCCACTGAGGAACGCGTCCATCATCGCGAGGAACACCACGACGAGCGAGCCTTCGAACAGTCGCGGAAGGAGTGCACCGACGAGCGCGCCAAGAAACGCATAGACGAGGCCGGCGAGGACGAGGAATACGAACGTCAGGACAGGGGCTTCCGGTGAAATCGTCAGCCAGAGCACGCCGTAGTTCACGGCAGCCACGACGACCGTGACCCCTCCGAGCGTCGCTAATCGAGTCGCAAGCAGTGTTCGGGGTGGATAGCCTGTCTGAACGAGTCGTCGATCGGCTGCACGCGCACTAATCATCTGGGCGAGTCCCATCAGGCCGGCGATGATGGCGACACCGAATATCGCTCCGAGGAGGCGACCCAGATCGATCGGAATCGCCTCAACTGTCGGCATAGTTGGCAACCCCGCCATCGCTTGTCCCCAGCCTTCGATAACGACAACCGGAAGGAGGAGTGCTAAGACGACATTCAGGGGGGTCCTGAGGAAGGTGGAGACGTTCGTCCGGATCCCCGTTTGAATTCTATTCATCGGCCTTTCTCCTCCGTTCACCGGTCGTCGCTTCGGTCTCACTTTCCCGCTCAGTCACGTCGTAGACGTGTCCATCACGAACCTCGTAGATACGGTCGAGACGGCTCTGCTCCTCGATCAAGTGTGAAATCATTACGACAGCTGTTCCGTCGGCAGCAAGTTCGTCGGCGAGGTCCCAGAAGGTGAGATATGTCTCCCAGTCGAACCCGGTGTAGGGCTCGTCTAGCATGAGGACGTCCGGATCATGCATTAGGGCGATACTGAGATTGATTTTTTGTCGGTTTCCACCGCTGAGTTGGTCGATTCGATAGTCAAGGTACTGCTCGAAATCGAGTTTCGATGCGAATCGGCGTTTGGCCTCGTCGATTTCTTCGGCGGTCATTCCGTATCCGGAACCGAACAGGCGGAACGTCTCTGTGACCGTCAGGCGGTCGTAAAGCAGTGGTTCTTGTGGACACCAGCCAACCGTCCCTGTTCGTTCAACTGCTCCGGAATCCTGCTTGAGGACGCCGACGAGGATGTTCATAAGCGTGGATTTCCCCGAACCGTTCCCCCCGACGATTCCGACGATTTCTCCTGCTCGGATTTCCAGATTGGCACCGGTGAGGACGGGAACCGATCGTGTAAATGGGAGGTTTGACCCGTACGTTTTTTCAATCTCATCAGCACGGACGAGTACCTCGCTGGTGGTAGCCTCTGTCGTGGAGGTTGTGGGCGCTTCCATAGATGAATACACACGCTCCTCATTTACTGCGATTACTGTTTCAAATCTAAACTATCAGTAGCAACCCCGTGAATAATCAGAGATTGCATACAGAGCTGACGCTGGACTCAACGTGTTAGATACCTCTTGATTTTCTGAATACTGTCTCCTATAAGCTGTTTCACAGTTTACACGGGAAAGCTTCTGAATTGGATCACCAACAAGCCAGAACGCGATACAAACCCGCTTCAAGACAGCTGTTGAAGTTTCGCGTTGAAAAAGATGAGACGCGCGAAGGTGTATCCGAACCCATAGAGAAGCCGTCTGAACATCAGTTGCAGATCTACTGTATCTCTGAATCTATACCTCAGTGTACTCAGCTCCGGCTTTATCGCCGTCAATAGCGTATATGCTTAACGAGCCATCTTTCTCTCCACCCATCCCCGGTGTCCCAGATGGCATACCAGGGAGTGCAACTCCATCTATCGGTGGG
Source organism: Halorubrum amylolyticum (assembly GCF_004114995.1). GTDB lineage: Archaea > Halobacteriota > Halobacteria > Halobacteriales > Haloferacaceae > Halorubrum > Halorubrum amylolyticum. The sequence goes on from NZ_SDJP01000004.1 coordinate 94,178, forward strand.
TTTTCATCGAGAAGCCGGGCGATTACTTCGACCGGGACGTGTCCTTCTACGACGTAATCTGTGAGGACGAGTGTGTGACAGCTCTGGAGGTCTTCGGGGATCCCATATTCCTGCTTTACTGCTTGGATATCATCCGGTACGGTCTCTGAGAGGTCACCAGTGATATTCTCACGAAGATATGATGCATACTGCTCGCAACAGCTACATCCTGGTGAGTTAAATTGTTGTGCTGATGCCACTGCTACTGGGTCATCAATATCCCATGAGTTCGTGCTTGAGCCACCTAGACAGCCTGTAAGACCTAGTATTCCGATTGTACCACTATGTTGAAGCACCCGACGACGATTCCACGGTTGCGGCATTATTAGACGATACAACAGTAGTTCCCATACGCTTTACCCCTGTTACTAATAACCCGGAATGTGATCACAGTCGCCTTCGGTAGGATTGTCTATTCTAGGACACGCCGGTCCCACACTCCACTCTGTTTTCTTTCGAAACGGGAGTGATCCAGCAAGGCTACGCGCGGTGAACGCCTCAATCCACCATCCCAGATACCGTTCGGCCGGTTTCGATTCTTAACAGAAAGCGCGGTACATCGCCGAGGCCGTTGTTAGGCCCCCAGTAGCATCCGAAGTGACCCGCGAACGCCCATCGGGAGCCCGATCGCTCCGATGAAGAACGTCATAAGCCACCACCATGTGTGGTTCATCTCCTCTTTCGCATCAGCGAGATACCACACGATGCCGACAGTCACGACGAGTTTCAGCACGAACGTCGATCCGGCAAATCCAGTCGCCTGGTATACGAGATTCGTGACGACCAGCTTGGGGGAGTAGCCGAGAAACGTCACACCGATGAGGTTCTGTGCAGCGTCCCACAGCTGGCCAAAGACGGCCAGCAGAATCAGCGGGTGTCGAAGGTGTGTGACATTGACGAAACTCGCTCCCCAGTAGTAGAGCGCGGTCGCCCCGAGAGCAATCCCCGTCGTTGCGACAGGAACCCACAGACGGAGCGGGGTCGACGTCGAGAGGCCGTACCAAAGCACCCACCCGACAGCACCGACAGCCCACACCGACCCGATAAGCCCGACCGTTGACGGAATGGAACCGGTATTCCGATCACGCGCAAGTGCGCCGATGCCGAGCGCGAGGACGGTGACAGCGGTAACGACAAAGTAGATTGACGGCGTGATGAACCACACCGCGTAGTCCCCGAGTAGGCCGATGTCCTCGAGGGCGCGCATCGCTCCGCCGGCGATAATGATCGGGGCGAACCCGTAGGCCAGTCGTGCGTCAAACGTGACGTCGAGTTGATCGAGATACACTCGTAGTCCGGGGAGGCTGTACACGACCGCCGCGAGGTAGGTTACGGTGTTCACCGCGTTGTAGCCCCGAACAGCACGAATCCCCTCATGCATGACTGGCTCACTGGCAGCGTCAGCGACGACTGGTCCCCAGAGGTACTGCCAAATGAACTGGTCGAAGACGAGGCCCGGGAACGCAAGGATTCCCGCACCGATGAGGACGGGCGGAGCAAGTAGGTACAGCGCCCACCACTCGCGTGAGCCTGTTTCCGGAAGGGCGGTTTCGACGCGTCGCGTGACAGTACTCACGACTCGTTCACCTCCAAGCGCCACGTCGTGCTCTTAGAGCGCCCCCACTGTTCGAGTGAGACGAGTGAGAGGTCGTCCTGAAGTTGGCTGAGGTATTGCGCGACAGCCTTCGGAGAGCCGTCAAGATCACCGGCGATCTCGTGAGCCCGGAGGTACGTCGGTTCGCTACTGGCTGTCTCGACGAGGTACCTCCGAACCGTTTGGCGGGAAATATTCGACATTGAGATAGAGGCGACGGTTAGCGAAGGAACCCGAAGAGCTTGTAGTCGTGATCGGGGGTGTACCGCCGGAACAACAGGCTGTTCGTCAGCACCGACACCGACGAGAACGCCATTGCTGCTGCAGCGAGCACCGGCTGGAGCAGCCCGAGCGACGCGAGGGGAATCATCGCGGTATTGTATCCGAGCGCCCACACGAGGTTCTGCTTGATCTTCTGGAGTGTCGCGTCCGAGATTCGGATCGCCTTCACCACGTCGAGCGGGTCGTCGCGCATCAGCGTAAGGTCTGCAGCCTCGATGGCCACGTCCGTGCCGGAGCCGATGGCTGTCCCCACGTGCGCGACCGCGAGCGCGGGGGCGTCGTTGACGCCGTCTCCGACCATCATCGCCTGACGGCCCTCGTCTTGAATACTGTCGACCGCGTTAGACTTGTCTTCGGGAAGGACCCCTGCTCGGACATTCTCCGGGTCGATACCCACCTGTTTGGCGACCGCACGAGCAGTTCGCTCGTTGTCGCCCGTAATCATCATTACGTCGACGCCCCGCTCTTGGAGGGCTGTAACGGCCTGCTTGGAGCTCTCTTTGATTGTGTCGGCGTCAGCCACTACACCAACCAGTTTGCCCTCGGAAGCGACAAGCATCGCCGTCTTCCCCTCGTTTTCGAGGCGTTCCATCGTCTCCTCGGCGGGTGACGGGTCGATGTCGTTGTCTCGCAGCAACTTGCGGTTGCCGACCAGTACCTCGTTGTCACCAACAACCGCTTTGATCCCGTGACCAGGAACGTTCTCGAAGTCGTCGGGCTCAGTCACGTCCAGCCCGCGTTCTTCAGCCCCGTCGACGATTGCCCGCGCGAGCGGGTGTTCGCTTCCGCTTTCTGCTATCGCCGCCAGCCGCAGCACGTCGTCCTCGGAGAGGCGCTCACGAGTGCTGATCTGTCCACCATCTGGCGTCGGCTCGCCACCGTCAGTCACTGCATTTCCATCGCTATCGAAGACGACCACATCGGTCAATTCCATTTCACCCTCCGTGAGGGTGCCCGTCTTGTCGAAGACGACCGTGTCGACGTCTTTTGCGCGTTCGAGGATGTCACCGCCCTTGAACAGGACGCCGTTCTGGGCACCAATCGTCGTCCCGACCATCGTGGCTGCGGGCGTCGCCAGCCCCAGCGCACAGGGACAGGCGATGAGGATCGAGGACGCGAAGACAATAATCGCGAACTCGAAGACGGAAACGGTCCCACCGACCGGGGCCGGGCCGCCAGCGACCTGACCCCACAGCGGGAGCCAGTCGACGAAGCCAGCCAGTACCTCCGGGAACAGGAACCAAACAATGCCCCAGAGGAGAGCGTTCGCGATGACCGCAGGCACGAAGTACGCGGAGATACGGTCCGCGAGGTTCTGGATGTCGGGCTGGCGCGACTGCGCCTCCTTGACAGTCTGAACGATCTGTTGAAGAGCCGTATCTTCTCCGACCTTTGTCGCCTCCACGACAAGGACGCCGTTCTCGTTAATCGTCGAGCCGACGACCTCATCGCCCTCTTCCTTCTCTACAGGGACGGATTCACCAGTGACCATCGACTCGTCGACGGCGGACTGACCGTCGACAACGACGCCGTCTGTGGGAACCTTTTCACCCGGACGGATTTTCATCCGGTCACCCGTTGTGACTTCTTCGAGCGGAACTTCTTCTTCACTGCCGTCCTCGCGGATAATGGTCGCCGTCTCGGCTTCCATTTCGAGGAGCTTCCGGAGGGCCTCGCCCGCTTGCCCCTTCGACCGAGCTTCGAGGTAGTTACCGAGCGTAATGAACACGAGGATGAGCGCTGCCGTGTCGAAGTAGAGCCCACCTGCAATGAGTTCAGACAGGACTGCCACGGAGTAGAGATAGGCGGTTGTTGAACCGATTGCGATTAACACGTCCATATTGGCGCGGCCGTTTTTCACGATCGCCTTGTACGAGTTCTTATAGAACGGCCAGCCGAGGATCGCCTGCACCGGTGTGGCGAGGAGGAACTCGAGCCACCCGATTTCAACGCCGAAGACGGCATCAGGGACGATCGCGCCACCGAGCAGAAATTTGTCGATGAGGAAGAAGAGCAACGGAGCCGACAACACTGCCCCAAAGAGGGTCAGTCTGAGTTGCTTTTGGGTCTCAGCCTGTCGTGCGGCATCTCGTGCGTCTTGGCCCGACTCGTCGTCATCACCATCTTCGCGGATGGGCGAGTAGCCAGCGTCCTCAATAGCATCATACAGCGTATTGAGAGACACCTCTGCCGGATTGTAGGTGACCTGCGCTTCGTCAGTCGCGTAGTTGACTTCGGCGGTGACGACACCCGGTGTATTCTCGAGAGCAGTTTTGTTGGTCTCGGCGCAATTGGCACACGTCATATCGGAGATGGCAATAGACACCGTCTCCGAGACTATGCCGTAGCCCGCCTCATCGATCGCTTCATAGATTTCCTGGAGTGATACCTCATCGGGATCGTAGGTCACGGATCCCTCGTCGGTGGCGAAGTTCGCATCCGCCTTCGATACCCCGTCAAGGGATTCAAGGGTGTCCTGGATCGTTCCTGAACAGTTGGCACAGGACATCCCCGTAATATCGAGATGGGTTGTTCGGCTTGTCATGCTCATCTTACTATACGGGGTCTATGTTTAGGCGGTTTACTGTTTCGAGAAGGTGGTTATTGACACCAAGAAAATTTGGAATCCAAAGAGCGTACTATACACCCTCTTCGAGCCGCTGATAGCGGTCTTCAAACCGTGCGAGACAAGATGGGCAACAGAAGTGATAGATCTCGCCATCGATGCGCGTCGTCTCACCTTCATTGTCGACGGTATTGTTACATTCAGTGCAGGTGAGAGCAAATTCGACGCCGTCGATCGAAGGCGTCCATTCAGCTTCGTCGATCAAGGTGACTGAATATCCAGACATCCCAAGCCCATCAAACAGACTGTCTACCCACTGACGGACGTTCTGTGCCTCAACGCGGGCATAGAACCAGAGATCGCCTTCTGAGGTCGTGAAGACGTGTTCGATGCCGTCCGATTCCCGGACTCGCGTACGGGCCTCCTCGAGTGATTCCGGTTCGATTTCTGTTTGAATGAATACTGGAACACCGGCCCGAAGGTGCGCCCGGTTTACATCGATCGTGAAATTGTTGATAATATCTGCTTCCTGTAATCGTTGGACTCGATCGGAAACAGCTGGCCCGGACAAATCAACTTCTTCGCCGATGGCGCTAAATGGACGACGGGCGTTTTCGGCTAGTAACGAGAGAATCTCCAGATCTGTTTCGTCTAGGTTGCGCATACAATAGCGTCGCACCGCAGGATACATTATTGTTTCTCAAAATAAACCTTTGAGAGTGCGATTTTGAACTCAGAATGACTTTGGATTCTAAGCAGAAAAGCACATAGAATAGGGGGCCCTAATCATGTATGGATATGAGTCAGACCATCTCGGTCGAAGGAATGACCTGTGAACACTGTGAGCAAACTGTAGAGGAAGCACTCAAAGAAGTCGACGGAGTCACATCGGCGACTGCGGATCGGGACTCGGAATCCGCGACAGTCGAAGGAACAGCTGAATCAGATGACCTCGTGACTGTGGTCGAAGACGCCGGGTACGACGCCTCTACGTAAGCTATCACGTCACGACAGAAGGCGAGCGACGCCCCATCGTAGCGTATCTCGCCTTCACTGCTCCGAACGTTGAGTTTGTGCCAAGTGGCTAAGTGCGTCTGAGATCGATTCAACGGGTGTCACGCGTAATCCCTCGATAGTTACATCTGAATCGGTATCGCTGGGAACAATCAATTCGGTCGCTCCGAACGCCCGGGCACTCCGGGCCTTTGCTTTGATTCCGCCAACCGGGAGCAGCTTGCCATCGTCGGCAACGATTCCAGTGATGAGGGTTTCAGACGACAGCGACTGCTGGCGAAGACTGGCAATAAAAGCAACCGTAAGGCCGGCTTCCCAGCTTTTTCCACGGAGTGTAAGAGTGCCCGTCTCAGGTGAGACGAATGATACGTGCGTAGCCGTATCTCCAAGTGAACGACCAGTAAGACGGGTAGCAGTTTGTCTCGCCTCATCCAGTGCACGCTGGAGGTCGTGGCGGATCTCGATACCGTTCAGATTGACAAACAGCTCACCGTTGCCATCAGAAAACTCGAAATTGGTCGCGATAATGAGACCCGAGTTAGCTGCATCCACTGCCGGAAGATGGAACTGTGTGTCCGGGAGAGAGGCCGCCCCGCCTGCCAGTGTCGCTAGTGACTGGAAATCGGTATCTGACCGCGTGAGAGCGACTGCTCCACCGGCACCGCCTATCGATCCGAGACCCAGTCCGGCAAGAAATTCTCTCCGCGAAAGGAGGTCTCGCTCGATGCGAGAGACGATGTCGTCACTTGAGTCAGACGTGGATGCGGACGTTGTCTCTCGTTCGGTAGGTGGCATACTCTGGGAGTGTTTCGTGGGTAGTGATGGTACTATGTTACTTGGTAACGATTGTGAATATATAAGAATGGTGTCGGTCAGAAATTCGGCGCAAAAACGAGTATTCCCGTGTTAGATTCCACACGACTATCTTGACGCATCCCCAATTAGTCAGCCGTGTCCACCAGGTACCGCTCTCTCTTCGCACTTGTGGCGATCAGTGCTGTAGTGACAGGTGTCGGTGTCTGGATCGCGTATCAGGTTGAGCTTGTACTCCTACCGGCTACGACCTCTCGCACCGGAATACTTCTTGTCGGTCATCCGTCTTCAGTTAAGACTCACACCTCGGTTGTGTAGCGGTAGCGAGTGTCTCTTGTAAGATTGGTCGTTGCTTGTGGACCTTTTGAGCGTCTTCGATCAGCCGGTCGAGCAGCGGCGGTGGTGAGTAGCCGAGGAACTCACCGAGTTCGTGGAGCAAAAGCTGGGCGTGCGACCGAAAGGTCGCCGCCCAGCGCTCTGTCGGAAACACAAGCTCATCATCCGCCTGCTCAGTGACTAGATCCAACAGATCGCGGCTTACAAGCAGCGACAGCAGCGCTGCGTACAATAAGATCCTCACCACGTGTTCGTCACTCGTGTCGAACTCGTCTAGTTCGTACTGTGTCTTCAGCTCCCGGAACAGCAACTCAACTTCCCACCGACAGCGGTAGATCTCCGCTAAATCCGCCGGAAAGAACTCTTTCCTCGCTAAATTCGTCATGTACAGGTGGTAGTCGTCGGCGTCCTCGTCGCGGACGCCGACGACGCGAAATCGCTTCGTATCTAGCGACTGCGTCCCATTATACGGCCCTCGTTTGAACTCTACTTCGACTTCTACATCGATGTACTTCCGATCGAGATCGTTGAGAACAGCTCGGAGCTGCTTGCCCTCTAAGGGAATGGCGCGGCCGCGCCATTCCCGTAATTCTGCCGTAATCACCGGGTTCGCGTTCTGCTTCAGCCGACTCACGAAGTAGCCGTCGTTCTCGTCGATCAGCGCAAACCGGCGGTACTTGAAGTAGGCGAGATCGAACAGCATGAGGCGATTCTCAAGCCACGGCCCTGTGTTGAACAAGGTGCTGTCGTGTGTTTTCTCGTCAGCAGTATCGATCCGTTCGATCGTCTGCTCTGTGGCATTGTGGAGCAGGTGGAGCTTCGCTCCAGCCTGCTCCTCATGGCGGGCTTCGAACTGATCTGAAAGAAACTCATGTAACCGCAACACCGTTCCATCGGCGATCATCACGTCTCTAAATCGGTCGATATCAGCGTCAACAGCATCAGGAACAGCGACCTCGTCGAGACCGCGCTCGACGAGGTCGCGGAGGTACTCCGCAAGCGTCGGCGTCAACCGCTGATAGAACCCGCTGGGCGAGATTGTCTCATCGGCAGTTGAGTTGTAAGATCGTCTGAACCCGGCGAGTGTTCGGCTTTCGCCTGCGGCGAAACCGAACACAAATGTCCAGACAAAGGCAGGGATCTGAAGCTTGCGGTCACGTTCGACCACGCCGAGTTCCTCGGCGTGCTCTTCGAGAAACTCAGAGGGAAACAGTGTAGTGAGCCGACGCATAATCCGAGATGAGGAGCCGTTGGGCACAAACTCGGCTTCCTCATTCCTTCCGAAAGATGTCTCGATAAGCCTCCGCTATCACGCGGTTTCTTGCTTAACTGAAGACGGATGGGGGAGTCTCATAGCATACTCCGAGAGCGGTGGGTGGCGACTACGCGCTTGCGGGAGTACCATCGGCGTCGCCGCTATCGATAAGCGGGTAGTCGATGTGGACCTCGATGCGGTCGAACGGAACGACGGGTTGAATTGCACCGCTGGGCCCGCCCTCTTCGAGCGTGAGGATGCCCAGTACTTCCAACTGCTTCAGGTCCGAGTGGACGTCGGACACGTCACGCTCGACGAGACGCGCTGCCTCGCGCATGCTCTCGGGCGCCTCTTTTGCGATCGCCCGGATGAGCTCAAGGCGCAGCGGCGTGAGACTGTCGACGAAGTCGTCGTAGGTGCCGAACTGAAGTGTTGCCTTTCCGTCCTGTTCGTCGAGATCGTCGGCCTCAACGTCTTGGACGAACTGGAGCGCGTCCTCACGGAGCTGTTCTCGGTTGCCGACGGTGATGTGGAGTGTGGTCATGGTCGGGGTATCGTGTGTTGGTATTCGGTCAGTGCGGCCGGGGCGGCTTGCCGCCGACGGCGTCCCAGTACTCGTCTGCGCTCGCCCAGAACTCGACAAGCCGGTCCTCCATCCCGGGGAACTCGACGTCGTCGAGGTCGCCGGCTGCGGTGTGGTGTTCGTGGCCTTTCGTGTCCTCGTGGGAGTTGTCGTACCGGACGAGCGTGAGGTCGTCGAGAGTGCCCAGATGGAGCGTGTACTTCCAGCCCGAGGGGTACGTCTCGGTGTCGTCGGTCGGCCGAAGCACGACGTTCTCGACGAGACCGGCCTCGACGTGTGTGTACTGGAACAGTGGTTCCTGGGCCATCTCTCACCTGTTGGGACACCGGCCAACAGTATAAGCGTTGGGTAGAAGTCCAACACTGAACACAAAACCGCCTGCCGTTCGCCAGCAGCGGTCCGATCGACGCTACGAGCCATCTCATTAATGAGCAGGGAGCGGCGAGCCCTCAACTGCTCCCGAAACCCAACCTTCTCAGAGGGGCTGCCATAGTGTCATTTGTTGTTGAGATATAGTAATGCTACTTCGACTGTGTGAAACCAGCTGTTCGGGCGTAAGCCAGACTCGGGCTTGCCTGCTTTGAGCTTCCGAATTCGCTGACTCGCTCATCTTTTTAAGTAGCTTGTAGCCCTAATTGTGCCGCTTAGCCGTTTGAGTTTCCGATTTTCTTAACAAAGTCGGAAACTCAAAGTAGAGACAGATCGACGTCTACCATCTTCGAAATGAGCCCCTCCATCGAAATGTAATCAGATCTATTGGATCTGTGGAACCCTATTCTTTAGACATACCTTCGCTGAAACAGCTCATTGCTAAATCATCTCAAATAAATTGAACTGGCGTATACTTAGTGTATGTTGTTCTCCGCTTGTTTTTACGGTGAAAATAAAGGTTCGGAGTTGTTGTTGACGAGTAAAGTGAAGAAGTGGATGTATTGATCGGTGAGTGTGATGATCTCGTAGCCAGTCGCTCCGAGATCGTCGAAGCCATCCTTACGGTGTTCGTTCAATTAGACGTCTCGGAAGAGTCAGCCCCCTCCTTGTCATCCATTTCATTTTCTTTGTCTTCTTTCTCCTCTTGATCCGGAACGCACGTAACGCTGAGAGTACGGTCCAGTGAGACGCTTGCCGCCGATCCGCTTCCGACTACTTCGAACTTGAGTTTGACTACCTGCTTGGTAGAACAATTTAGCGTGACGATGACAGAACCAACACTACCTCGATCGAGGTGACCGGGGGCATCGAAGGTTTCGACGGTGGGCTCAGAACCTGTGCCTGCGCGGGAAACGTCGACGATCAAGGTGTCGAAATCAACACTGGCTCGGTTGTGGTACTCAATGGTGGCTGTAGGTTCCCCTGCGGTGATTTCTTCATTCTCGTTGACGAGCGGATCGTAGCCGAGATAGGCTTTGTCGTCCTCAGCTACGCCCATCTCGACTCCGCGGTCAGCGTCCATAGTAGTGAACCCGGTGGTGCCGAAGACAAGTCCACTCGCCGCCGTGAATGCGAGAAGGATGCTCAAGATGCGGAATTTGCCCACACGAATCGACAGCGTCCGGCTGATTGTACTCATTCTCACTTATAGAGTTCGGGTGGCTTCTCCGTATTGCCGAGTCGGGTACGCCGGCCGACAATGTGATGAACAACTGACGACATCCCGAAGGCAGTGACTGTGAAGATGCCCACTTCAAGCGGCTCGAGTGCGCCGAATATTGGTGCCTCAACTGCGACTGCGAGCAGGAGAGTGATCGCGACACCCGCGAGCCCGACGTAGTAGAGACTCCACGGGATCTCCTTGCTGCTGAGAGCTTCAATATAAATATCGAGGCTTTCCAGCTGGGGTGTGGGACGAACCATATTCTCTTCTTTGTCGATAGTCACGATGTTCTTTTTTTCTAGATTTGGTAGGTGGGTTCGCTGGAGCGTACTGTATACGCTTCGCTGTTTTTCGTAATCGACTTCCTCCAAGTCCACGCCAATTTCCCAGGCAGTGATGTACGCTGAGAGTTCAGAGATCTCGACCGGCCCTTCTCTACGTTTAAGCGCATGGATCACGAACCGTCGCCGACGGTTCGACAGGACGTCATATATTTCGTCATCAGACAGTTCACCTTTGTTTGAGTTCGATGTGTTCGCCGTTGTGGTGATCGGTAGCATTGAATCATCCCCTCTTTGTCTGCTGGCTAAGGTATCCCAAACCCAACCTCTCGAGTGACAATTGCATTCTGAGTGAGCAGATACTATAAATAGATGTGATAGTTCATCTGTTAATGTTTTTATTATGGTATTTTCTGCCCTTCCTCGTTGGTTGTGAAGGCCACGATTGAAGCGTCACAGGATCACTCTCGAGTCTTCAGGCTGTCCTCAACCCGTCCGAAACGACATCCTGAATACTGCGAGATAGCGGATATTCTCTTCAAGCACTGCTTGATGTCCACAACAAGACGTGCTTGAACTATATCGAGTCGAGCATTCGATCCATCGAGCGCTCCACGATTTGGCCTCGAGGATCTCATAACGAAGTAGGTCCCTCCCCATGCCCTATTCGAGTACTTCCGACCCAAACGGTGGGATTCGGAGGTACTAGAACACAGGTGAGATACGACATGGAACGTCGCAAATTCGTGATCGGTCTGGGTGCACTGGCTTCTGGAAGCGCAGCTGCTGTGGGTACGGGTGCGTTTACAAGCGTGACGGCCACGCGTGACATTGACGTTGAAGTTGCCGATGACGCTTCCGCCTACCTTCGACTCCAAGGAACTGGCGGCGCAAATTCGGATTACGTGACTGATGATGGGGATGGTGGAACGCTGGCGATCAGCCTAGATAGTGGTAACAGTAGTGACGTTGGCGATGGTGGCGGTGAAGGGGTCAATCCTGATGCTGTGACGAAGATTGATAATCTGTTCGACATTGAGAATCAGGGAACCCAGGAGGTTGATGTCTCCATCACTAAGACTGGAGATAACAGTGACTTGGTGACCTTCCACCCGGGCGGCTACAGTAATTCTGCGCTCTCCAGTTCCGCTAAGACGCTCGGTACGGGGGGCGACACTGCGATCTACGTCAAGGTCGATACGGAAGACGAAGGAGTCTCGGACGGGGATGAACTGCTCGACAGCGTGACGTTCACCGCGGAAGCTACGTCGTAGACCAATGGAACGAAGAAATTTCGTACTGGGTCTCGGCGCACTTGCGGCCGGCAGCGGTGCTGCGGTTGGTACCGGTGCGTTCAGCAGCGTCGAAGCGCAGCGGGATATCGGTATCTCGGTGGCCGGTGACGCCGATTCATACCTGGCCATTGAGCCGGGTACGGAAAACGGTGAGTACCTCACCGGCGCCGACACGTCCGCAGCGGCACTCGATTTCACGTCGAATAACTCACAAGTCACAGGCGACGGAAACGGGCTCAACGCGAACGCGCTGTCAACGTTCGCAGACGTGTTCAGTGTTCGGAATCAGGGGACGCAAGATGTTGAGTTGAGAGTTACTCCATTGGTGTATACCGACGTTGATGCGAGCTGGTTTGGTGGTGTCGAGGCTGTCCTCGCGGTATTCCTCGTACCAGTGAATCCAGATAATATTGAAGTGGATCTCCAATTTTTAGATCTCGACCTAATCAGTGTCAAAGATCTAACTCCAGGTGACGAACTGGAATTTGGAATGGCTGCAATCGCATTCCCCGAAGAGTCGATCGATTCGTCCAGTATCAGTGAAGAACTCGAAATCACTGCGGAGGAGGTGTGACAATGGCCGAAGAATACAATCCAACTCTGAGCGCGTACGAAAATGTCTTTGGGAGTACAATTAACCTAGGCCCAGTAGATATAACTGAAGAGGAAATGGACGCCGCTCTCAAAGAACTCCATAACGGCTGAGTGTTAAAGCCGTCTACCGCATTTTTGCCGGACGTCGTTATCAATCACGTACTCAATATTCTACCTAGGATGGACAGTGAGATCCTGTCTGTGAGTCCGTCGAGTGCTGTCACATTCTTGCGCCCCCTGTACGTAGTCTTCAATCAATTTGAGATGAACAAACTGTCTACAGCAACGTCTCCAGTATGCGGTGTTTCGATCGTTTCCTCAAGACGACTGAATATCATGTCTGAGGACAAAATCCGGGTAGTTGGCAAGCACCACCTGAGTTATGGCCCCCGCAAAATAGAATTGACTCGCAGTGCTGTGTCTGTAGCTTCTGTAATCGAATCGGTCTCTGATATTATTGACTCAAACTCAACTAGTCCGAGAGACCTAGATAAATAGGGTGGTCCAGAACTGTGGAACCACACTCCCCGATCCGGCTGGCATCGGCCCCAACACGGTCGGCCATGTTCAATCGATACGGATCTGACCGAGTCGCTGATTACATCTGTGAGGTGATCTCGCTGGAGAGTGTTTTGAGATCAGCGTTAGCGATCTGATCAGATGCGATGAGTCGAAGGCGCGGGCGACCGATGTCGATCGGGACCTTTTCTGTGTCGATCAGGTCGGCGTCCTCGAGTGCTGATTTGGTTCGGGAGTACGTTGCCTTTGAAGCAATGCCGACCTCTTCGCCCCATTTCGAGATATCGTAGAGAAGGACCTCATTCCGTGCAGCGAGGAGGAGGGTGACCTCAACGATATCGAGGTATCCGGTCGTGTTAGATATCTCGTCAGCGTTGGATAGCACTTCGTCGAGGTCGTCTGCGATATCATCACCAATGTCTTCTCGAAGTGTTTGCTTTACCTTCGAGATTGCCGGCGTCCGGAGACGGTAGCTCTCGGCGTCCTCGAAATGAGACTTGAAAGTGGAGTACAGGGATGAGGAAAGGTCGTGATCCGAAGACGATACACTGTGCCCGCCCATGAGGGGCACAACTATCTCAGATTCAGTTGCTAAGATGGTATTCTGGACTGGGTCGGTGAGCGTTCGAATGTCAAGTTGGTCCTGCTCAACTAGTTCGGCAATCTTCGACGCGGTGATAAAGTTGTAGAGTGCGTCCTTGATCTCGTCGCTTTCCGCGAGTAGGTGAATCTCTGGGTGATCCTCAGCTGCTGTCAACTCTTCTGTGAGAGATGCGATCTGTCTTGAGTGAGGATTGAGATACAGTACTGGTTCTTCTCCATCAGGAAGCAGCTGAACGCTAGCGTGTTGTTGGCTCATATTTATATAATTTACAGAGGCGCACTTAGTAGATTTGGAATCTGATAGTTGTTGAGAAAACACAGTCTGTTCAAATGACGAATACAGAAATAGATGGTGCGCTCTTATGTAGTTCATTGTTGATGGACTGCGGTCTAGCGATTTGCGGTTGCGTGAATTAACTCGAGAGTCCACGGTAGAGGTGTTTAGAAGAGCAATTAGCGCTCCCAACCAGCTAGTGATGACAACCACAATTTCCTACCGGAGAACGATCAAAATCATTGAGAATTCCGTCAGAGTCAGATCAGTAGTATTTCAAAACTTGAATACGAAAATTACGACATGTACGACCTCACTGGCTTTCAGCGAGACCTGCTGTACGTAATTGCCGGCCTCGATGACCCTCACGGGCTTGCGATTAAAGACGAACTTGAGGACTACTACGAAAAGGAGATCCACCATGGTCGGCTCTATCCGAATCTCGACACGCTTGTTGAGAAGGGACTTGTCGAGAAAAGTCAGCGTGATCGACGAACCAACGAGTACACCATGACCCGCCGAGGCACCAGAGAGATTGAGGCGCGGGCCGAATGGGAAGCCGAGTATATTGACCACGACGGCTGACTGAACTGCCGCACTCGAGGACAGTTCGATCCCGAAAATTCACAGACACTTCGCGTGAGCTCCACTCAGAACCTCTAGTATCTGGACTATTTGGTCTGAGAGACAGTGCTACAGTATCGATTCCACTTGGTCTTCCCACCCTTCCTCACTATATACATCATCATCCGGGGCATTTTCGAACAGCCGTACCACAGCATCAATCGATTCGAGTCTGTGTTTGAGTTCTGTTGCGCGCTCTGGGTCGACGTAGTAAGTGTTCTCAGAATGGCAGATGAGCTGGTGTTCGAGTAGGTTCTCCATCGTTTCGGAGATGTCACCCTCCCTCACACTCGTCTGCTCGACGATGTTACGTGAAGTAAAGCTCTCGCCGCTGTTCCGGACGAGAAAGCTGAGGATAGTATGCTCGTCAGTATCTGGAAGCACTGGAAACGGTGTGTCGTTACTGGATTCACCCATAATTAGTTGCGTTTTACACTAGGGGTTCGCCAACCTTCGACTACTGCTTCGTAGAATGGACAGCCACCAAGTCCTCCCGCTTGATTGTTGAGTACCATATCCCGATCGGTTACAGCTTTTAGGGGAATGAGGGGAGCGTGTGACACTGCTCGGAGCTGGACCGTCCTCAGCGAAGTCTGCTCCGCCCCTCTGTAGCGATATAACTAGCCATCCTCCTTATACTTCAGGTAGACAAAATGAAAGCAGAGCAATTCGCACTAAGCGTGTTGGGTTCATTGTGGGCACTATCTGAGCCACCGGTATACCATACTATGGCCCTGTGAGTGGGTGAATGAGTGTCCCACGTAGTCTGGACGGAACATGCGAGGATGGGCAAGGCACCCTCAGCGACTTTGCGTCGCTACAGTTCGTATTTGATGAATTCCCAGGGTCGCCAAAATACGAGAATTACAAACAAGATGAATACAGTGACCCCAAATATAGCTGCGGCTGGCTGGTATTCGTGTAGAGCGATTATATCTGATATTGAAAGACCTGTATAAACTGCCACAATAACCGCAACAGCTTCGATGAGCTGGTTTTTTAGTGTTCTCAGCTCAGGTTGTTTGTTTGCTTCAAGCTCTAGAAATCGCTCGTAAAGAGACATTTATCGGGTTATTTGAGTTTATACCACGTTGTCGCCGATGCAACTCCTACAACGGCTAGGAAGGCGAGCAGTGCTCCAAATAGGACCCCACCAATTGTTCCCTGCGTATAGAACGTCCAGAACAGCGCTATGAAGAGTATCGACGTAACCGCAGCTCGCAGGCTAAAAGAGGCAAAGCTCGGGTATGGCGGATTGACACCCGAATTGCTGCCTGCTGGCTGCCCCATATCTTCAATATACGCCTCCAGCTCCCTAACTCTTCCCGCTATATCTGAGCGGAATGAATTGAATTCTGTTTCGACTTCTGCTACTGTTCTTTGAACTGTGTCTAAGTTCTCACTCAGTTCTTCTATAGAATTATTGGTATTAGTGACATCTGCCAATCTTCGACTTAGTTCACTCTGTGTCGTCTCTATTTGACTCAGTTCTTCTTCTAATTGGTTCACTTGCTCAGTTGTATAGTACAATTGCTGCCGGTTTGCTTGAAGAAGCCTATCTACCGTCTCAAAATCAAGATCTATTTGGGCCTCACCGCTCCGTTTTGGCGACCATCTACGCGAGTCTGCTGGATGCTGTCGGCCACTGGTTTGAATTGTAAATTCGTCTTCTGGGGGATCTTCCTCAGCCACTTGGGCTTCAGTTATATTATTAGGGCTCCCACGGGTGCTATCTCCTGGAAGCGTATTTTGAAACGGTTTGTTTTCTGTACCATCAGAGCTGCTGATGAATGAGGGTGGTGCTGGTTCACTCATTGTCTGGGTCTCTTTCTTCGGCACCTTCCAATAACTCCTCAACAATCTCTTCTCTGTCCTCCATTTCTATGTCCATTCCTGACTGCTTAACCGCTTCTTCAATAGCAATCATCTGCCCTCGCACTTGTTTGAAATATTCAGGGTTGATCACCTTGTCTGGTTGTTCGAATGCGATCTCTATCGCATCCATCATCTCGCTCAAAAAGTGTTCAATTAAAACCCAATCTGAGTGAGCGGATGAGTCAATATTGACGTCACGCTGTCTATCTATCGTGAAGGTGTGTGTATGTTTTAATGTGCCCTCTTTTATGACTCGCTCAGTTTGGATGAAACTCCACCAGTCTTTCCCTTGTGTATTATGAAAGTTCATACGCTGCATATCCGGACCGTAGTCGAGAATTGAATCAATTAGGAAATGCTGTATCCCAGATGACCCATCGTATTCCGCGAGTTCCTCAACGAACTCGGCGTTCATCAAAATCAGACTGTGAATATAGGCTATGATCGCACGATTAAGTGATTCCCAATCGTCTTCACCGTAGTCGCTGGTCTCCTCGGTTCCGGTGATTGCGATTACTATATTGGTGTGTAGTCTCCCAGGCACATTCTGCATTTCATAATTTTCAAGCGCTGATTCTACCGCTTTCTCTATCTGCTTATCTCGCTGTATGAACAGCTCTTGATGCTTCACCAGAGCTTCTAGATTTTCAGCGGGATCGGAGGTTTCCAACGGTGTATATGATAGGTTGCGTTCGTCCGTCTCATTGACCATGGTTGGCGGTATATTCGAGGATAGGTCAATCTTTGGACGTTTGTAATCAAGCGTCTGACGCACCATTAAGGCTCTCCGACATCTTTCCCCTCTTTGAGGACAAAGACATCTATGAGGATCGGAGTCACCAACCAGAAAGGAGGTGCCGGGAAGACGACCACGACACTGAATGTTGCCGGCGCGCTGAACCAGCGCGGCCACGACGTGCTCGTCATCGACCTCGACCCGCAAGGCCACGCGACCGAGGGGCTCGGTTTCGAGGATCTCTATGACGATCCCGACCGCGACTCGCTGTTCGACGTCCTCCCAGATATCGACCGGATGGACGACCTGGAGCAACTAGTCGTCGAGCACCAGGAGGTCGACGTCGTCCCGAGCCACGAGCGCATGATCAACGCCGAAGATGAGCTCGCGAACGTGATGAAGCGCGAGGAGCGACTCAACATGCTCCTCGACGAGAGCGGCGCCAACCAGCGTTGGGACTTCGTTCTCGTCGACTGCCCGCCGAACCTCGGCGTGCTCACCGACAACGCGATCGTCGCGACGGGGAACGTCCTGATCCCCGCGCAGGCGAAGTCGACCAGCATCCGCGCGATCGAACTCCTGTTCAAGCAGCTCCGGAGCATCGAATCCGCGTTCGGCGCCGTCGACGAGGTCGCACTCGTCGCGAACGAGGTCGGCGTCGATGGCGAGGCCGAGGAGATGATGGAGTGGTTCAAAGATGTCTTTGAGGACAGAGAGAATTGCGAGGTCTTTGAGATAAGAAAACGAGTCGCTCTCCAGCGTGCGTGGAACGCCGGTGTGTCCATTTTCGAGCACGACGAGGATAGCGACATGGAGTCGGTCTACTTGGAGGTCGCCGAGCATCTGGAGGACTACCCTCATGACTGACGGTGACGGTAAGCGGGACCGGAACCCCTGGGATGATCGCTATGACCGCGACGATGACGACGATGATCGCGACGATGCCGCCCTCGAGGGCGCGTCGTCAACCTCGGAAACATCGGATATATCAAAGACCTCAAAGAGAGAAAAGACAACAGAGATGGCTAAGAGCGAAAAGACCGCAGAGAGCGAAGAGAGCAGCGGAACTGTCCGGGAGCGGAAGAACGTGAACATGTACTTGCCAGAGGGTCTCGTCGACGACCTCCAGTTACGGTACTCGGAGCTGAACGTTGAGTGGCGGCGCCGTCACGGCGAGGACATGCCGAAGAACGAGGAGTTCTACCCAGCAGCGATTCGGTCGGCGCTGGGAGAGTCGTCGATCGAGGAAGAGCTCGGCCTCGAGGAGTAGTTGCTGCGGCTCAGAAGTCGATCTGGTCTGCCATCCATTTTTCGACCGCTTTTTCAACTTTCGTATACTGGCGCATGAAGCTGTGAGAAAATAGTTCTTCGAATTCGATCTCGTTTTCCCCATCGACTAATTCTAGCGAGTCCTCAAGATCGTCGAAGCCGCTCGTGTCAAAACCCATGTATGTCACGTTCTGTCACAAGAATAAAAATCCTGCGCCGCAGAAGTTGAGACTGGTGTTCTCAATGCATATGATCCCAATCATCCACCCCACCAATCAATTTTAATTGTACTACATCAATTCTATTGGGGAAGTTTTATGTGACAGCCTTCACCACCAGATATTGCGGTCAAAATCGAGAGACACCACATATGGGGTTAAGATCCTAGAGGATTAAGCAGTGACAACTATGAACTGCCCGGACTGCGGGAACGAGCGAACACGCGTCATCGATACAGGGACCAGTGCTGACGGAACCTCCGTCCGACGGCGCCGCGAGTGTCAACGCTGTTCGTTCCGCTTTACGACCTACGAACGTCCGGAGTGGGAGTCCCTCCAAGTGAAAAAACGCGACGGAACCATCGAATCGTTCGACCGACAGAAACTCCGCGCAGGGATCGAGCGAGCCGTTGAGAAGCGGGATGTAACCGAGACAACAGTGACTGCTCTCGTCGACGATATCGAGAGCGAACTGCAAGGTCGAGAGGCACGTATCGTCTCTTCGAGTCTCATCGGCGAACTCGTCTCTGAGAACCTCCGCACGCTCGATAAGGTAGCCTACATTCGATTTGTCTCCGTTTACAAAGCATTCTCTGAGCCGCAGGAATTCCTGAGAGAACTTGATGCAGTCTTGGATGCAGAACTTGATGACTTCGAAGCCTCGAACAGCTCACTATGACACAAACATACGCAGATCAAACGAATGTTCGGTCAATTCTTGACCGGGCGAGCATGGCCCACGTCCAGACGTACAGAGAACGACGGAAACAGAAACCAACCAACAGAGGACGATTCCTCCGGAGTACGTGCCAATGACTGAAAACAAAACCACAGGCGGAGATCCGGAGACCGACATCTTCTCCGAACGAACGCAGCTCAAACCGTACGAGTACCCCGACGTCCTCGAGTACAAAGACGCGATACGGAACAGCTACTGGGTTCACACGGAGTTCAACTTCTCGGGAGACGTGCAGGACTTCAAGGTCAACACGACTCCGGCCGAAAAGACCGTCATCAAGCGGACGATGCTGGCCATCGCGCAGATCGAGGTCCAGGTCAAGACCTTCTGGGCAGAAATCTACGACGAGATGCCCAAAGCGGAGGTTGGGAACGTCGGCATGACCTTCGCCGAGAGCGAGGTCAGACACATGGACGCGTACAGCCACCTCCTCGACATCCTGGGGATCACGGAGGACTTCGAGGAGGTGACCGACGTCCCCGCAATCGAGGAGCGGATCGACTACCTCGACGAGTACCTCGAGAAGAGCGAGAGCGACGACACACAGGAGTACGTGATGAGTCTCCTGCTGTTCTCCACGTTCGTCGAGCACGTCTCGCTGTTCTCGCAGTTCCTCATCATGACGAGCTTCGACAAACACGAAAAGAAGTTCAAGGGAATCGCGAACGCCGTCGAAGCGACCAGCAAGGAGGAGCAGATTCACGGACTGTTCGGTGTCGAACTCGTAGAGATGATTCGCGAGGAGAATCCGGATCTCTTCGACGAGGACTTCGAAGAAGAGGTCCAAGCGGCCTGTCAGCAGGCGTTTGAGGCAGAGATGAAGATACTGGACTGGATCTTCGGTGAGGGCGAACTGGAGTTTCTTCCCCGGGCGCACGTCGACGCGTTCCTGCGGGACCGGTTCAACCAGAGCCTCGAGAACGTCGGTGTCGAGCCGATATTCGACCCGGACGATGACCTGCTCGAGGAGACACGGTGGTTCGACGAGGACATCATGATGACGAAGGACAACGACTTCTTCAGCAAGCGGTCGACCACGTACAACAAACACGCACAGAGCATCACCGCGGAGGACATGTTCTAACGATGGCACAAACAGAACCAGCACTCGACGAGGTCAACCAGCAGCACGAGGAACCGTTCTACTGGCTGAACGAGGACAGCCGAGCGTTCCTCGACGAGGGGTACCTGATCGAGGGTGTCACGGCCGAGGAGCGTGTCAGGGAGATCGCGGAGCGGGCCGAGGAGATCCTGGACGACGACGGCTTCGCGGACAAGTTCTACGACTACATGAGTCGGGGCTTCTACAGCCTCGCGAGTCCGGTGTGGTCGAACTTCGGTCTGGACCGAGGCCTGCCCATCAGCTGCTTCGGTAGCTACATGGAGGACAACATGGAGAGCATCCTCTACACGCAGGCCGAAGTAGGCGAGATGACCAAGCTGGGCGGCGGGACCAGCGGGTACTTCGGCGAGATCCGGCCCCGAGGCAGCCCGATCACGAACAACGGCAAGAGCAACGGAAGCTACAGCTTCACCGAGCTGTTCGACACGATCATCAACGTCGTCAGCCAGGGCGAGACGCGGCGCGGCCAGTTCGCGGGGTACATAGACGTTGAACACGACGACCTGGACGAGTGGCTCAACATCAAGACCGAGGGCGACCCCGTACAGGACATCTACTACGGCGTTATCATCGGTGACGACTGGTTCCGGGCGATGGTCGACGGCGACGAGGAGAAGCGAGAGACGTGGGCAGAAATCATTGAGGCGCGGATCAACATCGGTGTCCCGTACATCATTTTCCGGGACAACATGAACGAAGGTAAGCCACAGGTCTACAAGGACAAGGGCTACGAAATCAATGCCTCCAACCTGTGTACCGAGATTGCACTGCCAGCCACGCCAGATGAGAGTTTCGTCTGTTGTCTCTCATCGATGAATGCGCTCCACTATGACGAGTGGAAGGATACCGACGCAGTGGAAACGCTGACGCGGTTCCTTGATACCGTCATGGAGGAGTTTATTCAAGAGGCGGAGGGGACGCAGTTCATGGATCGCCCGGTGCGGTTTGCGAAACGGCACAGGGCGATCGGCATCGGCGTCCTCGGCTGGCACAGCTACCTCCAGAGCGAGATGATTCCGTTCGACAGCATGGAGGCGATGGAGAAAAACGAGGCAATCTTCCGCACCATCAAGGAGCGAAGTTACGAGGAGAGTCGTCGGCTCGCCGACGAGTTCGGCGAGCCGGAGGTGCTCGAGGGCTACGGTCGCCGGAACGCGACGACGATGAGCGTGGCCCCGACGAAATCCAGCAGTGTCATTTTGGGGCAGGTCAGTCCGAGCATCGAACCGCTGAAATCGAATTACTTCGTCCGCGACGGTGCGAAGCTGAAATCGACGCAGAAGAACCGGTTCCTCGAGGCGATACTGAAACAGCGAGGCAGAGACGAACGCGAGGTCTGGGACAGCATCGCACAGAACGACGGGAGCGTGCAACACCTCGACTGCCTGACCGACGAGGAGAAGGAGGTGTTCAAGACCTTCGCCGAGATCCCACAGATGGCGATCATCAACCAGGCAGCGCAGCGGCAGAAACACATCGATCAGGCACAGAGTCTGAACGTCTCGATCGATCCGAGCGAAGTGAGCGTCAAGGAGATAAACCAGCTCTACATCGAGGCTTGGAAGAAAGGGGTGAAGAGTCTCTACTACCAACACAGCGTGAACGCCGCACAGAAGTTCAGCCGAGACATCCTCGAATGCAAGGCCTGTGAGAGCTGATCCCCCATCGGCCGGTATGATAGAGTGGTCCATGTAAACTACGCCACCCTACCCCTCGGCGTATGCGTGCCTCGGTCCTTGACGGCTTAGGCGTGGATCTCATCAAACAGATTTGGTCGGAGAATCCCAACGTGTGGACCGACGAGTTCGGCGACGAAGTAGTCGACCTGATTACCGAAACGGTCGAGTTAGAGAGAATTACACCTACGAGGCGTGTCCTGACGAAATACTTGGCATGAGTGCCGAGCAGTTCGCCGAGGACGTCGAACACATCACCGACCGGCGCCTTGGACAACTCAACTTACCGGACCAGTACGGGACTGACAATCCGTTCCCGTGGATGTCCGAGTAAGTCAACCTGAACAAGGAAGAGAATCCCTTCGAGACGCAGGTGACCGAATACCAGAGCGGGGGTAGCCTCAATTGGTAACATCCGACCGCGTTCCGCATAGCAACGTGGTCCCCTAGCTGTCTTCGAAGCATGGCTGTACCTCCTGACCGAGGAGACCTTACAGCGTCTCTCGGACGGATTATTCTCGACTAATGTCATCAACAGAGCAATCACGACAGGATGTCTTTCGGACTATCGCACAGTTACAGCACGTCGAGTGGCCTGCATACGGGTCGACACCACTATACGACCGGAGTTCAGTATCCGCTCTCCAATCGGACATTCGAACCGTCGCTAGAGTCTGGTTCGATCACGACGCCCACGAGTCGATTGCGGAGTTCATATGTCAGTATCCGCTGAAATACGTCGATTTCGAACCGCATGACGAGTATTTTGGCTCTACGCGGTATCAGATGCCGCAGTTGGTGCGGTTGTTCTTGCTCAAAGAGATTCACGGCTGGGACCACGAAACGGCACTTTTGACGTTCCTCCAACAGCGACCGGCACTTCGACGAGACCTCGGTTTTGAGCGTATGCCGAATCAATCGACGGTATGGCGCAGTTGGCACGAGCGGTTCTCTGTCGACCTACGCGAGGCCGTCCAAACGGCAGCTCGAACGATCTTGATCAAGGCCCAGAATGCGGGTATCGAGATTCCACGAGAACTAGAGCGGAAGCTCAGCTATCGGAACGATAATGAAGACGACTCAGTACCGGACGATCGGACCGTTCTGGAGCGGACAAAGAAAATCACCGACCACGTCAGTCGCATCATCTTCCCAGCATTCTCGCTGGATCGTAGAGACGGCTGTGAGATCCACGAGAACGCATACTGGAACTTACAAACGTATCTCGGACTTCGCGAGCGGCTGGCTGCGAACGAAGGAGCCCGCAGTTACATTCATGAGTCAACGCGGGATCGAACACCACTCGGACACGCCCACCGCAGCCACATTCGCGATCTCTCTATCGAGCAGACTCGCGAGATGTACCGACAGGCGATCCGGCACCTCATCGACGAGATTGCAGAGACAGAGGAGTTCTTCCGCGCAGGCATCGTCGCAATCGATATCACCGAAGCCGATCCTTTCACCGGCGACAGGACCGGGCACGAGGACGAGATCATCGGGACAAAAGAGAACACCGAGGAGTACGCCTACCAATGGGCGACGGTCCAGTTGGTTGGCAATGCCGTCCCAATCGTACTGGACGCGCGCCCCGTCCGAAAGGGGGAGACACGACTGGAAATCGTTGAGGATCTGCTTGACTCCGCCGAAGAGCTCGTTCACGTCGATAACGTCTTGATGGATCGGGAGTTCGATAGTCAGCACGTTCTGGAGATGATCAGTCAGCGTGGACTCTCGTACGTCGTTCCGAAGCGGATGCAGACCAGCGAGAAGGCTCAGGCGAAGCGATTGCTCCAGCGTGACCAGGACCGATATGAAACCGATCGCAAGCTCCATCTCGGCAAGAACGAATGGCACGAGACGACGCTGATCTACCGGCGGAAAGAGGACTTCGAGCACGACGATCACCGGCAGTACTCGGTGTTTATGACGAATCGAGGGAGCGGGCACCTCACAGAGTACGACTACCGGTGGGAGATCGAGAGTGGGTACAAGTCGATCAAGCGGTTCATGGCCGCCACGACGTCGAAGCACTTCGGGTTGCGGTTCTTCTACTTCGCGTTCGCCTGTTTGTTGTACTCGATTTGGCGAGCAGTGGATTTGCTTGTGCAGGTTGAGTTGACTGGCGAATACGAACACTCGCCAATCGTGACCGCAGATAACACGCTCACGCTGTTGAAGAAGGAGACTGGAATTGGGTAGACAGCTGCTCAAACCACCAGAACGCCTGATTTCTGAGTGGCTACACTGGCCGCAGTCGCTGCAAATCCATAGAATAGTTGATTTCTAGACAAGAGTGGCGTCCACAGCGGGACTCGAAACCAGACCTCGAGAATAGATTCGTCCAATATTGCGCATCACAGCCCCGCTAAACCCGGTGTAGTCTCAACTTCCAAACTCCCCCCAGAAGTTGAGACTGGTCGTCTCAATGCATACGGCTCTGAGACGGATCAATCCCGGAATCTATCAACCCCTCTGCGTCCGTCGTAGGCGCTATTCAGGTAATACGCTCGGCGGAAGGTTTTCCTTTACCGCTGTCACCGCTTCGCCCGGCGTTTCCAGGTCGAGTCCCGGCACTGTGTACACTGGCAGATCGACCATTGATTCGAGTACGTCGGGGTTCGTCCGCTCGGCGAGCGTTTCGCCAGCGTAATCGTTGAGGACGACACCGCACACGTCAAGACCGCGTCGTTCGAGAGCCTTGACGGTCAGCGCGCTGTGATTGAGCGTGCCGAGTCCCGAGCGCGCGACTACGAGCGTCGGTAATCCGAGATCGGCGGCTAGGTCGACGACCTCCATCCCCTCAGCGAGCGGCACCCGGAGACCGCCAATCCCTTCGACGACACCCGGGTCGGCAGCGTCTAGTTCGCGCCGACAACCCTGTAGGATCTCGTCGTAAGAGAGGGCGACATTTTCTACGTCTGCGGCAACTGCCGGGGCAAGCGCGGGTTCGAGATAGCGCAGGCAGACACTGGCGTCCTCGCTTCCCGCGGCTTCGGCGACGAAGCCGGCGTCGTCGTCCGGTGGAAAGCCGGTCTGTGCGGGCTTGATACCGACCGCATCGCGGCCGCGATCGCGGAGACAGCCCACGAGACCGGCGGTGATGACGGTCTTGCCGACACCTGTGCCGGTGCCAAGCACGAAGAGACTCATCGCAACCCTACCTCCTCACCGGCGGCCTCGAACGCGTCAAGACAGCGGTCGAGTTGCTCGCACGTGTGTGCGGCTGTGGGAGCGACGCGCAGCCGTGACATTCCCACGGGAACGGTCGGCGGGCGGATGACAGGGGCGAGCACCCCGCGGTCGCAGAGCGCTTCATCGAGCGCGACCGCATCCTCCCGGTCTCCGACCAGCACGGGCAGGATGTGGGTCTCACCGAGCACCTCGAAGCCGAGGTCCTCAAACCCCGACCGGAGGTAATCGGCGTGATCCTGGAGCGTCTGGGGGCGGTCCGTCTCCCGTGCGATACGTAGCGCCTCCTGTGCGGCACCCGCCGCAGGCGGGGAAAGCCCGGTCGAGAAGACGAACGAACGGGCCGCATTCGCTAGGTACTCGATGAGCATCTCATTCCCGGCGACGAACCCGCCTTGGGCACCGAGCGCCTTCGAGAGGGTCCCCAACTGGACATGAATCCGGTCTTCGAGTCCCAGCTGACCGACCATGCCGCCGTCGTACACGCCCGTCGCGTGGGCTTCGTCGACCATCACCCACGCGTCGTGGCGCTCGGCGGCCGAACATATCATTCTGAGTGGAGCGATGTCGCCATCCATGCTGAATACCGAATCTGTCACGACCAGCCAGGACTCCTCCCTATCTGCTTCGCGGGCACGGCGATCCATGGTCGCCCGGAGGTCGCTGGCGTCACAGTGGTCGTACACCTCGATATCGGCGCCGGAGAGCCGGCAGCCGTCGATGATGGAGGCATGGTTGAGTTCGTCGGAGAAGATCGCGTCGGGGGCGAGCGCCGTAATCGTCCCAATGTTGGCGGCGTACCCCGAGGAGAACGCCAGCGCACGCTCGGTTTCTTTCGATTTGACGAGTGCGTGTTCGAGCTTGCGGTGAGCGGATGTATCGCCCACGACGAGCCGGCTGGCGCCCGCGCCAGTGCCGACTTCATGGGCTGTTCGGGCGGCTGCCTCGGCCAGTCTGGCGTCTCCCGCGAGCCCGAGGTAGTCGTTGGCTGCGAACACCAGCATTTCCTCGGCATCGGCGTCGAAGGCCGGTACGTCGGCACCGGGGTCGGGCACCCGGCGAGCCCTCGGCTCGACACGGTCGACAGGAGCGAGGTCGCGACGGAGCCCACGCTCTTCCCGGGACTGGAGGCGTGCTTCGAGGTCGAACCCTCGATCCATCTGCTGCTGCACGGTTCAGAACCCGGGCATGAGCTCGGCAGGCCCGTAGACGCCGTAATCGCCGGTCCAGTTGCGGCGGACGGCGGCCTTCAGGTAGCCGAGTGCAGGGCCGTTCACGTTGGCTTCCATGCTCGTGTCGTCGTCGAGTTCGAACGTGTTGGTACCGACCTCGCCATCGAACGTGCGACCGGTGACTTTGACGGTCGTCGTTGTGGGCTTCTCGTCGTTGCGAAGGTCAAGGACGCCGCCGACGGTCACGTCCTCAGCGTCGCAGATACCCGCCCGTTCGAGAAGCACGTCGTCGGCGTGCTCCATGTCGTTGAACTCGATGACGCTGTCGTGAGCGTCGACGATCTCCTCGATCTCCTCGTCCGAAAGGGCGCGTGCCGATTCGATATCGTAGTCGGGGAGGTGGGCGATGTCCTCCCGGACGGTGCCGCGGTTGTCCTCGTAGCCGGATTTGAGGCCGACGCCCCACCAGATTTCGACCTCCTCGATCTCGATGAACGACTGGGCGGCGAGTGCCGCCGCGCCCGTGAGGAGGCCGGGTGTCGCGCCCGCACCGCAGACAAATGTGATGCCTGATTCTTCCAGTTGTTCCTCGCGGTCGTCGAGCATGCCGATGACACGTGAACGCTTGAGCACGTCGACGAGGACGCCCTCGTAGCCTGCGTTCGCGAAGCGCTCGGCGACAGTCGGAATGAAGTCGTGTTCGAGGTTCGGCAGCGCGATGAGTACCGCGTCGATGGCCTCGTGTTCGGCGATGATGTCCTCGATGGGCGTCTCCGTCGGCTCGGCCTGTGTGGAGGCGACGACGCCCTTGTCGTCGCCGTGTTCCTTGATGTCGTCACCGCCGGATTCAACGGTAGTCCCGCCGTCGGAAGCGATGTTCCCCTCCGTTGCGGCCAGCAGTTCGTCCACATCAAGGCCGTCGTGGTTGACGGCAACCCCATGGCGGTCGCAGGCTGCGATAGGGGTGAGTTCGTCTTTGTCCGCGGAGACTTCGAGTGCGCGACGGCCGATACCACCAGTGCCGAGAACGGCGAAGTTGATGTCGTTCATAGCTGTTGCTGTATCTCTGTGTTAGCCATCAGACACTTCCGCCTTGCTCGTGGCTGTCCCGACCGCCGTATCCGCGGGGTCGGCCGAGTCGCCATCACGGGATTTCACTTCTTCCGGGTCGAAATCGTTGACCTCGGTATTGGGCTCCATGCCGGCCTGCTCCATCATCTCGATGTCGTCGCCGGGCGACTGGCCCTCGGTTGTGAGGTAGTTCCCGGTGAGGATGCCATCCGCGCCGGCCTCGAAGGGAAGGTGTTGCTCGTCCTCAGCGAAGTTGACCTCGCGACCGCCGGTGAGCCGCACTCGCGCGTGCGGGTGGAGCAGTCGGTAGACCGCGATGGTCTTGATGGTCTCCGCCGTGGAGATGAGTGCTTCCTCTCGGTCGTTGAACATCGTCCCGGCGACCGGATTGAGGATGTTGACGGGGAGCGAGGAGACCCCGATGTCCTGGAGCGCGATGGCCGCGTCCACGCGGTCGGTAGGCGATTCGCCCATGCCCAGGATAACGCCGGCACAGAGGTCCATACCGGCTTCCTTGGCGACTTCGAGCGTCTTCACGCGGTCTTCGAAGTCATGGGTCCCGACGATTTCGGGGAAGAAACGCGGCGAGGTTTCGATGTTGTGGTTGTAGTGATTGAGCCCTTCGTCCGCGAGAATCGCAGCCTCTTCTTCGGTGAGGATCCCGAGGGAGGCGTCGACTTCGACGTCGGTTTCGTCTCGTACTAAGCGGATTGCGCGGATGACGTCGTCCCACTCGTCGGGGCGTTTTTCCTTGGAGACGCCTTTCTCGGCGACGACGACGCCAAAGCGCTGGGCGCCGTCGCGTTCGGCTTGCTTGGCCGCCTTGAGGATTTGTTCGGGGTCGAGAAAGCCGTAGGTGTCGATACCAGTGTCGAAGTGGACTGACTGCGCACAGAACCCACAGTCCTCTGCGCAGTTGCCCGCCTTCGCGTTCACGATAGAACACGCGTCGACAGTGTCGTCGCCGAGCTGGGAGCGGACGTAGTCCGCTCCCTTGGCGAGGGGCTCGACCGGCTGGGCAATCAGTGCGAGTCCATCCCGGCGGTCGAGTGTCTCGCCGTCGAGTACGCGGGCGACAGCGTCGTCGACGGTGCGATTTCCTATCTCGTAAACCACACTAGCCAAGCCAGTTGACGAAGATATAATTCTTGGGTTTCCATTCACGGCAGTGCTCAGATAAGGATGGAGGGTGAGGCGGAGCGAGGTCGAGGCGATTGATCTTGCGGAGACAGTGAGTGCTGGCAGACCATTCCAACAGCCGATACGACGCTGGTCACCGACACAGAGCAAACGATTCAGGCTGATGCGAGTCAGCTCCGGCAAGTAGTAGAGAATTTGATTCGGAATGCGGTCGGATACGGGAGTGCGGACGTGACCGTGACGATTGGTGAGTTGGAGGATAGCTTCTACGTGGCAGCCGATGGGCCGGGTATCTCTGAAGACGTAGGTGAGCAGGTGTTTGAATCGGAGGACTCAACCAACGGTGAGGGCCTGGGCTGTATATCGTCAAGCAGTTCGTTGACGCTCACGGGTGGGAGATCACCGTGACCGACAGCGACGAGGGAGGCGCACGATTCGAAATCACTAGTGTCCAGACTGATAGATAGACGCTCTGAGTCGGTCACGCTACAATGGTTGAAATAGACCGAGAAGAATCGCTAAGTACAGGATACATAGTCAGCACAGGTTTTGAAGTCGCGATCACTCGTATTGAGTGGCCCAAAAATAAATTTCAGAACTGTTGAAGGTTAATCGTCTGCGTGTGATTCTGCAGGAGTAAATGCGACACCATTGATTTCGACTTCATCAGGAACGCGACTCGTGTCGTGGGTTCCAACCGGGGGGAGGTTCACTTCCGCAGATGACGAAGCGTCAAGATCGGTCTCATCATCAATCGAAGACATCTCACCGTCGGCATCCCGTGCGTCTTGGTCGATCCGCATCGAGCAAAACTCGACACCACACATCGAGCAGAAACGAGCTTCCTTGTAGTTGTCGCCAGGCAATGTCTGATCGTGGTATTCTTGGGCACGCTCGGGATCCAGTGCGAGTTCGAATTGCCTGCGCCAATCGAACTCGTAGCGCGCTTCGGAAAGTGCATCATCCCAGTCACGTGCACCCGGAAGATCATTCGCGACGTCAGCAGCGTGGGCTGCAATCCGATAGGCTGCGAGACCGTCTCTCACGTCCTCTTCGTCAGGGAGACCGAGATGTTCCTTCGGTGTAACATAACACAACATCGCCGCTCCTGCACGAGCAGCCTCGGTCGCCCCAATCGCGCTTGTGATATGATCGTAGCCCGGCGCGACATCGGTGACTAGCGGGCCGAGGACGTAGAATGGTGCACCGTCACAGACGTCTTGTTGGCGTTCGACGTTATCGGCGATCTCGTCTATTGGGACGTGTCCGGGGCCTTCAACCATGACTTGAACGCCGTGGTCCCATGCGGTCCGAGTCAGTTCGCCGAGTGTGTCGAGTTCGGCGAACTGGGCTTCGTCGCTCGCATCTGCGAGACAACCGGGACGGAGGCCATCGCCCAATGAGAACGTCACGTCGTGTTCCGCGAAGATTTCGCAGATTTCCTCGAATTTCGTGTACAGCGGGTTCTGCATCCCATTCTCTTCGATCCACTGGGATAATATAGACCCCCCTCGCGAGACGATTCCAGTCTTTCGGCCGTCTGTCAGTGGAAGATGTTCCATCAGCACGCCTGCATGGATAGTCATATAATCGACGCCCTGCCTGGCTTGCTTCTCGATAATGTCGAGCAGCAGTTCGTGGGTGATCTCGGCGGGACTGTCAACACGCTTGACAGCCTCGTAAATCGGGACGGTTCCGACCGGCACGGGTGAATGCTCGATATTAGCGCTACGGATGTCATCAAGATCCTCGCCGGTTGAAAGGTCCATCACAGTGTCGGCACCATAGTGGACCGCAGTGTGGAGTTTCTGGAGTTCGCCTTCGATACCACTAGTCGTGTCGCTATTGCCAATGTTCGCGTTGACCTTTGTAGAAAATTCCCGTCCGATAATCATCGGGTCAAGCGATTCGTGCGCATGATTGTTCGGAATGATGGCTTGTCCGTCGGCAACCTGCTGTCGAACAAAGTCCGGATCACAGTTTTCGCGCTCGGCAACTCGTTTCATAGCAGATGTGATTTCGCCTGCTTTGGCCTGCTGAAGCTGAGTCTCTGCCATCAATAACCAAGTTATACTACTAAGTAATATAGCCATGGGAAGGACGACTTGTATTCGCCACTCTGTAGCGGAGTGAGATTTGAGTAAAACTACTTTCTGCGAGCGTGTCATAGAAAAGTTCACGCACAGTTTCTTTCGGGGTAGTAACTAGCGAATCTCCTGCTAAACTCTCCCGCACACCGACCGTTTGCTGCAGTCGCTCGCGTTGCTCGCTCCTTGGCAAAAGCTCGACCAAAAGCCTGCGAGCCTCCCGATGGTCGGCTCTTGGCCTCGCCTTCGGCGAGAGAACCGGCGACCTTCCGGGTCCTCCGGACCGCTCGGTCGCCGGACAGCTGCGGTAACTAGATCCTCTATACTGATCAGTTAGACGGATTCTTGGCCGGGTCGTGGCCAGTATCTCGTAGTGGTTGCGACCTGGGAGTCACAGCGCACGGTCTTTCGACGAATCGCTCAACAGCCGTACGTCCAGTGGCCAGTCTATGATTCGACGCCGTTGTACGATCAAACCTCACTCGCCGGATTAGAATCGGATATTCAAATCGTCTCGGAAGTCTGGTTTACTCACCACGAACACGACGACCACGGGCAATATTCGGTGTTCATGACAAACCGAGGAAGTGGCCTTCTCACTGAGTATGGCTATCGTTGGGAGATCGAGAGCGGCTACAAATCGATCAAACGGTTCATGGCCGCTACAACGTCGAAGCACTTCGGCCTGCGGTTCTTCTACTTCGCGTTCGCCTGTTTGCTGTACTCGATCTGGCGAGCGGTCGATCTACTCGTGCAGGTCGAGTTGAACGGTGAGTATGAACACTCGCCGATCGTGACGGCTGATAACACGCTGACGCTGGTGAAGAAAGAAACCGGAATCGGATAGTAATGGGGCTCTCCCCGTGGTAGCGCAGCATCTGAGTGACAACGCTGTCGGACGTCTCCGAAATTCGCGTATATGGTTGTAAGTTCAACAAGACAGGCCGTTTGGTGAGGAATCTGAGTCAGTCTCCACTAATTGAACCGGCCAAATTCACGCATCACAGCCCCGCTAAACCAGGTATAGGCTCAACTTCCAGGCCCGACAGTAGTTGAGGCCGGCCTTCTCAATGTACAGAGACAATATCGGTTTGAGTCAATTACATCACATCACGTCTTCCTCCCATCATCACTGTCTCACTCAAGGAGGGGAACAGCATCGGTCCACAGTCGTTGGAAGTACTGCTCAAACTCGGAGACTACTTGCGAATCTTTGATCCCGATCACACCGATCCTGTCTTCACCAGATACTGGATGTAGCACATCGATCGTTGTCTCCACATTGTCCACGATATCAAACGAAAGCGCAATCTCAGGAGCCGTTCTGACAGTTATGTCTGCGAGCTGGTTTTCAATTAGATGTGGGAATCGGTCGGGGAGTACGGTAACTGCTTTTTCACTGAAGAGGAGGTCGACAGACAAATCCGTATTAGCACCCTCGAAAAAGCCTTCCACTTCAGATTGGAGTGTCTCCCACGTCGCATCCTCGTAAGGAGGCCCGACGGCTGCTTTGACAACGCTCTCCGCGGTTCGCATATGCTGCTGGAGTGCTGTACTCATTTCGTCACTCCCGAGCGATCCAAGCCAGAAACTACTCTCTGTTGGTGGTGTCGGCAAAAGGTTCGAACGAACTGTTTCTGCTTTCTCGCGGTAACGATCCCACTCTTGTTTCAGTTCATACGCTCGTTCAGCCAGAAGCCTATCGACGACGGTTTCTGGCTGTACGGCGACGTACTGATTTGGATCGCTTGACTGTCTCCAGATCAGCTTGCGAGCTTCAAGACCGTTTAGTACGTCGTAGATACGGCCTTTTGGAACCCCACTAGTATCAGAGAGTTCAGCTGCCGTCACTGCTCCTGTTACGAGAAGGGTTCGATAGGTCTTCTCCTCGTAACTTGAGAGTCCAAGCTCGCCCAATTCCGTCATGCTTTGTCATTGTGCCTCCAAACAAATTGTAAGTGCTGTTTTGTTTCAGTAGTCGTATATCGGGGGCTTCGAGACCTAACGATATGCATCCGTACGTACTGCTCGCTGGTGCAATACTCTCCGAATTATTCGGGACCACTGCCCTCAAACTCTCCGATGGATTTTCACAACCTGCTCCCAGTATCGGTGTTATCCTCGGATATGGGGCGGCGTTCTATCTACTATCCCTGACGTTAGAAGAATTACCGATGGGTGTCGTCTATGGGACATGGGCAGCATTGGGTATTGTCGGTGTGGCAGGTATTGGGGCCGTTGTTTTTGATGAACCAGTTGATCTGGCAGGCCTTCTCGGAATTGGCCTCATTATCAGTGGCGTCTACTTCGTCAACGTGGTGTCACAGATGTCTGCCCACTAAGATGGTGGGCACCGGGCCTGTGTAGAAACAACCGAAAAGTGGCACTGTGTTCCAACATCTTGTTCGTCCGCTCTTGAGTAGTTGTTCTCCAACGATGTCAAACAGGTATGATGTGATCATCGCTGGGGCAGGTCCAGCGGGGGCGCAGTGTGCACGAGATCTAGCTGACCGTGGGTACGATGTTGTCGTCTTAGAAACCGAAGGAGAAGATGAGTTCCCAGCTCAAAGTAACAAATCTACCGGCGGAACGTTTGCGTCAATGATGACCTCCTTCGGCATCCCGGACGATGTCGTTATGTACGCGACTGAATCAGTAGTTCTTGAATCTCCAAATGAACACTCCTATCCGCAGATGAGCGTCGTCGGAAGCGCTCATCCCACCGTCGGAGGCGGCGCATCTGTTGTCGCTCTTCCCCTGACAGCGCGTTCCCCTACGCATCGGTGTTTTGCCACCCGATCATCGTTGACAACCCCTTATCGTGTAAGAGGTTCGTGCTTGCTGGTCCGACGCGGGAGTCCTGATCGCCGGTGCCGTTCGGCGTGTACAGTTTGATGTTCGTATCAAGCGTCGCATCTGAAACGACGAGTCCACAGTCGTCACAGACCGCATCAACCTCATCATCGGCTCGACGAAGTCGTCCGTGACACTCCGTACACGTAGTCTGACTGTGCCGTTCGTCCCCATTCTCTTCCGAAACGGAGTCGGTAACAGACTGTCCGTCGCCGGTTTCGCTCGATGAGGGCTCATCAGTACCGGTTCTGCGGGAAACTGTGTTCAGCCGCTCTTCGTTAGTGCGCTCGTTCATCACGTGGCATCACCTCTCGTGACTGGGACGGGACAGACGCGTTCGACTATGTGTCTGGCCAGTACTGTTCATTGTGAGCTCTGAGCCGGAGCTGAGTCGCTGATCCTGATACCATGCGCGGTAACTCTCGTAGCAACGGCAGATGGAACTGACCACACTGTCTCAGTGGGCACGGTTACCTCATCGATCGCTAGACAGACGAGTTTCCCTTGTCCCCGTCGCGCCGCAATGACAAATTCAAACTGGCGTGATAGGTTGTCAGTCGCTGTCACGTGGACCGTTGAGAGCCCGTTCGCGCTCTCCCATGTTGTCGTGTCGACGACGCTGAGATCGCCTGCGGGAGTGACAGCAGTCGAGCCACAGGCTGGACAGGACCCGTCGTGCGGGGCCGCTCCGAGGTACCCGTAGTCGGTCTCACACGCAAAGCAGTGTTCCATGGTCTGAGACTAGTATCGGTCCACGATCGTCTCTGCGATGTGTGCCCGACCGGAACATGCTGGACAGGCAACTACGTCACCACCGTCTAACCCGAACACGGTCACAAATTGTTGTGAGACGTGTGCTCCGCAGTGGGCGCACTCCGGCATCGGATTACCCCAGCGAGCCCTCCATTTCGAGTTCGACGAGCCGGTTGAGCTCGACGGCGTACTCGATGGGCAGCTCCTCCGTGATGGGCTCGATGAACCCTGAGACGATCATCTGCTTGGCGTCGTCGTCGTCCAGCCCGCGCGACTGGAGGTAGAAGATGTCCTCGTCGCCGATCTTGCCCACGGTCGCCTCGTGGGCGACGTCGACCTTCGACTCGTTGATCTCCATGTACGGCATCGTGTCCGACGTCGACTCGTTGTCGAACATCAGCGCGTCGCACTCCACGGCGGTCGAGGAGTTCTCCGCGCCGTCCGCGATGTGGACGAGTCCGCGGTAGTTGGTGCGGCCGCCGTCCTTCGCGATCGACTTCGACTCGACGGTGGACTTGGTGTCCGGCGCGTTGTGGTACACCTTCGCGCCGGTGTCGATGTCCTGGCCCTCGCCCGCGAAGGCGATGGTGATGTGGTTGTCGGAGGCGCCGCGGCCCTTCAGGATCGTCGACGGGTACAGCATCGTCGCCTTCGACCCCATCGAGCCGGAGATCCACTCCATGCGCCCGCCCTTCTCGGCGATGGCGCGCTTCGTGTTGAGGTTGTACGTGTTCTTCGACCAGTTCTGGACGGTCGAGTACTGGACGTGGGCGTCCTCGTCGACGAACACTTCCACGCCGCCGCAGTGGAGGTTGAACTTCGAGTACTTCGGCGCGGAACAGCCCTCGATGTAGTGAACTTCGGAGCCCTCCTCGGCGATGATGAGCGTGTGCTCGAACTGGCCCATCCCCTCGGAGTTCATCCGGAAGTACGCCTGGACCGGCATGTCGACAGTAGTGTTTTCGGGGATGTAGACGAACGAGCCGCCGGACCAGATGGCGCCGTGAAGCGCCGCGAACTTGTTGTCGCTCGGGGGGACGCACTTCGTCATGAAGTGCTCGCGGACGAGCTCTTCGTGCTCTTGGACCGCCTCGTCCATGTTACAGAAGATGACGCCCTTCTCCTCCCAGCGCTCCTGCATGTTCTGGTAGACGACCTCCGATTCGTACTGCGCGCCGACGCCGGAGAGTGCGTTCTTCTCGGCCTCGGGGATGCCCAGCTTGTCGAAGGTGTCCTTGATGTCGTCCGGGAGCTCCGTCCAGTCGTCGACGCCGGCACGAACGTCGACGTCCGGGCGGATGTAAGGAACGATCTCGTCGACATCGACCTCGCTCAAATCCGGCTGGCCGGGCCAGTCGGTCGGCATCGGCATCTCTTGAAACTGTTCGAGCGCGCGCAGTCGGCGCTCCAGCATCCACTCCGGTTCGTCTTTGTCCTCCGAGATGACGCGGACCGTCTCCTCGGTGAGGCCCTTCTCGCTTTTGAAAGCAGACTTCTCCTCCTTTTTGAACTCGAAGCGGGCCTCGGTGTTCGTCTCCTTGAGGTCGTCTTGTTTTGAACTCATCAAAGTATTCTTCAGAGACTACGAATATAAGTGTGGTGCGCTGGAACACCCTTTAGTAACTTATACTGGTTTCTTCAACGAAAATGAATAACCTTCCGTAGTTTAATTTGGTTTCTCTACCTAGTAGAATTTAATATGTACAGAGAGGGCTATACCGTACAAACAGAATCATCGTCACTCGTTTGCGAGAACGACTCGACAGCACTCGACCGCTGCTTCGATGTGGCGGTCAGCGACCACGTCGTCCGTTTCGTCAGCCGACTCAAGCAGTGTAGCAACTTGCCGAACCCGTTTCTGTCTGGTTTGCGTGTCAAGATCGTCACTGGTAGCATCGCGGGCGACGGCTTCAGCCTCTCCGAGCCATCGGTTCGTCGCTGGCGGAACTGGGCGATCTGCGGTCGCAGTTAGATGGGCCGCTAGTGCGTCGACCGCAGCCCGCGGCTCGGTTGGGATGTCGATTTCGTCCGTCATCGTCTGTGTATTGGCGCCTACTGTGAAGAATTGTTGCGCCAAGCTACACTCCAGATGCTTTCGAACGTCTCCAGCCGAGTGCGACCTCTTGTTCGCCTACCGTGACACGTCCTCGGTATCTGTCCGGGCTCGTTCGAGAGACACACCAGACGACACAAATCCGTACGCAACCGAGAACGACTATGATCGAGTCGCTCCTCCGGATTGACGTCGTCCTCTTCGTTCTCATCGGCGTGCTCGGCGGCGCACACTGTATCGGGATGTGCGGTCCACTTGTGACGATGTACTCGAAGCAGATGACGCCGCAACCTGACGGCGGGGCGGTGACGGCCAACGACGGGCGTTCCGGTCATCTCACGACCTACGAGGTTCGCCAACACTTCCTGTTCAACGTCGGCCGGGCGACGACGTACGCGATTCTCGGGACCGTCTTCGGCGCGCTCGGAAGCGTCGTGTTCGTCACCGCTGACCAGTTGACACCGATCGCTGACCTCCTGCGAGGTGTTGTCGGTCTTGCGGTCGGAGGGTTCATTGTAGCGACCGGCGTTCGATATGTCATTGGAGGAAGCGGAGCTGATATTCGAATACCCGGCGTCCAGCGCGTTACGTCGTGGCTCGCGGCGAGAGTTCACCGACACGTGAACAGCCCGAGTATTGTCGGTCTCGGCGCCGTCCACGCGTTTCTTCCCTGCCCGATGCTGTATCCCGCCTATCTGTTCGCCTTCGCGAGCGGCTCCCCCACCACTGGAGGAATCGCTCTCGGTGCCCTCGGCATTGGAACGATTCCGGCTGTCTTCCTCTATGGAACCATCATCCAGTCGATCGATGTCGCCCACCGCCGTCGCGTCCATCGGTTGCTTGGCGTCGTGTTCGTTGTGCTGGGATACGTGTTGTTCGCACACGGATTGATGGCACTCGGTGTTCACCTTCCACACCCGATGTTCCCGCATTATCAGCCTCTTGGGGGCGCAATGGGGCACTGACAGAGCACTAGACACTTTTCGCTGGCTCGATATCGGCGACGGGCTCCAGTCAACAACTACGATGCGGAAAACGACAGTAGCTGGCCTCCCGGAACCCACAACCCGTCACGCGGTGGCCACTCGTTCAAGCTCGTCGACGAGACGTTCGATGTCGGTTTGCGGGCCCCGTGGGTACGCCCGCTCGATAATCCCTTGCTTATTGGCGAGGATGATGAGCCCGTAGTGCGGGAAGCGATACTCTAGGTTCTCGATATCATCTGCCGGTTGCTTCTCAATCTTCAGACCGAAGTGCTCATCGTGTATCTCTTGGGCCCGCTCGTAGGTCTCTGGGCGGAGGAAGTGCCAGTTACCCGCATCGAGGTTGACCCCCTGCTGGCCAGCGTACTCACGGAGCGTCTCGGCGGTGTCGCGCTCTGGATCGAACGTGATGGGGAGAAACGTGACCTGGTCGCTATACCCTTCCTCGGCAGCGGCTTCCTGTCCGCGACGGAGCCGGAGAATAAGTGCGGGACACACCCCGTCCGGACAGTTGGTGTAAAATGACGTCCACAGCACCGCGCGCTCGCCCTCGAACTGGCCTGTCGATATCACCTCGCCGTGAATCGGGTCGGGGACGGTGAACTCAGGCATGTCGTCACCGTAGCTCGGAAACGATGCCTCGCTGAGGTCTCGCTCCGGCGGTCCGAGAACAGTTCCTTCGGCGCCACTACTGCCAAGAACACCAAGACAGCCGGCAGTGCTGGCGGTGACTCCCGCGACGCCGGCCCTTTCACAGAAACTCCGTCGGTCCATAAGTTCGCGTATCGGTCTCGCGGTCTTGAGGTATCTGGTGTGACCTTCGAATGCGCCACTCCCGTCCAATCAGGGCGGGTCTAGCCAGTCAGTTCTTTATATACACCAGGGTGTTGGCAACCGATTAAGGTGCCTGGTGATGCTCAACAAAGTGTACAGGTACTGAAAATCCCCAGCACCAAGGACATGAAACGGTGTTCTGAGCTCCGCCTCCGGCGCTACCCGTGACCGTCTCGTATTGACTACAGAAGCTACGGCTCTGCGGATATAAACCACCGTAGTACAGTCCTCGAACGGGGGAATTATACAACTTCTCTTTTATTTCCGTGATCAAATATACCTATGTTCTCGACGGTGCTTCCCGACGTCTTGATTCAGGGATGGGCGCTACAGCTCTCGCCGGAGCTTGCGAGCCGTGCGCAGTTCGGCTGGACGATCAGCGTTCACATAATTTTCGCCTCGCTCTCGGTCGGGCTGGCGCCGTTCATCGTCTACTTTACTTGGAAGGACGTTCGGACCGACGACGAGCGGTTCACACGGCTGCGATCATTCTGGGTAAAGGTGTTCGCCGCCGGATTCGTCATGGGAACGGTCACTGGCATCCCGATGAGCTTCCAATTCGGGACGAACTTCCCGCAGTTCGCCGAGGTGGCTGGAGAGCTGATCGGTGGGCCGCTCGCATTCGAAGCGAAGATGGCGTTCTTCCTTGAGGCTGTTTTCCTCGGGGTATTGCTGTTCGGTCAGGAACGCGTCAGCGATCGGACCTACATTCTCTCGTCGGTACTGGTGGGAGTCGGGGCTTGGCTGTCGGCCTTCTGGATCCTGATCGTCAACGCTTGGATGCAGACTCCACAGGGCTTCGAGATGATCACGCGTAACGGTATGGAGGTCGCAAAGCTAACCGACCCGCTGGCTGCGTTCTTCACGCCCCGGATGCCGTGGATGTATGTACACATGGTCAATGCGTCGGTTATTTCTGTCGCGCTGCTGGTCGCCGGGGTCTCGGCGTACATCGTCTGGAAGAAGCGCGATGCCGCTGCGTGGAACACTGCGTTGAAACTCGCGGTTATCATCCTGCTCGTCACCGCTCCTCTGCAGGCAGTCCATGGTGACGCGTATGGGCGTCACGTCGCAGATACACAGCCACAGAAGTTCGCAGCCATGGAAGCTCACTACGATACCGGCACGGCGGACTTACACCTGCTCGCGTTCCCAAAGAGCATTGACGCAATCACCGATCCGAAAGCCGAGAACCTCTTTACTGTGAGTCTTCCGGGGGTCGGGTCGTTCCTCGCTACCGGTGGTGACTTTGACGCCGAAGTGCTTGGATTAAACGAGTATGAGGAGAACCCGCCCGTAGCGATAGTGTTCTGGTCGTTCCGGTTCATGGTCGGACTCGGATTCCTGTTCATCGGGCTGGCACTATGGGGCGGGTATCTCATCTACAACGGACGCCTCTCGGAGAGCAGTCGATTCCTGAAGACGATGATCGCCGCGTCGCCGCTCGGCTACGCGGCGCTTCTCACGGGGTGGTACGTCACCGAGATCGGCCGACAACCGTGGGTCATTCAGGGCGAACTCAGAACTAGTGAGGCCGTTTCCTCGACATTGAGCGGAACCGAAGCGACTCTGACGCTCGTCGGCTTCGTCGTTATCTATATCGGATTGATCTTGGTAGCCCTTCATGTGCTGCGGTGGCTGGTCGAAGACGAGCTCAGTGAGCTCGGAGTGAGGGCATCGGACGACGATCGCTGGTACGGTCCGATCCCGAAGGTGAGCGACGATGACTGAGCTAGTGTTGCTCGTCGACGCGTATCTTGTCGACGCGCTCCCCGAGATCTGGTTCGGTGCCGTCATGTTTGCGCTGGCGATGTACATAATCCTCGACGGGTTCGACTTCGGAATCGGAATGCTGTACGCGACTCGCGACAACGAACACGAGAAGGAGACATTTTTGACGGCGTTCGGTCCGGTTTGGGACGCAAACGAGGTATGGGTTGTCGCCTTCGGAACGATGCTGCTAGCGGCGTTCCCGCCGGTGTACTCGCGAGTCTTGGCGGACCACTACCTGCTCGCGATTGGGTTCGTGCTCGCGCTGCTGTTCCGCGGGCTCGGCCCGGAAATGCGCGAACAGCGCGACGACGAGCGCTGGAAGCGGTACTGGGATTACTCCTTTATCGGAGGGAGCTTTCTCGCGCCGCTGCTGTTCGGTACTCTCGCTGGTCGGTGGATCTTTGACGCGCCGACACTATCGCTGCCGGCACTGCTGACTGGTGTCGGCCTGGTAACCGTCTCGGTCGCCACCGGTGCGGCCTTTCTGACAGCTAAAACCAAGTCACGGCTGGCGTCCGACCTGCGCACGTACGGAATTATTGCGACGCTGGCGTACTTGTTCGGAGTTGTCGCTCTGCTGACTACTGTCGTCGTAACTGATGCCGGAGGTGCTGCTGAAATGGTTCTTTCGCTTCCCGTAGGTGCGATTGTCGTCTTGTCGGTTGTTGCGGGAGGAGGGGGAAGTGTTCTTGCCCTGCGTGGCAAGTACCGTGCTTGGCTGGTGAGCGCACTCGGGCTTCCTGCGCTGTTGAGCCTGCTGGTCGCGCTCCTGCTGTATCCGACGATCTATCCGCCAACTGGCTTGACGGTTCGAGAAGCGGTTGTCTCACCGTTAGCGCTGAATCTCGTGACGATTCTCGGATTTCCGGCGCTTCTCCTTGTACTGTGGTACTTCAAATTCCTCTATGGCGTGTTTAGTGGTCCGATCGAGGGTGAGGGATACAAAAATTGAACGTGGATACAACCGCGTTGGCACCAACGTTCTTTTTGACATCTGTTCGGACGTGGACCGTTGCGACGGTAAGCTAGATACAGACCTGCTAGGTGGTGTACAATATCTGGCGGCTCACCGACTTCCTGCTGAAAGCGGACATCGACGGCGAGATGGACTACGCACCTGTGATTACTGCGGGTGAGTGTGTTGAGCTCGTTGCCTCGGCGTTGATCCCGCACGACTAATCGGCTGAGCTCTCGCTGGGTCCGCCGTTCGAGAGTGACAACCCTATCCAACTGTACTGAAATCCACGCAATTTCGTACGGTCGTCCCGCAGTACGGCCACATGAATTCAAAATCAGTGCTTGATCGGTGAGAGTCACCACGAATAGATTTCGACTCGAGCTAAAACTGGCCTATCCTCCGAAACTGTGGCAGAGCGAGACTCGACAGAAGTTGAGACCGGTTGTCTCAATGCGTATGCCTCAAGCCCTCTCTGCTCAGCCGTTCAGAGCTGATCGATCGGCTTGTTGATGATCTGGAAGACTTCGCTCGCCCGGTAGAACCGATTCCGATCTTTCCCGGTGAGTTCTTCGAGTATTCCGTCATCTTCGAGCTGTCCGATCAGTCGGTTAGCCGTGCTGTATTCGACATCCAACCAGTCGGCTGCTGTGTTCACGTCCAGGTACGGATCTTCGAAGAGCCGCATCACCAGTTCAAGGATATTCTCAGACCGCTCGCTCTGATAGCGCTGTTGATAGTCTTCTCGGAGGTCGACTAGCAGGTTGGCCCGCTGGTGGGCCTCATCTGCTTGCGACTGCACGCCACGCAGGAAAAACAGGAGCCACTCTTCCCATTCACCGTGCTGACTGACTGACAAGAGATGATCAACGTAATCTGACCGTCGTGCGTTGAAATACGAACTCAGGTAGAGATACGGCTCGGGCAAGAGACCATCACGTTGCAGAAGGAGACTGATCAATAGCCGCCCGAGTCGTCCGTTCCCATCGAGAAACGGGTGAATCGTCTCGAACTGGTAGTGGATCAGCCCGATTCGGAGAAGTGGATGCAGATTTGTCTCTTGGTTCGCATACTTGAGCAAGTCTTCGAGAAGGCCGGGGATCTCGTTCGGGGGCGGCGGCACGTACCTGGCGTCTTGGATGTATG
The DNA here is from genome assembly GCF_004114995.1 of Halorubrum amylolyticum. Classification (GTDB taxonomy): domain Archaea; phylum Halobacteriota; class Halobacteria; order Halobacteriales; family Haloferacaceae; genus Halorubrum; species Halorubrum amylolyticum. The sequence goes on from NZ_SDJP01000004.1 coordinate 136,092, forward strand.
GCGTACTGCCGATAAAGTTCTGAGTCGTACGGAGTTCTCCTGGGTCAGCCTCATCCCCACGGACACCCGAAAGCAACCGGTCGTGCATCTCGCATAGCAATTCGACGGTGATTGGATCGCCAGCTGTGATCGCATCCAATCCGTGCGTCAGCGCGTGTAGATAGTTCACGACTTCTTGGGTGCCCTGCTGCCTGTCTTCGTCGATGAGAGCCTCCTGTCCAGCCTCATAGGCGTAGATGTCTGAAAGAGTAGCATGTGTGCCCTCGATTTGCGAGGACTCCAGCGCTTCTTTTCGGATGAACGGCTCGATCAGGATCTCCCTTGAGCCGACACGTGGACCGATGCCGTGAAGTCGACCAAGTGCCTGTGTCGCCTCGGCCAGCGGTGTAATGAGTTCCTCAGTACTGATTGAGGGAGGAAGAGGGTCAGGCTGAAACGCCGAATACGTTCCCTTTGGTGTCGTCGTGGGAATGATTTCACCGGGGGCCGTCTCGTCGAAGTCATCTCGCTCCATTAGTGGTATCTCTCCAAATACGCTGAATGCTATTGGCATTTCCGGGGCTAAATCAAAATAGCGTGGTGGCTGATTGCACTGACACAACTACTGAGGCTAGATCTGGATACACATATATCTCTTTTCTGACTTGTTTATATAATTTTCTTCAGACACATTTTTCTCCGAAACAGCTGTTCGCTGAAGACTGCGTAGTAACCGTCTAAGTTTCTACCATTTTAACTATCTATTGTTGTAGTCGTGCGAGATATAGCGCGCATATCGGTCACGAAGATTCAACCAATTGTGGCTGGGATGAATCGGTCAGTATAGAGTTCTCATACAGCACTGACTGTCGGTGTCAGTCATATTTGAATTAGGGCCAGAGCCCTCGCGCCTTGTGGGCCTCAGCAATACGTGTGAGTGCCACGATGTAGGCTGCATCTCGCCAGGTGATGTCTCGGTGTTCGAACTCTGTCTGGACGGCCTGCCAAGCGGCCTGCATCTCCGTTTCGAGTTCGTCGTTCACCCGTTCGAGCGACCAAGACCGTCGATTAATGTCCTGGAGCCACTCGAAATAGCTCACCGTCACGCCGCCCGCATTGGCGAGAATATCGGGAATCACCGCGATATCTCGCTCTGCGAGGATCGAATCGGCCGTCGAGGTCGTCGGGCCATTAGCGCCTTCGACGACGATGTCTGCAGCGACCGCCTCCGCATTCTCTTCGGTGATCACATTCCCCAATGCTGCTGGAATGAGTACGTCGACGTCGAGCGTGAGCAACTCGCCGTTCGAGATTACGGTGTCCGCATATGTGGTGACGGCTTCCGGTTCCTCATCGTGCGACGGGACAGAAGCTGTATCGATCCCCTCAGGATCGTACATCGCCCCGTTCACGTCGCTGATCGCGACGATGGTCGCGCCCCACTCGTCGAGCAATCGTGCGGCATTCGCCCCGACGCTCCCGTAGCCCTGGACTGCGACGGTCGTGTCCGTGAGTTCCCGGTCATAGTACTCGCAGACTAACTTCGTAATAATCGCGACACTCCGACCAGGGGCTTCTTCTCGCCCCTCACTGCCGCCAACGATCGGCGGTTTGCCGGTGACGACACCCGGTGTCGTCTCACCTTCCTGCATCGAGTACGCGTCCATCAACCACGCCATGGTTTGTGGATCCGTCCCCATGTCGGGGGCTGGAATATCCTGATTGGGGCCGACGGCATCGCGAAGTTCCTGCGCGAACCGACGAGTGAGTCGCTCCTTTTCGTCCGAACTCAGGTCCTTTGGATTGACAGCGACGCCGCCTTTGGCCCCGCCGAAGGGCAGGTCCATAACGGCACATTTCCAGGTCATCCACATACCGAGTCCGACACACTCGTCTCTGGTGACGTGTGGGTGGTACCGAAGCCCACCTTTGTACGGACCTCTGACGCTGTCGTGTTGGGCTCGATAGCCCGTGAACACTTCGACAGTTCCGTCGTCCCGCTTGATGGGGATCGTCACCTCGTGAACCTTTTTCGGGTGTTTGAGACGCTCGACGACGTTCGGATCAATGTCGAGGTGATCGGCAGCTTGGTACAGCTGGCGACGGGCCGTTTCGAGCGCAGATTCCGACTCGATCGATGATTCCGCATCGTCGCCTGACTCGTCGCGGGTAGTATCGGCTTTGGAGGCCATAGTCATTCGAGCGGCATTTGACGGTTTCGCATCGATCCACTACAGTCGGGACACTGTCCGGGGCCTGTCTCTGCGATGATGATTTTCCCACACTCAAAACACTCGTACGTGGCTTCTTCGTCTGTTTCAGGGTCGATATCTTTCATGGTGAGTTCACGAGTGCCAGCACCAGACCAGGGCACTCTACATACGGATAATAAGTGTATAAGGGAATATTGGGGTGTTGAATAACAAACCATCTAAAAAATTCGTGGTTTGTTATTCAATAATATTAGTAGAAGCAGCGATAGGGAGGTTGTTCTCTTCAAAAAGCGTCGCAAACAGTTTGCGTTGGACGGTCCGAGCGTGTGTATAGAAGGCAGGCGGAGAAATTCCTAACGTCGCTGCAACGTCTTCTCCGGTGCTCTCGCGTGGCGACTCGAAATACCCGCTGTAGTATGCGGTTTGGATCACCTCGAGTTGTCGCTCGGTTAGCTTGTCGAGGAACCTCGAATAGAGATCGTGTGCAGCGGTCTGATCGAGGGACTGTTTGGCACGGAGTTCGACAGTGGAGAACGTCTCGCGCACGAGTTGCGTGATCGTTCGGACGTCGATACTGTCAGGGATATCGATGACGAGCGTCGTCGTGGTCGGATCAGCCGTCGCTCCGCGAAACACGGCGCCGTGATCGGCCAGTTCTAAGGCGAGAAACGGCTGTGTAAGCCGGAGTCGTAGAACGCCGCCTTCATCCTCGGTACTGATCGTCTGGACATCACCGATAGCAACCAGCTGCGAGGCGGCTTCTACGACGTCCTCCAGCGATGAGTCTTCAACGTTGACGAATACGTAGCTTCCCTCTGTGGATTGCTGGACTCCTCCCTGATACGAGAGAGTACACTCGGCGTCCTTCGCAAGCCGTGAGAGGACGAATGCCGGATCATCGATGCTGAACTCGACACGCGTCATCGATGTCGTGAGGAGTGCATTCTTCCGCTCGATCGCACTGAGAGCAGACGCAATTGTTTCGCCGAGTTCGGCTAGGACGGTCTTCGTCGTGTCGTCGAACGCATCTTGGGTCGGCGCGTAGACCGTCAGGACGCCGTGCGTGAGGTCGTTGTATACGAGGGGAATGCTCAATACAGATAGGTAGTCGCGAGCGACGGCGTCTTTGCGCCATAGTTCGTCACGGATCCCGGCAGCGACGTTCGAGACCATCGTCACGTCGCCGGTGGCCGTGGTTTGTCCAGCTGGCTCTGTATTTCCCACGTCGACAGCAAATGACTGACTATCCAAATATCCCTGCTCGGTGCCTGCCCAGGCCCGTGGCTCGATGGTGTCGGTCGCCGGGTCAACCGTGCCTATCCAGGCGAACCTGAACCGATCATCGGCAGTCAACAGTTCACAGACTGTCTGATCAATCTCATCCCGCGTTTCGGCTTGTACGACTGCTTGATCGATCTCACGAATCGTCTCGTTGATGCGGTTCAGAGCGGTGAGCTGTTCGTTTTGCTGCTGGAGTGTGCGATCCTGTTCACGGAGTCGGGACTCTCGTGTAATGCGGTCGAGGGCTGCCTCAGCGGTTGCGGCGAGTAGATCGGCCAGCTCTCGGGTCACGTCGTCGAAGACGCCAACGTGGTCTGAACCAACGATGAATACACCGTGGTTGCCAAGTGGAATGTAGGCTGCACTGCGAAGGTCAGTCGCCCGGTTTTCGAGTCGCTCTGTCTCGTGGACATCGTCGAAAAACAACGCTTCGTCCTCGACAAAACTGTAACTCGGAAGCGTTTCTCCGTCGGCATGAACGGTGGGGAGCGGTCCGTTGAATTCTTTCATTGTGGCCGAGTGCGCTGCGGGACGGAGATTGCTGGTATCGGTATCAAAGAGGTAGACCGCACTCGCATCCAGATTTAGTACACTCGGTGTATCGTCGACGATATGCTGGGCAATTTCTTGGTGGGTCTCGGCGTAGAGGAAATCGCGGGCCGTCTCATGGAGCGTTGCGAGTGCTTCCTCGCGCTGCTTGCGTTTCGTGATATCTCGACAGCTGAATAGGAGGCTTCCGTCCTGAATCGAGACTTCGCGGATGTTAACGAGGAGTGTGTGCTCGCGACCTGCTTTGTCAGTCGCGGTCGTCTCAATGTTTTTGAGTACTCCCTCAGCCGCGAGTTCGGCACGATCGAAGAGATCCTCACCCAAGAGGTCGTCAATTGTCCCTTGCTCGTGAATCTCATCAGCCGTGTAGCCGAAGATGAAGTGGACGTTGGGACAGACGTAGGTGTACCTGCCGTCTTCGTTCGTGATGAGAACCGTGTCAGTCATGTTGTTCAGCGTAACACGATGGAGTTCCTCTGATTGACGGAGGTCACGTTCGAGGTCAACACGCTCGGTGATATCAACGCCTTCAACGACAATTGAAACGATCTCTCCACTTTCGTTCTTGACTGGGCGCATGGAGAGATCGATGACGCGCGAGTCCTCGATGTGTGGCGGCTGTGTGACGACCGCGTTGCCGAATTTGCCGTCGAGTGCGTTCTCCACGATTTGTTGTACGTCCGTGTTCGTTGCATCGGGCTCTACCCACCACGGAAGCGTCTCGAAGGGCTCGCCAACGACCGATTCGACGTCTGCATCGATCATCTCCCGTGCGGTTTCGTTCACACGGGTGAGTGCACCATCCTGGTCAAGCACCCACGTTGCGGTCCGCAAATCGTTAAATATCGCGTCAAACTGTCTGGCTCGCTCCCGTTGTGTGGCCGACCGCTGAGCAGATCGGAGGACACACTCAGTTCGCTCGATGAGTTCGTCGGCCATCTCCTCAACTGGTTCCACGAGTGCGATGTAATCGGTGACACCGGCTCCGATCGCCTCGCTGGCAATGGCCTCGTTCCCGGCAGTAGTACCCAGTAGTACTGGTAGCGCAGTCGTTTCCTCGCGGATCTCTCTAAGGAGATCGAGTCCGGTCATCTCTTTGAGTGCGTACTCACTAATGAGACAGTCAGCGGTCCCCTTTTCCACGATATCAAGCGCCTCCGTTTTGCCCTCGACTGTATGCACAGTCGCGTTAGTCCGTGCCTCGAGCGTCGTGGCGAATCGCGTGAGCCAGTCGTCTGTTCCGACGAGCAACACCGTCGACGAATCGATGACTGGGGAAGAAGCGATCATTATTCGACCACAGAGATACAGCAATTGGTCCTCTCGGTGCCGATTCGAACTCGCCACCAGTTCTGCTGCTGGCCCAAGTCGGAATACCGGTACATAGATTGTTTACTATCAAACAGTCCTAGAACAAAGATGTTTGCTACCTAACCCTCAGAAGTATGCGGAGCGGTATGTAAGGTTATAGTACCGAGCGGATGATTCACCAATAGAAACGTGAAATAATTGGGGAAATACTGGGCTCACCCTCTGTATCTTGCACTGATCAACCTACCAAATCCTGAATACATACCGCTGTTTCACTATCTCTCTGTACTGGTCAGCTGATCTCAAGATTCGTCGAGAAGGAAGTGCTATACACAAAACCGCAGTAACCCCCACTTGGTTAATACAATAGCACGTCCTCGAAAACATATCACTCTCTAAGGATTTCAACAGAGCCCCTTAGTATTAAATTACGAGAGAAGAACAATTCGGGAGTATGAGTGATGAGTTCCAAGATGCCATACAGAACGCTTTTGGAGAACCACAGCGGGCAGCACGCGCAGCTTCGATGTTTCACGAAATGAGACAACAAGATGGTCTGGAGTATCTAAACGACTGGTCTCCGGACGAATTGTCGAGTAAGCTGAAAAGCTTCGCTGATGGAGGGAACATCAAAACGGGTTGGAACAAATGGGCGGCTATTCAAGGCGGATCAGGGGTTGATACCTCTGAGTATAAGTTCTGATCCAGTTCAGAGGAGTTCCACCGAGCCGGAATCACCCCTAAAATCTAGAGCCAGTTGACCTTCTCTCGCGCTCACCGGTGCGCCGCCGGCGTCTCGCGGAACTTGTCTCCTTTGTCCTCCGATTCCCGGACAGGTCTCTAGGAAACAATCCCTTGTTGATGGATTTTAGCGGCCGTGGTGAATAGTGGGCGCGTATCGGTCATAGAACCGAACGGGAACATTCCCGTTCAACTTGTGGGGTACACCAATGACCCTTCAGCGCATCCGTCTTCAGTTAAGCAAGAAACCGCGTAACTGCGGTGGTTTATCGGGACATCTTTCGGAAGGAATGAGGAAGTCCAGTCTGTGCACGACAAGGACTCCTCATCTCGAATTATGCGTCGGCTCACTACACTGTTTCCCTCTGAGTTCCTCAAACAGCACGCCGAGGAACTCGGCGTGGTCGAACGTGACCGAAAGCTTCAGATTCCTGCCTTCGTCTGGACATTCGTGTTCGGCTTCGCCGCAGGCGAAAGCCGAACACTCGCCGGGTTTAGACGCTGTTACAACTCGACTGCCGATGAGACGATCTCACCGAGTGGGTTCTATCAGCGGTTGACTCCGACGCTTGCGGAGTACCTCCGCGACCTCGTCGAGCGCGGTCTCGACGAGGTCGCTGTTCCTGACGCGACAGCTGCTGATATCGACCGGTTCAGAGATGTGATGATCGCTGATGGAACGGTGTTGCGGTTACATGAGTTTCTTTCAGATCAGTTCGAAGCCCCCCATGAGGAGCAGGCTGGAGCGAAGCTCCACCTGCTCCATAATGCCACAAAGCAGACGATCGAACAGATTGATACTGCTGACGAGAAAGCACACGACAGCACCCTGTTCAAGACAGGGCCATGGCTTGAGAACCGTCTCATGCTGTTCGATCTCGCCTACTTCAAGTACCGCCGGTTTGCGCTGATCGACGAGAACGACGGCTACTTCGTCAGCCGGTTGAAGAAGAACGCGAACCCGGTGATTACGGCAGAATTACGGGAATGGCGCGGCCGCGCCATTCCCTTGGAGGGCAAGCAGCTCCGAGCTGTTCTCGACGATCTTGACCGGAGGTACATCGATGTAGAGGTCGAAGTGGAGTTCAAACGAGGACCGTACAACGGGACGCAGTCGTTGGATACGAAGAGGTTCCGCGTCGTCGGCGTCCGCAACGAGGACGCCGACGACTACCATCTGTATATGACGAATTTGACGAGGAAGGAGTTTTTTCCGGCTGATTTAGCGCAGATCTACCGATGTCGGTGGGAAGTTGAGTTGTTGTTCCGTGAGCTGAAGACGCAGTACAACTTGGATGAGTTCGACACGAGCGACGAACACGTGGTGAAGATCTTACTATACGCAGCACTGCTGTCGCTGCTTGTAAGCCGCGATTTATTGGATCTGGTCACTGAACAGGCGGATGATGAGCTCGTGTTTCCGACAGAGCGCTGGGCGGCGACCTTCCGGTCGCACGCCCAGCTTTTCCTCCACAAACTGGGTGAGTACCTCGGCTACTCACCACCGCCGCTGCTTGAACGACTGATCGAAGACGCTCAAAAGATCCACAGGCAGCGACCGATCTTACAAGAGACGCTCGCTACCGCTACACGTCCGAGGTGTGAGTCTTAACTGAAGACGAATGACCCTTCAGCGCCGTATCGGGGAAGTCCAAAACATGGAAAACCTAATATAATATCAGTCTGTGAAGGCCACTATGCGTGTTTTTCAATTCGACCAGCACCCAGACAGACCACAGACGCTGGAATTAGATCGTGAAGCAGTCGAGACGGAATGGCAGTTAGAGTCCTGGCTTCACGCGAATCCTGAAGTCATCTTGAATGAACCACTGTTGATTTTCGGGCGGCAGTACGGATTGGACACCGGCATTCCTGACCTGCTCGCGCTCGACCAGTGGGGCAATGTCGTTGTCGTTGAACTCAAGAAAGGACAAAGCGGATCTGGAAGCGCCAGCGAGGAAACAATCCTCAGCCAGCCACAGAACTACGCTCAGTCCCTCAGCGGCTACGATTACGATGACCTGGAAGAGATCTACCTCGAGTACAAGAGGAACCTTCGTGACGGCGAGTGGGATATTGGCGACACAGCGGTCGTGGAGGAGTCGCTCAAAGAGGCTCACGAAACAGCATTCGGTGGCGGCGTCGACGAGTTCAATACCCACCAGCGGATGGTAATCCTCGCCGAAGAGATTACCTCACGCACCGAGAACAATGCCAAGTACCTCCTTGAACAAGGACTGGCCGTCCAGTGTGTTGCCGTACAGTGGTTCCAGTTCCCCGACAATACAGCGATGAATCAATCGTTGTTGGTGTCTTCAACGGTCGTGGACTATCCACTGTCACGGGTCCAACCAGAAGACAGTAAGGTCGACTACTCCACCATCATTCGGCAAGTCCGGGACCGCATGTATGATGAAATTGGGGAGATGACCCACCATTCGAGTCCAGCAGACATCAGTGGGCCGGCATCTCGCAGACTGGGATTTGACTCGAAACATCCTGACCATCCAGATATGGTCCTGTATCGGTTTAAACCTCACATGGTAGAGCGAGGGAAGGCAGTCGTGAGTATCGGTCTCTTTGGATCGGATGAACAAGAAAAAGACAGAGTTCGTGACGTTATTGCGGAAAATGCCGACCAGTTAGAAGGGTTCCAAACGAGCGACGAGCACCGCCCGAACAGCGATTTGGTGTACATAGAGTTCGAGCAACTGGACCGCGAACCTGACGAGGAATTCGTCGACACAGTTGTAGAGTCGATGACGGAACTTGTCAGGCACTACCACCCAAAACTCATCGAGGAAGTGGACCCAGAGTGATGGGCCGGTGATGGTGTAGACTGGACCGGTACATCGTCTGTATCTCGCACGGAGCTTGTGTCATTTGAGAAGAATTACGACAGAGTCGTCGATATGGATATCCTGCTCACTGGGACCCCCCACCCACCACACCCCGAGTGCTTTACCAGTTGAGAAGAGTCCTCAACTATGAGCTCAATCGGGAGTCACGGTCGACTCCTCATTATCGTGGGGATCGTCCTCCTCGCGGGCTGTTCAGGGGCGGTTCCTGGCGATCCGTCCGCGAGTACCCCAGACACCGGAAACGAGTCGACACCGACAGCAAACGGAACTGTCGAAGTCCATTACATCAACGTCGGCCAGTCAGTGAGTACACTCATCGTTGGTTCCGACGGCGACACCATGCTCGTCGATACTGGGCACTACAACGATGACGGCGAACACGTCCTCGAGTATCTCCAAGCACAAGACATCACACGAATCGATCACCTCGTTACCTCACACAACGACGCCGACCACATCGGTGGGAACGCCGCGATCATCGAGTACTACGAAACAGAAGCCGACGGGATCGGGGCGGTGTACGACCCCGGTATCGCGTCAAGCACACAAACCTACGCCGAGTATCTCGACGCGATCGAAGCACACGACGTGACACTGTACGAAACGCGCGAAGGCGACACAATCGACTTTGGTGATGTCGACGTCGCTGTCCTTGGCCCACCGGATCCGCACCTCGAAAACGAAGATCGCAACGAGAACAGCATTGTCCTCAAGCTCACCCACGGCAAAACGAGCTTCTTGCTCTCAGGTGATGCCGAAGACGACCAGGAAGCGTACCTCGTCGACGAATACGGGTCAGAGCTGGAGTCGACAATTCTGAAAGCCGGCCACCACGGCTCTGCGAGCTCGTCAAGTGGAGCGTTTCTTGATGCGGTCGATCCGCAAACAGTCGTAATCTCGAGCGCATATGATTCCCAATACGGACATCCCCACGAGGAGGTCCTCCAGCGACTTGCTGAGCGTTCACTCCCAGCGTACTGGACCGCCACGCACGGCAACATCGTCTTGACTAGCGACGGACAGACCGTTACTGTCCAAACCCAGCGAGACGCCCCGACTGATCCGAGTACGCTCCGCGAGGGCGATCCGATCGACGTTGGAGTGCCTGACGCTGTTAGTGACCGTGCCCGCATTGAGAGCGATGGGACAACCAGTATCGACACTGGTAGCAACGACACTCCCGATGACACGGACAGTGGGACAGATGAGACGGCAGCTGAAGCCGGCCTGACAGTCGCCGATATCCACGCGGATGCGGCTGGTGATGACCGTGATAATCTGAACGACGAATACGTTGTCTTTGAGAACACCGGTAATGAGACGCTGGATCTGTCTGGCTGGACAATCGAAGACGAAGTAGGCCAGAGGTATACTGTTCCCGAGGAGTTCGAGCTTGCTCCCAGCCAAACGGTGACACTACACACAGGCAGTGGTACGAGTACAACTACTGAGTTGTACTGGGGTTCTGGGTCGCCGATTTGGAACAACGACGGGGACACCGTGATCGTCAGTACTCCTAACGGGGAGCGTGTCCTAGAGGAGACATATTCATGACTGATCTAGTTGATCTGGACAACGGCGAATATACAGCCGTGGTGGACTCAATCGAAGATGGGTTCGCTACCGTGTTTTTCGAACGAGACGGCGAGGAGGTGGGGAATGCTATCTTGGAAGCTGATCGGCTCCCTGAGGACGGGAACCACGCCGATGCGATTCTCACAGTCACCGTCGTCGACGGCGATCTGGATACAGCGCAGTATGAACCCGAGCGAACCACAAAGCGATCAGAGGCAGCACAGAACCGATTTGATCAGCTCTCAAAACGCCCGCCGTCAGAAGACGACTCGTAGGACCCTCAGGTTACGTCACAAGGCGGTTGCCCGGTTTCTTAGTCCATTGCTGGCCGACGTACTCCGCGATGAGCACGAGTACAGTAACGATCATACCGGTCGCAAACCCTGTTCCATGAGCGATTACGCTGACAAATCGCCCCGTTTCATCCAGTTGGACTTGGAATAGCTGCGAAAGGAGTACGACCACTACTACACAGCCAACTACGATAGACAGGAGTCCATCACGCTGTGACCAGGCCCATGCCCGCCACGTCGGAATTTTAGGCCTGTTTCTGACAATCCAGATTCCGATCGCGAAGGCTGCAATCGTACAAAGGACGACAGCTACAGACGGAGACAGCACAGCAGACGTTATTGCGAGCGCGGAGAGCGCTCCGAGGACAATTGTTCCCGTCGTCGCGACGCCGGCGGCATAGCCATACCTCGCGGTCACTGTACGTGCGAGTGAGACGTACAGCAATCCACCGAACGCACTCACGACCCCGGAAAATCCACGTGCCGTCGTCGCGTCCGCAACAAGATTCCACTGAAGCCTCAACAGCCAGTAATCCACGAGTTTTGTCACTAGCGGCGCGAGCACGAGACACCCGACTACAGCGAACCAGAACGGACGTCGACGCTCCCACGTTGTAGTGAGTGCGTACGCCGATCCCATCACGATCGCGTACCACGTTACGCTGGACGCTAGATGTGAAACGCTATCGTGGAGGAATGCCGCGGTCCAGGCCGAGACAACAGTGGGCTCGCCGTACGTGAACAGGAACTGCGAGCGGAGTGATTCGGGGACGAAGAAATGAACAACGATGAGAACACCAGCAACCCCAGAGAGTAGGGCAATCTCCGCTGTTTGGGTTGGTGTTAGGGCCTCTCGCCGTCGAGACATTCACGCTGGGTTGTCTAGGAGCAAGTAAAAAGGAACAGATCGGTCCACTCGTGAGGAGTTCGAATCTTTGGAAGTTGGGTGGCGATCGAGCACAATCTTAACCAACAAAGTAGAGAAAGGGCGCATGTTGGTTAATCGGACTAGTAGCCTACATCCACCGGAAACCTAGTGTGTTTGGCCCGCAAAGCCGCCAAAGGCTTAGGTTCAAGACCAGCAGATATCCATTTGGAAGGAATACTGTCACACGCTCCTTCCACCCCTTCGCATGAACGCTGATGAATCGTTCCTCGGTCGGTGTCCGAGATGTGGTGAGGACATATCCGAAGCATGGATCCTCGTTGAGTACGAGAAGGACGACGGCACAAAGGGCGTGTGGACCGAGTGTCCGGCGTGTGAGAACGTTGTAGCGCCGGAGTAGGGAGACAGCAGAATAATGTGTGGTTCGTCGCGTATGGGAGTGTACAGTCTATAATGGAGATCTCAGATCAACTTCGGTGTCTGTTCTCAGGGAAAGTCGAAGAGCGGAACGGATCATATGTGATTGAGGTACCGGAGCAAGAGCTCCACCTGGGCGACCTAGAGGCAGACGAAACGTACCGTGTCGCTGTGTTGCCGTCACCCACCACTAACGAGTCCACCACTACTGGCGCCGATCCACAGCCCGAGCAGGCGTCACAGACGCCCCCTGTTGAGAAAGGAGAACAACGCACTGTCGAAATCGAAGACATTGGTGACCAAGGCGACGGCATCACCCGAGTTGAGCGCGGGTTCGTCGTTATTGTTCCCGATACCAAACAGAGCGAGCGTGTCACTATCGAGATCACCGATGTCCGGGAGAATATCGCCTTCGCGGAAGTTGTCGACCGCGTTAGCTACTACGAGTAGTTTGCAGCGTTCATTCTCTTCGTCTGAGGACGGGGTCCGGGTGAACGTTACAGGAGATTCACTTATGTTGTTCCGTGGGGTTTGAGCTTGCTCTCGACGAAATAGGACACTTCACACAGGAAGGGGAATGAGTACAACTACAGAGTTGTACTGAGCATCTGTCTAGCCGATTTAGAACAACGACAGGGATACCGTGATCATCACCATAGCGGTGAGCGTATCTTAGGTGGTGCTAGGCGCTGGCCAGTCGGATGTAATGCCGACCAGCTCGGCACTCATTTCCCAGAGCCGCTGTCGTACCGCCTGGTTCGTCGCCTCGGATGCGGGATCAGCGGGACCATCTTTGCCAACGTATTGGCCACTTACGGAGCCATACCGAGGGTCCACCAGAAGCGTTTGGAGGCGTTCAGCGGCCGCCTGCTTTGAGGTGGCGACACCCGGAATCAGTCCGGCGATCCGAACCAGCAGCCGCGTTGGGAGCGACGCCTCGCGAAACAGCTCCGTCGAGGGAACGAACCCCGGATGAACGCAGTTGACCGTGACCGCAGAGTCATCTGGGAGCCGGTCATCAAGTTCGACCGTGAACGCGATGTTCGCCAGCTTCGAACGGGCGTAGGCTTCGAGTGAATCGTACCCGTCCGTCAGCTGGAGGTCGTCGAGATCGAGTGTCGCGCGCCGATGGATGTCTGAGGCGGTAATGACAACACGCGGATCGGGTGCGTCACGGAGATGGTCGAGCAATTCGTATGTCAGGAGGTAGGGGCCCAAGTGGTTCACCGCGAGCGTAATTTCGATCCCGTCCAGACTCTCACGCCGTGACCCAGCCGAGAGTCCGGCGTTGTGAGCGAGGACGTCAATCTGGTCATACTCGCGTTTTACGGTTGTGGCGAGCGATCTGACGGTGGATTGGGAGGCGAGGTCGGCCTGATGGAACGCGATCGTTCCGGCAAGGTCACTGGACCGTTCTACGAGGGTGGCTCCCTTCGACTCGTCGCGGCCGACGACTGCGACGGTCGCACCTCGTTTTGCGAGGTCAACCGCTGCCACCCGTCCGAACCCGCTTGTTCCGCCGGTGAGGAGGATCGTGCGGTCGGAGAGATCGTTGGTCATGTCCTGTTTCGACGTCGACGGTCCAAAAGCGCGAGGAGCACGTACACAGCGCCGATCACGCGGACACCGTCGGTGAGATGCTCGTTCCACTCCACCGATTCCGGGTTCTCGTACACGAGCGCCCCCGCGATTTGCTCGTACAGTCGCGGGACGAAAAGCAAGACGGCACCAAAGATACCGGTGACATTCATTAGCCACGCGTAGAGGCGACCGTCACGAAGCGCCGCGAGCGTAATGACGACTCCTTCCACCCGAATCAGGGGACTAAACCACGAATGGACGGTGTTTTCTTCAGGGTTCTCAACCGCAATCGCCTCGAATACGTCCACGATCCGGTCTGGAATGAGCGCCGTGAGAACGCCGAGCGCACCGAGGAACTGCCGTAGCATACGTATTCATTCGGTCTGGGGTAGGTTAAGATTCGGTGTCGGCGGGATAGATGTCTCACATTATCATAGCGGCCGGTGAATAATCTTAACCAACAGAATTGGGGGAGCAAGAGTGGGTGTTGGTTAATTCAGATGTCGTGGTCCCCTGAACTACTACTCCAGTATGTTCGATGATGGCTGTAAAATAGTCATCAGAATATCATCTCGAAAATCAATAGTATTTCAAAACCCGAATACGTAAGAGAGGGTATGTATGATCTCACAGGCTTTCAGCGCGACTTGCTGTACGTAATTGCCGGCCTTGATGATCCACATGGGCTCGCAATCAAAGACGAACTCGAAGACTACTACGAAAAAGAGATCCACCACGGTCGCCTCTATCCGAATCTCGACACACTCGTTGAGAAAGGACTTGTCGAGAAAAGTCAGCGCGATCGGCGAACTAACGAGTACACAACCACTCGTCGAGGCACCAGAGAAATCGAGGCGCGAGCTGAATGGGAAGCCGAGTATATTGACCACGACGGCTGACTGAACCTCGTTGTCGACGCCAGTGCGACACTTGTGTTATGGATGTTTCGTGCTAATTCCGCTCACACGGATTTCTAGCTTTGAACTATCCATTGTGAGAGATACCTCAAGACAAGAAGCGGATACAACGAGAGGGTAGTAGTGGCTCTAAACTACTGAACCGTCGTTTAGCCGCTGTTGGTGAACAGCCCATACGACCACTCCACAGCTTGCTGTGCGCCATCTGGAAATTCAGAGTCAAGCTTGATTGAATATCGCAAACTCGAACTCCAAGAGTTGGTTTGTTCGAAGTCGACTTTCTCCAGGAATTCTGTGGGGAACTCACCGTATACCGACTGCTTCACCGTTGGATCGAAGCATAATCGAGGCCCTGGGAGTACGACAGCGAATACGGTACCCTGTTCTGGCTCACCATCTATGTCTCTCGCATAGAATGTGTAACCATTAGATCGAGGGGTTGGCTCTATACCAGTCCATGCCTCAATGTGGTCCGCCACATCTTCTTGAGACATTTCGTCACTGGAGTCGGACTTGAAGTCTGATAGTGCCACACATAGGTTATTGGGGTGTTAGTTAATATAGAATTCTTATTTGTGATCTGATAGTAGGTGTCTGAATCCTGCTGAAACGAAGTATCTGAGATATAGACTACTATCACATAGCAGACATATTAGAGAAACACTACAATCCACATCTGGCCTGATCCAACTACCGTAGTTAACAGAGAAGAAGGGGATCGATCTTCGCCTTCCACTTCTTCTTCACTCCTCACCTCCCCCTTCTCGCCTCTCTCGTCTCCCTGCCGATCGCTGCCTCCTGCTGAACGGTCGTCGATAACTGTTCCCCGCTGGCGCAGTTTCGGCTCTCGTCGTCGCCGCCCCACCCCCACCGTCGAGTCGCTCTCGCCTCTCCCTCGTCGACGTCGCCGTTGTCTTCGCCGTCCCCGTCGCTTCGCCGGCCCCGCAGTATCGTTGCCTCGCTGTCGTCGTCGCCCCTGTCCCCCCACCGTCGCTTCGCGCTCGGTGCGGTCTCGATCGCGTCTCCCGCACACCCACCGTCACCGCTCACATCGCGACCGCGACTCTCGACGTCGTCGACCGCGCCCCCACCCCGCACTCTCGCATCGTGATCTGGCCCCCACCTCCTGTCGTCGCCCCGCCGCCGCTGTTCGTCGTCGGGTGTCGTGTCGTCTCGGTGGTCCCTCCATGTCGTCGCGTCCCCGCCGGTTCGGTCTTGCTTCCAGTTCGGTCGTCGGTCGGCTTCGATGCTGGTCACTGTTCGGATCGAGGTGTCGTCGCTGGTCGGTGTCCCTCGCTGGTCGATCCTCGCTTCCCGTCGCTCGTCGAGTTGTTGCCGCCGGGTCAGTCTCGCTGGTGGTGTCGTGGATTGAGATCTGATGCTATCGATCAGCTGGTGGTCTGTCGTCGAGCTTCGGGTCCGGTTCGCCTCTCGTTAGTCGTCGGCCCTCCGAGTCAGGCTCCCCCGTTACCTCGCAGTCGCTGCTGTCTCGCTTCATCGCCGGCACTGGTCGCGGCTCTTCTGTGGCCTCCTGCTGGTGGTCGGTGCTCGACTGTCGTCGGCCCCTGTTCATCGCCTCATCCCTCTCGTCCGCTGCGTCGCTCTCCGAGGGTTCCATCCACTATCACATCTCTGATAGTCTTCGCCTTGTCCGTCTCCCATCTCCCCCACTTTCCCCCGCCCGTTTCTTGGCTCCGGCCCGAATCGTTCGCTACGCGACTATCCACTGAACTTCATCTCCCCTGAACCCTAATTGTGTGAATTCGGCTGAACTGCGACGGGGGTAGGAGATTGCTCTATAGAACCTCTAAAGCTATCTCTGGTTATGGCTGAACAACGACGCTCGATTTGGTGGGTGGTGTTCTAAATACGAACCCCCTGAATCCGGCCGCCATCTGGTAATTAGCTATAATGATGAGTATAATAAATATCTTTTTATACATGCCCCTGAATCGGGTGCCGTCTGGTAATTAGAGGAATGAGACGGGTGAATTAGAAGCTAATTACGAACCCCGCCTAACTCGCTCCCGTCTGGTAATTACGGAACTAATTACGGCCTTGCCGAATCCGGCTGCCGTCTGGTAATTAGCGGTGAGATGGAGCAGGCGACGATCGGGATTGAGAGGTAATTACAGACGGCCCCAATCGGGTTGCCGTCTGGTAATTACTGAACTAAATACCTGCCCCCGCAAACCCGTTGCCGTCCGGTAATTACGTGGGTTCCCCCTTGGTCGGGGAGTCATGCTCTGGCGGTTAACACGATCGCCCCCAATTCTACTGCCATGTGGTAATTACCGAACTAATCACTACCCCCTGCGAATCGGCTCCCGTCTGGTAATTAGTGGTGTAGATACCCACCGAAATACATAGAGTATGTGGTAAGAGTGGCGATCAGAATAGCACTATCGAGCTGCTGATCACGGTCGAGTGTCGCGTCGGGTGTGGTGCGTGCTGCGTGTGAGCGTGCCGACGTGAATCTGCGTTCGGTTGTCGACGAACCTGCTTTCGAGATCGGTGCGGAGTAGCTCGTGTAGACGGTCGGGTGGCCGCGAGATTTTCATTTGTTAGCCTTGTATTGAGGGTCGGGGGGTCGCGCTCCATTTGTGAGTCATTTTTGCGTCGACAGTCGGGGGGTCGTTTTCCATTTCCTTGTTAGGAATCGCTGAAGCGGGGGAATTGGGAGCAGAAACTGATCGCATCTCGCTGGGTCGAAACAGCAACTCGATGATATCGCTCTCGCAAGTGTGATTCCGAGTTTGAGGGATTCGATGGTAATGAGCGAGTATAAGACACGCTTCTTGTACCTCAACGACCAGTGGATAGTGAGCCTGAAGAGAACCATCCGATAGTTTTGCGTTAAGAGTGAGACAGGCGTGGGTTAGGAGTCGTGTGGGAGATCGTTGGGGCTGAGAGGGTATTCAGGAGTGGGTCGGCGTGGGGCGAGCCTGTTGGTTGTCTCGCTTTAGGCAGTGATCAGTTGGGGATCGTCACCGCTAGCGTCTCCGAGAGGTTGGGCTCTCGCGAGAAACAAATGGAGGGTCGGGGGTGACGACGCTGTGACTACGGCCGGCTTCCAATGGTCGTGCGGGAGCTGCTAGTCGGCAGCTTCAGACTCGTCGGTGGTGCTGTCGGCTTCAGACGCATCTGTATTGACGACCTCGCCGTCCTGATCAAGGTCGACTCGGAAGCCGCCATCAACATGCTCGCCGCCGATGTCGTCATCCCACTCCGGGTGGTAGCGAACCGTTTCGTCATGCTCGATTCCGTACTCTTTGACGAAGGTCCGCCCTGTGATCGTCCCGCCAGGTTTGTAGCCGTAGACATCTGCCCGGTCGAACCGCTGTTCGAGGGGGACGAGGATGATCTCGTTGTCGTCTTCATTGTAGGCGAGCATCATCGCTTTGGTGTCCTCAAGATACTGCTCGACAACCGTGGAATTCGGTGCGAGCTGCCCATCTTCTCGGATGGTGATGAACTCGCGCCCGTGGAAGACGTCGAAGCCGTCGGTGGTAGGGGCATAAACTGAAATACTCGTTACTGCTTGTCACCGGTCGTTCTATAAATACGCGAGAGACAAGTGGAGGAATTTAGTAGTCCCGAGTGCCCACAGGGCAGTCGTGTTCAGCGATCCGTTCTGGCAGGCCGGCCACGCCGCAGACGGGACACTCAACAATCGGTGTCAGCGGGAGGCGTTGACACTGTTCGCGGGCTGCTTCGAGGTGAGCACGGACGACTGTCGACTCACACCGCGTGATCGCTTGTGCGAGATGCATCTCGAGTGCTTCGCGAGCTGTCCGTTCCCGTGTGCGTCGGCGAGGGCTACTCATCGCTGCCTCCCTGGGAGCCAGCGTGAGGTAGTTGAACGTCGAAGCGACCTGACTGTAGTGGGTTGTAACGTCCGTTCATGTGGCCGAGGCGGGAACGGCGGGCGACCACGTCAGCACCATCGTGTGCTGGGCTGTGGCCAACTTACCCATGTTCTTCCCACCTCACCTCACTCGGGAGCTACAAACGACTCGTCTCGCAGCGACCAACTCAAGCAGTCTCCAACTCCTTCTCCCTTCAACTGATCACGCCTCACCAGTTATCCACTCATCAACTGTGACTACTGAACAGATCTGAACGAGAGCGTGCTCACCATTCTTCCGAACTAGTAAATCTCAACACAGGACCTGGAACCCCGGCGGGGCTGCTCCCGTAGCCAGAAGGGGCAGCGAAGCGCAATCGACAGCCTATCGGCTGGGGGGTAGCTACAGTGTTGCTCACTATCAACGGGATCTCCCCGCCGATATCCGCCTCGGAGCCTCGTAACCGACGGCGCCGAGTGAACCATGTACTTCAGATGCCGTTGTCAGCCGACCGACGCCCAGGCCACTCACTTCCCAACTGGAGTGAGTGACTCGAACCACGGTGACGGCCTGATCGCTTCTTAGGCGACCTACATGGATTACAACGAGCCTGTCATAGAAAGCGTCACGTACGAAGCAGCAGGGTGCGGAAAGTGTGTCCAGCACAACCGCAACCCTGCAAGATGTGGATTCGGTAGACGA
>NZ_SDJP01000004.1:155255-175340 GCF_004114995.1 Halorubrum amylolyticum
CACAACTTCCCCGATGAAGCGGGAGATTTGTGTCATAGGCAACCGAATCTTCCCGCTTCAACTCCTTTGATTTAGTGGCCTACCCCGCTGCTGTATGGTGATTCAACACAGCCGTATAAACCGTTTTGTAGGCTCGATCGAGGAGCGGCGCAATCTGGTTGATACTGAGCAACGTATCGGCGTAGAGCGTGAACGCGAGAAGTATCTCGCCGCAGGTGAGATGCTTCTCGTGGAAGGGTGTTCCGTAGGTGTAGACCGGCTTGAAATCACAGTCTCGACACCAAATACGGTCGGTATTCTCCCACGTAACGATACGCTGATTCCCGCAGCGTGGACAGGGTGAGCTCTCCCAGAACTCCTTGAGTCGCCGCTCGATGCGGGCATCGAGCGGCTCCGTATCAATCTTGATGACATCTAACTCGATCAGTTGCTGAAACAGACGACCGAACGCTGACTCAGTAGAGGACATATCTCCCGATTACCGGCGACTTAGTGTAATTATACGGGCTTTCCGCGTTTCTACATAAGAGCGACATCACGGCTCTTGTGGAGAATGGAAGAAAACGCCCGGTTACCTATGAGAGTTATTGGACTATAGATCTGTTTGACGGTCAGACTACACAGGAATGATAAGACAACAAAATGACTCTGGGTACGATCTCACCGTCTCCCTGTTGTAGATTCGAGTGTGGTCGGGACATGAACGGGATGAGAAACGTCTTACGAGAGAGTCCGCAGAAGTAAGATTGGGACAACCCGAGGCAACGCCTGTGGAGACTACACTTCTATCGGATTCCGAGTCGATACCTACAAAACATCGTGGAAACCGGAGGTCAACCCTCAAGGAGCAGATCTTGTTAGCGATGACCGAGTAGAGCGGAGTATCTCACTCTTTTCTCGCACGACCGAAGAACGCGAGTGCTGCGCCAAGGAGTGTGATATTTTGCAGGAATGATGTAAGTTCCCCGCCACGCTCTTCCTCGTCGACTGCCCAGAAGTCGTGCATGAGGGGCGTCACGCCTATCAAAAACGCAGCTACAGCGCTTGCGGAAAGTTTTGGAGCCTTCCACACGCTGATTCCCAGACCCCCACCGAGAAGAAGACCACTACCTGCCGGCACAAGCGTCTCTGCCTCAGGCACTCCTTTTGCATCGGCGTATGCAACCCGCCCATCGAGGTTCCTGAGATTCCCCACAGCAAGCGCTACGAGGCCAGCTCCAAACAGTAAACGGCCGAAGAGAGCTGTTTTCTCTGTGCTGTCGGTGTCTGTCTCAGACATTACCAGTTGGTAAGATGGCTAGCAATTTAACAGCCGTGATCCTCGCATGAGGCGGATACACCTCACTAAATCCCCTGACTATTCGGTTATCGTTTGATTGCTTGGGGCGGACAGACCGCCATCGGAGGACTAGGCAAAATCACTCTGGTCTACCCTAATTCATATCTTCTACGCTCTTCCGTAGGAGATTGTTGATACGGTCACGGTATTTTCACAAGTAGCCACAACCACCGATCTGAACGTCTCTCTAAGCCGAATAGAGTTCACCCGGGATAGACCGAAATCGCAAGACAGCAAGCTATCAACAATGTCCTACACAAGAGCGTTCGAGTGAGCTACCGTCCACTACTGTGGTCGTCGCCTTCGAGCGCGTTCCGAAGCCCGTCCGGGAGTAGGGAAAACGGCTTCTCCGCGTGAAAGGCGACGTTCTCGTAGGCCTGCTCGACATGTTTTCGCTTCGAGTCTGCACACTCCTCGGCGAGCGTGTCCAGTTCGTCCATCATGGACCAGAGTTCGTCCTCGGCTTCAAGCATCTCGGCGGTCAGCGCCAGTTCCTTGGTCGCCTTGGCGGCCGCGCGTCGCACGCGGCCGTCGTCGTCGCGGAGCGCGTCCGCGTAGAGGTCCCGCAATCGTTCGCGGTGGGTCGCGATTTCCTCGAGCGTCCACTCACCCGGTAACGCCTCGTCGGTGAGGTCCGCACCGACCGTTCGATAGGCCAAGCGCGGATACAGACTGGCCACAAAGCGAATCACGGACTGTCGCTGGTATCCATCGTCGGCCTCGTAGAGGTCGAGACACATATCGAAACACTCGTCGAACAGGGCGGCTCGTTCCTCGAGTTCGGTGTTTTCGATTTCGTCGATCGCCCGATTCACGCGCTCGGTGTTGCCCGAGGAGAGTGCGTCAGCGAACGCCTCGTGAGTGTGATCCATAAGCGTTGTTGGTTGGATGGCGGCGTAATTCCTCGGGTCGGCCTTCGAGAGGATATCCGTTCCTCACCCGGCGGTGTCGTCGACGTAGTCTTCACGCCACCAGACGGTCCGGCCCGCAGGCGACCTGACCGCAGTCGCCGTGAACACCCCGACGGAGAACGTTTCCGCTACGGCCGTATCCGATCCATGTAGATGGGTAGCGAGATAGCGCAGTAATTCTGGGATCGCTTCGTCACTCCACCTTCTCCCGGAGCACGAGCAGGGCGTATGTCCGATCCTCGTCGAGTGACCAGATCGTGGCTGTGGCGAGTCTGGCGTTGACGTGATCGTCGGCGACCACGTCCGGATGTGTGGTGTCGATGTGCCAGAGTGTCGCTTCTTCGGACTGAAAGAGCGGAAGCGGATCGAGGTGCTCAGACTGGAGATGTTCGAGCGTCAGTTCCATATACGGTTTGTACGGTTGGCAGAGATCTAATCTGTTCAGCACGGGGAATTCTAAAGGAGAGCTACCGCGAACGAACAGCTATGGTCGACTACATCGTGGAAATCAAAGACTCGGTCTTTCGCGAGACACCACTCGCGGAGGCGAATTTCGATGAGGATGGTCGACTCGCCTTCGACTTGAAAGCGGACGCAGAGGAGTGGGTAACTGAACAGAACCGAGAACACACGAGCAGGGGGCAACTCACGCTACACACCGCTCATCCGACCGACACGTCGGATGTCGACGCCTACGCCGTCTTCCAGCCGGTGAAAGGCGTCTGGGTTCCAGATTCGTAGGCACACAGCCACCCAACCGCCCACCACAATTACTACGGGTTTAATCCGTAGATACCATACGAGCGATGGTTGATCCCGACCCGACACTCACGGAGGCAGCAGTCCGGGATCTGGCACGTCCCCAGTCATACGACCGGGGGGGAAACTACTACGCCGAGGGTGCCGTCGTCAAGCTCGTCCGGCGCGGTGAGACGATCCGAGCGGCGGTTGAAGGCAGCCAGTACGAGCCCTACCAGGTGCGGATCGATCTCGACGAAACTGGGGTCGTTGACACGGCGTGTTCCTGTCCGTACGATCACGGTGGGATTTGCAAGCACCGTGTCGCCGTTCTCCTGACGTACGTCCGCGATTCCGATGGGATCGACCAGCGACCGCCCATCTCCGAACTGATCGCGGATGCCGAGCCCGAGATCCTCCGTGACGTTCTCACCAGCCTCATTGAGAGTCGCCCGGAGCTGGCATCCCAGATCGAATCCGAACTCGAAACAGCCGAGTCAGAAGACGAGACGGAGAATGGCGAACACGGTCGAACTCCGGACATCAATCGCGAATCGATCCGCCAGCAGGTACAGAACGTTCTCGGACCGACTAAGGGGCGAAGCGCTCACGCCTACGACCCGTACGAGGCAGCCGAAACCGACGTCGAGAAGTTGCGAGGCCTTCTCGATCAGGCACGCACAGCCGTCGAGGCTGGCGACGGCGAGACGGCACTGGACATCCTCGAACCGCTGGCCAACGAACTCATGGACGAAGAGTGGCTCGCGCTCTCGTACGACGATTCGAACGCGATCTTCGAGTTCTTCGACGAGGTCGACCGAGTGCTGGCCGAGGCGCTGCTCACCGCCGACCTCTCGGAGGTCGAGCGTACCGATTGGAAGGATCGCCTCTGGACGTGGGTACAGGAGATGGGAGGCTATACACACCATCCGCCGTACAGTGTCGCGCTCGAAGCCGCCCAACGGGGCTGGGATTTCGAACCGGTTCAGCGAGCGATGCAGGGCGATATCGGCTATGCCGACCTCTGGGGAGGGGATCCACCGTGGTACGCCGAGGACTTCATCAGGGCTCACCTCAACGTCCTCAAGCGCCAAGGTCGCAACGAGGAGTACCTGGATCTGGCGGAGGCTGCGGATCTGATCGATGACTACGTAACCAAGCTCGTGGAGGAAGGACGGATCGACGAGGCGATCGAATACGGCCGGCACAACTTGTCCCCCCCGAACGAAGCACTCACACTAGCCCAGACGCTGCGAAACCATGATCGGCCCCGAGCAGCACTGGAGGTGGCCCAACGCGGATTGACACTAGACGGCAGCGAGAAAGCTGAGCTGGCCGAGTGGCTCCGCGATCGAGCCGCCAGCCTCGACGAACCGGAGGTGGCCTTGGAGGCGGCTATCGCCGCATTCGAAGCCTCGCCGACGCTTGCGGCCTACCAAGCGGCAGAGGAACTCGCCGGTGAGGAGTGGATGACTATTCGCGAAGAGTTGGTGACATCGCTTCGGAACAAGGACACGACGCAGCGAGTTGCGCGACGGCACGTCGAAATCTTCCTGTACGCAGAGCAGTACGAGGCGGCTATCGATATCGCGGATCGATTTTCGGACTACAAGGTCGTGGAGCCGGTCGTCGAGGAAGTCTGGGATGAGCACCCAGACTGGACCATCGACGCCTGTAAGGAACAAGCCAAGCCAATCATCGAGGAGGGACAGTCCCAACGGTACCGACACGCCGTCCAGTGGCTGGAAACTGCCGGAAAGGCCGCCCGAGTTGTCGGTGAACTCGATGAGTGGTGTGTCTACGTCGAAGATCTCCGAGACGAACATTACCGGAAATACAAGCTCCGCCCGATGCTCGAGGAACTGTTGGAGGGCTTCACTGAGTAGTCGAAACCAGGTGAGGATAATGGATAGGACTACCAAAGACCGCGTTCTCACCGTGCTGGACGAGTGTGACATCGACCTGCCTGAAGATGGGCTGACACTGGGAAAGATCAGAGAGCGGGCTTTCAGATTCCAGTTCGAAGCAGATGACATGCTCTCGTTACAGATCGAGCGTCATCCGACGGTGTACCTTTCGGACATGGGTGTGCCGGGTGTCGATGCCTCACCAGCTCGGTTTCACGTGGTGACGGAGTATCAACTGGATTTGAACGACGAGACGTGGCATATCGAAGAACTTTCTTCGACCTTCGAGTACGAACCATGGCTGGTACTCGAAGCCGAGCTTGGAGCCGGAGGGCCCCACGAGATGATTCAGAAGGGGATCGAGGACGTCAGGGCTGCAGACGATCCAGAAGACACATTCGAGGACGTGTTCGGGTCGTGGATAGATCACTGGGAAGAGAAGTTCGACGAACTCGACGGCAGGAACGTTCCCGAGGAGGACAAAGAAGCGATCCTCGATCTCCTAGTCGGCGAGCTGAAAGAGCGGGCAAAACTCGATTGATCGGTGGCTGCTGTTCGTCCCGACATGCAGCTTCGTGCGACACGCTTTGTTGATTCCAATCGTAGGATACAGACATGCAAACCGAGACGTGGATCGAGCGGTTACTCATCGATCAACTCACTACCCACGACAGACGATACAAACACGATTACGCTGGCGTCGAAAAGACGACTGACGACCTCGTTGTAGCCTGTACGCAACTCGACGCAATCACGACAGAAGGTGGATCCGAAGAGCCGCCACTCGAAGAGCTTCTCTCGATGGATTCGGAGTTCGGACCTGAAGTCGAAACCGCGCTTCAAACACTGCAAGAACGGGGATTAGTCGAGTGTGTCGGAGAACGCGAGCGATCTGGGCCGTCGTTCGAATCAGGGGACTATGGCACGACAACCCTCTGGAAACCGACCGTCGAGGGGAGGGCCGAAGCGAGAGCGATCCGCGAGGCATATTCTGACGAGGTGGAAACACTCGCGGACTCGCACGGTGAGGAGTTCGAGGAGTTCCGCGAAGAGATCGTCTCGGTCGCCAGAACGTATGGAATCCTTCCGAGTGATGTCGAATAACAGACTACCAAAACCATGACCGATTCAGAGACGGAGATACTGGAGCGATTTGTTATCGAAGTCAGTCAGATAGGGACTGTCGACCATATCGTCGACCTGAAAGCAGAACCAGTCGGCAGGTCGACCTATTCCCCTCGTCAGGAGTTGCCCGGCGAGAAGCTGTGTGATCGGAGTACGCGCTCACCCGCGAGTGAATACATCGATTTACCGCGATATGCTGACTGGAAAGGTCTCGACAAGACGGCATTCGAGAGCGATGCGCCAGATGAGATCTGTTCGTATTGCTGGGCTGCAACACTCGATGAGATCGACCAGCTGAGACAGGATGCAAGCATGGAGGTAGAATCTCGTATCGGCACCACCGGCTACCGTCTTCGCTGGAAGCAGAAGGGTCGCGCTCGCGAGGAGTGGTACGATATCGTCGTTCGGCCGGAAACGACGATAGCAGAACTCGATCGGCTCGTGTGTCGATTCAGTACGCTCGATGATCTTCATCTCCGGATGTACGGCCTCGAAGACGAGTATCTGGACTCGTCACTCAACGTTCTCCCGGACCACCAGTATGAGAAGATCGACGACCCCTCGTACACGAACGCGAGTGGCGTGACGATCGGAGACATCGCTGAACGTGCGACGCTCCGAGAAGGGGATCGGCTCAGCATGGTCTACGACTTCGGAACGCCGTCACAGTACTACTGCATCGTCAAGGAGGTCTACGATCCAGACGAGATCGACGACCTGCTGGCAGAATCCGACACAATCGCCGGGACAGATACCGCCGCCATCATTGACGAAAAACGACTGTAGGCGGGACAACCACCCGCTACTCGTCCATATCGGGATACTGGGACGGTGCGTCCCCCTGTTCGTCGACGACCACGGGGCTACTGTCCAACGATGCGTTGCGAGTATCCTGGAGTTCGATGTAGTGTTCCCAGTTGTCACCCATGTCGAACGTGTAGGAGAGCGCTCCCAGCTCTTCCGGATTTAACTCGTCGATCGTGGTGTCGGCGGCGTTACCTTCCGGCGGCGGATTCGACTGGAGCTCGCGAAACCGCGCTTTGGCGTCTTCGGAGGCGTCGTCGGGCACGGCTTGATCGATGAAGCGGTCGATCTCCGCGTCGTCCATCGCTCGCCAGCTCGGGCCGCCGTCGTAGAGCTGTGGGTGGACGTAGCTCCGGAGCGCGATGCCGTCCTCGTTGCGCGTGATGAACTCGTAGGCGTGGCTGTCCCAACGCTCGAACGCCTCGAAGATCGCCTCGTGGAATTCGGCTAGTGTATGTGACCCGTCGACTTCGATATCCCGCCAGACCTCCTCGTCGGGTTCGAGCTCCAGTGGCGGATTCGGGAGCAACCATACACGAAACACGTAGCTCGTCATACGTGTATCTTCCATAGGCGGGAGTGTCAGTTTTCCTCACGACAATAGCGTGGTTCCTCGATCAGTTGACTACAGTACCGTTCATTCACAAAAGATCCCAGCGTCATCTACGATTTTTAGAATATCGGTAACGCAAAATGCTAAACAGTCGCCCCTATCGATTTGTTGTGTGAGCGACCACCACAGTCTGTAGACCCACCTCTATCGACTTGTTCCTGTCACCGATAAAACTGAGTCATCGATAACACCCTCGCCCCTATCGACTTGTTCGGTGAACACCCTACTGATTGAGCTGTGCATTCACGACGGTGCGGAGTTCGTCATTGTGGACGTCGTCTAGCCGCGAATCTTCTCGGAGCGTCTCGATGATAGTCTCCGGATTCTCACCAAACGTGAACTCGAGGTAGCTACCCGAGTGTGGTCCCTGACTCTTCCGCTCTGTCTCGACCAACGAATACGTCGTGAGTTCTTTCATCTTATTCACGTACGTCTCCTGGTGGTACTGATCCGAATCTAGGGTACCTGTCAAGTACTGATACACCCGGTATCCAATCGGGCTCCTTGCTGCACCAGTTCCATCCTCACGGGCCACAGCTGCAGTCGCGAACAGACAGAGCTTCTTCTGCGTACTAATCCCACGTGTCACCTCCAACACGCGGTTCTTCTCAACCTTATCTTGGGCTTGTCGAACGTGTTCCTCCCGGACTTTGTCTGCACCTGTTTTTTCCGCAATCGACCCAGCTGTTCGCATCAGGTCGATCGCCTTCCGTGCGTCTCCATTGGTTTGGGCAGCGAATGCAGCTGCAAGCGGGATGACGTCACCGCTGAGTGTATCCTCGTGGAAGGCGTCCTCCCGAGCCCGGAGAATTTCCCGGAGCTGGTCGGCGTCGTAGTCACTAAAGTGAACGTCCTCAGGGGTAAAGGAACTGAGAGCGCGACTTCCCACACTCTCCATCATCTTCGTGTCGTTAGTGATGGCAGTGACAGAGACTTGGGCAGTAATCTCGTCGGTGCTTCCAGCACGAGAGAGCTGATAGAGAAGGCGCGAAAAAGCGGGCTCGTCTTTATCTCGACGACCGACGAGCATATCGAGTTCATCGAGAATAAATACAACTGTATCGTAGTGGTCGTTGATCAGACGGTAGAGTTCGCGCCATTTTTTCTTGTTTGGAACTCCATGTTCCGGGACATCGACAGTTGTTCCGATGTCGTTCGCCACCTTTCGGGAAAGTTCGTAGACAGCTGCGCCGAGGGTTCCCACGTTCTGGCAGTTCATCTGGATGACGCCGAACCGGATATCACGGCTTTCGCAGAGTTCGACGATGTTCTGACAGACAGCGTTGATGATAAGAGATTTCCCGGTTCCAGAAGGACCATAGAGGAGAAGATTCGGCGGTCGCTCGTTACTTATTGCGACGCGAAGGTGCTGAGTAATATCGGTGAGCTGTGTGTCACGACCGACGATACGTTCTTCGTCGACGATCTCGTTCGGCTCAAGGAGCGACCGGTTCTTGATGAGACTCGCGGCTTCTTCCTGCTCGAGAATGAGATCTTTGATAGAACCCGTGGACTCGGAGGTTCCCTCGGGACCAGGATCCGTGGGCATATTGGGACCCACTCTACCAAAATACTAAAAGATTCCCCTGTCGATTTCTTTTCTGCCGGTATGACCGTCAAATCCACGGTATTAGAGGTTTACGCTGTTCCTCTCCGTAACCTCCGACGATTTGTTAGGGGTTATCGTCTCAACCGATTCAAAAGAATACCCACACACCCTCTCACCCCTATCGATTTGTTCCAGCCTCCAAGGAAGGGAGGGGTGACAGAATTCCAGATTGGACTAACGTCTCATCTACGTCACGATTTGGGGCAAAATTGAGAGTCTCTTCCACCTTCTCTTTTTCTTCTTTCTAGTTCTAGCTACTAGCTAGATAGAAGAACACACGTCTATCGATTTGTTCTAATCACTCTTCGTCGCTATATTCTCCTCCTAATAGGATATTAAATAAGAAGTCAAGAAACCAAGCGACGAAGACCAGGATCGGAGTTCTTGTACACTGTGGTGAGTGATGTCTTGTTGCTCCTTTTATTTCTTCGACTAACTACTCTACACCCACTCCTATCGATTTGTTCAACCCCCTTTCTACACACCAATTATAACAGAATCGAATTTATAAAGATGGATTTAGCCGAAGGATATTATTCTGATTAACCATATCCACCTTGGCTCCCCCGTGATTGACCCACCTCACCACTCTTTCTCGTTAGAACAAATCGATAGGGGTGGGTGTGTGGTCCTAGGGACACGGTCGTGGTGAATCCCCCGACTACGTGTAGGAGTGGTCCTATGCTCAATTTTGATCAGCAATGGAAACCTCCCACTAGGGCGTGGAAAGAACTTCTCTCCACTAATTCAATACCGATCTCCTATGGGTAACTCCTCGCGAAACAAATCGATAGAGGTGACCCTCTATATACAGGTGGTTTTGTTGAACAAGTCGACAGAGGGGTGCGTCTAGTGGTAAAATATCTTGAATCCGTGGACCCAGTCGTATCTTCCTGTTATATTTCACCTCCGTCACCACAACCAAAAAGTGACTATAACCACCCAATGACGAATCCATCGATAATCTCTGTCAACAACCTCAGACATTTATCATCGCGCTCTCTCACTACGAATATGTCGTTTCGGGTCAGCTGGCACAATCTCCTTGAGCGGTTAGATGACCTCTCAGAAGGAGCTACGCTCCGGACACCACTCTCGAACGATCGGTTTCAGATAACTGGCGTTCAGGAACACCGTGTCATCATCAGATTCACGGATAGCGGTGAGTCGCGACCGCTTCAAAAAGACCAGTTCGAGACACTATATCGGCGTGTTACCGACTCTACCGATGGGTTCGACCTTGATCGACTCCCACCCGATGCGGATCCATACCCGACGGTATTGAGTCTCCATCCACGATTCGAGGTGAACGACGACCGAGGTGTGATAATCGAGACCGAAGCGCCAACCACCTCATTGTTATTGGACGAGGACCCGCCCTCTGAGCCTGCTCCCGACGAACGGACAGAACCCGATCTCGACGTCTACGCGGATGCGCTCCTGCTCGTCGACGCGCTGGAACGTCACGAGGTTACAGCGCTCGAAGGGGTCGAGACAGGGACGCTCATCGACCTGTATACCTTGCTCTCGGACGTTCAACGGAACGCCAACGACCTCCGCAAGGAGATCGCGGACACGCTCTTAGATCGACTCCATCACGACCGACCGGTCTCGGGATCGTACGGCTCGGTCCAGCGGACAGCTCGGACGAACCGCTCGCTCAAAGATGACGACGAGGTGCTGGACACGCTCGAATCAGCCGGGATCGACCGTGATCGGGTGGTGAGCGTTGATCGCGGGAAGGTTGACGATGCCCTCGAGGTGACTGATGTCGCTGAACGCGACGTCTACGAGATTGAAGAAACCGAGTACGTTCGGAAAGCCGAGGTGGACGAAGACCGCAAGGAGACGCGGCTCCAAGGGCTGAAAGACCAACTTGCGGCGAGCGATGCTGACGACGCCGACCAGCTCCGCGACGAAGTCGAAGAGCTCGAATCGCGGATCGAGGAACTGACCGAATTCAAGTCTGGACAGTCGTATCACACGCGCTCGAATGCCGACCGGTGAGTCGGTCTGGCGACGTGACGAAAAGAACGAACAGGCTACGGCCGAGGGCAACTACGACGCAAGGGCTCCAGAACCGTTGACCGTCATTGGGCTATGACCTTATGTAGCATTTGATCGCATTTTACCGCCAGCTTGACACATAAGGAATCGACCCCGCTGCGTGGATTAGCCCGAAAAACGCCCGTTGCGGGTTTGTCGTGCTACCGAGTGCGAGAATTGGCACAATAATCACGGCCAATCTCATAACGAGTGTTAGCGACAGAAAGAACGATTATAATGGATACACGTTAGCTGTTGGAATATGAGTACGTCACAGGGTGAAGCCGATCTCTCGGCGGACGAACGTGCGGGTCTTGAACTGGTCCGTGAGACGGGTGGGATTCACCAGAGCGACTTTTGGAAAGAGCTGGGTGTCTCTTCGCGAAAAGGAAGCCGACTAGTCGAAGCGCTTGAGAGTGCCGAGCTGATTCAGCGTGAAGAAGCGGTGTACGAAGGTCAACGAACCTACTATCTCGAACCAACAGCATCTGATCGTGACTTTTCACTGCTGATGGCAGGTGACATGCTCTCGCCATTCGTCGGTGAGGAAGATGTCAATCCGCAGGCAGACGCCTTCTCCCAATGGCTGATGAACATCACGTACGAGGAATAGTAACTCTGCTCTTGAGGGCTTCTGAGGGCTCTTAGTCACCCAATCTCATACGTTTGTATTGGCATCTCTCGCATAGGGAGTTCGCTGATTATACCGATAATCTGTATAAGAGCGAGATCGCTCACTCTCATGGAGAACTGCTGAGAAGGCCCACCGCCAATGGAGTCTATTATTTCACTTGAAGCAGTGGTGTGTGGGTTCAATACTGCCCCTCCACTGTTTCCGGAGCTTTCGTTGACGAGCAATCGTGGGAACTCGCACACCACCATGTCCGGAGCTATTTACTAGAGAACAAGGGACTACTGTTGTGTTGAAATCCGATTTTCCAGACATTCTCGTGTGAAACAGCCGGTCGACGAGGGCTGCGTATGAAGTGCCGAGGGTTCTACCAGTTCAGATTGGAGTTCTGGTAGTTGTCCGAGATACAGCGCACGTATCAGTTATTAGGTCCTCACGGCTCAGATATACACAGAGAAATCATCCAGCCTGTAATTTGGGCAGTATCTTTCTGAGTAAATAGAGTGGGATAACCCACAATAAAGCGAGAGCAAAGATTCCAATTCCCATCATTACCGGCCCGTCATTCCCAGAAGATGTTTGTAGAAAGATCAGTACAACGAACCAGAGTGTAGCTAATTGAACGATTTCGGACTTGTTCATAGAGGGATTGTCTACTAGCGTGTCCATATTTAAATGGATTTTCACACCGTAGCGCAGCAATCTATCGGGTTTCATACTACCGTAGAGTATGATGTGAACGATAGTCGTTTGCTGACTACACTATGTATCTCGCAAGACATCCCTAACAGAAGTGAAGAGTGTAGACCGACTCTAGTCTGTGAATCTCCTGTACTGACCGAATTTGCTCACCACATCGAGGCAAGTTCTCACCAGTTGATTTGGCGGCAGTCGTTCAGTACGTGTGCTTATTGAATCCGGTTACGCGTCCTGTTCATCTCAAACCTCGCTGAAACCTCGTCCGATCAAGTACCCAACTACTGTAATCACGCCAGAGATGATTGCTCCGCTTCCAACTGGGAATATGAAAGCGCCCGGCCCCGCCATGATCGGGATGAACAGATTGAGTGTGAAACCAAAACATGGGCCGAATGCGAGTATCCAATTCCCAACGAGATCTGCGCCCTGAAACGCCCGGAAGACAACGATGGCGGTAATAAGGAGCGCACCCACCCAGACTATAGCCGATTGTACTGAAGTCGAGGGCTCCAAGTCCCAGACCCGCAACCCAGTCAACGTCCCAAGAACAAACAGAAAGGCGGCTGTAGCCGCTAAAATCTCACTTGTTCGCTTGTTCAAAAGCATATACATTCAATTTGTCCTACATTACGTATGTGCCTTGTGGGTCAAACCGAGATGGTCTGAGCGATCTGCGAGTCTCCTGTACTGACCGGTTTAGAGTGTAAAACTCTCAACTGCTGAGGGTTTCATCAACGGCTTGGAGACCGATTCCGAGTTCTTCAAACCGGCGTCAGATTATCCAGTAGTATGGACAAAGATGACTCTCACAGCGACGTCGTCCCTGGGAGTGATGAGGAACCTGACACGCCGGATGTTCGTGGCTACGACTTTCGTGGAGAATTTGATTTTGACGAGATGCTCGACGCCTATGGGACAACGGGGTTCCAGGCGACGCAGCTCGCAGAGGCAATCGACATCGCCGAACGTATGCAGGAGGCGGACGCCACTGTCTACCTCACGTTCACATCAAACATCATCTCGTCGGGGCTGCGCGAGACCGTCGCGTATCTCGTTCGAGAGGGGTATGTGGACGTAGTTATTACGACGTCTGGATCGCTGACCGAGGACGTGATCAAGACGGCAAAGCCATTCAAGATGGGAAAATGGGACGCAGACGAGGCATCGCTCCGTGAGCGTGGGATCAATCGGCTCGGGAATCTCTTCGTTCCTTCTGACCGGTATGTGTGGTTGGAAGAGTATCTGTATGATTTCTTTGAGGACTTTTTCGCAGAGGAGAAAGTGAGAACACCAACGTCGTTCGCACGCGAGTTAGGTGAAACTCTTGAGGATGAGGATTCGGTTCTGAAGCAGGCCGCGGACAACGACGTACCGGTGTACTGTCCAGCGTTGACGGACTCCGAGGTCGGGAACTTCCTCTACTATTACCGTCAAGGGTACGATTCAGAAGTGGGTATTGAGATTTTGGACGACTATGACTCGCTAATTGAAGATGGGCTGCTGGCGGACTCGACGGGGCTCATCGCGGTGGGGGGTGGAGTACCGAAACACCATGCAATCATGACGAACCTCTTTCGAGGAGGAGCGGATTACGTGGTGTATATTTCAACGGGGATGGAGGGTGATGGGTCATTATCGGGTGCACCGCCGAACGAGGCTGTTTCTTGGGGGAAGATCAAAGAAAACCAGACGAACTACACACAAGTGGAAGCAGAGGCTACACTTGTCTTCCCACTGCTTGTGGCGAAAGCGTTCAAACAATAACCTCTCACACGCCCGTTGCGGATCTGCTATGATATCGGGTGGCGGGGATTAGCGCAATAATCACGAGCAACATCTCACCGCGCTCACAGAGTTCAAAATAAAACAATCAACACTAATGAGTGCTAACTACTGAGCCACCCTACCAGATCTTTGTGATTCTCAGCCCATGTTTTTGCTTTACGGTATATTACCACCGACGCATGAGCAGAGAAGGAGAGCAGGCTTACAGCTAACAGTACCGCGACGAGATTCTGAGTATCATAGGGAATTGATTCGCCAAAGTTGCTAGATGCGATGAACGATATTATAACTGCAAATAGAGCCTGTCATAGAAAGCGTCACGTACGAAGCAGCAGGGTGCGGAAAGTGTGTCCAGCACAACCGCAACCCTGCAAGATGTGGATTCGGTAGACGACTTCTTGAATGTCGCGGCTACCGAGACAGTCCCGCTGTTCGAGCACCTTGAGTTCGAGTTTCTGCTGGAGTACGACGTGTTCGCCCCCGCTTCGAGGGGGCGAACACGAGTACACAAGCCACCAGACCTCTTTCGCGGCTTTCTCCACTGCTACTACGAGGATGTTTACGGTACACGTCCGGTTACACGAGAACTTCAGCACGGCCTCGTCTGGTACTACTGCGGACTCGATAAACCGCCATCCAGAGACACGATTGATCGATTTCTCACCGACCTCGAACACGTCATCGATGATGTTTTCCAGAGACTCGTCGAGCAGGCCGCCGCCCGCGGCCTGCTCGACTCCACGTACTCCATCGATTCGACCCACGTTGAAGCGATCCAACACAACGACGCTGCCTCGTGGAACTACGATCCAACAGCCGAAGAGTACTACTACGGCTTCGGCTGTACGATTGTCTCGACTGGCGCAAAGATCCCGATAGCAGCGGAGTTCACACAGGCCAAACAAGCAGACAAAGAGACGGCGATGCGCGTCACCTGTGACGCGCTCGCCGTCGAGACACCGGTCTGGATGCTTGGAGACAGCGCCTATGACATCCTCGATTGGCACGACCACCTGCTGGCCGCAGGGGTCGTGCCAATCGCTCCGTACAATCCACGAAACACTGACGACCCGAAAGACATCGAGTACAGGGTCGAAGACCGAATCGAGGAACAGAGCGAGGACGTGCAGCTGAAACAATCTATCTTGGACGAGACGTACAACAACCGGACGGGAGTCGAACGAACCAACGACGCGGTCAAGGACTGCGGCCTCGGGCACGTCCGCGCCCGAGGCCGCGTCCATGCACGCACAGAAGTGTTCCTTGCGTTGTGTCTGCGAATCGTCGTTGCAATCACCAACTTCGAACGAGGCAACGAGCCGGGCTGTGAGAAGCTATGAGATTGATTCTATGACAGGCTCAACCGGTAAGGAATTGAACTAATCACTATCAGTATTTTCGCTGGCGCTGCCCTCTTCTCCCCGACCAATACTCTCGGACAGATGTTAACAATCTCACCTTGTGTGACCAAGACAGCCGTTAGTTATATGATATATGAGTGGCATATTCAAGTATATCATTTCGACAGATGGCATTTAATTCTCCGGATGATGGGCGGGAATCCGTTAGTAACCAACGAATGGGCAATCAGCCCATGATCGTACTTTCTGAGGAGTCGCAGCGTACCTCCGGAAAGGACGCGCAAAACATGAATATCACGGCCGGGAAAGCGGTCGCGGAGTCCGTCCGCACCACGCTCGGTCCGAAAGGGATGGACAAGATGCTCGTCGACTCCGGCGGGTCCGTCGTCGTCACAAACGACGGTGTCGTCCTCCTGAAGGAGATGGATATTGACCACCCTGCGGCCAACATGATCATCGAGGTGGCCGAGACGCAAGAAGAAGAGGTCTGTGACGGTACCACCTCCGCTGTCGTCCTCGCAGGTGAAATCCTCAATCAGGCCGAGGAACTTCTCGATCAAAACATCCACGCAACCACTCTCGCGCAGGGGTACCGACGGGCTGCCGAGAAGGCCAAGGAGGCCCTCGAAGAGCAGGCCATCGATGTATCCGAGGAAGACTGGGACACCCTGCTGGAAATTGCCGAGACGGCGATGACAGGCAAGGGTGCCGAGACTTCTAAGGGCCTGCTCGCTGAGCTCGTCGTTGACTCCGTTCTCATGGTCGCCGACGAGGACGGCATCGACACGGAGAACGTCTCTGTCGAGAAGGTTGTCGGCAGCTCTATCGACCAGTCCGAGCTCGTTGAGGGCGTCATCGTCGATAAGGAGCGCGTCGACGAGAACATGCCCTTCGCCGTCGAGGACGCCGATGTCGCGCTGTTCGACGGCGCCATCGAAGTGAAGAAGACCGAGATCGACGCTGAGATCAACGTCACGGACCCCGACCAGATCCAGCAGTTCCTCGACCAAGAGGAAGAGCAGCTCCGCGAGATAGTCGACCACTTCGTCGATATCGGCACCGATGTCGTCTTCGTCGGCGACGGCATCGACGACATGGCCCAGCACTACCTCGCACAGGAGGGCATCCTGGCGGTCCGCCGCGCGAACTCCGGCGACCTCAAACGCCTCGCCCGCGCGACGGGCGGCCGCGTTGTCTCCAACCACGACGACATCGAGTCCGAGGACCTCGGCTTCGCCGGCTCCGTCGCCCAGAAGGACATCGGCGGCGACGAACGCATCTTCGTCGAGGACGTCGAGGAGGCGAAGTCCGTCACACTCATCCTCCGCGGCGGCACCGAACACGTCGTCGACGAGGTCGAGCGCGCCATCAACGACTCGCTCGGTGTTGTCTGTACGACGCTGCTTGACGGGAAGGTGCTCCCCGGCGGCGGCGCCCCCGAGGCCGAGCTCGCCCTTCAGCTTCGCGACTTCGCCAACTCCGTCGGCGGCCGCGAGCAGCTCGCCGTCGAGGCGTTCGCCGACGCGCTGGAGGTCATCCCGCGCACACTCGCCGAGAACGCAGGTCTCGACCCCATCGACTCGCTGGTCGACCTCCGCTCCCGCCACGACGGCGGCGAGTTCGGCGCCGGTCTCGACGCCTACACGGGCGACGTGATCGACATGGAGGCCGGGGGCGTCGTGGAGCCGCTCCGCGTCAAGACCCAGGCCATCGAGTCCGCCACCGAGGTGGCCGTCATGATCCTCCGTATCGAGGACGTCATCGCGGCCGGCGACCTCAAGGGCGGCGGGGCGGCGAAAGAGCAGGGGACCGCCGAACCACAGGACACGAGTGGGTTTTCTCGGTCCATAGATGTGGACGCAGGCATCAAAGTAGCGGAGTTGAAAGAAAAGAAGAAAAAAGAAGAAAAAACGGTTGAGGAGGCCCAGACGGAAGCCCTTACCCGAGAAACGAGTGAGGCAAATCCCTCGGATTCAGGCGAGATAACCACTGTCAAGACGCCAACGTGGACTCCGGCCCTCCAAGAACTTCCGATCGGAGTACGGTGGGAGGGAACAGTACAAGAACTCCGTCTTACCACGGGTAACCACTTCGAAGCAGTTGGCACAGTAAGCTTCTCTGCTGACGTGTCCACACACGATGAGAAACGCACAATAATTACTGGCGAGGAACTTCGTGAGCGTAACGAAGCTCTCGTCCAACTAAAACCAACAAAAATACCTGACAAGGTGGAAACGTCTACCGAAGTTTCGCTTCAAGCTGAGTTTATTGACGACAGCGTTGAGAGAGTGACTACGGAACTTACCCTCCTCCGTCCAAAATTAGATGTCAGAGTGACCGACAAAGTGACGCCCGGGAGTGGACACCCGGATGTGGACATTGAATTAACGAACATTGGTGAAATTCGAACTACAGTCGAAATCGCAGCTAAAGCAAATGGAAAGGAGATCCACGTGACTAGAGATCTTTCAGATAAATTGCTAGAAGGATTCCTGAATATCGGCCTTCACAAGAAGTCAGAGGCAGACATTGACCCAGCCTTGGATATTGATTCGACAGACCGTCGCTTAATAAAACAGAGTTGTGAAACTGTACTCCACAGACTCCAAACAGAACGTCCGGATCCCCCGTCCGTCTACGATGAAAAGGATCTCAGTGCGCTCACTGAGGTCCTACAGTCGCTTTTATCACAAAGAATGTTCGGCCCACTCAAACCTTTCATTGACGATATCGAACTCACATATCTTCACTCCTCAGTCGAAATGCAACCTACAGAGACGATTGAATTAGCGTCGCCTGTTGAAGCACTAGAGATACCGCCAGATGCTTCCGAAATCTCCATTCAGATTCGATATTTCGACAATGAAGAGAGACAGTACGACAGTATTGAGCGTACTGTCCAAATCAACCGAGAACAAGAGCAACCCAACCATCAGATGGTTGACTTGGACCTCAGAGCACTTGATTCACACAACACATGACTGATGCCGAAAATGGAAGCAAGATACTGTTGGAACTGGTCGAAAGAGCGCGTGACGCCCTTACTGATTTTGACGCCGATCTAGAACGCGTCGACGTAGAATTCAGCTCGGAACTCGTCAAATTATTTTTCAAATTCGAAATACCACAAAACTCTGTTGATAGATGGGGAAATTCTGTGACATTCGATAGGCCACTCAACTTTACAATCGAAGAAATTAGAAACAACCAGAATCCCGCCAAGAGCTACGAAAAACCATCTCATGACAATGAGACGATTGAGATTGCCGTGGGAGATCTTGAGCCAGGTGAGTACACAGTCATTCTCAGTAGCAATGTTCGGCAATCAAATCTGGAAAGAATGGTAGCGAGGAAGCAGTTTGACACCCGAGTCACTAGACGGTCCTACGATCATAATCTAATCTATAAGAAGGACCTGACCGTGACCAGCGGGGGTGTTCCAACGGTAATCACCGCCTTCAAGGATGAAATTATCTACGATAACCGCTATATACCACGTGTATACCGTAATGGACTGGAGAACGGGATTGAAACAGCACATTCGACAGCTTGGTCTACGCCGCATAATCCCGAAAGTGAAATTGTGGATACAACAATAGATACCGACCAATTGCCTCAAGGAATACAACAACTACTTGAACTACCGGTTGAGAAGCGACGTCGGTGGTTTGGACCAAGAGTGATGGGTGATTTTGTCACTATTGAGGGAGGAGTCAAATATCACGGTATTGATATTGACGACGATCCAGAACCGATACCTCAGGAATTTATGGTTGAATCACAGACAAATTTTGAGAAAGATGAGATCCTAGTTGAGGGGACGGTCCGGTTCAAAAAACAAGAATACTGGGAGGAAATCAAAGAGAACCTCCTCACAACCAACTAACACAGGTAATAAGATGTCCTAACTGGCACGGGGTGCTAGGGGGTTTGTGTCTCCTTCGCCAGATATCAAGAGATGAGGCTATGTTGCGTGTCGAATAGCCTATATCTCATTGGAAAAACAGCACCGGTAATGGAACGCGACCGATCTGGAACCCCCCAGCCTGACGGCTTGATTTCTCGCTGGCTGTCAGGAGTGATTTTATCAATAGGCGATCATAATTATGGGTACCATGGCTGACATTCCTGACTCTCTCTCTGAAGAAGACGCGGCTTACGTGCGGTCGCTACTCGGCAGTAAGGGGTTCGGCGGGGTGAACGAGACACAAGCGGCGTTCCTTGAGCAAGGGGGGTTAGCTGGCGGGAATACGTTGTTGTGTGCGGAGACGGGGAACGGGAAGACGTTCTGCGCAGAGACGGTAGTGAAGAAAGCACTCGATAACGGAAAGCGGGTTGGATATCTCGTGCCGAGTGTCCAGTTGACGAACGGTAAGTACGGAGAATTGAATGACTGGGTCGACGACGAATATACATTGGCGGTACGTGTTTACCCCGAGGTCTCGACAGCCGGCACAGCGTGAGCCCGTGACATAACCTCATTATTGCTGACGACTCGACGAAGTTCTTCGTATGGA
>NZ_SDJP01000040.1 GCF_004114995.1 Halorubrum amylolyticum
GACGGCGCCGGTGACGCGGCCGACACGGCCGACGCGACCGAGGCGGCCGCCACCGACGGCGGCGGGCTCGACGCCCCGCCGCCGGAGGGGGTGAACCGAGCGACGTTCCCCTGGTTCGAGACCGAGGACCGGTGGGTCGTCGAGTACCACGACGCGAGCGACGCCATCGAGGGGGTCGTCGCGATGGGGGGGCTCACCGTCCTCGCCATCGTGTTTTCCGCGCTGCTCACCGCCGAGTACCTCACCCTGGCGCGGACGCAGTACTTCGGCGTCTACGCCTTCGGGCTGTTCATGTCGCTTCTGGGCTCGACGGTGTCGTACTACGCGTGGTTCATGCCCCACGTCGAAGTCGCCGAACGGAGGGACCACTGATGGGAGACGACACGACCGACCAACGACCGACAGCAGAGGGAACCGACGCCGCGCCGAGCGCCGGACCGAGCGGCGACGGCGAGCCGTGCGACGCCTGCCCCGAGAACGACGACGGACCCGCCGTCGAGCCGAGCATCTACCGGCCGTTCTGGCGGGACGCGCGCGCCGAGCTCAAACGGCGCGACTACGCGAAGGTCCTCGCGACGGTCGGCGGGATCACGGCGATCGGGAGCCTCGCCGCGCCCGTCGCGGGGCTCACCCGAGTGTTCGACACGAAGTATCAGGGGCCGGTGTACGAGGACGGGATTCCCCTCGTCGACGAGGTGGGCGAGCGGATCGGGGAGGACCGCATCGCTCCCGGCGAACAGCTCACCGTCTTCCCCGAGCCGCGTCCGGGGATCGAGGACGCCCCGACGCTGCTCGTGCGCTTCGAGGAGTCGGCGTACGGCGAGGAGGTGCGAGACGAGTACACGGTCGGCGGGTACGCCGCGTTCTCGAAGGTGTGTACCCACGCCGGCTGTATGGTCGCCGACCGCGACGGCGACGTGCTCGTCTGCCCGTGTCACTCCGGGCGGTTCGACCCGGTGACGGGCGGGCGAGTCGTCGGGGGACCGGCGCCGCGGTCGCTGCCGCAGCTCCCGATCACGCTTTCGGGCGACGGCTACCTCGTCGCGACGGGCGACTTCCAGGGGCCGATCGGCCCCGGAGGCGAGTGATGTCCCGGATCGACGACGCGGTCGACGGCGCCGAGTCCGCGTACGGCTGGGTCGATTCGCGGCTGGATCTGGACGACGCGAGCGACTTCCTCGGGAAGGCGTTCCCGGCGGAGGACTCCTTCCTCCTCGGCGAGGTCGCGCTGTTCTGTTTCGGCATCCTCGTGTCCACCGGGACGTTCCTCGCGTTCTTCTACGAGCCGAGCACGGCCGCCGTCGAGTACGGCGGCAGCGTCGCGCAGTACCAAGGCCAAGAGGTGCCGGCGGCGTTCAAAAGCGTCCTCAACATCACCTACGACGTGCCGTTCGGGATGTTCCTGCGGCGCATGCACCACTGGGCGGCGCACCTGTTCGTCGCGTCGATCGCCCTGCATATGCTGCGCGTGTTCTTCACCGGGGCGTACCGCAACCCGCGCGAGCCGAACTGGCTCGTCGGGACCGGCCTCGCCGGGCTGGCAATGTTCGCCGCCTACACGGGCTACTCGCTCCCGTACGACGAGTTCGCGAGCACGGCGGTCGGTATCGGCTACAACGTCGCCAGCTCGGTCCCGATCGTCGGCGACCCGATCGCCAGCATCGTTTTCGGCGGGCAGTTCCCGACGAGCGCGACGATCCCGCGGCTGTTCTTCCTCCACATCTTCCTCATCCCGGCCGCGATCGCGGGGCTCATCGCCGTCCACATGGCCATCCTCGTCCGGCAGAAACACACCGAAGCGCAGCGCGACGGAGACGTAGGCGCCGCGAACGCGGGCGGTTCCCCCCCGGAGGCGAGTGGGAGCGCTCCGGAGGCGAGCGGGAGCGCTCCGGAGGCGAGCGGCGGGGCCGAGGCGACCGACGGCGGCGCGCGCCTGATCGGCCGCGACGACGACAGCGTCGTGATCGGGCTTCCCGCGTTCCCGAACCAGGCTGCGGTGAGCGCGGTCGTGTTCTTCCTCACGATGGCCGTGCTCTCGCTGCTCGCGGGGCTGCTCCCCGTCCACAACATCGCTGAGTACGGCCCGAACGACCCGGCGTCGACGCCGTCGCTCGTGATGCCGGACTGGTTCCTGATGTGGGGGTACGGCTTCCTGAAGCTCACCCCCTCGTGGATGAGCTTCGACGTGCTGGGCGTTCACATCAGCTCGGAGTTCGTGGGCGGGCTGTTCCTCCCGAGTCTGGTGTTCGTCGCGGTGGCGATATGGCCGTTCATCGACCGGGCGGAGGAGCCGGAGCACTTCACCCGGAACTACCTCGACAGACCGTTCCCGACCGCGGTCGGCATCGTCGGCGTCACGCTCGTCATGGTCGCCTCCATCGCCGGGATGGACGTGATCGTCGCCGAGATCCTCGGCACGTCGACGGCGGCGCTCCGGCCGTACCTGATCGCGGCGCTCGTGCTCGTCCCGGCCGCGGCCGGCACGCTCACCTACGCGATCCTCGGCGGCTTCGAGGACGGCTCGGGCGAGAGCGACGCGGACCCGCCGAGGCCGGGAGACGAGGGCTCACCGGGGGGATCGAGTGATGACTGAGTCGAGCGCGTTCCTGCTGGCCGCGCTGTCGCCGCGCCGGTACCGCTGGGCGGATCGAGCGACGAAACTGGCCGGCGTGGGGCTGATCGCCGCCGGACTCGACGCGGGCGGCGGCACGCCCGCGGGCGTCGCGTTCGCGGCGCTCGGCGTGGCGCTCGGCCTCGCGACCGTTCTCATCGAGAAACAATGACTGACACGACAGACACTTCGGACGAATCGACACGCGACAGCTCCGGCGCCGCGCGCCGCGACTTCCTGAAGGGGGTCGGGGCGGCTGCCGCCGTCGGCGCCACCGGGCTGGGCTCCGCGCAGGACCTCACGGAGATGACGACGCTGGAGGTCGTCGACGACCCGATCGGCAACTACCCGTACCGCGACTGGGAGGACCTCTACCGCGAGGAGTGGGACTGGGACGACACGGCCCGTTCCACCCACAGCGTCAACTGCACCGGCAGCTGCTCGTGGCAGGTGTACACGCGGAACGGGCAGGTGTGGCGCGAGGAACAGGCCGGCGACTACCCGCGCTTCGACGAGTCGCTCCCCGACCCGAACCCCCGAGGCTGTCAGAAGGGGGCGTGTTTCAGCGACTACGTGAACGCCGACCAGCGCGTCACGCACCCGCTCCGCCGGACCGGCGAGCGGGGGGAGGGGATGTGGGAGCGGATCTCTTGGGACGAGGCGCTCACCGAGATCGCCGAGGAGGTCATCGACGCCGTCGAGGACGAGGAGTACGACGCGATCAGCGGCTTCACCCCGATCCCGGCGATGAGCCCGGTGTCGTTCGCCTCGGGGAGTCGTCTCGTCAACCTGCTGGGCGGCG
Source organism: Halorubrum amylolyticum (assembly GCF_004114995.1). Taxonomy (GTDB): domain Archaea; phylum Halobacteriota; class Halobacteria; order Halobacteriales; family Haloferacaceae; genus Halorubrum; species Halorubrum amylolyticum. The sequence continues at coordinate 3,414 of NZ_SDJP01000040.1, forward strand.
TCAGCCACTCGTTCTACGACTGGTACTCCGACCTCCCGCCGGGACAGCCGATCACGTGGGGAACCCAGACCGACAACGCGGAGAGCGCGGACTGGTACAACGCCGACTACATCATCGCGTGGGGCTCGAACATCAACGTCACGCGGATCCCCGACGCGAAGTACTTCCTCGAAGCGGGGTACGACGGCGCCAAGCGCGTCGGGATCTTCACCGACTACAGCCAGACGGCGATCCACTGCGACGAGTGGATCGGCCCCGAGCCCGGCAGCGACACCGCGCTCGCGCTCGGGATGGCCCGCACCATCGTCGACGAGGGGCTCTACGACGAGGCGCACTTGAAAGAGCAGACGGACATGCCGCTGCTCGTCCGCGAGGACACCGGGAAGTTCCTTCGCGCGAGCGAGGTGTCCGGACTGGACGTCGACGCGGACCGACCGGAGAAGGTGTTCGTCATGCAGGACGCCGACGGGACCCTGCGGACGGCGCCCGGATCGCTGGGCGAGCGCGACGGACAGAACGACCACTCCGTGAGCATCGAACTCGACTTCGACCCCGATCTCGCGGTCGAGCGCACGGTGGACACCGCCGACGGCGACGTCGAGACGCGCTCCGTGTGGCTGAACCTCCGCGACGAGCTGTCGGAGTACACCCCGGAGCGCGTCAACGACATCACGGGCGTCGGCGAGCAGACCCACCAGAAGATCGCCCGGGAGTTCGCCGCGGTCGACCGCGCGAAGATCATCCACGGCAAGGGGGTCAACGACTGGTACCACAACGATCTGGGTAACCGCGCGATCCAGCTCCTCGTCACGCTCACGGGGAACCTCGGTCGACAGGGGACCGGCCTCGACCACTACGTCGGCCAGGAGAAGATCTGGACGTTCAAGGGATGGAAGAACCTCTCGTTCCCGACCGGGAGCGTCCGGGGCGTCCCGACGACGCTGTGGACGTACTACCACGCCGGAATCTTAGAGAACACCGACCCGGACACCGCGGCGAAGATCCGGGAGTCGATCGACAAGGGGTGGATGCCGCTGTACCCGAGCGAGCGCGACGGCGGCGGTCGCCCCGACCCCCGGATCATGTTCGTCTGGCGCGGGAACTACTTCAACCAGGCCAAGGGGAACATCGCGGTCGAAGAGGAGCTGTGGCCGAAGCTCGATCTGATCGTCGACATCAACTTCCGGATGGACTCGACGGCGCTCAACAGCGACATCGTGCTCCCGGCGGCGAGCCATTACGAGAAGCACGACCTGTCGGTGACGGACATGCACACCTACGTCCACCCGTTCACGCCGGCGGTCGAGCCGCTGGGCGAGTCGAAGACCGACTGGCAGATCTTCCGCGAGCTCGCCGCGAAGATCCAAGAGCTGGCCGCGGAGCGCGGCTCGGAGCCGGTCGACGACCGGAAGTTCGACCGACAGATCGACCTCCAGTCGGTCCACGACGACTACGTGCGCGACTGGCTCGACGACGAGCCCGGCGCGCTGGCGGAGGACAAGGCGGCCGCGGAGTATATCTTGGACCACTCCGAGGAGTCCAACCCCGAGGGAGCCGACGAACGGCTGACGTTCGACGAGATCGAAGAACAGCCCAGGCGGCTCTTGGAGGCCGGCGACCACTGGTCGTCCGACCTCGAGGAGGGCGAGGCGTACACGCCGTGGAAGGACTACGTACAGGACAAAAATCCCTGGCCGACGTTTACCGGACGCCAGCAGTACTACATCGACCACGACTGGTTCCTGGAGCTCGACGAGCAGCTCCCGACGCACAAGGAGGCGCCGGTGTTACAGGAGAAGTCGGAGTACCCGCTCGGTTACAACACGCCGCACAGCCGCTGGTCGATCCACTCGACGTGGCGAGACAACAGCAAGATGCTCCGGCTGCAGCGCGGCGAGCCGACCGTCTACCTCAACCCCGAGGACGCCGAGGAACGGGGGATCGAGGACGGCGACACCGTCCGGGTGTACAACGACCTCGACTCCGTGGAAGTGCAGGCGAAGATCTACCCGAGCGGGGAGCCCGGCACCGTCCGGCACTTCTTCAGCTGGGAGCGGTTCCAGTACCCCGACCGCAACAACTTCAACTCGCTCGTCCCGATGTACTTGAAGCCGACGCAGCTCGTCCAGTACCCGGAGGACACGGGCGAGCACCTCCACTTCTTCCCGAATTACTGGGGGCCGACCGGCGTGAACAGCGACGTTCGGATCGAAGTCGAGAAGGTCGAGGAGGGGGCGGCGTCGCTCGACACCGGCTCGCTCGGGGAGTCGGCGGCGGGATCGGCGAGCGCGAAGTCTGGGTCGGCCGGTTCGCGATCGAAGACCCGCGGCGCCTTGGATCGCGTCTCGGACCTGCTCGGGGGTGACGACTGATGAGCAAGACCACGGACGACGCGACCCGACAGACCGAGGACGCGACCCGACAGACCGAGGACGCGACCCGACAGACCGAGGACGGCGACGTCCCCCTCGCGGAGGGCGTCGATCACCAGGTGGCGATGGTGATGGACCTGAACAAGTGCATCGGCTGTCAGACCTGCACGATCGCGTGTAAGACCAACTGGACCGAGTCCGGGGGCCGCGAGTACATGTACTGGAACAACGTCGAGACGAAGCCCGGCGCCGGCTACCCGCGCGACTGGGAGGAGCTGGGCGGCGGCTGGGACGAGGAGGGGCAGTCGCGGACGCCCGGTGAGCTCCCGGACCAGGAGGAGTACGGTCGCGCGTGGGAGTTCAACCACGAGGCGATCATGTACGAGGGGAGCGACGAGCCGCTCCGCCCCATGGAGAACGCCGACTGGGGGCCGAACTGGGACGAGGACGAGGGCGCCGGCGAGTACCCCAACTCCTACTACTTCTACCTCCCCCGGATCTGCAACCACTGCACGCACCCCTCCTGCGTCGAGGCGTGCCCGCGCTCGGCGATCTACAAGCGCGAGGAGGACGGGATCGTCTTGGTGGATCAGGACCGCTGTCGCGGCTACCGCTACTGCGTCGAGGGGTGTCCTTACAAGAAGGTGTTCTACAACGCGCAGACAAAGACCAGCGAGAAGTGCATCTTCTGTTACCCCCGGATCGAGGGGGAGGGGCCGGAGGGCGAGGTGCGCCCGCCGTCCTGCGCCGAGGACTGCCCGCCACAGCTCCGGCACGTCGGCTTCCTCGACGACGAGGACGGCCCCATCCACAAGCTCGTCAACGAGTACGAGGTCGCCTTACGGCTCCACCCCGAGTACCGGACGGAGCCGAACGTCTACTACATCCCGCCGTACGCGCCGCCGCAGACCTCCGAGAGCGGCGAGACGGTCGACGCCGAGCGCATCCCGCGCAACTACCTCGAAGAGCTGTTCGGCCCGGAGGTCGAGTCGGCGCTCAACACGATCACCCGCGAGCGGGAGAAGGCCGAACGCGGCGAGGAGAGCGAGCTCATGGAGATCCTCTCGACCGTGAACAACGACGACCAGTACCGGCTGGAGGTGTTCGACGATGACGGCTGACGACGCGGGGGGCGGCGGTATCGGCTCGCGGGAGCTCGCGGTGGCGGCCGCGCTCGCCCTCGCCGTCGTGGCCGCGACGGCGGCGTTCCCGATGATCGTCGACGCCCGCGCGGCCTACGAGATCCCGGTCGAGCGACAGGCGGGCGCCGGCGACCTCGCGGAGCCGGACGGGGGCGCGTGGGAGTCGGTTCAGGACGTGCACGTCCCGATGAGCAGCTCCGGCGCGGCGGTGCCGGGCGGCTCCGAAACCGCGGTGGAGTCCTCCAGCGTCGCGGCCGCGCGGACGGACGAGCGACTCTACGTCCGGCTGTCGTGGAGCGACGCGTCCGCGAACACGTCGGCCGGCTCGCTGCGCGCGTTCGCCGACGCCGCCGCGGTCCAGCTCCCCGTCTCGTCCGAGGAACAGCCGCCGATCGCGATGGGGTCGACCGACAACCGGGTGAACGTCTGGTACTGGAACGGGGGCGACGGGACGGAGTCGCTGCTTGCCGGCGGCGCCGGGAGCACGACGGAGATCCCGGAGTCGGCGGTGGAGACGAACGCGGCGCACACCGGCGACCGATGGTCCGTCGTGTTCAGCCGGCCGCTCGCGTCCGACCGCGCGAACGTGACCGACATCGACGCGGACGAGGACATGAACGCCGCGTTCGCGGTCTGGGAGGGGTCGAACGACGAGCGCTCCGGCCAGAAGGCGGCCAGCGAGTGGTACTACCTCTCGCTCGGCCCCAGCGAGGGAGGGGCGCCCTACGAGACGGTGCTGTGGGCGATCGTCGGGATCGCCGTCGTGTTCACCACGCTCGTGACCGTCGAGGGCGTCCGCCGGACGAGGGGTGAGTGACCGTGTCGGAATCGACCTCCGAACGCGACGGAGCACAGCCCGAACGAGACGGAGCGCCACCCGACGCGAGCCTCCCGAGCGACGCGGTCGAGGAGGAGACCGCCGCCCGCGGGAACGTCTACGCGCTCGCGGCGGCGGCGTTCGCCGAGCCGAGTCAGGGCGTCTACGAGCGCTTCGCGGACGGCTCGCTCGACGAGGCCGTCGCGACGCTCGTCGAGCGGAGCGGCCTCGACGTCGACCCGCCGGACCTGACCGTCGACGACGACCGGGAGACGCTCGCGGCCCGGTACAACGACCTGTTCGTCGTCGGCTACTCCGAGGTGATCGACGGGACGGACGGGACGATCGAGAGCCAGGGGCCGCCCGTGTCGCTGTACGAGTCGACGTACCGCTCCGACGTGTCGTGGAACGACGTGAACCTCGATCTGGCCCGGGCGTACGAGCACTTCGGGTGCGAGATCGGCGGCGAGGAGCGCCGCCACCACGACCACGTCCGACTGGAGCTCGAGTTCGCGGGGTACCTCTGTCGGCTGGCCGCCGCGGACTCCGCCCCGGACGGCGGGACCGCTCCCGCCGAGACGGCGAATCTCGGCCGCGCGCGGCTCGACTTCCACGACCGGCACCTCTCCGTCCTCGCGTCCGGGATCCGAGACGCCCTCGACGAGGAGCCCGGGACGAGCGTGTACGGCCGGCTCGCTCGCTTCCTCGACTCGTTCGTCGCGGCGGACGTCGACGATCTCGCGGCCCGACTCGACGCCGGCGTCGGCGGGGAGCGCGAACACGCGGCCGCGGGCGATGCCGGCGGAGACGGAGCCGACGGGGGTGAGCGCCCGTGAGCCCGACGACGAGCGCCACCGCGCGGGCGACCGCGTCGCGGCCCGTCGGCCGGTTCGGCGGCCGCGTCGGATCGGTCGGCCTGCTCGCCGCCGTCGCCGTCGGGGTCTCGACCGCGCTCCGCGTGCTGTACAACGCGCCGTTTGAGCCGGTCGCGTTTCCGCCCCGGGCGGTCTCGGTTGCCGGTACCGTCGCGGCGCTCGCGGCCGGGGTCGCGCTCGCGGCGGTCGCCCTCTCGACGGAGCGCCCCGTCGTCCGCGTCGGCCTCCTGTTCGCGGGCGTGTTCGGCGTGCTTGCCACGGTCTCCGGCGCGGCGACGGTCGCTGCCGCCGTCGCGATTCCGGTCGGCGCGGCGCTCGCGTTCGCCCGCGCGCTGGGCGTGCCGGCGACCTACTTTGAGTTCCGGCGCGCGGTCGTCGCGCTGACGGTCCCGCTCGCCGCCGGGCTCTCGCTCGCTTCGACCGCCGGGATCGTCGGGTCGCCCGTCCGTGCGGCCGGGTCCGCCGCCTTCCTCGCGGGGGTGACCCTCCTCGCGGTTCGGGCCGAGGGCGACCCGGTCGCACTCGTCGCCGGCGCGGGCGCGTTCGCGGGGGTCGTCGCCGCGAGCGCCGCCGCGCCCTACGTCACCGGGAGCGCGCTGCTGGTCGGCTTCGCCGTCGTCGGAAGCCCGCACTTACTCGTCGCGACCGCGGCGTTCGGGGGGACCGCGGCGGCGGTCGCCGGGCTCCGCGACGGCGACGCGTGGCTCGCGGTCGGCGCGGTCCTCCTGCTGGTCGCGGGCGTCCCCGCGACGCCGGGGGCCGCGGCCGCCGTCTGTCTCGGCGCCGCGCTCGCGACGCTCGACGCCGAGGAGTTCTTCAGTCCGACGGTTGCGACGGAGGTGAGCGCCCGATGAGGGACCCCGACGAGGCGACCGACGGCCCCACCGACCCGCGCGTCCACCCCGAGGAGAGCCCCGGGTTCGGCGAGGAGCCGGAGGGGCTCGAAGACATCGAGGTGAGCCGCGACGTGACGATCGGCGACGCGAGCCCCCGAGAGCTGCAGGCGACCGACACCGCGCCGCTCCGCGGGGACGACGCCGCCGAGAAGATCGCGGACCTCGTCGACGGCGACCCGGTCGAGCGCCGGCGAGCCGCGCTGGCGCTCGGCGAGGGCCGACCCACGGAGGCCGCGATCGACGCGCTGATCGAACACGGGCTCGCGGACGACGACGCCGACGTGCGCCAGTTCGCGGTCGAGGCGCTCGGCGAACTCGGCGACGAACGCGCCGGTGAGGCCGCGGTCGCGGCGTGCGACGATCCCGACCCGTGGGTCCGCGCCGAGGCGGTCGTCGCGCTCGACCGGATCGGCCGGGGCGAGCACGCGGTGACGATCGAGGCGGCGCTCGACGACGGCCACCACGCAGTCGTGCGGAACGCGATGGTCTCGCTGTTCAAGCTGCGGGGCGAGGCGTTGCTCCCGGTCCTGCTGGAGCTGTCGCACGCCGACAGCGAGCGGCTCCGGGAGTGGGCGGTCCACCTGCTCGCCGGCGTCGACGACGAGCGCGCCGCCGACCGCCTCGACGCGGTCGCGAACGACGAGACGCAGCCGGCGGTCGTCCGGAGCACCGCCGTCCGCGCGCTCGACGCCGACCCGGGGAAGTTCCGGCGGCAGTTCAGCGGCGGCACCGAGAACGACAGCGCGGACCTGCCCGGCGAGAGCGCGCTCAACCGCCGCCCCGGCCTGTGACCCGCCCCGTCCCGGAATCGAAGCCGAGACCGACGCCGACACCCACCCAGACACCATGACAGAACCCACCGCAGACGTAGACGACGACGGCGACGCCGCCGACGCCGCCGCCGACGGCGAACCGACCGCTCAGGAAACTCCCGCGCCCGCCGACGCCGTCGAGGCGGCGCTCCGCGAGGTCAGGGACCCGGACGCCGGGGTGAGCGTGTTCGAGGCCGGGATCGTCGAGGACGTGACGGTCGCCGACGGCACCGCGACGATCACCGCCGACCTGCGGGAGTTCCCGCGCGACGCCGCCGAGCGCGTGTCGGCCGCGATGGTGCAAGCGGCCTCTGACGCGCCGGGCGTCTCGAACGCGCGCGTCGAGCAGGCCGATCCGAGCCCGGACCTCGACGGTCGCGCGTCGGGGATCGAGACCGCGGACCGGGTGATCGCGGTCGCGAGCACGAAGGGCGGCGTCGGGAAGACGACGGTGGCGACGACGCTGGCGTGCGCGCTCGCCGCGGACTCCCCCGACGGGTCCGTCGGGCTGTTCGACGCCGACATTTACGGCCCGAACGTGCCCGAGGTGATCGGCGCGAGCGGCCCCGTCTACAGCGACGACGAGGGGAACCCCGTTCCGGTCGACGCCGGGGGGCTGGAGGTGATGAGCATGGGGATGCTCTCGGACGACGGCCCGCTGGCGTGGCGGGGGGCGATGGCCCACGACGCGCTCTCGGACCTGTTCGAGACGACCGCGTGGAGCGACCCCGACACCGTCGTCGTCGACATGCCGCCGGGGACGGGCGACGTGGCCCTGACCACCCTCCAAGAGGTGCCGGTCGACGGGGTCGTCCTCGTCACCACGCCGTTCCACGCCGCCGTCTCCGACACCGGGCGCGCGCTGGAGCTGTTCGAGGAGAACGACGTGCCCGTGCTCGGCGTCGTCTCGAACATGGGCGAGTTCGTCTGCGACGAGTGCGGCACGCCCCACGACCTGTTCGGCGGCGACGACCCGATCGAGGGGCTGGACCTGCCGGTCCTCGCGGAGCTTCCGTTCGACCCCGAGATGCAGTCGACGCCGGCGCCGAGCGCCGACGCGCTCCCGGAGCACGCCGGCGAGCTGGCCGCCGCGGTCGACGAGCGCTACGAAGAAGTGTGGTCGGTCGACCCGCCCGCTGACGCGGTCGATCTGCGCAGACTCGACCCGGAGACGCGCAAGGAGCGCGTCGAAGAACGGTTCCGCGAGCTCGACGCCGGCGAGGAGTGTTTCCTCGTCAGCGACCGCGACCCCGCGCCGGTCCGGGGGTTCCTGCTCGAGCTGGTCGACGCCGACGAGCTCCCGAGCTTCCGCGTCAAGCGGCAGAACCCGGAGACATGGTTCGCGCGGGCGACGCGGCCGTAATCGTCCATTCTCGTTTCCGTCGAACTCAGCCGTTTTGGGACGCTCGCCTCCCAGTCTCGTTGGGACAGCCACGACGGCGATCATTTATAAATTAGGTGCGGTGGCGCGTGCCCGTGAGCGGCCGCCCTCGGCGGCCGCGAACGGCACCGCGCGAGGGAGTCGGTCGTCCGAAGCAACGCGAAGGACGACCGACGAGGCTGGGGAGGTGTGAGGTTCGGTGCTGCGCGGGACGGGGCTTTGGAAGTGCTCACCGCGGTATCATCGACGACTTAGAAATAGCCGACAGCAACATCTCGCTCCGAGTTATAAGTCGCGCCATGCGCCGAGGAACCGCTGGACCGCGGTGAGGTGGCCGACGGCAGCGAACAGCGCGAGCAGGAGGCCGACGACGTTCAGGCCGGCGACGATCGGCGCGGAATACGCCGCGGCGACGACCCCGACGACTCCCATCAGCGCGAGCCGGTCGGCTCGTCCGAGCAGCCCGCCGTACTCGCGGCCGATGCCGACCGCCTGGATCTGGGTGCCCATGTACGAGGTCATCAGCACCCCGGTCACCGCGGCGAAGCCGAGGGCGTACGCCTCGATCCCGACCGTGAACCCGGCGATCACCGCGATGTCGGCGTAGCGGTCGAGGGCGTGATCGAGGAGGTCGCCGCCGTCGGAGGAGACTTCGAGGTGGCGCGCGAGCGCGCCGTCGACGAGGTCGAGCCAGCCGTTGAGCAGGACGCAGACCGCGCCGGTGATATAAAAGACGGGCTCGCCGACCGCGAACGCGCCGGCGGCGGCGACCGCGACCGCAAACGCGACGACGCTCACCTGGTCCGGCGAGAGCCCGAGCCGCGCCGCGGCGCGCACCCACGGCCCGAGCAGGCGGTCCGCGACCGAGCGGTACTGGTCGAGGGTCATCTACCGATCCGACCGTCGCGGCGGGCTCATATATAATCGATGAAGTCGACGGTCCCCGCACTCGGCTCGCGCTCGCCCTCGATCGCCGCGCGGATCGCGTCCGCGACCGCTTCCGGATCGCGGTCGGTGGTGTCGATCTCGTAGACGTTCTCGATCCCGTGCTCGGCGACCGCCTCCGAGAGGATCACGTCGAGGGCCTCGCTATCCGAATTTTCCTCGGCGGTCGCCGCCGACTCGCCGCGCTCGCGGAGCCGGGACTCGATCGCCTCGGGGTGACACCGGAGGACCACGACGCGGTCGACCTCGAACCGGTGCGCGAGGTGGGAGTCGAGCACGCCGGCCCAGTCGCCGAGGTGCTCGCGGACCGCGTCGAGGTCTGCGACGAGCGTGTCGCGGTCGGGGTCGCGCTCGGTCCAGAGGTCGTCGTCGCCCTTGATGCGGTCGTTGAGGTGGATCACGTCGTACTCGTCCGCGAGCAGCGCCGTCGCCGTCGACTTGCCGGTGCCCGGAGTGCCGGTGACCGCGACGCGGGCGGGGTTGGTGTCGCCTCCGGCCGAATCGCCGTCGGCGCTCGCGTCTCCGGCGGCCGAGTCGTCGTCGTCCGCCCTCGCCGACTCCTCGCTCACGCTCGAACACCCAGCCCAAGGTCCGCGAGCGTCTCGTTGAGCCGCGTCACGGCCTCGCGGGTCTCCTCGCGCGTGCCGGTCGAGATCCGGACGTGGTTCGGCAGCCCGAAGGAGGTGCAGTCGCGGATGATCACGCCGCGCTCCTGCGCCTCCTCGGCGACCCGCTCGGCGTCGCCGACCTCGGCGAGCACGAAGTTCCCGGCCGACTCGACGGTCGGGGCGTCCAGTTCGTCCGCGATGTACGCGCGCGCCCAGCGCGCCGTCTCGACCGATTCCGCGACGTGCGCCTCGTCGTCGAGGGCGGCGAGCGCGGCCCGGCACCCCAGCTCGCTCGCGGCGAAGGGGGTGTTGACGCGGGCGTACGCCTCGCCCCACGCCTCCGGGACGACGCCGTATCCGACCCGGAGCCCGGCGAGGCCGTAGGCCTTCGAGAAGGTGCGGAGCACCGCCACGTCGTCGCGCTCGGCCGTCAGCGGGATCGCGCTGTCGACCGCGGCGAACTCCCCGTACGCCTCGTCGACGACGACGAGCGTCTCCTCCGCGGTCGCGTCCGCGATCGCCCGCACCTCGTCGAGCGGCATGACCGAGCCCGAGGGGTTGTGCGGCGACGTGAGGTAGACGATTCGCTCGCCGCCGTAGGCGGAAAGGACCGTCTCGGCGTCCTGCGTGAACCCGTCGTCGGGGGAAAGCGCGTACTTCGAGACCTCGCCGTGGTGATAGCGGGAGGACATCCCGTAGTAGGCGAAGCCGGGCTCCGGGACGAGCACCTCGTCGCCGGGCTCGATCGCGGCCCGCGAGAGGTAGTCGATCGAGCCGTCGGCGCCGGGCGAGACCCACACCTGCTCGGTCGACACGTCCCACTTCTCGGCCAGCTTCGCGGTGAGGTCGGTGTGCGAGGACTTCGGGTACTGGTGGACGCGGTCGGCGTGCTCGCGGATCGCCTCGACGGCCGCCGGGCTCGGGCCGTGGGGGTTCTCGTTCGAGGAGAGCTTGATGAGGTCGTCGGGGTCGAGCCCGCGCTCGCGGGCGACCTCCTCGACGCCCCGGCCCGGCACGTACGGCGAGTGATCGGAGAGATCCCGTGGTTGCATGGGCGTCGATCCGGGCGGGGCACTCTTAAGGATGGCCGAACCGGTCGTTCACCGGAAACGCGGTGTGCGACCGGGCGGCACGGGGGCGGGGGGAGGGGGGGCGCTAGCGGTCGGCGCGGGGCGGAGAGAGAGCGGAGGCGGGCGGAGCGGCGCGAGTCGAGTCAGGGCACCCGCACGTCGTGTTCGAGCGTTCCCACGCCCTCGACCTCGACCTCGACGGTGTCGCCGTCGGAGAGGGCGCCGACGCCCTCGGGCGTGCCGGTCGAGATCACGTCGCCGGGCTCCAACGTGAGGTAGGTCGTGATCTCCTCGATCAGCGTCGGTACGTCGAACATGAGATGCTCGCGGTCGCTGGACTGCTTCGTCTCGCCGTTGACGCGAAGTTCGACGCTCGCGTCCGACGGGACCTCGTCGGGGGTCGCCATCACGGGACCGAGGGGCGCGGCGCCGTCGAACGCCTTGCCGCGCACCCAGTTCTGCTCGCGGTCTTGGTCGTCGCGGTTCGACACGTCGTTCATGCAGGTGAACCCGGCGACGACATCCATCGCGTCGTCGGCGTCGACGTCCTTGCACTGCTCGCCGACGACGACCGCGATTTCGGCCTCCCAGTCGATCCGGTCTTTCCCCGCGGGGACCGTGATCTCGTCGCCGTGGCCCGCCAGCGCGTTCGGCGGCTTCAAGAAGAGGAGGGGTCGGTCCGGTACGTCGCTGCCGCGCTCGGCCGCGTGGTCGGCGTAGTTGCGGCCGATACAGACGATCTTGGTCGGCTCCGCGGGCGGGAGCACGTCGATCGCGGGATCGTCGATGGCGTACTCCTCGCCCGCGAAGGCGACGGTGTCGGTCTCGGGGTCGTAGGTCCCCTCGCGGATCGAGCCGGCCGGGTCGCGGAAGCGTGCGCGGTGCATGTTCCCCGGATCGGGCGGCCGCCCGAAAAGCGTTCCCGGAGAGGCAAATCGGGAAAGGTGTTCCCGGAGAGGCGAACGAGGGAAGGCTATCGGCCCCGCTCGACCGCGGTCTCTCCGGCGGATTCGGGGTCGTCGTCGAATTCGGGCTTTCGCCCGAGCGCCGACGCCGACCCGCCGTCGCCGCCGAACAGCTCCGCGCGGGCGCAGTCGGCGCAGTAGTGGTTGCGCCGGATCGAGTGGGTCCGGATCGGGACGCCGGCGACGACCGTCTCGTCGCGGCGCCGGCGGACGACCCGCGCTCGAACGCCTCGCCGCAGACGACGCAGGGCGCCTCGGTCCGCTCCGTCGCGGACGTGATCCGGTGGTCGACGGTCCGGACCCGGCCGAACCGGGAGATCCCGTGTCGGCGGTCAAGCCGCCGCTCCGCGGACGGGGACAGCGCCATCCCGATCGCGGCGAACGCGAGCCCGAACAGCGCGACTGGGACCGAACCCGCCTCGGCCGAGACGGCGGCCATCCCGAGCCCGATCAGCAGCAGCAGTCCGCTCAGGAGGTAGCCGGAGAGCGTGACGAGCGGGTCCTCGTTTCGTCCGGGGGCGGACAGCTCGGAGGCCGGGAGTGGCTCGTCGACGGCGATCCGGCGCGTCTCCGCCAGCTCGGAGTAGCTGTACCAGCCGTACAGCAGGTTCCCGACGCCGCCGGTCGTCAGGAGCAGGAGGACGTGGACCGGGATCGAGCCGATGTCCCTGTCGACGAGCACGACTCGATCGCCGCGGTCCTCGCTGAGCTCCCAGCCGGCGTCGAGGTGGTCCCGCACTCGGGCGCGGAACCCGCGTCGGGCATCGGGGTCGACGGGTGACTCGGCGGAGGCGTCGCCCCCGAGCGGCCCGCCGTCCCCGCACGGCGCTCCGCAGTTCGTGCAGAACTCGTCGTCGGGGGCGACGGGTTCGCCGCACTCCGTGCAGTACGCGGTCGAGGCGTCGCCAGTCGGTTCCGTAGCGCGCAGGTCGGCGCCGCAACCCGGACAGAAGTTCGTGTCGGGCGCGACCGTCCGGTCGCACTCGCGACACCGATCGGTCCGCGGCGGGGCGTCGTTCCGATCGGAGGGCATCGGCAGGCGGTTCGTGCGGCGGGCGGTTAACTCCTCTCCCGGCGGGGGAGGTGACCGCGGTCGTGTTCAGATAAGCTGATTCCATGCGAAAGCGAACGATCTCAGCCACTCGTTAGCAGTTTCTGCTTCGGCGTTGCTGAAACAGTTTGAGAAACAGATAGTTCTGCGTTTTATCTCACGAAAGACACGTTCGACACTGTTCCGATTTCCATGCCGTTCGTATCTGAAATCGAGGTCATGTTTTTCACAGGCTCGATGAAGTGGAACCGCGCCATCAACGAGAAAGATCGCGTCATCTACATCGTGTTTTTCGCGGAGCTCCGCGAAAAACTGTTCTGCGATCACGTTCGTTCTTGTTGGTTCATGCTTTGTATGTAGTAGATCGTTTGATTCAGGATCGACGGCAGCGTACAGCCAATATTGTTCATCATCAAGCTGAATCACGGTTTCATCAACCGCAACGTGATTCGGGCTCCGATCTGATTCCGGCTGTAGATCGGCCTTATGAACCCAGTTATGAATGGTAGATCGAACCCGATCAACACCGAATACATCAAGAAACGAGACAGTATTCGAAAGAGATAATCCAGACAAATGGAGCTGAATACTGAGCTTCATCAACAGCCGCGGTGTTGCTTCTCGTTCCACAAAGTCTAAGTTGATCTCGTCTAAACAGCCGCTGAGGCGGTCGTTTTCGGGCATAAGTCACTTTGAAAACGCACCGCCTCACTTTTCAATCCTTATCTGAACACCGCCGTGACCGCGGCGTCGGCTTTTATTACGACTCGCTGAGACGTACCACGCGTACCATGGAACTCACCTGGCACGGCCACTCCACGTGGCACGTCGTGGTCGACGAGACGGAACTCCTGATCGATCCGTTCTTCGACAACCCGAAGACCGACGTCGACCCGGAGGAGCTCGACCCCGACTACCTCCTCTTGACCCACGGTCACTCGGACCACATCGGTGACGTGGACCGATACGAGGACGCGACGGTCGTCGCCACCCCCGAGCTGACGGGGTATATTCAGGACAACTTCGGGCACGAGGACGCCGTCGGTGGGATGGGGATGAACATCGGCGGCACCGTCGAGTGCGGCGACGCGTGGGTGACGATGGTCCGCGCGGACCACTCGAACGGTATCGACACCGGCTACGGCACCTCAGCCGGGATGCCGACCGGATTCGCGATCGGCGACAAGAAGCCGACCCAAGCGGCCGACCCCGACTGCACGACGTTCTACCACGCCGGCGACACCGGGCTGATGTCCGAGATGGTCGACGTGATCGCGCCGTACCTCGAACCCGACGCCGCCGCGCTCCCCGCGGGCGACCACTTCACGATGGGGCCAGCCGGGGCCGGCATCGCCGCCGACTGGGTGGGCGCCGACGTGGTGTTCCCGATGCACTACGACTCGTTCCCGCCGATCGAGATCGAGACGCAGGAGTTCGTCAACGAGGTGAAGGCCGCGGGTGCCGCAGCCGAGCCCGTCGTCCTCGAAGGCGACGAGACGTACGTGCTGGAGTAGTCGCTCCGGCGCGGACCGTCCGGCCGACCGACAAGCTGACCGTCTGGCCGTCTGACCGGCTGACCGGCTGGCCGGCCGAGTTCCCCGACACTCCGGACCGCGGATCGCCACGCGACACTGATCGTTTTTTCGTGCGACGACGACCCCCGAGAGCTGCGAGACTCGGACCCTCGTTCGGACACTGCGTCGCCGCGTTCTCACGGTCCTAGAATGCTATTCGAATCTGAATAAATATTATACGAACAGCGGTAGATTCCGTCGATCTCCAAGAGCACAAAATTACTTAATAGACTTAAATTAATAATAAATCAGAAGTCTTCTAAATAAAAAACGATTACGGTCGGAATGGTACGCCATGTCAACCGCAGATATGCGGGCTGTGATCCGCGGGGAGGGAAGTCGGTTCGTGTACGTCGTCTCCGCGCTCGCAGCGCTCAACGGACTCCTGTTCGGATTCGACACCGGGATCATCTCCGGAGCCATCCTCTTCATCGACACGACCTTCGAGCTGACTCCGTTGGTGGAGGGGATCGTCGTCAGCGGCGCGATGGTCGGGGCGGCCGCCGGCGCGGCCGTCGGCGGGCAGATCTCCGACCGCGTCGGTCGCAAGCGATTCATCCTCCTGTCTGCCGTGGTGTTCTTCTTCGGCTCGTTCCTGATGGCGGTCGCGCCGACCGTCGAGGTGCTCGTCGCGGGGCGGATGATCGACGGGATCGCCATCGGCTTCGCGTCGATCGTCGGTCCCCTGTACATCTCTGAGATCGCGCCGCCGTCGGTCCGCGGCGGCCTCACGTCGCTGAATCAGCTGATGGTCACCGTGGGAATCCTCTCGTCGTACTTCGTCAACTACGCCTTCTCCGGCTCCGGCTCGTGGCGGATAATGCTCGGCGCGGGGATGGTCCCCGCCGTCGTGCTCGCCGTCGGCATGGTCCGAATGCCCGAGAGCCCCCGGTGGCTCTACGAGCAGGGCCGGACCGACGAGGCCCGCGCGGTGCTTCGCCGCACGCGCGACGGCGACGTCGAGTCGGAGCTCTCCGAGATCGAGGAGACCGTCGAGGCCCAGTCCGGAAACGGGGTCCGCGACCTGCTCAGTCCGTGGATGCGCCCGGCGCTGATCGTCGGGCTTGGGCTCGCGATCTTCCAGCAGATCACCGGGATCAACGCGGTGATGTACTACGCGCCGACGATCCTGGAGTCGACCGCGTTCGGGAGCTCGCAGTCGATCCTCGCGTCGATGGCCATCGGAACGGTCAACGTCGTGATGACCGTCGTCGCGATCCTCCTCGTGGACCGCGTCGGGCGGCGCCCCCTCCTGCTCGTCGGGACCGGGGGGATGATCGGGTCGCTCACCGTCGCCGGCCTCGTCTTCCAGTTCGCAAACCCGACCGGCGGGCTCGGCTGGCTGGCGACGCTCACGCTCGTGTCGTTCGTCGCGTTCTTCGCGATCGGGCTCGGGCCGGTGTTCTGGCTCCTCATCTCCGAGATCTACCCGCTCGCCGTCCGCGGGAGCGCGATGGGGCTCGTGACGGTCGCAAACTGGCTCGCGAACCTCGCCGTGGCGCTGTCGTTCCCCGTGCTGCTCGACGGGATCGGCACGCCGGCGACGTTCTGGCTGTTCGGCGTCTGTAGCGTCGTCGCGCTGCTTTTCACCTACCGCACCATCCCCGAGACCAAGGGTCGGACCTTGGAAGCGATCGAGGCGGACCTCCGGAGCACGACCGGGGCGGCGGCGGACGTTCCCGGCGACGACTGAGCGGGTTGCCGAGTCGACGTTGAGGCGGCGATCGATCGAGCGCACCGCCGCTCGGCGGGCCTCGCCGCGCGCACACCGATGCCGGTAACCTTTATCCTCGTGAGACCGAACCGGAGAACGACTATGGCAGACATCGAGACATCCACCGTTTCCGAGGAGGGATACGCCAGCACGAGTCAGGTCGGCGAGTTCGACCTGCAGATCGACGCGACCGACAAGACGGGGCCGAACCCGAACGCCGCGCTCGTCGCGACGTACGCCTCCTGTTACCTCCCCGCGTTCCGCGTTGGCGGGAGTCAGCGCGGCGAGGAGGAGCTCGGCAAGGTCCAGATCGACGCGAGCGCGGCGCTCGACGACGATGACGACCTCGAATCGATCGCCTTCGACGTACACGTCGAGGCCGACCTCGGCGACGAGACCGCGGCCGACATCGCCGAGCGCGCCGAGGGCATCTGTCACGTCCACAGCGCGCTTCGCGACGGCCTCCACGCCGACATCAGCGTCTACCCGGACGCGTTCTAAAGCGGCGTTTCAGGCGATCGAACGGATTTTTCACGATCCCGAGACCGATCAGTCCCGAGACCGATCAGTCCCGAGACCGATCAGTCCCGAAACCGATCCGTCCCGAAACCGACGCGACCGCGGGCGTCGCGCCGCGTCCGTGTCATCGGGTTTCGTTCCGTCACAGGGTGGCGAGACGGAAGTCCACGAGCTCACTCGTGGGGAGCGGACGCCGCGTACTCGGCGACCGCGCTCGACGCGGCGTACCCGATCCCCGCCACGACGACGGCCGCGACGAGAGCGGCCGCGGGATCTCGGGCGACCGCGAACGCGAGCAGGAAGCCCGTCATCCCGGCCGCGTTCGCGCACAGCAACCGCAGGGTCCAGTAGGTCGGCTCCCGGGTCGACATACCGCCCGTAGGCGGCTGCGGACCAAAAACCCACGAATCGACGGCGGCGGCCCGCAAACGGTCCGACCGCGGGCGATCGACGGGCGCCCGGGCGATCGCTTAGGTGCGATGCCGCGTCCACCCGCCCCATGCGACCGCGAGACGGTCCGACGGAGCGACGGAGGCGGTGGACGCGGAACGCGGAGGACCGGACGGACCGTCCGTCGCCCCGGCGGACCGGCCCGTCCCGTCGCGCCCCCGGTCGAGACGGCGGACCACCGGCGGCGGCGCTCCCCGGAGCGACGCTCGCGGTCCTCGCGGCGGTCGGGGCGATCGCGGCCCTCCGCGGACGGCCGGTCCTGCTCGCTACGCTTTTCGCGGCCGGTGGGTGTTGGCTGGGCGCGGTCGCGGCGGCGCACGTCGCGGCCCGGCTGCTCGCGCGGCGGACCGCCGCGGGTCGGTGAGGCGTCGCGGAACGGTGAGGCGTCGCGGAACGGTTTTGGGGTCGCCGCCGGAACACCCGGTATGGTCGCGACGGAATCCGACTCGGAGCTCGACCGCGGCGACGCCGCGCCGGCGTTCGAGCTGCCGGGCACCGACGGCGAGACGTACACGCTCGACTCGTTCGACACGGACGCCCTGCTCGTGGCCTTCACCTGCAACCACTGCCCGTACGCGCAGGCGAAGTTCGACCTCCTGAACGAACTGGCGGCCGAGTACGACGACCTGGCCGTCGTGGGGATCAACCCGAACGACGCCGAGGAGTACCCCGACGACTCCTTCGAGACGATGCGCGAGCGCGTCGCCGACGACACGATCGCGTACGACGCGTACCTCCGCGACGAGACCGCCGCGGTCGCGGACGCGTACGGCGCGGTCTGTACCCCCGACCCGTTCCTGTTCGGCCGCGAGGACGGCGAGTGGCGGCTCCGGTACCACGGCCGACTCGACGACGCGCTGAACCCGGACGACGAGCCGACCGAGTTCTACATCCGCGACGCCGCCGACGCGGTCCTCGCGGGCGGGGAAGTGGCGGTCCCGGACCGCCCCTCGCGGGGCTGTTCGATCAAGTGGCCCGGGGAGTGAGTGGCGAACAGTTGAGAAACGGACGAGTGAGAGGGAGACGGGAAACGGACGGGAAACGCGCTGTGACGGGCTTTTGAACCGACCGTTTATTCGCTGAAACTCGCCGAAACTCGGCGTTACGGCTTCCCCGTTTTATCGTCCTCACGGCCGTTTCGTCGATCGCAATGTCAGTCCCGAAAACCCTGATCGCGGTGCTCGCGGTGCTGCTCGTCGCCGGAAGCGGTGCCGCGGTGACGGGCGTCGTACAGACCGACGCCGGAGCGTCGACGGCGTCCGTGTCGGGCCTGAAGATGGACGCGACGCTCGACAACGAGACGGTCACCGTCGCCGTGACCGACGACGGCGCGCCCGTCGAGAACGCCTCGATCACCGTCGAGGGCGACGAAGCGGTCACCGTCGCCACCGACGCGGACGGAACCGCGGCCGTCAACCAGTCGGCGCTCACCGAGGGCGACGAGGCGCTCGAAGAGCTCGAAATCGAGTACGAGTCCGACCACGCGGAAGGCACGCTCGAGTACGTCGTCGCAGACGGCTCGCTGACCCTCGTCGAGGAGAAGTACGAGTACGAGGTCGACGCGGACGACGACGAGGATGACGCGGACGAAAACGAGGACGACGACGCGGACGAAGGCGAGGAGAACGACGAGGAGGTCGACGATGACGGCGACGAGGAGGCGTCCGAGGACGATGAGGGTGAAGAAGGTGACGACGAAGAGGACGAAAACGAGGAAGACGACGACGCGGACGACGACGCAGACGAAGCCGAGGAGGACGACGACGCAGACGAAGCCGAGGAGGACGACGAAGCCGAGGAGGACGACGAAGCCGAGGAGAATGAAGGCGATGACGCCGAGGACGACGAATAACACCCTCTGAGCCACCGGTCGCTCCGACCGAGGACACAGTTTTCTCGACCGGCGATCCGTTCCGGATGCGATCCTACAAGTCGGTTCGACGGGGATCGGACGCATGGCACGCGTCACGGTCTGGAACGAGTACCGTCACGAGCGGGAGAGCGACGCGGTCGCCGAGGTGTACCCCGGCGGAATTCACGCGGTCATCGCGGACGCCCTCCGCGAGGGCGGCCACGAGGTCCGCACCGCGACCCTCGACGAGGGGCCGGATCACGGACTCACCGAGGCGGTCTTAGACGACACCGACGTGCTCACGTGGTGGGGGCACGCGGCCCACGACGAGGTCCGCGACGAGGTCGTCGACCGGGTTCACGAGCGCGTCCTCGACGGGATGGGCCTGTTGGTGCTCCACTCCGCGCACTACTCGAAGATCTTCAAGCGGCTGATGGGGACCACCTGCTCGCTCAAGTGGCGGGAGGCCGCCGAGACCGAGCGGCTCTGGGCCGTCGAGCCGAGCCACCCGATCGCGGACGGGATCGGCGAGTACGTCGAACTGGAGGAGACGGAGATGTACGGCGAACGGTTCGACGTTCCCGCGCCGGACACGCTCGTGTTCAACTCCTGGTTCGCCGGCGGCGAGGTGTTCCGCTCCGGCTGCTGTTACCGCCGCGGCGACGGGAAGGTGTTCTACTTCCGCCCCGGCCACGAGACGTACCCGATCTACCACGACGACGACGTGCGGCGGGTGCTCCGGAACGCCGTCGAATGGGCGGAGCCGGGGGACGGTCCGGAGCCGAACTTCGGCAACGCCGACCCGATCGAGGCGATCGACACCGACGACGACCGGACGGTCCACTAGCGACGCCGCCCCGGCGGGACCCTCCTCACGGTGGACGCCGCAGGTCGACGAGCGCCGTCATCGCGGCCCGCTCGGCTTTCCTGAGGTGTTCGGCGGCGGTGCTCTCCGCGCAGCCGAGGGCGTCGGCCACCGCGTCGACGCCGGGGGCGCCGGGGCCGTCGTAGTAGCCGACATCGACCGCGGCGGCGACCGCCTCGAACTGCCGGTCGGTGAGCCCGGGGTCGAACAGCGCGTCGCCGCGTCGATACGGCCCGACGCGTCGGACCTCGTGGTCGAGCCACTCGGGCAGCGCCCCGAGCGCGTCGCCGAGCAGTTCGCCGCGCCCGACGAGCTCAGCCGCGCCCGCCCTTCCGGAAGGAACTCGACGGGCGGCAACACGAGCAGCCCCGGTCGCTCCAGCGACCGGAACGTCGCCTCGTCGACCGCGTCGCGCCGCTGGGTCAGGAACGCGTAGAAGCCGTTCTCGTCCACCCGCGTCACGTCGAACGAGACGACGCGGTCGACCGCGTCGAGCGCGTCCGCGTACGTCTCCGGGTCGCCCTCGCCGTAGAACAGGAACGTGTCGCGGTCCGCGTCGAGCACGGACCCCTGAACCAGCACGTCGCGGGCGACCGCGTCCGACTCGTCGATCAGCCGATGGATCGGGTGGCGGGCGCGTTCCGGGAGCCGCAGCTCCACGTCCGCTCGCTTCATACCGCCGGGTCGGCGCGATCGCTTATAAATGCCCGTCCTGATGCGGCAGAAGCGACGGGTGTCGCCGACCCGAACGTCCGGCCATGTCGTCACGGACGGCCCTCGACCCGGCGGACGCTCCCGCCGACCTCCCCGACGCGCTCGCACCGATCGACGACCTCGTCGTCGCGACCGAGGACCACCAGAACGCACCCGCGGCCCGGATTCGCCCGGACGCGGTCCGGGAGGCGCTCTCGATCCTGAAAGAGCAGGCGGGCTACGACCACCTCTCGGTCGTCACCGCCCAGGAGTACGAGAACCGGTACGAGTCGATCTACCACCTGAAAAAGTTCGACGACCCGACCCAGGAGGTTAACGTGGTCGTCCCCGCCGACAAGGACGACCCCGTTTCCGAGTCGGCCGAGCCGGTGTTCCGCACGGCGGACTGGCACGAGCGGGAGGCGTACGACCTGATCGGGATCGAGTACGACGACCACCCGGACCTCCGGCGAATCCTGCTGCCCGAGACGTGGCAGGGCCACCCCCTGTCGATGGACTACGACAATGACCGGCCGCAGATCGTCTCGCTCACCGAAAACGAGCCGATCGAACCCGGTTCGTCGACCTCGGCGGGGAGCGATACCATGCTCCTCAACATCGGGCCGCACCACCCGGCGACCCACGGCGTGCTCCACCTACAGGTCACGCTCGACGGCGAGCAGGTCGTCGGCGTGGAGCCGGACATCGGCTACATTCACCGCAGCGAGGAGCAGATGGCGCAGAACGGGACGTACCGCCACCAGATCATGCCGTACCCGGACCGCTGGGACTGGAGCGGTGCCGGCCTGCTCAACGAGTGGGCGTACGCCCGCGCGGCCGAGGACCTCGCCGACATCGAGGTCCCCGAGTACGCGCAGGTCGTCCGCACCATGGGCGCGGAGCTCAGTCGGATTCTCTCGCACATGTTGGCGATGGGGGCGTACGCGCTCGACGTGATCGGCGACTTCACGGCGACGTTCATGTACGCCATCAACGAGCGCGAGCGCGTCCAGAACCTTCTGGAGGACCTGACGGGCCAGCGGCTGATGTTCAACTACTTCCGACTCGGCGGCGTCGTCTGGGACCTCCCGGAGCCGCGCGACGAGTTTCTCTCGACGGTCCGCGAGTACCTCGACGGACTCCCGCGTCGCATCGAGGAGTACCACGACCTCCTCACCCGAAACGAGATCATCCAGATGCGGACCGTCGACACGGGGGTGCTGCCGCCCGAGGTCGCGAAGGAGTACGGTTGTACCGGCCCCGTCGCCCGCGGGTCGGGGGTGGACTACGACCTGCGGCGGGACGATCCGTACGGGTACTACGACGAGCTCGACTGGGACGTGATCACCGAGGAGGGG
>NZ_SDJP01000041.1 GCF_004114995.1 Halorubrum amylolyticum
TCCATACGAAGAGCTTCGTCGAGCCGTCAGTAACAATGAACTGATCTCACGGGCTCACGCTGTGCCGGCTGTCGAGACTCCGGGGTAAACACGTACCCAATTTATATACTCGAGACAGGTAGTAACTCCGGGAGAAACAGGATCTGCCTTCTCAGTTCTCCTTCCCGTTGATCGTCAGAACACGATCAGCTACAAATTCTAGAACACTTCAGTAAAATCGCATGACTGCAGCCATATTGATACTAACTTAACGCGACCTTCTATTTCACCCGAAAACACTTATTCTCAGTCAAGTCATTCTGAACCAATGATAAGACGTCAATTCCTCGCCGGAACCGTACTCACGGCATCCGTAGCTTTGGGCGGATGCCTCGACAGCGGTCCGTCTTGTACGGGTGGGGACAACTGGCCACCGAGCGTCCAAGTGGAGGAATTGGAACTCACACCGGGCGACTCGGAAGCTTTCGAGATCCAGGTAGACGGCATCACAGCATTCTCGTTCGATTCAAGGTTATACAAATGTGGCTCCACTAATGCGCCCGTGAGATTTGGAGACATCGATTTCACACCATCGATAGATTCTCAAGCCGACTCCTGTCCGCCATTTTATGTTTGGGATGATTGTACCCGTGTGACGCTCAGCGTGCCAGTTCACGTTGCTCCGGATGCCGAAACTGGCAGCTACGAATACGGTTTCACCGTTATGGAAACGATCGGCGATCGGAACTCACAAGACTACGAATATGCAATTAGAGTGTCCGAAAGTTGACGCCAGACCCTTGAGCATGAGGCACCGAACCTACTGTCGCAGCCTCGATGAGACAGATTTTTGAGAACTCAGTGCTTGGCCGAGTACGCGTTTTTCACATACATGCGTCTCGGAATCATGACTGGACACTGAATGTCTGATATTATTCATTTGCTGTATGGATATTTGAGTATAGGGCACGCATCAAACACATCCTCCGAGATCGTGGAATTACAAGGACAGTGAAACATTCACGGGAACGACGCTATCCCCCGAAATTGTGTCTTTATCTAACAGCTGAGGACAACGGCTGATTCATTTTTCAGTTGTAATCGAGGGTTCATGGGATTCCACGGAAAGAGATCCATCTTCGCCAACATTTATCGTAAATCCAATTGTTACTTCATGCTCCATAGCACCATCAGGGGGCTGGCCTCTTTGGAGGGTTATGGTGTCTTCAAACATATACGCTCTTGAAGCCGGGCACGTTTCACTTTGATATCCGTATACAGCGTACTGTTGGCTGATGGATTCGTTCTGATCTAGTTCTGTGTACTTCCCAAGCTGTTCGATAGAAACATCAGTTGTCACGGTCCAACAGCCGTTTTCGATGGTTGTTGGAATTGAGTCTGAGTTGTTCTCCCAATCGAGCGGATACTCATCTCCTGAATAATCTGGATCTAGCAGAAGTCTATTTTCGTCCGACTCGCTCCCACTCAGATATGACGTTAACGGCGGTGTCACACCTGTAAAAAGAGTCATTTTTTCTCCTGTGTTGTTCGTCAAAGCAGCTTGAATTTTCGCGGGATGTTCTTCCGTTGACTCTTCTTTTACATTTGCCTCAAATGTGAAATCACTCAAATTTATTGATTCTTGTGACTGATTGTTAGTCTCATTGGAAGTTTCATCCGACATTCCAGAGTTTTTGTCCGTAGTACAACCAGCTACAACTAGTGCAACTGAGGACCCAACTAAGCGGAGGGTAGTACGTCGACTGTAGGGAACAGTCATTCTATAAAAATAACTAGTCTCGGGCATTAAATATTTTCTGCGAGTACAAAGGTCGCGTATAGTTAGAGGATGAGGCGTTCGACTTCAGAGTGCTTATAGCCGAAATCGAACGCCTCAGTGAAAGTATCGCGTGATCGACTTGTCGTTTGTGGGGCGAGATCGAACGCCACGCTGGGCGATTGAAGAGGGAATTCGCTGTCCTTGACTGGTATGTCACTTCGTGAGGTAAGTATATTTCTTGAACAATATGGGATCGATCGAAGTTCATAAAGCCGATCTACAGCCGCTCTCGACTGTCTCCGAGGATCAGCTTGCGGTTGACGAAAAGATGATCCTCCTTCACGGTCAGAAATTCTGGCTGTACGGCGCGGTTGATCCGTATACGAACGAAATCCTTCACGTGAGTCTCTATCCCATCGCAAATAAACAGAAGACGCGGAGTTTTTGACCGAGCTACACCGACGCTACCAACTCGATGATGTGATGTTTCTTGTCGATGACGCAGACTATCTTGGGCCAGTTCTTGCTGAAGACGGGTATTGATTTCAAATCATTCAACATGGAAATCGGAATGCTATCGAACGTGTCTTTTGGGAAATAGAACGACGAACACCATCGTTTGCGAATAGTTTCAGCAATGTCGCGCTCGAGACAGCTCAAGACTGGATCGAAGCTGTCGCCGTCTACCACAATTCACGCCAAACTTAACGCGACCAGGACAAATAGGGAAGTAAATAACCTATTGGAATGTTATTAGAGGTATTATTATAAATAATTAGGTGAAATTAGCCATCATTATATTTTTAATATAGTATTGTGTTTATGATATATTTATATGATGCTATAAGTGTTTCTCAGCCAGAAGTTTTTTATTATCATGGTAAAATAGATTGATTATGAGTTCAGAGAAAAAATTTGATCTCATGGGTCGGCGTAGATTTATGAAAACATTGTCCAAGATGGGCCTTTCAGTGGGCGCTATATCGACGCTCTCACAAGATGCCCTTGCGGAAATCACCAATGATCCAACAGATAAAGTCCCTATACTTGTTGGACATAAGCATAATTATCCTAATGGATTCAATTCACGCCCGCAAATAGAGCCAGTGCATAAAACAATAGACTACGATCGATGGGCAAAAATAGAGGCTGCATATGACGCTGCAGAGCGAACTGAAACTAAATTACTTAACTCGTTAAACGCAGGTAACCTGAATAAATCGGATATAAACTACAAATCTGAACAAGAACATAGATTACCTCTAAACGAACAAAACCCAATTAAGGTGGGCGTGAAATATAACTCCTCAACAAAAAACAGTGTCGACTTATCAGTAAGCGTTAATTATACAACTATCATCACAACCGATGGTGGTGGTGAACAAAAAAGATGGAAACCAGATATTCCATTTGAGCAGGTAAAAGACTCAGCACCTAATAAGATAAGGGGAAAATTTGCAGATGGTAAATATGAAGAAGTCTTTGATAATATCCCAATAGAAGTTAATAGGATTGAACAAAAACAGGAGGATGAGTTTAATTCAGAATACCGTCCATTAGTTGGTGGATGTGAAATTAGTGAAGAAGATTCTGAATTTGTTGGTACGACGTGTTTTTCCATGTATAATCAAAGTCGTGAGGAGCGCGTAATGGCAACTTCCGGTCACGTAATAGATGATTGGAATGAAGTGGAGCAACCATATGGTGGAACTACAGTGGACGGACCAGACTCAGATTGGACAGATATCGATGATTTTGATGCGGGGTGGTTTGAGGTATCCACGGATCAGTATCCATCGATCGCAGATGGAAATGGCGATAATATTGGAATGACTCTCCAAGGAACACGGGGACTTGACTGGCTCAAAACATATGGAACTTATACAGAGTTTGTAAAACAAGGGAGCAAGACAGGACGAACCGAAGGGTTTATTGATGAAATTCAAAATGAGACAGAACATAAATTCGATTCGACTTGCGATAGTGATGACGGAGACTCTGGTGGTGTGTATTATGAAACAGAAGGTAGTGACTACTGGATAATCGGCATTCACAACTGGGGAACAGGAAGAGGGAATGGAATTGAAAGAGTTGAGGAGAGAATGGGCCTACTAGTATAGGACACATATTTTCTGATTATATCTTGAGAAACCATATTCTAATTGGATATTCATTTCTCTCGTGTCTCTATTGAAATTCCACAAGAATATTACTTATATTTCTCCCGAATAATTCATTGGGAGATGGTTGATGGTTCATTCCATCGGATACCATCCAATCCGTCTCTTCAAATGTAGTGGCCAAGCTATCATTAATTAATCCAACAACGGGATTTTCGCGCCCTAGATCATAATCAGGTTCTCCACATGCGCTTGCTGTGCGGGTACTCGTAGGAACATCGAAAGTGAGGAGAATTTCGGTAAAAGGGATCTTCCCAATAGAGAATCCCTGTTCCTTTGCCGAAGCTATTGAAGTCATGTATCCGGGTAAACTGGATGCACCCGCAACAGCGATACTGTTTTAAGAACGTTTCTCCGTTTAACATCTCCTACTTCTGTATTGAGCAAATCGGAGGTAGTCAAGAATACGACAGAACCCCTGAACCCCCTACTCGACTCAGAACACGTCGAGGTAGTCCTCCACGACGGAGCGTTCCTCCGCAGATAGGTCAAACAGATCACCACCGCAGCGTCATCGATCTCAGCTTCCAGATGCTCCAGTAGCTCCACCACACCACCATCGCTCCGGGAATAGGAATTTGACGCTACGACCGTATACGGCCGCATGAATGTACTCAGCACGGCCCTTGCGGGCGTCCCGGTCGTCGGAGTACATCGCCGGGTCATTGATCCGGATGGAACAGCCCCGGAGTACATTTCTGAGGACGCAGATAGGCTGGTAGCAGGTCTTCGGGCAGCCTCATCACAGACCGACGCAGATGAGTCCTGTGGCTCTGTTAAAATGCTTTTATTCAAGAATATTATCATTTGAAACATCTGGTCGCTGAAAGGTGCGTACTGAGCGATTCGTGAATTCCTGTACTGGCCGATCGTGATTTAACGGGAGTGTAGAAAATCTAATCGCCGAGAGTGTAGATAATGAATAACTCGTCAGAATTTATAGCGATTGTAAAGAAGCCACCTTCTTCCGCGAAAAACGTATGTTCATCTGTTTGATATCCTTCTACATCGATCTCAAGTCGATATTGTTCTCCAAAACAACTAATCCCACGTATTGTTTCTCCATTATCACTGCCACCGTTCTCGGGGCCTAAACTTACCCGTTGAAATAAAAATTCAGTATCATTGTGGAATAAGGAAAAACTCACATCCCGATCCGTATTTGTATTATTAACAATATTCATCTGAAACATACCATTACTTTCTGAGCAGGAATCAGGAATACCTTCAAACTCTTCTCTCTCGGTGGATCCATTATCTGCTTCAGAGGAGCGATCAAGACACCCAGCGATACTCATGCTACCAGCCAGTACTGCAGTTAGCGATCTTCGATTCATATTTGAACCATCCTATGTAGTAAAATATGTCTTGTGGCAGCCGATACGTCGTTCCTCTGTACTGAGTGAGCTGTGATTCCTTGTATTGCCCGTTCAGAGGAACGGTCGAGGTTGTGAATGAGACACGCAATGGTGAGTTCCGGAGCTGATTCCACCATCGACAGGATCGTACTACTACACCGTACTTACGTTTGAGCGTTGCTGGCGTAGGAAGTTGGGACCCGGGTAGCGATGTATATGTATTAATTTAGAGAGTTTGGCGGACAGGTTCGGCTTTCCCCCGGTTTATCGGCACATAAATGTCAATCAATTATTGATTTGTAGGTTTGTACCTTCCAAACTTGTGCGCAACTCCACGAGAGAGAATTGATATAGCGGTATCTAATTTAATCCGTCCCGAAGAGGCTTAGCTATGCCGACAGGGAATCGGCGAGAGGCGCGCTCCATCCCGGAATAACGGGCGAACAGCTATCGGAACGCGAAAAACGGAGAGAACGGAGCCGCGTGATCGGGAGAACCGCTCAGAACGGGGCCTGCGGGCCTTCGTCGCCGCCGTCGTCGTCGGTCGTCTCGCCCGGGAAGGAGGGGGACATGCCGTCGCTGCTGGTACCGCCGAGGTCGCCGTCGGCGCCCGCACCGGCGCCCGTGTCGGCGTGAACCGTCTCGATCTCGGAGATCTCTTTGACCATCCGGGACTTGATCGCTTGGATCGTCATCGGAGAGATACCGCAGCCGGAGCAGGCGCCGCCGAGCTGGATCGTGACCTCGCCGTTCTCACGGTCGAGGTGGCTGATGGCGGCGTTCCCGCCGTGCATCTGAATCTGCGGGAAGTTGCGCCGCAGGAAGTTCGTGATCCGCTCGCGGAGGTCGTTGTCCGCGTCAGTCGTATCCGTGCTCATGCCCGCGAATTGGCGTCCGGGCGGCTTATGCCTTTGGTTCGACGGGACGCGTGCCGGGAAAACGGACGTGTCGGAGGGGCGAGCGGGCGAAACGCGACCGGCTCACTCCGGACGGTCGACGCCCAGCGTCCGGTACAGCTCCGTCTCGATCCGGTCGACGTACTCCTCTAACGTCTCCTCGAACGTCTCGTCGTCGACCGGGACGGCCCCCTGGATACGGTCGCGGGGGTTCTCGGGGAGTTCGACGCGGAATTCGCCGTCCTCGTAGAACGGCTCGGACTCGTTGAGCACCGTCTGGTCGATCCCGTGGATCAGCTCCGAGTCGTACCGGTCGTTCATCTGGTTGAACGCGTTCTTGTACGCCCGCTGGAGCTCGTTGAAGTAGTGGGCGTACTTGTCCTCGAACTTCTCGGGGTCGAACTCGTCGGCCATACCCGATCCGACGGCGCGGCGGGGAAAAAGCCGGTCGATCGTCGCTCACGGGACCGGAACCGACGGGCGAGGCGGTCGTAGCCGTCGATCGGAGATTGCGGCCGAATCGTGGTTTAAACTGTATACCGCGATATCAAATTGGACTCCGGCGGGCGAGCACAGGTTCTGCGTTTGGATTTCTACAAACCACCAACTAAACAACACTTATCGCCGATATTGAGCTAATCAGCACTCTAGGAAAGACAGCACAACCTCAGAGGATGATTTTTACGTGGCTTATTTACAGCGTTGAAGAAGGAGAACCAGCCGATCACTATATTTGCGCAATGAACACCCCCTTCATGAGTCAGTGGCTGTCAGGAGGCCGAGCCAAGCAGTATGAATGCGGTGGTAGCTACGGTCGCAAATACAAGTGCCACGACGAACGCTGGTATTTCGATTCGAGTTTGGATGAGTTCCGCTCTCCGAAGCAGCGGCAGTAGTAGGAGCGCGATTGCAGCCCCGAAAAGCACGGTGCCACCTGCGGCAGGGAGAATCGCTGTGGGAATCCCAGCGGCTGCGTGAAGATACGCAAGTCCCCGTAGCAGGTTTCCGAAAATCAGTCCGACAATCCCTAATAAGCCTACTCCGAGCGTTCTTCCGACGGAACGTCCTCCATCTCGGGAACCGGAAGCAACTGTCACAGAGGGATTAATGTAGTGTCTGATAAAATAGGTACCGTTGAGATGATACTCTGTACTTACCAAAGGTACTCTCCACATCGAGGCGGGTTCTCCACAGCTGAGTTGGACTGAAACAGCCGCTCAGTAGGTGTGATTATACCGCAACTGCGACAACGTTAAAGAGGATGAATAGGAGAACGGAACCGAGTAGGGCGCTCACGACCGTTCGTCGAGGGTGTTCCTGACGGAACTTCCCAGCGAGACCATAGGGGACGCTGAGTCCAAGCGTTCCCGCGAGGAACAGAGCGATATTTCGGATGAGCTCAGCTCCGGCCCCCGGATAGCCGCCGGGCGTTCCCATCGTCGCCAGAAATCCGACAAAGGTTGTAAGGGCGATACTCAGCACTCCCCAGACGCCTAATAGGGCAACCTCCCACCAGACAACTGTTTCAGCGAATCGAATATACGCGACCAGTGAGATAACTAGCGGGAGCGCAAAGATAGTGAATAGCTCAAGATTCACGCTCCGAAGCGGGGAACTCGGTATATTTGCGACTAAGAGGCCAATTCCGAGACCGACTAGTCCTATGAGTATACCTGATACTGTCCGGGTTTCGGGCGTTCGTGTGGAGGTAGCCATATCAAAAAGATTCCTCTAAGATGGCAAATATCTTGTGTAGCCTGACCGACGTTAGAGAGCCAATTCAAGATTTCTCACAGTCGCTTTCAGAATAAGTTCTTGAAACTGTCCGAAACATGTTCGTGCCCGGAGAGTATCACCGTACCGCTGCTTGAGTGCTAGTGTAGAATCCGCAGAGACAGCGCGTTCCGCCAGTGTTAGGTGGCGATCTGTAAAGCGTGAGAGACGAGAGGGCTGTGGCTCTGTTGAAACCCTACAGAATGGCTCTGTTGAAATCCTCAGCAAGTGATATGTTCTGTTCCGGTTGCGGTCAATACAGTCTCTTTAGCGATCAGCTGTTTAGGACGGAAATCTGTCTGAAGAAAGAATTTCAACGGAGCCTGTTTGATCGGAGTTGGTTGAGTGCTATATAGGATTCAGTCTCCCCAGAAAGTACTTATGTAAAATCATATTAGCATACATATGCCCTCCCGACGTGGATTCCTTGCGACCGCTACAGCGGGAGTCTCTCTCGCTGCTGCGGGATGTCTCGACCGTTTTTCATCCTCTCAGCGCCTCGTTGGAGTGACAACAGAGGAACCCATTTTCTCTGACGGGAATAGATCTGACGGAGCACAGTTCCAAGCAGATGTATTTGCGACCCCAAACGAGGCAGAGGAAGCACTAAATACGACTGCGCTCCCTAGCAATGGATACCCGGAATCATTCATAGGATTTAATCCCGATGAGGAGTTGCTCGCTGTCTGTGCATCGACACTGGCGTTCACATCAGAGGGCCATGTGAAGGGATGGTGTCCGCGACGACAAATCGATGGAGAGGCATTCGTTTTCCGGTTTCCTGTCAAATCGGTGCCGAACGAACTCGGAGATCCGGACGTTAACAGAGCTATTTTTAATGTGTGGAGTCGAGCCTTAGCAAGTCCGCCGACCCAAGCGCGGGCGGAATTGGTGTTTCTCGACGAAAATGACGATAGTCGTGTGTGCACCGATTAACCGTAGACGGCTCTGATGGGATGAAAGCCTGCTAAGTCCCCAGCGTGCGTAAAGAGGTACTGGGGTGGTCAAAGGCCGATGATTCAACAGCGTCTTCGAACGCGTGGCTCTGATTGGCCTACGTGCCAAGGAAGCACCATCATGGGAGGCCGCCCGGATGCTGGCGGCATCCGGGCGGCGAGCCCGAATAGGTGTTGCTCCATTTACGCACACACCACCCATCAGCGCAGCAGCTCGTATCGATCTTCCAGATGCTCGACCGCACGGAGGAACCTAATCCACAAGAGGTGAGCTACTGAGGGCCGCCGAGCCGGCGGCCCTCATCGGCCGGTCACAGCGGTCGTGAGCTACAGCTAAATCATTCACGTTTTGACCGCCTGCCGGCCGATTCCTGAGCTGTCACCGTGACTGCTTGCGGTTTCTCTCTATGGACACGGTCGGGTCGATCTTGGCGAAAAATATAGTATTACAGACGTGGTTTGTTGCGCTAGCAGGCTTTCATAGGTGTTGAAGTCCTATTCTTCCGACAGATTTTCACCTGAAACAGCTGGTCGATGAGACCTGCGTACTGAGGATTCGTGAGTTCTTAGGTTGATGTACCATTGGAATGATTTTCTCGTTCATTCTCAACATACTCAATGATCTCCTGTGCGTCAGCCTCGGATTCATGCTCATGGACACGTATCTCCGCGTCATGGTTTCGACTTCCAACACTGATTGTGGCCCCAATATTTTGTGTTTCAATATCGTCAAATGATTCTCGGTTCCACTCCGTTTGGTGTGCTAATTTATATTCTAAAGCGAATTGGGCTAAATCAGTATCCCAAGTCGGCTTCCGGAACCGGACATACGGCACATCAGCAACGTACCGGGCGACATTATTGGGGTTTTCATAACTCTCGACACCATCCAATTCATACCTGTCTTCATGTACGATACTTTGATTACGGTAGACACGAAGATCTACTGCTACTGAATTTAATGCATTTCTAAGTTCGATATACCAGAGTTTGTGTTTCCGGGTGAGAGTATTTAATTGAAGACGCCCTGTGCTCCCCGTAGTAGCTGTCATTCCAATCAATGCGAGAACTGACCGTCGGTTCACATTATCGTTCGGTGGTGGCGGAAGTAGACTCTTGTGCCTTTGCTTGGCACTTTCCCTGTACTGAACGATCTACAGTCGATACTTCCGGGGTTGCGCGGCTGAAGTCAAAAAAGTTACTCAAGATCCTCACGATATTTCACATTCAACCCATTTTGGACTAAAATATCTTCAACATCTGATAGAGTATCTGTTTCACTCTTAGACCACGTCGGCATCAATTGAACTACTCGGAGTTTTTCAGGGTCATTCTCCTGATACTGTATGATCATGTGTGGGTGACCGATCTTATTTGGTTTGGATAAGATGATCTGTTGGATTGTTCCAAGCTCAATTTTAGTTTCGTCAGAGACTCCAAAATACCTATTATAGATATATTTCCCTGATAATAATAAAACTGCCAAAAGTACACCGCTAACTAAGCCATTTACCGCGACTTCTCTGATAAATATACTAGTGTTAAAAACAATAGACAATATCAGATAGAGAGCTGTTGTTGACAGAATTATTTGTAGTGTATAGCTATTTTTCAGGAGACGCTTAGCTCTAGTAATTTTGTCACTTTCGATCTCAATATAGTCATCATGTACCACACAATTGCCCGGAAGAATTTGGAATTGATCCATAAGCGAGATTATAACAGCTGGTTAAATAGGAAAATGTATTACCCAATCAAAATGGTTTGGATTTATAGCACTCTTCTTTGACGTGGAAACGCCCATATATTTCGCCAATACTACCGCGGAGCAATTGCCCAGCGTACGTGCTGTACTGACCGAAATGGGATCAGAATATTTCACCTATTAGAGGTTTCAACAGAGCCCCAAATTTGAATACTATTCTGGTGGTCTGCCGTATTTTTATTGTTCTGGCACACATTTTCTTATTAGATGAATCGGTATGATCTGTGGCTATTTCTCCCGATTACAACGATTCTTCTCTCGGCGCTACTGTTAGCGCTCACACCGATCGCACAGGACCCGCAGTACTTTCAAAAGGAGATCTTCCGCGCCTCGTTGGGATATTTCGTCGTGGTCACGCTTGCGTATCCGTACCTCGTGATGCGCAGTTTGACGAACTCACAGATGTCACTCTCTGATGGGAAAAAGTGGGCCGTCGCAGTCGGCGTTTTAATATTGGGAGCAATCCCGCTCGGGCAGGTCGTTTTCTCGCTGACATATGGTCTTGTCGTGTATCCCTCCGAAGCACAGGTGTCTTGAATGGAATTGATGGAGGTGTCGGCTCTGTTTAAATCCTCTTCAGTTGATGTCATCTCATCTACAACCGCTCATTACAGGTCACTCAGTCACCGAACTGCTCGGCGGAAACTCCGTCAACTGAAACTGAAAGGGTTTCTGGAGCTGCGGCTGTCTCATCTTGAATCCGAATTAGACCTGTATGGGCGTGTGCGTCGTCAACGGTTTGATCTTCTGACTCAACGGTTATATTGATCATGAGAGCATCGTCGTCTCGGTCGATACTGGCAACCTCGAACCAATGCTGACTGGAATAGTATCCATCAGCTACGATGACGATATAATCATCGCTGAAGTCCGTGTTCTCGATAAAATCCTCGATCCCGTCGATTTCTCCGTGTCGGGTGGTGACGTTCTCCGGTGGGTTTCTATCGTCTTTGCTCCATGCTTCAGTCTGGAGTACCTCCAGAGCAGTCTCCATGTCGGTTACTGATCGGTATCGGGGTGCATCCAATTCTCGTGGGTCGTATCGTGCGGGGCGATAAGCATCGCCGACGATATGCAATAGGTCAGCATCAACGTCGGATGGTGTATTATTAGGGGAGTTACTGAGACACCCGGCCCCAGTTGACGTGGCGAAGAGGGAAGCGCCAGCGAGGACAGTCCGACGTTTCATACGCAAATTTCTCCCTGAGCATCATAATATGTCTTGGGGCAGTTTTCATCGAATGTCTGTTTCGCACGAGAATCTGTCTGAAGAATGAAAATTCGACAGACTAGTGGGCTATTCACTGGTGAGCAGGGGGACGCAAGAGCACTCAGTTTGGTGAGTAGTCGGGGTCGAACCTGTGCATTATTCCCTATCTTCGCAACACGTCTGCGT
Organism: Halorubrum amylolyticum; assembly: GCF_004114995.1. Classification (GTDB taxonomy): domain Archaea; phylum Halobacteriota; class Halobacteria; order Halobacteriales; family Haloferacaceae; genus Halorubrum; species Halorubrum amylolyticum. The sequence continues at coordinate 12,084 of NZ_SDJP01000041.1, forward strand.
AAAGACCAAACTGTTTTTCGGCCGGACATTATTCATTTGAAGTCACACAAGGCATTTAATCCGAACTCCACTTCGATCAAACAATATGTTCGCGCTATCCGGGCACCGTCGTCTCACTTTAGCGATGCTCGGTGGAGTGTTAATCCCTCTTGTTCTGGGCCTCAACGAGGCTGCACAGGAGTATATCGGCCTTGCTGTCGTGGTGCCAGTGTTGCTCGGATTCGGACTGATCGAAATCTACCGCTCATACGGAGACACCTACGGGAGTTCAGGAAGGGCAGGCGTTCTGCTGACCGCTGTCGGTATATCGCTCTTGGGACTCGTTGTTCTCGCCTACGCGGTGCTGCCACCGCTGTTTGCGCTCCTGTTCATCCTCGCCGTCCCGTTCGTCGCGGGGTCAGTCTCTCTCGCGCTCGGGTCAGGATTGCTTGCGCTCGGTCTCCGAAATGCTGGCCTCATCTCGCGCCCGGCGGCGGTGGCTCTCGGACTCGGTGTACTTTCCCTTCTCGGAATGGTGTTCTTCCCGTCTTTGAGATCCGAAGTACCCTCTGTAGCTTGGGCAGTTTTCGTCGGAATCCCATATGGCACCGGTTGGGTTCTCACTGCTCATCAATTACAAACAGGAACTAGAGGTCGTGATCGTCAATCGTCCCAAACTCCTGTCGGAAGGACCGTCATACCTCACGTAGTCGGTACCGGTCTCGTTGGAGCGATATTGGTACTCCTCTCAGCCGGACGGTTTCTTCCGCTAGGTGCGCTCTCAACCACACCGTGGGTCGGAGAGAGCTTCGCATTGGACATCTTACATCTTGGGATTGGGCTCCTCGGTCTTGTTGTCGCCGTCTCGGGACGACCCGAGAAGGTGCGGGCCTACGATCAGATTGTTGGTATCGGCGCACTGTGTTTGGTGGGTATCACCCTGTTCGGGACGTTCGTCTCAGTACCCGGAATACACCGTCTTGCGGCTGAACTTGGGTTGATTCTTACGGACATCATTCTCTATGTCCCCATCGGAATTATCCTCACGACTCTTGGGTTCGGCGTTGCTGTTGAGGATTCTTGAATCAACTGTACTGACCACAACCGAGGCAGAATCTATCACTTTCTAAGGGTTTGAACAGAGCCACAGAGTCGGTTACGATGGTACGCGGTTCAAGTCGCAGTCTGACGGCGGGCTGTGTATACTACTCCCACGAGACAGCCCACAGGAATTGCGAGCCACCACGTGAGTATGAATCCGACGGCGACAAAGATGCCGGACAGCTCAAGCGCATTCGCTAATACAATACCGACCCCTGCTGGCTCTGAACTCGCAATTTCGAGCACGAAGACAACCGCCGCGATTGGTACAAAAGCAACGAGGTACGTAGCTACAGCGCCAATGGTACCCTTCAAAGCACCGCTAAACGTGGTTTGGGTCGGGAAAATCCGCCAGCCGACCGCTCCCACGAAAAACGCCGCCGGCACGGCAAAGGCCAGCCCAAGCGTTGCAGAGTAGACGACCCAGTTGAACTCAAGGGCCGCAAAGTACGGTGACCAGTTGAGGTCGAAAACTCCTGACTCAACGAGCCAGACTGACGTGATGTATAGTGCCGACACCGAGATCGCTCCGATTACTGCTGCATATCCTGCAACGATGTCGTTGCGGTCCGTTGTGGGACCGTATTGGCTATACACGGCCCGGAGGAGATTTGAGTTTGGGGACTGCATAGAATACTGTCGTCTCGTTATCCACATATGTATTTCGGTGATTCTAAATTTGACTACTCAATAGGTGGCTCTATTGAAATCCTATTCTTCAGACACATTTTCATCTGAAACAGCGGGTCGCTGAAGAGCGCTTATCGACCGTATATGATGAACGACGAGCCGACGAAAGCTACTATGGTCCCAACAAGGAACACAGCTAGTATCGCAACAGGAGCTGAAGGCAGAACGGAATTAAGTCCAATCACCGATAAAGCGCCGACAACAACGGAGAGAACGATTAAGAACGCACCTGTTTGCCACTCTTCAATGAAATCTACTGTACTCTGTTCAGCCATGCGTTATTTATGAAAGAGCATCGCATTAATGATTGTGGGCTCTGTTGAAATCCCATTCTTCAGATATATTCTCGCCTGAAACAGCCGGTCGATGAGAGCTGCGTATCTACTGATCAAGAAATCTGTCACGGCGGAACAGTAAGAGAGTAGCTACAACCAATGGAATGATCAGGTACATAATTGGAATCCAAAACGCGCCAGATGCAACACCTACTCTTACAGCCTGAATCACCCCAACCATCGCCGCTGCAAACGTTCCGTACCAGCCGATAGGCCGCCGTTGATACACGAAGACTGCCAAGACACCAAGGACGATTCCTACGGCACTCCATTGTAAACCAGCAATTCTTTGAGGGTTGATTCCATTTTCAACGGCCGGTCCCGCCAGTTGAGTGAGGAACGCTACCCAAAACGAAAGGCCACTGAACACCGCTAATCCGATCGCAAGGAGTAGAAGATCTACGGTTGGACGGTCTTCACCTTTCTTTTCAAGAAAATCGGGAATATTCCAGCTCATAGTTCTACGTTATTCTACGGATGTAATTCGCCTAATTGCCTCTAATGATGTACCTAGAGAAACAGTTAGGGCAAGTACAATCAACCCAATCACTAACTGATCACGTAGCTCTAAGTATCGACCTAACTCCTCAATTCCAAGCGGGGCGATATAACCTGCAATGAGCGCCCCAACAATAGCGATTGTCACCACCGCTATTCTCTTATCTTCTGGGACAGGCTTAAACACAAACCAACCAGCACCGACAGTGGGAATTAATACAATCCTCCCTATAAATGAACCCCCCGTAGCTATCAGGAATAAAACCACTGTGACGGCCGCACACCAAAGGGCTATTTTTTGAAGTTCCACACAAATGAGTTCATAATAGCGCCACTTATACATTTGTTTTACATATCATTCTGACCACTCTATTATCGAACTGGGTGAATGCTAATTCTTCTGTACTGACCGATCTATGGGAGATTGTGCGGCTGAATCAACCGTAAGATCGCGCTTGTGAATCTATCGGCAGAATGGGTTCACGGTTAGCATTCGATGTCGGCGACCTGCGCCAACTGCGGTCGTTCGTCGCTTGGATGCGAGTACCAGAAATGGAATTGGAGACAGTAGTTCTCGTCGAGGTCATCAACACCTAACATATCGACGCTCCCTGCGAAATCCTCGACGACTCCGTGTAACGCGACCGGGGAGACATCTTCGTCCGGAGCCATCGTCACTAGCTCGTCGACGCCCGCGTCGACACGGTGTGAGTCCCACTCCAGCATGCCGGCTTCGGTTTCGAGCGCGAGGTGGAACGTCCGCGCTCCGTCGTCCGCATTCCGAAGTTCGACGCTCACCTCCCTGAGGGATCCGCTGGACGTGAACGGGGTGATACAGCCGGAGAACCCGGACAACACGGTGGTCGCGGCGAGGAGGGCGTGGCGGCGTTTCACATATCCGACTACATTCGGCCGTAGTAAATATGTTATTTGTACTGAGCGACTCTTGAGTCTCCTGTATTGCTCACAAGATGAAAGAAGAGAGACGTAATCTCGGCGAAAGCTTGATGAGAAATGTAAGCGAATGGTACGATATGGTAGAGACTCAGAACCGAATCGGAGCGTTCCTCGTCGGTGATGATCTCGATTTGACTAAACGGTGGGGAGTACTAGCTGCTAGCCTCTTCATCGTCATCTTCACCTTCTATCTATTCGACTACTACCAGACGGTTTATGCGCTCATTCCGGGGCGAGTGATTGTCTACGGGGCCGCAGGAATACTGGTTCTGTTGTCTGCGTGGCAGGCGTATCAGAACCGAAGCCTCGTAGCGAGTCTCTTGCTATGTATCGCCCCCGTGACTGCGCTCTTCATCCACATTATTGGAGAGGGTCAAATCGGCAACCCGGGAGTTGGTGAAACACTCATACTCGGCATCGGATGGGGGCTAGCGTTTGGTGTTCCGCTTGGTGTTCTTGGCTTCATCCTTGGATACGCAGGTCAGAGATTCATCGACTCAGAAATTCCAACGTAACCACGCACCTCCGTTTATTGTTCTGTTGAAACCCGATTCTCCAGACACATTCTCGTCTGAAGCTGCTAGCGCTGAAGAGTACGTATTAACCACGGATATTTCTGCCAGTTCGAGGAACGTTACGATATCCGTGCGAGATCTACAGCGCGGATAGTGAAGCTACGATTTATGGAGTTGGGCATTCAACATAAATTATGGAGCCAAAAGATATTGTTGCGGTTGGTATCTTGCTTATATTTTTATCTCTTCTTTTGTCCCTACTAACTAGTATTTGGATTATTCCTATAGGATTGTTTATATCCTCCATCGGAATTCTGCTGTATCTATTTAAGAAATACCATGAAAGAAGAATAAATTCTAAGCAAAAACAGGTTGAATAAGCCAATTACGAGAACTGCCAGACTTAGATTCTATGTCCCGCACGGCTATTTTGACAGGTAGTGAGTAATTTAACGTATTCTCGGTAGGTCAGCTACCTGCATTGAGCGGTTCAGGAGGTCAGAAGATGGATGTGCCAACTGTTCTATGACACCCTGAAGATAAGGTTCGTAGTAGAACTGCCGTTAGGTATATCGAGTAGTATTCTAGTTACGGGTTCTTGAGCTAGGATTTGCTGCGGTATTTCATAGCAAAGGCGATGATTCCGAGAATGCCACTGAGAGTGCAACCGACGTAGACAGGAATGAATTTTACGCCATCGACGAAGAACGGGTTCCAGGGGACCGGATAGAACGGGCGGGCGTCTGTATACAGTATCGAGTCAAGAACCACGTGCGAATAGACACCGAGAATACTCCCAGCAAATATTCCACCACGAGAAATACGATCAGTCAAACGCCCACGATCAAGCCATCGGTCGATCGAATTGGAAAGCGAGGAGACGACAGCAGTGACTATAATTGCGATAACTGTTCCGCCAGCAAATGTGGTTAGGACTCCGTAGATTGGTGGTTCAAGCGGCCCGAACACCACGAGGGCAGCACGAATGTCGATGATGATACTGCTCACTAAGAGGGTCGGGAGATCTACCCACTGATAGAGCAGGACACCAAGAAGGAGGACGGGTCCAAGATGGAATGGAGTGTAGGGCATAATAGGACGTCTGTGAGATTCTGAATAAATTGACCGGTATCGATTGTCGTGGCTCTGTTGAACTCCTGTTCTTCCGACGTATTCTTGTCTGAAACGGCTGGTCGCTGAGGGATGCCTACCTACCGGATGTTCCAGTTGAAAGAATATCAGATAGATAGCGTTTCAGCGAAATCTCTATTCTTAATCAGTCACCGAACTAGTGCGAAATAGACGACTGTAATCGCACCGGCCATGATCGGGTGTGCTACCAGGAGCCCGATGGCTTGGCTTGAGAGCGACTCGTGATCCGCCTCTTGAAAACGTTTAGCGGTTGTTTGACCGATGAGAAAGGCGATCGATCCGACTGGTGCAGTAACCAGCATAACAATAACCGGTCCGAGTGCGATCAAAATCGGCTCAAAACCACCTCTTGCGAGATCGCCGCCGACGATGTAGGCCCATATACCAACGACGGGCGCGCTCGCAGCCCCCCAACTCACGAATAAGCCATCGTTCGAGTATGCTAATACAGCAGCCAGCACGACCCCTCCAGGAATCATCAGTTGAATCGCAAGCCACGCGACTACCGTCAGTTGGTGTGCAGTACCGGTTGCGATCAGATCAAGCGTCAGAAACGTCCCGAACACGATAGCGGTGATCAAAATAGCGTCTCGTCGGGTTCCGGTTACACTCCGTCCGAGAAACTTTCGCATCAAACCCGTCCGGCTGACGGCGCTGCCACTATCGAATACACCCCTCTGAGCTGCTACAAGTATGACGAATATCGACAAAATAAACGTTGCAATTGCAGTTACGAGTCCTGCTTGCGTTCCCGTGGGCCCAGTTACTGTTCCACCACCACCCATCATTCCAACTGGTGCAGGACCGCGTACGAGTATACCAACGATTAGTGACAGAAGCCCTGCAAGTGCGACGGGTGCGAACAGTTTATCTACCGCCTCAGAGAGCCGATCAACGAAATTGGTCTCTCCCGCCGCGATAATAACTGCCTGTTTCGATGGCTCGTAGACGAGAACCTCACTACCGTTCGCTCCATAGCGTGTTTCGGCTGGCTCAAGTAACCCCGCAGATTCGAGTTTGTCAACGTGATAGCTGATGTTTTGGATGCTCGTTTCTAGCTCGTCTGCCAGCTCCGATCGGGTTTGTCCGTCCTCGTAACATGCTGCTAACACGGCCCGTGACATTTCAGAACCCAGTGCATCAAACAGTTGGTCAGCATCTTCGTCTTCGAGACCAGCGATCACCGGCTCGTCAGGGCCACTCCGGAACCGACGCACGATCCGACCGGCGAGATCCATACTAGACTTTGTAGGTAATATGGAAAGAAACCCCCGGGCGCTCAAATAACCGTTTGAGTAGTGGTCAAACCTATTGTAAAGCTATGAAGACTACACTCTATGGCAACTACTAGGAATCTACCACAGAAACGTCAAACTCAAAGGGTAGAGGTTCTGGGCTCTCTTGAGAATGCTCTCCAATCAAGATTCTGTAGTCGCTATCACGGTTTCCGTGAGATGGATAGATGACACGGACGTTGTTCTCGCCATCAGCTCGCCGACGGACGGTGGAGCCGATACTCGCCGTGCTGACCGTGATACTTGCCGCCGTTTGGGTGATTGAGCCCGGATTCGTGTTCGACGGTGGGATCGTCGCGACGCTCATCGACACCGTGTTTATCCCTGGAACACTTCTCGTTCCGGGGCTCCTCGCAGTGTCAGTACTTGCTCGCGTAGTACGACACGGCGTGCGACTTGCCTCGGCGTATGTCGGCTCCGATAACCGGGCGCAAGGTGACGATACGAGCCTCCGACGGATTGGAACGTCACTCGTCTTCGGCGGGCTCGCCGGCTACACGCTCTGGTGGGTGGTCGGGAGCGTGTACGTCCTCACCATCGCTGACGCGGGCGGTGTGGTGCTTGCCCCGCTGGTTGCGCTCGTGGTCGGCAGCGTACTCGGTTTGCTGCTCGTTGCTCGAACCGCACTGACTCTATTGAAACCCTTCACGGGAGAGACATTCTGATCCGACGACAGTCAATACAGTTATTCCGTTGCTCGATACGCCTGACCGCCACGAACGATTCCCAGTACTGCGAGGAGGGCATACAGAACGGGCATATTTACGAGACCGAGATTCAGATAGCCGAGAACGGCGAACGCAAGTGCGAGAACTCCAACGACGATCATAATGACTGAGTACGCCTTCTGAAGATTCAAGAGCAGGAACACACCAGCGACGGCGACTAACGAGAACAGGGAGCTGAGGAAATACGAATTGAGGTAGACGAAAAGAAAAACTGCTCCGAAGAAAGCAACAACGATGATTCCTACCCTACAGAGGTTCCTCCGTAACTCCTGATCGATCACGTTGAGAGAGTTACATTCCAAGGAGAAACAGTTTGTTCTTTTCGCACTCTTCAGCGACCAGCTGTTTCAGACAAGAATATCTCTGAAGAAGGGGATTTCAACAGAGCCAAACCTTTTGAAATATATTACGGATGTCAGATAGGACTTGGAGTCGTGCTACATTCGGTTGCGTATCGACCAGCCGTTCCTCCCATCATTCTGAATAAAGAAACCGTGTTGCCTGCGGTTAAGCCGTCTGTGTGCCAGTGAGTCGTTCGATGGCGGCGTCAGAAAGGACGGCGAGGGCGAGGAGAGCTGTGGCGAGGGCGACGAAGAGCGGGCCCCAGACGACGCCGGGGGTGAGGGCGAGGTGTTCGTAGAGGGCGTAGGCGACGGCGAGGATACAGGGCGCGGTGACGGTGGCGAGGATGATGTCAACGGGGTCGCGGGTGACACCGGCGCGCGCGAGGACGGCGGCGACGAGAACGAGGGGGCTGAGAAGGATGGCAGTCGCGGGTGGAGGTTCGATGCTGGGGAGAACAGCGGCGAACGGGACGAGCAGGGCGAGGGCGGCGAGAACGCGTGGGAGGGCGCGAATGGTGCGTTCGCGGTTCATACGCGGAGGTCTTTCGGGCGGGGAGTTAGGTGTTACTCCGCATAGCGTTCGTCCGCTTCGATGTGCCCGTCAAGGTGTTCTCGAAGGAGACGACCGAGCATTCGTCGGCGTCGGAGTACGCGCAGAAGAGATTGTACGCATAGTTGAAGTCAAGGAGTCAGACGCTGTCGCGCTCGCCCATCGGAATCAGCGAACGGGGGTTGTCGGCGAAGTCTCGTCCTTTATCGAACAATAGGAAGGCCGTCTGTACTTAGCGTTCAGGAGTTTGTCTTCACTCACTATTCTCTTCGGATTGGTCGTCTGTAATGGGCTCGAGGGATTCTTCCATCCGTTCGAAATGAGCTTCACGGAGTGCTTCCTCTGACGGCTCTTTCTGCACGACAGACGTACCCTCAGGCAGCTCTACGTCCTCATCCACCATTGGATCTACGTCGACTACCATTTTGCGAATCTCCATATCCCGATTGATTTTCCCAACCAGCTGTTCGAACGCCGTCTCACGTTCCTGCCGAATCCGCCGGAGCTCTCGGGCCTTCCGCTCGAATTCCGTCTGTACTGCCCAATCATACACGCGACGCCCGAGGATCGTGAGCTCATACCGCTTCTCTGTCCCATGCTCGGTCGGCCTGTGACTCACCGTGAACACGTCGCGCTCAACACCTTCCGAGAGCCGTGAGGACACTGTCGATCCACTTACCGAAACCGCGTCGACGAGTGCGTTGAACGTCGCTGTTCCCGTCCCGATCTCCGTGATGAGTTCCGCCGCTCCCTTCTTCCGAAGAAACGACTCGAGTTCGTCTAAGCCCATCGTACCTCCCTGTTCTCGCCCTATCACTATAAACCCAAGTGGTATTTGATTCAAACTGATTCTTGACTTATACCGAATTATGGCTACAACCAATTCTCCAAGTATAGTACGCATATCCCTTCATATGTCTCCCAATGCAAGTCAAGAGCAGATAACTGACGCCAATGACCGGATCTATTTTCACTCTATTCTATACTGATATTTTTCCTCACTCAACAGACACGTCTACACAGTATTACTTCAGTATCTGGTCGAATACAGCCCAAAAACAGAGCAGTTCGTCTAGGAGGTGGCTCAATGACGAGTGACCCGTCGGCTGTCGCTGAGTCAATCATTGTTCACGCGGAGACGCTCTGTGAGCGTGAAGACCATCTCTGGGATGTCATCCGGAAACTCTCAATTCCCGTCGCCAATCTCGAGGATGCCCGCGATCAGAATCGCGTTGACTTTGGAACTGACGAGATGTTCCGTACGCTCTTGTTTAAGGGGATTCGCGGTATCTCCCAGAACGAATTAGCGCAACGACTTGGCCGGGAGCCGAGCTTAGTCAAGAGCTTCCATCTCGATATTACCGATCTCTCAGATACGCCCACTCAACAAGAGCTTTCGTACGCGCACGCGCAGTTCAGCGAGGACACTCAAAAAAGCCTGAATCGGACGGTTGCTGGTATCCGGGAAGTTGCTCTCGACAACGATGTCCTCACGGAAGGCCTCGTTCCATCAGTCCCAGACACTGAGGAGGAGTCACAAAGTGCGAACGAGTACAAGAAGGAGAAGGCCCAGAAGACCCTGACACTCGCTCGAAAACACG
>NZ_SDJP01000042.1 GCF_004114995.1 Halorubrum amylolyticum
CCGAGGAGCGCGAGCGCCGCGATCGCGACGACCGCCGCGCGCCCCGTCCGCGGGGCGCCCCGAGCGGCGAGCCGCGCGCGGAGCCGGGAGAGCCCCCGCCCGCCGGCGATGACGGCGACGCCGCCGAAGATCGACAGCGGGACGAGGAGATCGAAGTGGTAGAACGGCCCGAAGCCGGCGACCAGCCCGTCGGTCGGGTCCGAGAACGTCGCGAGGAGGTTGTTCGTCCCCCAGAAGAAGAGGTTTCCGACGACGACGGAGCCGACGACGCCGGAGAGCAGGAGCCCGGCGGTGCGCTCGAAGCGGCGGCCGGCGGTCACGCCGTCGCCGTTGTCGCGGCCGGCATCGCCGTCACCGCTCCCGTCGGCGACCCCGACCGCGCGCCGTCCCGACAGCCACCGCCTCGCGGCCAGCCCGCCGCCCGCGAGCGCGAGCAGCGTGCCGAGCGGCCCGGCGACGATCCAGCGCGTCGCGAGGTACCACAGCGCGTACCCGTTCGAGCGGAGCGCCAGTTCCGGCGTGTACTCCTCGGTGTGGCCGAGGATCTGGCGCTCGCCGAAGCCGGGGCCGTCCATCGGCGCGAACGCCTCGTACGGAAAGGTCAGCGGGGAACCGGTCATCCGGAGGTTGTACGCGAGGGTGACGCCGACGAAGAGGGTGCCGAAAAGCGCCGTGAGCCCGTGGCGACGGACCGAGCCGGGGAGCGGGAGCGGTGGAATTCCGGCGTCCAGAACCGCGGCGGCGACCCGACCGAGCGCGTGCAGGATGAACGGCGCCGCGAACAGGACCGCCGTGAACGGCCGGGCGAAGAAGGCGAGCCCGATCGCGACGCCCGCGAGCCCGGCGAGCGCGAGCGACCGGTCGCGGACGCTCCGGAGGTACGCGACCGCGAACAGCAGGTTCAGGAACGTCGTCGGCGCGTACGGGAGGAACACCGAGGAGGTGACGAGCGCCAGCGGCGAGGCCGCGAAGCAGACGGCGGCCGCGAGGCCGACGCGTCGGTCGAAGACGGTCGCGCCGAGCAGGGACACGAGCGCCGCGTTGCCGGCGGCGACGACCGCGAGCGTCACCCGCGGCTCGCCGAACAGCCACATCGAGACCGCGTACATCGCGGCGGGGACGGGGTTGTACTTCGGATAGAGCCGGCCGCCGTCCTCGATGAAGAACCACGGGTGGACGGCGTCGGCGAGCTCGCCCGCGTGGATCTCCAGTTGCCCGGAGAGCAGCAGCGCGGCCTGCGTGAGGTACACCCCTTCGTCGTGGTTGACGGAATGGCGCGCGAAGACCGTCGCGGCGATGACGAACGTGAGGACGCCGGTCGCGACGGCGACGAGGGCGGCCGCGAGCGTGAGGCGGTCCGCGCGGGCGATCCGGGCGCGGCCGCGGCTCGCGAGCCGGCGCACCAACCGGCGGAGACGACGAAAGCCGCTGGGGCCTGAGGGAGACGACACGGAGATGGATCGACGGGAGAGAGACCTAGACCTCGACGCCGGCCTCGCGCATGAGGTCGATGGTCGTTTCGAGGTCGGACAGATCCGTCAGGTCGATGTCGGGGACGTCGAGCTCGTCGATCGACGGCAGGTCGCCGACCGGCTCGACGTCGGGGATGAGGGGGTACTCGAACGTCGACCGGGCGAAGTAGTCCTGCGCCTCGGCCGACAGCAGGTGGCGGACGAAGTTCTCCGCGAGCGTCGCGTCGCTCGCCGTGTCCACGACCGCGGCGCCGGCGACGTTGAACACCGCGCCAGCGTCGCCGCTGGTGAACGCGGTGGCGATCGAGGCGTCGGGGTTGCCGTCGAGGACGCGCTGGATGTAGTAGTGGTTCGTGAACGCCGCGTCGATCTCGCCGTCGGCGATCCCCTGACAGGCGGCGAACTCGTTGTTGTACGGGGTGATACCCGACTCGACGACGGCTTCGAGCCACTCGCGGGTGGCCTCCTCGCCCTCGATGAGCCGCATTGCGGTGACGAACGCCTGACAGGAGCCGTAGGAGGGCGCCCACCCGAGGTCGCCGTCGAACTCTTCGGGGTACGCCATGATGTCGTCGGAGAGCTCGTCGTCGGAGAACGCCTCGGTGTTGTACGGGACGGTGCGCGCACGGCCAGACGTGCCGATCCACTGCTCGGTGGTGAACTCCGACCGGACCATGTCGGTGACCGCCGAGGAAAGCGCCTGCGTGCGGCCCTGATCGGCCAAGGCGCCGAGCGAGCCCGCGTTGACGGAGTAGAACACGTCGGCCGGCGACCCCTCGCCCTCGTTGGCGATCTGGTTCACGAGGTCGGTGGCGCCGCCGTACCGGATCGTCAGGTCGAAGTCGTCGTACAGGTCATCGATGTACCCGACGAGTTCGCCGACGAGGAACTCGCCGCGGCCGGAGTAGACCGTGAGCTCGCCCGCCAGGTCGGGCATCTCGGCCATCGGCGTGCCGCCGGGGGCCCCGCGCCCCTCGCGTCCGGAACCGATCTGTCCGATCGACGACTCGGCGCCGCCGTCGCCGCCGTCGCTGACGTTGCCTTCCTCGCCGTCGTTACCGTCGCCCATACACCCGGCGAGGCCGACGACGCCGACGCCCCCGGCCGCCGCCAGGAACCGCCGTCGGTCGACGCCGTCCTCGTCTCGTCCGTGTTCCGTCATGTGTTTTAGGCTACCCTAAATGGTCTTAGTGGTGTCGGTTCAGTCGTCCGCGGGCGCCGGCGTCCGACGGAGCGCGTCGAGGCAGTCGAGCCAGTCGCGCATGTGTTCGCCGACGTGGGTGAAGAACGCGCCGTTTCGGTACTCGTCGAACTCGCCGTCGGCGAGCCGGTCGGCCATCGCGTCGTAGACGGCGGCGTAGTCGTCGGCCTCGGCGCCCGCGTCGTCAATGAGCCCCCAGAGGTGCTCGTTGAGCTCCAGTCCGGCGACCTCGTTGTGGAGGTCGTCGAACGTCGAGCGGGCCGCCTTGTTGTGCTCGCACAGCGGGCCGCCGTTGTAGATCCGCTTGCCGAGCACGTCGCAGGCGCGCTTTAAGAATACGCCCGACCAGATGTCGTCGAACCGCCCCACCCCCCACTCATTGTCGTCCATCGGGAGCTGGTAGAACGCCGGGATCACCTCGCGGCGGAACGCGAGGTTCATCGAGCAGACCGTGAGGTAGTTGCCGCGGGCGGCGACGAAGTCGCTCCCGAAGTCGTCGGCGGTCGTCCGGGTCTGCGCCTGCCCCTCCAAGTCGCCGTCCATCAGGATTCGGACCGCGTCGAGGTCGGGTACGTTCGTCCACAGGCCCTGCGAGGCGACGACCTCCCCGGACTCGATCTCGACCGCGTCGGTCTCGACCGTCTCGTCCATCGCCGAGTACGGGTAGCCGCGGGGGTAGAGCCCGTGCTCGTCGGCGTTCCGGTAGAGGACGTTGACCCAGTGCTCGTCGGAGCTGACGGACTCGATCGCGCCCTCGAACGCGAGGTTCTCCATGTGGCGGCCGAAGTAGTCCTCGTCGTCGTGCGGGAGCGTGTCGTCGTCGATGAAGATCCCGTACTCGAAGGAGTCGTCGACCCACATGTAGAGGAGCCCGAAGCTCGTCTCGGCGTGGCTCGCGGCCGGGACGACGTGGCCGTACTCCGCGATATCGTTGGCCTCGTACCACTCCTCGCGGCGGCTGCCGTCGAACACCTCGCCCGAGACGTCGAGGTCGTCGAGCATGGCGCGCATCTCCTCGACATCACAGAAGTCCTCGGTGACGAGCACGAAGTGGAGCCGGGAGACGTCGAACCCGTGCTCCCGGGCGTTCGCGACGTACTCGCGGAGACACTCGTACTCGCGGATCGTGGGGACGATCACACAGATGTCCCCGCTCGCGTCTGCTGCGCGGCGTTCTTCCATACGCCGATGTTTTTAGGCTTGCCTAAAGGTTTGACGGTCCGGGGCTCGACGACTCGTCCTCGCCGTCGGGGTTCGCCGGCGAACCGTCGGCGGCGTTCCCGCCGTCAGACTTCCCGACGACGCTCCCCCCGTCGGTCTGTACCGAAGGGGTCGCCTCTCCGTCTCCCGCGGGGCCGGCCGTCGGCGAGAGGCCGGGCGCGAGCGCGGCGACCCCGCCGCCGCCCAGCGTGACGGCGTTCTTCAGCGCGTGGTCGAGGATCGCCGCCGCGAGCGCCGTCTCGACGGGCAGCCCCGTCGCGCTCACGACGAGTCCGGTGAACGCCGCCTCGTACAGCCCGATCCCGCCCTGCGAGAGCGGGAGCACCTTCGCGAGGTTGCCGACGCTGACCGCGAGCGTCCCGACGACGAGCAGCGTCGGCGTCGGGACGAACCCCCCCACTCCGCCCGTGAGCGCGGCGAGCACGAGGACGGCCGTGAGGACGTCGAGCGCCCAGACGACGGCGCTCCAGAGGAACACCGCACCGAGGCGTCGGGGGTCGGCGGCGACGACCCGAACCGACGAGCCGAACCGGACGGCGGCGTCGACGGCCCGCGAGAGACGCGGCCGGGCGACTCGGGCGCGGAGCGCGGGGCCGAACCGCCGGTCGCTCCGGGCGACCGCGACGGCCGCGGCCGAGAGAATCCCGGCGACGGCGGCGATGCCGGCCGCGGCCGCGAGGGCGGTCGACGGCGCGACGGCGCCGACCGACTCGCCCGACCCGGGCGACCGACCGGTCAGGAGCAGGACCCCGAGCGCGACGCCTCCGAGGACGCCGATAGTCACGAGGTCGAACGCGCGCTCGACCGCCAGCGACGCGACGCCCGCCGGGTACGGAACGTCCCGACGCACCTTGAGCAGATACGCGCGAACCCCGTCGCCGGCCCGCGCCGGGATCACGAGGTTCGCGGTCTGGCTCGCGAACACCGTCGCCGTGAGGAACCCGACCCGACACCGACGGCCCATCGCCGCGAGCACGTCGCCGTACCGGCGGCCGCGGACCGGCCACGAGAAGACGTAGATCACGAGCGCGGCGCCGAGAAGCGTCGGGTCCGCCGCCGTCACCGCTTCGACGACCGCGTCGGCGTCGAGGGTTCGAACCGTGACGGCGACGCCGACCGCGAGAACGACGACCGTCCCGACGACCGTGAGCCGCTCCCGCGAGAGGCGGCCTCGGACCCGATCTCGAACGCCGCCGCCAGTCATCGGCCTGTTGTCGTTCGACGGCGTTCGAGGGTGCGTTCGGCGTGCATACGTTGATTTAGGCCAACCTAAAGAACAAAAGGCTGACGGTCCGTATCGCTCCGTCGGCGCCCGAACAACGACCCGGACGGCGTGATCTGACCGCCGGGTTCGGCTTTAACTCGCTCCGGCGCGAACGACCCTGCGATGCGCGCCACGTTCGAGACGCTCGCCGTCGCCCTCCTCGTCGGAACCGCACAGCTCGCGCTGCGCGTCGTCGACCTCGCCGGGATCGTCGCGCTGTCGACGCCGGTTACCGTCGCGCCGTGGACGGTCGTCACCAGCGTGTACGCGCACGGGTCGATCGGTCACCTGCTGGCGAACGCGCTCGCGCTGCTCCTCGTCGGCCCGCTCGTCGAGCGCCGGACCACCCGCGTCCGGTTCCACGCGTTCGTGGCCGGAACGGGGTCGCTCGCCGGGATCGCGCAGGTGACGCTCGGCGGACTGCTCGGCCCGTCGCCGGCCGTGTTGGGGTTGAGTGGCGCCGTCTTCGCCCTCGGCGGCTACCTCCTCGCGGGCAACGTCGTGAGCGCGACGCTGTTCGACCGGCTGCGGCTCTCCGCCCGGACGCAGTTCGCGCTGTTCGGACTGGCGGCCATCCTCCTCACCGCGACGACCGCGGCGCCCGGCGTCGCGCTGATCGCCCACGCGACCGGCGCGTTCTGCGGGCTCGTCGCCGGACGCGCGCGGCTGCTCGACGTGCGGTAAACGCGGGCGGAACAGGCGGCCGGAACCGCCGGACTGCGCCTCCGCTGGGCGCGTCGAAAAACGAAAGGGGTGAAAGAGAAACGCCCTAGCGCTCAGTCTTCGAGAACGATCTCGATGCTGACGTCGTTCGGCACTTGGACGCGCATGAGCTGGCGGAGCGCGCGTTCGTCGGCGTCGATGTCGATCAGACGCTTGTGGACGCGCATCTCCCAGTGCTCCCACGTCGCCGTCCCCTCACCGTCCGGGGACTTGCGCGACGGGATCTCGAGCGTCTTCGTCGGCAGCGGGATCGGGCCCGACAGGGCGACCCCCGTCGAGTCCGCGATCTCGCGGACGTCGTCGCAGATGTCGTCGAGGTCCTCGGGGCTCGTGCCGGCGAGGCGGACGCGTGCCTGCTGCATCGATTATCGCTCGTTGACTTCGAGCACCTTGCCGGCCGCGATGGTCTGACCCATGTCGCGGATGGCGAAGCTGCCGAGTTCCGGGATCT
Source organism: Halorubrum amylolyticum (assembly GCF_004114995.1). Taxonomy (GTDB): domain Archaea; phylum Halobacteriota; class Halobacteria; order Halobacteriales; family Haloferacaceae; genus Halorubrum; species Halorubrum amylolyticum. Next base: position 6,333 of record NZ_SDJP01000042.1, read on the forward strand.
CGCCGGACGGCTCGATGCTGAGCGGCTTTTGCGGGCGCACGGTGACGACCGCGGCGTCGCCGGACTTGATGAAGTCCGGGTTCTCCTCGGCGACCTCGCCCGAGGACGGGTCGATCTTCTGATCGATGGACTCGATCGTACAGGCGACCTGCGCTGTGTGGGCGTGGAAGACGGGCGTGTACCCGGCCGTGATGACGCTGGGGTGCTGCATGACGACGACCTGCGCCTTGAACGTCTCGGCGACGCTCGGCGGGTCGTCGGCCGGACCACAGACGTCGCCGCGGCGGATGTCGTCCTTGCCGATGCCGCGGACGTTGAACCCGACGTTGTCGCCGGGCTCAGCCTTGGGCACTTCCTCGTGGTGCATCTCGACCGTCTTCACTTCGCCGCCCACGTCGGACGGCTGGAAGGAGACGTTGTCGCCGGTGTTGAGAATCCCGGTCTCGACGCGTCCCACGGGGACGGTCCCGATGCCGGAGATGGTGTAGACGTCCTGGATCGGCAGGCGGAGCGGCGCGTCCGTCGGCGGCTCGGCCCCCGGCAGGTTGTTGAGCGACTCCAGCAGGGTGGGGCCGTCGTGCCAGTCGGTGTTCTCGGACGCCTCGGCGACGTTGTCGCCCTCGAACGCCGAGATCGGCACGAACGTCGTGTCGTCGGTCGCGAAGCGGACCTGGTTGAGCAGGTCCTCGACCTCGTCGATGACCTGCTTGTAGGAGTCCTCGCTGTAGTCGACGAGGTCCATCTTGTTGACGCCGATAATGAGCTCGTTGATACCCAGCGTGCGGGCCAGGAACACGTGCTCTCGGGTCTGGGGCGCGACGCCGTCGTCGGCTGCGACGACGAGCACCGCGTTGTCGGCCTGCGAGGCGCCCGTGATCATGTTCTTCACGAAGTCACGGTGGCCCGGACAGTCGACGATGGTGAAGTAGTACTCGTCGGTGTCGAACTCCTGGTGGGCGATGTCGATCGTGACGCCGCGCTCGCGCTCCTCGGCGAGGTTGTCCATCACGTAGGCGAACTCGAAGCCGCCCTTGCCCTTCTCTTCGGCTTCCTCGCGGTGCTGCTCGATTACGTGCTCGGGGACGCTCCCCGTCTCGAAGAGGAGGCGACCCACGAGCGTGCTCTTGCCGTGGTCGACGTGGCCGATGATGGCCAGGTTCTGGTGCGGTTTGTCACTCATGGGGTAATCACGCGCTAAGGCGCTCTGTGAGTAAGTTTCGGTAGATTCCACTAAAACGGTTTCGATACGGGCCACAGACGATCGCGATGCTGTCGGGCGATTCTCGACAACGCGGGGCACGCCACACCGCCGCACGGAGGCGGCGGTTGACCGGCGGGAGGCGTCGATCGACGGGTCGACTACTCCAGCCGACCCACGTCCCCGAGCACCGCGCTCGCGGTCTCCGGGCCGCCCGCGCCCCGTCCGGAGATGTTGAGCCGACCGGCGTGGGTGGTCTCGATCTGGACGATGTTCTGCGTCCCGGAGACCGCGAGCGTCCCGTTCTCAGGGACGAGCCGCGGTGCGACCCGGACCGTCTCGCCCGTCGCCTCGCCGATGAGCCTGACCGTCCGGCCGTCCTCGGCGGCGAGTCGGAGCGCCGAACCGGGCACGTCGCGGATTCCCTCCACGTCGGCGTCGTCGAGCGTGAACTCCCGGGCGTCCGCCGGGTCGTCTGCCGCGCCGAACGAGAGCACGTTCGCGAGGATGACGCACTTCAGCGCCGCGTCGGTGCCGTCCACGTCGAAGGAGGGGTCGGCCTCGGCGACGCCGAGGTCCTGCGCCTCCGCGAGCACGTGGTCGTAGTCGAGCCCCTCCGCGGCCATCCGCGTGAGGATGAAGTTCGCCGTCCCGTTGAGCACGCCCCGGACCGCCGTGACGTGGCCCGGTTCGATGTCCTCGACGGTCGACACGGCCGGGATCGCGCCGCCGACCGTGGCCTCGAACCGGATCTCGCCGTCGCTGTCGCCGACGGCTGCCCGCAGGTCGCCGAACCGCTCCGCGACCGGCCCCTTGTTCGCGAGCACGGCGTGGCGGTCGCGCTCCAGCGCGGTTCGGACGTGCGAGAAGCCGGGCTCGGCGTCGCCCAGCGTCGTGGGCGTCGCCTCCACGAGGGCGTCGTAGTCGGCCGCCAGCGCGTCTTCGGGGTCGTCGTCGCCGACGATCCCGCGTTCCGCCTTCCGGGCGACGACCGCGTCGGGGTCGACGCCGCGGCTTCCGTCCCCGCCCCGGCCGCCCGTCCCGTCCGCGACGACCGCGCTCGACGAGTCCGCGACCGCGACGACCTCGTGGCCGTACTCGCTCGCCAGATCGACGACGGAGCGCCCGACCGCGCCGGCGCCGACGACGGCGAGTCTCACGCCTCCACCCCCGTGAGCGGCTCGACAAGCCGCAGGTCCTTCTCGGCGGCCAGCTCCCGGACCGCCGCGAGCGCCGCCGACGTCTCCCCGGCGCGGGCCTCAAGGCGGAGCCGGGCGCTCGACGACTCCTCGGTCCCCTGCGGCGCCGCCAGCGAGACATCGGCGACCGACGCCGACTCGCAGGCCTCGATCCGCGAGAGCGTGTCCGACAGGTCCGTGTCGATGAGGTGACCGAACAGCAGGATGGTCACCTCCTCGGCGTACCGCTCCGTCCCCGCCTGCATCACGTTCACGCCCTCGCTCCGGAGGGCCTCGACGATCCCCTCGAACCGCTCCGGGGTCGCCTCGAAGTCGACCTCGACCGGAATCCGACCGCGGGGCGTCTTGTTCCCCCGCTCGTGGTAGATCGAGAGGAGGTTCCCCCCGTTGTCGGCGATCGGGTGGAGCGCGGCGAGCAGCTGTCCCGGTTCGTCGACGAGTTCGAGCCGCACGGTGTGCGTCGACGGCGTCGCCGAGGCGTGGCCGCCGTCGGGGGTCGCATCCTCGCCGTCCGCCGCTTCCTCGGGCACGCCGTCGCGGGCGTCGCTCACGCCGCCACCTCCGCGCCGGCGTCGGCTGCGTCGTCCGCGGCGTCGGGACCACCGACGCCCGAGCGGTCGGTCGCCGGCGGAGTCACGGTCGCTGCGACCGACGCCATGGTCGCGGTCCGGCACGGTCCTGTCGGCGGCGCGGAGCGGTCGCTTGCTGGCTCCGTCGCGATGCACCGAGCGGGAGTCGTGCCCGTCTGCATACCCGAAAGGAGTCGGGGGATCAGGTATAAGCCTTCGGCGATGGCAGGCGTTGCCTCGCTTCCGTCCGTGTGAACTCACGGCACAGGGGCTGGCGAGGTTGAATCGATGGGACGGGAAGCAGAAGTGAGCGAAGAACGCGAGAGAACGACGGAGACCGCCAAAACCGCAAACGACCGCGACCGCGGACCGCGTCGTCGACTTAGAAGTAGTCGATCGACTGCGGCAGTTCCAGCTTCATCCCTTTGCGCTCGCGGATCTCCATGATCTTCTCGCGCTGGAGGTTGTCGACGAGCACGCGGAAGCCCGCGTTCTCGGTGTTCCACGAGGCGCGGCCCTCGGTGGCCGAGCGGATGTCGGAGGAGAACCCGATCATCTCCTCGACGGGCGCGATGCCCTCGACGACCATGAGGTCGCCCTCCTGGTACATGTCGTCGACGCGGCCGCGACGACCCTGAATCTCGCCGGACGCGGCGCCCATGTGCTCCGAAGGCACGTCGATCCGGACGTCTTGGATCGGCTCCAGCAGGCGGACCTCGCCGTCGATCAGCGAGCGGTGGACCGCGTCGCGGACCGCGGGAATCACCTGCGCCGGACCGCGGTGGATGGTGTCCTCGTGGAGCTTCGCGTCGTGGAGGCGGAACAGCGACCCCTGGACCGGCTCGGCGGCGAGCGGCCCGTCGTCGAGCGCTTCCTGCAGACCCTCCAAGACGAGCTCCATCGTCTCGTTGAGGTGCTGAATCCCCTTCGTGTCGTCGATGAGGATGTTGGTCCGGTGGATCGACTCCACGTTCTGGGAGGTGTCCTTGTCCATGCCGGCCTCCTGGAGCGCCTCGCGGCGCTCAAGCTCGGGCATGTCCATCGAGACCTCGCCGAGCTGGATGGCGTCGACGATATCCTGGTCCATCGGCTCGACGGTGATGTAGAACTTGTTGTGGCGGTTCGGCGACTGCCCCTCGACCTCGCGGGACGCCTCCTGCGGCTGCTCGCGGAAGACCACGATCGGTTCGCCCGTGATGACCGGGATGCCCTGGTTGTCGCGGATCCGCTGGGTGATCACTTCGAGGTGGAGCTCGCCCTGCCCGCTGATGAGGTGCTCGCCCGTGTCCTCGTTGATCTCGATCTGGATCGTCGGGTCCTCCTTGGCGACCTGCTGGAGCGTCTCGATGAGCTTCGGCAGGTCGTCCATGTTCTGCGCCTCGACGGACTTCGTGATGACCGGCTCGGAGATGTGCTCGATCGACTCGAACGGCGTCATCTCGACGGAGGAGACGGTGGAGCCGGCGATGGCGTCGCGCAGGCCGGTGACCGACGCGATGTTCCCGGCCGGGACGTGTTCCACTTCCTCGCGCTCGGACCCCATGAAGAGCCCGACGCTCTGGATGCGGTTTTTGCCGGCGGTCCCGGAGACGTACAGCTCCTGGCCCTTCTCCAGCGTGCCGGAGAAGACGCGGCCTGTCGCGATTTCGCCCGCGTGCGGATCCATCGAAATGTCGGTGACCATGAAGACGACATCGCCGTCCTCGTCGACGAGCTGCATCCCCTCGGCGAGCTCGGAGTCCGGGTCGCCGCGCCAGATGCGCGGGACACGACGGGGCTGGGCGTCGACCGGGTTCGGGAAGTGCTCACAGACCATGTCGAGCACGACATCCGAAAGCGGCGTGCGCTCGTGAAGCTCGTCGCGCTTGTCGTTCTGTTCGAGCTCCATGATGTCGCCGAAGTCCATGCCGGTCCGCTGCATCGACGGCATCGAGACGCCCCACTTGTACAGTGCGGAGCCGAATCCGACCGTCCCGCCCTCGACGGAGACGGTCCAGTCCTCGGGGATGTCGTCCATGTTCTCGGCCATCCCGCGGATGAGCTCGTTGACGTCGGCGATGACCGACATCAGCCGCTCCTGCATCTCCTGAGGTCCCTCCTGAAGCTCGGAGATGAGGCGGTCGACCTTGTTGATGAACAGCGCCGGCTTCACGCCCTCGCGGAGCGCCTGCCGGAGCACCGTCTCGGTCTGGGGCATCGCGCCCTCGACGGCGTCGACGACCACCAGCGCGCCGTCGACGGCGCGCATCGCGCGGGTGACGTCCCCACCGAAGTCGACGTGGCCCGGCGTGTCGATGAGGTTGATGAGGTGGTTGGTGTCCTCGTACTCGTGGGTCATCGAAACGTTCGCCGCGTCGATGGTGATTCCGCGCTCCTGCTCGTCCTCCTTGGTGTCCATCGCGAGCTGCTCGCCCGCGGTGTCCTCGGAGATCATGCCGGCACCGGCCAGCAGGTTGTCGGAGAGCGTCGTCTTGCCGTGGTCGACGTGGGCGGCGATGGCGATGTTCCGGATGTGCTCCGGGTTGTCCATCAGCCGCTCGCACTCTTGAACGATCTTCTTGCGTCGGCCCATTATACCGCTTGTTACCGAAAGGAGGGTCAAAAGGGTAGTGTTTCGTCTCGGCCGTTTCGACCGGATCACCCGCGATCACCGCCGTTTTCGTGCTGATCGGTCGCACGATCGGAAGGGGTCGATCAGAGCACGATCGGAAGGGGTCGATCAGAAAGCGATCCCTCGTGCGCATCCGCGTCTATTTAAGTGATCGCTCGGAAACGGAGGCGTATGAACGAGACGCTCTCACGGCTCGTCGACAGCGGCGTCGTCGCGGTGCTGCGCGGGGTCGAGGCCGACCAGCTGATCGAGATCACGGAGGCGCTCCGCGAGGGCGGCGTCACCGCAGTCGAGATCACGGCCGACACGCCCGACGTGGCCGAGAAGCTCGGCGAGGTCGCCGGCTCCTTCGACGAGGAGGTCGTCGTCGGCACCGGGACGGTCCTCGACAGCGAAACCGCCCGGACCACGCTGATGGCCGGCGCGGAGTTCGTCGTGTCGCCGAGCCTCCACGAGGACGTGATCGAGACGTGCAACCGCTACGGCGCCGTCAGCGCGCCCGGCGTGATGACGCCGACCGAGGCGATCCGCGGCTACGAGGCCGGCGCCGACTTCGTGAAAGTGTTCCCCGCGAAGACCGTCGGACCGGCCCACCTCGGCGCGATGAAGGGACCGCTCGGCCAGATCCCGATGATGCCGACGGGCGGCGTCGGCCCCGACAACGCCGCGAAGTACATCGACGCCGGCGCGTTCGCGGTCGGCGCGGGCGGCGCGCTCGTCGACTACGACGCCGCCGCGCGCGGCGACTACGACGAGATCACCGAGACCGCCCGCGAGTTCACGCGGGTCGTCGAGGAAGCGCGCGACGACGGCTGAGGCGTCCGGCGGCGACTGCGCGGACCGCCCGCCGCCGGCCCGCGAGGTGCGTGGCTTTTTCCGGGACCGCGTCGTAGCCAGCGTCGATGATCGTGGCACACGCCGCGTTTCCGATCGAGCCGGACAGACTCGACGAGGCGCTCGACCACGCGGAGACGCTGGTCGACCGATCGAACGAGGAAGACGGGATGATCGAGTACCGGGCGGCGACGGACGTCGAGGACGGGGCGACGCTCCGCTTTTTCGAGCGGTACGAGGACACGGCGGCGTTTGAGGCGCACACGCAGACGGACCACTTCCAGGCGTTCGCGGCGGCGCTACCGGACCTGCTCGCCGGGAAGCCGCAAGTGACGCGGTTCGAGGTGGAATCGGCGACCGAGGTCGAACTGTAGCGCGGCGATCGCGGTCGAAGGCGCGGCGATCGGCGGTGGCTCCCCGGAGGCGCCCCGACGAGCCACTCGCGTCACATGAAGTCCGCGATGCCCGACTGCTTGTTGGTGTCGTCTTCGAAGATCGACTCTAACGACTGGTCTAACACCTTCAGCCGCTGTTTCGTGTAGGGCCGACAGCCGAACCGGTCGGCGACCTCGATGGCGGTGTCGACGTACTTGTTCACCGACCCCTCGTGGACGGTGAGGTTCACCCGCCCGCCGCACTCGCGACACTCCCCCGACAGCGGCATCCGCCGGTACTTCTCGCCGCAGTCGAGACACCGCGTCTCCTGCCGCGAGAACGCCCGGAGATTCCCGATGATGTCCGGCAGGAAGTGGTACTCGATCACGCGCTCGGCCACGTCGGTCTCGTCGACCGCGCGGAGCTTCCGGGCCAGCTCCAGCTGGGCGTCCATCTTCTCCATCATGTCGCCGAGCGTCTTGTACGCCGACAGATCCGGCCCCATTGCGATGTCCGTCGTGTCGTGGGTGTGGCCGAACCCGTGGTACTCCTCGTCGGTCCCGAGCGTGTCCTCGCCGATCTGGATCAGCTCCTCGACCGACTCCGGATCGGCCATCTCCAGCGTCGCGTCGTAGAACTCGCGAGGGTACTCCCGCGCGATGTCGACGTTGTGCGCCTCGTCGTCGATCTCCGACGGATCGATCCGTGAGGACATCACGAGCGGCGCGTCCATGCGCCCGCCACGCTGGTCCGGAAGGAAAGTCTTCGAGAAGTTGAGAAGTCCGTCCATGAGAAGCATGACGCAATCCTCGTCACCGTCACATTGCTCTACCGACACATCATTTGCTATCAATGAATGCGTTTCCTCGACAGTGAGACAGTACACGTACTCGACATCACTCCTGACGATCTCGATCTGATCGACATTCTCGATCGAATACTCACCGGATCCACCGTCCGACACCGTCGACGCATAGGGATCGACAGCTGAGACGTTCTCCGTCAGCCGGTTATCCTTCCGAGAGAGATGGAATCCGGCAATCTCCGAAAATCGAACGGCATCTTGCGACGAGACGGCGATTACGTACGTCTGAGAAGTCAGCCGCATGTCGCTCTCATCGTAGAACTCGGGGAATTTCTCGTGGAGTAAGACACGCTTCGGTCGGTCGACAGTCGCGTGGACGTTCAGTCGTCGGAGAAGCGCGAGCAGGTCTTCCCGAAGCTCTTCACTTACGGTTGTGGCCGTGACCCGGAGCGATCCCTTATCAACTGCGCCGTCACCGCTAAAGTACCCGCTCAGGTACGCACCGACGATCGCTTGGGGTGCGTCAAAGATGAAGTCGGGGACGCGTTTCGTCTCTGCGTACACGCCGGCATCGAGCACCGAATCGAAGAAGGAACGCAGGAGACGACCGGATACGGTGACCTTCGCGTGATTCTCCTCGTACGGGTCGACGCCAAACTCATCGCGCAGAACGTCGAGGAAGAACTCCCTCGCTTCCGCTTCGGTTCCGCAGATGGTCGTCTGGTGGATCGTCCCCTTCGGCGTTTCCTGTTCGCGAGCGAATCCCTCGGCCGCGTAGTAGCCGAGTAGCGTCGCGACCCGCTGATTGAGTTCGACAACTCGATCGGTCTCGGTTCGATCGCGTTTCATTCCGAGCGTTACGTCGTCGGGAACGAACGCGAGGAGGTCGTCGATCGAGGAGAAGCACCGCTGTAAATACGACGCCGGGAAACTCTCCCGGTACAAGTAGTTACTCAGCGTCTTCTTGTTCGTGTCGAACACCTCCGTCATACTCTTGAGCGGATAGAACCGTCCCTCCCAGTCGTCCGCGAAGGTGTCCTCGAAGAGTTCGTACAGCCGATCTTTGTCTAGACCCTTGATCATGAGGCGGTCGGTCGGGACCGCTTCGGATCGGATGAACTCGGCGAGCAGATCGAACTGCTGTTGGCTCCGACCGGAGTCGCCGCTCCCGATCGAATCCGGAACAACCAGTTTGTCGGCCGTGTCGAGATCCCGTGCGTCCCTACTGACGATCTCGTCCTGTTCGCCGTCGTATACGTGGATGCCGTGATCCGGAGTGACAGTTATCGAGCGACCAGACACCGTACGGATCTGTACCATGTGATCCGGGGCTTCGTGTTTGCTGACCGCCTCTACCGGACGAGAGACGCGCTCTCCATCAGCAGTTACCGCGGGCACGGACAGCCCTCCGTCGACTCCCTCCAACTCGCCAATCGCTGTCCCGAAGTCGTCGAACTCGACATCGGACTGATCGAGGTACGTCTCGACGAAATCATCGATCTCGTCGTATCGCAGACTGCCGGTCTCGTCCTCGTACCAGATCTTCGTCTCCGGGTGGAAGCAGTTCCTCCGTTTCGCGGCGTGAAAGTACGGATGGGCGTACCCGACGGCGGCCGAGGTGAACCCGACCACCCTCCCGACGGTCGCGGCGCTCGTGTGCGGGGCCATCCCGAAGACGAGCTCGCCGACGAGTTCGTCGCGCTCGTTGACCTCGTAGAAGCGGTCGAGCCCGTAGTACTGCTCCAAGAGGTCGTCGACGAAGTCCGCGGTCTTGAGCATGTGCTCGGCGGCGCCGTCGGAGAGGACGATGTCCTGCACGCGGAGCTCCACGAGCTGGTCGTCGTGGCGCAGCGGCTCGCCGTCGATGTCGGTCTCGTAGCCGATTTCCCGGAGGTGATCGGCGGTGATGTCGAGCTCCTCCGGGCGGACCGACGTGACGGGGAGGTCGGTCATGTCGTAGCGGACCGTTCCGTCCTTGAACGACGTGACGCCGTTCTTCGCGCGGAGGATTCCCTTCTCGATCGGCTCGGGGGTCTTGTTCCGCGAGGTGAGACCCTGAACGCCCTTCAGGATCTCGAAGGCGGACTCCCGCTCGCCGACGTTTTCGAGTGCAGAGCGGTACGCGTCGTTGAGATCGACCTCCCGGTAGGTCGCCGCGGTCACCTCCCACTCGCAGCGCGGGCACTCGACGCGGCCGGCCTCGTCGGGCTCGCAGACGGTGCCACAGCCGCCGCACTCGTAGTGGAGGTCGGTGGGGACCTCGCATTCTTTGCACCGGGCCCGATACGTGTGCTCGTCGCACTCGGGACAAACGCGGTCGGAGACCTCCACCTCCAGCCGTCCACGGTGCCCCGAGTCGTCCATGACGCTCGCGGCCTCCGCCACGTCGCGCTGGGGGCCGCCGGCCTCGTTGATCGGAAACAATGTGTGGACCGCCGGCGAGAGGTCGCGGCTCTCCGACTTCTCCGGGCGACCCATCCGGTTGCCGATCCGGGTCGGCGCGCGCTCGCGAACCTCGAAGGGGGCGACCTCGTCGACGGCCTTCACCGCGTTCTCGCCGTCGTCCCATTCGCGGGCCGCCGCCGAGAGGTCGTCGGCGCCCCACTCCTTCCGGAGCCCGTCGTCGACCCCGAGCGAGCGCGCCAGGGGGCGCCACGTCGGGACCCGGAGCGCGTCGGGCGTCGCGACGTGCTCGACCAGCAGCGACTCCAGCGCGTCCCGCGTCGTCTCCGTGCGCTCGATCGCGAGGACGCCCTCGACCACGTCGCCGGCGGCGACCGCGTCGGCGAGCGCCTCGAACGCGTCGACCGACACGTCGTGCCAAAGGTAGGTGTACTCCGGGTGGAGCGGACAGTCGTACTCGCGCGCCCACGCGAGCGCCTCGTCGACAGCGGGGTGTTCGAGGTCGACGTGCGGGTCGTCTTCCATGGCCTGCACGTCGGCCCCGGCGGCCTCGAACTCCTGGACCCACCACTCGTAGACGTACGAGGCGGGCGCGAGCGGGTGGTTGTTCTCGACGAACTCGCCGTAGTTGACGAGGTACTCGCCGAGGTCGAGCACCTTCTCGACGCCGTTCCGGATCTCCTTCGCCTCCTCGGGGTCGTCGATCCGCCGGACTTCGCCGTTCGCGAGCCGGACCGTCGGTCCCTCGATGGAGTCGACGGGGACGACTCCGTGGGCCTTCCCCGGACGCTCCGTCTTGATCTGGGTGCCCGCCGCGAGGAAGTCGTCGACGAGGTGCATCGTCGCCGGGTGGACGCCCCCGGTCGCGAACCCGTGGTTGCGCGCGCGACCGTATCGGAGCCGGAACCCGCCCGCCTCGCTCGGGTGGGTGAACACGGGCCGCCCCGCGATCAGGTCTCGGAGGAACTTCTGGGAGGACTTCGCGCGGAGGGGGCCGTCGGGCTCAGCCGCCTCCGAGTCGTCGTCATCCGGACCGACTCCATCGCTCTCGTCGCTCTCGCCCTCGGCGTCCGCCTCCGAGTGGGCGTCGTCATCACCCTCCGCGCCGGCGTCCGCGGCGGCCTCGTCGCTCTCCCCGCCTCCGTCTTTCCCGATCGTCCCGTCGATCAGGTCCTGGAGCCACGGCCAGTCGACCTCGTCGAGGTCGCGGGTGTACCGCTGGATCTTCGGGGCTTTCAGCGCGATCCCCTCGGCGGCGACGAGACACATCCCGCCGCGCGCGGAGTTGGTGTCGACCCGTTCGAGGTCGCGGAACCCGGAGACCTCCTCGTCGCCCGTCGCCTCCCCGTCGAGCATGACGGGCATGTGCTGGGCGATAAACTTCGACTCCTTGTCCTTCGGGGTGTACTGGAGCCCCGTCTCCTTGTCGTAGAGGGCGATCTCCTCGGCGTAGCGCTCGACCTCCACGTCGCGGGGTTTGTACTCGTCGATGTCGAGCAGCGACCGGGCGTAGTCGGCGACGAGCACGGACAGCGCCTGCGCGGTCCCGCCCGCCGACCGGATCGGACCGGCGTAGTAGACGTTGACGAACTCCGTGCCGTCGTCGTTCTCCAGCAGCTCCACGCGGTCGATCCCCTCGATCGGCGCGGCGACGACCCCCTCGGTGAGCAGCGCGACCGCGGTCCGGACCGCGCCCTCGACCTTGCCGGCCCGGGAGTCGTAGTCGCCGACGGTCCCCTCGACGAAGTCGGTGACGAGTTCCAGCGCCGCCTCCTCGCGGGACATCTCGCCTTCCAGCTCGCGGACGCGCTCGGCGACCCCGTCGATCCCGAGGATGTTCTCGACGCGGTCGGCCATGTCACGGGCGATCGGGATCTCGATCTCCGGTTTCGGGTCGTGGCCCTGCTCTTTGGCGGTCTCGGCCACGTCCCACGCCTCGTCGAGCCGGTCTTCGATCAAGGCGAAGTAGCGCTCGTCGTCCGGCCTCATCGCCGCGCGCTCCGCCTCAGAGCCATAGGTCGAGGTCGGTGGCAGCGTCGTGAGAGCGCTCCAACGGCTCCGCGAACGCACGCAGGTGACACTCGCCGGCCCAGACCGTCGCGGAGTCGAGGTGCCCCGCGAGCGCCTGCCCGCTCGGCCGCGACAGCACGACGTGCGTGTGCGCGAACACGTCGCCGTCGAGCAGCGAGACGTTGCCGACGCAGGACGCGACCTCCAGCGGCTCGTCGAAGGTCACCGACTGGTACTCGGTGTCGTCTTGGTCGTAGAACCACACCTCCGCGTCTTGTACGGCTCCAAGCGCCGTGAACCAGCCCGCCTCGACATCCTCCGCGCGAGCGAGGTCCTCGATCTCCTCTCGCCAGTCGGCGCCCGTCTCGAACCGCGCGACGTACTCCGCCGTCGGCTCGACTTCCCGATGGTGCATAGGAATCGTCCACGACCGCCGAGGGCAAAAAGCCTTCAGTCGCGCCGTGAGAGAGTTAAGTTGCGAACGACACGAAACGTTCACGGCTTCTTTTATTCACAACTAGGACCTAACAGAATGACTGAAAGAGCATATCAAAACCTACAGGGACGTGATTGAATTCTACTGGAAAATGTCTCAAAATAGATAACCTCTTACGCTGTGAGGAGTGTTCCTTCTTCCTCAAGTTCGGAGACCGATTTTTTCGCCCATTGAATTGCCTGCTGGTTTGTGTTTCGAATAACAGTTGAGATATGGTTCGTGTCTGAATAGATACCTATATACAGAATTTCGGCGTCAATCAAAAAGAGACTGTAGCGTGAAACCTCGATCCCCCTGTAGACAGCGTCACCAGATTCGATATGGGGGATGATACTACCGGGCTGATTGTCGAGAAGAACATCCAAAACGTCATTGCTCACGAACAGGGTGATATCGACTTCCCCGTTTGTACCCTGTTTTAGAATCTCGTCGATATGGGGGATCAGTATTTCTGTGGCTGCTACGATTTTCTCTCCGTTTCTGAGATCGTTGTTTAGCGGCTGTATCCTCTCGTATGGGGCGTAGTCGGGAGGTTGAAAGACAGATCCATCGAGAAAAATTGACTTGTCGAGACCTGCCTCAAGCGGGAGAGATGACAGTTCAGTACGGGTTTCTTTCAACATCTGGAATGAATTTCTGAACTCTTCACAGAGCTTATAGGTAGTCTAGCCAGCGTAGGTTGGCTTACAAACTCCGTTCACCCGTTCTACAAGATCGAGGTCTTCTAATTCTCGAACTGACCGGTCAATCGTGGGACGTGATTCAGAGAGATTCTCAACGAGCGTGCGTTTGTCCGGCTTACATTGGCAGATATATTCGAGGACGACTCGTCGTTTGAGGACAACATCAATAATGTTACTAGTGGAGGACACCATATATCATTCCAATACACTAACCAAAATTAATGTTGGGAATCTCTCAAATCATGATTTGATATTCACGAGAAGAACTGCTGATCGATGGGCAACGACACGAAAATCGGGTAAACAAGAACTTCTACTAGGCCATTCAAAGACGCAAAGGCTAGGGTACTGAACAAAAATGGCAGTCAGCAACCCTTGTCCACCGTACTCGTCTCCTCCTACCTGCTATGACTGGGAAGCTGGTCTGAAGAAGTGTACGGCAGACTCTACGATCAAACTGAAGAAGGATACAACGCCGAGCAAGCCGAGAGCACTCCTGATATCAGATTGTCAATGAAACTTCTAACGACAAAATTGCGGGCCCAAGGAGGTTCATCTTATACTGACTAGGGCGTCGCGAGCCTCTTCTTCAGATTCAAATTCAACTAAGTTGAATGTGGCTCTAGGAGGCCCCTGCGCTCCGCCAAGGAATGTCATTTCGACTCCGATATGATCTGTCTCGAAATCCTCAATAGCAGCTACATCGAGACGCTCTTCTTCATCACGGTATGTGTATTCCAAGGTGTAGTTACCCGGCTCCGGAGACCATTCCCCTTCTATTAGCCGAGTATTCTCCCTTTCAGCATGTGAGGTACCGTCTTGGCCAGTCTCTTGGAAACTTACAATATCAGAGTATGTCTGGCTAAAGACGTCTTCGCCGGACCGGGAGATACTAATTGATACATTGACACCCCGTGAGCTACCATTAGTGATGCTTAGAAACCACAACCGGTGCTCATTCTGTTGGACGAACCTCCCACAGCCAGCACTAACGGCAGCACATCCGACTGCTAACTGGCAAATTACTGATCTCCTCTTCATTGAAATAGTATTAGGTCCTTAGTCAGATAATATTTTCCGAAATACTGAAACTGGGTCAGTCTTTGGAAACCCCAGAATTGATCACTTGACCGTTCTTTGCTTCAAATTCCACAACTGGATCGAAAGAAGTGGTGTAAATAGGCCGTTTCGGCGGATCACGATCTGACGGCCTGCGATCTGGCGAGATCCGATCTTGACGCTGTTCAGACTGGATCCTTTGAATTCCATGTTCCGCCAACTCTTCTTCAGACATCTCATCGAACATGTCCATGTAAGGGGTGGTAGTTGCTGAGTATTGGGGAGGTTTTGGGAGGTCACCGGAGTCGGGGTATAAGTATACCCAAGCACCGACTTCCCCATTAATATTATCCTGGGCAGCAGAAAGAATATCCACCATTCCATCAGTACCCGGCTTCTGGTCGGCCGCGAAATTGACCGAATGTGAGCACTCATCCCGGCTAAATTCCCTATAATTGGCCTCGAATTCAATATGCTCCATCTTTTCGACATTAAAGTCCTCCTCTTGATACGCATCCATCACCTCTGATGCTGTCTTTGTAAAATCAGCTATAGCGCTAAGAGAGGTTAGAGCCTGTCATAGAATCCGTCTCATAGCTTGAGCTTCTCACGGCCCGGATTATTTCCCCGCTCAAAATTGGTAATAGCAACGACAATTCGGAGAC
>NZ_SDJP01000043.1 GCF_004114995.1 Halorubrum amylolyticum
TCCATACGAAGAGCTTCGTCGAGTCGTCAGCAGCAATGATATGATCTCACGGGCTCACGCTGTGCCGGCTGTCGAGACCTCGGGGTAAACACATACTACTGAACGAAGTGTCCGCGAGGATCAAGAATTGTTAACTGGCATCACAGACAATTGGCCGTATGGACGAGAACACGAACTCGCCAAAAGGGCGCAACCGCATCAGCTCCGTGGACAACGTGTTCAATATCATTGAAACGGTCCAAGAGATGGGACCGTGCGGGGTATCCGAATTGGCGGATCGGATCGATGTCCCGAAAAGTACCGCTCATGTCTATCTCAAAACCCTCGAAGACTTGAGGTACGTGATCAACGAAGACGGCCGATATCGACTGAGCCTCCAGTTCCTCCAGCTCGGCGGCCTCGTCCGCCACAACCGAACCGGCTACCAAGCCGCCCGGTCGGAGATCGGGACCGTCTCCCAGCGGACCGGCGAGGTCGGAACGATCGGGTACGAGGAGAACGGGCTACGGGTGCTCGTGTATCGCTCGGAACCCGTCGAAGGCGTTTCGGACAACGCACCGACCGGAGAGTTCACCAAAATGCACTGGACCGCCGTGGGAAAGGCGCTTCTAGCACAACACACCGACGACGAGATCCGAGACATCGCCGATCGATACGGGCTTCCGGCGGCCACAGAGAACACGATCACGGATATCGACGACCTCCTCGAAGCGATCGACGAGATCCGTGTACAAGGGTACTCCGTCGAAGACGAAGAGCGGGTCAGCGGTATCAGATCCATCGCCGTTCCGATCACCAGCGAGGACCCCGACTCGGAGAACATCGCCATCTCGATAGCCGGCCCGAAACACCGGTTTGACACCGAACGTATCGAAGACGAACTGCTGCCGGAACTGCAGAACGCCGCGAACGTGATCGAACTCCAGTCCCGCCACTACTAACCCGAGAGGCATTACAAGTATACCCATGTAATTCTCTTCGATCGTCGTTCGATATTGTTGAACAAACCGCGTTCGACGGTTCTCGGGGGGACAGGGGATCGGTCGGCACTTGTGTTCGTCAGCCGGTCGGTTATATAATTTTTCTGACTATTCGAATGAAGTACAGTTAATCATACACGTACCGCCCGATCAGACACTACCTCGAAACCGAAACGACATCGATGATTCTTCCTTGGAGGCCCACGAACTGGGACGGCGCTCTGCACCGAAGGCGTTTTCAGACTTATTCGTCGGCGATCCATCGCTGATCTGACCCCGATCTCGGTGTGACGCCCGTCTGCTTCGCGGATTTGAACTGGAACGTCTCGTTTGGCCCGGTATGTGACAGTGTTCATACCTGTACTCAAATATTATATTTTAGAACCTCGGCGGACGTGGCACACTCGATCGGAGCGGTACCGCGGAAGTCTCAGTGCCCGCCGGAGACGAGGTGAAGTCCAACGATTCCAGAGACGATCACAGAAATGAACAGGAGCCGGGCGCCCGTCGCCGGCTCATCGAACAGGGCGATCCCGAGCGACGCGGTTCCGACGGCGCCGATTCCGGTCCACACGGCGTAGGCGGTCCCGATCGGGAGATCCTGTACCGCTCTCCCCAGCAACACCATACTGACGACGAGCGCGACGACGGTGCCAGCCGTCGGAACCGGCTCCGAGAGGCCGTTGGAGTACTCCAGCCCGATGGCCCACGCGATCTCGAACAGGCCGGCGACGAACAGGATGAACCACGACATCACTCCAAGTTCGCACACTGCGTCGAGAAAGCTTTCGATGTGCTCCGAAACGACTGCGGCACACTCAAGATTCTCGGGCTCGTAGCTGATGGTAGTGATCCAGAGCCTCGGTACGGTGTTGTTCGGCGATCCCTTCGCCGTCATGAATACGATCGGCTTGGTCGCGTTCGCGCTCGTCGGGTCGTCGAAGGCGATTCGCGAGGAGTTCGACCTGCTCGGGATCGTGATCGTCGGGTTGGCGATGGCGTTCGCTGGCGGGGCGACTCGTGACCTTTTGGTGGCGCGCGTTCCGCTCGCGCTGCAGTCCCCGATCGAGATCGGGCTGGGGCTTCTCGGCGTCGCCTTGGCGATCGGGTTGAACATCGTGCTGTCCGCCCCGGAGACACATCCGATCACCCTCGTCTCGGACGCCATCGGTCTGGCGGCCTTCTCGACGGCCGGCGCGATCGTCGCGACCGATGTCGGCGTGTCGGCGTTCGGCGTCGTGGCGATCGCGACGATCAACGCGGTCGGCGGCGGTGCATTCGCGGACATCCTCCTCGATCGGGCCCCGTTCATCCTCTTCGAGGACTTCTACGCGAGTTGTGCGGTCCTCGGCGGCAGTGCGTACTGGGTGGCGGGGGCGATAGGTGCATCCGCCGGGACTGCCGCCGCAGCGTGCGCAGTCGTAACCGTGGGAAGCCGGCTGGCCGCGGTCACGTACAGCTGGAACCTCCCGACCGCCCAGAGCTTGGAACCCTAATCATGAGGGGACCGATCCGACCGGCTGTCGTCGCCACACACTCGCGATCAGTCCGGAGCCGACGACGCCGATGAACGAGAAGGCGAGGACAGCGGAGAGCACGTTCGGATCGGAAAACCCGGTCGTCGCGATGAACAGCGCAATCGCCGCGTTTCGAGCGGCGGTCGTCGTCGCCAACACCTCTCGGGTCCCACGTGTTTGCCCGCCGAGACTGTATCCGAGGAGTATCGACGCGATCACAGCGATCGTTGAGAGTCCAAGAGTGCCGGTCCCGAGAAGAGACATCATGCTGTCGCCGTATACGACCACCAACAGCACGATCAACCCAACGAACGTGTAGTTAGAGAGCCGCTCCGCTGGCAGATATAGCTGGTCAGCAAGTGACGGAGTGAGGAACGACAGTCCGAGCCCGAGCAGTAACGGGATCAGTTGGATTCTCAGTACCATTCGCCCGATAGCGAGGGGATCGACGGTAACGTCGCCAGGGAGCAGCAGCAACAACGAGATGGGAATCGTCACGACCGAGAGCGCACAGAGAATCACCATGAGACCGCTCGCGAACGCCACGTCGCTGTCCGAGATCTCTGCGAGTTTCGGACCGAATGGTGCGCCGGGTGAGACTGCAAGCAACACCATCCCGGCCGCGAACCCGGCCTCTACCGAGACTATCTGAACGAAGAGATAGACTATCAGCGGGACCGCGATCAGGTTCACCACCAAAGCGTTCGCCAGCAGCCGACGCTTCCGGAGTGCACCGACCAGTTGGCTCACAGAGAGCTTCACCCCCATCGTGAACATCGTGGACAGAACGAAGACCGCCGTCACGAACTCGACGGCTGCCTCTCCGGATGGCACCACCATTATTTGCGAAACTCACACACAGTTCGCGTGTCGCCTACTTGTCCCCTCCGGTCTCGGGTGAAGTTTGCTTGAGGAGCGTTGGCTTCGCGACGGCTGGAGGACCGTCGCTACTGAAGTGGGGGAATACGCTTCGTCGTATGGCATCACACGACGGGACTAGCGACCTGCTTCGATACTCGACGTGGAACTCTACCTGCTGTGGTCACGCACGCTCTGTGCTACTCCGGAAAGTAACCATAATATAAATGTTTTATCACATATCTCATTATTTTTTATATATTAATATATTGTATTTTATTTGCGCATCTCTATCTGAGACGCATAGCCGAATTATCGACAATAATGCCCTAATACGGTTTAATTTGGCGAAAGAGTCTCTGTTCTACTTCCGCCGATCATCGTTCGATCCCCCAACGTTCGATCTTATCTATTGGGCGTTTTAACGCCTTATTTGGGACTCAAACACCATATTATCAGTTATTTCTCTTTTCGGGCTCGCATGCTGTCCACTATATTATTTATTTATATATCCAAAAAACATATATGAAAGATATATTATGAATTTTCATCGGTATCTTGATCGCTGTGGTGGAAGTCTGCTCCCCGCCCTCAACTTCGGTCCGCCGGAGAGGACGGCCTTTAGGTCGTCCCGATCGAAAGGCTCGGCGTGTCACGCTCCGACGCCTCCGGCTCAGACCCCCCGGACCGGACGCCGGCGTTCGATCAGCTCCGGCGGCCCGCGATCCGGCGGCGCGTCCGAGACGCCATCGCCGAGGAACTGCTCGGCACGCCGCGGAGCCTCGCCGTCGTGCTCGGGTTCACTGCGTTCATGCTCGCGGTCGGTATCGGGTACTACGCGCCCACCGCCGGCGAGGTGCCGGTCTCGCTGTGGCCGTTGTACGCCGACTCGGCCGTCGCGGTCGCGCTCGGCGGAGCCGTTCTGTTGCGTCTCGTTCCGACGGTCCGGCGCGGCGATCGCGTGACCGACGCGCCGGCCTCGCGGGGGCTCGCGTACCTCCAGACCGTCGCGTTCGTCTGGCTGGTCCAGTTCGGACTCTGGCCGCTCGTCTCGCTGAACCTCGCGCTCGGCGACTATATCGCGGCCCCCGACGCGTGGATCTACTACTGGGGCGTGCTCGGGACGCACCTCTGTTTCGTCGGCCTCGCGCTGCTGTTCCCGGCGTTCGGCCGAACGACCCGCGGCGCGCTGGGGCTGGCGCTCGCGCTCGCCGTCGGCAACGTCGCCCTCGACTACGGCGCCGGCTACCACCCGCCGCTCCTCTACGAGCCCGGTCCCCTGCTGGCGGGCGCGACGCTCGCGCTCGGCGTCGGGTCGGTGTGGCTCGCGAACCGGTCGTTCCGGCGGCTCGACGACGATAGTTGAAGACGAGCGCGACGGGATTCTCGCGAGCGGACGTAGTGAGCGAACGTGAAGCCAGTCGCGCCCGCTCCTCACTTCGTTCGTCACGGGCGCGACGGAATTCGAACCGCAGTCACTCCGCTCGCTGCGCTCGCTTCGTTCCCTGCTTCAAATCCTGCTTGTGCCGCTACTGCTCACTTCGTTCGCAGATAGCGGGCACGGCGGGATTTGAACCCGCGATCGAGAGGTTAGGAACCTCTCGCCCTGTCCGCTAGGCCACGCGCCCGAAATGGGTGGAGAAAACGTCGCTGCGGGGATCGGTCGGCGCCGCGGAGTCGATTACGCGCTGGTCTCTTTCTCAGTCTCGGCCTCGGTCTCGAACTCGTCGTCCTCGTCGTCGAGTGTCGAGTCGGTCGCGATCGCGTCGCCGTCCTCCGTGTCGCCCTGCATCTCCTGTAGTTCTTCCTCGACCTGTTCGCGTCCCTTCTTGAACTCGCCCATCGCCTGGCCGGTCGACCGAGCGAGTTTCGGGATCTTGTTCGCCCCGAACAGCAGGACCAACACGAGCAGGATGATGAGGAGCTCCGGCCCCGCCGGAATGCCGCCGATCAGTGGAATCGCACTTGCCATCTCTACACGGTCGTAGCTCTCTGGCGACTATAGTCTTTTTGCCTCGATGAACGAGCCCGCAAACCCGGGAAAGCGGCCTCAAAGCCTCGATCGCGGGGATATCAGACGGCGAGTCGATTCGCGTCCGAGACGGGCGATCCGGCCGATCGAGGACGCTCTTCATTCGAGGCGGTCCCGACTCGACCGGTTCCGTCTCGGCGGATTCCGACTCGACGGATTTCGACCCGGCCGCTCGCGATCGGGTCGCCTCGATCCGGCCGTCGACGGCGAAACGGTGATACCGCGCCGCCGCGACCGATCGGTATGACCGACGTCGGCGACGACGCCCCGACCTTCACCGCCTCGCTCGTGACCGACGAGATCGAACCGTTCGATCTGTCCGACCGCCTCGGCGACGAACCGGTCGTGCTCGCGTTCTTCCCGGCCGCCTTCTCGAACACCTGCACCGACGAGATGGAGGCGCTCCGCGACGGGTTCGACCGCGACGACTGCTCGCTGTTCGGCGTGAGCACCGACCTCCCGCACGCCCTCGCGGTCTACCGGGCGCAGTACGACCTCCCGTTCGCGCTCGTCGCCGACCCGGCCCACCGCGCGATCGAGGCGTACGACGCGATCGAGTCGTTCGAGCACTACGGCGTCGACACGGTCGCACAGCGCGCCGTGTTCGTGATCGACGGCGACGGCGTCGTGACGTACCGGTGGCTCGCGGATGACGCCGGGCAGGAGCCGGACTACGACGCGCTGGCCGAGGCGGTCGCCGAGGCAGCCGTCTGAGAGGGTCCGCTCACGCCGGGTCTCGCAGCTCGTCCAGCGCCTCCGGATTCTCCATCGACGAGAGGTCGCCGGGGTCCTCGCCCCGGTAGACGGACTCGATCGCGCGTCGGATGATCTTCCCCGACTGCGTCTTCGGGAAGGCGTCGACGAACAGCAGCTCGCGCGGTCGGAACGGCTTCCCGTGCTCCTCGCCGACGAGGGCTCGCAGCTCCCCTCGGAGGTCGTCGCTCGGCTCGACGCCGGGTTCGAGGACGACGTACGCGACCACCGCGGTCCCGGTGGTGTCGTCGGGGACGCCGACCGCCGCCGCCTGGTTGACGGCGTCGTGGTCGATGAGCACGCCCTCGATCTCGGCCGGGCCGACCTTCCGGCCGGCGACGTTCAGGGCGTCGTCGGCGCGCCCGTGGAGGAACCAGAACCCGTCGCCGTCCTTCTGCGCGAAGTCGCCGTGGTCCCACAGGTCATCCCACGTCGACCAGTACTCCTCGATGTAGCGCTCGTCGCCCGACCACAGCGACTTCGTCATCGAGGGGCAGGAGTCGCGGGCGACGAGGTAGCCGCGCTCGCTCGCTTCCCTGACCGACTCGCCGGTCTCGTCGACGATGTCGATGTCCATCCCGAGCCCCGGCCCGCCGAGGGAGCAGGGCTTCAGCGGCTGGTTCGGCATCGGCATCAGGAAGCACCCGCATATCTCCGTGCCGCCGGAGATGTTGATTATGGGGCAGTCGCCGCCGCCGACCGCGTCGTAGAACCAGCGCCACGACTCGGGGTCCCAGGGCTCGCCGGTCGAGCCCAGGATGCGGAGCGACGAGAGGTCGTGGCCCTCGACCCACGTGTCCCCGTGCTTGCGGAGCGCACGGATCGCGGTCGGCGAGATGCCGAACTGCGTGATCGCGTGCCGGTCGATTAGCTCCCAGAAGCGGTCGGGCTCGGGGTGATCGGGCGCGCCCTCGTACATCACCACCGTCCCGCCGAACGCGTGGTTCCCGATCAGCGTCCACGGCCCCATCATCCAGCCGATGTCCGAGACCCAGAAGAACCGGTCCGCGGGCTTCTGATCGAAGCCGAAGTGGATCTCCTTCGCGCACTGCGTGAGGACGCCCGCGTGGGTGTGGACGATCCCCTTCGGCTCGCCGGTGGTCCCGGAGGAGTACAACAGCAGTGACTCCTGATCGCTGGGGAGCCGCTTCGTCTCGTACTCGGCCGACCGCGACCCGATCGCCTCGTCCCACGTGGCGTCGCGGTCGGGATGCCACGGGATCGGATTTTCGGAGTCGCCGGCGGCGCTCCCGCCGTCCCCGTCGCCCGCGGGAGTCGCGCCCAGCCGGTCGTAAACGACGGTGTGCTCGACGTGTCCGGCCTCATCGATCGCCGCGTCGGCGGTCGCTTTCAGCCGCACCTCGCTCCCCCGGCGGTAGAACCCGTCGCCCGTGAACAGGACCGTCGGCTCGGCGTCCGCGATCCGGGTCGCCGTCGCCTCCGTGCCGAACCCGGAGAATATCGGCATCGCGATTGCGCCGACCTTCAGACAGCCGTAGAGGATCGAGACGACTTCCGGCACCATCGGCATGTACAGCCCCACCGTGTCGCCCGTCTCGATCCCAGCCGACTCCAAGTAGTTCGCGACGCGGTCGCTCTGTCGCTTGAGCTCGTGAAAGGTGATCTCCCGAACGTCCCCGGGCTCGCCCTCCCAGATCAGCGCAACCCGGTTGCGGGTCGGCGAGTCGACGGCGGCGTGGCGGTCGACGACGTTGTGCGCGACGTTGATCTCGCCGCCGGGGTACCAGTCGGTGAACTGCGGGCCGTCGGCGTCGTTACCGGACTGCGTCCGGTTGCCCGCGGAGCTCCGCTCCGCGCTGTCGCGGACGGCCTCGTACTCGGTATAAAAATCGATGTCGAGGTAGTCGGTTATCTCGTCCCAGAACCAGTCGACGCCGGACTCGGGCTCGCCGTCGACCGCCGAGGTGGTCCGGGCGATCAGCTCCTCGTAGTCGTCGATCCCGTACTCGCGCATGAACGCGGCGACGTTCGTCGACTCGGCGAACGCCGCGCTCGGCTCGTGTACGACCTCGTCTATCCCCTCGTACTCGTCCATCTCGTCCGGCCGTTTTCGCGGTGACCGTAAGTAATTTTCCTGAACGTTGGGCTCCCGCGGATCGACGCACTCGCCGGCGACCGTCCCGCAGTCAGGCTCGCGACCGTCGCCGTGAGGGGTTCGCGTCGATACATGGCCTCGAGTCGTCGCCACACAACGTGAACCCCGTACATGCGGCCCTCCGAGCGCGAGCCTCAGGGCCGGATCGGGACCGAAAAAACGACCGGTACGCCTACTCGTCGTCGGAGTCGGCCGGTTCGTCGTCGGAGTCGGTCGCCGGGTCGGCCCCGTCCTCGCCGTCCTCCTCGTCGCCCGCCTCCTCGTCGGCCTCTGCCTCCTCGTCGGCGTACGCCGACTCGGGCACGATGTCGACGGAGGCGACCGCGTCGTCCGGATCGAGGTTCATCACGATGACCCCCTTCGTGTTGCGGCTCACCGTCGAGATCTCCTCAACACGAGTCCGCATGATCTGGCCGTCGTCGCTCATCGCGAGCAGGTGGTCGCCGTGGGTGACCGCCTCGATGGCGACCGCCTCGCCGTTGCGGTCGCCGGTCTTGATGTCGATCAGCCCCTTCCCGTTGCGGGACTGCAGGCGGTACTCGTCCAGATCGGACCGTTTCCCGTACCCGTTCTCGGTGACGGTGAGCACCCAGTTGTGGTAGTCGTCGTCGATGGCGGCGACGCCGGCGACCGCGTCGCCCTCGCGCAGGTCGATGCCGATCACGCCGCGGGCCGTGCGGCCCATCGCACGCGCCTCCGACTCGTCGAACCGGATCGCCATCCCGTTCCGGCTCCCGATGACGATGTCGGTGCCGCCGTCGGTCACCTCCACGTCGACGAGTTCGTCGCCGTCCTCCAGCCGGATCGCGCGGATCCCGGTCGACCGGATATTGCCGAACTCGTCGACGGCGGTCCGCTTGATGTACCCGTCGCGGGTGACCATCGTGAGGAACTCGTCGTCGTCGAGGTCGTCGGTGTTGACGACCGCCTCGATCTCCTCGCCGTCGTCGAGATCGATGAGGTTGACCGCGGACTTCCCGCGGGCGGTCCGGGACATCTCCGGGATCTCGTAGGTCTTCAGCTCGTAGATCTGTCCGCGGTTGGTGAACACGAGCAGGTAGTCGTGAGAGTTGGCGGCGAATACGGAGGAGACGCGGTCGCCCTCCTTCAGGTCGGTGCCGATGATCCCCTTCCCGCCGCGGTTCTGCGCGCGGAACGTGTCGAGCGACATCCGCTTGATGTAGTCGTCCTCGGTCATGGCGACGACGCACTCCTCCTCCGGAATGAGGTCCTCGTGGGTCACGTCGCCCACGTCCTCGATGAAGCTCGTGCGGCGCTCGTCGTCGTACTCGTCTTTGATCTCCCGGAGCTCGTCGACGATCACCTGATCGAGCTCGCCGGGGTCGGCGAGGATCGTCTCCAGCCGCTCGATCCGGGCGGTCACGTCCTCGTACTCCGACTCGATCTCTTGGGTCTCCATCGAGGTGAGCGACCCGAGCTGCATCCGGACGATGTGGGCCGCCTGCGCCTCGCTGAACTCGTAGTCGGCCTCCAGCGCGGCCTTCGCGGCGTCGCGGTCGGCGGAGTCCTGAATGGACTCGACCACGTCGTCGACCTGTTCGAGCGCCTTCAGGCGCCCTTCGAGGATGTGTGCGCGGTCCTCGCGCTCTTCGAGCTCGTGTTCGGACCGCCGCTGGACCACGTCGCGTCGGTGTTCGACGTAGTGTTCGAGCGTCTCTTTCAGATTCAGCACCTGCGGCGAGCCGTCGACCAGCGCGAGGTTGATGACGCCGAAGGTGCGTTCGAGGTGGCTCTCTAACAGCTGGTTCTTGACGACCTCGGCCATCGCGTCGCGCTTGAGATCGACGACGACCCGAATCCCGTCGCGGTCGGACTCATCGCGGAGGTCGCGGATCCCCTCGATCGCGCCCTCGTTGACGTCCTCGGCGATGCGCTCGACGAGCCGCGACTTGTTCTGCTGGAACGGGAGCTCCGAGATGACGATCCGGCCCTCCTCCTCGTCGACCTCGAACTCGGCGCGGACGCGGAGCCGTCCCCGGCCCGTCTTGTACGCCTTGTGGACCGCGTTCCGGCCGACGATGTTCGCGCCGGTCGGGAAGTCGGGGCCCTTGACGTGCTCCATCAGGTCCTCGACGGTGCAGTCGGGAGTCTCGATCAGCTCGACGGTGGCGTCGATCACCTCGCCGAGGTTGTGCGGCGGGATGTTCGTCGACATCCCGACCGCGATCCCCGAGGAGCCGTTAACGAGGAGATGCGGGAGTGCCGCCGGCAACACATCCGGCTCCTCGAGCCGGTCGTCGTAGTTCGACGTGAAATCGACCGTGTCGCGCTCGATGTCGGCCAGCAGCTCCTCCGCGATCGGGGCCATCCGGGCCTCCGTGTACCGCATTGCGGCCGGCGGGTCGCCGTCGACGGAGCCGAAGTTCCCCTGGCCGTCCACGAGCGGGTAGCGCATCGAGAAGTCCTGGGCCATCCGCGCGAGCGTGTCGTAGATGGCGCTGTCGCCGTGCGGGTGGTAGTCACCCATCGTCTCGCCGACGACGGAGGAGGACTTGCGGTGCGAGGAGTTGCTGGTGACGCCCGCCTCGTGCATCGCGAAGAGGATGCGCCGGTGGACGGGCTTGAGCCCGTCGCGAACGTCGGGGAGCGCGCGGCCCGCGATCACCGACATCGCGTAGTCGATGTACGACTGCTCCATCTCGTCTTCGATGCGGGCGTTCGTCACCTGCGCGGCGCGAACGTCGTCGGGGTCGACGTCTGGTACGTCCGAGCTCATATGTCCACCCACTCCGCCTCGGTCGCGTGCTCCTTGATGAACTGCTTGCGCGGCTCGACGGCGTCACCCATCAGCACGTTGAACATGCGGTCGGCGGCGGCCGCGTCGTCGATGTTGATCCGCTTGAGCCGGCGGTTCTCGGGGTCCATCGTCGTGTCCCACAGCTGGTCGGGGTTCATCTCGCCGAGCCCCTTGAACCGCTGGACCTGGCCCGGGTTCCCGTCGCACTCCTCCTCGACGATCCGGTCGCGCTCCGCCTCCGTCATCGCGTCGTACGTCTCGCCGCGGTACCGGACGCGGTAGAGGGGCGGCTGGGCCGCGTACACGTAGCCCGCTTCGAGAAGCGGCTTCATGTGGCGGTAGAGGAGGGTGAGGAGAAGGGTTCTGATATGGGCTCCGTCGACGTCAGCGTCAGTGTTGTGGGCGCACAGCCCGCCCATCCCCGCGACGAAGTTCTCGTCGGTTTCGACGGAGAAGTCGTACACGTAGCGTCCGGATGGTTCAACCTCTTCGACCCGTCTCACCTCCAGTCCAACGAGGTCGTCGGATATGTCTCGGTATTTCCGCGTTCCATTGTTGTCCCATCCATTCACGACTTTGGGGAGCAGACGGTCGCCGTCTCGATGCGTCTCCCAGACGCTTCTGATCATCGCGAGATCCGAACGTGCCGACACGGTGACGGTGTGGCTGTCGGCGTTCGTCTGGTATCCGCCATCAAGGTCATCGACATCCGTCTTCGAGTGTGACGCCACCACGCCCTGCGCGGAGAGCAGGTACATCACTCCGCTGGCGAGGTGACGCGAGGTCGTCGACCACGTGATCCGCTCTTCGTTCACCGTCCCGTCCCCGTGGAGATAGCCGCGGAGGAACGCCTGCTGGCAGTCCGCCGAAACGTCGAAGACGAGGTTTGGGATCGTTTTCTCGCTCGCTCGGGAACCGTCGAATCCGAACACGTGTTCCCAGACGACGGCCGCAACGCGGTTGACGAGTTTTATCTCGTCGACACGGTCGTCGTACCGACTCCGCTTCGCCGAAATACCAAATACGTGTTCGAACGCGTCCTGATACGCTTCGGCCAGCGACTCGTTGTTCGAACCTATCGCGAGTCGAACGCCGTTCCGGGGAGAACTCGAACCGTCTGCCGCGTAGATACCGAGTAACTCGAAGAGCGTCTCGTCGAGTTCGACGTACCGATCGACACCGTGATCCGCATAGTGTTTCGGCGTCAGTTCCACGGTCGCGTCGTCGGGTATCTCGTCGAGGTCGTCCACAGAGAGTTCGCTCACACGGACGTAATCTCGGACGCGGTTCGTTTGCGCCCCCTCGTACTGTTCGTTCCAGCGCTGATCGAGGAGCGAGTCTGTAACTGACACGTTTTCCATCACGGCGGACGCCGAGATGCCGACGGCGTCACAGTACGCTTGGAAGTTCGAAACCGTCGGACGCGAGTTCCCTCGCTCCCACTGCGACACCGTGATGGGCTGGGCGATTCCGACCGCGTCACAGACGTCTTGTTGGGTGAGTCCGGTCTCCTCCCGCTGTTCGCGAAGCGTCGTTCGAACCGATTCAGGAGCCTCGACTCGCGGTTCGGCCCGAGCCACGACTCCGCCGTCTGTCGCGTACTCCTCACGAACGCGCTGTTTGAACAGTTCCTCGATCCCCGGACCGCGCGCGAACAGTTCGGAGTCGAACTCGCCAGACCGTTCGACAAGCTCCGCGAGAAGGTCGATCTCCTCTCCGTCACGGTCACCCGAAAGCGGCACAGACCGTGGTGCGACTACCTGATCGCCGGGATCGATTTCGTCGCCTCTCGCAAGTTCGATCTCGCCGTCGCGATGGACGAACACGCTGTGCGAGGCGGTGACTTTCAGGTTCCGTCCGTAGGCGGTCTCGATCTCGTACAACGGCTCGTCGATCTCGTGTCGGATGACCTGATCGATCGCTCGGAACTTCGTCCGATTGTCGTCCCTCCCGAAGCAGAGAACCTCGTAGTCCTCGTAGCCGTTTCCGTCGGCCTCAACCACGCGATCGATGAACTCCCCTATCTCCACGAACTGTGTGTTTCCATCCGCGTCGCGGACGAATCCGTGTTCCTCCCCGTCGACGCTCATGATGATGATCTTGTTGTACCGCACGTCGTCGATATCGAACTCCTCGCCGATCCCCGCGCCGATCGCGGTGATCAGCGCGCGGATCTCGTCGTTCTCGAGGATGCGGTCGAGCCGGTGCTTCTCGACGTTGAGGATCTTCCCCTTCAGCGGGAGGATCGCTTGGTTCTCGCGGTTTCGGCCCTGCTTGGCCGAGCCGCCCGCGGAGTCGCCCTCGACGACGAACAGCTCCGCCTCGGTCGGGTCGCGCGTCTGACAGTCGGCGAGCTTGCCGGGCAGCGCCATCGACTCCAGCGCGGACTTCCGCCGGGTCAGCTCCTCGGCCTTTTTCGCCGCCTTGCGCGCTCTGGCGGCCTCCGCGGCCTTGTGAACGACCTTCCGGGCGGTGTCGGGGTTCTCCTCGAAGAAGGTCCCGAGCTTCTCGTGGGTCGCGGACTCGACGATGCCGCGGACCTCGCTGTTGCCGAGCTTCGTCTTCGTCTGCCCCTCGAACTGCGGGTCGGGGTGTTTCACCGAGATGACCGCCGTGAGCCCCTCGCGTACGTCCTCGCCTTTCAGGTTGGCGTCGAGATCGTCGACGAGCCCGTGCTCGTTGGCGTAGTCGTTGACCGTGCGCGTCAGGGCGGTCTTGAAGCCGGTGAGGTGGGTGCCGCCCTCGCGGGTGTTGATGTTGTTCGCGAACGCGTGGACGGAGCCCTGCAGCTCCTCGGTCGCCTGCATCGCGACCTCGACGTGGATGTCGTCCTGCTCGTCCTCGAAGTAGATGACATCGTCGTGGATCGGCGTCCGCGTCTCGTTGAGATAGCCGACGAACTCCCGAATGCCGCCCTCGTAGCGGAACGTCTCCTCGTCGCCCGCGTCGTCGACGGCCTCTTCGTCGCGCTCGTCGACGAGCGAGACGGCGACGCCGGAGTTGAGGAACGCCAGCTCGCGCAGCCGGTTGGCGAGCGTCGAGAACTCGAAGGCGGTCGTCTCGAAGATCCCCTCGTCGGGCCAGAATCGGATGTAGGTCCCGGTGTCCTCGTCGTCGTTGAGATCGCGCACGCGCTCGAACCCGTCCTCGGCGGGCTCGCCGCGGGCGAACTCGTGGCGGTAGACGCCGCCGTCGCGCTTGACCTCCACTTCGAGCCGTTGGGAGAGGGCGTTGACGACGCTGACGCCGACGCCGTGGAGCCCCCCGGAGACCTGGTAGGACTTGGAGTCGAACTTCCCGCCGGCGTGGAGGACGGTCATGATCACTTCGAGCGCCGGTCGGTCGTACTTCTCGTGGGTGTCGACCGGGATCCCGCGACCGTCGTCGCTGACGCTGACGGAGTTGTCGTCGTGGATCGTCACCGTGATCTCGTCGCAGTACCCCGCGAGCGCCTCGTCGATGGAGTTGTCGACGACCTCGTAGACGAGATGGTGGAGCCCCCGACCGTCCGTGGACCCGATATACATCGCCGGACGTTTACGGACGGCCTGCAGGCCTTCGAGGACCTGAATCTGGCCGGCTCCGTAGTCGCTCTGCTCTGGCATAGAACTTGGCGGAGGTAGTCCGTGCCGGCTTATAAAGCCGGCGCACGCGCGCGGGCGTGTGAACGGAAGACAACAGTAAGTAACGATCTCGGCAACTTACCGATCGTCGAGAACGGCCCGCGCGCGCTCGATGACCGCGGCGCGGACTCGGCCCGGAGCTGCGGCCGCGCCGCCGTCCCCGAACCGAACGGGCGTCTCCCTCGCGATCGCCTCGACGACCCGGTCGGCGACCGCGTCGACGGTCGCGCCCGCACCCCGCCGATCGAGGTCGTCGACGACCCGGTCGAACCGGTCGTCGGTGGCGTACGTCGCGGCGATCGCCTCGGAATCGTCGAGTGCCGGACTGCCGCGGTCGCCGTCTGTGCCACCCTCGTTCGCACCTGTCGCCGCTCCCTCTCGGAGAATCTTTTCCCGTCCTCCGCGCTTGTTGCGCACGACGACGCCAGCGGCCGAACCGTCTCGCCACGCCGACTCTGGAACCGTGTATCTCTCCGGGTCGAAATCGCGGGCGTTCACCTCGCGTTCGACCGCGTTGACCGGGGCGAGGCCGACTCCCTCGAAGATGGCCGCGGCGGCGTCGGGCGGCCGGAACGAACCCGGCTCCGACCCCGCCCGCGACCCGATCCACACGTCAGTCCCGAGGAACGGCGGGAGCCGGTCCCAGTCGTAGTCGGTCCCGCGGTGGTGGGTGGCGACGCCGAAGAAGATCACACCCTCGGGATCGTCGACGGCGTCTCGGAAGGCCTCGCGGTCGAACCGCTCGCGGATGTGTCTGACGGCGGGCCGGAGCGCTGGCGGGACCGCGTCCGGTTCCGGGTACGTCGTCTCGGGGTCGCCGAAGCGGAGGAGGCCGGACTCGTCCATTCGGAACCGGAGCCCCGTCCCGTCGATCAGTTCGAGGAGCCAGAGGTGGCCCGTGAGGATGTCCTCGGAGGCCTGCGAGCCGCGAACGTCGGGGAGGGGTGGGAACGAGCGCATGGGTGGGCGACGATGGATCGTCGAAGCGTGCGTTCCGGAACGGGTTGGCTCTTGGGGGTCGCCGGCACGGCTCGCTGCGCATCCTGATTCGGACCGAGCGTGTCGCCCGTTCCCACAGCTACAAGCCGCCGCCCGGCGTATCGACCCTCGATGCTACCGATCGCGGACTCCTTCGAGCACGACTATCAGGGCTGTGAGATCCGGTACGGTCGCGGGCGCGTCGCCGAACTCGGCGACGTACTCGATGAGGGAGACCTCGGCGACGCGCTCGTCGTCTGCGGCTCGAACGTCGGCGCCAACGACGACCTCATGGACCCGATACGCGAGGGGCTCGGCGACCGGCTCGCCGGGATCTTCGACGGGACGACCCCGGACAAGCGCGTCGAGGAGGCGTTCGACCTGCTCGACAGGCGGGCGGAGATCGGCGCGGACTGTCTCGTCGCCGTCGGCGGCGGGAGCAGCCTCGACGTGGCCCGGCAGGCGACCCTGCTCGACGTCGACGGGCGGGACCTCGCCGACCTCCGCACGGACGCGGAGGACGGCGCCGACGCGCTCGGCGACCTCGCGCCCGGAACCGACCCCGCGATCCCGTTCGTCGTGATCCCGACGACGTTCGCGGGCGCGGACCTCTCCACGGGCGGCTCGCTGGAGGTGCTGGCCGCGGACGCGTCGCCCACCGGCCAGCCGATGACCGTCAGCGGCGCGGGCGCGATGCCGACCATCGACCTCGCGGACCCGGTGCTGTTCGAGACGACCCCGCAGTCGGCGCTCGCGGGCTCGGCGATGAACGGGTTCGACAAGGGGATCGAGACGCCGTACGCCGCCGACGCCTCGCCCGTGAGCGACGCGACCGCGGTCCACGGGACCCGGCTCCTGCGGGATGCGCTCCCGCACGTCGCCGGCGACCGCCCCGACGATCCGGCGGCGACCGACCGCGCCGTAGTCGGCGCGCTGCTCGTCCAGCTCGACCGGAAGATTTCGGTGATCCACGCGTTCGGCCACGGGTTCGCGCGCCGGTACGACGTACAGCAGGGGAACGTCCACGCGGTGGTCGCGCCCCACGTCCTCGCGTACCTCTTCGACGAGGTGGACGCGAGCCGGCGGGCGATCGCGAACGGGTTCGATGTCGCGACCGCGGGCCGCGACGACGCCGCGATCGCCGAGGACGTGGTCAGCGAGGTCGCCGCGGTCCGCGACTCCCTCCGGGTCCCCTCGCGGCTCCGCGAGTTGGACCCGATCGACGAGGGCGACTTCCCCGCGATCGCCGAGTACATCGCCGACGACTGGTCGATGGACCGCGCTCCAGCCGACCTCGACGCGACGCCCGAAGCGATCGAAGGCGTGCTGCGCGAGGCGTGGTGAAGGTTGTTTATAAACAGACGTGCGGTGGCGCGCCTCCGAGCGGTCGCCATCGGCGACCGTGAGGAGTCCGCGAGGGACGCGGTGAGCGCTCGAAGAGCGCGAACCGCGAGGCTGGGGAGGCGTGAGGTTGCGGTGCTGTGCGGTTGGGCGGGTCTCGCGGCTAGGGCTTTGGCGGAGTTCACCGCCGATCTGCTGTCGACTACTTATAAACGAGCGACCGAATCTCTTGTCCGGAGCTCACCAGAACAACCGTCTTAATCGTCGGCGGGCGCGTCCGGGCGGTACGCCTCGCTTATGGCCTTCCACTTCCCGGAGCGGAACCGCCAGTAGTTGATCGCGGCGGGGATCGTCGTCTCGGCGACGAACGCGAGGTACACCCCCCACAGCCCGATCGCGGGGAGCGCGACCTCCGGGATCGTCACGCCGAGGCCCGGCACGTCGATCGCGGGCGTCGCCTCGCGAGCCCCGACGTACGCCAGCGGGATCGACACGCAGAACATCCCGAGGAACTGGCTCGCGAAGGGGATCTTCGTGTCGCCGGCCGCGTCGAGCGGCCCCGCCGCGCCGCCGGAGATCCCTTGGAAGACGACGGCGACGCACGCTGCGTACACGAGGTTCACGGCGATCGGGATCTCGGGGTTCTCCGGCGTCTCGGCGAACAGCGTCACGATGTCGGTCGCGAAGACGGCCGTCAGCGCCGCGAAGACCACGTACGTCGCCACGGAGAAGCGGATAATGTCGCGGGCGTACGCCTCCGCCTCCGCGGGGTCCTCGCCGCCGAGCTCCTGCCCGACCAGACTGGAGGAGGCGAGCCCGAACCCCCAGCCGGGCGTGTTCATGATCCCCCAGATGCGGCGGGCGATGACGAACGCGGCGACGGTGTTCTCGCCGAACACGTCGAGGATGGCGAGCATCGGGAACTCCGCGACGGTCCACACGAGGTTGCGCGCGCCCACCGGGAGCCCGATCTCGAAGAGGTCGCGGAGCATGTCCGGGTTCACGTACGAGCCGAACGGGCTGATCGAAATCGGGAACTCGCCGATCCCGGGGACTCGCCCCCGCACGAGTCCGATCGTGAACGCGGCGACGGCGACCACGTTCGAGAGGACGGTGCCGAGCGCGGCGCCCTCGACGCCCCAGCCCAGCCCGAAGATAAACGCGGCGCTCAAGACGATGTTCGCGACCGCGCCGCCCGCCCGGACCTGCATCGCGGTGTAGGCGTCGTCACACCCGACGAGCACCCGGCTGCCGACGAGGTTGAGCGCCGCGAAGGGGACGCCGAGCCCCACGATCCGGAGGTAGTCGGCGCCGAACGCGATCGCGGCCTCGTTGCTGCTCAGCACGTCGATGAGGCGCGTCGGGAACGTCCAGAAGGCGACCGAGACGGGGATCGTGATGAGGATAGCGAGCAGGACGCTCGCCCGGACGGCGTCGCCGAGCTCCCCGTACGCCTCCGCGCCGAAGCGCTGAGAGACGAGAGCGATGGTGCCGCCGGCGACGCCGCCGCCGAGCGCGAACGCGAGCCCCCAGTAGGGGCCGGCGAAGCCGACGCCGGCGACCGCGCTGGTACCGACGGCGACGCCGACCATCGCCACGTCGACCGCGTTCTTCGACATCCGGGCGATCCCCGTCACGATCCGCGGCCACGCGAGGTCCGTGGTCCGGACCACGCGGTGCCGGTCGATCAGTCCCGCCCTCGCGAGGGCGAAGCCGATGTATAAGATTAGCGCGCGGAAGGGGTTCGGAAGGCGGGCCACTGCGGATACGCCCCTTTCTCCGTGGGTAGTAAAGGGATTTCGTCACGCGGCGGGCGTTTCCGGATCGGGGGACCGAACCGCGGCGACGAGGCCAGTTCCGACCTCGGGAGCCGAGTGCGCGCCCGACCTCACGCCCCCGAGACGAGGTACACCGAGGCCGCCGCGAACGCGATCCCGAGCGCCTTCCGCGCGGTGAACGACTCGCCCAAAAAGAGGAAGCCGATCACCGAGGAGAACACGAGGAACATCGCGAAGATCGGGGTCACGACGCTCACCGGGCCGAGCGCGAGCGAGCGGTACAGCGCCAAGATGCCGATTCCGAGGAAGACGCCGGCCGCGAGCACATGCGCGATCTTCGGCGAGGCGAGGTGTTCGGTGAGCCCCTGTCCGGTGTACGCGAGCACGCCCACGGCCATGCAGATGAGAAGCGAGTTCGAGACGACGACGGCCACGTCGCTCGGGATCGCGTCGGGGCCGGTCGTCGCGACGCGCATCAGCGGCGAGACCAACGCGTACGCGCCCATCGCGAGCAGGGCGTACGGGAGATACGTGGGTTGCATACCGGACGCGTCGGTGCCCTGCGCGAAGTTCCTACCGGAACCGGCAGGCCGAGGGCGACCGCCGTACCAGAACCGGTAGGCCGAGGGCGACCGCCGTACCAGAACCGGTAGGCCGAGGGCGACCGCCGTACCAGAACCGGTAGGCCGAGGGCGATCGACGCCGCCGTCGGTAACTACGGCGTCGGTTTGAGTCTCCGGTGCCCTTTTGAGACGAGCGTCTGTATCGCCGGGTATGGTACGACCCTCCCGTCGGGACTTCCTCGGTGGAAGCGCCCTGACGCTCGCAGCGCTGACCGGCTTCGTCGACCCCGCGACCGACCGCTCGCGCCCCGGCGGCGCGCCGACCGACCTCGACGTCGACGTCCCCGCCCCGTTCGCCGACGCCTTCCTCCCGGTGCCGACGGCGGAGGCGCTGTCGACGACGTACGCGACCGTCATCGCCGATCGCGTCGACGCCGACGCGGCAGCGGACCTGTCCTACCGCGCCCGGTCCGCGACCGAGGCGCTCGGCGTCGACGCCGACGCGCTCTCGGCGACGGTCTCGGTCACGTCGGCCGACCGCGGGTCCCGCGTGCTGACCGCCGCGGGCTCGTTCGACCGGATCGATCGCGGCGAGACGCTCGCGGTCGGCGAGGGCGACGGGAACGGTTCGGGCGGCGACGAGGGGAGTTCGGGCGACACGGACGCCGAGACGACGGGCGACCTCCCGGCCGGCTGGCGGCTCGCGGTCGACGGCGAGACCGCGCTCGTCTCCGGTGACGGCGTGGCCGCGGCCGCGACAGGCGGCGCGCCCGCACGGGGGAGCGGCGAGAGCGGCGGGGGCGACCGGCGATCCGAGACCGCCCGGGCCGCCGGCCGCGCC
>NZ_SDJP01000044.1 GCF_004114995.1 Halorubrum amylolyticum
CTCCGAATTGTCGTTGCTATTACCAATTTTGAGCGGGGAAATAATCCGGGCCGTGAGAAGCTCACGCTATGAGACTGATTCTATGACAGGCTCTTCGTCAATAAGTACGCAACCGATTACGATGCGGTGCTAACTAATCCCGACATCCTTCAGGCAGCGATTCAGGACATGTACTTCGGGAGTGATCCGATGCGGTTTTTCAATAAGTTCGATGCGATCGTCTACGACGAATTCCACTTTTATGACGACCTTTCAGCAAGTGGTCTCTTGTTACAGATCAAAATCATAGAGGAACGCCAACCGGATCCGAAAATACTCCTTGCATCTGCTACCCCAAACGAGGAGTTTGTACGATTTCTGCGTGAACGAATTGGACTGACTGTTCGAGATATCAACAGCGAATTCGATTCAGAAGGTGATCAGTTCCGTCATCGAATGAACGTACGGAGGCACGAAGACAGGAAGATTATCGATTGCCGAGACGAGATCGGCACAGAACTCCAAGACAAAATTGACGCAGTCAACGATTATGATGAGCCACAGATCGTCCTCGTGTTCAATAGCGCAAAAGACAGCAACGACTTCCACGATTTCCTCTACCGTGAGCACCCGACTGTTTTTGAGCACACCGCCAAAGACAACGGATTCGATACGAATGACGAAGCGGCGGATCTCGATGAAACGGAGTTCTATATACTCAATACGACAAATAAGGGCGAAGTCGGACTTGATTACGACATAACGACGTTGTACATGGAGAAACCATTTACTGCGAGCGCGTTTCTCCAGCGGTTTGGTCGTGCTGGCCGTCAGTCGGAAGCAACCGTCGATATATACGGCCTTGGGAAAGGTCCATGGGGTGAGAATGTCGACTTCCCTAGGTTTGCTGAACAGATCTACAAGGGATTAGAATCGACGCAGATGGATCAAAATCGGCTAGCTGATCTTGTCGGCTTTCGAGCTGCCTATGCGATTACAGAGCGTGAGGAGAGTTCAAGCTGGTTCAATCAGGAACTGCGCGAAGACTTCGAGACAAATATCGACAAATACGATCAGTGGTACGGATTTATTCAGGCAGTCAACGCCGAGTACGGGGAGATAAAGGATGGATTCTCTCCCGGAAAATACCAACAGAACAGCTCAGAGGCGAAACTACTTGAATTCACCACAGAGTGCTTCAAGACTTTTCGGGGTCTTCGAGGACGCTCATTGCCGGCGTCAATCAAATATCCTCGTGGAGATCAACTGGGAGTTACAACCTATGATCTCTCAACGACACTTCGGAATTACGATATTATGGACGTTGATGATGACGATACACTGATTTTAGGGCTGTCAGACGACGATACTCTCTCAACCGTAACGGCACGCCTTCCCGCATATGAAACTGAGCCGACTAAGTATGATCAGCCGACGACTGAAATAGAGGGGTTACTCCAAACGAAGATCCATCGTCACATCGATCTGGCTGACTTGAACGATGATTTTTCGGTATCGATAGAGCTGTTACACCGCTTTTTTGATATTATCCGTATCGTTGACGCGATCATTCCATCTCGCATTACGACTTCTGAGTATGATATCGAGATCAACTGTGATACAAATGGTCCTCCAGAAATCGATGTCCAAGCACGCCAAATATGACCGATGACCTGATCAATGTCGCTGATCTCAACCAATTTTCTTACTGTCAGCGACGGTATTGGTATCTGCATTTTTACGACACACAAGGTCGAAACTACGAACGAATTGAAGGCCAGACGAAGCACGAGAACCAATCAACACGAGGCGATTGGGTAAATGAACTCTATCTTGAATCCGAAGAAATCGGATTGAAGGGAAAAATCGACATTCTCGATTCAACGAATGGACAGATCATTCCAATTGAGCGAAAGCGTGCGGAGAGTGGAGATTACTACAAGAGTGATGAACTACAGTTGGCTGGGTACTGTATGTTACTCGAAGAGCATCTCGATGAGCCTGTGCGGCAAGGCGCGATATATCTCTATGAAACGGATCAGCGAATGCACATCCCAATAACTGACTCCCATCGAGAAACAGTTCGAGAACAGATCGAGACGATGCAATCTCTGACCGTCAATGACATTCCGCCACTTACAGACAACCCCTCAAAGTGCGAGGCCTGTTCCGCACGCGAGTACTGCATGCCAGAAGAGACGGCTGTGCTTGAACCCGAGAAGGCCCGCGGTACGGGCTGGGAGGGGGAAGTATGAAAGCCACGGAGGGGATGTTCGACGACTCCGTCGTCTACGTCACCAAACAGGGTACCCAAGTCAGAACTGAGGGCGGCCGCATCGTGGTTTGGGATGTCGACGGTGACGAAGGCGAACTCGCAACGTTCCCGACCGAAAAGCTCGACACAATCAACGTCTTTGGCGGCGTGAACTTCTCGACGCCGTTTGTCGCAGAGGCCAACGAACACGGCATCATTCTGAACTACTTCACTCAGAACGGTAAGTACCGTGGGAGCTTCGTCCCGGAAAAGAATACGATCGCGGAGGTCAGACGATCTCAATACGCACTCGGCGAGACGGCTGAGTTGGATATCGCAGCAGCGATGATCGCCGGCAAGATCCGGAACGGCCGGACGCTACTCTCGCGCAAGGGCGTGTATGGAACGGACGTACTCAAAGACCTCGGCGTTCGGGCAACGACCGTCAAGACGAAAGACGACCTTCGGGGCGTCGAGGGAGAAGCCGCCGAGCGGTACTTCAGTCGACTGGACGAGACACTCACGGATGGCTGGACCTTCGAGAAGCGGACGAAACGACCACCAGAAGATCACATCAACTCGTTGCTATCGCTGACCTACGTGTTCATGAAAAACGAGGTCATGAGTGCACTCAGACAGTACAATCTTGATCCGTTCTTGGGAATCCTACACGCAGACCGCCATGGTCGTCCTTCACTGGCACTTGATCTACAGGAGGAGTTCAGACCGATCTTCTGTGATGCGTTCGTCACCCGGCTAGTGAACCGCGGGGTTATCGATCATGAGCAGTTTACACAGGACAACCACCTGTCCGATGACGCGTTCAAAACCTACTGTTCAAAGTTCGACGAGTTCATGCAGGAGGAATTTACACATCCGTATTTTGAGTATACCGTCTCACGGCGGAAGGCAGTCCGACAACAAGCGATCTTGTTGCGGAAAGCGATCACTGGTGAGCTGGACGAGTATCACGCATTGACGTTCTCGAAATGACCATGCGCTTGGCGATCGCCTACGACGTAAGTGAGGACTCGAACCGCCGGCAAGTGTATCGAACGCTCCAGCGGTATGGTGCGTGGCGACAGTACAGTGTCTTTGAGGTCGACGTAACGAAGACAGAACGTGTTGAACTTGAAGACGAACTCGAATCCCATATCGAGCCATCCGACGGTGATCGCATCCGGATCTATCGTCTGTGTGAGTCTTGCCAAGACAACACGACCGATATCGGTTCGGAGCCTCCAGACGAGCAATCGAATGTTCTCTGAGTTAGGCTACGTGGACCTTTATTAAATCCGTGTACAGCCCCCGTTGACGTAACCGGGGTTGAATTTCGAGAGTTGAGAAAGGTTTTTGGCTCCTATAGCCGTAATTTCACCCCCTGTCGAGACAGCTAGAAAACCCAGTACGGGATTGAAACCGAGCGCCGGCGGCGACGAGTACGGCACCGACCAGATGTCGAGACAGCTAGAAAACCCAGTACGGGATTGAAACTACACCTGCTGGTACGTCTCGGCGTCGTCGGTCAGATGTCGAGACAGCTAGAAAACCCAGTACGGGATTGAAACCACCCGAGCCTTGACGACTGTAAGAGGTGCTCGGCATGTCGAGACAGCTAGAAAACCCAGTACGGGATTGAAACGCCGTCGGCCGCATACCCCCAATCGTACTCAAACGTGTCGAGACAGCTAGAAAACCCAGTACGGGATTGAAACTGTACTCATACAGTCGTGTTTGCCGCGTTGCTACTGTCGAGACAGCTAGAAAACCCAGTACGGGATTGAAACTTGCCCGTCGGAAACGACGTGACGACGAACGGGGCGTGTCGAGACAGCTAGAAAACCCAGTACGGGATTGAAACACGGCGACGTGTGAGAAATGGACCGGGGACGATCTGACGTCGAGACAGCTAGAAAACCCAGTACGGGATTGAAACCGAGCGCCGGCGGCGACGAGTACGGCACCGACCAGATGTCGAGACAGCTAGAAAACCCAGTACGGGATTGA
This sequence comes from Halorubrum amylolyticum, assembly GCF_004114995.1. GTDB lineage: Archaea > Halobacteriota > Halobacteria > Halobacteriales > Haloferacaceae > Halorubrum > Halorubrum amylolyticum. Next base: position 4,241 of record NZ_SDJP01000044.1, read on the forward strand.
AACCCCGGGAGCGTGAACCTCATCGATGGCGACGACGTAGTCGAGACAGCTAGAAAACCCAGTACGGGATTGAAACAAGTGGCGCGTGGGTGTTACGGCGGCGGGGTACCACAGTCGAGACAGCTAGAAAACCCAGTACGGGATTGAAACGTCATGGACGGACAGGAACTCGTGACGAGCGAGCGTCGAGACAGCTAGAAAACCCAGTACGGGATTGAAACGCGAGTCGTTTCGAACAGTGAACCGGTCACCGCCAGTCGAGACAGCTAGAAAACCCAGTACGGGATTGAAACAGTTCACGCCGGCCGAGCTCGCCGATCGGATCGGCGTCGAGACAGCTAGAAAACCCAGTACGGGATTGAAACAATTCGTTCAACGGCGAGATGTACACCGAGTATATGGTCGAGACAGCTAGAAAACCCAGTACGGGATTGAAACTATCGGATCGAGCCGCGCGACGAGTAAGCGCCGCCTGTCGAGACAGCTAGAAAACCCAGTACGGGATTGAAACGGCCGAATGAGCGAGTACATCGACGTACCCGAGGGTCGAGACAGCTAGAAAACCCAGTACGGGATTGAAACCCGACCGTCGACGACCCGACGCCGGCGCACAACATGATGTCGAGACAGCTAGAAAACCCAGTACGGGATTGAAACATGATGTAGTGGAGCCCGATCGTGTCGCCCGCGGAGGTCGAGACAGCTAGAAAACCCAGTACGGGATTGAAACCCCTTCCCGTACAGCCCGATCGCGCTCGACAGGATCGTCGAGACAGCTAGAAAACCCAGTACGGGATTGAAACTGGTCGGCGATGAGGTTGTCGCGGATGTCTTCGGCAGTCGAGACAGCTAGAAAACCCAGTACGGGATTGAAACGGCACGGTCGGCGTCGGGCTGCTGCAGATCGTGCGGTCGAGACAGCTAGAAAACCCAGTACGGGATTGAAACTTTATCGACGGCCACCCACCCATGTCCGACCACGCTGTCGAGACAGCTAGAAAACCCAGTACGGGATTGAAACTGACGAGCACTTCGACGAGCCCGCGCCCAGTCGGGAAGTCGAGACAGCTAGAAAACCCAGTACGGGATTGAAACCTCGCGGCTGCGAATCCGAAGTACGGCCGCTACGGTCGAGACAGCTAGAAAACCCAGTACGGGATTGAAACGCGGCGAGTTCGTCTCCGAAACGACTGACGCGGACGGTCGAGACAGCTAGAAAACCCAGTACGGGATTGAAACACCACGCACAACCCGCGGCTGCCAGTCGAACGCGAGCGTCGAGACAGCTAGAAAACCCAGTACGGGATTGAAACATCGTGCCGATGGAAAACCCGGAGGGGACGAACGCGTCGAGACAGCTAGAAAACCCAGTACGGGATTGAAACCGAGCTGCCGACCGCCCGCTGGGGGACACGAAGGCGTCGAGACAGCTAGAAAACCCAGTACGGGATTGAAACGCCTGACGTGGGATACCTCGACGACCGAGTCGACCAGTCGAGACAGCTAGAAAACCCAGTACGGGATTGAAACTCGCTGCAGTGTTGAACGCAAGACAGCGACAGAATCAGAATTATGATATTAGATTTTCTACCGGCAACTACGCTCTCTCTGCGGATTCTAAGATCAGACAATTCGATTTTAGCGGATTTGCGCAGTGATCAAAACATCAGTTTCACAAGATACCGCACGAAGTATGAGGTGGACGATGGCGATGCCTCTCCCGAATACGTCCGGAGAAGGGGAGCAGGCGGCGAGCCCTAACTCGCCGCCTGCGCGAGGTTATGTACGATGCACTTCCGTGTGAGCTCCCGGAATTGGCCGTGCCAACTCCGGGAGCGGATCTCGTCGCCGTCGTCCTTCAGCATCGCAAACACGGTCTCACTCATCGACCGCTGGTTGTAGACTTTGTCGTCAATTCTGGCGTTGTGTGCCTTCTTGAGTGCGTTTTGCTCGTAGTGTTTGATCACTGGACGCGTTGATGCTCCACGACAGGCTTCCCGGAGATCGCTCCATGAGTACATCTTGTCAGCCAGTAGTGCCTGCAGGTCTTCGGCGTTGCGCCGAAAGACCTGCAGCCCGATATGGCCGTCATAGGCCTTCTTTGTCGTGAAATGAGCGTCCATGATGGCGAGCGACTCCGTGTCAACGAGCAGCGTCGTCTTCATGGCATTGAACGAGTAGCCGACACGATTTCGGTAGTGTGAGCTTGCCTGATCTCGCTGGAAACCGCTGGCATCAATCGACGCAGTTCCCGAGAGTCCCGCCTGCTCCGCCGGTCAGCGGAGCAGGCGGCGCAACTCTTGCATCGGAAAATCACCGTCCCACACGCTGAACGACGTGTAATCAGGAGATGTCTCAAGGCCAAACACATCAAGAATACCGGGCATCTCGTTCAGATAGTCCTCAAACTGCCGGAGCGGTTTGTTGACCTCTTCTTTGAGCAAGAGCAGCGCGATTTTCGTGGACTTGTCGTACCCGCCGTCGCCGACGGCGACGACGGGTACATCTGGTTCCTCAACGTGGTTCGTGGCGAACTCGTGAAACGTCTGTGCGAGGTTTCTGAGTCTCCCCATATCGCCAGACGGCGTCCAAATCCCCTGAAATCAACGATACAATCCGCAGAGGGCGTCGGCGTTCAACGGAGCATCGTCAGTTACGTCGGATTGAACCCGGTGATCCACGAGTCAGGTGATTCGCAGATCGAGGGGAGCATTTCGAAGCGTGGATCAGGTCGTGTGAGATGGTTGCTCGTCCAAGCAGCTAACACCGCAGTCCATACGTGTAACGACGAGTATCTGAGTCGGTTCTACGACAGATTAGCAAGCCGAAAGAACTCACAGAAAGCAATCGTGGCGGCAGCTCGGAAGATGCTGGTGTCGATCTACCACATGCTTGATCGGGGAGAAACGTATGATCCACCGGGTGTGACCGCATAGACGAGGGATCTGAGGGCCGCCGGCCGGCGGCCCTCAGTGGTCGGCCGAGGCCCTCCATGAGCGTCAGCTATCGCCAGACAGCGACCGCACCGCGAACCCGTTTCGGCCGCCTGCCGGTTGTGAGAACAATAGATTCCCAGACGGCGTAACCATTTTGTCGCTAGCCGTGGTTTGGTCGGCTAGCAGCGTTTCCATAGGTGAAATCCTTCTATTAGACACACCCACGTCTGAAACAACTGGTCACTGAAAGTTGCGTACTGAGCGATCCGTCCCCTGTACTGAATAATTCTTGAGTCCTTCAATCACGCACCAAACTGAAGAAAAGCGTATAACCAAAATAGGATACTACTACCGATCGCAATAAACACCAATGATATCTTACTTTTCCACGGTTTCTGTGATATATAAAATCGGTATTAAAGAGCTTGCTCCCGCTAATGTCATGGAGCCATATATTAGTGCTGACCCGCGTAAGGTAGTAGCATTCGACAATAAGAACGGAGATCCAATTCCAAAGCAAACGGCGGCGAGTCCTGCGGTAACATGTCGGTCAATGTTCATACTCATATGTCTTGTCCCATACGTCCACTCATATATGCTTTCTCCGGATATTGTACTGAGCGATTGAGGGTGTAAAAAAATTCACCTACGGAGGAGATCAATAGAACCACATACACCTACTATCTATATCTCCGATTTCCCGCGGGGCCTCTCGGTGAAAACGTTTATTCAACCAGTGAACCAGTCATCACAAATGGACTCGCGGTTAGAATCGTTTCTTCTAGGGAAATCGCTGAAACTATCGCTTCGGTATCTCGGGTACTCGGTCATTCTCATGGCCTTGTTCTTCGGTCAACTCTATCTTGCTGGAAATTCCGAGATGGGAAACGCATCTAGTTTATTTATGAGTCCACTTGGAGTCACGGTATTAGCGATTATTCTGGCAGGGATACACACATATCGAAACAACGGAATACTAGTGAGTATTGCCGTCGCCGTGATCATCGTGAGCGGCTATTCCCTGTACGGTGTCATCTCTCTTACTCACCCCCAACCTGACTATGGGCTTTTAACCGGCATGGGGACAGCAATTTTGTATGGCGTACCAATAGGGGTTATATCATCTACTGTTGCGTATGCGTTACGGCGATTTTCCCCGAGCCAATCACCTGTAGTATCTGAGAAAAAATAGAAATATAAGGACTCCTCCACTGAGTAAAATCTAGAAACCTTTCAGTAGTTCACCTGTATTGACCGCAACCAGTGAAGACGGATCACCTGCTGAGGATCTCAGTAGAGCCTTTGCAATCTATTAGTAGAAATCGACTCCCAGAGGGGGTAACACGTCGTCATGGCCACCACGCTCGAAGATACTCGCTGGAGGTTATAAAGCAACCGCGATGGTCGTTCTCTCTCGTCGTCATCCTTCTAGGCTCCCGTCCGGTGACGTGGACGTTACCTGGTCGCGTTTCCGTTCGCTAACGTATATACCGGTCACGCACGAAAGCCACTCCAACGCAATGGACGTACTCCTACTCGGTGCGAGCGGACGAATCGGCCATCGAATCGCGAACGAGCTCTTCGACCGCGGCCACGCTGTCACCGGCGTCTCCCGAAGCGGCGAGGTCGACGGCGTCGACGACCCCGACTTCGAGGCGGTCGCTGGCGACGCGACCGACGCCGACCGGATCGCCGACCTCGCGGCGGGCCACGACGCGGTCGCGTCTGCGCTCGGTCCTAGCGAGGACGAGGGCGTCGACGCGCTCGTGTCGATGGCGGAGGCGGTCGTCGAGGGGATGCGCGAGGCGGGCGTCGACCGCCTCGTCTGGACCGGCGGCGCCGGCGGGCTGACGGTCGCCCCGGGCACCCGGCTCGTCGACACCGAGGAGTTTCCCGACGAGTGGGAGCCGGTCGCCCGCGCCGCCATCGACGCCTTCGACGTGTTCCGGGACGCGGACGGCCTCCAGTGGTCGTACGTCGCGCCCGCCGCGCTCATCGAACCCGGCGAGCGGACCGGCGAGTACCGGACCGCCAAGGGGGAGCTCGTCGCCGACGAGGACGGCGACAGCTACATCTCGATGGAGGACTTCGCGGTCGCGTTCGTCGACGAGCTCGAATCGGCCGACGCCGTCCACACCTACCTCGGAACCGGCTACTAGGCCTCGCTTCCCCTCACCGATCGCCGCGAGAGCGCGGCGACCATCCCCGCCCCGACGACGGTCCCGCCGGCCGCACGAACGGGACCAGGTACCCCGACACCGCGAGACCCACACGCGAACAGCCAGCTCCGTGCCACTGGCGTCCGCCACCCGGGGGAGAAGAATGAAAACGCGCGCGACTCACTCGATGCCGGCGATCCGGCTCGCGACCCGGTCGCTGTCCGTCCGGATCTGCCCGGCGATTTCCGCGATCTGCGCCAACACGGGGTAGCGCGGCCCCTCGGTCGGCCCGTATAGATACTCGTGGAACGAGCGGCGATCCCCCTCGCCGCCCGGGGCGTCGACGGCCATCGGCGGGTCGTCGAGCCCGCGCTGCCGATCGGCGGCGAGTCGGTCGCACTCGGACTCGATCTCGTCGAGCCGCCGCCAGACGTCGATCGCGGCGTCCGTCCGGTCCCCCGCCACGCCGTCGAGGTGTTCGAGGAGCCGGCGACGGCGGCGGTCGACGCGGGTCAGATCGGTCTCGTACCGGGAGAGCGCGTCGATCTCCGAACCGATCGCGTCCGCCAGCGACGACCGGGCGTCGGCCGCCCGCCGGCTCCGCCGCATCAGCGCCGACTGCGCCCCGGACGAGAGGGTGCCGTTGGAGGCCAGCGCGGCGGCCGTGTCCGGCCCCAGCTCGGCGGCGAGGCTATCGGGGATCGTCTCGTCGTACTCCTCTCTGTAGTGTGGCAGCGACATCACCGTGTCCCGGTACGCCGCGAGCACGCGCCGGAGCCTGATGTCGTCGCCGGTCCCGTTCCTCCCGTCGACCGCGGAGACGGTGCGGACCGCGGCCGCCGGGCCGTCGAACGACGACGCGGTCGACGAGGCGGGCGCGGGGTCGAGCCCGGAGACGCAGTCCGCGAACTCCTCGAAGGCGGCGCGCTCGTCGAGGACGCGTCGCCGCTCGGCGCGGCAGTCGGCTTTGGCGTCGCGGACGTACGCCAGCGCGACGAACGCGACGACGCCCGCAACGACCAGCGCGGTGACGGCCCCGGGCTCCGTCGCGACCGCGGCGAGGTCACAGGAGAGCGTGGTACACTCAGCCGTCGCCGGCTCCGCGCTCTGGACCCGAAAGACCCCCGCGGCCCCCTGCCTCGCGCTCATTGTATGCGCTAACACGACACACGTACAAAGCGCTTGTGGCGGATCTCGGTCCCCGACACGACGGTTTCCGGGTCCGATAGGTCACCCCGGTTCGGCGACGGCGGGGGGCTCGCCGCCGCTCCGACTACTCGACGACGCCGTCGTCGGTGATCACGGTGTCGATCATGCCGATCGGAGTCGCGTCGTAGCTCGGGTTCTCGATCGTCACGTCCTCGACGGGCTCGCGCATCACCTCGACCGCGTCGCGGAACTCGTTTTCGAACCGGAACTCCTCGATCCGCTTCGCGCCCGAGCCGACCGCGGTCACCGGCACGCCGAGCTCGCGGGCGGTGACGACCAGCGGGAACGTCCCGACGCGGTTGTAGTACGTGCCGCCGGTCATGCAGGTGATCCCGAGGAGGACGCGGTCGCAGTCGCGGAGTGCGTACCCCATCGCGCTGTCGACCACCATCCGGGTGTCGACCCGCGCCATGCCGGCGAGCACGCGGGCCGTCTTCCGGCCGAGGGTGCGCGGGCGCGCCTCCGTGACGTACACCGTCAGGTGGGCGCCGTCGCGGGCCGCGTTCTCGATCGACTCCAGCACCGTCGTCGAGTAGTCGTGGACCAGCAGGGTGTCGCCGTCCTCGATGCGTTCGGCCGCGTTGGCGGCGGCCTCCCCCTTCGCCGTCTCGATGTCGTCGACGACGCGGTCGATGGTCTCTTCGAGCCGCTGTTTCCCGTCCTCGACGCTCGTCGCCTCGCCGACGATCGAGCGCTCGACCTCGCGCATCGCGTTGTGGAGCGCGGCGTGAGAGGGGTTCGACCGGCGCAACACCCCCGCGTTGTGTTCGAGGTCGCGCTCGAACTCGTCGACCGTCACGTACTCGCGGTCGAGCAGGTCCGCGAGCGACCGCGTCGCCTTCACGGCCACCGCCGACGTGCTGTGGGTCCGCATCGCCCGGATCTCGGCGACCGTCTCGTCGATCATACCCGTAGAGTCGTCGCCCCAATTCAAAGGGGTTCCGGGCTCTCGTCGGACGAAACGAGCGCGAACCCGGACCTTCCTCGGCAATGCGGACCACCTCAACCACAAACGCGACGAGTACGAGCGCCGGCGCGGCAACCTGCAACAGACGGGCACTCGTTCCGCCCACCTCACCATCAAAAGCATCGGCGGCCGTTTCGCTCGCTGGAGTGCGGACTGCCGACTTGCGCGGGTAGAGCGAGAGTCCACTGACAAGCCTCGGGGCTTGACCCTGAGGCGGTTGACCGCTGACTCACCATCACAAACCCCCGTAGAACCCGAAACCGACCGCCGATCAGAACCGCTAGGACCGCCGATCGGAACGGCTAGTACTGGTAGTTGATGACCTGCTCTTCGGTCTGCTCGGCGTCCTGCAACTTCTCGCGCGCCTGTTCGAAGTCCGCCTGCGTGACCTCGGTGCGGCCGTCGCGGATCGCGAACATCCCGGCTTCGGTCGCCAGCGAGGCGATGTCGGCGCCGCTGTACCCCTCGAGCTCGCGGGCGACCGCGCCCACGTCGGTGTCCTCGGCGACGTTCATGTCGCGCGTGTGGATCTCCAGGATGCGCTCGCGGCCCTCGGCGTTCGGCTCGGGCACCTCGATGAGGCGGTCGAAGCGACCGGGACGCAGGATCGCCTCGTCGAGCATGTCGAAGCGGTTGGTGGCGGCCATGATCCGGACCTCGCCGCGGTCGTCGAAGCCGTCCATCTCGGAGAGCAGCTGCATCATCGTCCGCTGGACTTCGGCGTCGCCAGAGGTCTTCGAGTCCGTCCGCTTGGCGGCGACGGCGTCGATCTCGTCGATGAAGATGACGGCGGGCTCGCGCTCGGCGGCGAGCTCGAACAGGTCCCGAACGAGCCGGGCGCCCTCGCCGATGAACTTCCGGACGAGCTCGGAGCCGGCCATCTTGATGAACGTGGCGTCGGACTCGTTGGCGACCGCCTTCGCGAGCATCGTCTTTCCGGTTCCCGGCGGGCCGTGCAGGAGGACGCCGCTCGGCGGTTCGACGCCGACCGCCTCGAACTGCTCGGGGTCCTCGAGCGGGTCCTCGACGGCCTCCCGGACCTCGCGGATCTGATCGTCGATGCCGCCGATGTCGGCGTACTCGACTTCGGGCGACTCGGTGACCTCCATCGCCTGCGCCCGGGAGTCGGTCTCGTCGTCGAGCACCTGCTGGACCGCGAAGGAGTCGTTGATCGCGACGCGGTCGCCCGGCCGGAGGTCGGACTCCAGCGCCGTGGACGCCTGCGTCAGCACCTCCTGATTGTTGCCGTGCTGCTTGATCACGACGCCGTCCCCCGTGATCTCCTCGACGGAGGCGATGTACAGCGAGGAGGTCTTCAGCACCTCGTTCTCGCGCTTCAACTCGTCGACGTCCGCCTTCAGATCGCCGCGCTGGTCCTGCGCGTCGTCCAACCGGTCCTCGAGCTCGTCGTTCACCTGCAGTATCCGCCGGTAGTGCTGGCGGATCGCCTCGAGCCGTTCCGCCTCGCTCATCTCCGGATCGAGCTCCAGACGGGGGCGGTCAGGCAGTGAGGGACTGTGAGACATTCGTTGGTGCCGGTTAAGAAGCGCGCGTAAATGTGCCTTTGGGTCACGGCGGTCTCCCGCTCCGACCGCGGAGGGCGGTCCCGTCGGGCGAACGCGAGCGGCCGCGAACGCCGCGAACCAGATATCACTTCTGATACTATCGGATCAACGTTTTAACCGGTCGCGCGTGTAGTCCGGGTTATGAGTGTACGAACGGCGGCCGGCCGCGTCGGTCTGAGACTCTCAGCGGGCGATCAGCGGACTGCAGTCCTCCGACCATGAGCGACGCGGGGGCGCGGGCGACGGTCCTCGCAGTCGACGACGAGCCCGACCTCGCCGAACTGTACCGGGTGTACCTCGACGCCTCGTACGAGGTGCGGATCGCCACGGGCGGCGAGGAGGCTCTCACGATGATGGACGAGTCGGTCGACGTGGTCCTCTTGGACCGACGGATGCCGGACATGTCGGGCCACGACGTGCTGGAGGCGATCCGGGGAGAGGGGTTCGACGCGCAGGTCGCGATGCTGACCGCGGTCGAACCCGACGTGGACATCGTCGACATGCCGTTCGACGACTACAAGACGAAGCCCGTCACGAAGGAGGACCTGCTCGCGCTCGTGGAGGTCCTGCTCCGCCGCACGGAGTTCGACGAGCACAGCCAGGAGTTCTTCGCGCTGGCGTCGAAGAAGGCCGCGCTGGAGGCGTCGGACACGACGAACACCGAGGAGTACGAGGAGCTCATCGACCGGATGGAGGCGGTCCGTGACCGCGTCGACGACACCCTCGATCAGCTCTCCGCTCGGGACGCCTTCGCCGAGATCCCCGGCGAAGTTCCGTAGCGGCCGACGACGGGATCCGCCTACTCGATCGCTAACTCCCCGTTCTGGTCGCTGTCGCCCCCGTCGCTCTCCTCGTTCCGCTCCAGTTCGAACTCGAAGAGGACTTCTTCAGGCATACCCGATCGGACGCACCCCCGAACCATACACATCGCGTGCGACGCGGTGGCGACGTGGTGGCACCGTGTTCCCGGACCGCGTGCCTACCCCCCGATCGTTTTGTGGGACCCGTCCGAACCCTCACGCCGTGTCCCTCCCCGACCCGCTCCGCACGGTCGTCGCCGTCGCCGTGTACTGGACGGCGATCGCCCTCGGCGGGAGCGTCCTCCTCCCCGATCCGACGAGCCCGCTCGCCGCGGTCCCAATCCTCGGCGGCGGCGCGGTCACCGCGCACGCGGCGCGGACCGATCGGCTCGTCGAACTCGGGTACGCGGTGGGGACGATGTGGCTCGTCGTGCTCGCGCTGTCGGTCGGAACCGGCGTCGTCGACCTCGTCGCGGCGCCCGACGGCGAGATCGCGCCGCTCGCCGGGTTCCCGGACGTCGCCGCGCTCGGCACCGTCGGCCTGCTCGGCGTGCTCGTCGTCGCCTACGCGGCGTTTGCCCGCCGGAGCGCGGGGCGCGGCGCGGCCGAATCCGAATCCAAGTGAGCGGCGCCCTCAGAACCCGTCCTCGAACACGAACGTCCCAGTCGCACCTTTTTCCCGGCCTCGCTTCGCTCGGCCGGCAAAAATCTGCACCAAAAAACCGCACTCCCGAGGACGGCCGTCGATCCGAAACCCGACGGCGGCCGACGCGTCAGAACCCGTCCTCGAACACGAACGTCCCGTCGCGCTGGACGACCTCGCCGTCGACCTCGATGACGGAGTCCTCGCTCATGTCGACGATCATGTCGACGTGCTCGGCGGACTCGTTGACCTCGTTCTCCCCGCCGACCGTCTCCGGATACGCGGAGCCGACCGCCATGTGAACGGTGTCGCCCATCTTCTCGTCGAACAGCATGTTGTAGGTGAACCGGTCGATCTGGCGGTTCATTCCGATGCCGAGCTCGCCGAGGTGTCGGGAGCCCTCGTCGGTGTCGAGGATGCCGGAGAGCAGGTCCTCGTTGCGCTCGGCGGAGTGGGAGACGACCTTTCCGTCCTCGAATCGAAGCCGGACCCCGTCGATCTCGCGACCGTAGCGGTACAGCGGGAGATCGAAGTGGACCTCGCCGTCGACCCCGTCTCGCGTGGGCGCGGTGAACACCTCGCCGCCGGGGAGGTTCGCCTCGCCGTAGTCGTTGAGCGTGGAGTTCCCCGACACGTCGAGCGTGAGGTCCGTCTCCTCGCCTGACGTGATCCGGACCTCGTCGGCGTCGTCGAGGATCTCGACCATCTCCGCCTGGAACTCGCGCTGTTCGTCCCAGTCGAGCGAGACGGCGTCCCACACGAAGTTCTCGTACGCCTCGGTGCTCATCCCGGCGAGCTGGGCGTGGCTCGCGGTCGGGTACTGCGTGAGACACCACGTCTTCGAGAGCCGCGTCCGCTTGACGTCCTCCATCGCGCGGTTGTACGCCGCGTTGGTCTCCGGGGCGATGTCGGCATCCTCGGTGGCGTTCGCGCCGCCGCGCGCGATGACGAACACGTCGGCCTCCTCGTAGAGCGCGCGTCGGTGGCCCGGCTCGGTGAACTCGTCGGACGAGCGCTTAAAGGCGCGCTGGGCGCGCTTCGAGTAGTTGAGGTAGACGGGGTTGGCGCCGCGGTCCCCGCAGACCTCGTGGAGGGCGACCGCGAGGTTCTCGGCCTCCTTCGGCAGCTGGATGACCACGTCGTCGCCCGATCCGATGTCGGTCGAGTGGTCGGCGATAATCTCCGCGTGTTCGCGAACGCGTGCGTCCATACACGGCGTTTCGCGGCCGGGGAATTACGGCTTTTCCTTCCGGTGGTCCGCTGGCGCTCGCGCGATCGCGACGGCGAACTCGACGATTCGCGCCGCGATCCCGGTCTACAGCCCGTACTGCTCCCGCGCCGCGTCGCCGAGCCCCCGGTCGTCGAGCAGGTCCAGCGGCGCCAGCATGTCGAGCTGGACAACCCCGGGGAGTCGACCGATCTGGACGCCACCGGTGAAGGTACACCGGGCGCGGATCTCGCCCTCAGTCATGTCGAGCAGCGTGCCCGCGCGGTCGAAGGCGTTCTGCGTGGCGTCGTTGACGGTGGCGCCGGAGCCGACAACTTGGATCGGGGCCGTCTCGCTTTCGACGTCGACGCCGTGCTCCGCGCCGAGGTCGGTGCCGGCCTCGCGCTCCGCGTCGCTGTATGGCCTGCTGATGAACGGCAGGTCCTCCTCGTTCGGCAGGAGCACGGGGCCGTCGAGGTCGAGCCCCTCGATCACCTCCACGTCCATCGTGACCGTGCCGCTCACGTCGGTGGTGTGGAGCGAGAGCTCGCCGTCGCCTTGATTCGCGTGGAGGTCGCCGACGTACACCCCGCCGCCGTCGACCGCGACGGGACAGATCAGCGTGGCGCCCGCGCGGACCTCCGGGATGTCCATGTGGCCGTCGGTGCGCTTCTCCAGATCCGCCTCGGTCTCGACGCCGTAGTCGTGGTCGGCGCCGATGAGGCTCTGTCCGAAGTCGCCCGCGTTGTGCGAGTCGGGCATCGTCACCGGCGGCGTCGTTCCGATGTTCCCGATGAAGGGCCGGAGGCGGCCGAGCGTGCCGGGCATCCCGTCCGGCTCATACAGCAGGATGGGGTGTTGCCGCGAGTTCTCGGGGATGTCCATCACGCGTTCGGCGTCGAGCGCGAGCGCGTGGGCACCCTCCTCGTCGAGGGTGAGCCCGACCGCGTTCTCGTGGTCGAACGCGACGGTGTAGCCGTACTCGAAGCCGAACGAGGAGGCGTTGGCGCCGCACTCCGCACACCGGATCGCGTCCTCGCCGGTGCCCTCGACGACGGAGTCGGGCCACGTCGTCCCGCACTCCGGACAGCGGTGGTCGACGAAGGGGTCGTCGCCGAACGCCTCCTCGCGTTCCGCCATCGAACCGGTGCTCGTCGCCATGCTCGTCACGCTCACGTCGCGGATGTGGATCGCGATCGCGTCGCCGACCTCGGCGCCCTCGACGCGGATCGGACGGGTCACCTCGTGGCCGCCGCGGAACGAGGGCGTCACCATCGGTCCCCAACACCCCGGCGGCGTGTACGTCTCCACCGTCCCGCCGTCCGAGACCGTGCCGGCCCACTCCTGATCGGGGCCGACCAGCCCGAGCGTGTACTCGTCGACGTACAGCTCCTCTTGAACGCCTTGTTGTGACATACCACATCACACTTGGGGCGTGGGGAGAATAACGCTACTGGCCGCGGAAGGGATCGATGGGTGTCGGGCGGGATTCCGGACGGTGAGATCGGAGAGCCCTTGCGGTCGTTTATAACCGCGTCCCGTTATATCCTCACCCATGCAGACCCACATCGTCCCGGTCGGGTTCGACTACGACCGGATGATCGCCCCCCTCATCCGGGACCAGTTCGACGTGGACCGGGTGATTCTCTTGGAGGGGACGGTCGGCAGCGAGGCCAACGTCGAGTACTCGCGCAACATCGCGCGCAAGCTCGAACAGGACTTTCAGAACCTGCTCGGCGCCGAGACGGTCCGCGAGCGGTTGGACGACGTGTACGACTACGACGCCGCCTTCGAGCGCGCCTACGACCTCATTAATGCGGAGTTGGACCGGGACGAAACGGGCGAGACGGGAGACGGAGGCCCCGTCGACAAGCGCGAGGTCTGGGTGAACCTCTGTTCGATGCCCCGACCCGTTTCCTTCGCGTTCGCGACCGCCGCCCACTCGATCATGGTCGAGCGGCAGGAGGACCGCGACCGCATCCACACCTACTACACCGCCCCGGAGAAGTACTTAGAGACCGAGCTCGCCGAAGAGCTTCGCGCGACGCGGGACCTCCTGCGGGACCTCGACGCCGACGAGGAGGGCGGGGACGCCCCCGACGCCGACCGCGTCGCCGACCGCCTCGCGAGCACCACCGACCTGCTCGCGGAGTTCGACGAGCGCGGGACCACCATCGGCGCGAAGCGCATCGGCGACAGCCACGTGATCGAACTCCCCGTCGCCTCCTTCCAGAACGTCAAGCCGTTCGAGGAGCTCGTCTTGTTCACCCTCGGCGAACACGGCGAGTTCGAGTCGGTCTCGGAGCTGGCCGAGACGCTCGCCGACGACCTCAACGAGGAGTACACCGACTCGTTCCGCTCGAAGGTGATCTACAACGTCGACCGGCTCGGCCCCGGCGGCAAGGGGTACATCGAGCGCGAGGAGCGCGGGAAGTCCTATCGAACCACCCTCTCGCGGATCGGCGAACTCTGGGTCCGCGCGCACGCCGATGGGGATCGGGATTTGGCGTAATACTCGCTGGGTCTGGTCGTCTCGGTCGTTTGCTCACCTGTAGTCAATGGCTGATCGACGGCGAACATCTTCAAAGCCCCAGCCGCTCGGCCATACGTGATCGATGACTCCGCAGCGAACACCGCCAAAGCCCCAGCCGCGAGGACGGCGCACGCTCGCTGTGGTCCTCAGTCGCTCACTCTGTTCGCTCCTTGCGGTCCTTGCTTCCCCTGCGCCGTCCTCGCGGCTGCCCCTTTGAGTCCCGCCCCGCACAGCGCCGCACCTCACACCTCCCCAGCCTCGTCGGTCGTCCTTCGCGTTGCTTCGGACGACC
>NZ_SDJP01000045.1 GCF_004114995.1 Halorubrum amylolyticum
GCCCCGGAAGGTGGCGGCGGATTCGCCGACTATGCACTCGTTTCCCTTCACTGTCTGCGGATTTACCTCGATTCATCGTACCGCATGACGATCGACCTGCTCAAAGAGATGCCACAAATAACCGGGGAGATCGGCCTCAACGCGGCCGATCTCCCCGTGCCGTCCACGTTGTGTAAGGCGTTCGACCGGATTAGTATGAGCGTCTGCCGAGTGCTGCTGCGCCAGTCGGCGCAGCTGCACGATCTCTCTGAACACGCCGCGATCGACGCCACGTTCTACGATCGCTCACCAGCGAGCCGCCACTACTGCCAGCGAATCAGCTACCGCGTTCAGAAGCTGAAGGTCACGAAACTCGTCGATACAGCGTCTCAAGCCGTCCTTGACATTCACTGCTCAACGAATCGAGAAGGAAGCGATGCAGATCTCGCCGAGCAGATCGCCCGCCGAAATGCGGGCGATCTGCGGTCTCTCGCCGCCGATAAAGGATATGACAAGCAATCACTTCGTGAAGGATTACGCGATCTCGGAATCAGACCGCTGATCAAGCACCGGATCTTCGCTCCGTACGACCACGCACACAACGCCAGAATCGACGATACCCGCTACAATCAGCGCTCTATGACCGAAACTGTGAATTCAGCTGTGAAGCGCTCGCTCGGCTTCGCCGTGCGAGCGCGGTCATGGTTTCGTGAGTTCCGCGAAATCGCACTGATGTGTGTCGTCTATAACATCAAGCGCTTCGTCAAACAGTGAATCTCTCCGCCTTACAGCGATTCAACACAGCCTATGCAACCCCGCCTGCGAGTGCGGTAACTCCACCACTGATCAGGAAAGCCAGCCCGCTGTACCATTCCTGATAAAGCAGCGAAACAAGCAACGGAATCAACATTAGCCCGCCGATAAGAACTTGGAGGGCACCGATGTCTCTGATGACCGTCTTTGAGGCAGTTACAAAATTGAGACGGCCGCTGGGTGACAGAGACATGTTAACAAGTCACTGGTGTCATGTGTTTAATTATACTGCTCGGTCTTCGTAATGGCCGAATATATCTGTGAGCTCTGGGTCGGCTCCGGTTGCTGAGTACACGGTCAGCAGATCGCCAACCTCGATTCGGGTATTTCCGCGCGGCGTCTGTGGTTTGCCTTCGCCTTCACGTTCGATTGCCACGATCAAAGCGTCGTCAGGCAGAATCCCTTCTTCACCCGCTTCTGTGAGACTCTTTCCAGCTATTGGAGCGTCCCCAGTAACAGTGATTTCGAAGACCTCCGCATCCTCACCGATCTGCATGTAATCGACGATCGCTGGCCTGGCAACCGCCCGGTAGAGGTACCCGGCAATGAGTTGTTGGGGATTTTCAATCGTGTTCACCCCAATTTGTCTGAAAAGGTTCATATGCTCTGGATTATGGACAACGGAGGTGACACCCGGGATTTCGAGCTCTTTTGCGAGCAGACAGATCATCACGTTCGTCGCGTCCTGATCGGTCGTGGAAATGATCGCGTCAGCCCGCTCTGCGCCAGCATCGGTTAGCGTATCTTTCGTTGTGGCATCTGCATTAAGAACCATACAATCGTACTCACCCGCAATTGCATCGGCTTTCTGTGGTTCCTTTTCGATGACCACAACCTCGTTTCCAGCCCGGGTCGCGATGTCGATCAGTGGTGTTCCGATGTCGCCGGCTCCGACGATGATGATGTACATGTATGTGTTGGTTATCTGTCTAAGGGTTTCTTGCTCGGTTGAGGTCTCGTTGCATTCGCCTTCTGTTCTTCCCGGTCGGGAAGAACCAAGATTGGCACGCCGCTGTTGGTAACCAAGTTGTGGGTCACATCGCCCGTCAGCAGTTTACGCCAGCGGCTTCCACCGCGCGGGGTGAAGACGATTGCACTAGCGTTGCCGTCGTGGGCAGCGTCGAGGATAGACGATGCAATATCGGTTCCGTATCGTAGGTCCGTTTCGATGGGTATCCCGGTGGTGTCGAAATCTTCGGTGATGATTGCGAAGATGTCCTTTGCACGCTGTTCAAGTTTCGCTACTGGTGCTTTATTCGGGGCCCCACCTGTCTTTTCGATAACGTGAACCGAGATGACCGAACAATCCGTGTTCTCGACGTACGGCGCGAGTGCGGTTGCGGTCGATGCCGCATCGTCGCGGTTCGCCACCGGAACGACGACTCGGTGAAAGATGGGCTTAGTCATCGCGATCAGCACTCGGACTCCCGATTACTCTCCCGAGATAATGCCACTTATATCGACCCTCCCCGTCATCGATGTCAGGTTCCCATCGTACCCTGTAGGCGAATGGTCCACGCGCTTCATCTGCTTCGTTCGGACGTTCCACGACAACAATCGTGTATGCGCCGTGATCCTCTGTCCGAACGATTTCCTCCCCGTGACGCGCTTCGATAGCCTCCGTGAGGGGAGGATGGTCCCTGAGAAGCTGTTGTGCGTGGTTGATAACATCTCTGAGCTGGCTGTCATCACATTCTTCGAGCACAGCCGATAATCCCTCAGGAAGGTCCTCAGGGGGGTCGATATCTGAGTGGGTCATGATGTAAGTTGGATGTTACCGTTTCTAGAGCGGCAGCGCAGACGACGATGTGGCTGCGAATCGACTCTGTTAACGGCAACGCATTCGTTGTTGGGCTATCCGTTTCAACTACAGTTCGCCCTATCACATAAGTATTGGCATAGAATTTTCTCGTCGCGCATTATATTGCCTCTAAATTTTTGTCCTTGTAATTATATCAGAATAGCAACATTCGGGGCAAGAGTGAGAAGCTTTTCTACACTAGACCAATTGGACGACATTCTGTTCAGATTTTGATAGCACAAGTAGCAATCTAAATGCGACATGAATCGAAAATAGAATAGATGAAGATTTTCAAATCACAATCCGTATAGAATACTCTTTATTCATACTGGTTCTATATCCAGTATGCCTCACCGAGTCGATGAAGTTGATAAACGCATTCTCTATTACTTAGGGTTGGATGCACGAAACACCGCGACAACAGATATCGCCGATGAGATGGATGTTACACCAGCGACGATTCGGAATCGAATCAACCAACTCGAAGAACAAGACATTCTGCGGGGGTATCTAGCCGATATTGATTACAAGTCTATTAACGGATATGTTACGTATCAGTTCAGTTGTACAGCACCGATTCCGGATCGGTTCCAGCTTGGTCAGTCCGCTCGAGAGATCTCTGGGGTCGTATCGGTACGAGAGCTCATGTCTGGATCTGCAAACTTAATGATCACAGTTGTCGGTGCTGGTACTGACGATATTAATAAGATTGCAGCCGAACTCTCTGATCTCGGGTTAGAAATAGAAGACGAGAGCGTCATTGAAGGCGAGTACCATACCCCGTACAATCCATTCGGTCCAGAAAACATCTCGAAAGGTCCATCATTAACGGATTTCATGAGCCTTGCTGGTGGCGCAGAAGTCGTTGAGTTTACTGTATCAGAGGGTGCGCAGATCGCAAACAAAACCATTGAGCAGGCTGTGAAAGAAGACCTGATAGCCGACGAAATGCTTGTCGTCGGTATCGAACGAGACGGTGATATTCTCACCCCGAAAGGAGGTACCCAGATACAATCAGGGGATATTCTTTCACTATTCTCGAAGGAACCACTAAATAAGAGTTCTTTAGGAGAGTTTGGGACGAATTGAAGTTTTCTAAATGGCGCCTCCAACCACGAACAATCCAATAACCACCAGCAGCGCCGCGGCCACACTGCCTCCAGCTAGCAGCTTGTTCTCCATCGCCTTCTCGCGGAACGGCATGTCGGCGTACTCCTCGCGGAACGCTTCGAGATTCTTCTCGTCGTTGAAGTACTTCGTCTTCAGCGCGAACCGTTCCGTCACCGCACAGCCCGTACAGACCGGCTCGCCTTCCAGCCGTTCGGTCTTAATGTGGCTGGCGCAGGCGATGGCCCCGCAGTTCGGACAGTAGGTGTAGGTCTCATCGACTCCGCTCGTGTCACAGTGGACGCACCGATGGATGCCGTCGTCGTGTGATGCTGCTGGAGTCGGTCGACGGCCCACTCCTTGTACTCCGTTTGGGTCTGTCCGAACCGGCGCTCCTCGACGTCGTCGAATACCTCCCCGAACTGTTCCGAGTCGAGGTCGACCGTCGCATGGAGGTTCTCGGTGGCCAACGTCGCGACGTCCTCGTCGACGACCTGCGGCTGCCCGCGTTCGGCGTGGGCGACGAACTGGGCCTGGTCGTTGATCCGGTGGATGACGCCCACCGACGTCTCGAAGACGGCGTTCGTGTCCGCGGTGACCGCGACCACCGGACGGAACGTCACCGACGAATGCGGTTCTGGGAGGTCGGCGGCCTCGATGTTCTCGATGTCGCGGAACGCCCCCTCGACGTCGCGGAACGCCTCCTCGACGGGCGCGTCGACGTCGGCAGCCGAATCGTAGGGGCGTAGCGTCTCGTCACAGAGGATCTCGATGCGACCGTTGTAGAGGTCCAGCCCGATCTCGTCGGCGATCTCCCGGAGGTCCTCGCCATCGAGCAACTCGATGGGATGCAGATCGTCGTTCTGCTGGAGGCGCTGGGCGTACTCCTCGGCGGGATTCGTGAACCGGCCGGTCGTGACGACCATCCCGCGTTTCGGGCCGTCGAAGTCGAACGTCGCGATGGCCGAGTACAGCTTCTGGACGACCGGCCGTCCGACCGTCCCCGTGTGCTTGCACCCCTGCTTCACACGCCCGTAGCCGAGGACGAGCGTACCCTTCGTCCGCATCGTGTTGCGGTCGAGGGCGGTGAGTGCGACGTTGCGTTCGTTGATGTCCACGCCGACAAGCGTGTCGCTGGTGTTGAGTTCGGGCACGTCGAACTCGCGTGTGACCGTGACGTGTAGGGAGTACATGCCATCTCGGTACAGGAGTTCGGCCTGCCCCACATCCACCTCATCCGACGTAATGGCATCTCGGAGTTCATCCATCGCGTCCGGCTCACCGCGCAGGTGGCCTGTCACCTTCTTGTAGGGTTTGGGGCTGATGCGGACTTGGACGCGATTCGTGTCGTCGTCCACGGTGAGGCGGTAGCCTTCCGTGTGCGCATCACAAGCGGGTACACACCAAATCTGTCCGTACTCGGCAGCGGCTTCGAGCCAGTTTTGAGCTGTCTCTAGTGCGACATTGCAAAACTATTTGCAAACAATAATTTTCACAGTTCTATCTCCTAAAATATATGTTCGAGTGCATTCCGATTTCATGCCGAACGATTTGAGATCAATAGCCGTCTTCAGCAAGAACCGGTCCAAGATTGTCTGTGTTATCGACCAGAAATTCCATGTTATCGAGCTGGTAGCGCCGGTGTAGCTCAGTCAAAAACCATCGCGTCGTTTGTTTATTGCGGTCGGATAGAGGTTCATGTGGAGGATTTCGTTCGTATGCGGAGCTACCTCGCCGTACAGCCAGAACCGCTGACCGTGGAGGCGGATCATCTTTTCGTCAACCGCGAGTTGCTCCTCGGAGACGGTCGAGATCGGCTGTAGATCGGCTTTCTGAACCCAGTTATGAATTGCAACGTGGCTCCTATCTATCTCATATTATCAAAAAATTTATATAGCTTGTAGATAGATATACTGGACAGATGACTGTGGAATCTCACTTCAATCGTCCATCGCGGCGTTTGATCTTGTTTTATAAACGAGAGACCGATCTACGTGACGATCTCGCTGAGGCGGTCGAATTTTTCTAT
The DNA here is from genome assembly GCF_004114995.1 of Halorubrum amylolyticum. Lineage (GTDB taxonomy): Archaea > Halobacteriota > Halobacteria > Halobacteriales > Haloferacaceae > Halorubrum > Halorubrum amylolyticum. The sequence goes on from NZ_SDJP01000045.1 coordinate 5,730, forward strand.
CAACACTGAAACTCGTCCGCCACATCCTCGCACTTAACGCGATATCCATTACAGCCATACGTTTGTAATCCCATTCGGCTCGCCACTGAGTCACGCACCGTAGTGTTTTGAATATGTCAAAACTATCGCGCTGAATAGATGACTTTTCATCGTTCATTTTACCAATTACCAATCATATTATCTCAAAATTTCTTAAGTATATGCTACACATTTACGTAGATTCACTTTTCTCAGTGACAAAGAGAGATATTCGTTTATCACCAGCAATTCGGAGCGGCCGAACTGTCGTTCGACGCTCGGCTTAGGGCGTCTGAATGTTGACTTCTATTACGTTCGCAACGTCAAGAATCTGCTCCGGGGCGGTCTTCATGAACTGATCCTGCGGCATTCGACTCGTGGGTGCAGACAGACTGATCGCCCCGTAAATCGTCTCCTCGTGGACGATCGGTGCAGCGACAGCGCGAACACCGGTGATTTGTTCTTCGTCGTTACTCGCATAGCCGTCGCTTCGAACCTGCTCCAATTCCTCACGGAGCACCTCCTCTTTCGTAATCGTGTTTGGAGTCCGAGAGACGAGCTGATAACCATCGAGTATCTCGTTCCGTCGAGATTCGTCGAGATGTGCGAGGATCGCCTTGCTCGCGGCCGAACAGTGGAGATTTCGCCGGGGATATCCTTTGATCCGCGCGTACAGATCCTCCCCGACAGCATCGGGTCCGAACTGCTCGTACAGCAGGATCTCGCGGCCGTGACTCTCCACCACGAGGTGGGCCGCCTCGCCCGTCTCCCGAGCTAGTTTATCGACCTCCGGCTTCCCGACCTGGTAAAGCTTGGAGTTCGCCCTAACGTATTCACCGAGTGGGAGTGCGAACAGTCCCACCTGATACTCCCCGTCCTCAACCCTGACGTACCCCTTATCGCACATCGTCGCGAGATAGGTGTGGGTTGTTCCCGGTGTGCGATTGATCGCCTCGGCGATCTCCGTCACCCTTGCACCCCCCTCGTTTCGAAGTATTTTGAGTATGTCAAAGGCTATTCCCACCGACTTAATTCGCCGTGGCGATCGATCGTCATTCATGTGCTACTGTAATCGTCTCCATGCGCATAATATTTGGTATAGTCAAAAATGGTATTATACAATTGAGTATCATGCTAACAAAACTTGATGAACGATTGTCGCGCCTTGATGAACGATTGTCGCGCCGTCGATCAACTCCGTCGGTAATTTTTTATATCCCGCTACAGAGTTGCCGACAGGTTACAATGAGTCACGTACAGCTATCTAACGTCACAAAGACCTACGACGACGTAGTCGCCGTCGAAGGGATTGACCTGACCGTTCGCGACGGCGAGTTCCTCGTCGTTGTCGGTCCTTCTGGATGTGGGAAGTCGACAACGCTTCGTATGGTCGCCGGCCTTGAGACGGTCTCGGGCGGCGAGATCGAGATCGGATCGAAGATCGTCAACGACGTCCGGCCACAGGACCGAAACATCGCGATGGTGTTCCAAAACTACGCCCTCTATCCGCACATGAGCGTACGGGAGAACATGTCCTTCGGCCTGCGTCTTTCCGGCGAGTACGAGACCGCTGCGATCGACGACCGCGTCGAGAACGCCGCCGAACTCCTCGAAATCCCGGAACTGCTGGAACAGTATCCCAAGGAACTCTCGGGCGGCCAGCAGCAGCGGGTCGCACTTGGACGCGCGATCGTCCGCGACCCCGAGGTGTTCCTCATGGACGAGCCACTCTCCAACCTCGACGCGAAGCTCCGCTCGCAGATGCGAACGGAACTCCAGCGGCTCCACGAGGAACTCGGCGTCACCACGGTTTACGTGACGCACGACCAGACGGAAGCCATGACGATGGGTGACCGGATCGCGATCCTGAACGACGGCGAACTCCAACAAGTCGCTGAGCCCGAGATCTGCTACAGCGAACCGAACAACCGGTTCGTCGCGGGATTCATTGGATCTCCGAGCATGAACTTCTTCGAGGTTGCGGTTGAGTCCGCACCCGATGGCGTCCACGTGGAGGGAGAGAGCTTCCGGACCGATCTCAACGTGTCGCTGGCGACTGGCCGCTACACGCTCGGTGTCCGTCCCGAAGACCTGCGCTTGGCGGACGGAGCGGGCCGAATCCCCGCCGATGTCGATGTGGTTGAGCCTATGGGGGCGGACAACTACCTCTACCTCAACCCCCCAACCGACGACGACACCGAGAAAGAGATTATCGCTCGCGTCGACAGCGAGTACAGTCCTGATACCGGCGAGCGCATCGATCTCGATTTTGACATCGAGGACATTCACTTCTTCGACGAGACGGGAGATCGGGTCTCGACGACGATCGCCGAGCAAACGACGACTCGATGATTCACGAAACCATCGGCACGGATGAGTGGGAATGGGCTGGCAAACCGTATGCGGCCATCGAAAACGTTGGCCAGCGAGACGGCTCCGTCCTCGTGGTCCCCGTGGGGAGCGTCGAGCAACACGGGCACCATCTGCCCGTCATTACTGACACGCTCCTGGTGGACGCAGTAGTCCATGGAGGAGCCAAATCGCTCCGCGACGATGTCCCGCTGCTCGTCGCACCCCCGATCTGGAGCGGGTTCTCGCCGCATCACCTCTCGCTGGGTGGGACGCTCTCGCTGGAGTTCGAGCACCTCCGACGGACACTTGAGGATGTCGGCCGGACGGGACTGGAGAACGGCTTCGACGCCGTCTGTTTCGTGAACGGACACGGCGGTAACAGCGCGATCATCGATGCACTGGTGAGCACGCTCGGGAAAACGGCGGATGCGGAAGTACTCGGCACAACGTACTTCACGCTCGCGACGACCGAGGTTTCGGATCTCCGCGAGAGCGAAACCGGGGGCATGGCTCACGGCGGAGAATACGAAACCTCCCTTATGCTGTACCTTCGTCCCGACCTGGTGGTCGATTCGATGATCGAGGAGGGAACCCGCTGGGATGAGCACTACGACTGGGCCGGCGGCGATCTCCTCGATGGCGGCTCCCTCTCGGTGTACCGCAATTTCGAGGAATACTCCGATACGGGCGACATCGGTGCCCCGGAACTCGCGAGCGCAGACAAGGGCGAACGCATCTACGAAGCGGTGACAGAGGAACTGGGCGCGCTGTTCACCGCCGTCCACGAGCATAATCGCTGACGGCCGATCGGATCATCCCGTACAGACAGTCGTCCACCCAAAGATTTTAATAACCGCAAGTGAATATCTAGCGCAGATGTCGGAAAAGAACATGAACCTTACGGACGGAAGTATTGACCGGCGAAACGTTCTCCAAGCGATGAGTGGCGGCGGTATCATCGCGCTTGCGGGCTGTTCCGGAGGCGGAGATGGCGGCGGTTCCGGCGGCTCCGGGGACAGCGAGGGGGGCAGCGATGACGGCGGCGGAGACGGGGAGACCATCCAGTTCTTGACGATGGGCGTCGGGGACAACATCGAGTCGTACTTCGAGGAGAACAACGCGCAGTTCGAGGAGGAACACGATGTCACCCTCGAGTTCACCAGCGTCACTTGGGACAACGCCCAGCAGACGGTCAACAACCGCGTCGACGGGGGGGAGGCCCCCGACGTCGCCCGCTGGCCGGCACGCTGGATTCCCCAGTTAGTCGGCAAAGAGGAGCTCGAGCCGATCGACGAGCTGATGGAAAGCGAGTTCGGCGACCGCTTCTACGAAGGGATGGCCGAGGGCTGCAGGTACCAGGGTTCCTACTACGGTGCCCCGTGGGCCGCGTCGAACAAGTGCTTCTACTACAACAAAGATGTCTTCGAGGCGGCCGGGCTTGATCCGGAGAACCCGCAACTCGACACGTGGGAAGACATGATCGCGGCCGGGGAGACCATCCGTGAGGAAACGGACACGCCCCCACTCGGGCTCGCCGGCGCCGACGCTATCGAGACGGGATCACAGTACTACCACTACCACTGGTCGCACGGAGCGGACTTGATCGACGACGACGGGAATCCCGTCGTCAACTCCGACGGCGGCGTCGAGGCGCTCTCCCTCTACGCCGACCTCAATCAGGAGTACGGGATCACCCAGCCCTCGCCGCTCTCGTCGACCCGCCAAGACATTCGCCAGCTGTTCGAATCCGGTGAACTCGGGATGGTCATCGCACACGTCTACACCGGGATCAACATCGACACTGCCAAGGAAGACGGCGATGTCGACTTCGACTACGGTATCGTTCAGGTGCCCGCTGGGCCTGAGGGCCGGTACAGCCTGAATACCATCGACGCAATCTCCGTGTTCGCTCAGTCCGAAGTAAAGGACACAGCCGAGGACCTGCTCAGGTTTTATTTCGATCCCGACCGCCACTTCGAGTACGCGACGAACAAAGGGTTCATGCCCACGGTCGAGGAGGTCGGCGAGCGGGACTACTTCCAGGAGTCGTCGAACTGGGCTCCCTACATCGAGGCGGGCCAGTACGCCCGTGCCAGACCGAAGCTCTCGAACTTCAACGAGTTCAACAACCGGATGGTTCAGGCTATTCAGGAGGCGGTCGGTGGACAGAAACCACCGCAGCAGGCGCTCGATGACGCCCAGTCCGATCTCGAAGATGCCATGGAGTGATCGGTAGAAATGGGCACTATAGAGGAGTACGCCGAGACAGCAACTGACTCGCGCTTGGAACGGGGGGTCGAGTACCTCCGCCGGAACAGTCGCGCGTATCTGCTGATCGCTCCCGCTGCGATCTTCCTGTTGAGCGTCGTCGGCTATCCGATCATCGAAACGTTTCGACTCTCGCTGTACGAGTCTCCGGCGGATTCCCCCGTCGAGACGTACGTCGGGTTCCAGCACTACGTCGAAATCCTCACCAGCGACATCTTCACCCAGTTGCTCTGGCAGACCGGTCGCTGGGTCGTCGTGGGCGTCGCGGGGAAGACGCTGCTCGGCCTGTTGATCGCCATCCACCTGAAGGGCGACATCAAAGGCCGGAAGTTCTTCCGCACGGCGTTCCTGATCCCGTGGGGGATTCCCTACGCTATCTCCGCGGTCGTGTTCCGCTGGATCGAACATCCGCAGTACGGCTATTTGAACGCCCTCCTGCTCGAACTAGGGCTCATCGATCAGGGGATCGGCATCCTCGGGAATCCCGAGATCGCATGGCTCGGTGTCATCGTGGCCGACATCTGGATCGGCACACCCTTCATGGCGATCATCTTCCTAGCGGGGCTCCAGTCGATCCCGCAGGAGCTGTACGAGGCGGCTGCGATCGACGGCGCCGAACGTTGGCAGCAGTTCCGATACATCACGCTGCCGCAACTCAAGTCAGTCGTCCTGATCGCGACCCTGCTGTCGACAATCTGGACGTTCGTCAGCTTCGACACGATCTGGACCATGACCGGCGGCGGACCGATCAACACCACATCGACGCTCGTGATCTGGATCTACCAGGTCGGTCTGGAGAACGGGAACCTCGGTCGCGGCGCCGCGTTCAGCGTCATTGGCTTCCTCTTCCTTCTGGCGTTCGCTGTCGTCTATCTGCGCGTATATACGCGCGGGGGTGAGGAGCTATGACGATGGCTGGCCACGAGCGAAGTTGGCTCCGGAAGGTCCGCCTGTACGGGGTGCTCATCGCGCTGCTGGGACTCATGATGTTCCCATTCTACGCGATGTTCTCGAGTACGTTTAAAACCGAGTCCGAGATCTTCTCGAGCCCAGCGACGCTCATTCCCGCGGACCCGACGGTCGAGGCATACCTACAGGTGTGGAGTCAAACAGAGATCCTCCTGTGGGTCGCCAACAGCTTCCTTATCTCCATCGGAACCGTCATCCTCACGCTGGTGCTCGCCATCCCGGCCGCGTACTCGTGTGCGCGCAATGATTTCGTCGGCAAGCGGTCGTTCCTGTTATCGGTGCTCGTCGTGCAGATGTTCGCACCGGTCGTACTCATCGTCGGGCTCTTCGATGTCATCACGGCCGTCGGCCTGTTCGATAGCTACCTCGCCGTCATTATCCCCGCGGCGGCGTTCACGCTGCCGTTCAACGTGTGGATGCTGTACGGCTACTTCAAGACGATCCCGGTGTCGCTGGAGGAGTCCGCGCGGATCGACGGCGCCGAGCAGTGGCAGATCCTGACAAAGATCGTCCTGCCGCTCACGAAGCCGGCGCTCGTCGCGAGCGTCACCTACACGTTCCTGTACGCGTGGAACCGCCTGCTATTTGTCTTGACGTTCCTCACAGACGCCGGGAAGTACAACGTCCCGCGGGGCGTCTTCTCGATGGTTGGGGCGCTCCAGACAGACTGGCGGATGATGCTCACCGCGTCGGTCATCGGCATTGTGCCGCTCCTGATTCTCTTCGCGTTCCTCGAGGAGTACATCGTCTCAGGGATGACCGCCGGCGCCGTCAAGGAGTAACCGCTCCCTGGAGCCGGCCCCATCCGACACGGGATTTAACACCCCAGCCCCACCTGTAAGCGCATGGAGTTTGCAACGTGGGCGTACCCGTGGGACCTCCGCGATGAGGGCGTCGAGTCGGTCTCGTCACGACTCAGAGGGATCGGTGTCGATGAAGTGAATCTCGCGACGAACTACCACGCCGTCCAAGCGTTCTCCCCGCACGACGCGGGCCAGAAGACCCACTTCGCGCGGGCGAGTTCGTACTTCCTCCCGGACGACAGGTATGGCGACCTCCGACCGACGCCGTACGAGGGGATGGATGGTGACTGGGTCGAGTCGATCACGGCGGGGGCCGAGGATCTCCGACTGACCTCGTGGACGGTCGGCTGTCACAACTCGCGGCTCGGAATGGCGAATCCCGATGTCACGCTGAAGTCTCCGTACGGCGACAGCTTGGTCTTCGGTCTTTGCCCGTCAAACCCGGCGGTTCAGCGCTACCTGACATCGCTCGTGGGCGACCTCGCCTCGCGGGAGTGGTTCGATCGGATCGAGCTGGAGACATTCGACTACTTCTACGGCACTGGCTTCGGCTGGCACCACCAGAAAATCCACGCGGAGCTCGGGACGCTTGGGGAGTTCCTGTTCGGCCTCTGCTTCTGTGAGCACTGTCGAGAGCACGCCGCGACACAAGGGGTCGACGTCGAGGAGGCACGGGAGGCGACAGTCGAGGCACTCGATGCTATCGTCGCGAACGATCTGTCGAGCGACACTGCCCCGGAAGAGTGGGTCCGGCAGCATCAGTCGGTCGCCGACTACGTCGCAGCGCGGCAAGAACGCCTCGTAGACCTCTACGCGGACCTCGCCGCGGCTGCGGACGGAACACCGCTCGGCTACTACGTGGGCACCCCAGAACCCGGACGTGAGTGGATGGCCGGCGTCGATCTGGACCGACTCTCGGCGCACCTCGATTACGTCTGTCTCCCGGCGTACGAGTCGAGCCGCGAGGCAGTCCTGCGCGCTTACCGGTGCATCAAGCGCCTCGGCCCGGAGGTACCGGTCCACGTCGGACTGCTTCCCGGCCATCCTGAGATCCACGACTCTGAGACACTCTCGCGGATCGTCGACGGGCTTCGTGAGGAGGACGTTCCGCGCGTCTCCTTCTACAACTACGGGCTTCTCCCCGACCGCTCGCTCGACTGGATCGACGCGGCGATCCGGTGAAGGCGGTATCTTCTTTTATTAGGGACCTACACAGGTGTACATGGAAATCACAGACGTGACAGCTAGAACTGTGGACGTACCGCTGCTCGAACTCGACGAGCCGCTCGGCATCGGCCCCTACGTGACGAACCACGGACAGGTCGACTCGATGGAACGAGTTCTCGTGGAGGTCGAGACGGACGAGGGGGTGTCCGGGTGGGGAGAGATGCGCACGTTCCTCACCGCGGCCGCCACGGAATCTGTGATCGAGGAAGGAATCGGCCCCCTGATCGAGGGTCAGTCACCGTTCGAGGTCGAGCGCCTTCGTCGACAGGTGTTCATCGAGTACACGAACGTCGAGTTGTTCTTTGCCGCTGTCGAGACGGCCTGTTGGGATATCGCAGGGAAGGCACTCGGCAAGCCCATCCACGAGTTGCTCGGCGGCTCGACTGCCCCGGATCAGACGGCTGCGATGAATGCCGACGCCGCGGACCACGTGTCGGGAAGCGATAACGACATCGAGTTCGCCTTCTGTCTCGGCATCCTCTCGCCTGAGGAATCCCGCGTCAAGGCCCGAGAGGCGCTCGACGCCGGTTTCTCGGTGCTCAAGACCAAAGCCGGACGAGATTGGCAACAGGACGTGGCACGGATCGAGGCTATGCACGACGAGGTGGGCGGAGAGTTGGAGTTCAGGCTCGACCCAAATCAGGGTTGGTCACTTGATCAGGCGGTCCGCGTTGGTGCGGCGCTTGAAGACGCCGGCGTCTACCTCCAGTACCTAGAGCAACCGATCCGCGTAAACGCCCACGATTCGCTCGCGACGCTCCGGAAGCGGCTCCGGCAGCCGATCGCCCCGAACGAGGACACGTACATCCCAAACAACCTGCGGTCGCTCGCGGAGGCCGGCGCGATGGACGTTGCCGTCCTAGATCTGACACCGGCCGGCGGGATCAGCGGCCTCAGACAGCAGGCGTCGATCGTTGAGGATGCGGGCGTCCCCTTTACGCACCACTGCGCGTTTGACCTCGGGATTCGGACCGCGGCCATCCTCCAAGCCGTCTACGGGCTGCCCGGCTTCTCACTTCCGCCGGACACAACCTACTATGCTTGGGAGGGCGATATCATCGCAAATCCGTTCGACGCGTCGAACGGTTGGATGACGGTCCGCGACGAACCCGGACTCGGGATCGAGGTTGACCGAGACGCCATCGAGCGGTACGAAGTGTAGCGTCCAACAGGCGTCATCGGACGCCGAGCGACCGCGTTCACGTCGGAAGCTTCATAATCGCCCACCTTGTGCGTTCAGGCGATATGGTCGAGCTGTCACTCGCGGACCGTCCAGCGATAGTTACCGGCGCCTCACGCGGCATCGGGAAGGAGATTGCGGCGGCGTTCGCCGAAGCGGGCGGGAACGTGGTTATCTGCTCGCGAACGTACGAGGACGTCGCGGCCGTCGCAGATGAACTCGAAGCTAAACACGACGGGCGCGTTGTGCCGGTCGAGTGCGACGTGACCGACTCCGAAGCCGTCCGCGATCTCGTCGACACTGCCGTGGAAGAGTTCGGCGACCTCCGCGTCCTCGTCAACAACGCTGGCGGGTCGGTGGAGTCCGCCGACCTGATCCACCGGTGTGACGAGGACGAATTCGAGTGGATGCTGGAGTTAAACCTCAAGGCTCCGTACCTTGTCACTCGCGAGGCACTGCCGGCCATGATCGCCGCCGGCGGCGGATCGATAGTCCATGTGGGGTCGGTCAACGGTCTCTTCGGGATCGGGCTTACAGGCTACTCGGAGGCGAAGAGCGGACTCCTCGCGCTCTCACGAAACCTCGCCACGCATTACGGCCAGTACGGGATCCGTTCCAACGTGCTCTCGGCTGGGACAATCGAGACCCAAAACCGACGGGCCGAGATGGAGAGTACGGAGGAGCGGTCTGGCGGGACGAGTGCTCGGGACCGGTGGCTCGACCAGTATCCGCTCGGTCGGTTCGGCCGGCCGCGAGAAGTGGCGGACACCGCCCTCTTTCTTGCAAGCGACCGGTCCGGGTTCATCACCGGGGAGAATCTCGTCGTCGACGGTGGCCTGACCGCCGGACTGCCGCGCTCGTTCGAGAACGAGATCTATCAGGCTGACGAGCCGCCGGCCGATCGATGAGGACTGCAGCGGTCCGCCGTGTTTCCGACCCCGTCCCGCTCGTTGGGGACACGACGGGAACGACGTGGGACCGCTCGGAACCGGTAGAGATCGATCGGTTTCTCTGGACCACACCCGAGCACCGGCCGCGGACGAAGGTGCGGGCGCTGTACGATGAAGAATCACTCTACCTGCACTACGAGGTGGCGGACCGCCACAGCTACGCGACGACGACGACGCTCAACGGGTCGGTCTGGGAGGACAGTTGCGTCGAGTTCTTCGCCAGCCCGCGGCCCGCGGTCTGCGAAGCGTACGTCAACTTCGAGGTGAATTGCGTCGGAACGTATCACCTCGGCTACGGACCCGACCGTGCGAACCGGACGCTTGTCGAGCCCGAGACCGCGGACGCCATTCGGGTTCGGACATCGATTGATGGTCCTACCAAACGCCCTCATGCCGACGATGACGAGTGGTGGATCGCCGCGAAGCTGCCGTTTGATGTACTGTCAGATCTCTCCGGCGTCGCGGTCGCCCCGTCGCCAGGAACGCGGTGGCGCGGGAACTTCTACCGGCTCCGGAGCCGCCCCGAACCACTCTATGCAGCATGGAATCCGGTCGACGCACCGGAACCGGACTTCCACCGACCATCCGCGTTCGGCGAGCTTAGATTCCGCTGACGAAAGATACAAGCGACCCCCACGACGATTTTCGTTCATGGAGGAAGTCAGCACAAACCAAGCTCCGGACGCGATCGGACCGTACTCGCAGGGAATACTCGACGACGGCCGCGTGTACGTTTCGGGACAGGGTCCCGTCGATCCGGACACCGGGGATATCGTCTCGGAGGACGTTTCGGAGCAGACGGCACAGACGCTGAAGAACGTCTCCGCAATCCTTAACGCCGCGGGGAGTTCGCTCGACGATATCGTTCACGCGAATGTCTACGTCACGGACATGGAAGACTACGAGACCGTCAATGACGTCTACGCGGAGTACATGACCGAGCCGTACCCGGCGCGGGCGGCTATGGAAGTCTCCCGTCTCCCTATCGAGATCGCCGTCGAGATCGAGGTTATCGCAAGCATCTGACTGAACGGCAGTTTTTGATTTTTGAAAACCAACTGTTATGATAGTGTTTAGACGAGATCAACTTAGACTTTGCGGAGCGAGAAGCAACACCGCGGCTGTTGATGAGGCTCAGTATTCAGCTTCACTTATCTTAATTATCTCTTTTGAATACTGTTTTGTTTCTTGAGGTATTCGGTGTTGATCGGGTCCAATCAACCGTTCATAACTGGGTTCACAAGGCCGATCTACAGCCGGAGACTGGTCGAAGCCCGAATCACGTTGCGGTTGATGAGACTGTGATTCAGCTTGACGATGAACAGTATTGGCTGTACGCTGCTGTCGTTCCGAAAACGAACGATCTGCTCCATACAAAGCTTGATCCGACGACAAATAACGCTCTCGCGGATCGGTTTTTCGCTGAACTCCGTGACAAACACGATGTAGACGACGCGACTGTTCTTGTTGATGGCTCGGCTTCACTTCAACGAGCCTGTCGGAAACACGATCTCGATTTCAGATACGAACGACATGGAAATCGAAACGGCGTCGAACGTGTCTTTCGTACGATGAAACGCAGAACTACCAGTTTCTCAGACTGTTTCAGCAACGCCGACACAGAAACTGCGGACGAGTGGATCAGATCCTTCGCGTTCGCATGAATCAGCTTATCTGAACACTATCGGTCCAGAAGGGGAAGCGATTTTCACGCAGGGGATCAAACCCGGAGTAGCTACCGAATTGTCAGTAGCAAAATGGTTGGGGCTCATGGATGATCTATCGAATCACGAACAGGCGATCGAGTTGCTACAGGTGCTCGGGCTCAAGGAGTACGAGGCCAAGGCGTTCGTCGCGCTCACTCGGCTCCCGAAGGGGACCGCGAAGGAGATCAGCGAGATCTCCGAAGTCCCCCGCACGCGGGTCTACGATGCGGTCCGAGTCCTGGAAACGAAGGGGTTAGTCGAGATTCAACACGCGAACCCGCAGCGGTTCCGCGCCGTCTCCATCGACGAGGCGGCAGAGACGCTCAGACGCGAGTACGAGGAGCGCACCGATTCGCTCCGGACGACGCTCCGAGAGATCGAACCGGCGGCCCCGACCGAAGAGACCGAGGTCACCCACGAGGTGTGGGCGCTGTCCGGGGCCTCGGCGATAACCAGTCGGACCCAACAGCTGATCGACGAGTCGGATCGCGAGGTCATCCTCGTGATCGGCGACGAGTCTGCGTACACGCCGGGGCTACGGGAACGCCTGCAGGCCGCCGGAGAGCGGGGGGTCAGCGTCGTGGTCGGGATCACGAACGAGGCGCTGCGGGAGCGCGTCGAGGGCGGGCTTCCCGACGCGAAGGTGTTCGTCTCCGGGCTCGAGTGGCTGAGCAGCTCGGCCGAGACCGGCGACGAGACGGTTATCGGTCGGCTCCTCCTCGTCGACCGCAACACGATCCTCGTGAGTTCGTTCCACGAGTCCGCGGGGAGCAGCCACGACCACGAGCAGGCGGTGTTCGGACGGGGGTTCGACAACGGGCTGGTCGCGATCGTCCGCCGGCTGATGTCCACCGGGCTCCTCTCGAACGTGGACTCGTAAGGCGTCCCCGCGACCGATCCTCGCCGAAGCGGCCCCGCGATCGCCCCGACACGCGTTAGGCGGTGTATACCCTTTCTCTAGGGGTCCGACCGGAGACCCATGCAAGCAGTGGTACTCGCAGCCGGCAAAGGCACACGCCTCCGCCCACTCACCGACGACAAGCCGAAGGTGCTGGTCGAGGTGAACGGGACGCC
>NZ_SDJP01000046.1 GCF_004114995.1 Halorubrum amylolyticum
TCCGATCACACTTCATCAGCGATTGGACTCAACACCGTCTTGGTCAACTATCCGCACAAACACCGCCTCAACGCGCCGCTAAACTACAACGGATGGTGACGAGACGCTACGTCATTCTCTCGTCAGACGCCCAATCTGAAAACACCGATTTCACCGCCTCTCTCGCCGATTGTGACGGTTTCACACACCATGGAATACACACAAAGTATTTATAAGAACCGTCGTATTGTTTTGATGCCCCTATCCCCGAACGCGGCAGAAGCGAGTAATCCGTGACACACTTCACCCGTCTCACAACGCGATGGCGATACGAGACGGCAGTGTCGAGGACAAAGCTACTGGCGTACTCGGATGCAGACAACAACGCAAACAATGACAAACGACAATAAGACACGTTCGAAGGCCAACGCGGTCTTCTTCAGTGTCATCATGGTCCTTTCCATGGTGGCAGTTGGTTTTGCTGCTGCACCCGCAGCGGCTGCCAATGCCGGTGATGTAACGTTTGAAGTTCAAACACTGGGTACAGACCAGTCAGTCGATGTTGGCGTCGACAATCTAGAAGGCGCTAATAATGATGTCACTGCCCTAATCACATACGAAGATGGCGGTGATACTGTTATTGCAGGGTCGACTACGGAAGCAGTGTCGGACGGCACTGGAACCGTCTCCGTCGATATTGCGGACTCGGGTGGGTTCCCAGGTGAGCACACTGCACACCTGGTTGACCCCGACGGGAGTACTACCAACACAAGTGTTGGACAGACAGCTGACGACATGACAGACACCTTCGATAGCGCCACCGCGGAAGTGACTGTCGCACCTCGCTCGGACGACAGCACCGTGAATACCGTTTTCGACGGCCAGACTGTCTTCCAGGGTGAGGAGAATATCAGCTTCGTTGACATCTCCACCGGGGATGAGTACACCGCTGATGAGCTCGAAGGAACCTCCGGCAACCGTGAGGGAACACCCCTCCAAATGCCGATTCCTGAAGATGAAGAAACTGGCGCCTACGACGCTAACGGGCCGACTGAGGGCACCGGTGGCTTCACCACAACTGTTGTTGAACCTCGGATCACCACCGCAGAGGTTCAGCTGAACGATGACGATATCAGCCGGGTTGCCACCTCGCGAGCTAACAATGAAGGCGATCGGGAGTTCGGCGTCCAGACGGATTATAACTTCGAGGATGCCGAGCAGGTTGAGATCACGGTTGAAGATCCGAACGGTGCTGACATTACCAGCGAAGTTCTCGATGGGGATGCAGACGCCCTTACCGGGGATGGTGGATTCATCCTGCTTGACATGTCCGGCGAGGATGCTGGTGAATACACCGTCACCTTCGAAGGTGAGGACGACCTTGACTTTGACAGCGTTGTTGAGGAGTACACCTTCGAGCTGACCAACGACGACACGCTCGGTATCGAGGTTGCTGACGATCCCATCACTCAGGGAACGAACCAGCAGTTCACTGTGAGTGGCGGTACGAACGGTGACTACCACTTAGTCACCGTTGACGCGGACGACTTCCGTAGTGACGAACTCAGCGACAACGTCTTCCGCAATGTCGAAGACACCGAAACTGTCGGCTTCGCTAATGAAAGCGGCGGCAGCCTCGGTAATAGTCCCGATGAGGTCAACTTCGATAATGTAGAGTATGCGTACGCAGTTGTCGAAATTGACGGCACGCAGGCTTCCGGCTCGCTCCGCACCTCGACACTTGACGACACATCCGTTGACCTCACCCTTTATGGGGCCGATGAGGGAGACATGGATGGCACGTTCTACTTCCCCGCAGAGAATGACTGGGAAGATGATGAGGACTCCACCGACTTCGACGTTGAGGAAGGTGAAGTCGGTCTCCAGAGTCCGACCGGAACGTACACTGTCGGATCTGAAGTTGACGTGAACGGTACGGCTGACAGTGCTGACAATGTTCAGCTCTACGTCCGTGATAACAGTAACTGGGAGCCGCTCTCAATCGACGGAGAAGAGAACTCTCCTGACGATAGTGAAAACCCCAGTAACGAGATCTCCGTTGACTCGGACGACACGTTCGAAGAGACTGATGTTGTGATTTCCAACCAGGACCTGCTGGACGGAAACAACATCCTCGCGTTCGAGGGCCGGTACGACATCGGCGTCATTGACTCTTCCGACGTTGACGATATCGTCAATGACGACGGTGAGATCGAAAACTCCGACTTCAGCAGTGCGTCGAGCAGTCGCGCGACGCTTACTGTTGAGACGGGAGACCTGACAGCGTCCTTCGGTACGGTTAACGGTCAGATCGCTACCGAAGACGGTGAGATTGACGTGGAAGGCACCGCGGCCGGACAGGACCAAGTCGTCGTGGCGTTCGTTGACCGCCGCGGATCTACCGTTGCAGAGACGGTCAGCGTCGACAGTGACGACACGTTCGACGAGGATGACATCGATATTAGCGACCTCTCGCAGGGAGCTGTGTCTGGTCACGTCATCTCACAGAGCCGCGACAACCAGGTTGGTGACGGCGATGGCCTCCCCAACCAAGACGGTGGAGATAGCCTCACTGATCTGCGCTCCTACATCCGCGACGATGTATCCGGCAGTGGCGACCAGGTCCGCAGCCGCATCATTGCAAACACGGTGGAAGCGGACGGCAGTGACGACCTGATTGTCTCGGAGAACTTCCGGATCAACGACGCGACACTCTCGATTCGGAATGTCTACCCCGAAGAGGCTGAGTCGAGCGGTGTAAACCCTGTCGCAGCCGGCGAGACGGCTGTCGTTGAAGGTGACACCAACCGCGACTCTGATAACGCGGCTATCACGCTTGAACTCCTCGACGACGAGGATAGCTCTGTTGCGTCCACCTCGACCGACGAGTGGGGCAGCGACGGGCAGTTCTCGGCCACGTTCGACACGTCTGATGTCGAGACCGGAACGTACACCCTTGAGGCAGATGACGGTGACAGTACGGACCGCGTTGAGGTCGAAATCGTCGAAGAACGCGAAGAGCCCGCAGACGGTGACGACGGCTCCGATGACGGTGACGACGGCACCGACGATGGTGACGACGGCACCGACGACGGCACCGACGACGGCACCGACGACGGTACTGACGATGGTACCGACGACGGCACCGACGACGGCACCGACAACGGTACCGACGACGGCACCGACGACGGCTCCGAAGACGACACGCCCGGCTTCGGTGCGCTCGTCGCGCTCGTCGCCCTCATCGCGGCTGCGCTCCTCGCGACCCGCCGCAACAACTAACGACAGCTAACAACCGAACGGACGCCCGTTCGGCCACGCGGTTTGCGGTTTCATTTTTCAAACGCGTTCGTACCGACTAGCGACGGTCCACGGTTGATCCACGGTTACGTTGCGCTGACGATACGCCGTAATCGACGATCATCTCATCGACACGACACGGTATCTCACATCATCGAACCGGTCACGGCGGTATTCTGTGCTTTCGCATGTTGTCTCTACGACAGCTAATCCATCGATAGAGGCGTCGAAACTGTCGATCATGGATATCCCGGACAGAAAGTATTTACCCGCCACGACGGTAGACTGAATCACGTTCATGCACACACGTCTCATTCTCGTCGTAACGGTCTTCCTTGTCGGTCTTGCGGGAGTTGCTGCGCCGTTTGCTGCCCCCGCAGCGGCGCAGGCTGGTCCTGCCGTCGGCTTTGGCGACTCCCAGACCACAGTCGCACAGGGCGACGTTGCGACGGTCGATCTCCAGTTGCGCAACACTGATCAGGCCACCCTCCAGATCCGCTCATCCGATCAGCGGTACCGAGCCACACTCCGCGTGCGCGACGGCGACGACGACGGTACCGTCCGCATCCACGTTAACACCTTCCGCGGAGCTGATGGTGACGCTGCTGACCGCTTTACTGCTGATGGTGACGCAGACTCCGTCCGGCTCCTTGACGAGTCGGGCGCTACCGATGCCTCAGTGTTCGACACCGGACGCTACAACCTGATCGTCTCGACCGCGGAGACGAGTGTCGCATCTGTGCTTACCGTGGATGTGCCCGACGCCGGCGACAGCGACACCAGTGTCGTCGGTCCGGACGCGACACCGCCCTCCGGCAACCAGACTAGGGTTGAGGCGGACCTGGAAACAGATGTGGAGGAAGCCGCCCGCGGCGACCACGTTCGAACCCGGTTCGCTGTTAGTGGCCTCGGCGGGGTCCTTGAATCGCCCGCGCCGGCGCGTAACCTCGTCTACCCTACGGACAGCGCTCCCAACGCGCAAACGACACATTCGATGCAGATGACGCCTCCTGACTCCGCGTCGATGCGGTCGCTAACAATCGACTATGGCGTCGACGATAGCACGCCCCCCGCGACTGTCCACCAGCTCTCTCAGAGCGACATCAAGACGATCGGCGTTGACGAAACAGGCGATGGCTACGTCGACCGCTCTATCGGATTTGCAATTCAGAATATCCGGACGAGCACCGACGGTCGCGTCACACTCACTTTCGACCGATCGATTGCTGTCCCCGAGAACCAGACGCTTCTACTAGCGTTTGCAATGCAAAATCCAGACACTACGGGGACTGAAGATGTCTCAGTCACACTTCACGCTGACCAGATGACCCACCACGAGCGGGGAACCGTGCTGTATGGGCCGGCCGGACAAGGGACACTTGGGCACGGCGTCGATCTCCGTTTGACCACGGCCGACGGCGACATGCCGACTGCACCGCTCGCGGGGGTTGAAACGACATACGATCCTGACGCCGGTGGGCTTGTTGCGACTGCCGACACAGGTGCATTTGCCACGGGAGACTACGATATGACGCTTGCGGTTGGTGAAGCTGCTCCCGAGCCCGTTCCTAGAGTCACACTCCGAGAATCGTTTGCGGTCGTTGAGCCGTCAGTTGAGTTCACGAATCGATCTGTCGGCGACGATTCACACCTATCCGTGACTGCCGATACCAACCTTGCACCAGGGAGCTCAGTTATCGTCCGTGTCAAGGCTGACAAGCCAGGTGGCGGCATCAGTCAGACTCTCAACTGCGTAGCAACAGTTAGCTCTGATAGCACGATCTCCTGTGCATTCGACCTCCAGAATCCGGCCTCTGACTTCGATATCGCAGTAACTGTACAGCGCAATGATACTGTGATCGGCGGGCCGGCTGAATATAATTGATAGACTACTGGCAGTAATCCTTTGTTTCAAAGAGTAACGCAGGCCGGAGGCCGAGTAGCGAAGTCGGGAAGAGTGACAGCGCCGTTACCGTCTTACCGGAATTAAGAATAAAAAATATATGAATTTTCTATACCCTGCTATAATCACGGAGGTTAAGCAGCTAGCCCGTTTTTTGAATATTGATGTCTGAGACTGAAACTGACAACACAGATAAACCATCACTTCTTGGGCGACTGCTGTTTGGGGGCGGTCTTGCAGTACTCGCTGTGCAGAATCTCAGAAATCTTGACGGGCGGATTGCATACGCTGATGCGAAAGGTGTTCCGAGTGCTGACACACTCGTACCAGTGTCCAGCGGGCTCCTACTCGGCGGCAGTCTTGGAATTACCGCGTGGAAAGCACCGAAGTTCTCCGCTAGTGGTGTCGCTGCATTCTTAATTGGAGTTACTCCACTCATGCACAACTTCTGGGCTGTCGACGAGGACGAACGAAATGAGGAAATCACATCTTTCTTCCAGAATCTCACACTCCTCGGCGGAGTATTGGTGTTTCTCAAGCGTGCAGAAAATACCGAAGACACTACCCCAAACAGCGAGCAACCCTCGAAATCGTAGACATTTTACCAAAATTGAGGCGAGAATGCCCCTTCCTCCACGAGCGAGTATCGCGAGCGAGTAGGGAGGGGATGAATCGCCGCACATCAGTATAAACCATTAAATCGACACATCTCGAATCACAAGACAGCGATGGAGTACAGTCACCGCTACCACGCCTACCCAACACAAGAGGTAGCGGAACAACTGGACTACCACATCGACGTTCATCGCCAAGCGTACAACTACACCCTGTACGAGTAGGAAAACACAGACGCCGACGACATCGGTTCCGCGTACAAACACCACTCCCGACTCCCCGACTGGAAAACTGAGTTTCCTGTCTTCTCGGACGTTAATTCGAAGGCTCTCCAACGAACTGTCACTCGGTTTTATAGAAAATCAAGGAGAATACCTGCGCCTTTAGGCGCAGGATGAATCCGACAGTACGTTCAACAGGCTACGTTTGACGACAGTTCGGAGTTTCCAATCCGTACTTTTAATCACTAGTACACCGTACATAGAGGTAAGGTCAGGTCGGAACGGAGCGATTCCGAACGACCTTTGGAAGCGGTCTATCCGCCATTAATGAGACAATATCCGAAACGCCAACACGGTGGACACGAATGCTAGAAGCGTTCGTCTCGTGCCCGTTGGTCGAGCAAGCCTCACGATAACTCTGAGTCCGCCAACGTGTTAGCGACTCCCTGCTGGCAAAAACAACAGATGGGAGTCAACAACACTGAGGATAGGAGTATCGGCGGTTTGGTACCGCCAGACAGCCACTGACTACGACGACTGGGTTACACGGATTCCCGCAAAGTGGCAGCAAACATGGTTGCAAACCTGAAACTCCCACCGCTCGGGATTCCTCCGCCTTCAGGCGGAGGAGGATGTCAATTTTCCCACGAGGACGCTGGCAGGCATCAGCGGAGTCGGGAAAATTGTGTCGCGTGCTTTGCACAGTCGTCACAGACATGCCCGTCGATGATGTGGCGTTCACCGACTACTCTTTCGGATACTGCCTCGTTACGCGGACGGACAGGCCGTGATCCGGAACTCGGAGATCTTCGTCATCACGAGAGAGCAAAGCTCTCTCGAACGACCTCCGAAGGACGGTTCGGAATCGGTTCCGTTCCGACCGATTCCTACTTTCATGGAGGGTGGCCTGTCAGTTAACCGTCGGTCTGAGAAATTCGGAATAGACATTCAGATGGTGGGTTGCTGCCCGCCATGTCGGCTGCATCACCCGCCTCAAGGCGGTGTATTCGCCTACCAGTCTCTATAAGGAGAATGCCTGACCCTAAACAGCCCAGCGTGAAGAGCCTCAGTTAGCTGCGAGTAGGGAACGTCCTGCCGTGGAGTTCCCGGTCTCCGATCGGGAACTCACGGCTCTAGCTGTGAAGGGATATCAGCCTGGGACTGGCAGATTAATCTTTCTCCGTACGCCGTGATACCGCTCCCATAGCAACACTGCCGGAGGGAGCGCGATCACGGTGAACGCGAAGGAGTACACCACGCTCAGTGCCATCAAGAGGCCGAAGTCCCCGAGAACGGGGGTGATGGCGAGCGCGAGCGCACCCGTCCCGAGCGAGGTGGTGAGCATGCTCCCGAGCAGGGCGCCGCCCGTGCCTGAGAGCGTGATGATCATCGATTCGTAGGCGTCCGCGCCCGCGTTGAATTCGTCGATGAAGCGGTGCGTCGCGTGTACCGAGTAGGCGATCCCGAGTCCGATCGAGATGGAGAGGATCGTCCCAGTCAGCGCGTTCAGCGACATCTCGAGGTACCGCATTGTTCCGAGCAGGAACGCGATCGCGATCAGGATCGGAAAGAGGTTCACGATCCCGAGAAGCGGCTTGCCCTCCAAGACGGCGTACGCAATGACGAGGAACAGCCCCGTCAGCCCCATCGCGATGATCAGCCCTTGGATCGCGGAGTTGAAGATGATGTCCGTCACCGCGTCGAAGACGACGATCTGGCCGGTAGCGGTGGTCTCGTACCGGAACTCTTCAGCGAACTCTCGAGTATCGGCCGCGGCTTCGGCCTGCGAGGCTCCGGAGTCGATCGCGTAGTCGACCTGCGCACTCCGTCGATCCTGCGTGAGGTACTGCTCGGCCCGATCGCCGGACGACGAGGCGAATAGCACATCATAGATACGGTCGAGATTTTGGTCGGGGATTCCATTCCCATCGACATCGTTGCGGGCGACCAGTTTGGCGAACTCTGGATTCTGGTCGGCATGCGATTGAATCACAGTCACGATGCTGGTCGGCTGGGCGCTCCCGCCGTCACCGACTGCGAGTGAGCCTGATGCATCGTCGTTCGGGTCCGCGAGGGCCTCCAGCGCGTGGCCCTCCTCGAAGTTCCCCTCGACGTACAACTTCACCGTTTGGTCTTGATTGGTCGAGAAGCGGTCTTCGAGGAGGTTCAGCGTCTCGGTGACGGTGTACTCGCTTGGCGCGAACGGCTCGGGGAGGCTGGTCACGTAGTCCGGCTGCTCCTCGGGCGGGAGGAAGTCCTCAGTCTCGAAGGAGGTGTCGACGCCGCTGCCGTACGCCGCGGCCATCCCGCCCGTGACGAGCAACACGACCACGAACGCGATCGGCGCGTACTGGCTGACCTGCGCCGGGAAGGTCAGGAACTTCCCGAGCGTCGAGTCCTCAGAGGAGATCGGAGCCGAGTTGAACTCGGGGACCCCGTACTGCTCTCGCAGCCTGTCGACGACCAGCTTCGCCGCCGGGAGGAACAGCCCGAAGATCAGGAACGTGAACACGATCCCGATCGCCGAGGCGATCCCCATGTTCCGGATCGGCGTGAGGTCCGATATCACGTTCGCGCCGAACCCGAACACGGTGGTCACGGTGACGATGATGAACGCGATCATCAGCTGGTTGTTCGCCTCCCGCATCGCCTCGGTGGCCTCGTATCCCTCGGCGGTCTCCTCGCGGTAGCGGTTGATGATGTGGATCCCGAAGTCGACCCCGACTGCAAGCAACAGGACAGGAACGGTGATCATCTGCTGGTTGAAGGGGATCCCGGAGAACCCGAGGAACCCGAACGTCCAGATGACGGTCATCAGAAGCGACAGCAGCCCGAGCGCGAGGTCGATCGGATCGCGGTAGGCGACGACCAGGAACAACAGCAGCAACAGCACGACGACGGGCATCACGATGGTGAGCGAGTCGCCGATGACGTTAGCCGTCTCGGCGTTCGTCACGCCGCTACCGAACGCCGTGATGTCCCCCGGCTGATCAGCCGCTAGAGATCGGATCGTTGTCTGGACATCTTGGAGATCGCCACTAGAGAACCCGGCCGGCACATCGTGTGAGACGACCGTAATGGACGCGCTCGCGCTTGCGCTCGTCGGGTTGAAGTCAGTGGCGAGCGTCCCTGTAAACTGTGGATTCTCGGAGAGGTCACGAACGACCTGCCGGACGCGGGTCGCGCTCGTCGACTCCAAGACGCGCCGCTGTTCGGCCGCGGTGGTCGCCGACGGATCGATCGCCTGTGCGACCACCGTGGCCGGTCCGTTCGTCGAGGCCACCCGGAGGTCGTCTCGCGACTCGACCTCCTCCAAGACCCGGAGATCTCTGAGTAGTGCCTCCTTCGTCAAGACGTTACTTCCCGAGTGGATGAGCTGTGTGGACTCGCTATCGGGCTCGAATGGGTCCTCGAACTCCTCGTTGACCGCGTCGAGTGCCTCCTGTTCCTCGAGACCTTCAGTGAACGAGTCCGTCGCTTCGGTATCCGTGCTAACGAGACCCATCCCACCGGTGAACACCAGCGTGAAAACGAGGAATACGATGATGACTCGGCGCGGGCTGTCGACGATGGCGTCGTTAAGTCGCCGCGTCCACGCCTCGATCCGCTCGCCGAGCGACATCGGTTACTGCCGCCTCCGGTAGACGACAAGCGCCCCCGTCCCGACGACGAGGAGCGCGACGATGATGACCGGCAGCGGCAGTCCGCCGCCCTCACTCTCGGTCACGTCTATCGGGACCCGGTAGGTGTCGGTCAGTTGGCTGTCGCCGTCCACGTCGTCGTATCGGAAGTCGAGCGAGATCGGGTACGTGCTGCCCGGCGTCGCGGAGCCCGTCGTGGTCAGTTCGAGGGTCATGGTCGCGGTCTCGCCGGGATCGAGCGACTGGACGTATCCCGTGTCGGTATCACCAGTATCGAGCGGGTCGTCGGCGAACAGCCGTGCCTCCACGTCGCTCGCAGTCTCATTGAGGTTATTCGTTACTGTGACATCGACAGTGCGGGTCCCGCCTGACTGAATGGTGCGGTTCTCGACCGCAACGTCGAAGCGGTCGCGCTCGGGGGCAACTTCAGCGTCGACAACTAGGTCCTCGAAGGCCCGCGACTCACCTTCGTCGTTTCGGTACTGAACTGCCATATCGAGCGAGCGCAGGCCGGCCTCGGCCTCGCCACTGATCGCGATCGGCAATGTAAAGTTCGCAGATTCGCCTGAATTAAGCGTCCCTACAGCGGTCGATCGCTCTGCCGGGATCACGCTTTGATCGTCGCCAGCGTACTGCACCACGACACTGCGAGCCGGAACGGGGCCGTCGTTGCGTACGGTACCAACTAGGTCACCGTCTTCGGCGACGCGGAGTTGTGACTCTACGTCAGTAAGTGTGAACTCCTGTTCGGCAAGCGGAAGAACGCCGAGCGAGAGCCCCTCGTCGGTACGAGCAATGCCGTCAGGGTCCTTGAACGCGACAGAGCCGGAAAGGGTGTACTGTTGAACCGGAAGATCCGACGCGATGCCGACATCGTAGGCGACAGTCGTTGTCTCACCGGGGTCGAGCTCCGCCACGCGGATCGTGTCGGACTGGCCGCCGCTCACGGTGACGCTGTTGCTCTGACTACTAAAAGTCACGTCGGCGGCGTGGGCCGTCTCGGAACCAACATTCTCGATTGTCGCCTCGACAGTGCCAGAGTCACCGACTTGCGTGTCGCTTTCGACATCAACAACTTGGAAACGAGCGTCGTCGCGGACGCGGAGGTCGACCTGTCGAGAGACCGTTACGGTGCGGTCCTCACCCGAGGAGTAGTACGAGTAGGTGAGGTCGAGATCGAGCGTGTAGGTGCCCGGATCGACATTGTCGGGCACGTTGATGCTTACCGGGGCCGAGCTCGGCCCAGTTGTCGTCACGCCGCCGATCGCAGTCTCGCCAGACTCGACGGAGAGTGGCCCGCTCGCCTCCGCGTCTACACGGACATTCCGTGCGGTGGTGACCGTATCGGCGGCTGAGGCGTCTCCAAATCGGAGGTTCCCGTCGTTAGCAACCGTCAACTCAACTTCATTCGTCTGGCCGGGAACAAGGTTCGGGTTCGAGACGAAGACATCAAGGTCGGGTGAGCCACCGACGTTTGAGGTTTGTGCGGGTACTGACCCACTCGATATTGAGGCGCTTCCGGTCGTACTCGTTACAGAATCTGACTCAACCAACTCGGCGCCGACAGCACCGATACCGACACCACTAGTGATTAGAAGCACACTCACAAGCACGACGGATAGGGGGCGAGTCCGCATGCGCTACCGCACCTCAGTAGCCGTGGTGTTTGTACTCCGGGAGTGGAGGAATTCCGGAGTAGAACTATTCGGCGGGAGGTAACAAGCTCGTTGCACACTCACCACTTCATCTGAGAACCAATAAACATTTTCTTCTCGGGATCTTACAGCCAGATATGGAACCAAAAAACGAAGCTGTCGCGGCTGAGACGAGGAAACAACAATGACCCAGTTTACCGATGAAGATCGCGAGCGTATCCGCAAGGAGTTGATCGAGGCAGGCCACAAGCTGTTCGCGCAGTTTGGGTTCGATCGCACGCGTGTAAGCGATATCACAGAGGAGGTAGGGATCGGTACGAGCACGTTCTATCAGTTTTTTGACTCAAAAGAAGAGCTGTATCTTGTTGTGTTGGTCTCTGAGCGCGATCAGTTGTTTGAACATCTTGAAGCAGCAGTCGATGAGATGGAGACGCCACAGGCGGAAGCTGAGATGATCCTACGGACGACGCTTGAGCAAGTCCGATCGAACCCTCTTATCCGGCGACTGTTCGTCGAAGGCGAGATCCGACGGATCGACGAACAGTTGAATGGGACGAACTACCATGACGCTACCGGCACAAGCGACGGTAATGACACCGCCACCACTAGTGGTAGCGATAGTGACAGCAAACCCGACACAGGTGTCGAGGCAAAATTCCGGGTATTACCGCAGCCGGAGGCATGGGTTGCGCGCGATGATGTCCGGATAGACGATCCGGACATCGTACGAGGACTCCTGCGGTCGCTGCTGTTCGTCACGCAAGCCCGGGACACACCTGTCGTCCTGAACGAGACCTACGATGAGGTTGAAGAGGTACTGATTGACACGGTCGTCACAGGATTGTTCGCAGATGAATCGATCTCTTCCGGTGACTGATACAGTAATAAGTTCATACCTCCGTCTTTAGGCCTGTCTCTTACCTACAACGGTTCCGCACGCCGTACCGCCACCTCAAGATCGAAATTGGCTGTATTGACCGAGTTGTTTGTCTCGTCATCATCGTACTGTATCATCGCATCTTCAAAAGTACGTATCCCAGATCCGAATGATTCGAAGGTTTGGTCAACATAGGTCCTCCCGACCGCGATTCGTTCATCAACCCGGGGCGGGTGATATGTTCGATCATCTGTTGGGGGTTCATAGTAGGCATCAATACGGAGTTCAAGTGTTCCATACGTATTCTCACCGGGATTTCCGACAACTACATCGGCTATAATCTGCGACAGGTGTATTGATTCGACAATCCGTACAATATCGGTTTCTTCGATGGTGATTCCTGTTGGTTTAGGATATCTGTCTCTGTCGTCGGTAGATGCGTTTGTGGTCTTTTCTGAACCACTCGACTGGGCCCTAACCTCATCCGTATCTGATTTAGCTCTCTGTTTCCGTCCTGTCGGCTGCTCACTACTGGTCGCCTCCACACCGTTGTTGGGGGTATCTGTTCCTCCCTCGACAAGGCATCCGGCGAGGGTGAGTGGAACGGTAGCAGCGAGGAACTGCCGCCGTGAGCGTGGTTGAACCATAGGACCTTATTAATCCGGGACAGATTAAACCCTAGGCTCATCAAAACTGTTTCTATCAGATGGGACCTGGCGAGAATTAACTGTCACTCTCCTTCAGGCGGACATATTCCAAGCGTCAGGATATCTGATTTGGCCCTCAAACGTGGATTCGTTCTCATCTGCTCTGATGGGATGAAAGCCTGCTAAGTCCCCAGCGTGCGTAAAGAGGTACTGGGGTGGTCAAAGGCCGATGATTCAACAGCGTCTTCGAACGCGTGGCTCTGATTGGCCTACGTGCCAAGGAAGCACCATCATGGGAGGCCGGCCGGATGCTGGCGGCATCCGGGCGGCGAGCCCGAATAGGTGTTGCTCCATTTACGCACACACCACCCATCAGCGCAGCAGTAGCTCGTATCGATCTTCCAGATGCTCGACCGCATGGAGGAATCTGATCCACAAGAGGTGAGTTACTGAAGGCCGCCGAGCCGGCGGCCCTCATCGGCCGGTCGTAGCGGTCGTGAGCCATAGCTACGGCATTCACGTTCTGACCGCCTGCCGGCCGGTTCCTGAGCTGTCACCGTGCCTGCTTGTAATTTCCTCTCGTGACCAAGCTCGGCATCGATCCCGGCGAAAAATATAGTATCGCAGACGTGGTTTGTTGCGCTAGCAGGCTTTCATAGGTGTTGAATCCGATGACTGCGCGGGGGATTGTCGATTTATACAGAGCAAGGAGAATACCCGCGCCTTTGGGCCTGTCTCTTACCCATAAGTTCACTGAGTCCCAAACAGACGTTTCAGACGCTGTCGAACCCAATCTATTCTCGGAAGATCGAGGTGAAGAGTGAGTCGGCCGGTGATATCGGCAGGGTGGGGTTGCTGAATACGGTAAACGAGATTAACAAAATCGTCCCATAGAAGTGTTAAGTCTGTAGATATCGGGCTTCGATCGGATTTTATCTCTCTCGGCAGTGACTCGATTTGTGGGTAAGAGACAGGCCTTTAGGCGCGGGATGAATCCGACACTCTGTATATTGTCCTCCTCCTCCGCCTGAAGACAGGGGTATGCGCTCGTAATCTCTATCACCTCCGGGACCGGCTCCGCGGTGAGCCAGCGGTACAGGTAGGAACTACGCATGGCTGTAGCCGCTTGACGCCACAGCTGACCTAAACGCGACCGGTGAGCCGCTTGCCGGAGCACGCTCTCGGTCTGAGTGCCCGTCCCCCTCTCGTTACCCATCTGTTTGGACCTTCGTGTCCGGCTTCATGTGTGTTGTGTCTGGGAGTTCCCGGCGACACTCACAAGATCTTACGGTTCGTGTGGGATGGCAGTGGACAGCGTCGCCGCCTGACGCCTCACCTCCCCACGGAGACGACCGTCGCCTCCACGGTGACGGTGCCGAGATCGAGTGCAACGGTCGCCCCCTGGCGAATCTGGTCGCCCTTGAACGCGAGGCCGCTCGCCGTCTCCCGCAGCTGGAGCTCCGCGGTGATCGTCACGTCGCGGTTGACCGGGTTATCGACCACGTTGACGCTGCCGTTCTCGCCGGTGGCGATGATGAGCGACGGCTCCGTCTCCACGTCGGTGACGCGCGCGACGGTGGTGTCGCCGGCGCACTCGACCATACCCGGCCGGATGGCGTCCGCGAAGTCCTCGCGGACCGCCTCCATCCGCAGCGTCACCGTCCGGGTCGTCGTTTCGCCCATGTCGATGTCGCCGCCGACCTGCTCGATCCGCGCGTCGAGCGTGTGCTCGCTGACGGGCAGCGTCACGGTCTGGCCGCGCCTGACCGGCGTGCCGCCGAAGCGGAGCCGGTCCTGCTGGCAGTGGGCGATGAGCGTCGCCTCGACCATGAGCTGTCGTTGGGTGGGCTGCTCGGTCGTGTACGTGGTCACGTTCTCGACGCGAGCCACGGTTCAGCCACTCAGCCGGATTTCGTCGCCGGGCGTCACGTCACTCGCGGTCGCCGCATCGACCTGACTGGAGAGCAGCACGCGCTGTTGCTCGGTCGCGAGCGCGTCGCCGTCGCCCACGTCTCGGATCTGGCCGCTGATCTGGTAACGGTCGGTCGTGATGTCGAGCGTCCGCCCAAGCCGTGGCGGAGGACCTGCGTACGTGAGGCTCCCCTGGTCGTTGAGTTCGCCCTCAAGCGCCACCGGAGGACGACGCGCGTGTCGTCGCCCTGTGGCGTGAGGTGAACGTCCGTTATCCGGAGCGTCGACGCGCCGTCGGGGTCGTAGGCGTCTCCCTCTTCGATCGCGTCGACGACGTACGGCGAGACAGTGCCGATGTCGAGCGTCGCGTAGGTCGTGTTCATCTCCGGTGCCGGCGCTGGATCATCCGTTAAGACGAACGCGGCACCCGCAACGACGACGGCGGCGATCAGCAACACGACGAGCGCGTCGATGACGTTGACGCGGCCGAACAGCCGTCCCTCGTCGTCGATCAGCTCCATGGAGGTTCCTTCAAGCGCGGCATTATCACCGACGACCGGCGCACAGGTAAAGTGCGTATTCGTTCGCCGAGCCGAGCTGGTGGTGCGAACCCGCAGGCTTTTGTCGATCCTGTGGGAGCACTCGGACACAATGGATCGGCTGCGCCTGCCGCTCATCCCGCGCGCTCTCCGACTGGCGGGCGTCGTCGCGGTCGCGGCGACGATCCTCTACTTTTCGGTGTTTACGCCGCCGGGGAGTGGCGCGATCCAAACGGGGCCGCTCAGCGTCTTCCCGTACAGCACGTGGCTTCACGGGCTGGCGTACGCCGGCCTCGCGGTGACGCTCGCGTACGCGCTTCAGGACCGCCCGTGGCGCGACCGCTTAGTGGTCGTCGTGGTGTTTCTCGTTGCGGTCGGCTACGGTGCGAGCATCGAACTGCTCCAATCGACGCTTGACGCGCGGACCGCGGATTTCGGGGACCTGCTCGTGAACGCGGTCGGGGCCGCCGTCGCCGCGGTGTGTTGGCGCGTGCTGACGCGGTGGGCGCGGTTCTACCGGGTGCGTCGGGTGAATGATGTCGAAAGGCCGGTCTGATGCCAGGGGCGTCCGGAGTGATCCCGGCAGAACCGAGATACTGCGCGGTGACGGGACACAGGGATGTCGCGGGCGCCTACGAATTCCGGTCGAATCCGTAAAATCGGCTGGGTGAAAATCCGCTACCACCGGCCGATTCCCGACTGCGCCACGATTAAAGAAGTCACGTTCAAGAAGGAGACGACCGGCGAGTGGTTCGTCTCCTTTAGATTGGAAACCGATGACGCCAACCTACCCGAGAAACCCGACGTGAACTCCTTGGACGCGAGCAACAGCGTCGGCATCGACCTCGGCATCCTCAACTATACCCACACCAGAGATGGGAAGATCGCTGATTGGCTCGACCTTGAAGACAAGTACGAGCGTCTTCAGCGTGAGCAAGGCAAACTCTCACGGAAAGAGAAGGGGTCAAACAACTACGAGAAACAACGCCGGGAAGTGGCCAAGGGAAGCGTCACATCAAGCGGAAGGTACTGGACTACCAGCACAAGATAACGACGTGGCTCGTCCGCGAGTACGGCGCTGTGTTCGTGGAGGAGTTGAACGTGAAGGGAATGTTAGAGCAGTCTCACAACGCCCGCAACAAGCAGGATGCGTCGTGGCGACAGTTCATCACACTGCTCGAATACAAAGCAGTGTTGTACGGCACTCACGTCGTATAAGTCGAAGGCCGAGGCACCACAAAAGAATGCGCGTCGTGTGGTGCGGAGACAGACAAATCCATCTGGGTCAGGGAACACTCCTGCCCGAGTTGTGGGTTCGAGACAGACAAGAATGCGAACGCGGCGATGAACGTCTTGCAGAGAGGTTTTTCTGAGTTAGGGCTGGGATGGCCCGAAGATACGCCCATGGAGACTGTGACCGCTACGGACACGACTCAGTTTGAGTCTGTTTCTGCAAGTCACACCGTAGAAACGGGAAGCTCGGGGGTGACCCGAGGCGATTCACCGGTCCTCGTCCGGCTCGGCCGCGAGCGCGGCGTCGCGGAGCTCGCGGCAGCGGTCGCCGGCGACCGTCAGCTCGGGGACCGGCGTGGGGGTCCCGTCGGCGTCGACCGCGACGAAGACGAAGTACGACTCCGTGGTGACCTCGCGCTCGCCGGTGCGGGGCGCCTCGCGGAACGCCCGAAGCCGGACTCGGACGCTCGTCCGGCCGGCGGCGTAGGCGTACGACTCGATGACGCAGGTGTCGCCCTGCGGGATCGGCCGCTTGAAGTCGAGCTCGTTGATCTTGGCGGTGACGCACGTCTCCCCGGCGTGACGCATCGCGGACATCGCGCCCACCTCGTCCATCCACTTCACGACGTTGCCCCCGTGGGCCGACTCGTAGTTGTTGGTGTGGGTCGGCTGGACCCGCTGACGGTTCTCGATGTAGGTGTCGCTGACGGTCGGCATGGCGGTCCCCACACGCCGGGGCGTCAAAGGGGCGTCGGCACCGCCGGCGACGGCGGGTGGCGGGGACGCGAACGCGGACGCCTCGGCTCCGGTCGCACGGCCCCGCGACGACCCCCGATCGCCGGCCGGTTTCGCAGATCGATAGCGGGGGAACAAGATATTTATACTCGCGTGGCATTCACTAGCATGCATGTCTAGTAGTGCACCCAGCGCGGACGACGACGTGTTCGACGAGTTCCTGT
>NZ_SDJP01000047.1 GCF_004114995.1 Halorubrum amylolyticum
TAAATATCCGCATTGCTGCTGAACGTGGTTTGTGTCGGCGTTGTCGGATTCACGCCCGTCGTAAACGACGGGATTCTCTCCTCGTAGAAAGATAGCACGCGACGAGGAGGGGTGAAGTGAGGCCGCGAGACCGGATCTAGTCGTCCGCGGTCGCGGGCGCGGGCTCGGTCGCGGGCGGCTCGGACAGCGGCTGCCAGTTCATGTCGCGCTCGTACTCGAACGCGCGGTGGTCCTGCGTCGGATCGACGACCGTCAGCGAGAGCCAGTCGTTGTCCAACAGGTTGGTGATCTCCTCGTGGTCGGCCAGCGCGTCGGTGACGCGCTCGACCGGCGCGTGGAGCACCGTCGAGAGGCGGAGCGGCTGGTGGTACGGGTCGTCGTCGGCAGCCATCAGCGACTGGAGGGGGAGCCCGGTCATCAGGTCGCCGCCGTTGCCTTGGTAGACGCCGACGTTGCCGACGGGGTTCTGCGTCACCTTCGACCCGCTCCCGTAGACCGCGTTGTCGACGGTCGAGAAGTAGTACTGGGCGTTGATCCACTGGGTGACGACCATCGGTCCCGCGAGGATCGCTTCGAGCGCCTCCCCGTCGGGGTCGGTCGACCAGTCGTACGAGTGGAGGAACGCCCGGCCGTCGAGGTCGAGGTCGCTCGTCAGCTCGCGGGGGCCGACGACGAAGCCGGCGTTGCCGGCCAGTCCCCACTCGGGACGCGTCTCGGCCCAGTCGGCGGCCCGGCGCTCGGCGTCGTCGACGCCCTCCGACGCGTCGCCGCCCATCGACTCGACGCGCTCGGCGGTCGCGTGCTCGCGGGCCGTGGCGAGGTCCGCGCGCAGCCGGTCGAGGTCGTCCGCGTGGCTCTCGGGCACGTCGCCGTACAGTTCGATCTCGTCGGTCGTCGTGTTGTGCTCGCCGGCGAGGAAGACCGTGTCCTCCGGCAGGTCGAAGCCGCGGTCGCGCAGCGCCGCCTTCACGTCGGGGTCGGCGCAGATCTCGGCCAGGACGCGGGCGTTCGGCCCGCCGGGGCTGCCGGCGCACGCGCCGCAGTCGAGGCTCGCGTCGAAGGGGTTGTTCGTCGTCTCGCTCGCGTGGCCGACGAAGGCGACGAGCCGACCGAACTCCGTCCAGCCCATCAGCTCGAAGGCGGTCGCGGCGTACTCGACCTGCTCCTCGTGGGTCAGGCCGACCGGAAGCCCGTCGGCGTGGGTGTGCTGGTGCTGGACGACCTGCTCGCAGAACTCGTGGTCCTCGGGCACCGCGTCGTCGGCGGTGTCCAAGAGGTCGCGGACGCGTCCGGGCACGAGCGTGCGCGCAGCGAGCGCCAGCCCGTAGCCGCTCCCGGCGTTCTCGACGAAGCCGAAGGCGCTGGCGGGGTTCGTCTTCAGCGCTTTGACGACCTCGCCCGCGACCTCGCGGACGCTCGACCACCGGTCGTGACGCTCTTGGGTGTCGCCGTCGGTCGGGACCTCGCTGACGCGGTGCTGCGCGTCGACGATGGGCGGACAGGCGTCCACGGCGACCTCCGCGTCGTACCCCCGATACTCCATCGGGACGCCGAAGAAGCCGGCGTAGCCGTGGGTGTCGTACTCGCCGGTTGCCTCGATGTGACGCCGGATCACCTCCGAGCGGGTGTCGATACAGAACACCAGCTGCGCGTCGGGACGCTCCGACCCCTCGCTCTCGGCGTGCTTCCGGCTCTCGGCGGCGACGCGCTCGACGACCGCGGACCGGTAGCTCGCCTCCCACGCGCTCAGGAACGCCTCGGCGATCTCGTCGGCCGGGTCGGAATCGGGAGTGTCGGGACCCGTGGACGGTTCGACGCCGACGCCGAACCCGTCGCGGAGCGCGAGCCGGACCGCGAGGTACTCCGCGAGCGTGATCGGGTGGGCCGACTGCCACGCCCCCTCGTCGTCCGCGCGCTGCTTGATGAGGCCGGTCCATCCCGGGAGCGCCGCCAGCTGCTCCTCGAAGACCGGCACCCACTGGCCCTCCGGGTACGGTTCCAAGACGGTCTCGATGGCCTCGATGGGGGTCTCGGGCAGCGACGCGACGACCCCGGAATCGGGTACCTCGGCGTCGTGCGGGGCCATCTCGCGGAAGGCGGCGTAGAACCCCTCGTCGCGGCTCGGCATCGACCACTTGGCGTGTCCCTCGTCGAGGAAGGCCGACAGCCACTTCGTCAGCACGCGGTCGACCCGCTCGGCGTCGGTGTCGGCCTCGTCGTCCGGCGTCTCCGACTCGCCGTCCGGGACCCCCGACCCGACGCTCGTGTCCACGCGTTCGAGCAGCGTCTCCGGGTCGGCCTCGTAGCCGCGGTCGGCGAGCTCCGCTTCGAGTGTCTCGCGATCGATCCGGCCGTCGTCGAGCGCCGCCCGGAACGTCTCGCGGCTCGGGTAGCCGCGGCCGTCCAGCAGGTCGGCCGCCTGCGTCACGGCCTCGCCGAACGGCACGTCTTCGAATCCCGAGAGGGGGTTGGCGGTCACGAACGAGTGGATCGGCCAGACCGAGCCGACCGTCGCCGCCGCCTCGTCGATACCGTCTTCGATGGTGGCGTCGGCGATACCGTCCCGGATGGTCGCGTCGTCGATGCCGTCTTCGATGGTGGATTGGGAGCTCATTGAGCGCCTCCGTTGTCATACTCTTGCGCGTCCGTCAGCACGGTGCTCGGCGACGGCTGGCCCGCGTTCAGGAGCGCGACGTAGAGCCGCCGGCTGCGCTCGTGGATGCCCGCCTCGATCGCGACGTACGCGGTGAGGAAGACGGCGGCCACGAGGACGTGGAGCGCGGTCAGCTCGGTCGGCGCCGTGACGACCGGCAGTCCGGTCAGGAGCGCCGAGACCCCCTCGTACACGAGCGCGTACACGGCGATGGCCGGCAGGAAGACCAGCGGGACCGCCCCGTAGCGGACCGTCGCCGGCAGCGACGCGTGCCGGACCGCGCCGCGCGCCGCGTGGAGGGTGGTGAACGTCACGAAGAGGACGAGCAGGAGGCCGCTGTCGACGCTCGTTCCCTTCCCCGTCAGCAGGACGAACACCGCGCCGCCCGCCAGTCCGGTCGCCAGCGTCGCGGCGAACTCGACGACGCCGGAACCGCCCGTCGAGCGGCCCGCCTTCTCTCCCGGGGTCGTCCGTTCGACCTCGCCGCCCGCACCGAGGAAGTGGTAGGCCTTGTAGAACCCGTGCAGGACGAGGTGGGTGATGGCGGCGCCGAAGAAGCCGAGCCCGGCCTGCATGATCATGAATCCCATCTGGCCCACCGTCGAGCAGCCGAGCTTGCTCTTCACGTCCGGGCGGACGGCCTTGAGGAGCTTCCCGAGCAGCGCGCTGGTCGCACCGACCGCGACGATCGCGAGCATGAGGGCGCCGTCGACGGTGACGACCGGCGCGAAGCGGAGCAGGAGGACGCCGCCCGCGTTGACGAACCCCGCGTGCATCAGCGCCGACGCCGGCGTGGGCGCGGTCATCGAGGAGAGCAGCCAGCCGTGGAACGGGACGAGCGCGGACTGGATCATCGCCGCGAGGACGAGCGCGACGGCGGCGACGAGCCAGACCGGACCGCCGAGCGCGTCGGCGCTCGCGGCGACCCCGGAGATCGTCGTCGCGCCGGTCGCCCGCCAGAGCGCCGCCAGCGCGACGCCGAGGAGCGCGCTACTGGCGAGGAAGTACCTGCGAGCGACCGTCGCGGCCGCCCGCGCCTGTTCCCAGCCGCTGACGACGCCGATCAGCTCCGCCATCACCAGCCCCATCGCCAGCCACAGGAGTCCGAACAGGGCGAGGTGGTCGGCCGCGACGAGCGTCATCACGATCGCCGCGAAGCCGAACACGGCGAGGAAGAACCTCGTCTCGTGGGCGCTCCCGGCCATGTAGCGCCGCGAGTAGCTGTGGACGATCCCGCCGAAGAAGGTGACCACGACCCACATCAGGGCGGTCAGCCCGTCGACGGCGAACACGCCGGGGATCTCCGGGGCGAAACCGAGTCGGACTCGGGCCGCGAGGACCGCCACGCTCGCGGCGAACAGAGACCACATGAGCCGCGTGAGTGCGACGGGCACGAGCGGCGAGTCCGCCGCCGTGTCCGGGAGCGCTCCGACCGTCGATTTCGAGGTGCGTCCTGCCATCGTTCAATCCATCCGACCGCTCTCGGCGACCGACGCGAGTCGGTAGACCGATACCGGTCGTCTCTACACCCATCAAAGAACAGATTGCCTATTAAATCTACTTGTGTTCACAAATCGTTCGTTAAAGTGTCGTTAAAGAACATTATAATTATCTGGCGTCGCAGCGTTTGACAGCTCCGAAACCCGGATCGTCCCGCGCGCAACTCCGGTCGACGTCGAGCGAGCCTCGTCTACGAGTCGATCTCGGCGTCGAACTCGCCGAAGGGCGTCGTCTCGTGGCTCCGGACGAGGACCTCGTCGGCGACGGTGAGCCCCATGTCGAG
The DNA here is from genome assembly GCF_004114995.1 of Halorubrum amylolyticum. Lineage (GTDB taxonomy): Archaea > Halobacteriota > Halobacteria > Halobacteriales > Haloferacaceae > Halorubrum > Halorubrum amylolyticum. Next base: position 4,437 of record NZ_SDJP01000047.1, read on the forward strand.
GAGCTCCTGTGCGACGGGCGTGATGTCGTCGTCCGACTCGCCGACCGCCGTCACGAGGAGGTTCTGTTCGCCGGTGACCAGCTCTTGGACAGAGATGACGCCGTCGATCGCCAGAATCTCGGGGAGCATCTCGCCGCGTTCGGGTATCGAGGCGGTGCAGTAGAGCAGCATCCGGAGCGGATACCCCGACTTCTGGTAATCCACCTCGGCGCTGTACCCCTTGACGATCCCGTCGGACTCGAGGCGCTGGATGCGCTTGCGGACGGTGCTGTCCGACGTGCCGGTTCGCTCGGCGATGTCCCCGGACGAGGTGTTTCGAGCGTCCTCCTGTAACGCGTACAGGATCGCCCTGTCGACGTCGTCGATCGCTTCGTCGGCCATACCGGAGGCTCCGTGGCATAGCCACTTTATCCTTGTATATCGGTTGTACCGCCTGAAAACGCCGGCCGGACGGCACCGCTTCTCGGGAGTCGGCGGCGAGGTGGTCGAAAGCTCGTCGGGATCTACGCGGCGTCGAGGGCGGTCTCACCGTCCCCCTCGACGACGACCACGGGGACCTCGGCGTCGTCGACCACGGTGTCGGTCGTGGAGCCGAACACGAAGCGCCCGACGGTCCCGGTCGTGGGAGCGCCGATGACCACGAGGTCGTAGTACGGAGACTGCTCGACGATCGCGCCCGCGGCCGACCGGTCCTCGACGAGCCAGCGGTCGACCCGGTCGAACACCCCGAGGCGGTCGCGGGCGGCGTCGAGGAGGCGCTCGCCGGTCGCGGCGTACTCGTCGCGGTCGCCGGCCCCGGGCTGGGTGTCGCCCTCGTCCCCGGCGTCGCTCCCGTCCGCCCCCGTCGAATCGTCGGCGAGCGCGGCGTCCGAGGGGACGACGTGGAACAGTTCGAGCCACGCGTCGGCCGCGTCCGCGATCTCCCGCGCCACGTCGACGGTCGCTCCCGAATGCGGCCCCGGTCCGACGGCGACGAGGATCGAGGAGACGCGGTCGGGGCGCGCCGCGCGGTCGGCCCCTTCGAGCGTCGCGTCGGCCGCGGTCGACGTCGTCGCGGTCGCCTCCGCCACCGCCGACTCGACGATCGGATCGCCGACCCCGGCGTCGCTCCCCGCGGTCTCGGCGTCCATATCTCCCGAACCCGGCTCTTCGTCGATCCCCGGGTCAGTCGCTCCGCCGCCCCCGCCCCAGTCGTCGGCGTCGCTCCCGTTCATACCGGTACCGTCAGACGTGCGTCTGATAAATCCCGTTGGTCGCGAACCCGACGTGTCAGTCGCGGAAGAACTCCTCGCGCTCGAACGGCTCGTCTTCGCCCTCGACGGCGATCACGTCCAACGCGGTGACCTCGGCGCCGACGCCGAGCAGACCGGCGAGGCTCGGCTCCGTCCGGCCCTCGTCGCCGGAGATCAGCTCCTTGATGTAGAGCCCGCCGGCGCCGCGGATCTCGACGGTCGCGTGGCGGGGGTCGTCGAGCTCGGCGGTCGCCTCGTACACGTCGCGCTCGCGCGTGAGGCTCGCGCGCCGGTGGTCCACCCGGTTCGGGGTGTACTGCTCGACGGTCGTCCCCTCCAGCTCCTCGACCGCGTCCGCGAGCGCGTCGGCGTCCACGTCGGCGTCGAAGGTCACCTCGGCGCGGTAGCGCTTGGCGGCGTCGTGTTCCTTCACGCGCTCGACCATGTCGTAGGTCGCGAGCCGGAGTCCCTTGACCTCCACGGCGCCGTCGGCGAAGGCGTTGATGTCGGCCTGCAGGCGGTCGGTGTCGACCCGGCGGCGACGCGGCTCCTCGACCTCGACCACGAACGGGCGCCCGGTGCCGAGCATGAGCGCGTCCACGTCCTCGCGGCCCGCGCCGTGGAACGTCGCCTCCGTGCCGTCCATCACGTCCTCGACGATCGGCGCCGTGTACTCCTCGACGCTGTCGTCGTAGAGGTAGCCGGAGCCGCCGCAGTGGTCGCAGGGGTCGGCGCCCTGTCGCCCCGAGCCCTTGCACTCCCGGCAGGGCCACTCGGTCTGGGGGATGTCCCGCTCCAGCTTCTGGTACCGACCGTACACGAACGTGGAGTTCACCTTCGCGTCGATCTCGTCTTCGGCAAGATCGATCGTGAACTGCACGTCCGGGCGGTCGAATGAGACCTCCGTCCCCGTGAGCCGGCCGAACCGCTTGCCGACCTCGCGGTTGAACTCCGACTTGAACGGCTCGCCCGCGTCGTCGTCGAGCCCGGCCTCGTCGCGGAGCAGCGCCTCGTTCTCCTCGATCAGCGGCGGGGGGCGGGTGCCGACGTTGTAGGTGGCGAACTCGACGCCCTCGACCGCCTCGGCGGCGCGCTCGGCCCATTCGTCGAACTCGGTACAGCGCCCCTCACAGACCCAGCAGTCCGCGGTGTCGACCGGCTCGTGGTCCTCGTCGTCGCGCAGCGCGAGGGACGTGCGCAGCGCCGACCCCCGCTCGGCGTTCGACAGCCCGAAGCTCCGGTCGGCGACGAGGCGGCCGAGACACGCGTCGCACACCGGCCCCGTCCCGGTCGCCCGCGCCGCGACCTCGAGTACGTCCATACGCCCTCCAGCGTCCCCCGTGGTAACTGTCTTACTACATCGCGGGGCGCGCGGTGCCGGCGATGCCGGCGGTGTCCGCGGGGGCCGCCTCCCGGCTCCCTCCCGGCCGACTTAAGACGGTCCGCGTCGTTTCGCCGGGCGTGAACGAGTCGGCCTCGCGCGAGGAGAGACTGGAGCTCGGCGTCGAGCTGCTGGCCCACCTCGAACACGAGGAGCTGGCGCTGCCGGACGCGATCGACCGGATCGAGACGGTGACGACGAGCCCCTCGCTCACCCGCGAGATCCTCGACGCCGCCGAGAAGCGCGGCGTCGTCGAGCGCGAGAACGCCCGCCTCCGGGTCCGGCGCGGCGGGACCTACGTGAACTACGAGAGTCAGGTGACCCAGCGCGAGGGCGAGTTCGAGTGCCGCCGTTGCGGCACGGCGATCACGACCGGCCACTTCGTGCAGCTCGACGCCGGCGAGCTCGGTCCCTTCGGCTCCTCGTGCGTCCGGCGGGTCACCGGCCGCGAGGGCGGCGCCGGCGACGCGCCGTGAGCGCCGCGCCTCCAGTCAGGTGTAGACGGCGACGATAACGGCCGCGAACAGCAGCTCCCCGCCGACCAGCAGCGCGGCAAACAGCCAGTAGCGGTACGTCCAGACCCACTCCCGCAACCGCGCCCACGCCGATCGCGGTCGAGACTCCTCGCCGCGGGCGCCCCCGTCACTCGTCTCACAGGCGTCGTCGGGGAGCGACGACCGGTCGAGCCGCCACCCCTCGTCGGGGTCGTACGTCGCCGGCAGGCAGGCGCCGACGAGTCCGTCGACGTCGAGCGGCGAGACCCCGGCGGCCTCAAGGAGCGCGAGAAACGCCTCCGACTCCGCCAACGAGCCGTTCTGCGGCGCGCGGAACCGCTCGGCGTGAGTCGCGTCGCCGTGCGGCGTCCGGAGCTCCACGACGACCTCCTCGCCCGCCGATCGCACTCCGATCACGATCAACTCGCGCTCCGCGTCGTTGAGGTACGCCTCCCGGAGGCGCCGCTGCACCTCGTCGTCGACTTCGGTGTCGCCGTCAACCGACGCTTCGACGGTGTCGCCGTCAGCCGACGCTTCGACCGCGTCATGCTCGTCGTCGACGGTCATCGGCCCGGGACCAGCCGACGGCTCCGTTTCTCGGCCGCCGCTAGCGGATCGGTCGGGCATCCGACCGGTTCTTGGCGGCGAGGTACAGTGACGCGCTCCCACGAGTACATTCGTGGGCTTTCCACTCGGTGTTGGCCGAGCGGGTCAATCCTGACGGTCGGGAATCTAAGCTGCGCGACCGACGGCGCTGGCTCCGCCACGAAGCCGGTACTCGTACCCCGTGGACGGCTTCGAGGTATCTTCTTTTGTGTCGGTCGGCGTGGTCGGCTCACCTGTTTGGTTTCGGCTCTCGCCGCGGCAAACACCGAGTCAACTGCCGGTTTTCCACGCACAAAAATCGGTCCCGTCGGTTACTTAATCAAGCTTACGGCGCGTGTCCCCGGATTTAACGGGGGTTTTGCGCCCGTACCTCGTATAGCGCGCTGTCGGAACGCGTGTCAACTACCCCATCCTACATGCCTTTGGCGCTTTGAGGGTGTCGCCAGAACTCTCCGAGTTCTGGCTGCTAACCAGAAGTCACAGACTTCTGGTGATGGGGCTTGTCCGTGAGTTCGGCCTCGAACCCGTCTGGGTGGGCGATAAAACCCGACGCAGAGCAGACACGGACCGGGTTCACCGTCGGTCTCAACTCGCGCAGTTAGGCGGGGTCCTGCTTCGTCACTTCGACCTCGACGCCGTCGGGGTCGACGCCGATTCTGGCGAACTGGGTCCGGACGTGCTCTTTCGCCGCGGTCAGCGCCTGCTCGCGGGTGTCGAACCCGCGGGGCATCGGCTCCTCGAAGGCGACCCGGATCTCCTCGCCGTCGACGCGCAGGGCCGACCCGCCGCTCTCGACCTCGTAGAAGGAGTCGCACACCCAGACGTACGGGGCGTCCTCGTCGGGCGCGCCCTTGTAGGCGGGCGGCTCCTCACCGCGCTCGAACACCGTCCCGGTGAGCTCCGTCCCGCCGCCGCTGCCGCGAACGAGTATCATGTCACCGCTACGGTCCGGAGACCCAAAAGGGGCCTGCGAGCACGGTCCCGAACCGGACGGCGAGGGGGAAACGCTTTCGGCGTGGGAGGCGGTGGGTCCGCCATGACGCTGGAGGACTTCACCGAGTTCGGCGACGACGAGGGCGACGGCGGCGGAGACGCAGACGCCGCCGACCCCGCAACCGTCGAATCCGGTGACACCGGGGGTGGTGACGCCGAACGCGGTGGTGCCGACACGACCGATGGCGGCAGCGCAGCCGACGGCGGCGGCGAGACCGCCCCCGACGACGAGTTCGCCGCGTACGACGTGGAGCCGACCGGCGAGGACGTCGGGCTCGGCGTCGTCTCCGTCTCACAGGGGCTCCGCGTGGCCGAGGAGGCCGAAGAGACGACGCTGAAGGCGTTCGTCACGACGGGGAACCGCGAGGCGGTCCGGCTCGGGAAATACCTCCTCGTCCCGTACCCGGACGGCGAGCGGCTGTTCTGCCGGATCACCGGGCTGGAGTACGCACAGGAGTTCCGGTCGGACGACGCCACCGAGATCCACGCCCGCCGGCAGATGCGCCGCGACGACTTCGCCGAGCGCGACTACAAGTTCATGGCCGAGTTGGAGCCGATGTCGGTCGTGTACGGGTCCGGCGACGACATGAAGCGGCGGATGACCGACCGGGTGCCGAAGCCGGGTGCGATCGTCGAGGAGGCCTCCGACGACGCCGAGATCAAGACCGGGCTGAAGATCCCCGAGGACGGCGTCTTCCTCGGCCACCTCTCCGTCGGCGGCGAGAAGGTCCGGACGGCGGCGGAGCCGCCCACCGTCGACTACCGCGTGAAGGACGACTACGCCGACGGCGACCCCCTCGCGTTCCGGCACACGCTCGTCGCCGGCGGGACCGGGTCCGGGAAGACCCACGCCTCGAAGAACGTCCTCCGGCAGTACCTCGACGCGGACCGCACCTACCCGACCGGCGACGGCCGGGAGTCGCGGATGGCGGTCGTCCAGTTCGACCCGCAAGACGAGTACGCGCAGATGCACGACGACAACCCCGACCTCGACGCCGACTTCGCGCGACGGCTGGACCGCGAGGGGATCGCGCACGGCGGCCACGACGACACTGTCGCCCTCGTGCCGCGGGTCGCGAACGCGACGTATCCGGGCGAGGGGCACCGCGCCGAGCGCGTGGAGTTCACGATTCCCTTCTCGCTGGCGCGGGACATGCCGTGGCTCGTCGCTGGCTCCGGGCTCAACGAGAACCAGTACCCCGCTCTCCGGGACCTGATCGACCGATTCTTCCGCGACTACGGGGACTCGGGCACGTACAGCCAGTTCCTCTCGTACCTCGACGACCCGGCGCTGAAAGAGGAGCTCCACGAGAGCGGCCGAATCCACGAGAAGACCTTCGAGGCAGTGATGCGGCGTGTGCGCGCCGTTCCCGGCGGCGTCTTCGATCAGGACGCGAAGCCGATCACGGAGCTGGACCACACCCTCGTTCGGCCGGGCGGGCTCTCCGTGGTGCCGACGTATCACCTGCCGACCTCCCGGCAGAAGGAGATCGTCGTGCTCGCGGTCGCGGGGCTGCTCGTCGACGACAAGCTCTCGAACGACCCCGACAGCGACCGGATCGAGGAGACGCCCCTCCTCATCGGCATGGACGAGGCGCACAACTTCCTCGCGGACGCCGACACCGTGCAGGCTCGGAAGGTCGTCCAGAAGTTCACGGAGGCGGCCAAGCAGGGCCGCAAGGAGCGGCTCGGGCTCTTCCTGATCACGCAGGACCCGCAGGACGTGGCCGAGTCGGTGTTCAAACAGATCAACACCAAGATCGTCTTGAACCTCGGCGACGAGGACGCGATCTCCAGCGTCAACATCCCCGCCAACCTCGCCGGCAAGGTCCCCTACATGGAGAAGGGACAGATGGTCGTCTACTCGCCGGACAACTCCGAACCCGTCGAGCTGATCGGGCTCTCGGAGTGCGTTACGCGGCACGACTGACCGGGCCGCAGCCGCGGCGGTCCGCGGCGGTCCGCGGCGGTCCGCAGCGGTCCGCGGCGGTCCGCGGCGGAGCGAGCCGCACGGACCGGATTGCCGTCGCGTCGGAGCCGCCGCCGCCCTTTTTACGCCGAGCGCGAGAAGCGCGCACATGGGCAAACGCATCCTCGTCGCGACCGACGGATCGACGGAGGCGACCGAGGCGCTCCGGTTCGCGGCGTCCGAGTGGCCCGACGCCGAGCTGACGGCGCTGCACGTGATCAACCCCGCCGACTCGGCGACGGGCGCGGAAGGCGGCTTCCCGGGCGCCGCCGACCAGTGGTACGACAGCGCCAAGCAGCGCGGCGACCGGGTCCTGACCGAGGCGACCGCGGCGGTCGACCGCGAGGTCGAGACGCGACTAGAGGTCGGGCGACCGACGGGGACGATCCTCGCCGTGGCGGGCGGCGAGAAGCCGGTCGGCGAAGCGGACGCCGCCGGCGAGCCGTTCGACCACGTCGTGTTGGCGAGTCAGGGCCGGACCGGGCTCTCCCGGGTCCTGCTCGGGAGCGTCGCCGAGGGCGTGGTGCGCCGCGCCGAGGTCCCCGTCACCGTCGTTCGGTGAGGGCGAAGCCGGCGGAATCGGTGACGCGGGCGTCGGTCACCCTTCCGCGCGCTCCGCCTCGACCACCTCGCCGACGACGGTCCACCCCTCCTCGTCGGGGCCGGACCGCCCGAGCAGCACGGACTCGTGGTCCTCGGAGGTGATCAGCCGGAACTCGGCGTCGCCGTCCGCGTCGGTGCGGACGCCCTCGCCGCGGAATTCCTGCTGGAAGAATTCGGTCGAGGAGAACTCGAAGACCCCCGTTTCGCCGTCGTCGAGGGTGAGTCGGACGGGTCGCGGTTGGACGTTGTGGATGCGCTTGGCGACGGGATGGAGATCGGGCATGGTCGCGACTCGGCGCGTTCGGGTAAAAAGGCGGTGGGGCGGACGGTGGGAGGGTCACAGAACCGCACCGCTACGCGACGCGCTCGCGAGACGAGAAAACGACGCCGAAAAAAATCGCGGCGGAGTTGCCGCGGAGTCGCGGCGGGGCCGCGTCGGAACGCGTCGTTACGCTTCGAGAGCGTCGTCGTAGTCGCCGGCGTCGACGCGGTCGTCGAACGTCCGGGCGTCCTCGTCCTCGATGGTGACGCCGAGGGAGGCGCAGGTGCCGCCGACCTCCTTGGCGGCGTTTTTCACGTCGTACGAGAGCAGGTCGGTCGACTTCTGCTCGGCGACCTTCTTCACCTGTTCGATCGACATGTCCGCGACGAAGTCCTTCTGGGGCTCGCCGGAGCCGGTCTCGAAGCCGGCCTCGTCTTTGATCAGTTCGGCCGTCGGCGGGACGCCGACCTCGATCGTGAAGGAGCCGTCGTCGTCGTACTCGATGGTGACGGGTACCTCCATGCCGTCGAACGCGGCGGTCTCCTCGTTGATCTGCGACACGACGTCCTGAACGTCCACCGGCGTCGGTCCGAGCTCGGGACCGAGCGGCGGACCGGGGTTGGCCTGCCCGCCGGGGACGAGCGCTTCGATAGTTCCAGCCATATCCGTACGAACCCGATGGCGACTTTTAACGGTTGTTCTTTCGGGCAGCGGGAGCCAGCGCTTCGCACACTTCCGATATCGGCCTCGGGGCGGCTGTTACTCCGTGAGGCGGAACAGTTCGGAGATGACGATCGCTTATAAGCGCTCCTGAGTGGTGAACATCTCCAAAGCCCCAGCCGCTCGGCCATACGTGATCGATGACTCCGCAGCGAACACCGCCAAAGCCCCACCCCGCAGCACTGCGACCGCAGCCTCACACCTCCCCAGCCTCGGCGGACGGACCGGCGCGGCTCCGCCCGCGCCGGCCCGCCGTCTCCCTCGCGGGCTCCTCGCGCCCGGTGGGCGCTCGGAGGCACGCCAACGGCTACTCCCGTGTTACGACTCCGCGGGAGCCGACCCGTCGCCCGGCCCCGCCTCGCCCGCGGTGCGCCCGGGGAGGAACGTCCCGGTCTCGCGGCGGACACCGAGGAGTAGCGCGGCGCCCGCGGCGAGCGGGAGAATCGCACAGGCGGCGTAGATGGGCGCGAAGCCGACCGCCTCGATCAGCGGCAGCGACACCATCGGGCCGAGGCCGCCGCCCACGTCGCCGAGAACGTTGTTCGTCCCCGACGCGCGCCCCATCCGCTCGTCGGGGGTCAGGTCCGCGAGCAGGGCCATCATCGGGCCGCTCGTCCCGCCCTGTCCGGCGCCGATGAAGACGCAGGCGAGCCCGAGCGAGACCACCGATCCGGCCCGGGCGAGCAGCAGGAACCCGACGAACGAGACCACGAGGAACGTCAGCAGTATCGGCGTCCGGGAGTCGCGGGTGTCCGAGATCCGCCCGCCGACGAACATGAAGAGCGCGGCGGAGAGGACCGTGCCGGCCATGAACAGCCCGGAGGTCCCCTGCGGGGCGAGGCCGAACAGCGAGATGTCGTTCTCGCCGAGGAACAACACGAGCGTGGAGAACAGCGCGCCGATGTACGCGAACATCAGCCCGAAGTTGACCAGCCCGACCGTCAGCGCCGGCACGGCGGTGTCGACGTCCCACGGCCTGATCGAGTCCCCCGACCGGTCGCCCGTGACGTGGGTCTCCGGGACGTAGCGGTAAGCGACGACGCTGGCGGTCAGCGCGAACGCGGCGGCGACGACGAAGGCGGCGACGTTGCCCGCGACCGCGGAGACGACGCCGCCGAGCACGAGCCCGGCCGGGAACCCCATCGTGATCCCGCCGCGGACGACGCCCATGTTCGTCCCCCGCGAGCCGCTGTTGGAGAGGTCGGCGGCGATGGTGTAGGCGGTCGCGAACACCGCGGCGGAGCCGAACCCCCAGAGGACCCGCGCGATCAGGAACCACGTCTCGGGCGCGACGACGGCCGCGATGGCGGCGAACCACCCCTCCGCTCCGAGGGTCACCGGACCGGCCGCGATCGCCGGCAGCGACGCCGCGAGGGGGCGGAGCGACTCGGCGGCCGGCATCGCGAGCGCGACGACGTAGCCGAGGGTGGCAACCCCCTCGACGAACAGCCCGATCACGAACGGTTTTCGGGTCCCGTACCGGTCGACGAGGGCACCGGCGGGCGCGTTCGCGACGAGCCGCACCCACCGGTTCGCGGAGAGGATCACGCCGACCGTGAACGCCGAGATGCCGAGGACCGCGCCGAGGTTCGGCAGGATGGGAAAGACGACCCCCCCGCCGAAGCCGACGAAGAAGGTGCTGGCGATCACCGCGAGTAGCACGGTCGGCGGCCGGTCGATCCCGAGCGGTCCCACCGCAGTCACCCCGTCTCGTCGCGGCGGCGTCGCCGTCGGCACCGGTCGACGACGGTCGACGCCGTTCCGCCCCGATCCGCGGTCATTCGGTCCCGTCCTCGTCGATCGGCGTCATCGCCGCGATCCCCGCTTCGAGCGACGGCAGCTCGACGCCGTCGGCGAGCAGCGGCTCGACGATCCGCCGGAGGGTCGCCTCCGCGACCGCCCGCGTGTACGCCGGTTCGGGGCGGTCGGCGGCGTCGAGGACCCCGACCGTGTCGACGGCCGCGTCGCGACCGGACTCGCCCGCGTCGGAGCCGCCCGCGTCGGAACCGTCCGCGTCGGAGCCGCTCGCGTCGGAACCATCCGGGTCGGCGTCGTTCGCGCCCCGACTCATCGTGATCTGCCGGGTCCGCGCGCCGTCGAGGGTCGCGACCAGCAGCGCCGCCGTCTCCTCGACGTCGACGTCGCGGAAGACGCCCTCCTCGATCCCCGATTCGAGGATGTCGACGACGGTGCCGCGGAGCAGCCGGTCGCTCCGGGTGAGCTGTTCGCGGATCGGCTCGTTGAACGGCCCCTGGGTGCGGAGTTCGAGGAGCGCGATGTGGAAGGCCTCGCGGTCGACCGCCTCGGGGTCGAAGACGAACCACCCGATAAAGCCCGCGAGCCGCTCCGCGGGCGGGTCGCTCGCGTGGGCCGCGATCCGCTCCTCCGAGTCGCTGATGACGTGGTCCAGAAAGGCCACGAGCAGGTCCTCCTTCGTGTCGTAGTGGTAGTGGAGCAGCGACTTGCTCTTCGAACACTCGTCGGCGATGTCCCGCATCGTCACGTCGGCGTAGCCGTGGGCGCGGAGCGCGCGATAGACCCCGTCCATGATCTCGTCGGCCGCGCTCGGCGGATCGCTCATTGACTGACCGGTCAGTCAGCGATCGGTAAATCCCTATCGGTCGGGGAACGATCGACAGTAACAGCGCGTTGGCGGCCGCTCAGAGGATGAAACAGTCGAAAAGCCGACACCCCCATAAACGTCGTCGCCGAGTTACGGAAAATTCGAGGCGAAAGCCTCGCCCTTCAGGGCTGTCTCTTACCCATAACTCACTATCAGAGCGTAAATTCAATGTGGAGAGGTGAGAGAAGAATTAATTGGTCAGATCTCCGTCAATATCTACCCAAGATCAGAGAGATCTCGACGAAGCCGCTTGAGGAATTCGAGAGAAGTGGTGATTCCCATGGGTT
>NZ_SDJP01000048.1 GCF_004114995.1 Halorubrum amylolyticum
GGCGAGCGACGTGTTGATCGCGACGACCAACGGGATGGCGAGTCCGAGGGCGTGTGGGCAGGCGATGACGAGCACCGTCACGACTCGCTCGATGACGGTCGCGTCGAACGAGACCGCGACGGTCCACGCAATCGCCGTCACGACTGCCGCCCCGAGCGCGACGTAGAACAGCCAGCCTGCCGCCCGGTCGGCCAGTACCTGCGTCTTGGACTTGCTCTGCTGGGCTTCCTCGACGAGACGCATGATGCCCGCCAGCGTCGTCTCCTCGCCCGTCGCGCCAACACGGACGCGGAGACTACCATCGCCGTTGATGGTGCCGCCGATGACCTCGTCGCCAGGCTCCTTCGAGACGGGCTTGGACTCGCCAGTGATCATCGACTCGTTGACGTCCGAATCACCTTCCTCGACGGTGCCGTCAGCAGGGACACTTGCGCCCGGCCGGACGAGCACGAGATCGCCTTCCGAGAGCTCCCTGACGGGAACCTCCTCGGTTTCTCCGTCGTCGGTAATACGCTCGGCGGTGTCTGGCATCAGTTTCGCCAGTTCGTCGACCGCGCTGGAGGCCCGCCGGACCGACCGCATCTCGATCCAGTGGCCCAGCAGCATGATGTCGATCAGCGTGACGAGTTCCCAGAAAAACGCAGACTGCGTCGGGAAGACCACGCTCGCGAGACTGTAGACGAACGCGACGGTGATCGCCATCGAGATCAACGTCATCATCCCCGGCGACCGGTCTTTCAGCTCCGGCACCGCCATCTGGAGGAACGGCATCCCACCGTACGCGAAGACGATGACCGCGAAGACGGGGTTGATCCACTCGCTGCCCGGGAACGCGGGGACGGAGAACCCGAGCCACTCCTGCAGCATTTCGCTGTATAGCAGGACTGGGATCGACAGGAGCGTCGAGACGAAGAAGCGCCGGCGGAACATCTGCTCGTGGCCCTCGTGCATCCCGCCATGCCCCTCACCGTGGCCCTCATGGGAACCGTGGTCGTGTCCTTCGCCCTCGTGTCCAGCGTGCTCGTGCTGCTCGTCGAGCACCGTCTCACTCTCCGCAGCAGGGTGTGCCTCTTCTTCCAGTAGCTCCTGTTCTACCCGCTGCTCGTCCGACTCGGCGTCCGATTCATCCTGCTCGCCGTGTTCGTGCTGGTGACTGCTGTCGTCCTGCTGGTGTTCCCCTCCAGGGGGATTCTCATTTGTATCTTTGTGGTCGTCCATAGCCCATATTCTCTGTAGAGGTGGATCCGCTGGCCCCCTGAATCTTCCCCACTGAAACTGTACAGCAGGACCAGCGTAGCGAAGCTTCAAAGACAACGGTTGGCCGTTGTCTCGGAGTGGTCCGCGCGATTCTCAGGCGTAAGCGGTGTACCCGGCGTCTTCGACGGCCTCCACGAGAGCTGTGACATTTGCCTCACCATCGACGCTCGCCTGTTCGCTCTCCCTGTCGACGGTCACGTCAGTCACGCCGGATACCTCTTCGAGGGCCTCTTCGACCGTCTGCTCACAGTGACCGCACGTCATGCCTTCCACGATGATCGTCGTCGTCATACAGGGATACACACGGCCTCCTCTCTTTAGCGGATTTCCCCTTCGATCATACTGATATCGTGGGGCTCAAACTTTAGATTCAAAGTGATACCTGCGGCCGTAACGAACTAGACATCGGATGCGCCAGGTGTCAATAGCGAGGTGGCTCAAGTATCGTTGTGACGCTCTCTGTACGTCTTCGCCGCTAAAAAGACATAGAGTGCGCCGATAGCCCGAATGCCCAAGCGGAATCGCTCGTTCCATTCTATCGACTCTGGACGCTCGTACAGGAACGCGGTGGCAAATCTCTGATACAGGTCGGGAAATAAGAGGACTATCGCACCGAACACGCCGGTAAGATTCATCAGCAATGCGTATGCTCGCCCGTTAAAGAGTGAAAGCGCAGCTATCAGAACACCCTCCGACCGGACTGCTGGACGTATCCACCCTCTCACTGTTCCCTCGTCTGGATTCGAAATGGCGAGTTTCTCGAAGAGCTCGACGATTTCGTCCGGGAACAGCGCTGAGATAGCGCCGAGGACACCGACGAGTGTTCGAATCATACGATATGGTACGACCGATATGGATATAACTCCCACTGCGACGCTACACTATCGAGAACGAGGGGAGTCCGAACAGTAGCGGCTTCGAACCGGGCACGACGCGCAGAGGCCGCTTGTCGAATGGGCGTCCTGAATCCTTATGGATTCGGGGCATACAGGGCGTAGAGGATAGACAGCATCCCGGCTGCGGTGACGAGTGCTGCGACGAATCCTGCTTCGAAGATCGACACCTGGAGGAGTTCGAAGAGGACGCCTTCAAGGAGGCCGCCAAGCCCGACCAATGCGAAGCCGGCGGCGACGTACAGGAGTAACTGCGTGTGATGTCGTTGGTACCCGCGATAGGCCTGATATGCGATGACCAGTGCTAACGCGGTCGTGAACAGTTTGCCGATGACGAATAGCGTGTGGTCCATGATTCAGTCTCCCCGCATTTCCTCGAAGATGGTCGTAATCCGGTCGGCGGGGTCAGGCTGGATGTCGATGTTGACGTCGAAGCCCTCCGCCTGCAGGAGGATTTCGATGCGTTCGAGGCGCGCCTCATACTCGCTGTAGTGCCGTCCCCCGGGGTCGACGTGCGTATACTCCTCGAGGAGGCCCTGCTCGACGAGGCGGGTGACACGGCGCGAGACGGTCGGGCGTGACATGTCACATTCCTCGCTGAGCTCCTTCGCAGACAGGCGGTCGGTCTTCGTCGCCACGAGGATGTCGCGGGCGTACTCGTCGTCGAGTGTCGCGAAGATTTCCGACGGGTCGGCCTCCTCAGTCACACGTCTCTACTCGCGACAGGAGCGTAATATAGCCCGCCGATTTTCTGACCCAGAACGCCGGCTCGCCGTTATATCGTCTCTGCCTCCGTACTGATAGTTGAAGGTGCAATAACTATGTCCACACTCGACTCCGGCATGAATCAGCTCGAGAGCAGAGTCGGCGGTCTGACCGTCGGCGGGAAAGTTCACAGTCTCAGTGCGTGGTTCGTGCTCGCGCTCCGTCTCATGATGGGCTACGCGTTCGCGTACTCCGGGTTCACGAAGATCACCGGCGAGTTCGCCGCGGGCGGTTACCTCACGAACGTCGCGGCGACGAACGGCAACCCGCTCGCGGGGATGTTCGCGTGGATGGGGAGTACGCCGTGGTTCGTCGAGTTCGCGAACGTGGCCGTCCCGTGGGGCGAGCTGTTCATCGGCCTCGGCCTGCTCGTCGGCGCGTTCGTCCGCCTCGCGGCGTTCTTCGGCGCGCTCATGATGCTCATGTTCTACTTCGGGAACTGGGACATGAGCCACGGGTTCATCAACGGGGACTTCGCGTACATGCTCGTGTTCCTCGCGGTCGCCGCGTTCGCCGCGGGCCGCATCCTGGGCCTCGACCAGTACATCGAGAACTACGACGTCGGTGGCGAGACGCTCGTTGAGCGCTACCCCGCCCTCGAATACATCCTCGGCTAACCACGCCGAACTCTCTTCAGGAGTACAATAATGCAAAATCCAATTCAAGCACGCGGGATTCGTTCTCTGGGACTCATCGTCATCGGAGCACTGACGCTAGCCGTCATCATTGGAATGACTCTGACGCACGCTGCTGTTCCAGATACAGTGATGTGGGACTGGCATGACGGGATGTGGAATGATGGTCACATGGCCGGGTGGGGAATATGGAGCTGGGGGATGATGTTGATCGGTTTGCTGTGGATGGCACTTCTGATCGCCCTTCCCGTCTACATCGTCTACTGGCTGACAACGCGGTCGCCATCGGACGGCCCCACCGAGGATAGCGCACTCGCTGTCCTCCAGGAACGGTACGCTCGCGGCGAAATCGACGACGAGGAGTTCGAACGCCGGCGCGCCCGACTCACGCCTGACGGCGGCCGTTACTGACTGTTCTTCCCCTATTCGTCGACTTCCGTCTTCACGACGGTCGCTGGGCGGGTCGTCAATCGAAGGACGCGGTCGGTCACGCTTCCGAGCAAGGCCCGGTATTCTTCCGGCCGGTGTTTCGTTCCAAGTACAAGTAGATCCATATCTTCGGCATCAGCATACCGTACAATCGTCTCAGCCGGTCGGCCGTGCTCAATTGCTTTGACAACATTGACACCGACCTCCTTCGCTTTATATTGGATGTCTGCGATTGTTTCCGTTCCAAGTTCTTCGAGGCCATGTTCTGGGCCTTCGGCTTCATCAACGTACTCGTCACCGCTGTATGCTGTTACGACGTCCTCATCGACTACATACAGAACATGAAGATCGGCATTATGGGCCTCTGCTAGCGCGATAGCATGGGATTCAGCTTCCTCAGAAGCAACTGTCCCGTCAGTCGAGAGCAAAACCGTATCGTACATTTCTCTTTACTTATTGAGACTAGATTATAAAAGCCAGCGCTCTTGGATAGTGGCGTAGCTGGTAACACTTTTTGTAACTTCACAAAGTTTGGAGATTGTCGTCTCTCACGGTTGAAGAGTGGAGGATTTCTATGACGACCAGCTGATGCTAAGCTATTTCCTGTTATGAGTCGTACTGATTAGCATGGGTACCAGACCAACTGACCTCCGGATGGATATTGGTCGTATTGCTGATGAGTCGGTCGCCCGTGTCACGCCTGACGCCACGGTTGCCGAGATCGCTCACACGATGATCTCCCAATCGCGGTGTGCCAGGTACGTGGTCGTCGAAGAATCCGATCAGATCTCTGGTATCATCACCGATCGAGACCTGATTGCTAACCTGCTCACCGAGGAAAGCGAGTTAAGTGTGCTCACAGCCGAGACGAGTGGAGACGACGTACGAGCTGCTGACGTGATGACGCGTGACCCACTTACTGTGCCAGCAGATGCTGAGATTCCAAAAGTCCTGAGACAAATGAACGAAGCGGGTGCTCGACACGTCCCGGTTGTTGAAGACGGGAGCGTTATCGGGATGATCACTCTGGACGATTTAATTACGCATGTTGCTGGTGAGAGCGCACACGTTTCAGCTCAGATGGATAACGTAGCGGGCATCATCCGAACAGAGTCTACGCACGATTGAAACGCTAATTTGGACTCAAAGTTTTTCGTGTTGCTTGTGCTTCCAGAAATAGAGTCAGTTGAGAGAGATTATCGCATGAGGAGCCGTCTAAGGACGTAGTGGAGGATGCCGCCGTGTTCGATATAGGTCACGGCGGCCGGCGTGCCGACCTGTGCTGTGACCGGGAACTCGACAGTCGACCCGTCCGCGCGCTCGGCGATAACGGTCAGTTCGTCCATCACATCGAGCCCGTCATCGAGGCCGTGGATCGTGAAGATCTCAGACCCATCCAGACCGAGAGATTCCCACGAGTCGCCATCATCGAACTGCAGGGGGAGCACACCCATGCCGACGAGGTTGTCGCGGTAGATGCGCTCGTAACTCTCGGCGATGGTTGCGCGAACACCGAGTAGGTCCGTTCCTTTCGCCGCCCAGTCCCGGCTGGAGCCGGTACCGAACTCTTCGCCTGCCATCACGACGAGCGGGACTCCCTCCTCGCGGTAGCGCTGGCTGGCTTCGAACACGGTCGTCTGCTCGTCGGTTGGGTGGTGGATCGTATAGCCACCCTCGACATCGTCGAGCATCTCGTTCTCGATGCGGACATTGGCGAACGTTCCCCGCATCATCACCTCGTGGTTGCCCCGGCGCGCGCCGTAGGTGTTGAACTCGTGCGGCTCAACGCCGTTATCGAGCAGCCACTGGCCGGCAGGGAGGTCAGATCCGAAGGGGCCAGCAGGGCTGATGTGGTCGGTCGTAACGGTATCGCCGAGTGTCAGCAGGCAGCGTGCATCCTCAATATCGGCGACGCCGGGTTTTTCGAGGGGGAAGTCCTGGAAGAACGGCGGCTCTCGGATGTATGTCGAGTCGTCGTCCCACTCGTAGACGTCACCTGTGGGCGCGTCGAGAGCAGCCCACCGCTCGTCACCCTCGAACACAGAGGCATACTTCTCCTCGAACATCTCAGGAGAGACGTTCTCGTGGATTGCTGCCTGCACGTCCGCTGCGTCGGGCCAGATGTCCGCCAGATACACCGATCCCCCCTCCTCGTCGGTGCCTAGCGGCTCGTTCTCGAGGTCGACGTCCATCCGCCCTGCGAGGCCGTAGGCGACGACGAGCGGCGGGCTCGCGAGGTAGTTCGCGCGGATCTTCGGGTGAATACGCGCCTCGAAGTTCCGATTTCCGGAGAGGACGCTCGTCGTCCAGAGGTCGTGGTCGTCGATCGCTTGCTCGATGGGATCGGGAAGTGGTCCGGCGTTCCCGATACAAGTGGTACAGCCGTAGCCGACGACCGCGTACCCGAGCTCTTCGAGATACGGAAGCAGGCCCGATTCCTCGAGGTACTGCGTGACGACGCGACTGCCGGGTGCGAGACTCGTCTTGACGTACGGCGGGACATCTAAACCTTTCTCGACGGCGTTCTGGGCAAGCAGACCAGCAGCGATCATCACCGACGGGTTCGAAGTGTTCGTACAGCTCGTGATGGCGCTGACGAGGACGTCTCCGTGTCCAATTTCCACTGTCTCACCGTCGAGGTCGACCTCAACGCGTTTGGTTAACGGGTGCAGTTCCGATTCGGGTTCGACCTGAACACCGCCGTCCGTCTCCGCACCAGCTGCATCACCTTCGCCGAGCCACCGCTGTAGGGCGTCTTCGTCGACATCATCGAGGTCGTCTTCGAACTCCCCGTGGAGAAGTCCCCGGAAGCTCCGTTTCACGTCCCCCATCGGAATCCGGTCCTGTGGCCGCTTGTGTCCGGCGAGACTCGGCTCAACAGTCGAAAGATCGAACTCGACCACCTCGGTGTATTCCGGTTCCTGTTCTCCGAATAGCCCTTGCGCTTCGAGGTACTCGCGAACAAGGTCGATGTGGGCGGGGTCACGCCCGGTGAGTTCGAGATACTCGAGCGTCTGCTCGTCGACCGGGAACATACTGATCGTCGAGCCCTGTTCGGGCGCCATATTGGCGATCGTGGCCCGGTCGGGGACTGTGAGATTCTCCACACCAGGACCGAAGAATTCGACGAACCGGTCGACGACGCCGACCTCGCGGAGCCGTTCGGTGATGTGGAGCACGAGATCCGTCGCCGTCGCGCCCTCGGGTAATTCGCCTTCGAGGCGGACGCCGACGACCTCGGGAAGTTTCATCGTGACCGGCTGACCGAGCATTGCCGCTTCCGCTTCAATGCCGCCGACGCCCCAGCCGACCACACCGATGCCACCGATCATTGGGGTGTGGCTGTCCGTGCCGACGAGTGTGTCCGGCAGGAGCCATTTCTCACCGTCTCGCTCGCGGGCGTGGACGACCCGGCCCAGATGCTCGAGATTCACCTGGTGGACGATGCCGGTCCCCGGCGGGACGACGTTGAAGTTCTCGAAGGCGTTCTGCGCCCACTTGATCGCGCGATACCGTTCGGCGTTGCGCTCGTACTCCAGTTCGACGTTCTTCTCGTAGGCGTCCTCGGAGTCGAAGTAGTCGACTTGGACGCTGTGGTCGATTACGAGATCAATAGGGATCTCTGGTTCGACCAGGGTCGGGTCCCGATCTTTGCGGTCGACTTCGGATCGAAGGGCCGCCAGGTCGACAACTGCGGGCACGCCAGTGAGATCCTGTAGGACGACTCGTGATGGAGAGAACGGAACCTCTGCGTCCGGTACGTCTGGCTTCCAGCCAGCAGCATTCTTGACATCCGCTGCAGTAACAGTTTCGCCGTCGGCGTTCCGGAGCACCGACTCAAGCAGAATACGGATGCTCACAGGGAGCGTGTCGAGGTCACAGAGCCCCTGCTCTTCGAGTGCTCGAAGATCGGCCATCTTGTACGTCGTCCCGTCGACGTCGAGCTCGCGGACGGCATCGAACGGAAGTGTATCAGTCATAGTATCTACACCTGGGATTGGCAGTCGTATCAATCCCTCTCCGAATCCGATTCGACGAGAATCGGGATTTGTTACGCAGAGGCATCGTATCCAGCGTCTTCGACCACAGTCACAAGCTCATCCCGTTCAGCGGACCCCTCGACCGTCGCGGATTCTGAGTCACGATCCGCAGTAGCAGACGTAACCCCCTCAACTTCTTCGAGTGCCTCTTCGACGGTCTGCTCGCAATGTTCACAGGTCATTCCTTCGACGGTGATTGTCTGAGTCATATCCATTCGTAGATAGGGGCGAGTATTCTATGTGGTTTTCTGCTTAGAATCCAATGTTGTCGCAGCCCTGGATCACCGATTTCGAAGGTGTGTTGTGGGCAACAATAATGTATCCTGCGAGACGAAGCGGTCGTATGCGCAATTTGGATGAAACCGACTTAGAAATCCTCTCGTTACTCGCTGATGACGCCCGCCGCCCGTTCAGCGATATTGGCGAGGAGGTCGACTTGTCGGGGCCAGCCGTGTCTGACCGGGTAAAGCGATTACAGGAAGCTGGCATCATTAACAACTTCACGATTGACGTCAACCGGGCTCATCTCCGAGCTGGTGTACCGGTATTTATTCAGGCCGAAATCGGCTCAGCGTCGTTGGAGGCCGCCCGCGAGCGGGCTCGAGAGTCAGATGGCGTTGAACACGTCTTCACGACCTCCGAAGGAGATCTTTGGTTCTATGCCCGTGTTGAAGCCCAGAACGTACGTCAGTGGGTAGATGGACTCTTTAACGAGATCGATGTAGCAGATTACACCGTCACGCTAATTGACGAGCTTGAATGGACGCCGTCCGTTGATGGCGTCGAATTTGCACTCACCTGTGCTGAATGTAACAATACCGTTGATAATCAAGGTGAAACGACGAGAATCGACGGAGAGATCTATCACTTCTGTTGTCCGTCCTGTCTCACACGGTTCGACGATCGGTATCAGCGACTCGAAGAGGGAGCGTAACGCTGTCTTTGGAATCCAAATTTTCCTGCAGTCGAAACCCCGCCTCTCGAAGCAGTAAATCGCCTAAACCTAGACCCCGTATAGTAGAACAAGCATGACAAGCCAAACAATCCATCTTGATATCACGGGAATGTCCTGCGCCAACTGTTCGGCGACGATCCAGGACACTCTCGAATCGCTCGACGGGGTATCGGAGGCGGATGCGAACTTCGCCACCGACGAGGGTTCCGTCACCTACGACCCTGAAGAGGTATCGCTCAAAGAAATCTACGACGCGATCGACGAGGCCGGGTACGGCGCAGTCTCTGAGACGGTAACGATTGCCATCTCCGATATGACCTGTGCCAACTGCGCCGAGACCAACCAAACCGCTCTTGAAAATATTCCGGGCGTCGTTAATGCGGAGGTCAATTACGCAACCGACGAAGCACAGGTCACCTACAATCCTGCGGAAGTATCTATTGGTGCGCTGTACGATGCTATCGAGGAGGCTGGCTACTCGCCCGTCCGCGAAGATGGTGCCGACGAAGAGTCGGGCCAGGACGCACGAGATGCCGCCCGTCAAGCCGAAACTCGGAAACAACTCAGGTTGACCCTCTTTGGGGCAGTGTTATCGGCACCGTTGCTCTTCTTCCTCATCGACAATTATCTGCTCGGTGGCGCGATCGTCCCTGAAGCCGTCTTCGGTGTGGAACTTGGCTGGGTTGAGTTCCTCCTCGCCACGCCGGTACAGGCGATCCTCGGCTGGCCGTTCTATAAGAACTCGTACAAGGCGATCGTGAAGAACGGCCGCGCCAATATGGACGTGCTGATTGCGATCGGTTCAACAACGGCCTATCTATACTCTGTGGCAGTCCTTGCTGAACTCATTGCAGGTGGACTTTATTTCGACACGGCAGCCCTCATCCTCGTGTTCATCACGTTGGGTAACTATCTCGAAGCTCGGTCGAAGGGCCAAGCGGGTGAGGCCCTCCGAAAGCTCCTCGAAATGGAAGCCGAAACGGCGACCATTGTCCGCGAGGACGGCAGTGAAGAAGAAGTTCCGCTTGAAGAGGTCACAACTGGTGACCGGATGAAAATTCGTCCAGGTGAGAAGATTCCCACAGACGGTGTCGTTGTCGACGGTCAGTCTGCCGTCGACGAGTCAATGGTCACTGGCGAATCTGTGCCTGTCGAGAAAGAGGAGGGCGATGAGGTCGTCGGCTCGACGATTAACGAGAACGGCGTCCTTGTCGTGGAGGCGACGAAGGTTGGAGAAGACACGGCCCTCCAACAGATCGTCCAGACAGTCAAGGAGGCCCAGTCGCGCCAGCCCGACATCCAGAATCTCGCCGACCGCATCTCCGCGTACTTCGTGCCTGCGGTCATCGCGAACGCCCTTCTCTGGGGTGTCGTCTGGTTCCTGTTCCCCGAGGCTCTCGCTGGCTTCGTCGACTGGCTCCCGCTGTGGGGTCAGGTTGCTGGCGGCCCGGCCCCGGTCGGTGGGACCGTTTCAGTCTTCGAGTTCGCGATAATTGTCTTCGCGTCCTCGATCCTCATCGCCTGTCCCTGTGCGCTGGGGCTGGCGACGCCCGCAGCGACGATGGTCGGGACGACGATTGGTGCCCAGAACGGCGTCCTGTTCAAGGGCGGTGACATCCTCGAACGAGCGAAAGACGTCGATACAGTCGTCTTCGACAAGACGGGCACACTCACCGAAGGGGAAATGGAACTCACCGACGTGGTCGTCTTTGATAGCGATGGAAATGTGGTGACTGACGGTGGCGAGCCGACCCCAGATGGTGGACAGCTCAGCACCCGTGAGCGCCTCTCAGAGGATGATGTGCTTCGACTGGCGGCGATAGCTGAAAGCGGCAGCGAACACCCGCTCGCCCGTGCAATCGTCGAAGGGGCCGAAGAACGCGGCCTGGACGTGACTGAGCCTGACGACTTCGAGAACGTTCCGGGCCACGGGATCAAAGCAGTCATTGGTGACAGCGAGGTGCTGGTCGGCAACCGCAAGCTGCTGCGGGACAACGGGATCGACCCCTCTCCCGCTGAGGAGACGATGGAACGCCTCGAGAACGAGGGGAAGACGGCGATGCTGGTCGCCTACGAGGGGGAGCTCGTGGGTGTGGTCGCCGACGCCGACACAGTGAAGGAAAGCTCCAAGCAGGCTGTCACAGCACTCCAGGAGCGGGGAGTTGACGTGATGATGATTACGGGCGACAACGAGCGAACTGCCCGTGCGGTCGCTAAACAGGTGGGTATCGACCCGAAGAACGTCCGCGCAGGAGTCCTTCCTGAGGACAAGTCCAACGCGGTCGACAGTATTCAAGACGAGGGCCGGCAGGCGATGATGGTCGGTGACGGCGTCAACGACGCTCCGGCACTCGCGGTCGCACACGTCGGGACAGCAATCGGCTCCGGCACCGACGTCGCCATCGAAGCTGCAGACGTCACGCTGATGCGAGACGACCCGCTCGACGTGGTAAAGGCGATCCGAATCTCAGACGCGACACTCCAGAAGATCAAACAGAACCTCGTGTGGGCGCTCGGTTACAACACGGCGATGATTCCGTTAGCGTCGCTCGGCCTCCTCCAGCCCGTGCTCGCTGCAGCAGCAATGGCGTTCTCGTCGGTGTCGGTGCTGACGAACAGTCTCCTGTTCCGGCGGTACACCCCCGATCACGACTACAAGCTCTTCGGATTTCTTCGCTAACCGTCACCTCTAGATCAATGTCGAATATTTCCCGGCACACGGTTCGAAGGTACCTCGTCGAGACAGCCAGTAGCGAACCGACATACCTCCGGGCTCGCGAGATTGCCAGCGACCTCGACGGATCTCCCAAGGCAGTCGCGCAGTACCTCAGCCAGCTCCAGGACGAACTCACAATCGTTTCACTCGAACAGTGGGGGCGCTCGAAAAGCACGACGTGGCGATTGGAGGTGAACGGGTCGTGAGTACTGTCACCCGCCGCGTCGAGACTGTCCTTCCGGAGACCGGCTCACGCGAGTGGTGGGCGCTGTACCTGCTGGCCCCGCTCGTCCTTCTCGGTGGGGGCATCCTCGTGTTTCCGACGTTGGTCTACGACCGGTTCATCTGGCAGTATCTCTGGGGACCAGTCGTCGCCGATGCGGCCGGTCAGCCAGTCACGCACGAGGGGATTCGTGCTGTCCAGGGCTACAACGCGGTGAACACGGTAATCTACCTCGCGGCAGTCGTATACAGCCTCCCCGGACTACGTGCGTATCTCGACCAACTCGACGTCACGTTCGACGCACGACTGGCCTACGGGTTCGCTCCGATCATCATCGCAGGTGGGGCGATGCGCGCCCTCGAGGATCTCGGGCTGCTCGGGGACTACGCGGTGTGGTTCATCACGCCATCGATTTACATCGTCGTCACCGCTGTCACCATCCTCGCGCTCGGTGTCGGTGCACTCTTGCGTGACCAAAATATCGGATCTATCCCGCTAACAGTCGGGCTCGTCGGGTCGGTGTGGGCTGTCGGGGCCGTCTGGTGGGCTGTTTGGCACGGCCTCTCGACATCGACCCCACTCAGCCTATGGGTTCCTGTCGCGACGACGGGGATAGCGCTCGGCGTAACCGCACTCTACTACTGGGGCACGAGTTTCGCCAATATCACCCACCTTCGACACCCGCTAATTCTGCTGGCCGTTTTCGGCCAGTTGTGGGACGCTGCGCAGAATCTCATCGGTGTGACGTTCCTCGGCTACTCCCCAAAGCTGGTCGTGACGAATCTCGTGTACCAGGCGACTGGATTCTCCGGATCGACGTTCGTGCTGAAACTCGTCGTGACTGTCGGCATCGTGTGGTATCTCGCCGATGCGAAAGAGGAGATGAATCACACGTGGTGGTGGCTTATGACGTTCTTCATCGGAGCGATCGGACTCCCGATGGGCGTTCGTGGGTCACTTCGGATGCTGTTGGGAGCTTAACGATGGCCTCAAAGATTGGCAAAAACCGATGACTCGAACGTCCAAAATTGCGGTAATAGGTGGAGGGATGGCCGGGCTTGCAGCAGCTGCTGGATTCGACGAGTCGTCCGCCCGAGAGTGTTGGTGTAGTGTGTCATTGTGATCGTTGAGTCAGTAAGTCGAATATCTATCGTGTCAGACGAGGATCC
>NZ_SDJP01000049.1 GCF_004114995.1 Halorubrum amylolyticum
GGAGCACACGAACCCGCAAGTTGCCTCCGTGGACTCGGCATAGCCGAGACTCCCAGCGTGAGGAAACCCCGGCGTTCACGCCGGGGAGGATGTCATGCCGGGTCGAACGACCGCAGAATTGCGGCGAGCGCGCTCGCGAGTTCCTCGAAGCGGTCGATGTCCATCGAGTCGGTCGTCACCCACACCCCGTGATCGTTGTTGATGACGCGCGTGAGGTAGCCGTTCTCGAACACGCGGACCGTGAACCGGTAGTCGCCGAGCTGGGTGTCGGCGTACAGCGACTGCGCGTGGAACCCGTGTCGCTCGCTCTCCGCGAAGCCGACGAGGTCGGCCGTTCGGCTCAGGTCGCTGCGGAGGTAGAGCTGCTCGACATCCTCGTCGGTGAAGTACGTGAGGCTCCGCAGCTCGTCTCCGGTGGCGGTCCGCGCGGCGCTGAGCAACTCCTCGACGCTGTCGTCCGGTGGGTGTCCCATGCTACCACGATCGATCGTCTGATACATGAGCGTATGGGTGCCCGCAGGACCGGCGGCCCGACGGCGGCCCCGTCCAGCGGAGGGCCGGTCCGGACCCGGAAGGACAGAGTTTAGCGACTCCCCCGATATCGACCCCGTAATGAGCGAGTACGACGACGTCTGCGTCCTGCTGCCGACGATTGACGAAGCCGAGACGGTCGCGCGCGTCGTCGAGTTGTTCCGCGACGGCGGGCTCGACGAGGTCCTCGTCATCGACGGCGGATCGACGGACGGCACGCAGGAGGCGGCCCGGGAGGCGGGGGCGCGCGTCGTCGAGCAGTCCGGGCGCGGGAAGGGGCAAGCGGTCAGGGAGGCGGTCCGCGACCACATCGACGCACCCTACGT
The DNA here is from genome assembly GCF_004114995.1 of Halorubrum amylolyticum. Taxonomy (GTDB): domain Archaea; phylum Halobacteriota; class Halobacteria; order Halobacteriales; family Haloferacaceae; genus Halorubrum; species Halorubrum amylolyticum. The sequence goes on from NZ_SDJP01000049.1 coordinate 858, forward strand.
CGTGATGGCCGACGCGGACGCGACGTACGACGCGCGCGACGTCGACGCGATGCTCGATCCCCTGCTCTCCGGGGAGGCGGACCACGTCATCGGGAACCGGTTCGCGGACATGCGGCCGGGCGCGATGACGCGGCTGAACCGGATCGGCAACCGGATCATCAACCTCTCGTTCCGCCTCATCCACGGCGAGCGCTACCGGGACATCCTCTCCGGCTACCGGGCGTTCACCCGCGAGTCGTTCCGCCGGCTCCACCTCACCGCCGACGGGTTCGGGATCGAGACCGAGATGGCGGTCGAGTGCGTGAAAAATCGGCAGTCGGTCGCGGTCGTCCCGATCACCTACCGCGAGCGCCCCGGCGGCTCGGCCACCAACCTCCACCCGATCCGCGACGGCGGCGTGATCTTCCTCGAACTGTACCGCAAGGCGAAGACGAACAACCCCCTGTTCTACTTCGGCAGCCTCGGCGCGATCTCGACGGGCGCCGGGGCGCTCATGACCGGCTACGTGCTCTACGACTGGCTCGTCAACGGGATCACCCACGAGATAATCGCGATCGCTGCCGTCGGGGCCGCGATCTTGGGGATACAACTGCTGATATTCGGGTTCCTCGCGGACATGATCCTCTCGCTCCACCGCGAGCAGGTGGCGCGCTACGAGCGCGCGGTCGACGACGGCTCGGATCGGTAGGCCTCGGGCTCTCCGCCCGGTCCGGGTCGAGCCCCCATGGTTTATGACGAACCACGGAGAGGAACGGCCATGGACGAAAAGCGGTTCGTCATTGCCCTCTTCGGACTCGTCGTCGCGCTGCTCGTCGGGTTCATCGCCTACCGATTCGTCGCCCCGCTCACGGTCGCCGTCTTCCTCTACTACTCGACCCGGCGCCTCTACCACCGCCTCGAACGCTTCCGGCTCCCCGCGCGGGTCAGGGCGGTGGTCTCGCTGTCGCTTATCGCCGTCCCCCTGATCGGCCTGCTGAGCTACACGGTGCTCCTCCTGCTGATCGAGGCGCGCCGGTTCATCGAGCGGTATCCGGTGGCCGAGACGGTCGGCGCCGAGAACTCGTGGGTCGGCGACCTCGCCGCGCTCTCGAACCCGACGTTCGACGGGATCATGCAGACGTACCAGTCCGGTCAGCTCGACCCGCTCATCGACTTCGTCTCCGAGCAGGCGGGGCTGCTGGCGAGCACCCTCTCGGGGCTCGCGTTGAACCTCCTCATCACGATCGTCGTCACCTACTACCTGCTGCTCGACGGCTCGAAGTTCCACGAGTGGCTGCTCACGTTCGACGACGACGCGGTCGTCCGCGAGTACTTGGAGGCGGCCGACGACGAGCTGGAGGCGGTGCTGTACGGGAACCTCCTCAACGTCATCGCCATCTCGATCATCGCCGTCGTGACCTACACCGGTTACAACGTGGTCGCGCCCGAGATCGTCGAGGTTCCGTACCCGGCGCTCGCGGGCGCGCTCACCGGAATCGCGAGCCTGATCCCCGTGATCGGGATGAAGATCGTGTACATTCCGCTCGCGGCGTTGACCGCGGTCCCGCCGGTCCTCGGCGACGAGATATCCGTGCTCGTGTACGTCGCCGGGTTCCTCGTCCTCGCCGCGATCGTGGTCGACACCATCCCCGACATCGTGCTCCGCCCGTACTTCAGCGGGAAGACCACCCACGTCGGGCTGCTCATGCTCGCGTACATCTTCGGTCCGGTCGTGTTCGGATTCCACGGGCTGTTCCTCGCGCCGATCGTGCTCGTGCTGGCGCTCACGTTCGCCGACACCGCCCTGATACGGCTCCTCGGCGGCGACGCCCGGGAGACCGGGCCGGAGGTGCCGCGCGGACAGCGCCGGCTCGACGAGTTCTGATCGGCGGGCTTTGACCAGCGGATTCCGATCGGGGGGTCCGATCGGCGGGCTCCGAGCCGGCGCTCGCTCCCGGGGCCGAAGAGATAAACCCCCGCTCGACGACCGGGATGACGTATGCGTGTACACGTCATCGGTCTCGGGGGCGCCGGCGGCCGGGTCGTCGACCGGCTCGCGGCCGACAGCGACGGAGACCGGTTCCTGCAGGGCGTCAACGCGTTCGACACCGACGTGGCCGCGCTCGACGCCCTCCGGTCGATCGACGAGTCCCGCCGGTACCGCTTCGGCGACGCGGCCGGCGGAGGCGGGCTCGACGGCGATCTCCACGCGGCCCGGCGGCTCGGCGACGCCCACGCCAGCGAGCTCGGCCGGGCGATGGACGACCAGCAGCCGTCGCTCGCGGGGGCCTTCGTCCTCGTCGTCGGGCTCGGCGGCGGCGCGGGCGCGGGCGTCGCGCCGGCGCTGGCCGAGGATTTGACCCGGCTCTACGACGTTCCCGTCTACGCCGTCGGGCTACTTCCGACGCCCGCGGAGTCCGATCCCTCCGAGTCCGACCCCTCCGGGTCCGACCCCTCCGATCCCTCCGATCCCTCCGAGTCCGACCCCGGTGACTCCGCCGCTTCCGCCGGCACGAGCGCGGCCGGAGGCGGCCCCGGAGAGCGCCCGCCGAAGCGCCCCCTCGCGGAGAAGAACGCGGCGCGGACCCTCGACGCGCTCTCCGACCGCTGTGCGGCGATATTCCCGTTCGACAACGGCGAGTGGCTCCGCCCCGGCGAGACGATCGCCGACGCCCGCGGCCGGCTGAACGGGGTCGTCGCCGAACGGCTGGCGGCGCTGTTCGGCGCCGGGGAGGCCGACGACGCGGCCTCGACGCCCCAGCAGGTGCTCGACGCGAGCGACGTGGCACGAGCGGTCGGCGACGACGGGGAGATCGCCGCCGTCGGCCACGCGACGCAGGCGGTCGAGCCGCCCGAGTCGGGGTCGCGGTTCGGGCTCGGCCTGTTCGGTTCCTCGGAGCCGGCGGAGGTCGACACGAGCGCCGCGGTGTCGGCGATCGAGACGACGATCCGGAAGGCGGCCCGCGGGAAGAACACCGTCGAGGTGCCGGACGGACGGGCCGACCGGACCCTGCTCGTGGTCGGCGGGCCGCCGTCGTGGCTCAACCGCGAGGCGATCGCGGACGGGCGGCGGTGGCTCGCCGACGAGACCGGCTCCGGGGCGATTCTGAGCGGCGACGCCCCGGTCCCCGACGGCGACGAGGTGTTCGCGCTGGTCGTGCGGTCGGGGATCGACGAACCGGACCGCGTCCGCGAGATCCGGGAGTCGATCGCGTGAGTGAGTGAGTTTCGTCGCACCCGTGACCGTTTCCCGACCGAACTCGTTTACCGGGCGAGGCGCCCAGTACGCCCGTGACCACCCACGCCGACATCGGGCTCGACCTCGACGTGCGCGACGCGGACGCGGTCGCCGACCGGCGCGACGAGTTCGTCGCCGCCGTGCGGGACCACGCCGGAACGATCGCCTACCAGCTCGCCCGGCTGCAGGGCGGTGACTACGGCCGACAGGAGCTGTCGACGCCGGGCGGGACGTGGACCGTCAAACACGAGGCCGGCGAGCTGGAGTTCCTGCTGTTCTCGCCGAAGTCGGGCTCGGACGTGTACGTGATCTCGACGAAACAGCCGCCGGCGCCCGCCGACCTGGCGACCGCGCTCGACGACTACGCCGACTTCGTCGCGGCGTGGAACGAGTGGGTCGGGTCGCTGTCGGGCGTCCTCGACGGGGTGAGCGCCGAGTTCCCCGAGCCGGCCTCGACCGACGGGGCCGTCGCCGAGCGCGACCGGGTTCTGGACCGCGTGCGCGACACCTGCTCCGTCATGGCCGGCGAGATCCACCGGTACGAGGGCGACGACTACGGCACCTTCACCGCCCGCGTCGACGGCGACCGGTGGGAGCTGAAGTGGGACGAGGGCGCCGTCTCGTACCTCCGCGTCGGCGGCTCGGGCGGCCTCTACCTCCTCTCGCAGTACGAGGCGCCGTCGGCGGCCGACGTGCGCGAGTACGCCGACTCGTTCCGGGGGTTCGTCGACGCGTACAACGAGTTCGTCGCGGAGCTTGAAAGCGACCTCGCGGCGGTCGAAGTGTGAGTCGCGTGCCGACGGTAACCGTCCCGTCGACGGCTCGCCTATCCGCCGCCCGACCCGCTGAACGCGCCGAACGCGTACTCCAAACCGAACATGACGAGCGCCATCGTGAGGGCGCGAACGAGAAGGAGGTCACCGCTCAGCGCCAGCCCGACGGCGAGGAGACCGCTCCCCGCCGACGCTCCTAACACGGCCGCGTACCGGCCGCGAGAGAGGCCGCGCGCCCACTCGTCGCCCCGGTCGTAGAGCCGTTTCACGGCCTTCATACCGGCGGCGAGCCGTTCTGGACGGAAATCGGTTTCGAACGACCCCGTCTTTACACACTTCGAATATACACGGTTGTGCGTATTTATCGGGGCGATGTGGGAATATTTATGCAGTAACGTCCGGTATCGCCGCGCATGACGATCACGCTCCCGGGACCGACGCTCGGCGTCGTCGGCGGCGGCCAGTTGGGCCGGATGATCGGCGAGGCGGTCGCGCCGCTCGGCGTCGACGTCGTCGTGTTGGACCCGACGCCAGACTGTCCGGCCAGCCCCGTCGTCAGCGACCAGATCGTCGGCGGCTTCGACGACGCCGACGCGATCCACGAGCTTGCGAGCCGGGTCGACGCCCTGACTTTCGAGATCGAGCTGGCCGATCCGGACCTGCTGGCCGAGGCGGCCGCCGAACACGACGTGCCCGTCCACCCCGACCCGGACACCCTCCGGACGATTCAGGACAAGCTCGTGCAGAAGGAGGCGCTGGTCGACGCCGGGATTCCCGTTCCCGAGTTCGTCGCGGTCGCCACCGCCGAGGGGCTCGAACGCGTCGTCGAGGAGTACGGCGGCGTCATGCTGAAGGCCCGCGAGGGGGGGTACGACGGCCGCGGGAACGTTCCGGTCCGGGACCCCGCGGACGCGGCCGACGCCCTCGACGAGATCGGCGGCGCCGCGATGGCCGAGGAGCTCCTCGACTTCGAGCGCGAGATCGCCGTGATGGGGCTGAGGGGTGCCGACGGCGAGACCCGAACGTACCCCGTCACCGAGACGATCCACCGCGAGGAGATCCTCCGCGAGAGCGTCGCCCCGGCCCGGACCGACGACGCGACCGTCGCCGAGGCCGAGTCGGTCGCGCGCGACGTGCTCGACGCACTCGACGGTCGGGGCGTCTTCGGGATCGAGCTGTTCGAGACCCGCGAGGGCGACGTGCTCGTCAACGAGATCGCCCCGCGCCCGCACAACTCCGGCCACTGGACCATCGAGGGCGCGCGCACCTCGCAGTTCGAGAACCACGTCCGGGCCGTGCTCGGGTGGCCGCTCGGCCCGACCGACCTCGTCGCGCCCGGGGTCACGGCGAACGTCCTCGGGAATGTCGAGGAGACCCAGCCCGCCACGCTCCGCGGCGTCGAGGAGGTGCTTGCAGCGCCCGACGCCGACTTCCACTGGTACGGGAAAAACGACGCGCGCCCGCTCCGGAAGATGGGCCACCTGACGGCGACGGACCGAACCGCCGACGCCGACCGCGACACCTTGCTCTCGCGGGTGCGAGACCTCCGGGACGCGCTGACGTTCCGGGATGCGTAACCCCGAGACGATGCCCGCCGATCCCGCGCTCGACGCGCCGCGCGGTGGTTCGAGGGGGTTCCGGAGGCGCTCCACGACGGGGACCTCCTCCGCGGGTACCTCTCAGGAGAGAACCACTAACCGCCCGCCGCCGGTCCCCGTCGCCACCGTCGCGAACAGCGTCCCGTCGGCGGCGGTGACGTGGCTCACGCCGCCGTCGACCTCGTGCTCGAACCGCGTCTCGCCGACGCGGACCGATCCGACGCCGACGCCCCCGTCGACGCCGATCGCGTGGAGTCGGCTCCCGCCGACGTATACCGTGTCGCCCACGAGCGCCGGCGGCGTCGGGCGAACGGCGTCCCCGATTTCGGTCCGCCACGCGCGGTTCCCGTTCTTGGCGTTCAGCGCGTACAGCCGTCCGCCCGAGGCCGCGAACACTCCGTCGTGGCCGACCGCGATTCCCCCTTCGACGAACCCGCGAAGGTCGGCGTGCCACCGCGGCTTCCCGGTCGGGTCGAAACAGCGGACCGACCCGTCTCCCGCGCCGACCACCACGTCGCCCGACCCCCGTACTGACTCGCCGTCCGGGTCACGAGACGCGACGACGCTCGGCGCCGTCCGAATCCCGGCGGTGACGGTTCGACTCCAGTGCACCCGGCCGTCGCCGTCGACCGCGTACAACGCTCCGCCGGCGGTCGCGACGTAGACGACGCCGTACACCGACGCCGCCGCCCGGGCGGCGGCACGCCGGACGATCCCGTCGAGCCGGCGTTCCCACTGTCGCTCGCCCGTCGCACCGTCGAACGCCCGGAGGTACTCGCCGGCGCCGATCACCACTCGGCGGTCGTCCCCGTGCTCCACGACGAGGGGCGTCGTCTCGCCGAACACGTACTCGAACGCTCGACTCCACAGCCGCTCGCCGGTGTCGAGGTCGCGCGCGACCAGCGCGTCGCTCTCCGGGACGTACGCCACGCCGTCCGCCACGGCCGGCGCCCCCGTGTAGCGAAACGCGTCGTTGTCGTCGGACGCGACGGTCCAGCGCGGGGTCAGGTCCTCGCGATCGAGCGCGACCACGTCCACGCCGGTGTTCAGCAAGACCGTCCCGGCGGTCACGACCGGGTCGCCGGCCGGGGTCCCGTCGAACTCGTGCGTCCCGTCGACGGTCGGGTCGTCGCGCGGCGCGACCCCGTTGGGAACCGCCCGCGAGTTCCACTCGTCGCCGCCGCCGGTCGGCCAGTCGTACTCCTCGTCGGTGCCGGGGTCGCCGTCGAACCCGCCGAGACAGCCGGCGGTAGCCGTCAGTCCGGTCGCTCCGAGACTGGCGAGAAACGCGCGTCTGGAGGGCATGTTCGTCCCGCGGTTCCGCGGCCGAACCCTTCGACCTTGCGGTCGCCGGGGTGCCGTCGGCGACGTGCTTCCCGGGCGCAGACCGGCACGATTTACAACCCTGCTCGCGTCACCCGCACCCATGACCACGGTGCAGGACCTGATCGACCGGCTCGAAGCGGAGGCGGCGGCGGACGCCGACCCGGAGACCACCCCGGACGTGGGGATCATCATGGGGTCGGACTCCGATCTGCCCGTCATGGAGGGCGCCTACGACGCGCTCGACGAGCTCGGGTTCGCCGAGCAGACCGACTTCGACGACGCGCCCGACGCGCGGTTCACCTACGAGAGCTACGTCATCTCCGCGCACCGGACGCCGGAGCTCATGTACGCGTACGGGGAGACCGCGGCGGCCCGCGGGATCGATGTCGTGATCGCGGGCGCGGGCGGGAAATCCGCCGACCTCCCGAACATGACGGCGTCGATCGCGTACCCGATCCCGGTGATCGGCGTTCCCGTTCAGGAGAAGTCGGTGGACTCGGTCATCGGGATGCCCACGGGCGCCCCGATCGTCGCGGTCGACGCCGGCAAGTCGTACAACGCCGCCCTGTCGGCCGCGCAGGTGCTCGCGCGCGAGCACGACGCCGTCGAGGCGCGGCTGGTCGATCTCCACGACGAACAGAAAGCGGGCGTCGCGGGCGTGTCGACCGACCTCCACGACCTCGGCATCGACGGGTTCCGCGAGCGCGACGAGTCGTAGCACGCCCGGCTAGCCAGCAGTACCGACCGACAGTCGAGACGACACGCGACCCCGATCGCTCGCTCGGTTCGCTCGCCGGCGTTTTCGCCGACGTGGGGGGGTTGCGGTGAAGACTCAACGCTTATGAGGGGGCGGTCCAAACCCCAGCACGTTACGGAGACCTATATGAGCGATTGGATAGCGATCGGCGCCTTGGCGGCCGTCGGCGTGCTCATCCCGCTGGGGATGATGACCGTGTCGGCGTTGCTCCGTCCGAGCGTGCCTGAGACCGGTAAAAGTACCACCTACGAGTCCGGCGAGACCCCGACGGGCGGGACGCGGGTCCGGTTCAACATCCAGTACTACATGGTCGCGCTGTTGTTCCTCGTGTTCGACATCGAGACCGTGTTGCTGTTCCCGTGGGCCGTCATCTACCGTCCGGCGATCAATGCGGGCGTGCCGATGATCGACCTGCTGTGGCCGATGTTGGCGTTCGTCGGCGTCCTCGCGATCGGGCTCGTCTGGGCGTGGCGCTCCGGCGCGATCAGCTGGGCCCGGAGTCCCCGCGCGACCAGCCGAAAGACGGAGCGTGACCTCAACTAATGAGCAGCGATCAACCATTTATCACCGACGAATCGCAAGTCGTAACCGAGACCCGCGACGCCCGGATGACCGGACAGGGGGACCGGTTTAACTCCCGGCTCCGGGAGGCGTTCGGCTCCTCGCCCTTTATCCTCACCAAGTTCGACAAGTTCCTGAACTGGTGTCGCGGCTCCTCGATGTTCATGCTGCAGTTCGGCATCGCCTGCTGTAGCATCGAAATGATGCACACCTACGCGGTGAAACACGACCTCGACCGCTTCGGGAGCGGAGTCCCCCGCGCCTCGCCACGGCAGGCCGACGTGATGATCGTCCCCGGGACGATCGTCTCGAAGTTCGCGCCGCGGATGAAGCGCGTGTACGACCAGATGCCCGAGCCGAAGTTCGTGGTCGGCATGGGCTCGTGTACCATCTCCGGCGGTCCGTTCCAGGAGGGGTACAACGTGATCAAGGGCGCCGAGGAGGTCATCCCGATCGACATCCACGTCCCCGGCTGCCCGCCCCGTCCGGAGGCGCTCGTCTACGGCGTCGTGAAGCTGCAGGAGCGCGTCGCCAACGGCGAGGCCGCGCCCGTCACCGTCAAGCCGTACGAACTGGAGGAGTTCTCCGACCTCGAACGCGACGAGTTCGTCGACAAGCTCGCCGACCAGATCGAGGACGACGAACTCGTCATGCGGTACAACTTCGCTGATTCGCCATGAGCCTCGAACGACCAGACACCGTCGACGACGGCGCCGTCGAGCGCACCCCCGACGAGCTGGAGGCGCTCTTGGGTGACCTCGTCGTCGACCGCGACGACCACCTGAACGCGCCAGGGTTCGTCATCCGGCCCGACACCGTTCAGGAGACGCTCTCGATCCTGAAAGAGCAGGCGGGCTACGACCATCTCTCCGTCGTCACCGCACAGGAGTACGAGAACCGGTACGAGTCGATCTACCACCTGAAAAAGTTCGACGACCCGACCCAGGAGGTTAACGTGGTCGTCCCCGCCGACAAGGACGACCCCGTTTCCGAGTCGGCCGAGCCGGTGTTCCGCACGGCGGACTGGCACGAGCGGGAGGCGTACGACCTGATCGGGATCGAGTACGACGACCACCCGGACCTCCGGCGAATTCTGCTGCCCGAGACGTGGCAGGGCCACCCCCTGTCGATGGACTACGACAAGGACCGGCCGCAGATCGCCACGCTGCCGGAGCACGCGAACCCGCTGCAGGAGCATCACAAGAACGCCGAGTCCGACACGATGTTCCTCAACATCGGGCCGCACCACCCGGCGACCCACGGCGTGCTCCACCTGAAGACGACGCTCGACGGCGAGCAGGTCGTCGATGTCGAGCCCGACATCGGCTACCTCCACCGCAGCGAGGAGCAGATGGCGCAGAACGGGACGTACCGCCACCAGATCATGCCGTACCCGGACCGCTGGGACTACATCTCGGCGGGCCTGCTCAACGAGTGGGCGTACGCCCGCGCGGCCGAGGACCTCGCCGACATCGAGGTCCCCGAGTACGCGCAGGTCATCCGCACCATGGGCGCGGAGATGTGCCGGATCGCCGCGCACATGCTCGCGCTCGCCACGTTCGCGCTCGACATCAACGGCGACTTCACGGCGACGTTCATGTACGCCATCAACGACCGCGAGCGCGTCCAGAACCTTCTGGAGGATCTGACGGGCCAGCGGCTGATGTTCAACTACTTCCGGCTCGGCGGCGTCGTCTGGGATCTCCCGGAGCCGCGCGACGAGTTCTTCTCGAACACGCGGGACTTCCTCGACCAGCTTCCGGGGTCGATCGAGGAGTACCACAACCTCATCACCTCCAACGAGCTCTTCCAGATGCGGACCGTCGACACGGGGGTGCTGCCGCCCGAGGTCGCGAAGAACTACGGCGCGACAGGCCCTGTCGCCCGCGGGTCGGGGGTGGACTACGACCTGCGGCGGGACGATCCGTACGGGTACTACGACGAGCTCGACTGGGACGTGATCACCGAGGAGGGG
>NZ_SDJP01000005.1:0-79952 GCF_004114995.1 Halorubrum amylolyticum
TCCATCGTACTGTGCGACGGCTCGTTCGACGAGCAAAAGAGCACGTTCCAATCGAGACAGTGCTGTGTGATCGAGAGTTTGACTCGATACAAGTGTTCCAGACGCTCTCAAACCTCGATGTGAACTACCTCATTCCGAAGCGGGTCTCCAGCTCCGAACGGGAGGTGCTTGACCAAATGGACAAAGACGACCAGGAAGTCGCTGTGGAGTCGGCCTCTGTCCACGTGGAATCTGGATCGCATCCAATGCGACTCCTGTACGTGCCGTCGACGAGTGGGGAGGGAACGGCCGTCTTCGCGACGAATCTACGAGTCGGTCCCGAGGAAGCTGAGACATTCTGTCAGCGCTACAGCCGCCGGTGGCAGATCGAGAGTGAGTACAAATCGATCAAAGGTGATTTTCTCGCGAAGACCTCCTCAAAAGACTACCGCGTTCGCTTGTTCTATTTCGTGTTCGCGGTCCTCTTGTACAATATCTGGCGGCTCACCGACTTCCTGCTGAAAGCGGACATCGACGGCGAGATGGACTACTCACCTGTGATTACTGCGGGCGAGTGTGTTGAGCTCGTTGCCTCGGCGTTGATCCCGCACGACTAATCGGCTGAGCTCTCGCTGGGTCCGCCGCTCAAGAGTGACAACCGTATTCAGCAGCGCCAAAATCCACGCAATTTCGTACGCTCGTCCGGTAGTTCGAGAGTAAAGATTCAAAATTGATCCCCGACCGCTGAGAATCACCACGACTTGATGGCTATTCGATCCAAAACTAGCCTATCTTCCGAAACTGTGGAACATCCAGTGCCTAACTGTTTGGCTTGTTATATAATTCAATGTCTGTGAAATGAAGGAGAGCGGCGAGAACCAGCCGCGATCCGGTCGACGAACCCTGCGACTCACCGATCCACTACCGACTAACCCACCCTCGACTCCGAAATCATGGCGAAAACAGGGTGACAAGGAGACTGCTGTCGCTCACCACTTTACCGCGAACCCGGAAACAGTGGACCCCTCAGCCGCCGGGGTCGAACAGGCAGAACCCCACCAACTCCACGATCTCCCCCGCCAATATCGGCGGATCCTCACCCAAATCCACGTCCACCTCGTCCCGCAACAGGAAGTTCGCCAGCCGCCACACGTTGTACAGGAGGACGCCGATCACGAAGTACAGGAACCGGTTCCGGTAATCATCAGACGCCGACATCGGGATGAAGTGCTTCTTGATCGACTTGTACTCGTTCTCGATCGTCCACCGCCGACGGTACTGCTGAGTCAACCCGAGCCCCCTGTCCGGCGAGACGTGGGCGTTCACCGTGAAGATCACGTAGTCGCCCTTGATGTACTCCTCGTTATCCTTCGCCGTGTCCTTCGGCATGTAGATGAACGACATCGGATGCCGCTCGCCATCGTACTCGAGCCACCCTTGCTCGACGCTCACATCCGCCACGTCGTGCTCGATGGTCTTCTCGATGGCCTCCCTGTCCGCTTCCGCCTGCTTCTTCTTCCCGACCACGTAGAACGCGTCGTGCTGGTCGACGACGTGTCTGACCTCGTGGCTGTCGAACTCGCGGTCGGCGAACACCTTGTTGATGTCCACGTGCTGCTCGGCCTGCTCCAACAGGCGGTCGACCAGCTCGCCTCGCGTGCGCGTGTCGGCGTCATCTGATTCCCACGCCCGCTTGTCGCGGACGGGTTCGATGGCGAGGACGATAGGCGTGTTCCCGGAGACGATGGTGAGGGTGGCGAACTTGTACGCCCGCTGGTGGCTCTCCTTCACCCCGGAGACCATTACCGGGTAGTCCTCCCGGGGATACACTTCCCGCGTCGAGCCGTCGCTATACTCGACTTCAACGGGTTCCTCCCACCACTCCACGTCCTCCTCGTCGCGGAACGGTGACGCCCAGTACGGCCACGTCGTGATGTCAATTGCGGCGTTCACCGGCTCGCGGACGCCGCTGCGGTCACGCCCCGCGATCTCGTCGAGGATGTTCTCGACGCCGGCGTGGAATGCTGGAAGTACTTCGTCGCGGATCAGCCGCCACTCGCTACGACCCGTGCCGTCGATGTAGTCCCAGAGGTCGGTTTCCGGGTCTGGGTCGGCGACCTTCTTCATCGTCCGATTGTGACTGGAGCCGGCGGGCACGGAGTCGCGGTTGCTGAGGCGGGCGAATCGGCGGCTTTTCGTCGTCGTGCCTGCGTCAGCGAGATTGAGGTATCCCTGCCGTTCGAAGTAGGCTTGGAGGGCGTAGCTCGTATTGCTGGCGCGTGGGTCTTGGAATTCGGTGAAGCCGAGGGTGGTGGCCCGCTCGACGGCATCCATGATCTTCTCCTCTTCGATGTCGCTACCATGGATGTCTGCGGGTTCGAGTGCGGGCTCGTACCCTTGGTCGATCACGTCGTGTTCGTAGCAAACCTTGCGGATGCGGTCGGCGGCGTCCTCGATCAGGCTGCGATCGCTCCGCGTGAGGCGGTTGCGCCAGTTGTGGCTGATGCCGGCTTGGGTGATGGGGCGGGGGAGGTTGAATCGGGTGTAGACGTAAGCGGCGCCGCGGAGTCGGCGGGCGGTTTCGGCCTGGCTGAAGCCGTTGAGTTCCTTGTAGAGGAACAATTTAACGATGCCCTTGAGGGGGAAGTCGGCGTCGCCAGACTGCTCGTAGTCGCTGAAGGTGTCAGAGGGGATGTCGAGATGTTTGATGACGCGAGTGGCGTGGTCATGGATATGGCACAGGTCGTCCGCCTGCTCGGCGAGGGCAGCCACAACCCGATGTTCTTCTGTCATAGGTGGACTCTTCCTATAGTGTGGAGGGCCGTGAGTGGACGCATGTAATACTGTGAACCACGGTGCTAAGGAGGCACGCAGGACAGCCAGAGAGGGGCTCCAGCACGGATACGCGTCAAGTGCGCCCCCTCGGTGTCGTGTCGCATGGCGCTGGACGCACCACCATGCGGTGCGCCCGCCACGATGCTGATGGATCCCGCAGAATGCTGGTGAGTGGGCAGCCGCACACACGGTCGGTGAAATGCAGTACTCCTCATAAAGCTATTCTCCTCCTTCAGGTGCTACCTCCCCACCGAGCGGGCGAAGTGGGTGCGGAAACAGGATCAGTCATCGCGTTTGAGAACAACCAACTGTATGCGGGGCGAGCGAGGGACCGCTTCTGCGTATCTACAAGTACGTTAGCCGGATATGTCTCCACTTTCACAAATATCGCACTCTCTACCTCAATATACACTCTATATACGTACAAAATTCGACTATTCATCTCTAAATCTGGCTTATGCAGGAATATAGCGCTCGTATATGATTCGATACGGGATATTTACCTGGAAAAAGAGAAAGTATAGAACCAGAAGTTTACACTCGGGAGATATCTCAATATACGTAGCGTGTGGATGCCGTACGGATGGTGCCCATCCGGGAGCGGGGTGACTACGAGGACGCCGACGTCATCACCAGTACTCCATGAGGACGGTAATCCGGTCGCCGCCACCCGTTTCCAGCGACTCTATCTGCCGGGAGAAGGTACTCCTCCGTCGGTCGGAAACTGCCCGAAGCGGTCGGAATCGACGTGATTTCTGTCGGCTTCCGCGTTGGGACGAATGGCACCCCGGCCCATCCATTGATCGGGCCTCGTCTGGATGAGCCCGCTAACTGACGTGAGACGTGGGAGCCGTCTCCTCGTGCTCCTCGGCGAGAAGACCTGCGACTCGCTGGCCAACCGTCGGGAGTCCGTCACCACCGCTCGGACGATAGCGGTGGCGCCCTGGCCACCCTCCCGATCGGACCGTGCATCGGCCATTGTGGTTCGGTCACTGGGGACACCACACGCATCGAGATCGGGGTCGGTCAGTCACCGCGAGGGCTGGCGAGGCGCCCAGGCAGCCACTTCCAGGACGCGTGGCGATAGCTATTCACAACATAGTGTGATACGTACCCGAATACGGTCCATCTCCTCGGTGAGAAGCGGACGCAGATACCGCCGAGCAGTCGCTCGCTCGCCAATCCACGCACGGTGCTACCCGTCGCTGGTTCCACGTTCCGTTGGTTCGTCGTAGAAGCCGCACAATAGCCTCCGATTCGGCCTGTCCGACCGCTTCATCCACGACCTATCAGGTCGTCCGCCAGTTTGGGCGCACTCGCCGCCGTGTCCCTGTTGGCTCCGAAACCGGCAGCGTCAACCCCCGCGAGAGTCCACCACAGTATGCCTTTGGTAACGTTTAATTCGGACGCACTCGCACACTCTATTGCGTATGAAAATACTTGTCACCGTCAAGGAGGTGGCCACCGTCGAGGACGAGTTCGAGATCAGTGGACTCGACATCGACGACCGCTACCTCACGTACGACCTCAACGAATGGGACGACTACGCCATCGAAGAAGCCGTCCAGATCGCTGAAGAAACCGACGACGTGGACGTCGTCACGGTCACGATCGGGCCCGAGCGCGCCGAAGAGACCATCCGGATGGGCCTGGCCAAAGGTGCAGACCGGGCGATCCGCGTGTGGGACGACGCCATCGAGGGTGCGGCGTACCTCGACGTCGATTCCAAGGCGGCGCTACTGGCTGCTATCGTCGAAGAAGAGGATCCGGACCTGGTCCTCTCGGGCGTCCAGTCTGGGGACGAGTCCAACGGTGCCACGGGCGTCGCCCTCGCCGAGAACATCGGCTTCGAGTGGGCAGCCGTCGTCAACCAGCTCGATCTCGACATCGAGGGCGGCGTCGCCTCCGTCCACCGCGAACTCGAGGGTGGCGTCGAAGAGGTTACCGACGTCGAGACGCCGGCCGTCCTGACGATCCAGTCCGGCATCAATGAGCCGCGCTACGCCAGCCTGCGCGGCATCCGCCAGGCACAGTCCAAGCCGCTCGACGTGCAGTCGCTCGACGACCTCGGGGTCGACGAGAGCGTCGTCGACAGCCCGCTCGCGATGACCGACATGTACGAGCCCGAATCCGAGGACGACGCCACCGTCTGGGAGGGCAGCCCCGAGGAGACCGCCGTGGAGCTTGCGACCTTCCTGCGTGATAAAGGAGTGGTCGAGGGATGACGGACGTGCTCGCAGTCACCGAGCACCGCCGTGGTGACGTGCGTGACGTCAGCTACGAGATCGCGACCGCCGCGCGCCAGTTGGCAGACGAGACTGGCGGTGACGTCCACCTGGCGGTCATCGGCGGCGACGTCGATACCGTCGCAGACCAGGTCAACCGCGAGGGCGTCGACGCCATCCACACCGTCGACGAGGGCGAGGAGTTCAACCACGACATCTACACGCAGGCCGTCGAGCAACTCTACGCCGAGCTGGACCCGCAGTTCCTGCTGGCGCCGAATTCGGTCAACGGCATGGACTACGTCCCCGCAAGCGCAGAGGGGCTCGACCTGCCACTGGTGACCGACGCGGTCGATCTGGAGTACAACGGTAACCTCACCGTCACGCGCGAGCAGTACGGTGGCAAGGTCGAGACGACCATCGATGTCGCCGAGGACAACGCGGTCGTCACGATCCGCCCAGCCGAGTGGGCCCAGGCAGAGGGCGTGGGCGACGCCGACGTCCAGGCGTTCGACGCCGGCATCGACGAGAGCCAGATCAAGACGACGGTCACGGGCTACGAGGAGGTTGCCAGCGGTGACGTCGATATCAGCGAGGCGGAGTTCCTCGTCTCGATCGGCCGCGGGATCGAGGAGGAGGAGAATCTGCCGCTCATCGAGGCGCTCGTGGAGGCGACGGACGCGACCCTCTCCTCGTCGCGCCCCATCGTGGACAGCGGGTGGTTGCCGAAGAACCGGCAGGTCGGCCAGTCGGGCAAGGTCGTGACGCCGGACGTCTACATCGCCATCGGCATCTCCGGGGCGGTCCAGCACGTCGCGGGCATGAAAGGCGCCGAGACCATCATCGCGATCAACACGGACCCGAACGCGCCCATCATGGACATCGCCGACTACGCCATCGTCGACGATCTGTTCGACGTCGTCCCGCTGCTCATCGAGGAGTTCGGCGGGACACCGCCCGACGTCTGACGCGGACGGAGCGGGTGGCTGCAGCGCGGACGCTGTCAGGCGCCGGGACAGCCACTACCCGTTTTGGTGTTCGATGAAGTAGAGGACGTTGCCGCTGGGATCGCGGACGCCTGCCATGCGTAGGCCCCAGTCCTCGTCGGTCATCGGTTCCAGGAAGAACGCGACGTCATCCTTTCGGTTTCGGTAGGTCTGGTCGACATCTTCGACACGCACGGATACGTGATCGATGCCGACGGGGTTGTCAAAGAGTTCTGCATCGCGATGGGTCGTCGTTTCGTTGTCGGTTTCGAACACGTAGAGGGACGCCGACTCCGGGGCTGGTCGCACGGCTGCTTCCTCGGACGAATACCGCTCAACCTCGAACCCCAGTTGTTCGTAAAACGACACGGCCGCGTCGAGATCGGTAACTGCAGTCCCAATGTTGTCTACGGTCGGTGGCACAAGGAACCCCGACGCGTTCGACGTCCATAAATCGGGGCTGCCGACGCCGACGATGGAAACCCGAAACAGAGGCGATCGAAGCGTTACGTGACCATATTCAAACCCAGCCGTCTCCGCGACGGTAGCGGTTACGCAGGTGAGACGATCCAGTACAAGAAGCGGCACCTCCGGGTGAAAGGTGCTCCCCCAGTAGATCTGAATCCACCGATCATAGCTCAATGTCACTCGGGATAAGACTGGCGTGTCGACGGAGCGTTCCATTCGCGTCGTACACAAGCAACAGTGTCTTCTCGAACACCGTGACCGTCTCAGCGTTCGCCTGCATCACTATCCGATACGCTGCTTGGTGACCGGTACGGGCTGCGTACTCTCGTACTGCCTGTACGAACTCGAGAATCGGCTCCTCTTGCGTTTTGATTTCGAGCACGTATGCGCCGGTCACACGGTCGCTGAGACTGAGAACGCCCTCGTCCGTCCCATCGCTCGGCGACAGGCCGCGGAACGAGACATCGACCGCCTCCTCGTTGATATCGTCGGGCAGTCGCTCGCTCAGCAACTCCTGGAGCCGGTCACGTGACCCATCGAAGGCGAGTCGGAGTACCGGCTGACCTGAATCCGCACCGGTACCAGCCAACCCCGTGGTGGTGAACCCGATGGTGAACTGGTCGCCCTGCATCTCCGATACGTGGTGATAGCGAGTGAGAACCCTTGAGGGTTCGCATCCCCCGTGACGGTGCGGATCTGCAGTCTCCAATGAGTCGTCACCGGCCTACCACGACGATACTGTCCCCGATAGCAGAGACAGGAACGGAGGAGGTGGAACGGAGGGAACTTGAAATCGCCATGTCGACGAATCATAACTCGGTGACCGTCCAGTCACACGACTCACTGATGCAGCGATATCGGTGCTGTCCCACGGAACATGATAGTCGGATCGGGATGGTCGTCTTCGGCATCCACAGCATCCGACATAATGATACGGTCACTCGAAGTTTCGGAGAGCGACGGCCACGGGCATCGCGAGTGGCCGTTTCTGGGCTAGATTTGAGCGTCAATCGGTGAGTGGGAGGGTGCCGGAGCCTCGACGCATTCATACGGCGTGATTCGTAACAGAGTGGTATGGAACGCGTCATGGCACAGGGAACGTTCGATATCCTTCATCCGGGACATCTCCATTACCTTCGTGAGAGCGCCAGCCTGGGAGACGAACTGTATGTCGTTATCGCACGGGACTCCCGTCAGACGGCTAAAAAGGACCTCTTCATGGATGAAGAAAGTCGGCGTACGGTCGTCGACGCACTCGAAATCGTTGATGCAGCGGTGTTGGGGGCAGAAGGAAGCATCTTCGATAGCGTTGATCGAATCGTCCCGGACATCATCACAATCGGGCACGACCAAGACTTCGAGCCGCCCACCCTTGAGGCAACGTTGCGAGAACATGGGTATTCAGGAGTCGATGTTGTTCAGATTGGCCCATACGATGACGGCGGGGTTCAGTCGTCGAGCGACGTGAAAGACCGGATCGCACGGCGGCGAGGTGTAGAGGTGTTCGAATACACACATGAAAAATAATCCAGCCCGAGACGTATTCACCGTGCTAACCGGATCTGCGATGTGTTGACTGCAGCCTCTGCCACGCGACCCAAGAATCCCCTGTTATGAGGTTTCTCTTTCAGTCGCCGTTTGTCTGCTCGGTGATTGTATTCATCTCGTCAACCAGGATGATCGACGGATCGTGATGCTCGTCTTCGGCGTACCTTGCATACGACATGATGATAACGATGTCGCCCGGCTCGGCGAGCCGGGCGGCGGCGCCGTTCAGACAGACCTCGCCATCGTCCCCGGCAATCGCGTACGTCTCGAACCGGCCACCAGTCGTCACGTTCACGACCTGCACGCGTTCGTGAGGGACGATATCAGCGGCCGCCAGCAGTTCAGTATCGACGGTGATACTTCCCTCGTATGCTTTGTCCGTCGCGGTCACCCGCGCCCGATGGATCTTCGATTTCAACAGCGTTCGATGCATAGATTCCTCTGCGTTCCCTGTGGGTACTATCGATCAGCGGGGTCATTAATGGCATGGGTCTTCGAATGAAGCCGATTCACTGCTCCACTCGATCTGCATACAGTTCCCCCTGCGGCTGCCAACAGCTACATGATTGCGTCAAGCGCGGGGCGCTCAGGACGCACGCGGTAGCCGTCTTCTGTGCGCTCGACGAGCCCGTGGTGATCGAGGTGGTCGAGGTGCGCGTACGCTTCACCGGGCCCGTGCAGGATGTGGATCCCCTCCAGCTCACCGAACAGGTGGGCGCTCACCGTCCAGGCGTCGGCAGGGCCGTGCTCGCGGAGGACGTCGAGAACACGGCTCGCACGCTCGCGGTGATGGGAGACGATCTCCTGAGCGCGGGCAGTGGGGTTCTCGATCACGTCGCGGTGGCCCGGCCAGACCCGCGCGAACTCCTCGTTCGCAAGTCGCTCGAGCGTGTCGAGGTACGTCGCGAGCGGTTTGTCGACGCGGACGTCCGCCCCGCCGACGTTCGGGGTGTACTTCGGGAGGATGGCGTCACCGACGAACGCCTCGCGCCCAGAGTCACCGTCAAACGCGAAACAACAGAGGCCGGCCGCGTGCCCCGGTGCGTGTAACACGCGAAGGTCCCTCGCTCCACCGTCGATCGTCGCACCCTCGGCGATGGATTGGACGGTCGGTGGCTGGCCAACGAGGTGGTCATCCGCGAGCGCCGATCGGAGTTCGTCCTGCGCAGCCGGTGGTATCCCCCACTCGTCGAAGTACGCGCGCTGGCGGTCGTGGAGCGCGTCGAGGGCGTCGGGATCCCGTCGGACGAGTGGCGCATCGGCCTCGTGAACGTACACGGTCGCTCCGCTCTGGGCCTGGATGTCACCGGCGAGCCCGGTGTGGTCGGGGTGCCAGTGCGTCAACACGATCTGGTCGATGTCCGCGAAGCCGAGGCCGCGCTCGTGAAGTTCGGTCGCGAATTGCTCGCGGATGCGTGGTGTCGCGATTCCGGTGTCGACGAGCGTGACCGATCCTGTGTCGGACAGCAGGTAGGCGTTGTTCCGTCCCTCGAACTCGTGGTTTCCGAACGTCAAGACGTGCACGCGTACGTACACGACTCGGAACGGTGATAGTGGTATCGGATACGGTCATCTGTTCTTCGGCGGATGACGGCGCGACCGGTGTGGGGCGCGTCGTCTCGGCCCCTCGATTTGGCCTGCGGTCGGAACAGTAAATCCGAATGGTGGTTCACGCCTGCCACGGCATCGTCGTCAGAGCGGGGGTTGACCGGTACGCTCCCGGCGTTAACGGCAGACGGCGGTGTCTGGCACACTAGCTTTATCCGTCGGTTCGCAGTACCGTGTCACATGGAGTACGAGTACGTCCACGAGGACGACGTACCGCGCGTCGACCTGTCCGAGAACGACGACATGCCGCCGGACCACGACATCCGTTCGATCGACGAGGCCCTGGGACTCAAGAACATGCGGGCGAAAGTGTGGTACATCGAACCGGGTGACGAGATCGGCTACCACGCACACAGCGAGCAGGAAGAGGTGTTCTACGTGTTGGAGGGCACGTTCAGTTTGAAACTCGGCCGGTCCGGCGAGACCGAGACGGTAGAGGCCGAGCCTGGAACGTGGTGGGCAGCGGAACCGATGGTCGGCCACGGCCATCGGAACGTCGGCGACGAAACTGGCATCGTCCTCGCGTTCGGCGCACCGGCCGTGGACGACGCAGGCCTGAATCCCCAAGAACTCGACGAATGAGCGCTGACGACGGCTACCAGCCGTCGGACATCGTCTGTTCCGCGACGGCGACGCGACGAACAGTGACCCGCTCCCGACCGTGACCGAGGTCGACCATCGGACACATTCCTCGTTCGCGTCGAGTACCAACGCGGAGTACTACTACTCCCGAACCAGCCAGTGCGCCATGAGTGACGGTACGGCCGAACTGTGCCGGAGCGCCGACGGACCCCGGACGACCGGTACCGTTTTTTCGGTCGCTGCCGCATCGACGAGCATGCATGGATACTCGCACACGCCGGGAGACCATTGCGGGTCCGCGTCCCTCCGGAATCTAAGTGCATTCCACGACTGGGGATTCGACGAACCCGCCTGTTTTGGACTGGGAGCGGGCATTGGCTTCGGCTACCACGAGGAGGGCTCCACATCACGGATGATCATTGGCCGGAATGCACACCTCGAACCGGCGTTCTTCGATCACCTCGGTCTCCCCGTCACCCACAGGGACGGTCAGTCTCGCGACGCCGCCTGGGATGCGCTCGAGACACGTCTCGAGTCGGGGCCGGTCCTGTGTTTCGTCGACCTCTACTACCTCCCGTACTTTGGGAGTGACACGCACTTCGGTCCCCACACGGTCGTCGTCGCTGGGACCGACGCCGACACCGTGACGATTTCGGACAGCGAGTTCCCGGAGCCCAAGTCGGTCACGAGAACCGAGTTCGACGCCGCTTGGAGTTCGGAGCACGGTTTCGGCCCCCTCGACCGTCGCTGGCTCGCCGTCGACGACTCGACAGGACGGACAGCCGTCGAAGATGCAACCCGGGACGCCGTCGAGTCAGCGACGAAAACGATGCTGGAGGGTGGCCGAGGGTTCGGTAGCGGTGGCGTGGCTGCAATCCGGGCGTTCGCGAACGAACTGCCCGAGTGGACCGCATTCGACGACGTGCAGTGGATGGCCCGGTTCGCGTACCAGAACATCGAGCGTCGCGGGACGGGCGGCGGCGCGTTCCGCCGGCTCTACGCCGACTTCCTCGACACCCTCGGAACGGACGTCGGCTTCGATCCCCGGTTCGGCGAGCGCATGCACCGCATCGCGGACGACTGGACAGTCCTGGGCGAGGAGTTGAAGGTCGTCAGCGAGACCGACGACGAGGACGAACGAGCGGGACATCTCATTGACGCGAGCGAGCAGGCACAGACGCTTGCGGACCGCGAGGAAGAACTGTTCGAGGATCTCGCGGCGGTGATGTGACCCGCTTCCGGGGCACGCGGCTGGGCTCTGCTGTTTTGCGTTTGACGGTGCCGCCGGGCGCGAGGCGTTCGTCGGGGACGCCATCCTGCCGAAGTGTCTCTACTTCGGAGTGAACCGGGGTAGCGAGGCAGATTCTGACGCTTCATCGAAGACCACTTCGACTTCGTCACCGATTTCAGTCTCGTCGGGGTCGGCGCCGACAATATTGGTCATCACTCGAGGGCCTTCCTCAAGTTCGACGTACGCGAGGATGTACGGGGCCGCTTCTCCGTAGGCCCCCCCTGCCTGATGGGTTACCGTATACGCATAGATCTCTCCCTGTCCAGATTCGGTCCACTCAGTGTCGTCACTTCCACAGAACGGGCAGAACGTCCGCGGGTAGTGGTATGCGTCGCCACAGTCGTTGCAGTGGCGAATCAGAAGTCGGCCCTCGGTCGTTGCCTCCCAAAACTCCTCCGTTTCCGGGGTGATACTTGGTTCGGGGGCAGGGAGGTCACTCATTGGTATCCCTCCTCTCCGAGGATGAGGGTTGCACTTCCCATTCGCGTCCCGAGACTACCGCCTGTGCCGTGAGCGAGACCGATCTCGCAATCGGGGACTTGTACCTCTGGATTAGTCTCGCCTCGTAGTTGACGTACCGTCTCGATGACCTTGGTCATGCCTCCCTGATTGGCGGGATGATTGTTACACTGGCCACCGCCGTCGGTGTTGAACGGGAGGTCGCCGTCGGGTGCTTGCAGGGTGCCTCCTTCGACGAACTCGCCACCCTCGCCTTTCTCACAGAACCCAAGGTCCTCGATGGTCTCGAGTACGGTGATCGTAAACGAATCGTAAATCGAGGCGTAGTCGACGTCATCGGAACCGACGCCTGCTTCTTCGTACGCACGTGGACCAGACCAAACGGCGCCTGTATAGGTGAGATCGATATTCCCACCGTTAACGTGTTTCGGTGCTTCCCCGTGACCGAGAACAACTGGACACTCTCGGTCCAGTTCGTCGGCCACCTCGGGACTCACGACAACGACCGCACCGCCGCCATCAGTGATTGTACAGCAATCCAACAAGTTTAACGGCTCGCTAATCGGCCGGGAATCAACCACGTCCTCAACCGTTACTGGTTCCTGATACATCGCGTTTTCATTGTACTGGGCATGGAGCGATGTGGCTGCCCTAATCTCAGCCAGTTGCTCGTGGGTCGTTCCATACTCGTGTATGTGCCGGGCGGCTGCCAGGGCGTACATGCCAACCGTTGAAGTACCGAACACGTCCTCAAAAGCCCCTTCTGGAGCGTTTTGACCTATTCCCCCCTCTGTATCCGTACCCACTTCTTGACCAACCGAACGCGGTCGTCCAGCTAGCGAAATGACGGCAACGTCGGACTTTCCCTGGGCGATCGCAGCGGCGGCGTGACCGACGTGAGCAACGTAGGAGGACCCCCCAATCATCGTCGAATCAAGATACGACAAATCTTCGCCGTTCAACCCGAGGTAGTCTGCCATCGTAATTGGTGCCATCATCCCGGGGCCAGTGACGAACAGACTATCGACATCGCCCTTCTCAAGACCTGCATCGCGTAGCGCCCCCTGGATCACCTCGGCATGAATCTCTGCTGTCGACTTGTCCGGAATTTCACGTTGTGGGTGCTCGAAGACTCCTGCAACAGCTGCTTTGTTGCGAATACTCATTAGGGTATTCTCTAGTTAATCGCCTACACAATAGTCGATAAAGGTTTCGTTGTTCCAGAACATTATGCCCCATCACGATGACTCAGCACCTATGAGTGAGCTGAACCAACTGGTGCGGGAATTCAGCAGCAGGGCAAGGAAGTCCAGGTATCCCTGGAGGTGATATTTGAAGACTTCGCGGAATTTACTGAGCCATTGACGGATGAAACTGTGTCGGTTCTCACAGGAGTTAGTGTGCATCGCCGATGACGAAGTGGTCGGAGTGGTTGACGACCAGGTGGCCGTCAACCCCATCATGTACCTCGATTTCATTGTAGATATCGTACTGATCCGTATACAGAATTACGCTTCCATCGCCGTACTCGGCAATGTCTCCGTCAGAACCCTGACATTCTCTCGAACGAAGAATCGAACTCGTCCGTCGCCTCGACGGACGAGTGTAACGACTGGTGGTTTGTCGCCTTGGAAGTCTCCGCGCCCCATTTTGAGAGGCCACGTTCGC
Organism: Halorubrum amylolyticum; assembly: GCF_004114995.1. Lineage (GTDB taxonomy): Archaea > Halobacteriota > Halobacteria > Halobacteriales > Haloferacaceae > Halorubrum > Halorubrum amylolyticum. Next base: position 13,650 of record NZ_SDJP01000005.1, read on the forward strand.
GGCCGTCTTTCTCTTCATCGCCTTTCTCGCAGGCTGTGACGTAGATTTCGTCGGCTTCGCAGACATCGCTGAGCGTGAACTCGTCGATCTCTTGGTCACCGTCACGCTTGATGCCGGTTTCGTCAACGTGGACGATCTCAGCCTCCTGAATCTGTCTGCGAATCTGCTCGTACTCACAGCGACCGGCGCGCGCAGCGCGCTCGGTCGCGTGCCACGCGGACGCGCCCGAGAGTTCCAATCCGTGCAGTTGGTCGAAGCGATCAGCGATCTTCCGGTAGGGGAGTCGATGATCGTACCGGGACAGCGCGGCTTGAGCGATGACGTTCACCCCGAACTGCCCCTCACCGGGGCAGTCGGGGTGAGAGGCAACGGTCTGTGTTCCACAGGAGTCACACTCGTAGTGGTGGCGGTTGTACTGGGTGATTTCGGGCGGCTGTGGATCAGGGATCTCCTCGACGAGTCGGGGGCTGACGCCCGCCGACTTGTCGAAGTGTTCGCCACACTCGGGACAGCACTCACAGGTGACCTCGACGACCTCGTCTGGGTCAGCTACTGTCCGCCACTCTGGGTCGTGTCCTTCGTTCCGGCCTGGCGTTCCGCCGTCAGTTCGGACATCATCGTCCTCGTCGTCTTGCGCGGTCGGCGACTCGTCGGTCGCCGACCGTCGCTTGCTCGGCGGCGTGTGTGGATTCTCGTACTTGCGAAGGCGTGTTTCGAGCTCCTCTATCCGCTCGTCCTTCTGGTCAAGTTGCTCTTGCAGTTGGTCGATTTTCTCATCCTTCCGCTTGTTCTCCTGCTCGAGTTCTTCGACTCGTTGCTCAAGCTGGAGAAACCGAGAGAGCAGCTCGTCTTTGGTGAGATCGTCACCGGTCACAGAGCCCACCTCCCGGCGAGGACAGCAGAGCCACCGGGATGGGCTCCGCCACGGAGCCCATCCCTCAGAGCTGCACCAGATCTCTGCTGCCAGTGCATACGGCCCCCAGTGAACGCCTCCTACGAGACAGTGACGAAATCAGTCCGGGCTAAACACATACGTTATTCTTATTCCGGCACGCGTTGATCGTCAGTAACGGGACGCTCCTCCAGTTTATGAGCTTGAAGCTTCCCCGTGCTGCTTCTTGGTAGGTCCTCAGGTGAGACGAACTCGTAAAAACGAGGTCGTTTGTAATTGGCGACTATTTCCTTCATGTGTTTATCAAGCTCACGTCGGTCAATACTCTCTTTCCCCTCTACCGGCGAGACTACTGCTTTAACTGCCTCACCCCATTGTTCGTCTGACACGCCGATAACTGAAACTTCCTCCACCTCGGGATGGGTCCGAAGTGCCTCTTCGATCTCCCCGGCGGGGATATTTTCTCCCCCACTCTTGATAATCCTTTTTTTACGGTCAACGAATCTTAATGTCCCATCTTCATTACGAACGACTACGTCACCCGTATGGAGCCATCCATCTTGGAATGCCTTTTCATTCTCTTCCTGATTTTTGACATATCCACTCATTACCGTTGGCCCGCGAGCAACCAGTTCACCTCGCTTTCCCGGCGGGACTTGGTTACTATCTTCGTCAACCACACGGATATCAATAAACAGACTCTCCTGCTTGGGATATTCATCAATTTCATCACCCAGGTTAATAAACGTACCACACGCTAGATTCCATGAACTCTCAGTCATCCCTAATGCATCCATGTACGGAGCCTCCGTAATGTCCATTAGTTCTTGTAGTGTGTCTGGACTTATGAGATTGGCGTATCCACCTGTAGCTTGAAAGCTTGTCAGGTCGTATTCGTCCCGCTTAGGATGGTTAACGAATGGCTGGAGGACACCTGGTAATAGCAACGTGTTTGTCAGCTCTTCTTCTTCGACCAGTTCATACATCTGTTCAATATCAGGTTCTGGCATCGTAACGTACTTCCCTCCCGAAAAGAGGGTTGCATGCATCGATTCTTCCCCACCACAGTGATAAAGTGGGAGCCAGCCGAGGAACCCACTTTGCTCCTTTAGTTCTAGATGATGGGCAATTCGAAGAGCCCTGAAAATTGTAGCTTCGTGGGAGATCGCGACTCCCTTGGGCTTACCCGTTGTTCCACTCGTGAACAAAACGTTGAATATGTCATTGTCAGCAACACTTATGCTTGGATCGCTCGTCGAATGCCCCTTAATGAATGATTCGTATTCCCCACCCCCGCTCGAGTTACTGATTTGAATGATTTCTTCGAGTTTTGGAAGTTCATCCTCTATCTCTGCGATTGGGGCACCGACAGTCTCACTCACAAAGATAGCGTTTGCCTCGGAAAGGGAGAGACAGTGATTGAGTGTTTCACCCTCGGCTCTCGAATGCAGAGCTGCAACGGTAATACCAGCTTTCGCTCCCGCGTAGTATACCTCAGCGAATTCGGGCCGTGGCTCAGAAATAACAGCTATAGTATCCCCCGGTTCCATACCATTGTCAAGAAGCGCATTTGCAATTTGATTTGTGCGTGTTTCAAGTTCTTCAAAGGTCACGCGTCGTTTCGGTGATACAATAGCGTCCTGATCGCCGAACACCCGTGCACCCTTTCGGACTAAGTCTCCCACTGTTAGGCTACGAGCCTGTTCAATTTCGGGCATATTTCCCATGTCAAATGCTGCCATGAAATCCCTGTAGTCCTGCTTGACTATAAAGTTTTCCTCGCCCTGCAGTATCAGTGGCATATGATCGTTCCGTCTTTGGGAGCCATCGAGCAAAGTTCGCCTTCGTCGGCGTAGTGCTCACCGTGATAGGGGTAGTCAATATAGTCGATGAAGACGATTCTCGACCCCCGTTGCCGGCTGGAAACACGCCGTCCTGCACTTTCTCCGGCTTCACATGGAAGTCACGCTTCAAGAAGTCCTCGACTGGGCCGAGGAGATGAAGTGGGTACGAGCCGCGCTCGAGAACGAGCACGGCGAGTTCCCCGGCCCATCTGCGCTCTGCAAATCGTTCGATCGCACTCCGATGCACATCTGGCGAGAGCTGTTCCAGCTCTCGTCAGAGCTGCTCGATCAGTCCGGCCACGCCGCTATCGACGCCACCTACTTCGACCGCCGACAGGCGTCGAACCACTACCTCAAACGCTGTAAACGTGAGTTACAGACCGTCTAAGCCACATTTCTCGTCGATACCGCGCAGGGCGCGGTAATCGACGTCCATTGTAGTGCGAAGTGGCCCAATGGGACGAATGTCGGCCTGCAGGTCGCCCTGCGGAACGCAGACGACCTGTGGAGCCTCGTCGCCGACAAGGGCTACGACGACATGAGCTTCCGCGAGGAACTCCGCGCTTAAGGTGTCCGACCGCTGATCAAGCACCGCGTCTTCGTACGATCACGCGCACAACGCCCAAAATCGATGATGAACTCTACAACCAGCGGTCGGTGTGTGAAACCGTGAACTCAGTGATCAAGCGCTCGAACGGCTCCGCCGTCCGGGCGCGAGCGTGGTATCGCCAATTCCGTGAAATCGTACTCGCCGCCACAGTCTACAACGTCGAACAAGGCCGTTAAACAGTGGATCCCGTCGCCTCTGCGGATTAAATGAAGCCCTGGATGTCCCATTAATCGTCGGCTCGCCACGAGGGTTCTTCGTCTTCAAAGAAGGACTTTGGGCCTTCTTCGGCATGGGGATGGGCAAACACCTCGTCAAGGATCCGGTCTTCGAACAGGAAGGCATCTTCGGGTGATTTTTCGAGTCCTCGATTGACGATTTCTTTGATCTTGCTTACTGCGAAGGGACTGTTCTCAATGATGCGATCGGCGATTTCTTCCGCTCGGTCGAGTGATTCGCCTTTGGGAACGACTTCGCTCACGAGACCGGCCTCGTGGGCGAACTCGGCTGAAAACAGATCTCCGGTAAGTAGGAAGTGCATTGCATACGCATAGGGAATCTGGCGCGGGAGGCGTACGTGCGAACCGCCACCCGGAACAATCCCCCATCGCGGCTCTTGAAGGCCGAAACGGGCATGTTCTTCCGCGATACGGATGTCTGTTGCCTGTAAAAACTCCATACCGCCGGCAATACAAACGCCGTTGACAGCGGCAATAATCGGAGTAGTGAGGGAATCATATTTAAACATGAAGTCATTGACATCAACACCCTCCATCGCCGATTCCTCACCGCGAGCCTCCGATCCTAATTCGGGAATTGTTTGGGCTAGATCGGCACCCGAAGAGAATGCTTCTTCGCCTGCGCCTGTCACGATGATGACTCGTACTTCGTCGGTGTCATCCGCGTGCTTGATGGCCCTTATAGCCCCATCCATTAGTTCTGGCGTAAGAGCATTGTGTTCGTCAGGGCGGTTGAACGTGATATACGCTTTATATTCTTCCACCTCGTATGTGAGGTGATCAGTTTCTATATTGATCATCCTGAATAGGTCATTAGGTACATGGTGCTCTTAGTTGATAAAACTACTTCTCAACGGTCAAGCGAACGCAGGACTCCGCCCTGCGTTTGCGGTTCTGGAGGCAGATAGAACGTCTCGCCGAAATCACGGACTGCATCGAGTAGCTTGCTTGATGATGTCCTACGCGCCCGCCACTGGGAGTGGCGGGCGCTCTCCCTCTAGAAACCACGCATAGATCAACGTTAAGAGAACCTGTCGCATCTGATCAATGGTCAGGCTTGTGTATTCATCATCCAGGTTGTCGCGTTTTTTGAAGTCTTCTTGCCAGGCTTCCTGTGCTCGTTCGTCGGATTTGTGGTACTTTGACCAGTTTGTTCTGGAAGACAGCTCGGCCTCGGACATCAATCGCTGGACGTGGCGTTTACAATACTCAACGTCGAATTCCTCAGAGAAGTAGTGAAGCACCAACGGTAACAGACCACGCGAGCGCGTCGTCTCCGACTTCTTCGGGTGACCCGTGAAGAGCATCAACGAACTGCTCATACTGTCCCTCAGAGAATTCGAATGGTCTACCCTCTCGTGGTTTGTCGTAGAGAATCTCCTCGAACGGGCCGCCAACGAGCCATTCGAGGCGGGTAAACCATTTCGAGGCCCAACTTCTAGAAATCCGTACAGTGCGGTGGCGTCTGTTTGGGTCAGATCGTCGATCTCTTTGTAGGTGATCATAACCACGTGACGCTTTGTCGCATCTACCGCCGCCAAGATTTGGGTCTCGTCACAAAGTCGTCTCGGGCCCATCTCTGGTAGCATCAACTGACAATTCCATAGTGAGGCACTGTCTAGTTAAGCCAGTTTGAGAAGTGAGCAGGTCGTTGAGTTTGTTTGGGACAATGCTCGCAGACCTGCTCAGCGAGAGCTATGCGGCGGATTTTGATGAATCTTGGGAGCGTGAGCGGACGGTTGTTCGCTCAGAGAGACAACAACGGTTCTCGCGGAATTGGGCGTAGAACGCTCTCACCAAGCAGTTTGGCAGTGGGTACATTGGCTGGCAGACAGCGTTCCTGATCCGCCGACGGCGAAGCCGTCAAGGGCCGCGGTTGACGAGACTGCTGTCAAAATTAACGGAGAATGGTCTTGGTTGTATGCTGCAATAGACCTCGACACGAAGTTGATTCTCGACGTCGCATTGTTCGGTCGGCATGGAACCGACCCTGCGGCGGCGTTTCTGCATGGACTCCGCGAGAAACACGATCTCTCCGATGCGGTGATTCTGGTCGATCAGTTCGGTTATCGGACTGCCCTCGCTCGATTAGGACTGAACGGTCGGGTGGACTATACCGACCGGAACCTCATCGAAAACTGTCCTATTTCGACTTGATAAGACTATCGAGCGAAAAACGACGGGAAGGCAGCAATCCATCAGATTGCGAAATGATCGGTTGAGTACGAATCAAAAGAAGACCTAATCGACCAGTTGGGAGAGTTCAAACTCAGGTTTAATACTAGATATGAGCGTGTCATAGAATCCAACTCATAGCTTCTCGCAGCCCGGTTCGTTTCCTCGCTCGTAGTTGGTGATGGCGACGACGAGCCGCAGGCAGAGCGCAACGAAACTTCTGTTCGTGCGTGGACGCGGCCTCGGGCGCGAACGTGCCCGAGGCCGCAGTCCTTGACTGCGTCGTTGGTTCGTTCGACTCCTGTCCGGTTGTTGTACGTCTCGTCCAAGGTGGATTGTTTCAGCCGAACGTCCTCGCTGTGTTCCTCGATGCGGTCTTCGACCCTGTACTCGATATCTTTCGGGTCGTCAGTGTTTCGCGGGTTGTACGGAGCGATTGGCACGACCCCTGCGGCCAGCAGGTGGTCGTGCCAATCGAGGATGTCGTAGGCGCTGTCTCCAAGCATCCAGATTGGTGTATCGACGGCGAGCGCGTCACGCGTGACGCGCATCGCCGTCTCTTGGTCTGCTTGTTTGGCCTGTGTGAACTCCGCTGCGATTGGGATCTTTGCGCCGGTTGAGACGATCGTACAGCCGAAACCGTAGTAGTACTCCTCGGCTGTTGGATCGTAGTTCCACGACGCAGCGTTGTTGTATTGGATCGCTTCGATGTGGGTCGAATCGATGGAGTACGTGGAGTCGAGCAGGCCGCGGACGGCGGCCTGCTCGATGAGCCTGTCGAAGACATCGTCAATAACGTGTTCGAGGTCGGTAAGAAAGCGGTCAACCGTGTCTCTGGATGGCGGTTTGTCGAGTCCGCAGTAGTACCAGACGAGGCTGTGCTGGAGTTCTCGCGTGACCGGACGAGTGCCGTAGACATCCTCGTAGTAGCAGTGCAGAAAGCCACGAAAGAGATCCGGCGGCTGATGCACTCGTGTTCGCCCCCGCTTCGAGGGGGCGAACACGTCGTACTCCAGTAGAAACTCGAACTCAAGATACTCGAACAGCGGTACTGTCTCGGTAGCCGCCGCATTCAAGAAGTCGTCTATCGAAGCTACGTCTTGCAGGGCGTTGGTACTGCTGGACACAGTTTCCAAACCCTGCGGCCTCCCACGGGAGGCTTTCTATGACACGCTCATGTATTCCTTTCCTGGGGAGAGTGCCGCCGCTCCTGCGGCGGCGCTCTCACCGTGTCTTCGAGTGATTCATCCGTAGGCCCGACGCGACTGATTCCACCGTGTTCGGATCATACGGATCGCTTCCGGCACGCCACCCCGCAGCGGGTGGCAGTGCCGGAACCATTCAACCAGGACGTAGCCAATCAACGTACAGAATAAACTCGAACAAGACGCCGTTCACCGATTGTTAATGAAAGTTCTCGATGTTCGTATACTGCTTTAGCTCACGAAACAGAATTTCGATGAGTGTCCGAAGCGTGTAGATGTCCATCACATCCACAGGATCATAATCCGCAGGAGATAGCGTCGTCAAATACGCTATCTCCTCTCCATCCACGTCCTCGAACACGATTCGCCGAAACGTTTCGCCGGTCTCGGCGAGTTCAATCAACTCGTCACAGATGTATCGCGTTCCTGCTTCGTCAGTGATGTCGATGTCCTGGAGCTCATAGTGATGGTTGTTTTGGCTGAGCACTCGAGCAGTTCGTCGGCGAACACAGCGAACTGCTCGAGGTCAGCTTCTCTCACGAGATTGAACTAGTGGAGTGATTCAAAGCCAGATTCTGTCCATCGCATCCACTGGTTTTCACACCACTTCGAGATCTCATCCATGCTCGTTCGACCATGTTCGACGTCCACGGTATCTCCTGTCCCTCAACTGCGAATCCAGCGAACGTCACGGTCGCTTCTGCCCATCTCCGGAGGTATACCGCTGCTTTTGGAGAGTCCTGTTGCTCTAACCGCCACACCTCCTTGGTGAGGTTCTCGAGCCTTTGGCGAGCTGTTCCCTTAATCGTCCACCTGACGACCACTTCCAACGGTACTCGCTGACTGGGGTGGTCGTTCGATAAGTGACAACATTGTCGTGTCGGCGGCTGAACGCAGCCGACTACCACGGGTTTCTCCGTTCATCGGTGTGACTGATGCAGTCGGATGGATCGATCTGGATTTCTGACGTTGAACTCACGCCTCAACAGCATTCAATCGGGAACGCTTTGTGAGGTACTGATTCTTCGACGTAACCAGTTTATTTAGTTCTCACCTTCGAGAAAACTGCTTACGCGAGTCTGGTGATCTTCTGACTGTATCCGCTGAGCTTGCTCATTAGCCTCAAGCTGTAGAAATGTTTGGAGATCTGTTGTGAGGCTTCGATTGAGAAGAGCTTTGGTCCTGTTGAGCGCTCCAGGAGAGAGTTCTGTAAGTTCTGTCGCCCATTGCTGGACCAAATCCGGGAACTCCTCTGACTCTGTTACCTCTGCAACGAGGCCTATTTCCTTGGCCGTTGCCGCATCAATTCGTTCCGCCCGTAAAAACAATTCCCGGGCTTTTTGTGATCCTATCTTGCGAGGGAGAAAGTACATACTGGCGAGATCTGGAATCAGGCCGATTCTGACAAACGAGTGCTCAAAAAATGCGGTATCGGACGCAAGTATAATGTCGGCTAGTAACGCTAGACTAAATCCTCCGCCGACGGCAGCCCCATTTACGGCTGCAATGACTGGCATTGGACACTCGTGTATTTCCGTGATCGTCCGGTGGAATGAGCTCATTATGTCCTTAACTTCTGTTACAGAATTGGCTTGGTTCCCAAGCCACTCTAGATCAGCACCAGAGCAAAACGCATTCCCCGAACCGGTGATAACCAATACATGAATGTCATCATCTTGGGAGAATTTCTTGACTGCCTCGCGGATTTCCCGGTTCATATCAGGTGAAAGAGCATTAAGGACCTCGGGACGGTCCAGTACAATCCGACCAGTCCTCCCGCGTTTATCAGCCTTAATGGTTGAGCTGTTCATTTCTCATGTAGGATGTTGTGTTTAGAATATAAATTTAATGGTGTGTCATTCGGTCGTGTTTAGTTAAGCGTGAAAAGTGAGGCGAGAGTGATTTCAGCTGTCCATGGCAGAAATCACACGCCTCAGCGGATTTTGTGGAGCGCGTGCGGACACCCGAGCCAGCGATGGCGTTGGGTATTCAATCGCAGGTTGCGGGCCTCTCGCTATCGAATACCACCGAATTACTCGAAGATCTGGGTGTCCAACGCAGTCGCAAAGCCGTCCACGATTGGGTGCAGAAAGCCGATCTACAGCCAGATTCGAGTAAATCACCGAATCAGGTAGCGCTGGACGAAACAGTGATTCGGATCAACGATCAGCAGTTCTGGCTGTACGCCGCCGCCGATCCGCAGTCGAACGAACTGCTTCACGTCCGGCTATTTGCGATGACTACGACCACTCTCACAGAAATTTTCCTGCGCGAACTTCGGCAAAAACACGATGTCGAAACTGCCGTCTTTCTCGTCGATGGCGCTCAACACCTCCAAACTGCACTGCAACGAACTGGACTCCGATTTCAGATGTGTCGCCACGGAAATCGGAACGCTGTCGAACGGATTTTTCGAGAGCTGAAACGTCGAACCTCGTCGTTTTCGAACTGCTTCAGCCACGTCAAGCCGGAAACAGCCGAAAATTGGCTCCAGAGTTTCGCTTGCTGGCACAATGCTCCAAACTAAACACTACCTGTCAATCCCTGAAGGCACAGTCTAGTTGAGCACCTCCTCGACAGGAGTTCGTCCATTTAGCGCTTGGTTTGGCCGATCGTGGTTGTAGTGGTATTTGAACCGTCGTAACCAGCAGCGAGCGCTGGCTTGACTGCCCCACCAGAACGAATGAAAGTGGTCGATTCGCATCGTCACCGTCTAAAACCATTTCTCGAGCTGTCCCGTTTCGAGTAGATAAGTCCGGGTGAGGGCCCTATGATGGGGACACAGGTCGACGAACCGATCGAGAGCGCTTCCCCATCAACCGTCGGAGCTGCATCGTACTCGCTGCTCGACGTAGTCGACAGCGGGTCCATTGCCAACGACTTCGAAATCGGAACGTACACCGCGAAACACGACTTCGACAACCACCTCAAAGTTGCCATCTTCGACGGAATCCACCCATCCGACTCACCCGCTGAACTTGCGGAGAAAACCGACACGCACGATGAATTGGCGTACATGGCTAGCTCGACGTTCTCGCGACTGACGAACGGGCGCGACTACCGCGCGGTCGTTCGACTCTTCTTTGAGTTGCTTCATTCGCCCCAGTGCATCGGTGTTCGGTTAAGCATTAGACGGCCTCGTGAAGGCTTCAGCCACTCGTTCGCTCAGTAAGAGCCGTGATTTCTCTGGTTGACGAGCATCACGGAACATCACCTCCGCCAAGTTCGGCGGCGGATACCCGAACGACTGGGCCAGATCTTCGAGGATGAGCTGGGCGACAGACCGGAAGGTCTTCGCCCAGCGTTCTCGCGGGAACACTGTCTCAGGAAACCGCTCTTGAAACACGCCCAGCAAGGCTCTGCTGACCGTCAGCGTCAGCAGAGCCGCCACCACCAGCAGCTCCACGATTGCTGGATCGCTCGTCTGGAACTTCTCCAGCCCATACAGCGATTTCAACTCTCGAAATAGCAACTCCACCTCCCACCGCAGCCCGTACAACGCCGCGACCTGCCTCGGCGTGAACGCATCGGGCAGATTCGTCACGTACAGATGGTAGTCGTCGGTGTCCTCGTTGCGGACACCGACGACGCGAAACTCTACCGTATCTGCTGATTGCTTCCCAGCGTATGCCCGCCGTTTGAACTCGATCTCCACGGTTACGTCGATGAGCTCTCGAGTCAGGTCTCCCAGAACATCACGAAGATGACGCTCCGGCAAGGAAATGGCGCGTCCGCGCCATTTCCGTCGCTCTCCGACGATCAACGGATTTGCGTTCGACTTCAGCCGAGTCAGGAAGAAGCCGCCGTTCTCGTCGATCAATGCGAACCGGCGGAAACTGTAGAAGCCCAAATCGAACAGCAACAGCCGGTCTCGCAGCCAACTCCCGGTACGGAGTTGGCTGCTCTCATGGGTGCGTTCGCCGGTGAGCTGGAACTGCTCGATCGTCTGCTTGGTCGCGTTTTGCACGACGTGGAGTTTCGCGCCGGATTGATCCGGGTGAGTCGCCGGAAACTCGCTGAGTAGCCGATGCAACCGGAAGACGGTTGTATCGGCGATCAACACCTCTCGGAACAGCTCGAACCGTGGCGCGATGGTGTGCGGAACCGCGACCTCCTCGAGAGCGTGCTCGAGGAGGTCGCTCAACAGTGTCGCAAGTGCCGGCGTGAACCGATCGTAGAAGCTTGAGCGGGCAACGGTTTGGTTGGTTGCTGCGGAGTACGCACGCTGGAATCCGGCGATGGTGCGGGCTTCGCCGTCGACGGCGAAGCCCATAATCAGCGTCCAGACGAGCATCGTGATGTCGATCTTCCGGTCACGCTGGACGACATCGCGCTCGTGCGCGATGTCTTCGATTAGCTCGGCGGGAAACAGGGAAGTCAACCGCCGTCGTATGAGATCAGGGGAGAGTTGGTTTAGCACATTCTCTCCCCACGCGGTCTACAACGATAGCTTCGTCAATCAAGCGCAGTCTCTTGATTTGCCGTCTTAACCGAACACGGATGCGCCCCAGTGCTACCACCAGCGTAGCGTCCAACGCAAACGACTCGATTGACTTGAACGAGCGGTTGTGGCTACTGATGCGATGAATCGGAGCATCTCCTGTTCGATCCAAATTGCTAGCGAAAGTGATGACACTGAGATTCGACGAGTGATTCAGTCGGGTGAGAAAGGCCTCCATCTCAATGTTGCTGCACGTGTTGATGGCGACGTCAAGTTCCCGCTTGGCGACACAATCACGCCGGGCGTAATGCGCGAGCCGACACAGTTCGACCATCTTCAGAGCGACGTCGAGGTCTGCAAAGACCTCGACTTGTCAAATTATGTCTTCGATCGGGGCTACTTCGATTATGAGCGGTTTTGCACGCTGAAAAACTGTGGGAAGGACTTCATCGGTCTCCTCCAAGCAGACGCGCGTGTCGACGTCCTGGATGTGTTCAGAACGTCGAGATCACCGACGAACGAGGAACACGACGCATCCCTTCGAGGATTCGTCTCCGCGCACGCACGAGACCGGACTGTCTCAAACTCGCTGAACTAGATAGTGCCTCGGTGTTCAAAGCATCAGCTTCATTGGATGCTGCGTGAATCCCTAGATGACGACGACAATGCCTCGCTCCGATACAGTCGGAGAAAGAGAGCAGGCGGCGAGCCCTAACTAGCCGCCGGCGACGTCGGGTACGTCTTGGTCTGCTATGTGGTTCGTTGCGAACTTATAAAACCGTCTGTGCGAGGGTTCTGAGACGCCCCATATCACCGGACGGCGTCCAAATCCCTGAAATCAGCGATCTAATCCCCAGGGGGAATACCTGCGCAACGGAGCATCACGACTTGGTGGTTTTCTTATGTAAGAACGTCTCTCTCTTCAAGTTCGGCAACTCGCTCGCCCGAGATGTCGAGAAGTCGGTAGAGTACCTCGCGCGTGTGCTGTCCGAGCATAGGTGCATAATGCTGGATTACACCAGGTGTCTTGGAGAAGTGGGGAAGTGCCCCGGGGTATGGGTGTTCACCGACAACCGGATGGTCTATCATCTCCCAAAATCCCCGCTTCTGGAGTGCAACGTCGGTTTCGATGAGATCCTTCATTGATTGCACGACACCAGCAGGAACGCCAACCGTCTGGAGCCGTTCCATTAGCTCGTACCGGTCATGATCTTGGGTCCACTCTTCGATGTGCTCGTCAAGCCTGTCGTGATTCTCCAACCGTCGGTCCTGCGTCGCAAACTCATCGTTGGTAGTCCATTTAGCGTTAACCACATCAGCGAACGCTTCCCAATCCTGATTATCGCGAATTGCGATCCCTATCCATTCTTCAACATCGTCCCGAACCTCTGATTCTCCGCAACGATAGATACCCTGGACGATCCGGTCACGTTCGTCACGATTCCCAATTCGGCCGGTAACCTCACCCTCGATGTCATATCGTGTCACCGCTTGGTGGGTTAATATGGCACCAGCCTCTCGCTGTGAGAGATCGATGTACTGACCCTCGCCGGTCTTATTGCGATGGTGAAGTGCAACCATAATTGCGTATGCACCGTGTAATCCTGCGAGGGGGTCAGTAAAGGAGATAGCGGTTCGGACGGGAGGATCCTCGGAGAAACCAGTTGCGTGTGCGAGTCCGGAGTGGGCTTCAAGGCTTGGACCATATGCACGGTAGTGACTCTCTGGGCCTTCTTGGCCATATCCAGATAGTGAACACATCACTAAATCATCCTTGATCTCGCATAATTCGTCATAACCAAGCCCCAGATTCTCCATGACGCCTGGAGAAAACGATTCAACTACTACGTCGATATCGCCTTTCTCGATGATTTCCTTAATGAGTTCAGTCCCTGCTTCTGTTTGAAGGTTAACTGAAAGGTTATACTTACCCCGGTTTTCGGTCTGATAGTATCCGCTTCGGTCTTCACCGTGAACTGGATCGCCTGCGTCTTGATCCAAGAATGGGCCAACGGATCGAGTGATTTCAGTACGCTTTGCAGACTCGACTTTGATGACCTCCGCACCGTGATCGGCAAGTTGAACACTGCAATGTGGCCCTGCCCACACCATAGTGAAATCAAGAACACGGATCCCGTCAAGGGCCCCGTCAATCGCAATCTCAGTATCGGCTGCACTCACGGTATCGCTGGGGGACTGCGCTGACCGCTCTCTTGTGTTTTCGTCGTCGAGGATTTCTCCTTCTATTTCCTCGGCATGTTCGTTCGGTGCAGGAGGACTAGTTGATTCGATATCGCTACCCGAGAAATTATATGGGGCTTGTGGCATCGTTACTTGTTTGCCAGACGGTGATTTGATCTCCGTCAGGAATCCGCGCGAGGCTAGCTGATCGCTGCTAAATAGGTCGGCAGAAGTCGCTACAACAGAATTGGCGATACCCGCCTCTTGCGTTGCATGATAGAATTCATCAGTTGTCCAGTCCGCCAGTTCCTCCTCCAGGATGGCATCGAATTCGTCCGAGTTCTTCAGACGCTTGGCCCCACCCGGAACCTGTTCATCTGGGAGAGCATTAAATCGTTCGTCCTGAAGAAGATCCTCACGTCCGATGGCCTCACAGAACGGCTCCCACATTGACAGATCTGCTCCGCCAAGCGGCCCCTCAACGGCCCCTCCAACTATACACACACAGACGAACCCATCTTCGACCTCATAGATGGCGCCAGCTGGGTGTAGTTGAGCGTGCTTGTTTCCAGTCCGCTGACTGACCGTGTCATTGTATGTGTAGTCTGTGTGTGTGCTCTCTATGCGCGCAGCGATTGCTTCGTGTTTGGAGACATCCACGTGTTGACTACCGGCACGATCGCGAGTCTCAAGCGCCATGAGAGCACTAAGAGCAGCTTCTGTTGCCCCGAAATACGAGCAGGCCGACAATCCTGGACGGGTTGGGGGACGAGTAGGATACCCAGTTTGGTAGGCCATCCCGCCCATTGCCGCCTCGACCAGATCGACGCTTTCGAAATCTGCATAGGGTCCGGACCGGCCGAATCCCGTGATTGAGATGACGATCGTATCCGTCATATCCGGTAGTCTCTCCGGATCTATCCCATATTCGGGAAGATGGTCCTCGAGGACGATATCGACCGCCTCGACCAACGATTGAAGTGTCTCGCGATCATCAATAGTCGCCGGATTCAACACGAGACTACGTTTACTCGTGTTTAAGAATCCGAAGAAAGCAGACTCACCTTCGACATGAGGCGACACGTCTCGGGCGGGATCTCCACCAGGACGTTCGATCTTAATAACGTCCGCTCCTGCATCGCCCAACAACTTTGCGGCATAGCTATTGTACTCTTCGGTGACATCCAATATTGTGATGTCAGATAGTGGGGTAGTCATACCGACTCACCCTTGGGAAGCCGAACGGTCGCAGTACCGGTAACAGCGGTTGTCCCATCAGCTTTCTCAAGGAGGAGGCCGAGGTTGACATAGCCCTCTCCGTCTTCCTCGTATTTCTCGTCGACAGTTGCGGTGGCGAGCACGTCGTCGCCCTCGAACACGTTCTCCTCGAATCGGGCCTCGAGTGACGTGAGATCGGTCGGCGACTCGGCCACCGCAAGCGCAGCCTGTGTCATATATGACATGTTAATCGGCCCTTGATTCACTAATCCTGGCCGACCCATCTGCTCAGTTGCCCTGCGATCAAAGTGAATCGGGTTCGGATCCTCCATGAGTGCGGTCACGATTTCCATGTTCTTTGCTGGTACGTCCTCAAACGACTTTTCTGCCACCGTGTCTCCAATCGTAATGTCCTGGAATTTCATGATTTTAGTACGTTTATTATGTCTAATGCGTTATGATGATGCGCGTTTGGGTTCTAAACGCTGGATTCCCTTGGGTGTCGGTTGCTTCGTAGTCCAAGGACAGGATATCGAACTTCTCCTTTTGCTCTACATCGGCAACCTCGCCTGTGACACTGTACGTTTCGCCGACGACCAGAGGCTGGTGAAACGTGAACGACTGTTCGCCGTGAAAGACACCGGACTCCCAGTCGATATCCAACCCCTCAAGCGCACCCTCAATACCTGCCCCTGACCCCTCCATCGCGATGTGCATACCGAACTCCGGCGGGACGAGTTGCGCATCTGCCCCAACCTCCTTGGCCGCCTCCTCATGCCTGAAGGCATCGTCGTCGTTACGCGTGGCGTCGGCCCAGAGGTAGGCCATCCACCGTTCAACCGTAAATTCGCCGCCCGGGAACTGTCGACCGACGACGTCTTCCACGTTGTCTACGCTCATCATCACTCACCCCCAGCAGGTTCGAAGTACGGAAGCTTATACTCACCACTCGTTTCGACGAACGTCACTTCGACGGGCATGCCGACCTCGAGATGTTCTTCACTCTCGGCCTCGATATTGGACATCATCTGGACACCCTCCTCCAATCGGACGATCGCGTTGATGTATGGCGCGCGCTCCTGTAAGCTGGGTGCAGGGGGGCGATACACGGTCGTATAGCTGACGAGTTCGGCCTCTCCACTTGCCTCGCGATACTCGATGTTCGCCGACATACAGTTGGGACAGTACCCCCGCGGGTAGAAGAAATAATCCTCGCAGTCCAGGCAGTATGGGAGGACGAGTTGGTCCTCAGTAGTTGCTTTCCAGTACTCTTGTGTAGCGTTACTTGGTTCCGGTGCGTCGGGTTTCGTGGTATCGCTCATTGGTTAGTCACCTCTCTCTAGAATCGCAACGGTTTGAGTCGATAGTATTCCGCCGTTGCCGTGGACCAGTGCTGTTTCGGCGTCCTCGACCTGAGTCGCGCCTGCTTCGCCCCAGAGTTGACGAACAGCTTCGGTAATATGCATCAGGCCACCGGGACCGCCGGGATGCGCCTGTGCAAGTTCCCCGCCGTGGGTGTTCATCGGCCACTTCCCGTCGAGTTCCAGTTCACCGCTTTCGACGAGCTCACCGCCTTCTCCTTTCTCGCAGAAGCCAAGATCTTCGAGAACCTCAAGGACGGTGATTGTAAAGCAGTCATAGATCTGGATCACATCAAGGTCGTCGTGCTCGACGTCGGCGGCGGCGAACGCCTGCTTGCCGGCCTGGCGTGCCCCCGTGGTAGTGAGGTCAGGCATTTGATGGATCGATTCGTGCGTGTCATATTCCCCGACGCTCAAGATGTCGATTGGTGTGTCATGGTCAGCGTGGGCACTCTCGCTGTCCGTCACAATGAGGGCGGCTCCGCCGTCGCTGACGAGCGAACATTGATCTAATGTCAGTGGAGTCGCAATCATCGGCGACTCGAGTACCTCCTCTACAGTCTTCGACTCGTTAATTTGGGCACGCTCTTTCGGCTGCAACGACGCGTGCTCGTATTCGATCGATGCGATTTTCGCAAGTTGTTCTTGGGTCGTCCCATATTCCTCCATGTGCTTGCGAGCGGCCAACGCGTACATCGATGGGATCAACGGTCCATATGGTGTCTCAAACTCCCCGTGTCCGGCGCCAGCCATCGCCTCGACAGCGGCATCACGACCGAGCCCGGTCGCCATGTTGTCTGCCGCAAGCACCAATACGTTCTCACAGAGTCCGCTGTTGATTGCCTCGGCGGCTTGCAGGAGGTGCTGTATGTGGGACGCCCCCCCGATCGACTGCATTGAACCGTACTTGAGCCCCGGCATCAACCCGAGGTGTTCGGCGAGCGCAGAGGCGCCAACAGCACCAAGTTCGTCACCACCGATAGGTGGTGCTGCAATAATTCCGTCAACCTCGTCTGGTGTTACATTAGCCTGCTCCATTGCCTCATATGCAGCCTGTTCGTTCAGATCGTTATAGTCCTTGTCAGGCACCTCACCGAAGTCGGTTTCTCCCCAACCAATAATCGACGCACCAGTGTTGTTTCGTGTCATAGTGTGATTTAGTGTGCTGTGTATGGTTACTGTGTTCTACTTCAATACGAGCGTGGCAGGCCGAGTTCATTCTCCGCGAGGTAGTTCCGGACCATTTGCTCACTTACTGGAGCAACTCGGAGATGTCGAACCATCGACCAAAGCTTTGCGATGCCGATCTCGGAAGAGGCGCTCATGCCACCGAAGGTAGTCATGGCAGCCTCACATGCATTCCATGCCGCTTTCCCTGCCTGAAGCTTGGCAGAATTGGCGGCAGCACCGACCTCTTGTGAGGGTTTATCGTTGTCGTACATCCAGGCGGCTTTGTGGGTCATTAGCTTCGCCGTTTCAAGTTCTGCGTAGGCGTCCGCAAGCGGGTGTTGGATCGCCTGATGGCTACCGATAGGAACACCGAATACTTCCCGATCGTTCGCATAGTCAGCCGCCTGATCTAGCGCTGAATACCCAGCTGCAACAGCGGCAGCCGCCACAGTAATACGTTCTGTATTCAATGTGTCGAAAATGTGGTAAAGGCCTTGATGTTCAGTCCCAACGATCTGTGATTCGTGGACCCGGACATCATCAAGGTAGAGGTTGTACGTCCGCTCAAAGTAAATGTCGAGAGGGATTTCATCATAATCAATACCGTCAGAGTCGGGGTCAACGAGGAAAATCGAGAGACCGTGAGTGGGAGAGTCAGCATCTTCAGGCGGAAGTGTACGCGCAAGCAGTGTGATGCGGTCTGCCTCCGCGACGCGAGAAGTCCAGATTTTGCTGCCGTTGATGACGTATCCATCGCCATCTTTCTCTGCAATGGTTGAGATGTTCGAAGTATTCAGCCCGGCATCAGGTTCGGTGACACCGAGTGCCCATTTTGCGTCACCGCTGGCAATTTTCGGAAGCCACTGTTCCTTCTGCTCTTCGGTCCCATGTGCAACCAGTGTTTCACCACCGAATATAGGATTGAGTACGAATGCAACCGTAGCGGACCACCCGCCGTTCATGCCGACCTCCTCCATTACCGTCACCATTTCCTTGATACCCATTCCCTCACCACCGTACTCTTCAGGAATGGCAATACCGACATACCCATGATCTGCGAGATCTTGCCATACTTCTTCAGGAAAGCCTCGTTCTTCTTCAATCTCCCGCCAGTAGTCGTCCTCATACTCGTCCATTAGACTGCTAACGGAGTTTCGGATCATTCGCTCTTCTTCTGTCTCCTCGAATTCGGGCATATACAAAGTCGATATTTAATCGGCCCTCGCATAAATGTTCCTAAAGCGGTGAAAGTATTGGCCGTTGCTGGTGGATCTTCTGCGCATTTTCGATCAACCGCTCCAACAGCGGCAGTGGCAAGTACTTTAGCAGTACTTCCGAGAGGGTGTCATAGAACGATTAGCACACCAAAGAGCAGGGTGAACGCTGAGGTGGATGAGTTCAGCGACCCTGCAAGATGATCCTTCGGTAGAGTCGTTCTTCAATGTCGTGGAGACCGAGACGTTAGCGTTGTTTGAGCACCTTTCCTTCGAGTTTCTCGAAGAGTTCGACGTGTTCGCCCCGGCGAAGACGGGGCGAACACGAGAGCACGAACCACCAGAGCTGATGCGTGGCTTTCTCCACTGCTACTACAAGGACATCTACGGCATTCGTCCCGTTGAACGAGAGCTTCGGAACACGGTTGTCTGGTTGAGTTGTGGGTTCGATCGACCGCCGTCGAGAGACGCGGTCGATCGCTTCCTCACTGACCTCGAACAAGTCGTTGACGACGTCTTTGATCGGCTCGTCGAGCAGGCCGCTCGGCGCGGCCTGCTCGACTTGACCTACTGCATCGATTCGACCGACGTGAGGGCGATGCCAGCCGATCAGGACGCGTCGAAGTGCTACGATCCAACCAATGACGAGTACTACTACGGCTACGGCTGTACGATCGTCTCGACCGGGCAAAAGATCCCAATTGCGGCGGAGTTCACGGAGAGTAAGCAAGCGCCAGAGGAGACGGCGATGCGCGTCACGCGTGACGCGCTCGCCGTCGCCAAGCCGATCTGGATGGTCGGTGACAGCGCCTACGACACGCTCGACTGGCACGACCACCTGCTGGCCGCAGGGGTCGTGCCAGTCGCTCCGTACAACGCGCGAAACACCGACGACCCGAAAGACATCGAGTACAGGGTCGAAGACCGCATCACCGAACACAGCGAGGACGTTCACCTGAAGCAATCGACGCTGGATGAGACGTACAACCGCCGTACTGGAGTCGAACGAACCAACGAATCAGTGAAGGACTGCGGCCTCGGGCGTGCATTCGCCCGAGGCCGCGTTCACGCACGAGCGCAGGTGTTCCTCGCGTTGTGCCTTCGTCTCGTCGTCGTAATCACCAACTACGAACGTGGAGACAATCCGGGGAGTACCGTGATCACGGTGTGAGGAGAGTTCTATGACACCCTCAG
The DNA here is from genome assembly GCF_004114995.1 of Halorubrum amylolyticum. Taxonomy (GTDB): domain Archaea; phylum Halobacteriota; class Halobacteria; order Halobacteriales; family Haloferacaceae; genus Halorubrum; species Halorubrum amylolyticum. Next base: position 33,391 of record NZ_SDJP01000005.1, read on the forward strand.
TACTTCCGAGGTTTAGCTTCAGCAGGCACTATCTAGTTCTGAATTTCCTCGGCGGGCGTTCATCCGTCGAATGCCTGATTTGGTCGTTCGTGGTGCCCCGCCAAAACGAGTGAAAGCGGTCGATTCGCATGGTGACGGTGTGCTTCAGCAGATGATTTTCCGCTGTCAAGGGTATCTGTGAAGACATGATTCAGGCTGTCGCGTTTCGAGTATTTAAACCGGCGTGAAGCCGGTAATGGCGACCTAATGGCTGCAAATTCCAAGTCTCAGCAAAGGCCGCCAACAGGAAAAACGGACGCAGCGTACTTCAGTTCTGGTCAAACAACTGCGACCGCAGTGTACTCGCTGCTCGACGCAGTCGGCAGCGAGTCTATTGCCGACGAGTTCGATATCGGCAAACACAGCAAGAAACACGACTTCGACAACCACGTCAAAGTCGCCGTGCGTGAAGGGATTGATCCCTCAGACTCGCTTGCCGAACTCGAAGAAACAACCGATACAGCCGCTGAAATGGAAAAAATGGCTGCCTCTACGTTCTCACGGTACACGAACGACCGCGTACCGCGCGGTCGTTCGTATCATGTTTGAGCTACTCCATACCCCACAGTTGGCCCATCAACGTGCCGTCAAACGGAAACGACTCCAGCGACTCACGCGAGGCGTTGTTGCGACCGATGCGACAAATCTCGAACTTACACGGTCGGTCGTCGTCTCCGACGATAATAGTAACTAACGCAACTTCTGGATGAATCCGCTGAGATGATTCTCGATCCATGAGCCTGCAAAACTCAGCTGATCGGTCAACTCCGTGAAGATGTCATCGAGGAGGGCGCGGTACTCGGCCGCGCCCTCCACGATCAGGGGCGACGATTCCCATTTGAGGCTCTTCCAGACGGGTTCGATTGGATTGAGATGTGGCGATCCCACTGGAAGAAAGATGAGGTCGATCCCGAGTTCGTGGGCGCGTTTGCGCGTGTACGCACAAATGTTGTGATGAGAAGTTATCCAAGACGAGTAGAATCCGCTCGCCCGGATTCTGCTCGCGGATCTCTTCGAGACACGCGCAGATCTCCTCTTTCTCCTGATTCGGTGGGAACTGGAGGACACTCTCGCCGTTGAGCGCATAGAAACCGGCCGCTGGTGTGTCGATTTTCACCAGCGGCCGGGTGATCGTCGGCTCACTTACTGTGTAGAGCCGCTGAGAATTGTCCCACGGTTGCGGGTGCGAGATATCGAAAAAGACGACGGTCGTTCCACCGTCCGTTCGAACATCATCGTCGACCGTCCATTCCTCGTTACTGTCGTCCTCTGGCTGTTTGTTGTGTGGTTTGTCTGTCTCATCCTTGGCGAACGCATCGCCAACGCGTTCGTCGAGGATTTCCTCAGCATTGTCTGGCCGGTCGGGCCTCTCGGTACGCGGAATCGCGTACGAGAGGCCCAAATCGTCCAGCAATCGTGGCAGGTAATTCGGGTGGAATTCGACATCGAACTCGGTGTTTATGAGATGCTGTATCTCCTGTTTCTTCCAGGGTTCGCCTTCTTCGAGTAGGTCAAGAAGACGTTCTCGCTGCTTCTCGTTGAGCTTCGGGGGCCGACCGCCCCGAAGCTCGTAGCAAGGAGTCCCAAACCGCCCTTATTCCAGAGCTTGGCCCAGCGACTCCCGGTTGATTGAGACATTCCGACATCGTCGGCTGCACCTTCCAGCGTTGCACCTTTGTACAGCCGTTTGATGAAGATTAGCCTCTTGCTCACCTTCTCGCTATCAGTCTGTGTGAGCAAGCGGTCGAGATCGTCCTCACTGAGGTGTCGGACGATCTCTTTCTCTCGTCCCGCCATTCCCCAACCAACACAAAGTACACCTAAATCTTCTGTGAACCACTATGCCGAGCGAGCGCTTCACAGCCGAGTTCACGGTCTCGGTCATTGAGCGCTGATTGTAGTGCTGTTCGTCGATTCTGTCGTTGTGCGCGTGATCATAGTGTGCGAAGACGCGATGTTTGATGAGTGGGCGAATTCCGAGGTCACGAAGGGATTCGCGAAGCGATTTCTTGTCGTATCCCTTGTCGGCGGCAAGAGACCGCAGATCGCCCGCGTTCCGGCGGGCGATCTGCTCGGCGAGATCCGCGTCGCTCCCTTCACGGTTCGTCGAGCAGTAAACGTCAAGGATGGCTTGAGAGTCTGTATCGACGAGTTTCGTGACCTTGAGCTTCTGCACGCGGTAACTCGTCCGTTGGCAGTAGTGGCGGCTCGCAGCCGAGCGTTCGTAGAATGTAGCGTCGATTGCACCGTGTTTCGAGGGGTCGTGCAGCTGCGCCGACTGGCGCAGCAGCACTCGGCAGACGCTCATACTGATCCGGTCGAACGCTTTACACAACGTGGATGGAGAGGGGAGATCGGCCGCGTCGAGGCCGATCTCCCCGGTTATTTGTGGCATCACCTTCAGCAGGTCAATCGTCATTCGGTAAGAGGTATCGAGGTAAATCCGGAGACAATGGAGGGAAACGAGGGCATAGTCGGCGAATCCGCCGCCACCTTCCGGGGCGGCGGATTCGTCTCCATCGCCAGTAACTCTTTGAGAAATCGGGACGATTTCGCTAGTGAAGTGGGAGATTTGGGCCCTGAACAACTGAAATCTCCCGCTTCAACTCCTTCGATTTAGCGACCCATCCCGACGCCGTCTAGTGATTCAACGCAGCCCCTCGGGGTAAACACGTACTATTATCTCAAACGTGGTTAGTTACACTCACGGGATTTTCATAGGAGCTGAGTGAGAGGTCAATTTCTCCGTGCCTTTATGTCTTCAGAATACGACAGCTATTTTGTATGCAATATCCGCTACAAGCGAGCGAACCGATTACACGGCCGACCATGTGGCAGATCGGGCACGTGGGCGAGGTCATTTTCTACTTCCTTGCCGCGGTGACCGTGCTCGTCTTCCTCTATGGTGTTTACGAGCGGTTCGCCGAATATGCAAAGAGTGGTGAAGACTGGTTTGACCGCCTTGACGACATTGGACACCGGATCGCCAGTAGTTCGAAAGTCGTTCTCTCCAACGAGAAACAGTTCGACCGGGATTTCGTTGGGGGGCTCATGCACACGTTCATTCTGTGGGGTTTCCTCACTCTCCTCATCGGAACGACTATCCTCGCCATCGATATGGACATCTACCAGACGATAACTGGCTTGATGGGCGAGGAGAAGTCGTTCTTCGTCGGAGATTTCTACCTCTCATACTCGCTCATCCTCGATGCAATGGGGCTGCTCTTCGTGGTTGGTATCGGTATTGCGATTTATCGACGTTACGTCGTGAAGACATCTCGGCTTGAGGGGCCGAACACTGGCCTCGAGGATGACCTCTTCATCTGGTCTCTCTTCTTACTGGGTGTCGGCGGCTATCTGACAGAGGGAATCCGAATTCTAGGTCAGAACTTTCCCTCGTTTGAGACGGTCAGCTTCGTCGGATGGTTCGTTGCTGATGTGCTGCAGTTAGCTGGAGTTGACCCCGCGATGGCCCGTTCAATGTATCCGTTTGCGTGGTGGTCACACGCGCTGATTGCGTTCGTGTTCATCGGGGCGATTCCGTACTCCAAACCGCTGCACATGTTGACTTCGTACGCGAGTGTTATTACTCGAGACGAGAAGGCCGGAAAGCGGCTCCCATCTATTCCAGCAGACATGGAAGCGACCATAGGTGCTCCAAATATGGATGCGTTCTCCTGGCGGGAGAAACTCGAGCAAGACGCCTGTACCAACTGTGGGCGATGTACCGATGCGTGTCCTGCTCATGCATCTGGTCGTGATCTCAGCCCGCGTGACGTAATTCTTGATCTCAAAGCTTACCGGGAGCAGGAAGACGGTGAAGAAAAAGCAATCATCGGAGATGGGGACTCGGTCATCCAACGAGAGGCCATGGAGTCGTGTATGTCGTGTATGGCGTGCATGGATACCTGCCCAGTCGAGATCGAGCATCTGAAGACCTTCACCAAGCTCAATCGGCAGCTGACGGACGAAGGAGAAATCCAGCCCGCACTGCAAGATGTATTCCAGAACGTCATGCAGAAAGGCAACACCTTCGGTAACTCGCAGAACAACCGGGCTGGCTGGACTGACGACCTTGAATTCGACGTTACAGACGTGCGCGAAGAGGAAGTAGAGTACCTCTGGTACGTTGGCGACTATCCGAGCTACGACGAACGGAACAAAGCGGTCGCGCGCTCTCTGGCGACGCTGTTCGAAGAAGCCGGTATCAAGTATGGCATCCTGTTCGAAGATGAGGTCTATGACGGGAACGACATCCGTCGTGTCGGTGAAGAACTGATGTTTATCGAGCAGGCGGCAACCCTCATCGAGAGCTTCGAGGACTGTGAATTCGACAAAATCGTGTGTACAGATCCGCACTCGATGAATACGTTCAAAAACGAATATCCTGAACTCGACTTCGAAGAGTGGGATGACGATCCGATGATGGATTTCGACATCGAGGGCAATCAGTGGTCACCCGAAGCTGAAGTCCAACACTGGACACAGGCTGTCGAAGAACTCGTGAGTGACGGCCGACTCGGACTCTCTGGGAACGAACTCGATTATACCGTCACGTACCACGACCCGTGTCATCTCGGTCGATACAACGACGAGTACGAAGCGCCTCGTGATCTCATCCGGGCAACTGGATGTGACCTTCACGAAATGCCGCGCAACCGCGCTGACTCCTACTGCTGTGGCGGTGGCGGTGGCGGGCTGTGGATAGAGCACGAACAGGATGAGAAACCAAGCGAAGAACGAATCCGGGAAGCACTCGAAGATACCGATGCCGGTCAACAAGTAGAGAAATTTGTTGTTGCCTGTCCGATGTGCATGACGATGTACGAGGATGGACGCAAGACTGGTGACTACGAAGACGATATCGAAATCGTCGACATCGCCGAACTGCTAATCGAGGCGGTAGAGACCTCGCCCACTACTGCCTCGTCCCAGACGAGCGTTGATCCAACCCTAGCAGACGACTAAGTGTCGTGAGCTATATCCTTATAGCCCGTTGCACGGATTCGAAATTAGCTCAGTAGTATCATAATCCAGTAATGACCGTCAGGAATGGTAACTTTCACTAGAGTAGGAGTCGGATCAAGGGTATGTCCAAAACCCGATCCGACACGAGTGAGAACACTACCACCTCGCATAAGATTGCTGTTCGTGAGTACCTTCGAACGCATGGTGAGGCAGCTTCTAAGGAGGCTCTCCACGCCGGCACTGACGTGCCGGCGTGGTATATCGATCAAATCGCTGCCAAAGACGTTACTTCCCGAACGAGTCGAGAGAGTGCTGCCTGAACGCCTCGAAACATCACTTTCTGTATGATTTGGCGGTCAATCTTGGCTGCTACCGCGGCGTAGATCAAGGCAGTTCCAGTCCACTGCTTCAAACAGACAATCTCACCCGGATTTCGACGGTCTCTGCCGACAGCTGTCGCTTACCGCCCAACGAATAGGCCGTGGGCTGACCCCGGCCTGCCTGCGGCCGCTGTCTGTGACGCCGGCACACCAACCCCGTTCGCTTTGATCTTCCACCGCCGGCGTAACTCCTCTTCCAGCTCATGCCGAATCCAGTCACAGAACGTCTTGAACGTGAACTCATCGGGCAGGTCGCGCCCGCCCCGCCGCGGGCGGGCGACGACCGCCCATCTCAGTACGAGCCACAGGTTCTCCAGCAGTGCCGCGACGAGCATGATCGCAAATCGCACGACGGGATCACGCGTCGTCGTGATCCCGCGTGCTTGCCGCAGTAAGCGATAGGTCGTTTCGATGCCTGAGCGCTTTCTGTAGAGGCGTTCGACCTGCTTCGCTGATTGATCAGTTACGCCGCAGGCGACGTAGCCACGGACGACCTCGCCGTGCTTGCCTCGGTCACCGTTCTGGTAGGAGACAGCGACAGCGAGCGGGAAGCGCAGTTCCCGCTCGCAGTCCTTGTACATGCGATAGGTCGTCATGTACGACTCGTGGGTGTCGAGTTTGTCCTTCATCCGCTCGCCTTTCTTTGGGACGTGGACGACCGTTGCGGCGATATCACGAGCACAGCGGATGACGCGCTCGTTGTAGAAGCCGCTGTCGGCAAGCAGAAGGTCGATCTCAAAAGGATAGTTCTCGACGCGGGCGAGCACGCGCTCGACCGCGTCGGCCTCATCTTCGTCACTGCGGACATAGGTCATCGCCAGCGAACAGCGCTATCGTCTCGGTCTCCACGACATGGAAGAACGAGTCTACCGAAGGGTCATCCTGCAGGGTCGCTGAACTCATCCACCTCAGCATTCACCCTGCTCTTTGGTGTGCTACTCGTTCTATGACATCGCTGAGAATCCCGCTATCTGAACAAACCACGTGTATCGGCTTAGATTTTCCGAGTGGGCTGGTACCAATCTCTCTTCTGTAGCGAAAATCAACAGCAAGCAGTCAGACTAGCCGTCTCCGCGTCCGCCGTGCGGGGGCATCTTCATACGACACACCAGTCGCTCACCGTGCGCTGGCCCGCCCAAAGAGAGACGCGTAGCGTCTCTCAGGCGCTCACCTCCGGTGGGACGTACGGTTCGTTCTTCCTGAGCATGTTGAACAACACCACTAACAGCTTCCGCGCTGTTGCCACGATCGCTACCTTGTGCGGCTTGTTTCGCTTGTTCCGTAACCGCCAGTAGAACTGGCTCAAGTACGGATCCTTGGCGTTGTGTACGGCGGTGTTCGCACACTGGACCGGGATCCACCGCAAGTAGCCGTTACCTTCCTTGCTGATCTGGCCCTCTCTCCGTGAGTCGCCAGACTCGCTGATTACCGGGTCTAACCCGGCGTAACTCACCACTTCAGCTGCGCGGTCAAACCGCTCTACTTCACCGATCTCGCCGTGGATCATCAAGCCGGAAAACGCTGCTATGCCAGGTGCAGACATCAACGTATCCAGCTCCTCTACCTCAGCCGCTACCTCTTCGATCCGCCGCTGCATCCGCTTGATCTTCACCGTGAACTCGTCAATTGCTTCCAGCCACTGCTCCAACAACAACTCCGACGCGTCGTCGAGCGTGAGTTCGCGCAGGAACTCACGCCCTTGATCGCTCCACAACGACCCATCGTAGGTGACGCCGTTTTGATCCAGCAACGAGTTGGTCTCGTTTTTGAAATCTGAGCGTTTGTCAACCAGCTTCTTGCGACCGCGCCAGCGCGCGGTAGCGCCGGTATTCTTCTGGTGGAACGTAACTCTCCGGCACTTCGCCCAACCGCAGGTACCGATCGAGGTTCTTCGCGTCCTTGCGGTCATTCTTCTGCTTCTGATCTTCGAGCCAATCCGTCTTGGCCGGATTGGCGAGAGTCATGTCCAACTCTTCGTCGAGTCTGTCGTAGATGGTGAAGTAGTTACTTCCCACTTCGAGTGCAGCGCTACTACCAGCGTACTTCTGTGCGATCTCGTCGAGGTCCGCCTTGGCGACTCGGACCTCTTCGGTCACTTCGACTTCGTCGTCAAGGACAGCGACCTGAGCCTGCCGTTTGTGGACATCGATGCCCAAGTAGTGATCAGTGGTTGCGGTCATGGTGTCCTCTGGAGTCCTGAATGCGTGAAGCGGAACGACATCGCTCCAGGCTTGCGGTCACGGCCGACCAAGGCCGGCCGGGCCGCGATCCCAATTCTCCTGTTCCTTCGCATCCGAGGTCCGTCACCCCCCCGTACTCGGAGGTGCATGTCATAGATCGACCTTCGGGACTCCATGACGTGCTTCACACTCCAGGGGTTTCAGCGGGATTCTCATGGAGTTACCCTCCAGGCTGGCAAAACTCACCCGTTTAGTGAGGCATTCGAATAGGTCAGTGACCAGAGCGCGGAATCCTACGCGATCTCAACAATCATCGGTGATACTTCCCACCTCAGGCTCTTCCAGACCGGCTCGATTGGGTCGAGATCAGGCGACCCCTCTGGAAGAAATACGAGATCAAATTTCCACTACTCAGCTGCTGGGTGTATTAATACTTTAGACTAATTTCGATAACATTCGCCGTCTCCAAAACCATGTCCGATATTTTTTTAGTGGCTTTCGATTCATTCATTCGGCCAACTGGCCCGTAGACGCTGATTGCGCCAATAACGTCATCTTCGACCACGATCGGCTTGCCAACGCCATGCATCCCTTCGAACAGTTCCTCTCGGTCGAGTGCATATCCTTGTTCCCGGATCGCATCTAGCTCGTCAAAAAGTTCACTTCGCTCAGTAATTGTGTTCGGAGTTCGGGCCGGTAATTCGTAGTGTTCAATGATCTCTTCCGTTCGATCTGGAGAAATGTTCGCCAGGATGGCTTTTCCCGGAGCGGTAGTGTGTAGGCGTGAGACGTCACCATCGTGGATGTCAACCTGCACTGCTTCTTCCCCGGTGGCCGTATATAAAACCACCCCGTGATTGTTTTCCTCAATCATCAAACTCGCGTGTTCACCAGTGGTGGCTGCCAGGTTCTGGAGTTCCGGTTTGGCCACCTTATAGATCTCTAACTGACTCCGCATACGTGTCCCGATTGATAGAAATCGCGATCCAACACGGTACCTCCCGTTTTCGTTGACGACGCAGCCGATCTCCTCGAGCCCTTGCAGATAGTCGTGAACGGTACTTGTTGGTTTATCAACCTCGTCAGCTAACTCCGCGACCCCCGCTTTCTCCAATTCGAGTATTGTTTCAACGATGTCGAACGCCGTTTTTATTGTCTTTGACATGTGGTTGCGTACTTCAACCTCGACCTACTTAATTATCCGGATTATTCGGACGTACTTGCGTTCATCACCCAGCATCCCCGATATATCCACAACTCCGATTTCCCAGGTATACCGTTGCAATCTGGGTGAATACAACGCTGACCACCGAAACAAGGCCACATAGTGTATCCGTGTATTTCGGAATACTGAACCCTGCTAGAGCACACACATGGTCCTCAAAACAACCGGACAACGGACGATGTCTGCCGAAACGGCATGAGTACCGTGTTTGGTGCACGGCACCATATGACTAACCTTATCCGGTATATTCGGACGTTGAATGCTGTCTGTTTACGGGGAGCTCGGGCACCACCCTTCGATAGTCTAGCGGCATGGATTGCCATCGGCGCACGTAGTGCGCCTGGCACCCGTTTTGCTCACTCCACGATCGCCCGTCACTGACGCCACTTGGATCCATTACCTTTACCAAGAGTACGGATGGAAAGACAGACGTATACCTGCCTGGAACGAACGCAAACCACCAACCGAGTATCAGCCCATGAGAGGACGCCACTCGAACCACGGCGCACGGAGGAACCGGACCGTATGACCCACGACGAAGAGACCCCTACCTGTTCGTGTAAAGTCGGACGGAACGTCGAACAGTATGATCTCGATGACCTCAACACCGAATTGCGAGCCCGGCGCGTGGAAGCGGGGGCGAGTCTCCGCGACCTCGCAGACTACGTTAACCAGCGCGTCCTGGCCGCTGCCCTCACTGCCGCCGACGTAGATGTCACCGACGCCCTCTACGGCGCCGTCAGTGACGAAGACGCCCTCACAACACTCTATGAGGCACTCGCCAGTGACGACACGCCTGCCGAACGGACAGCGCGAGTCCGAACCCGCCTTGCCCAGCGTGGCGTGGACATAGAGGCCGTCGAAGCCGACTGGGTCACCCACCCGACAGTCCGCACCCATCTGCGTGAGTGTCTGGATATGGAGACCCAGCGGACCGCCACGATTACCGACGACGACGCACGTGATACGATCGAGTGGGCCCGCACGCAATGTGCGAACATCGTCGACCAGACGGTCACCCGACTCCGGAACGCGAACGTACTGGAAACTGGCCCACTCGACGTCACGGTGACGATCCAGCTAACGTGTACCGATTGTGGGACCACCTATCGGCTACATCAACTGCTCTCCCGCCGTGAGTGTGCGTGCACGGCCGCTGACCAGTCTGACGGACCGACCGACTAAGCACCCGTCGAGGTGGATGTACCACACAGCATACGGTGCAGCACCTGCAGGGGAAAGCGAGAGCATTATCAGTGATGCACTCGACTATCCCTACAATGCCACAACAGTCCGACCCCACGACTGATACGGATCCCCGTCACGCCACGCTCTCCGTTACCAACCTCGGCGGCATTGACACCGCAACCGTCGAGTTTTCGCTCGGCGTCACGCTCCTCACTGGTCGCAACGCGACCAATCGCACCTCGCTGTTACGGGCCCTCAACGGAGCCCTCGGTGGCACGGCCCCCACCCTGAAAAGCGACGCTGACGAGGGGCACGTCACGCTGACACTCGGCGACGACGAGTTTACCCGCACCGTTACACGGACAGGGATCGAGCGTGACGGCACACCCTACACGGACGCCGAAACGCTGGTCGATTCCTTTGTCACCCTGCTCGAAGACAACCCAGCGCGGCGCGCCGTCGAACGGGGTGACGACCTCCACGACGTCATCATGCGCCCAGTCGATACCGAGGCGATCGAACGACGGATTCGGGACCTGCGCGAGGAAAAACAGGAGCTCGAAGCCGAACGAGACCGCGTCGAACAGCGTCGTGACACGCTTCCCCAGCTCGAAGAACGCCGCCACACCCTCCAAGAAGAGATCGCTTCTATCGACGAGGAACTCGATACCCTGCGCGACGAGGTGGCGGCCGTCGAAGCGGACGCCGAGGCAGCCGAAGACGCCGAGGCCCTCGTCGACGACCTCGATGCCCGGCGTCAAGAATTGCAGCGCACCGAAGACGACATCGAATTGGTCGAATCCGAACTTGACGCACTACGAGACGATCTCGAAACGGCCCACGCCGATCGAGACGCGGTCCCTGATGAGACGCATGATGATCGGACGGACATCGAGACCGAAGTGGAATCTCTCCGCGAGCAAAAGCGCCACCTCGAGACGACCATCAGCAGTCTCCGAACCATCGTCGAATTCAACGACGACCTCCTCGCCAAGAACGGCCACGACCTTCCGGGGATCGACCCTGACGATGAGGCCGTGACGGCGGCGCTTGCCCCGGACGAGACCCAGAATGTGGTCTGCTGGACGTGTGGAAGTCGCGTCGAACAAGGCGCCATCGCGGACCGACTCGACGACTTACGGGCCGTCATCGAGGACAAACAAGCCGAGCGAGCCGACCTCACCGAGCGCATCGAGGCACTCGAGGACGACCGCCACACACTAGAGCAACAGCAGCGCCGCCGAGAGGAACTCGACCGGAAGATCGAGCGAACGGAAGAGAAAATCGACCAGCGCGAGCAGCGACTCGACGACCTCGAATCCAAAGCCGCCGAACTCCGCGAGGAGATCCGCGACCTGGAAGCCGAGGTAGCCGAAACCGAAGCCCTCCGAGAGAGCGACCTGCTCGAGACGTACGAACAGCTGAGCGAACTGCAGTACGAGCGCGGCCAACGCACACAAGAACACGAGGAGGTCGCCGACGAGATCGCCGAGATCGAAGCCCTCCCAACCCCCAGCGACCTCGAGGCCCAACTCGACGAGCTATCGACGGAGCTCGAGCGTGAGCGGACGCGTATCGCCGATCTGGAAGCGGAGGCGGTCGAGCAGTTCAACGACCATATGGACGAGATCCTGGACGTGCTCGGCTTCGAGAACCTGGCTCGCGTCTGGATCGAGCGAAAAACCGACGACGGCGGCCGAGGGCCGCCAGAGACGGTGTTCGACCTCAACGTGGTACGCGAAGCCGAGACGGGAACCGTCTACGAGGATGTCATCGCACACCTGAGCGAAAGCGAGCGCGAGGTCGTCGGCCTGGTGGTGGCCCTCGCTGGCTACCTCGCCCACGACGCCTACGAGGCGGTCCCGTTCATGCTGCTGGACTCCCTCGAGGCGATCGACTCGAATCGGATTGCCGCACTCATAGACTACTTCGCCGACTACGCGCCCCATCTCGTGGTCGCACTCCTCCCCGAGGACGCCGAGGGACTGTCCGCCGACTACGAACGGCTCACGGCCGACGCACTCACCGCCTAACCCCGCGGCGGCGGGTCGTTCACATCGAGGAACACGATATGCGGACCGACGTCTGACAGCGAGGAACGAGTTTTTCAGCGGTGTGTACAGGGGTGATCAGTTCCGAGGCCTGCGTGACCGGCGCGAGACAGCGCAGTCCGACTGCAGGTTGTCGTACCGCCATGGACCCTTTACCATCCGTATGGTTGGGAAGGATTGAGTCGAGTCTCCACCACGCTCTTCCCCCAAACCACAATACGACAGATTCACTATGTCTACGCGGCGTCTGGGGTGATTCGGGGACTCGCCGGCCTGACCGATGCGGTGCTGGTCTCGACCCTCACCCCGTTGAGTACGGTAGTGACACGACTCGACGGGAGCCGTGGTCACGGCACCGTCTAGGGGCCCGCCGCCGACTGCAGCGAGACCGAATGAGAGCGGGACGCTGTGTGGTCGTCGTCCGAGGGTTCGTCCTGGTCGTCCACGAATCAGCTGCATATTGGTGGACCGTTGTCGGCGTTCACCGCCGACTGGCGTGGCGACGTAATCGCGTCCGGTAGTGACGTGGCTGAGACCTAGATTGGCGCCCCTTTCCAGGGCCGCCCCCGCGCTCGACGACACCGAGACGTAATGCGATTGGAGTTGTCGGTCACTCTCAGGCCCCGTCCATCCAGCACTACATCTCCCCTGCTGCTGCCCTCGGCTGTAGAAAGAGCGGTGAAGACCCATATTCATCCCTCGTATTAGCTATTATAGAAACGTATTTGTGCGTTCGAATGCTACCTATTGAGATATGGGCGAAACGAACGACGGATTTGAAGAAGATGTCGGCATAACGGTAGAGCTTACGGGTGAATATGACGCTGTTGTTGATAAGTTGCGGAAGCCGACGGATGAGCAGGAGGCGCTTGACCCGGTTTTGGCTGATTTCTCGCGCCTGTTAGAGACCGTACATCGGCTGGACGGTGGCACCCGGAGTGTCATCGTTGACCATCTGCCGCCAGAGATGCATCACGCCTATGACGCCGAGGGAGTCGTCGACGCCCTCCAGATCCTTGCCCGCTACGACCTCGTTGCCCTCGACGGCAATACCTGGACCCCGGGGCCCGCGCTCACAGCATAGCTTCCTGCGACCCGCATGGGCGTCACGTTCGGGTGTCGATCGAGAATATGTAGCCTAGCTAGCGGTTTGTAGCACTCCAAACTCTCAACCTCTGACATCAGGCCCTCTATTTGTATATAGCGATATACAATTTAGCAATCGTCTCGATCGGACTAGAAGCGTTCTAGCGGCCGAAATCAGCCGGTACTCTCACAGACGTTCCAATATCCGGCGGAATAACTTACTTCATCTTAGCTGAGTAAGACAGAGTAAGTTCTTAGTGACCCCCACCCGTGGCCCCAAACGAGGCAGAATCAGAATCATGGCCGACTCTTCCACCGACGCACGCTCCAGTCCGACCGTCGCTGCTGGAGCGGCGTTCCGCCGGCACAACCCCCATACTCCGGAGGGCCAATGACGGGCCGCCGCTCCGTCGAGACCGCGATCGACGACACGTTCACGAAGTACCTCACCGACAAGGGCAAAGGCGACGCCGGTGACCAGGGCGCGTACCGCGCCGACGCCGAACGCGAGCTGCATCGATTCCGACGCTGGTGTCTGGGTGAAACCGCCGACTCGGCGAATGCCTCGCCGCCGGAGTCGTGGGCGGGCGTCGTCGACAGCGACACCGTCCGATTCGCAGACCTAGACACGACGGTCTTCTCCGACTACGCCCGGTATCTCTCGACCGCCGGGTACGCCGCCGGCACCGTGCTCACCTACTACGCCCACGTCGCCTCCTGGTGTGGGTGGGCACACGCGCAAGGATACATCCCGCGGCATTACGCCTGCGAGTCCGACGCCGAAGACCCGCTCCCAGAGAACGATGGCCGCCGACCGGGCGACCAACAGGCGTGGGAGCCGATCCACCGCGATCTGATCACGCAGTTCGTCGATCGACGGGTCTCCGAAGCGTTCGACGAGCTCGGCGCGATCGAGGTTCCCCACGCCGACCGTGGCGATCCCGACAGCGAGCTGTGGCAAGCCAAACAGCAGGCGCGCTTCGAGGCCTACCAGCGGTGTCGCGAACAGGCGCTCGTGTGCGTGGTTGCATACACCGGCCTGCGCGGGTCGGAGTTCCTCTCGGCACCGAAAGAGGACCGAGAGGGCCGCAACGGGATACGCTGGCGTGACGTGTCGTTCGCGGACAGCAGCGTCACGGTGTTCCGGAAGAGTCGCGAATGGAAGGAGGCCTCGCTTCCCGAGCCCGTCATCGGTCCCCTGCGGCGGTACGCCGAGGTGCTGGACGTACCGGACTCGTGGCCGGTGTTCACGACGCTGCACCGTCCGTCGCTTGCCTCACATGTCACCGAGGGGCTTCCCGACGCCGGCCTCGACGCCAACGCGATCGAGCGCGTCCGAGCCGGGGCGCCCGACCTGATCGTCGCCGCCGAGCACGATCTCGACGCGCCAAAACCGCTCACAACCAACGGCGCTCGGTCGATCATGGAGCGTCTCTGGACGCACGATGCACTGGCCAAACGTCGCGACGAGCTGGACCTCTCGCTCAACGGCGACTATCTCGAACTCCACGGCGGGCGTCGGGGCGTCGGCGAGGTGCTCGTTCGACAGTTCGGCTACGCCGCGGCCGCACGGTATCTCGACAACAGCGAGGAACAGGTCCGCGAGGCGTACCAGCACATTGAAGCCGCCGAGCGTGCCGATATGGCGACCGAGGCGTTTTCACAGACAGACCAGCGGGTGAACGATCGATAGCGGTATTCAGTGACCGATGAATACCAGATATCTGTTACAGAACTACTGTTCGTGGACTTGATATCGTTCTTAGCTACTCACTAAGATAGCTAAGATATAGAACTGAGAACAGAACCTAAGATAACTAAGTTAGATGTTTTAGAAAGATATCTAAGATTAATGTCTTAGGTGTATTAGATATCTAAGTAAGAACAATTAGAAAGTTACGTAAGTGTCTGACATACCTTCATTAGCTAAGAGCCAGATCAGCCTCATATGCTAGCGTATACGGTATACAGTGAAGCGGGTGGCGTCGGCAAAACCTCGCTCGCAGCAAATACGGCAATCGCTCACCAACGAGCGGGGCTCGACGTGCTTGTGGTCCCTCTCGACCCACAAGACGGGGATTTGAGCCGCCTACTTGGGGTTGATACCGATCGTGCAGACGCAGGTGCAGATAGCTTAGTTCGTCACATGGTTGGGAGTCCACGCGGTCCGTTTGAGGATCTCATCGAAACAGCAGAAGGGATCGACATCATTCCGGAGCATAACTCGCTGTCTGATCTCACCCAGCACCTAGATAGAGAACAAAAAAAGGCTGAAGACTTTGGTGACGCATACAACGTCCACGCACAGTTGCGACGGGTACTCGGTGAAGCAGGCGTCCCCGAGAAATACGATATTCTCATCTGCGATCCACCAGCAACTGAAGGATCGCATCTCTATAACGCGATTTACGCAACGCGGAATCTGCTGCTTCCGATTGAACCATCGGCAAAGGGGCAAGCTGCTGTCGAAGGACTCGAAGAGCTCGCGACGAACTTTGCGGACCAACTTAACATCGACGTCGGGGTGTTAGGTGCGGTGCCGATCGGTTTCAAAGGCACACGCGATCAAGAAGAGATGCTCGGTACAATCCCCTATGAGGTTCCTGAGGTTATCGGTGACCGGACTTCGTTGATGGAGGGATGTTGGCGTCAGCAGTGTTCAGCGTTCAAGTACGTTCAGACCCACCGCAATCGTCGTCGTGACTACGAGGTGGAGACGCTTGCGCAGTTTGACCGTATTGCCCGATTCATCGAAGACGAAGGAGGAATTGCGGCTCCGAATCCACCTGAGCCTGGAGCTCTTGATGAGGACGAACAAGAGGTGACCGCGTAATGGGGGGATTTAAAAGCGGAGCTGCTGACGACGACTGGGGGAGCACAGAAACAACCAACGAAGCTGACACCACCTCAGAGGCTGATGCGACCAACAGTACAACAGAAACAACAGGCAGTGATACATCCGATACTGCGATACAAACTACGACAGATAGTGAGTCCCGATCGTCTCGGCAAGAGCTCCCCTGGGTCCTTACGCGAAGCAGTATTACCGACGGCCGTGAACAGACCGTCCAGCTTCATCTCCAGCAATCGACGGCCAACACCCAGCGTGAGACGACACGAACGCTAGAGTCAGAGCTCGGAGAATCAGTCAAGAAGGCCGATCTGCGTGAAGCTGCGCTGCTTGTCGGACTTCAACACACAGATGAAATCGCTGCGACACTCCGGAAATGGGGGTACGACTTGGAGTGAACTACCCTGTTCTCGCCGCCTTGATCTCCTCCACGGCGTTCACGCCGTGGAATCCCGCCACGGGATTTCGGGCTTAGTCACGTTGGCCGGAACCGCATTGACATCCTCCTCCGCCTTCAGGCGGAGGAATCCCACGGCATCGCGCCGCTGGATTGGGATATTACGGTTTGGAGTCTACCACTTGATCCTGCGGTTGGAATCCGCTGGACAAGTCATACAGGTAGACTTCGGGCTGTGCCAACCAGCCGGTACTCCTATCCTCGTCCAAATTGGCCGAAGACTCGGAGTTACTTTCGTTCATGTCGAGACGGATATTCTCCGCCCCGTTCACGTCCGCATTAAACGCAGCGTCGCACCTACCACACACATACAACCCGCGGTGGACGCGCTGACTCTCGTCTTTCTTCCCGCACGTACAACACGTCGTACTCGTGGTGCGCTCTGAAACGTCTACGACGTCGATACCCTCGACTTTCGCTTTGTATTCGAGGATGTGGGAGAACCTATCGAACGCCCAGCCGTGTATGTCAAGGTTGCCGTGTTTTCCCCAGTTTTTCGAGGTGCCGTTTTCGTCTTCGCGGACGCCGTCCAAGTCCCCGACGTTGATCCGTCCAACGCCCTTCTCAACACACCGCTGGACGATGTGTTTAGCAAGACTATGGAAGAAGTGCGTGCGACGTTCTGACCATTTGTGGTGCAGTCGAGTGGCCCGATCGCCGCCCGAGTCGTCGCACTTGGCGATCTCTTTCGGGAAGTAGTAGCCGTCCTGTTTCAGGCGGTTGCCGGGGTACAACTCTGCTTCTTCCGTGCTGTACGCGATCGCGGCAAAGTTACAGATCCGGCTCTGTTGAAATCCTTAGGAAGTGATATATTCTGATCGGGTGTGGTCAGTACAGAGTGCGAACTTATCAGTTCGGTCAGAGAGATGTTTTAGCTTCCCGAACCACCTTATCTCCAGATGGTTTCGTGTTAGTCATGAACCGCCGCAACCTCCTCGCTCACATTGGAGCCGGGTCAATCGTCGGTATCGCTGGTTGCCTCGGAGATGCCGAGAGGTCTGATGACCCAGAAGCCGGCAATGAATCAGATGGAGATGCAGATTCTACAACCCCCGAGATTGATCACCAGCCGTGCCCCGCATACGAAACGGAACGCGATAGTGCCGTCTGTTCTCACACAGTAGACACAGACACGGCATCAGTGTATATTGAGCCGAATCCAGAAAGCAGCACCCTCAATGACGGGACACCTGTTGACGATATAGTAGACGTTAGAAATAGTTGCTCACTTTTGGGATAGAAATTTGGTCAAGAGCGGTATCGATCGCTGTTGTAAGTTCGTCGAGTGAGTCGAAGAATCGGTTGCTGAGAGCTGCTTGGAGCTGTCTCCAACATTCCTCGACAGGGTTCAATTCCGGCGAATATGACGGGAGCGTCACAAACGCGAGGTCGTCACGGGCCGCGAGGTCCGTGACGGCCGATGCCTGAAAATACGGTGCGCCATCGAGCACGACGATCAGATCCTCTTCAAATTCGTCACATAGTGCTAAAATGAAATGTTTTGCGTGATCGGCGGTGATGTACTCGGTAAGCCGTGAGAAAAAGCGATCGCCGTCCTCGGTGATCGCGCCGAGCAAGCACGTCCACTCCCGTTGACCGGATAATTCGATCGAGGGCCGCGTGCCGCGCGGAAACCACGCGGCACGCGGCTCAACTTGGACCGATTTCTTGGTTTGATCGATACAGACTACTGTGGCGTCCATTTCCCGCCGCTTTTTTTGATCTCGTCGTAAAACTCATCTTGCTCGTCTTCGTCGGATTCAGCCGCTGAACGGCGTGGTTTTTGATAACTCAATCCCGCTTCTTTCAACAACCGCCGGCAGCTTGGGATTGAGTAGTCGACGCCGTATGTTTCTTCGAGAAATTCTTTGACAAGCGCCGGCGTCCACGCCGGCGCGTCAAAACCGATCTTTTTGGGTGATTCGTGGACTGTGTGCTCAAATTCTTGCTGCTGTTTTTCTGATAACTTTCGCTTTCGACCAGATCGGTGAGCATCAGTTACAGCCTGTTCAAGCGGCTCGTCAGTATCGAGTCGGTTGAGCCAGCTGTAGATCGTTCGTCGGCCGGTGTCGTGCCACTCGGCAATTTCAGTCTGTGTGACGCCGTTTTTGTACGCGATCGCAGCTAACAACCGTTGCGTCGGCTTGTTTCCGTTGACGTTGTCAAGCGCGTCTTGGAGTTCTTCGACGGAGATCTCGTCGAGATGATCCATTAGGTACTGTACAGCACTCCGTGCCGAAAGTTCTAACGGCTACTATATGAAACGCAGATAGTAGGACATTGGGATCATCGCCAGACCCCCACCTCCACACCGGTTTTCCAGTGTTCTCACTAGATTTCACGACTCTGTAATTTCGGTACACGGTGGCGGATTTCACGGGTATCGGACGCTCCGGCGAAGGTTATAAACGGTGTCTTTCAGCAGCATTTCGCGGAACTTTAGTGACGGTGTCGCGTTGGTAGCGGGTGCGGGGTCGGGGATCGGCAGAGCGACTGCGGAGCGATTCGCCGACGAGGGAGCCGATGTCGTTGTCGTGGATATCGACGACGAGGCTGGCGGAGAGACAGTCAGCCGCATCGAAAACGACGGCGGGAACGCAACGTTCGTCCGCACTGATGTCAGCGACTCCACTGAGGTCAAGGCGATGATTGAGCGTGCGCTTGAAGAGTATGGCCGCCTCGATTTCGCAGTGAACAACGTCGCCACCGGAGCCGATCCCGCGCCAGTAACCGACATCTCCGAGCAGGATTGGGACCGCGTCACCAGCATCTCCCAGAAAGGCGTGTGGCTCGGGCTGAAACATGAGATACCGGCTCTTCTGGACTCCGGTGGCGGGGCTATCGTCAACACTGCCTCACACGCCGGGATACGGGGCAGTCCCGGTCGGACGCCCTACAGCGCGAGCAAACACGGCGTTGTCGGGCTCACGCGGTCGGTCACGCTCGAATTCGCCGCAGACGGTATCAGAGTTAATGCAGTCTGTCCGACAATCGTTAACACACGTGCCCTCCAGTCGATGTCTCCCGAGGAGCAGGATGAAGTCACCGCCGGCGTGCCGATGGGTCGACCGGCCGATCCCGCCGAAGTGGCGAGCGTGATCGTGTGGCTCTGCTCGGACGACGCTTCGTTCGTCACTGGGCACGCGCTTCCCGTCGATGGTGGCCAGACGCAGCGGTGAGTGACGGATCCAGCCGGTCACGAGAGTCGGTACTGTCCGTCGTGCAACTGTTTGAACTCGTCGAGGAGATCCGGCGGAGGGCTAACTGAGGGGTAGTTTTCGTCGGTTGTTGTTCTAAACCAGCAGGGTGGTCGTCGAACCACACCTACGAGCATGCCTCCGGGGAAACATCTACGAAATCACGCTGCAGCGCCGCAACGTACGTCTCCTCAAGGAGCTCAGTCATGGTGATAATTTCTTCCCGGACGTCCGATGCCCAGTGTAGTCACACTCCGTGGTGAATTGCTTGGATGTCAAACCACGTGGCTTTCACCTACACCGTTTGTAATAATCTGCGTCTTTGGGCTTGTGAACATAATTGGCTCACCGTGAACGTCCTCCGGTTCTGATTCAGGGCGACCACTCCCCCATAGCGGATGACTTACGGGGAGCGCTCACCGAGAGAGTAATAGAGCGAATGGAATGGATACGGAAACTCCGGAACTCGCCAGCAACAGCCGTGATTTTCGCGAGTACGCTCGTCGCTGTCATGGGTGTCTCACTCATCAGCCCTGTACTCCCAGCGGTCCAGGAGGCATGGAACATTTCGGAGGCACAGGCCAGCCTCTTGCTGTCGGCGTTCACGCTCCCCGGGATCTTTCTCACTCTCCCGATTGGACTGCTAACTGACCGCATCGGTCGAAAACCGATTCTAATCCCGGCGCTTGTTGTCTTCGGACTCAGTGGGGGCGGTATCATCTTCATTTCCGACTTCACCCTGATCTTGGTCCTGCGAGCCATCCAAGGGGCGGCGAGTAGTGCGATTGCGATGCTCACGGTCACGCTCCTCGGCGACCTCTATTCCGGTGAACAACGACGAGTGCTAATTGGGACCAACGCGGCGATTCTCGCGGTGGGTGCTGCTGGCTATCCGTTACTCGGTGGTGCGCTGGCGACAGTCGCTTGGTCGGCTCCCTTCGCGTGTTTTCTCCTCGCGCTGCTCGTCGCTGTACCCGGCATAACCTTGCTCGAGGAGCCACAGCGCGACGAGAACAATACGAATTCGAGTATCCGTGCATTCCTCACCGGACCCACATCGATGACCCCCTTCGTCGTGCTCTATCTCGCAATCTTCGGTATTTTCGTCATCCTCTACGGCGCGCAACTCACCGCCGTTCCATTCCTGCTCGCCAACGAATATCACCTCTCATCAGCGAGTATCGGCCTTCTCGTGGGATTACCCGCGGTTACGATGGGAGCGACAGCAATGCAAGGTGATCGCGTGCTTCGGTCGCTCACGAGCTTCCAATCGATCGCGCTCGGATTCGTGAGTTACGGGATCGGACTCGTCGGCGTCGCCGTCGCAGACTCTATATACGTAGTTGCTGGTGCACTCCTTCTATTCGGACTTGGTCAAGGACTTGCAGAGCCGATTACGGATACGGCACTCAACGAACGAGCACCGGACGAATTCCGCGGGAGCATTATGAGTATTCGGACAAGTGTTCTCAGACTCGGCACGACGGTCGGTCCGCCGCTTAGTGTCGGGGCTGCAGCACTGTTCGGCTATCGTCAAACCCTGTTAGTGTCTGGTGCCGCTGCCTTCTTGATCGGAGTAACGTGGTTTACGGTGAGACGTCAGTGAACACTCAAAGTCAGCTAACAGATTGGAGACGGAATGTGTTCATTGGTGGGTATCCAGAATTCGACGTACGGTGACCTCGGCAAGCTGTGTGAACCCCACTGTATCCGGCATAACATCAACAGCGATCCCATGCTTGTCGACAGCACGTTTTGTTGGTGCTCCTATCGCTCCAACAATCGTCTCCTCTAGCTCGCGTTGGAGTGCAGCGACAGCGTCACGTTCAGTCGCAATTTGAACGAAGTGCTCTATCGTCTTTGGCGAGGTGAACAGTATACCGTCCAGCTTACCGTCTACCGCAAGTGAAACCGACTGTCCCGCAGTCTCCGGTCGTTTCAGGCGATATAAGGCTGTTTCGCTGACAATTCCACCAGCTGCTTCCAGTCCTTCAACAAGTACTTCGCTGCCGTGTGCACTCCGAGCAAGTTCAACGGTTTGGCCCTCGACTTCAGTAGATAACTCGTCGACGAGTCCTGTGGATGTGAACGTCGATGGAACGATATCGACTGAATAGCCCCGATTGCATAATGCGGTTGCAGTCTGATCTCCGACAGCACAAACAGTGGTTCCTCGTTGTTTCCATCCCGCTGTCGCAGCTATATCGACACCGGTCTCGCTTGTGAAGATACAGTAGTCCGCATGTTGGGGAACCTGACCGGTCGGTGTGATTGCCAGCATTGGGTCTGGAATCGGGGATACATCGAGTGACTGGAGATACTCGACCGCCTCAACGATACGGCTGTCGTCGGGTCGGAGAACAGCCACCGTCGGCTGGGACATATTGAACAGTTAGCTGATGCTGGACTTGTGTGTATCGAGAATCGGCGACCCGTCTCGAACGATTCAAACCGGCATCCTGCTAATTGCCGGTATGGACGAGGAGTCTCACGACCACGTTGTTCCGGGAAGTGCTGAAGAGTTGACCACGCCAGACGTGCAGGGCTACGACTTCCGTGGCGAATTCGATTTTCAGGAGATGCTGGAAGCGTATGCAACGACGGGCTTTCAGGCGACGCAACTCGCAGAGGCCATCGACATCGCCGAGCAAATGCAAGACGCCGATGCCACGATCTATCTCACATGCACGTCGAATATCATTTCGTCGGGATTGCGTGAAGTCGTCGCCTACCTCGTTCGTGAAGGGTACGTCGACGTGCTTATCACGACCGCGGGATCGCTGGCGGAGGATGTTATCAAAACGGCGAAGCCGTTCAAAATGGGAGATTGGGATGCGGATGAAGCAGTTCTCCGGGAACAGGGAATCAACCGTCTTGGGAATCTGTTCGTCCCTTCCAACCGTTACGTTTGGTTGGAGGAGTACCTATACGACTTCTTCGAGGAGTTCTTCGCTGAAGAAAAGGTTCGGACGCCGACATCGTTTGCCCGAGAGTTAGGGGAGACACTCGACGATCAGGATTCGGTTCTGAAACAAGCAGCGGACAATGATGTTCCCGTCTACTGTCCGGCACTGACGGATTCCGAGGTTGGGAATTTTCTCTACTATTACCGACAGGGGTACGATTCGGAGGTCGGAATCGAGATTCTCGACGATTACGACTCGCTCATTGAGGACGGAATGCTCGCCGATACGACGGGTCTGATCGCAGTTGGAGGTGGCGTGCCGAAACACCACGCGATTATGACGAACTTGTTCCGCGGTGGGGCCGATTACGTCGTCTATATCTCGACCGGTATGGAAGGGGATGGGTCACTCTCTGGCGCACCCCCGAACGAGGCAGTATCGTGGGGGAAGATCAAAGATGATGACCGGACAAATTATACGCAGGTCGAAGCAGAGGCGACGCTCGTCTTCCCACTGCTCGTGGCGGGTGCTTTCAGCGAGTAGAGATGATACACCCGAACATGAACCACGCAGCCGGCTTGTTGCGTGATCAGTCACGAGACGGATGGGACTTATCAGTATCCTGTACAGTGAACCGACCGGCCATCGGTAGCAAGCCCCTGTGTCTGGATCCACTTGAGCAGTTCTTGAGAACAATATAATAAGGATGGTGGTGCGCCTATAGGCCGAGCGTCTAACGTGTTTGATACTTGTGCGGCGCTGAATCCTTCCCTACTCGCTCGCTCCACTTGCTCGTTGAGGAAGGGGCCTTAGCGCCTCAATTCAAGTAACCAATTTCTTCCGTATTTCAAACTATTTATTGTTCTTATAGAAGATTACTTACTATCTCAGTGAGATATGCTTGGACGGCTCCGAATGTGACTCGCATGGTAGCGGCCCCAAATCCAAGAGCGATGAAACTCACCACGACAACGAGATCAGCCTTCGAATCGTTGGGACTAAGCAAGAGCGTGAGCGCCGCAAGCGTCCCCGACATCGTACTGATGAAGAGCCCTGTTAGAAATGACAAGGTCGTAAAAAATGGGTCAGTGAAACCCATAACGGAGTACGTTGGTTCATAGATTCCGATGAAAGATAAACTGAAACCGATGACGACGTATCCGATAAAGCAGGTAGTGATGAGGATAGTCCCGGGGCTAACGAGTTGATACAGTCGAAACAGTCCCCGTTCAAACGGGGTAGTTGGCTGACGGATCCGCCTGAATGGGCAATAGTCCATCTCCCTACGGCCAGAGTCCCCGTACCTCGTGGGATTCAGCGATCCGTGAGAGCGCAACAATATAGGCTGCATCACGCCACGTGACATCGCGGTGCTCGTATTCGTCTGTGACTGCCTGCCAAGCGGCTTGCATCTCCGTTTCGAGTTCGTCGTTCACCCGTTCGAGCGACCACGATCGGCGATTGATATCCTGGAGCCACTCGAAGTAGCTCACCGTGACTCCGCCAGCATTAGCGAGAATGTCTGGAATCACTGGAATGGCCTGCTCTGCGAGAATCGCACTCGCCGTCGAAGTGGTGGGACCGTTTGCGCCTTCGACGACGAGGTCAGCGGCGATCGCACTCGCATTTGCTTCGGTGATCACGTTTCCGAGAGCGGCAGGGATGAGTACGTCAACATCGAGTGTGAGCAACTCATCGTTTGAGATCACGTCGTCTGCGTATTTCGTGACGGCTTCAGGCTCCTCGTCGTGTGATGGGACGGTCGCCGTCTCGATCCCGTCTGGATCGTACATTGCGCCGTTCACGTCACTGATTGCGACGACCATTGCTCCCCACTCATCAAGCAGTCGGGCGGCGTTCGCACCGACACTACCGTACCCCTGAATTGCGACCGTCGTTCCCTCGAGATCGCTTCCATAATATTCGCAGGCCTGCTTGGTGATGATCGCGACACTTCGTCCAGGCGCTTCCTCACGACCTTCACTCCCTCCAATGACTGGTGGCTTCCCGGTGACGACTCCCGGTATCGTTTCACCTTCCTGCATCGAGTACGCGTCCATCAGCCACGCCATCGTCTGCGGATCAGTACCCATATCCGGCGCGGGAATATCGCGATTCGGCCCGATAACATCGCGAATTTCCTGGGCAAACCGACGAGTGAGTCGCTCTTTTTCTCCCGAGCTCAACTCTTTCGGGTTGACTGCGACGCCACCCTTGGCACCCCCGAACGGGAGATCCATAACAGCGCACTTCCAGGTCATCCACATGCCGAGTCCGACACACTCGTCTCTACTCACCTCGGGGTGATACCGGAGCCCTCCCTTAAATGGGCCTCTGACACTGTCGTGTTGAGCTCGGTATCCGGTGAACACATCGACCGTACCGTCATCGCGTTCGATTGGGACTGTTACTTCGTGGACTTTTTTCGGATATCTGAGCCGTTCGACGATACTGGGGTCGATATCCAAGTGACTGGCAGCATGATCCAACTGACGGCGGGCGGTCTCAAGTGCCGACTCAGGCTCGATTGGTTCTGTCGACTCGTCGTCCGATTCGTTGTGGGTGCTCTCAGATTTTGATGCCATGATCATTCAAGTGACATTCGCCGGTTTCGCATCGGGCCGCCACAGTCGGGACATTGGCCCGGGCTGTCTTCTGTGATGATGATGCTGCCACACTCGAAGCATTCGTATGGGGTTTTTTCGTCTGATTCAGGGTCGACATCTATCATAGTGGGTTCACGAGTGCCAGCCGGTGATATAGGGCACTCTATGTAAGTGTAATAAGTGTATAAGGGAATATTCAGCTGTTAACCAACAAATACTTCCTGAAATATGGGGTTAGTTATTGAACTCTTCGGTTCCCAAAATTGAGACATTGTGCTCCTCGAAGAGCGTTTCGAACAGTTTGCGCTGGACGGTCCGAGAGTGTTTATAAAACGCTGGCGGGGAGATCCCGAGTGTCTCCGCAACGTCTTCGCCAGTGCTCGCGCGTGGTGACTCGAAGAACCCGCTGTAGTATGCCGTCTGGATCACCTCGAGTTGCCGCTCAGTCAGCTTCTCGAGGAACTTCGAGTACAAGTCGCGTTCCATGGACTGATCCAGCGTCTGCTTCGAACGGAGTTCGACAGTGGAGAACGTCTCCCGGACGAGTTGTGTGATCGTCCGGATGTCGATACTGTCCGGGATGTCGATGACGAGGGTTGTGGATGTCGGGTCGGCAGTTGCCTCGTGGAAGACGGCACCGTGATCGGCCAGCTCCAGGGCGAGAAACGGCTGTGTGAGCCGAAGCCGGAGTACACCCCCCTCAGCATCCGTACTAATCTGTTGCACCTCGTCGATCCCGACCAACTGCGAGGCAGCGTCTACAACGTCAGTTACTGCTCCGTCGTCGACAGTCACAAACACGTAGCTTCCCTCTGTGGATTGCTGAACACCGCCTTGATACGAGAGTGTACACGCTGCGTCTCGAGCGAGCCGTGAGAGAACGAATGCCGGGTCATCGATATCGAATTCAACACGCGTCATCGACGTCGTGAGCAGTGCATTCTTTCGCTCGATAGCACTGAGTGCAGACGCGATGGTCTCGCCGAGTTCAGCGAGGACAGCCTTCGTCGTGTCGTCGAACGCATCCTGGGTAGGTGCGTAGACAGTCAACACTCCGTGTGTGAGGTCATTGTAGACGAGGGGGATGCTCAACACGGAGAGGTAGTCATGGGCGAGTGCGGCCTTCCGCCACGACTCGTCGCGGAGTCCGGCGGCGACGTTCGTCACCATCGTCACGTCGCCAGAGGCCGCGGTTTGGCCGGCTGGCTCCCCACCTTCCGCGTCGATGGCGAAAGCTTGGCTATCCAGATACCCCTGCTCGCTGCCTGCCCAGGCCCGTGGCTCGACGGTGTCGGTTGTCCGGTCAATCGTCCCAATCCAGGCGAACCGGAATCGGTCCTCGCCGGTCAACAGCTCACAGACCGTATGATCGATTTCCTCTCTCATCTCGGCTTGCACGAGGGCTTGATCGATTTCCCGAATGGTCTCGTTGATGCGATTCAGCGCGGTGAGCTGTTCGTTTTGCTCCTGTAGTGTGCGATCTTGCTTTCGAAGTCGGGATTCTCGTGTGACGCGGTCAAGGGCTGCCTCGGCGGTTGCAGCGAGAAGGTCAGCCAGTTCCCGGGTTACCTCGTCGAAGGCCCCGACTCGGTCCGAGCCAGCGACGAACACGCCGTGGTTACCGAGTGGGATGTAGGCTACACTACGAAGATCGGTCGCCCGGTTTTCGAGCCGGTCTGCATCGTGAACGTCGTCGAAGAACAGCGCTTCGTTCTCGACGAAACTGTAACTCGGCAGCGTTTCGCCGTCGGCGTGTACGGTGGGGAGCGGGCCAGTAAGTTCTCTCATCGTCGCCGAGCGGGCCGCGGGTCGAAGCTCGTTGGCATCGGCATCGAAGAGATAGACCGTACTCGCATCCAGATTGAGGACACCAGGTGTGTCGTCGACGACATGCTGGGCGATTTCCTGATGCGTTTCGGCGTACAGGAAATCACGGGCGGTCTCTTGAAGGGTCGCGAGCGCCTCCTCACGTTGCTTACGTTTCGTGATATCCCGACAGCTGAAGAGGAGGGTCCCGTCCTGAATCGAGACTTCACGAACATTAACGAGGAGCGTATGCTCGCGACCCGCCTTGTCCGTCGCCGTGGTTTCGATGTTCTTGAGCACGCCGTCCGCTGCGAGCTCCTCCCGGTCGAAGAGATCCGTACCGAGGAGGTCGTCGATCGTTCCTTGCTCGTGAATTTCGTCGGCCGTGTAGCCGAAAATGAAGTGGACGTTGGGACAGACGTAGGTGTACTCGCCGTCTTCGTTCGTAATGAGGACGGTGTCGGTCATGTTGTTGAGCGTGACACGGTGGAGCTCCTCTGATTGTCGGAGGTCGCGTTCGAGATCGACGCGCTCGGTGATGTCGACGCCCTCGACGACGATCGAAACGATGTCACCACGTTCGTTCTGGACTGGGCGTACGGAGAGATCGATGACGCGTGGATTTTCGACGTGTGGCGGCTGTGTGACGACCGCGTTGCCGAATCTCCCATCGAGAGCATTCTCCACGATCTGCTGCACGTCTGTGTTCGCTGAATCGGGTTCTGCCCACCACGGAAGCGTCCAGAAGGGTTCGCCAACGATCGTTTCGATTTCTACGTCGACCATCTCCCGAGCAGTCTCATTCACACGCGCAAGTGAGCCAGCAGGATCGAGCACCCACGTCGCGGTTCGTGAATCGTTGAATATGGCGTCGAACTGTCTGGCCCGGTCCCGTTGCGTGGCCGACCGCCGTGCGGATCGGATGGCCCGTTCAGTTCGGTCGATGAGTTCGTCGGCCATTCCTTCTATCGGCTCCGTGAGTGCGATGTAATCGCTGACACCGGCTTCGATAGCGTCGCTGGCGATGGCTTCGCTCCCAGCGGCGGTACAGAGCAAGACCGGAAGCGTCGTGGTATCGGTGCGGATCTCCCTGAGGAGTTCCAGACCGGTCGCCCCTTCGAGCGTGTCTCCGCTGATGAGACAGTCAGTGGTCTGCTTCCGGACGATGTCACTCGCTTCCGCCGTGGTTCCAACTGTCTGCACAGTCGCGTTAGTCCGTGTCTCCAGTGTTGTAGCGAATCGCGAGAGCCAGTCGTTTGTCCCCACGAGCAGCACCGTCGACGAATTGAGGACGGATTGGGAAGCGATCATTATTCGACCACTTGCGAACAGGGAACGCTTCTCTCAGTGCCGATTCGAGCTTGGCTCCAATTCTGCTGCTGGCCTGGGCCGGTAAGCACACACATGGCTAGTTAATTAACAAACCATCATTCAACAATAGAGTTTGCTATCTAACACTCAGAGGTATGCGGAGCAATACGTAACATGGAAACACGATCATCGGGACTCGTTGCAGGCACCTATCGATTTCCGATTTCCGCGGTTCGGCGTCAGTCTAACCATCAAGTAATGACTACCCAACCGACCACCTACCATGAAGACACCACTAGCAGCGAACTGCAACAGACGCATCAGTCGACGTGGGGTATCGTCGCCGGCGCGAGCCTCATCTCCACAGGGTTAGCTGCCTACGAGATTGTTCCCGCGAGCGTCACCCCGCTCATTCGTGACTCGCTGGGTATCGGTCCAACAATCGCAGGCTTCCTCGTCGGCATTATGTTCGGTACTGCAGTGATTGCAAGCCTCCCAGCTGGTGCGGTGCTTGACCGGACAGACCCCAGGACCGTGATAGGACTCGCCGTTCTCACACTACTCGTGGCTGGAACGTGGGGGTGGATCGCTGGACGACAAGGGGACTACCGATCAGTAATTGCCTCACGAGCGCTCGGTGGAGTCGCCTACGTCGTCGTGTGGAACGCGGGCATCGATATCGTGAGTCGAGCAGCGACCAGCGAGAACCGGGCAACGGCTGTCGGTATCTTTACGGCGAGTGGCCCGGTCGGATTTGCGCTCGGGCAAGGGACTGGCCCAGTGATTGCGCATCGATTCGGGTGGCCTACAATCTTTATCGCGTTCACGGGGCTCACAGTCATCGGTCTCGTTGTGTTCTGGCCGGCCAGTCGAGGGATCGGAACGAGCCGAGGAGCCGCTCCCTCGATTCAGGAGTTTGGTGCGGTTCTCCGGAACCGGAAGGTCTGGTCAGTCGGGTTGCTCGGGTTTCTCGGCTATTCGTTATACTTGTTCGTGAATAGCTGGGGTGCGTCGTATTTGACGACCGAACTCGGCCTGTCACTCGCAGTGAGCGGGCTCTTGGTGGCCGTATTCCCCGCAATCGGGGTCGTCTCCAGAATCAGTAGTGGCCTCCTGTCTGATCGAGTATTCGGGGGTCGTCGCCAACCCATCGTTTTTGTGTCCTTCGCAGTTTCTGCTCCGCTCGTACTGCTGTTCACGCAGTTCCGGTCACTTCCACTGCTCGTTACATTCCTGCTGCTCACCGGATTTGCTGTTCAGCTTACGCTGGGGCTGTCCTTTACGTATGTTCGGGAGGTCGTTGATTCACGGGTCGCTGCGACAGCCGTCGCGTTCCAGACTAGTGTTGGGTTAGCGGGGGCGTTCCTTGCACCGATTGCAGGCGGGGTTATTGTCGACAGAGCCGGCTTTGATACGGCATTTCTCCTCGCTGGAGGTCTCGCCATCTGTGGAATTGTGGTTGCATGGCGAGCTCCAGAGCCAGGCTACTCGTAGCAACGGATTCAACTAATCCATTATGATTCCTGCTCGCGTAGCTCTTTAGCCTTCACTTGAGCCGGCACAGGGTCTGCGTCCGCTTCTGGTGGACGCTCTCGTAGGCAACACTCCTGGAGGGTTTCCAGATCTGGAATCGTTGCGATCCCTGCCTTGATCAGGCTCGTGTTCGCGCTCGCGGGGTACCTCGTCCACGACGTCCACGAGACGGTGCCGTTCGTCCTGCTCGACTCGCTCGAAGCGATCGACTCGGACCGAATCGCGCGCGTCGTCGACTACTTCCGAAGCCACGCCGACTACCTCGTCGCCGCGCTCCTCCCCGAGGACGCCGCCGCCCTCCCCGACGAGTACGCCTACGTGGAACAAATCGACTGATCTCCATCTTGACATCCTCCTGTGCCTGAAGACGGGGGAACCTCGACGGTGGGTGTTTCAGGTTTTGACATCTTCCCCGCCCGAAGCGCGAGTCTTTCTCGTCGATTCCCATAAGTAATCTAGTCGTTACCAACGCTGAATTGTTCGTATTCTTTCACTGTATTCAACACAACACTTGTATTCGATTCTTGGACATCTGCATCAGTCAATATGCGTTTGATCTGGTCGTTCATATCATCTGTATTCAGGAATTTTCCAATTGCGATGATGTCATAGTCCCCCGTCGTCTCGTAGACGCTCACGATCTGCGATTCATTGTGAAGCGCTTCCGTAATATCCGGGAGTCCAGGCCCCTCAACCTTCAGCTGGAGAATTGCGGTCACGTCGTAGCCGAGCCGCTCATAGTTGACAATTGGAGAATACCCTTCAATAGCACCGGCCTCCTCCAGATCGTTCAGATGGTTCGAAACTGTCGTTACAGACACATCGAGCTGTTCGGCAAGACTTCGCAAACTCTCACGTCCATTTCCAAGAAGTGCATTTACCAACTCTTTGTCGAGATTTTCGTACGTCATTGTTTACCTTTTTGTTTGAACCAAGGATAAGAATGTTAGTTACTATGGCAACAATTCAGAATTCGCTATCCAGAATCAATGAGATCCTCTTCCGGGTAAACGCAGAACGGTTCCGAGCGGAGAGAGTTTCTCTGGTGCGCCATCTGCGGGCAGGAGGTCTTCACCAACATCCCCTTCGATGGGTGTTCTACAAGAACTACAACACCCAGACCGAGCACCAAGAATTCCGATAGATACCCGGCTACAAGGAGGCCGTGCTCCCCTGCTTCGATACCGTCACAATCTAGAATCTTATCTTCAAGTCGACGTCGCTGACGGCACGAGAGAGGTAGCTCTCGCTGTGGTTGAGCTTCGTCGCGAGTTCGGAGATCGTATCGCCGCGGTCGACCGTGGCGAGGACCTCGAGTTCGATACGCCGGAGCACGGTGTAACATAGTACGAAACAATATGAAGAAGTTTCGAGTAGTGTTACAGCCAGCAGGCGCAGGAAGCCGTCCCTATCTTCTTAACCAACAAAACTATGGAGTCGCGGATTGTGTTGGTTAACGCGAAAGTAACCGATGTCCTACGAACCCCCGACCCCACCGGCGAACCTCCCGACGGAGATCGTCACCACGCTCAACGAGTCGGACCCGGAGCAGCTCCGAGACGTTGCGACGTATGCTGAAGCGCTCGCCGAGCACAAGGAACGAGAGACCCGTCTCGGGGGGTCGGCAGATCAAGACGAAGTCGAAGAGCGACCAGATGATCACCCGGATGACGTCCCTGCCAAAGCGACGATCACGATTAAGAAAATCAACGACAATCGCTACTACTACTGGCAGTGGCGGGAGGGCGATAAAGTGACCTCCAAGTACAAAGGCCCGGTCAACTCGAACGAATAAGACTCGAGGAGGGGAGACACCCCCACGTTTCCGTCGTCACTTGAGGTCGGTGGAAGAGGGAGGTCAGTATCGATGGGACCACACCCCCGCATCTCCGTCGTTTCTCCACCGTCTCCGCATCATCGATGGTACCGACGACAAAGAAATCGTGGAACACACCCCCCGTTTTCGGGTTGTAAATGGGAGAGGGAAAGGAGATAGCACAGTACATCGACCGACACGTCAAATCTCTTGGCTCACCCACCCCCCGTTTTCGAGTAGTAACGAGACATCCCGACGAATGATACTCCCATTTTCGAGCTGTAACGCATCACACGGGATACGAACACCCACCGTTTTCGAGAAAAAAAGTGCGAGGAGAATACGGGCGATGTTAGTTTTTACTCCGGAACTGCTTCAGCCGTTCGCGGACAACCGCGCTGATAGTCGCCTCTTCGTGAGCTAGATCTTCGAACCGGGAATCCTCACGGATCGTCTCCATGATCGTTTCCGGATCCTCGGAGAGGGAGAAATACATATGCACTCCTCTGCCTCGCCCCTTGCCCCGACGCTCGAAGTCCAGTACACCGTACGTACTCTGCTCTGTAACGTGATTTACGAACGTCTCGCGGCTGTACTGGTCCGTATCCATCGTATCAGCAATGAATTGATACGTCTTGAACGCAGGTCCAGCAGGGATCCACTCAGGATGTTCTCTTGCGTAGTGGGCAGTGGCCGCCACAGCGTAGATGGAGAGTTTCTTTTGAGTCGAAATGCCGCTGATATGGCGTAGCTTACGATTTTCGGTGTATTTTTCTTGAGCATCACGGACATCAGTCTCGATAACCGTGTCACCCCCACGCCGCTCGGCTAATTCACCAGCCCATCTGAGGAGATCAATCGCTTTCCGCGCATCCCCGTGCGTTTGGGAGCCGAACGCAGCAACAAGTGGAACAACGTCATCTGAAAGTGAGTCTGGCTTGAAGGCGTCCCGCCGGTTGCGGAGAATACTACGGAGTTGGTTCGCATCGTAATCGTCGAAGAAGATATCGTCCGGGTTGTAAGAACTCTGTGCGCGGCTGTTGAGGTCCTTCATAAAGTCGGCGTAGTTCGTGATCGTCGTGAGCGAGATAGGACCATCAAAGTCGGCGAGTTTGCGAGCCCGTGAAAGCTGGTAGATGAGAGAATTGTACTCTGCTTCCTGATACGGTCCCTCGAGCATATCGATCTCATCGAGGATGAAGATGACACCATCGTAATACTCTCGCATGAGTTCGTACAGTCGCTCCAGCTTCTGATCCGTTGAGACGCCGGTTTGGGGAACTCCAGGATCAACGCCGAGGTCGTCGGCAGCAGCTTTGACTAACCGATAGACAGCCCGATCTGCGGTCTTCGGCCCCTCACAGTTGATTGAAATGACCCCGAAGGTCTTGTCTTGGGATTCACACAGTTCGACGATCTGTTTGCAGACCGCATGAATGATGAGCGACTTCCCAGTTCCAGAAGGACCACTCAGAAGCATATCCGGGATCCCTTCATTCTGGAGGACCGGTTTTAGATTGTCGACGACACGGCCCAGCTGGTCGTCACGACCGACGATACGGTCCTCGTCGATGATGGTGTCTGACCGGACGAGGTCTTTGTTCGCGAAAACGCCACCGGACGACTCGGTTTGGAGCCGATCACGAATTGAGATGCCGCCACCGTCGCCGTTAGTTGCTTCTTGAGACGAATCGGCGGGATCTGATCCATTTTCGAAGGTCGTTTGTGACGTGCCAGGAGACGCTACCTCCTCATTCATCGACTCAGGATTTTCAGGATCAGCAGAAGAAGATTCACGATCCTCCTCACCTTCCGGCTTATTCGATCCTGCTCTACGTCTCTCTCGTCCCATTATGAACCCCCTCGAACCCTGGGTATAAAAATATGGACCCTTGTGGAGTTGTAACCGGGCGAAAACAGGCCATCCAACGACTACAGCCCCGTATCAACTATGTGTGTCAGATACCGTTTTCGGAATCTATTACCCCCCGTTGTCGAGTTGTAACGATTCGACAAAGCTTGCTATCGTCGAACATCCTCGATGACCCAGACCCCCCGTTTTCGAGTTGTAAGACGTTGAGGGTCGGTAACGCACCTTGTTCGATGTTTCCACCCACCCCATTTTCGTGCTGTAAGGAGAAGTAAGTCAAGATGAGCCTCAAAGCAAAATCCACATACGAATGATCCTCTGGGTGATACGGTCTTTCTCACACTCCCCGTTTTCGAGTAGTAAGCATCAGACTGGTGGCAAAAGACCCACGCTCGTAGGACCAGTTCACGAATGAGAGTAATACCAAGTAACGAATATAATTTCTGGTGGATTTGGTGATCTCGAATGTCCACCCCCTCCCCCCTTTTTCGAGTTGTAAGTCGCTGGGAACAGGCCACTTCAGACGCCGTGTAGCGAATGATGAATTAATAGATGCCGGTGTAGATGCGGTGAGATGTGATAATACACGGAATTAGAACCACAGTCGAAATGAAGAAGACGTCTACATCTAGAGATCTCAATTGTCTAGCTGAGCTAGACAGTTTATTTCTTTGTCCCCAGTGCGGTTATGATAAGATAATATACTATATAAAATTTCCCATTTTTATCTACAAGTTACAGGACTAGACACTCAACCTCTCTATCGCGTATATCTGCCACAATCGGCTGCTTTGCAGTTCCTCTTGCTATTCTCCCCCTCCCCGGCATCATAAGTTTACAACTCGAAAAAGGGGGGAGGGGGTTCGTCAGGTCCAGTCGGTGATATCGACTCTCTCGGCAAATGTTGGGTCGATCCCACCCGAGCGGTGAAAGCACGCTCTCGACAGCTTGGACTAGCTCCATCTCGTAGTACGAGGCGTGGTAGGTCTCGATCGCTTCGTGGGCGAAGGCGACCCGGTCTCGCGAGGTTTTCTGGTCGTCGATGACCACGTACTCGATGTCCTAGCCCGGATGAACTGCCGTTCCTGCTCGCGAGCTTGTATCAAGCCCGCCACATTCTGAGTGTTCTGTGAGTAGCCTTCTAGGGGCTTGGAGACACGATTCCGCTTGACGAACCGCTCCACTGCTACGTTGATTAACCAACAGCCACGGAAAAATCCGCTCTGTTGGTTAATATTTCACAGCTGGTCTCGCTGCTCGGATAAGAATGAAACGAGGTCGTCAATCGCGTCTTCTGGGAGTTCTTCTTGTTGGAAGACACCCTTGAACGAGTCCTCGAACCCATCCTGTTTGAGTTGCTGCAAGACCATCTCGATCTGTCTATCGAGCTTCTCTGGATCACCACGATGAACATGCCGCTCGATGCGATCGAATACGTCTCGTACAAGGCTCCTGAGAAAGATGTCTCGGTAGAGCAAGTCGAGCCGAACCACACGTCGCAACGCTGTTCTCGGACGGATTGTGGGTTCACACATCCGGACAATCGTCACGGAGAACAGTTCTGTTGTGTGAAGTGCGGGTATGAAGTGAACGCGGATTACAACGCCGCGAAGAATATCGGGACGCGGTACGTTCGGAAACAAACACACAGACTCCGTTCTTCGCCCAAGTCGGGGAGCGGAGACGCACAAGTAGACGTGCGTGTGAATGGTGGGACGTTGAACGGCGAGAGTCACCAGCCTATTACTGGCGATTGATTGCCGGGAGTCCACATCAAAGCCCTACCCTCAAGGACCGAGGCGCACAGCGCCGAGGGAGTAGGGTGGGGTAGTTTACCTCTGGTAGCCTGCGTCAACTACGCCAGCAAAGTCCTCGAGAAGTTCCTGTGGTGACCTCTCATCATCGTGAGACGGAAGTGGTGTTTCCCAGCATTCGACCTGAAGTGTGTGCGCATTCGATACCGGCTCCGAGTCGGTTACTACATTGAAGATACCGGTGTGATAGATAGCAAGTAGTCGCTGGTCATGAACTCCAACATAATCGATACCAGCCCTATTCAGGACTGCTGGAATGTCAGTGGGCTCAGATAGCGATACAGAGGCGCTTGGAGACGCCGAGTCGCTCATACCCTGGCTTGGTCCATTGTACGGATAAATACCCGTCTCGGGAAAGGTCCTACTCTCGATGATTAACCAACAGAAAGCTACAGCAGCGGGATTTTGTTGGTTAAGATATGCCGCTCTTATGTAGAAACGCGGAAAGCCCGTATAATTACACTAAGTCGCCGGTAATCGGGAAGTATGTCCTCCACTGAGCCAGCGTTCGGTCGTCTGTTTCAGCAGCTGATCGAGTTAGACGTCATCAAGATCGATACGGAGCCGCTCGATGCGAGCATCGAGCGACGACTCAAGCAGTTCTGGGAGAACACGCTCTGTCCACGCTGCGGGCATTGCAGTATCGTCACGTGGGAGAATACCGACCGTATTTGGTGTCGAGACTGTGATTTCAAGCCGGCCTACACCTACGGCACGCCGTTCCACGAGAAGCATCTCACCTGCGGCGAGATACTTCTCTCGTTCACGCTCTACGCCGATACGTTACTCAGTATCAACCAGATTGCGCCGCTTCTCGATCGAGCCTACAAAACGGTTCACACGGTGATTCGGGAGGTGGAAGCTGCGGTTCAGCGCGGCTTCCCCGAGGTTTGGAAGCACCTCGACCAGATCATCGATGGACCAACGCAAGTCGACGAATCTGGTAGGGTCTGTTCAGGTTACAAAGGACAAGAGCCGCCGCGGAACAGCCGTTCTCGCGGCGGTTCGTCACGGTCTGGCCGGTCACGCTGGCGGGGGCGTTACGGTGATCAGCTGACGCTCGTCGCGGCGTGCCGCGACTCACTGCGCGTGATTCGTGGACACCGTGGAATCGACTACGAAGGCGATCTTGAGCCAGTGATTCAGGAGGCTGAAGACCTCTCCCAGCCGCTGGGAGAGGTCTGGACCGATGGACTCCAAGCGTACCGAGAGATGGAGCGTGACCACCGAACAGTCATCCACAAAGAGAGGTACGTATCGCCCGACGGCGTCCACATCAACCAAGCTGAGTGCCTGTTTTCGATCGTCCAGCCGTGGCTGCGGAAGTTCCGCGGCCTGTCCAAGCAGGGCTTGGAACAGGCCGCTCACACCTTCGGTATCGTTCGATCACTCACTCTTGCCGGAGGATCTGTCGAGACAGCGGTTGAATGTCTCGTTATCGGGTCTTTCCGCAGCTCTACATAAGAGCGGCGAGTACGTAGATGCTGACGAGATTTTGACGCGGATCAATACTCCGGCAACGACGATACTCAGGTCATTGAACCGCTAGACCACGATCAATCAGACCTCAGGGAGTTCAGTTCGAATAGCTGACGGTGTCACGGTTACTGCATCCGTGACGCAGCAGCTTAATCGACAAGCGAGTACTCTCAATCCCGGATGGTACCTTCTGACTTGAGTCGTCTCCGAGATGCTTACGGAGAATCGAGGAGAAAATCTCGCGCTTCAGCGCGGGGAGTCTGTTATCAAGCTAGCACCCATCCTGAGCATCTGATTCCGTTTCAGATGGCCATGTTGGGCCCTCTGGACGGGGGATCTCTTCTACCAAATTCTTCTCGAACTTTGAAGCTCTCCAAGCTACCACGTTCTCCTTCCGCTGGACGTACTTTTCGTCGGTATCCAGCCAACGGGCAATCTCGTCGTACCTGTGACCAGCACAGAGCAACACCATCAACGCGAAATCGAAGCGATCGAGATTGCTCTCGTTTGCATCGCCATCAATCCGGTCGAGGAACGCCTGTGAGGCATCACCGACGAACTCCATCAGTATCTCATACAGCTCTTCGTCATCAAATCCATCAAACGTGAATCCCTCCGTGATGTTGTTCCCAGGGTCACTCTCTTCAGTATCCCAGCGAATCTCTTCGAGGGTTGCTCTTTCACAGTCGTGAAGTCTCGATAGGCGCTCTGGATTCTCCTGTTCCCAGGTCGTGATGGTGTCGGCTACTGCCTCAGATTGAGCGTGTTCGATATAGGGATCACATCCTCGCTTAGCGATGACTGACTCGATGTTCTTTCCCGAAATCGTCAGTAGGACGGACGCACATCGATCAGTCTGTTCGAGGATCTGTGCGACTTCACGACGCGATTCGAGTTCGTCAAGGCCTGCACGCTTCTGCGCGTCGTGGACGAGGTTGTTTCTGCGTTCTTTGACCTCGACAAGCGATCCATGGTCACCTCCGGTCAGTATTTGGATATCACAGAGTTTCTCTAATCGCTTCGCGTGCCCCATACTCCGAACGTGCTCTGTGATGCTGTCGAGACGAGCTTCCTCGCGAAAGAGTTCGTTGAGAACCGTTTCTGTCGTCAACTCTTCGATGAGTGCCGAGGCGAGGAGGAGATACGAAAAGAATGACCGCTCAACGTCGCTATCGATCTCGTCGGTGGACCGGAGTTTTTCAGCGATTTCAGCACGCTGTTCGAGATAATACTCGAGGACGTTGTCTGCGTGCCCGACGAGAGAGTTTTGGCGTTCTACGTAGGCAACTTGGAGGAGTAATTCCTTCTCGAAAGGGGTGCTCTCACTCAGATTCTGGCACTTCTGGAGCGAACTTGTAGGGAGATGGCGGGTCAAATAATCGATGTCGTCGTAGACGAGCGGTGTATTCGTCGGGCAGTTGTCTACGATTGACTGAAAGTCGTCGTTGTCAGCGAGCTCGCTGAGTGCAGCACGTATCTCGTCGACGCTAAGTTCCCGGACATCTTCTGACGGGTCTGATTCTTCACCGACCGGAACGACGCGGTACGACGCATCTCCAACGATGACGACCGGCCCTTCCAGATCGAGAACCTGATATTCCCCGATTGGGCTCAGAGAGACTGTCTCTGCGTCTATTGCGAATGATACGTCGAGATTAGTGTCGTCGCCCACGCGTCAAAACTGCAAAGGGCTCTATTCGACTTGGGCTTCGTACTCGTCCCAAAGCGTGTCGATGTCCGTGCCGGTCTCCTCAGAGATATGGCGCAGCAACTGCGCCCTGTTCTCGAACCGACGGAGCTGGCCCTTTGCGCTCATAGTAGAACCTAATCGCTCCTGTAGTAATAAATCACGGGGGTGCATGCTCTCGGTCAACAAAACACGACCTACCAGTTCTTTAATCATCTCGTAGACGACGCGCTGGTGCGACATGATCGAGTCGATGCTCTTCTGGCAATGGGCACTGATTTGCTATTGCTCTTCTGAGGCGGTGCCTGAGCCGTCTGAAAGTGACTGATTCTGTAATCGACCAGCGGGATAGTATCGACCCTCGTCTTTGCTGTAGAGGTAGGTCTGGATCGGTCTAAGAGTGTTTGAGTTTCGCCCGAAGAGAAAGGCGAGCCCCATCGGGCCAGCTATGAAGAGATGAATAGTCGATGTTTTTGATAGTTCTTTGATTGCGTCTCGTACCTTGGTACGGAAAACATCTGCAGCATGGGCTGCCTGTGCCGGGGACAATTCCACACCAGGCCCATCTTCCGGAGTCAATCTGAGAATACCGTTGAAATCCGGAAGGTCGTTATGCATTTGGTCGATCTCCGGTTGCACATCGGCAGCGATGTTGACGAGCACCGCCAGCTCCGATCCGTGATTCGGTTGTCGCTGGAGATCTCCTTCTAACCCGCTTTCCTCTTCGTCGATATCGAGTGTCCATTCTGTCATCCCGGCAGGGCCGGTGGGTTGCATCCACGTTGCTTGGATACGACGTGTGGTTGGGAGATAGTAACCGGCCGCGAAAGCTGCGGGAAGGTGCGTTCGGCCACGGAAGCGGAGGGCGCGTCCCGGTGCGTTTTGAATGAGACTGTCCGTTACCGTAGTTAACGCCGGGAGTAGACGCTGGTTCCATACTTCTTGGATTGGTGGACCATGTTCGAAAGATCTTGACCAGTCAATAGCAATCGCTGGATCGATGTCGTGAGCCGGCGATTCGTAGGTGTCAAGTGAACATTCGAGAGGCTCACCGTCCGGTAAATACCCATCTATCTTCTCGATCCGCTCTGATAAGACGGTCTGGACGATATCTGTAGCTTTGTCAGATGTGGCCGCTTCTATGGGGAGCATTTTCCAGGCGGAAAAGTCGTGGAGGATCGGTGCCTTATTGAGTATCGATTTGGCCTCTCCAACGCTGATATCGGGACATGGCACCACGACCACGAAAAACTCGTCATCACTGTCCCATCGTTTGTTGAACCCCGGCAACTCGTCGTTGAGAATGATGTCGGAGTCGGCTACGCCCTCACTGACGAGCGCAATACCACTGGCTGTTTCCGGGTTCTCCAACTGGTCGATGATTTCATCTCTGAGTGGTTCCGGCTTCAAATCGAAGATATCCCGCCAAATCGGCACCCCGTGTCGCTCCAGTTCCGTTTGCAGGACGTTGGCGACGTCCGTCTGTTCGTGCTTATAGCTGAGAAATA
The DNA here is from genome assembly GCF_004114995.1 of Halorubrum amylolyticum. Taxonomy (GTDB): domain Archaea; phylum Halobacteriota; class Halobacteria; order Halobacteriales; family Haloferacaceae; genus Halorubrum; species Halorubrum amylolyticum. The sequence goes on from NZ_SDJP01000005.1 coordinate 73,349, forward strand.
CACGGCCAGTTGGATCAGTCATATATCGTCACCGACGTTGAGAGTTCTAGCCACATCTGGGTTGTCAATCTGTTCTAACTGCTCGTATCCCTTACTATCGTGGAATAGATAGGCGTTGATCGTGAACTGACCTTCTTCGTCCTGACCAACGATGAAGAGTAGCGGATGCGGACAGTCGTAGCCGTCGTCGTTGGCGATTTCATTCATCGCAGTTCGATCGTCCCGGCTGATATCGGGTGAAGCGCCGGGATGGTAGTGCCATTCACCGAGATAGTTGATGCCGATGCTCTCTCTGGCATCTTTGAGCCACTCCTCGACTTTGTCGGTTCCGCGGAGGAATCGAGTTCGTTCTTGAATGGAGTCCCGCGGTGGGTCTCGGGCATTAACCACCAGTGCTGGTCCATCGAGACGGTCGGTTCCAGCCAGAATACCGCCCGTTTCACAGGGATGTTCTTTCCGACAGCGCTCATACACCGCTTCAAGACACGTGGCCGGAATCTGGACGGTGATTGGTGATTCCGGTGCTCGCCATATTGTTCCGTCCTGGAAGGGAGGTGTGGCCTGTGAAATGGTCGGCAGCTCGTCGCCACTACCGGTCTCGAGCACGGTGAAGTGATTCTCGCGCAGGCTCAATGACGTTGCCTGATCGAGAAGTCGTGTCACTGTCCCTGCCCACGTCATCACCCGGTCCGTTCGGATAACTGATGCTGGGTGCCAGCAGCCCACTCGTTCGGGGGTGGCATCCTCGTCTTCGTCCCATTCGATCTGTTCTTGCAACCGCCATGGATCGAACGCTTCGTTGTAATCGCTGTACGGAAAGGTATGTGAGTACGCTGTGAAGCAGAACAACCGGTTCGCTCGCCGGCCCATCGCAGCGGAGCAAAACACGACCGGGTGATTCCATCTAATCACATCCAGAGCGCGACGAACTCCCCGTGACGCGGTACAGTCAATTACTACCTCCGCTTCTCTAATTGGTTCCGGCAACTCACCGCTCGGTGGAAAGGCGCTATCCACATCAAAGACCTGGGCGTACGGTGCAATGGATTCGAGCCGGTCCGCAATTGCTGTCGCCTTGTTTTGTCCCACTTCATCGATTGTTAGTGTGTGGCGAGCCACGTTGCCGATCTCATACGTGTCGTTGTCGACGATGGTAAGCTGCTGACACCCGGCTCGAACGAGGTTCTCGGCAACCATACTGCCGAGCGCTCCCGCTCCAATGAGTACGATGTTGCGATCCAGAAACCACTCTGTCATATGCCCGCGTCTGGTGAGCTGCTCGTGCGACCAGTTGTCCGAGTCCAGCCACCGAATCTGTTCCTCTCCGGCTTCCCGCCGTTCGGCTATCTCTGGCCCCTTTCCAGTATCTCGAAATCCGCCGGAAAGGTCATTCGGGTCTTTGAACTCCTGTATCTCGATTGGTTGCCAATAGATGATCTTGGGGTCGCCGTCGACCGTTGCTGGGATGGGGAACCCGATTAGAAGAATCTTGACCGATTCATCGTCCAACACGGGCTTGATATTTGCCCGTAGTTCGTACGGGTCAGTCTCGGTACCCTCGAAAAATCCGTCTAACTCTTCCCACGTTTCCGGGGCCTCCCACGGGGGTTCAATCGGTACCTCTTCTAACAATGCCCACGCTCCGAAAACAGAGTCATCAGGATCCGAATCGATGTATCCGCCCCATTGTGGCTGATAGACGACTTCATCGTCGCTATCCTTGAACGTACCAGTCGCGTATGTCTCTTCAGTAGTTGGCAACGAGCGGAGATTGACTGTCCCCCACTGTCCATACGCCGTCCTCCAGTCTGAGAACGACTCCTGCGTCTCGTTGAATGCGATGGTCGTGGCCGAAGCCGAGTTCGTATCGAAGGCCGGGATTTCAAACGGTTCGTCTGGTTCCCGGAGTTCCCCTTTCGCAGCATTACTTAACCACCGCAATGCTCGGTCCATATGCCAACAGAGTCGATCACGGCTTGTGCTGGGTTCGCCGGTGGCTCCCGTTTGACTGAGGGTGTGTCCATACCGAGCAACACAGATATCGCCTCTTCGCCACGGAGTATCGTCGCTCCCAGCAACGTTCAGCTTCTGGTGGGGGAATGTGACGGTAATAGTGTTCTCTTCTTGATCCGCAGGGTAGATCCCAATTGAACCGGCGGGGTACGTATCCCGTAGATGGAGATACCAGTCCGTCTCGCGTGGCACGTCTGGATGGGGCTCTAAGTCGTCTGGAGAAAGCCTGATCTTGACGATCCACCGTCCGTTGCTATCGTGTCGATCTGGCTCTTTGAGGACGATGACTCCGTCCCGTTCGGCAATGGCTGCAACGGCTTCTGTAATTTCGTGGGGGGGCATTTGTTACGTCAGCTGTCCGACTCGGCGAACTGGTGGTCAGATGGATCCTCTACCTGTGAGGACGACCCTACTGACATGGCTTTCTCTCCTCCATCGTCAGAATCGTCGTCACTTCCGAAGGGAGGGAATTTCTCACCGAAGAGCTGGTACCAGTAATCTCTCGATGTTTCCTTGTCCTCCTCATCCAGTGCTGTCCGCGCAAGCTCTGCAGCATCCTCTGCCTCATCGAAGAACGCCGCAAAATCTTTCCCGTCGATTTGTTTGAGGACGTCATTCTCGGGGGTTTGCGGGAGACCGTGAGCCGGCAAAACGGGGGTGTCCTCAGCCATTGCTTCGGTCTTGAACTGCAGTGTAAGTTCTTCGAGCGTCCTTGTCACGCCCTCGGCGACGCTGTCGATATCATGAGGACAGCACTGGCCAACGATGTGCTCGAGAGGATAGCTTGTCGGTCCTTCGACATCAGGTGTCTTTGTTCGCCGCCACCATTTGATAGCCTTGACGACGTTCACGTAGTGACCATCCGTGATATCGTTCTTATTTACAGTGAAGGCGATAGTTGCGAGGGGATGGGTATTCTCCCACTCGTTCTCATCTCGATGTGGGATCTTGAGCGGTTCGTCCTTCCACTCGTCGTCGCTATCTACCGAGATATTGAGGGCCTCTGACACCGTCGAAAGGTCGTCCGGAGTCAGGGCTGTTCCCACGTCCAGTGAACCCAGTGATTTGACGGCTTCACGTGTTGCCTCGCTGGGTGCCGCTGTCAAGACGAGATCAATTTCCACCTTCTCTTCCTCGATCTTGTAGGAGTGGGCATTCGGCTCCCACTGCCCCTCATAGTGTTCCTTCAAGAACGGTTCGCATTTCTCCAGCGCTACGTCGGTATCAAGGTTACTGGTAAGATCAGAGACAAAGACGACGTCAACGTCGGATTTCTCGTCTTCCTGCGGTCTGAGTGCCGTCCACCGGCGGTAGCTCCCCTGTAGAAAGTCTGCGACGTAGAGCTCGTCAATGTCGTCGTCAGTCTGCAAGTGATCACGGAGGGTTTCGTGACCCTCCTTGTAGGCATCATTGTGCTCGTCCTGCGGGCGGATGTCTGACAGGAAGGTCTCGAATAGCGTGGGAAGTGTGGGCATAGTTTATCGATGTTCTGGAACATTTTAAGTGGTTGTTACAGCAGGCGGTGACTCAATGATCGCGTATTCTCGATTCCGGCTCGTGCCCTTGGCCACGAGGAGGTTGTACTGGGCCATCTTCGAGAGATAGGACCGGACTGTCCGTTTCGTCCGTGGGTCGTCGACTTCGTCCGTATAGTGGTCGTAAATCTCGCTCGGGCCAACCGGGCCGTGCTCACGAATGATGTCGTAGACGACACGCTGATGAGGCGTGAGTGAGTTAATGCTCTTCTGCTTGATCTGGGCCCGAGCGTCTTCGGCGGCGTCCAGGAGTATGTCGTCGGTGATGCGCTCGTGGTTCTCACGATCCGTCTTGCCGGCGGCCGTTCGGAGGATGCCGATTGCAAGGAGGGCGTCACCGGCAGCCCCGTCGGCGATCGATAGAGCTGGTCGTCGATGACGACGTCGGGCAACTCGATCGCCTTCAGCCGGTCAACCCGCGAATTTGTTTTTGTTACCGCCTCACGGAAGTTCGCGAAGCTAATCTTGTCTTGGTCAGTTCTCCCCGAACACCGATTTGACGTATTCCGGTAGGTTGGTCGCAGCGAAGGCGGGCACAAACTCCTCGGCTAAGAGTTCACGCTCGTCTGACGCCCCCGACGAGAAGTCCCCCTCAATTACATCTCTACGGCTCGCGACCTTTCTGATGACAGGGGATATGTCGATCTTGGGATTGTGACTCATCGCTTCGCCCGTATGGATGTCCTTCATCCACAGTGTCCATCGGAATCCGTCAGTTCCGATTCCCACTAGGTACCGCTGCTTGGTATCGCGAAGGTACTTACAGAACGCGTCCTCCTCAAGATACTCCCGAATATCCTCACTCGCGTGTGTTTTCGCACCAGTCATTTGCTCCCGGTTTACCGCCTTCGCCTCAACGATACACACGATAGCCGGGTCGATGTTTTTCAGTAGATAGTCGGGCTGTTTCGGCTCGACTTTCCGATACGTTATTGGCTGGCGGATGAAGTGCGGCCCAATTCCGTCGTATTCCGCTGAGGAGGAACTCAGGTATCCAAGTCCGTGGAGAACCGGTCCAATGAGATACTGCTCTGTGAAGACTTCTGGTGCCTGTTCAACGCGTGCTCCTGAGAACTTCTTCGGACTACGAAAGAGGTCACTGAGCTGCCCAGCCTCTCCGAGCTCTCGGAACTTCTGTGGGAACACCTCTAACTGTCTCCTGACCTTCCCCGCGATCTCGTCGTCCTCGGTTAGGGAGGCCAGAGACTGGTTTTCGCTCACTCTCCTACAGCCTCCTCGACAATCTCGATCTCCTCGTCGGTGAGTCCGTACAGCTCGTAGACGATTTCGTCGATAAGCCGGTTCGTCTGCTCGATCTTGGCGTCGAGCTCCTCAGCGCGTTCCTTCGTCTGTAGGTAGTTCTCCAAGTCGTTGGCCACGTCGTCGACGTCGGGCAACTCGATCGCCTTCAGCCGATCGACGAGCGAGTTCGTCTTCGTCGCCGTCTCGCGGAAGTTCGCGAACCCGCCCGCCTCGTCGACGGCGACCGGCACGAAGTGCTCGATCAGGTCCGCCTCCCGCTCCGTGAGGTCCGTGATCCGGAACGCCGGCAGGTACTCCGTCTCCGTGTACCCCCACTGGTCCGTCTCGTGTGCGTCCTCGTCCTCGGGCTTGTAGCGAGCGGTAGCCTCGATCAGGGTCGTGTTCGGGGACTCGCGAGCGACGCGAGCGGTGCCGATTCGGAGGTTTGGATGCTGTTCAGCAGTTTCTAGGTGAATGTTGACGGCGTTCTGCGGAGGTTGGCTGAGACCGATGTTGGCGAGAGTCGGTCCGTCAGAGTACGTACCGAGATGATCGCGAAGAGAAAGATTGAGATTGGAAAGATTCTCGCGTAGTTCAGAAGCGTCCTGAGCAAGACTACTAAGCGATTGATTGTTCGTCTCGAACGATTCTACCACTGGAAGTTGTTCCATATACTGTGTTCGGAATTCATAATATAGGCTGTCAGACGTACTCCCTTCGAGCTTTGCGACGATCTGTGAAAGATAGAACAGACACAAGTTACTATTCAGAAATGCGAGAAGTCCGAGATCCGAAGAAGGAATAAAGAAGCACTTGTTGTTTGGATATCGTCGTTCTTCATCAAATACGAAACGGGCCTCGGGCGCAATCTCCGGATATAGGATTTTATCTGATTCGATAAACTCGACGTACGCTTCTTGAGGCTGCTGAAGTTCGTACCACGTATCAATTGCGGCCCGATCCTCCAGTTGGTCTCGGTACTGTTTGAGGTGCTCTTTGACAGCCGGATATTCCTCGATATCAACACCGCTATGAATGTATAGAATCCACTCGTCGCTGGATTGGATGTAATATCGACGGAGCTGCTTTCCCCTGATTAGTGGCTGAACGATTTCTTTAGTCCGAGGATCCTTGTTAACCAGCTCATCTTTTACTGACTCATCAATAATGAATGCTGAGTTGAGGCCAGTTTTTATTCCCCATCCAATTTGCCCGTTATCAATCCATTCTGCCAACGGCTTCCCACGATCCTCGACTTTGTCCATCAAGCTAGATCTGTCAGAATCAACGAGTCTCCAGGTTTCACCCTGGAGACCGTCGTTTGATACTTTGTGTCCGGTGTGTTCCACTTCTTCTGAGAGGGAACTGAATTCAAGATCCTCAATTGCCGCATAATGTCCGGCCTTACTCGAATCCGCGTTTCGCTCGGCAAGAATAATAGCAGAACGGACAGTGGCATCAGGGAAAACAGGAAGTCCTCCGAAATCAACGATCTCTCGTATAACAGTATCGCGTCCAAGTAAATTTCGGACTGATTTACCGTAGTTCGCTCTCAGGAACTTGTTCGATATGATTGATCCGTACTCTCCCCCCGATCTTGTCAGCCCAGTCGATTTTTCTATGAAATAGGTGTACAAGTCAGTCCGAGCGGCATGAACCTCATAAATGCTGGCCAGGTATTCTTTGAGTGATTTAAAATCCTCCATCCGAACGTACGGCGGATTCCCGACAACCGCATCAAACCCGGCCTCAGACATCTTTTCACCCTCCGAATCGAAGAAGACTTCAGGGAATTCCAGTTCCCAATGGAAGAA
>NZ_SDJP01000005.1:80120-87044 GCF_004114995.1 Halorubrum amylolyticum
CGCGCCGGCCATCTGCTCGTAAGCGTCTTCGGGGACATCGATGCCGAACTCCTCTGCGGTGTGGACGTTCGCCAACTCGAAGAGTCGCGTGTACAGCGGGTCGTCGCGGATCTCGTCATACAGTTCCTCCATCGATTTTACGCTGTCCAGCGAGTTGTTATCGTACGCTAGCAGGTCCGCCATCAGGTCCATCACGTGCCCGAGAGTGTCCTGTCGAACGCGAGCGAACGCCTGCGTGAGCGTGAGCTGGCCACCGTTCTCTTCGGTGTCGTCAGAAAGGACTTCCGTGATGTCGCTGCCGACGAGCGAGTTCCCGGCCTTCAGGTGGTGATCTAAGAACGCGAGCGGCTGGTCTGCGGCGAGCGTCTCCAGCCACATCGACAGCTTCGCGAGTTCGACCGCCATCCCGTTCAGGTCGACGCCGTAGATGACCTCCTTCGAGATCTCCCGACGAAACTCTTGCTCGTCGTACGACTGAATCTCCTGCTCGCGAACGACGCTCATCACCTGCTCGGTGAGGTACCCGGTCGCCTTCGTCAGGAAGTGGCCGGACCCCATCGCGGGATCGAGGACCGTCAGATCCGTCACGCGGTCGTAGAAGCGACGGAAGTACTCCCCGTTGCTTCGAGAAAGCCCGTCTGCTTCGAGGTCCGCGTGAATCTCATCAATCAGCGGATCGATCGTCTCTTCGACGATGTACGTCACCACGTAGTCGGGCGTGTAGTACGCGCCCGTGGCCTTGCGCTCGCCCTCATCGTTGACGACGTACAGCCCGCCGCTGTCGACCGTCTCGACCGCCTCTGCGACCGAGACTTCGTCGCCAGCCTTCCACACCTGCCCGCCATCCTCGGCGACTGCGGCCATGCCCTCCTCAGGCGCAATCCGGAACTCGTGTTCGAGCAGCCCTTCGTAGATCGAGCCAAGGTGCCGCGTATCGAGGTCCGCGTAGTCCGCTGGGACGTACTCACCCTCGTCGTTCTCCGTGGTCGACAGCCGGAAGATCACTTCCGCGATCGCCGGATCCGAGACCTTGTTCTCAGCGAGGAATTTGTGGTCGTCGTGATCGAATAGTCCTCCGTTGTACGGTGGGATGTCGAGCGCCACCTCTCCCTCGTCGATCAACTCGAACAGCCGAGAGAGCCGGTTCCAAATCGTCGTCGAGAACGAGCTGTACTCCTCGCGGAACGCCGCACCTGACTCGATGTCGCCGCCTTCGACCGTCTCGATGATGTCGGCGCGAACCTCTTCAAGGCTGAAATTCTCGTGATACTCCGCGTTGGCGCTCGGTTTCTCTGGGTCGATCAGTCCGCGTGATTCCGCGTAGAGAACGAACATCAACCGATAGAGTAGCACGAGCGACTGCTCTTTCAGTTCGGCCCGCTCTGATTCGTCTTCCGAGTCGATCGCGAGGTTGTTGTTCTCGACGAACCCCTTCCCAAGGACCCGGAGCGCGGTGAATACGTTGTCTTGGAGGTCTTCACCGAGTTCCTGCGCAGCGGTCTCGGACTCCGACCACACTGTTTCGAGGAACGAGCTTCCGGCGACCTCAACGAACGCCTCAGGCCGGAAGAAACAGTAGAAGTATTTGAACTGTTGAAGATCTCCGGATTCGAGCAACTCCGGTAGGTCCACTTCGTAGTACGTCTGCGTCTCGTAGTCTTTGGTCCCGTAGAGCCGCCACTTCTTCCCGTCGGTGAGGATTCCCCACTTGAGATCGGGCGGCGTCCGTTCGAGATAGTACTTTACTTGGTGTGAGGCGTCGCGGTAGGGTCGCTCGTCGCTGAACCGCTTCTCGAAGTCGTGGTCCCACTGTTTGGCTTCGAGCAGCGCGGATGCTCGTGAGAACATCCCCTCTCGGTCGTTGTTCTGCTTCCGGTCGGCGGCCGCGTATCGGTCCTCCCTAGACTCATAGAGCAGTCGGTCGACGTACCCGCCGCCCCCGGGAAGCGTTCCTTCGGAGATTGTGTCGAACCCGAGGATATCGAGGACCTCACTTATCCACTGGTCGATCAGCTCATCCTCGCCGTGAGTGGCGACGTAGTCTCCCTCCAGTTCCCAGAGTTCGCGGAGGGCTTCAAAGGCGACTTCCGCCTCGTCGTCGGACTCCCAGTCGTCAAGGTCAGCAACGCGTTCGTCAAGGTAGTAGCCGGAGAAGAGGCTGGAGTTCCGGTAGGGACCGCTTCCAAGCGTCGCTTGGCTCATGTGATACTATTTCCACATTTTACTGGCTACAAATAGATGACGGAGGGATTGGCCGCCCAATCTACTCATTGTTCACATTTCCAGATATTAACCAACATAGCAACTGCGTAGAGAGGCGTGTTGGTTAAGGCAGTCTCGTGAAATTGAGTAGGGACTGGCCACTACGTGTGGCCTACTCGTAAACTCCGAACTGGTAGATCCCCGCAAGGTACGGTCGTTTTACATAGCGTTCCCACACATTCCAGTCATCGTGTCGGTACGTCTGCTCTCTAACTGACTCGCCGTCTGGGGAATCACCACGGATGTACGCGATCACACCCTCCGGCATGTACTGGTCATATACTCCTTGATTATGGCGATGGTTGTGGGTGAAGTAGTGCCGGAAATAGTGCGGTGTGACCTTCTCTTCGGTTGGTTGTCCTTTAGACCACCACCCATACTGTTTCAGTACACCTTCCGATGCTCCGTTCTCCGTAAGAAGACCGTACACAGATTGCTGGGTAAGACGGTCGTTATCACCCGAACCTTGTCGATTCAGGAATACCGGTCGTGCTTGTTGGGGATGAGAGTGTGCACATCGTCGAGTAAGCAGATACTCTAGCAACGCTGTCTTGAGTTCAGTGTCTATTGGGACAAGCGTCCCACCCGCTCGTTGACGCTTATTTCCTGCCGTTCTGGTTTCGCCGCGAATTGTTGTATCTGCCTGGTATTTTCCCTCTAAGAAGACGGTATCAGGAGATGACCGAATGGCAGAATGGAGGGATATTCCACGCCTTTCAAGGGTAGCTTCATAAATCGGATGTTCAAGATGGAGACAGCACAAATCTAAATTTACTAGTTCACCAATCCGTACTCCTGTTTTTAAGAGAAATAAGATGATCGCCCTATGAATCGGTGTAGATAACCATTGTACGAAGGTTTTCATTTCCTGGATTTCGATACGTGGACGTCCCGGTGGTGATAGGTCAAATTCGGAGTCTGGAAGGTCGTTCAATGCCTTCCTTGCGGGGTTTTGAGTGAGCAACCCCTCGTCCTCAACAAGCCATTTGTAAAATTCAACAAGCTCACTCAGGTATTCATATCTGGTCCTATCCAGCAAATCGATGTTCTTCGGCTCCATCGACCAGGTTTTCGTGATTGTATAGTATCGATCTCCTGTTCGGAGGTGTTCGTTAAATGCAGCAACATGCGTATCATCGATGTCACAAAGATGAGACTCAAACTCATTGAGTAAGAAGGACTCAAATTCTCGCAAAACCGTTCGTGTTTTCTTAATATATTCCGCTTCTTTCCCATACCTCCGTTTTCGTCTAATATATTCTTGGATCGGCTTTCGCTTGAGTTCGAGTACGTCCGTTGAGCTACTGGTGTCCATTTGGAGGATTTGCTCATCGGACCACTTTTGAGGGGTCTCTCTATCTGCCATCTTCAGAGACTCCGATAACCACTCCCGGGTATGTTCTCCACTTCTCCTTCCTTCAGCAGTTCGTAGAGAGCATCGATAACAAGCTCATCAAAAACAGCCTGCTGTAATTCGTCAAGCGTGGCAATCTCCTGAGTTGATAAATGATGTACTATACAACGTTTAATCTCGTTTTCTGGGTTGGACAACTGCTTCTCTTTTTGCCTACTCTCCACTACAAGCTCATCCACCGATTCTATGTCGATCTGCCCGTTACAGTCCCATAGCTGAACTCCTGTCCGCAACCGCCAACGAAGCCATTCTGAACGAGATGTAGCTCCGGATTCTTCAGCTAACCTAGTGTAGTTCGCCTTTTCTTGCTCTGGTATCCCAGATATGTTGATGTTGGCCACGCCACCATCCACTTTTGCCGGATCTATTTATACCAGACGCTCTTGTGTAGCACATTGTTGATTTCAGAGAGTGGCTTTGACGGCGTGTTTGAGCGCTTTTCGTCCGGGTTTGCGGTAGAGTTCTCGTCTGAGTTGGAACGCTCGGAGATACTGTGTGAGGCGATCTTTTGAGATGCCTCGATGCGGCGAGAGCCACCGTCGCGCCAGCGACGCGTGGCTCTCGCAGGTGTTCACGTGGACCGTCTCGTCGGCGTATTCACCGTCTCCGTGAACAACGTATTCGCGGTCGAATTGTTCATCTTCATCAAGCGGATCGTACGCGCAAAATCCGTCGGTATAGACGGTGAGAGGCTCCTGCTGGCGGTCAGCCAGCAGGAGCCGGATCGTCGATTCGTCTGCGGATTTCGCCGGCACAACGTACCGTTGCTCGGTGCCACGATCCACGAGAACGAACACGGGCGGTTTGTCTTGATCATACGTTCCGCGCCCGCGTCGAGAGAGGCCGCGAGAGCGCGACCAGCGGTCGCGCTCGCGGCCTTTTAGACCGGCAGAGACGTAGAACTCGTCAATTTCAACCGGGCCACGGAGATCGAGTGACGGCGCGTCGAGCGCTTCAGCGAAGCGCTCGACACGCCTGTGAATCGTTTTGTAGGTGACCTCGATTTCGCACTGTAACTGCCTGAGACTCGTGTTAAACCGCAAAAACGCGTAGATCGAAAACAGCCACTTGCGGAGTGCGATCTTCGAGTGAGCGAAGATCGTGCCGGTCTTATCGTTGAACGTGCGGCCGCAATCCTTACAGAGATACCGCTGAAAGTGCCCGTAGCTGCCGTTTCTGACCGTTCGGTCAGAACGGCAGCGAGGACAGGAAACACCGTCACGCCAGCGAACCTGCTGTAACAGGTCCGCTGCGACCGATTCCGACCCAAACACATCCAGCGGAATCATTCGTGTCGGACACCGCTGACGCGGTGTCCTTGTCCTCTTCGACTCCACAGCGACAGCTCAACAGTATCAACAATCTCCTACAGAAGAGCGTATACCAGAAGTTTTGGTTGCTGATCGGATTCAATTGGATTGTCAGAAACCCATTCTTCAAACACGACCTGAGCTGAAACAGCCAGTCGCTGAAGGGGTTGGATTAACCTGATTCCACACTCATTGAGACGTGGTACCTGAGCAACACTAGACTACATCTAGCTTGACTTTTCTGAAGTCCTTGCCGTCGTAAACCATCTCATAAAATTCAACAGGAGAGGAATCACCATCTTGGATGTTTTCAGAGATAATCTTCATCACCTCAAAACGATCCTCAAGTGAAGTACGAAGGCCGAATACAATTCCTTCAAGTTGGGACATATCATATGTGACCTTACGATGAGACCCCTCTGATTCCAACAGATCGGGAAGCACCATGCGAATTTCTTGTTCATGTTCCCATTTGCTCAGCTTTCTCGTCGACATGCTGTGGAAATGGTCCCAAAGGTTTTCTCGCCAAGCATCTAGATCATCTATGATTTCGTCCATCATCTTACTAGTTCTGCCATCCGGCGTGGAATGCCACGCTGACTCAAGTTTTGGGAGCGGGAGCCTACCTAAAAACCGGAAGAAGTCAACTTCTGGCGGTGGAGATTCATAGTCAACAGTATACAGAGGTGCTGTGATCTCCCCCGAGCTAGGTTCCGAACCAGCACTCTCGCTGACATTCATCTTCCCCCATGACTCGTCAGTTTGGCAGTCTGCGCGGAACATCAACGCGGCTCCTCTATGTTCGTCTGCATACGTAGCCCACATTGGAGGACTTGCACATTCCCTTGCGAAACACAACGTATGCCAATTCGTGTGAATAAGTGAGTTGGTTATTTCTCTAATATACCGGTCGGGAAATGAGTAGTGTAAAAGATGATATTTCTTATGTTGTAGTTCAAGCTGCTCGACCCCCGTCTGCACCGCCTGTTGTAGGTACATATGCGATTTTAAGGGTCCAACTAGCGACGCTACTGATTCTAACAGTTCTTCATCCTCATCAGCCATAGCGGCAGAAATAGCATCCAACAGTCTCTCAACGGTTTCAGAGCCACCTGAATTCGTAACCTCAGGCCACCCTTCCGGAATCACTCCCGATGCCCTCATTCTCTCTAATACAGACTTGAGTGCCGAGCGGTGGATGACTGACAAGATCTGTTTGAGATTGTTTCTCTTCAGTGGCTCTGGCAGGGAAGCTAGACTTGAAGCAACTCTTTCGAATCCTTTCGCTTCGAAAAACGACTGACATATGGAGTCGAATTGTTGGCGACGCTTATCTGTGGAGAGATCGCCACGAGTGAGCTTGGGTTCAATGGCATATTCATTGAGATCTTCTCCATCGTCAAAAAGCGCACACGTTATGACTGCCTGATGTAAATTCAACAGATAATGTCGGAGCAGGTTCTCCCACAAGACTTCATCTCCTTCCCAAAACACATCTTGATATCCCTCAAGGGGGTCGTTAAAATATCGTGGTGAGGAAAGTGCCATCTCTTGGTTCTCAAGCTCGCGGTAGTCATTATCACGGTCGTCGTCAATCAAATATTTCATTGGGCGAAATCTGTAGACAATGGCCATAATACTCCCAACTTCGCATAGCTCCTAACCTTTTGCGGTGGTGTATCCAGCAACGGCGAGAAACCAACGCAACCCAGGGCAGAAACACAGTGCCAAGATATCAAACTACAAATCACGATGGTAAGTGCCGCGTTTGTATTGACCGCAATCGGTTCAGAGTGTGTCACCTGTTGAGGGTTTCAACAGAGCCTACTAACCCGAAGTGGGACGTGAGGGCGGTGGTAGGCTAGTAGTTCCTCACTCCGGCGACGATGTAGTAATTGGCGAATTCTCGGGTATCTTCTCCAATTCTTCCATTGGGAA
>NZ_SDJP01000005.1:87215-132605 GCF_004114995.1 Halorubrum amylolyticum
CCTTGGGTATCAAACTGGGAGATTACTGAAACGGACGAAGACCTTCCAGAGCAACTTGAAAGACTGTACCCAGAGGTGACAACTGGTCATTGGGACCTGTTCGTCCTTTTCATCGCGAAATCAATCAGCCTCACTCGACTCGACGGATATCACTCTTTCATCACGCCGTCCACGTTGGGCACCGAAAAGTACGGTTCCGTACTTCGTGAGAAACTCATCGAGGAACACACTCTGACGAAGCTAATTGGGTTTGGTGAGCAGAAAGTCTTCCCAGAGGTTGATCGACAGTGTATGGTGTATATCCTCTCCCCGGAGAGCAGAAATCAAGAGTGCGATATTGTCCAATACCGTGACTCAGAGTTCTCTGTGGAGCATTCGCTAGATCCCCGGGAATTCTTAGAATTCTCGAATAACTCACTCCGCCTGGATATCTCGCCGTTAGATCTGAACATTAAGAATAGAATGGAATCGGGAGGCGTCCGTTTGCGAGAGGTATGCTGTGTGAATCCCGGAGTCGTTGCGCATAGTGCTGAAGACAGCCCGCGTGATTTCGGAAAGGATGACGTATTGACGCAAGAAGCCGGTGAGGGCCATGTCAAGTACGTTTCTGGATCAGAGATCGGCCGCCACAGAATAGAATGGAACGGCGATTACATGATGTATGACGAGTACAAGGAACACTTCCACCGGCCAAAATTCGAGGAGTTGTTTGAGAGTGAGAAGGTGATGGTCTCAGGTATCAGCGGCGCTGGAAGTAGTGTTAAAAGTTGTTACGACGACTCGGGCTTCTATACAAATCACAATATTCTCCAGGTAGTTCACTGGGACGAAGAGATACTGAACCACCGCAGTCCACAGGGTTACGAGATTCTAGAGACATTAGACGAGTACACAATCAAATTCCTTGGAACGCTCCTGAACTCAAAGCTGATCAGCTACTACTTCGCAACGTTCCTGGCGACTGGAACACTCCAAGGGAGCTACTCAAGCGTGTATCCCGAGCAAGTGCGGCAGATTCCCATCCAAAAGCTCCCAGAAGACGGCGAAGAGAGTAATATCGAGATAGAAGAGCAGCCGGATCTCTCTGACATAGAGTCGAAATTGGTAGAGGCGGATCTTACAAATCCCGTGTCTGCTAGGGATCTCCTGGGTGCGCTGTTAACCACCATTCGTGATTACAACGACCGGAGGGTGCAGTTGTCGCTCGATATCTTGGGGCACTTTGGTACCACAGAAACGGAGGTATCGCTGACGGATAGCGGCCTCATTCAGCCGGTTGGTAATTCGACTACTATCCTCGGGGAAACGGCCGAATCGCGTGAGAAACTTCGGGTCGGCTCTGCTCGGACCGGTCGGGAGTCCACCAACACGGTCCTCGTAGAAGCCACAGCTCGCTACAAGCCCGACGAGGAAGACGCACACGAGACGGATCAGTGGGGCTACACGGAGACGGAGTACCTGCCGGCGTTCCGGATCACGGATCTCACCGAACGGGAGGCGGACCTGATCGATCACTTCGTGCCGGTCGCCGTCGACGAGGCGGGCGGCTTCGCGAACTTCCGCGAGACGGCGACGAAAACGAACTCGCTGATCGACCGGCTGAAGGCGATCGAGTTGCCCGACGTCGATGACGTGGCCGACGACCTGGAGAACTACCTGGAGACGAAGGAGCGCGCCGAGCAGTTCGACGCGAAGATCGAGCAGACGGACCAGCTTATCGACGAGATCGTGTATGAGCTGTACGGGCTGACCGACGAAGAGATCGAGATCGTTGAGAAGGCTGTCGGCGAGTAACCTTCGGGAAGGTGAAAATTGTCGTCTACCTTTCGACTTGGGTACGATGTACCAGATTTTATTACCGCAGACGCAACTTGTAGGCACAATGGACGATTTCGTATACACAACGAGGAAACTATGAGCGATGAACAGATCGAAGATGAGCCGGATGTCTGGGCTTCTATCCTTGCGTATGGTGGATTTGAATCTACTGACGACGCACTGGAAACGCTAATTAAACTTCGGGATGTGGATTTTGGAGATGTCTTTACCGACCAGGATACCGAGTTAGATTCAGAAGGAGACGAGGGGATCTCGATTCAGTTTTATCATGAAGATATCCCAACACGACTCCGATTGGCTGTTGACGCTGATAATGAACTGAGCGTTCGACTGACTGTCTCTGGGGACAACTGTGAGCACGCTGAATCGATATTAAATAAGATACTAGAGGAAATTGAATCAGTTACCGCTGACGAAATAACGGTGTTTTATCAGAGTTCTAGAGAGTTCGTAGAATTGGAACTCCCGATTAAGGAATCAACAGAGTTCAGAGTCACAGGGATGCGACTAGATCATGATGGAGTAGATCATATAATTCAGGACCGTGAATCAAATACCACGGCGACATCAACATATGAATTAGACGAAGAAATCGAAGACAGTGTTGATGATTCGTTTGTTGGCGGAAGGCTGGAGCAGACTAAAACGCTCATAGAAGAGGTGTTATAACATGGAAATAGAACAAGACACTCCTGGCTGGGGAGACACGGCAGGGCCATCACGTGGTAAAGAAGTTATACATAGCGAAGAGAGCCAAGTTTCAGGCATAGTCCAGCAGAGCGGGAGTGAGCTAGATCTTCCATATGAGGATGTTCTCCTTTGGGAGCTTGGAGAGCTAGAAGACCATGACGACACCCTCAATGTTGAAAGAATCCCACCAGAGCCTCTGTTCTACCTGGCAAAAATCGTAGGCATTCCTTCAGTAACTGAAGTATATCTTGATCAGGTTCATGAGTCTGAACTCAAGATATGGACCGTCCTAAATGAACGGGACTACGACACTATGGACGATCTTTATGAGATAGAACTCACAGTAAAAAGCAGATTCCCAATGACTAGTGTCAACTTCCGTGTGACAGTTGACAGTGAAACAGGCCCGAGTGTGAGTGAAAAAAGCATGAGGATATACAGCACTAAATGAGCGATTTCTCCCACATTTCGGGAGCAAGAGAGAACGAAGAGCTTGCGGATTCTCTCGATTCATCTGAACCAGAAAACCGGAACTGGATCGTGACTATACGGTTCTATAGCTACGTTCATTATATTGAAGAGATTCTTGAGTCCTATAATTATTCATCAAATACACATAAAGAAAGGAAAGATAATATTGAAAGATGTAATGGTATAGATCGAACAGCATACAAGATTTATCGGTTCTTAGAAGACATCAGCCGAGATGCGAGATATGAATGCATTCGGATGGGAGAATCTGAACTAACCAAGACCGAGGAAAAGCTTAGCAGAGGGAAAGAAGCTCTAGGAATTGTTGGCAGCGGTGGTGATCACAAATACTCTACATAGTTCCAGCATAATCTCTTTTTTACGTTTGACAGACGTAGAGGAAGCATCTTCAACATCCAACTACTTACCACTCACATATCGGTATTCGCGGGATCTCTTATCCAAACCCGGCCCACCAGTCTGGCCGCGTAGCGTAGCTCCGTCGAAGCGCCGGAAGCGGCCGAACGAGATCGACATCGACGTAGCCGTGATCCCACGCCGTGACCGACCAGTAGGTCTCTGCACGCTCGTACGTGTCCGAACCCTACCGAAGTATCCGACGACTGAGGACTCGCTCGTCGATCAGTTGAAGACGAGCGCATTGCCGGCTGTCGACGACGTGGCCGACGATTTGGAGAACTACCTAGAGACGAAGGAGCGCGCCGAGGAGTTCGATGTGAAGATCGAGCAGACGGACCGGCTTATTGACGAGAGCGTCTACGAACGGTACGAGTGACCGACGAGGAGATCGAGATCGTCAAGGGGACGGTTGGTGACTGAGCCAAATTCGTGTCCTCTGAAACTTCTATAATAGCAGCTAGCTATTTCGGGGATTCAACTTATCACCGCTACTCCACATTTCATCGAAGGCCTCAATAGCTTGTTCTACCGCGTCGGGATCTTTCGTATAGATGCCGCTATTAAATTCGTCTGCGAGCTGATCTCGCGTGAGATCGGCGGATGAAACCAATAGCTCCCGATCGTCCGCGATAACCATCCGGGCATGTACCAACTGGTGTTCATGCACGTTGCCTTTGGTCCGACGAGCCAGCTCGTTCATTACGGCATTCGCCATCTTTCGTCGTTCCCCCCGCGATGAACCCGTGTTAGTGAGTATTTTCACTTCGACATCTGTGTCGGATTCTACGATGTCAATTAGATCCTCATGGAGCATGTCAATTCGAAGTGAAGAAATGCGGAGTTCCTCCTCTGAGGAATTAATCATCGACTCTGCTTTCTGCTGGATCTCTCGTTTACGACCCCACATTTCCATCGCAGGCAACGTGGAGACGAATTTAGATCTAGTTCGTTCCTGTTCTTTCTCCGAGAGACGGTTTTCCCATTCACGTTCGAAACCAGAGACACTGTATCCGTGGCCGATCGCAGTCAGTGAATTCACGACATATGAAGGTGTCATTACCGCTCCGTAGGAGCGTTCTTCTTTCGTGTAATAGTCCTCACTTGTTAGGTCATCAAAATCAGATTCTTCTACAGTTTGATTGAAGTTAGCACAGTAGTCAACAAGTCGGGATTCAATAGAAGTAGCAACACTTTGAGGAAGTGAGTATTTACGATGCTGTATTGAGGCTTCTAAAAGCTCTCCTGCTAGAATCACGCGATTATTTACAATGGTTGTGTGGTCGTCAACTATTAGATCTTCAATATATTGTAACCATGTTCGGGTTATATTCTCATACTTTTGATAATTAAGTTCCATAAGCCCAAGAATACCCGGAATGCTATTGATATCCTGTTTATTATAATCCTCATCCGCGTTGTAGTTCTCTAAGAAATGATTACAGGCTCTCTGTGTTGCCTCAGAATCTGGATCGATGTGTACAAGTGAACGGAATTGTCTTGGATGTTCATTAGCAATATGTCCTGAGAATTGTTGTTTTTTCTTTTGTACATTATGAATCAATTCAATGTGTTCAGTACAAGACTTCGGCTTCTGATTTTCAATATAGAGCCTGTAGAGCGGTGTGAGGATATTGCTGAGCTCAACTAGAAGATAATCAGCGAAATTCGCGTCCAGATCTTCTCCGAACTGATTCAGGAAAATTTCTGCTTTATCGCTATCAAAACGATCTAATATCCAGAAAGCTGGCGCATGTCGGACGCGATATTCCTCAGTCTCTGAGTAGAATTCCTCCAAGTTCTCTAGTGTCCTCGTGACAGTCGGAGAGCACTCTTGTAGCTTGGCTTCATTCATTCTTGTCGTACTATACAGTAGTCGGCTGGATTATTCTTCGGCTTTTGTATCGATCGAACTCAAAACGAAAATGTATACCGACATGAGTCGAACTAAGCTAAGGTGTACCTCAGACGATTCGCACAGTTGCGAACTGATTGGAATTTCATAGCGCGTGCGGCGGCGCTGTGAGCGTTCCGAGTGAACCGAGGCTGAACTACTTCTATTGGATCCTTATTGGCTGTTCGCGTAGATTGTCACGATGACATACGTGACAATCATCACAGCCAAAGCAAGCCCGATTGTTTGGAGGCTATTGAGGAACTGTCGGCCGAAGCTAGTTTCCGCGAGAAGAGGGGCTACCTGCGTAAGGAAATAATAGAATATGTAGAGGATCAATCCGAGTCCAAGAATATCGACAAACCTAGGAGAGTTACTGCTCATGTTCTGATTCCTCGCTTTCCTTCGTTTCATCATCTGTACTGGGGGTGTTTGATACTTGCTCTGTATGTGAGCCTTTTTGATTGGGGTTCCTCGATAAGCGAATAGCGGTGAAATCGGTCTCTCTAGCTATATCGGTAATCGCCCCGAGTACGATGAATGAAAGTGGTAAGATGAGAAGAAAAAGAGCGCTCTGAACGAGTGTTAGAGTGTCTGTAATCAACGTAGCGTAATCCTGTTGCGTCAGTATATCAATGGCACTAAAACCAGCAGAAACCAATACCACACCGGCGAGGCCAATCGAAATAAAAATAACTCCCTGCTCAACTGGCCTCGTTTCCACGCTCTCGTCTCTGTAGTACTGAATAGACACTTGAAGAAGAACCAAAACGAGCGGTAGCAGTATCGAGACTATCTCAAGAATTCGAAAAGCAACTGCTGAGGTGTCCAGGCTCACGCTTTATCAAAACCCCGCCCACCAACCCGGCCTAGTGGCGTGAGGCGGCCGGGGACCGGGCTCGGGAACGTCGAGTCCGGGGTCGGAATCCTCATTCAGATAGAGCCGGCCCCATGTCGTGATCGTCCAGTAGGTCTCGAACCGCCCCTCAACGATCTCTTGCTCGTAGCGATCGACGAGTTCGGCGTCGAGCAACACCTTACAGCGCTCGGTGACGCGACCGGGGCTGACGGTGCCGGTGAGATCGAAGCCGATCTCCCAGGCGTCGGCGTCACCCTCTTCGGCGAGCTGTTCGAGGATGCGATCGTCGAGTTGGACCATCCAAGAGGGTAAAGACCGCATTCAGGTTGCGCCCCCGTTGGACTCTCCGGGAACGTCACCGCTGTCGGTAGCGGTCACATCGCCGGCATCGTCATCGATGTAGCGCCATTCTTGGGTGTCGAGGCGACCGTCGAGATAGGCTTCTCCATCGTCAGTGATGACGTATATCCCGTTACCGAAATGTTTGGCTAGACCTTCCTCAGTTAACCGTTTACAGCGTTTATCGATGTACTGTCGTGAGTAGTTGATCGGGCCTTCGCGCTTCATTTCAGCCGGAGAACCGGACTCATGTTCAGATAGATACTCAAGGACCCTATCATCGACAAGGGTCATCCAGTCTCCAGAATGTCTCATGAAAGATATCCAGTTGCCCTCCGCTGTATTATGACCGAATAGCAACTCATATTGATGAAAGCATTAAATAGACTGTCCAGCAACTATAAATGCTTTCAGCATAGAGTAATGCTCACGGAGCCCGAGTGAGAAACTCTCGGCAATGTGAGAAAATGTAGGACCCCGGTCGCGGCGTCCTAAGCGCCCAACCGGGTCGGGTTCTGTGCTGAACCACAGAACCATGCCAATAAAGGCAACTGCGGGGCTTAAGCCCTGCGCGACGACCGAGGAACTGTACGAGAACACCAACCACGGCTGCAGACTATGTGAGGCGTCGGCGGACGGCTACGACGCTACCTTCGACGGCCCACTCTGTCGCACGTGTGCGACCGCGTTCAGCGATTTCTACGAGAACACCGTGGAGGGCCAGAATGAATAACACCCGTTCCGAGAGCGACACCACCCACCTGTTCGCCGATCTCTCAGCACGCCACCGCGACCTCCTCTGGGTACTCTCTCAGCGAGGCACGAGCGAGAGTCTCCCGTTGAAGGAGGCGCTCAACGGCTACTACACCACGCCGATCGAACACGGCTGTTTCTGTGAGACACTCGACGACCTCGTCGACCGTGGTCTCGTCACCAAGCAGGCACACGATCTGCACACCATCGAGTACACCCTCACCGAAACCGCCCGCCGCGCGCTGTCCGCTCGCCAGGCGTGGCAAGGTGGCCACCGTAGCGACACCACTGCGGAGGGGCAGAACCAATGACCAACGGCCACCCACTACCCACAGACAGCCACCAACTCGCGCGCATCCCCCTCGACACTGAGTACCTCGCGTGCCAAGTCTGTGGCCGGTCCTTCCACGAGGGCGACGATGTCACCGCGTACGCCTACCGGGCGGCAGGCGAACCTGCCTACGAGATTGGCTACCTCATGTGCGAAGCCGATCGCCACACGCATCCGACCGTCTTCACGCGTGGCGTTCGCGAACACGTCGTCACGGGACACATGGGGACGTGTGCAGACGCCCAAACGCAATCGACGTCGTACGTCCTCCTCGATCCGACTATCGTCGTCACCAGCCCGACGACGACAACTGACACACACGTCCATCCGGACACGCCCACCGAACGGGAGCCCGAGCACACGAGACAGCGGGAGCCAACGCCGTTCCTAACGGCGATCCGGGATCACGCCCGGTCTGATGGCGGACGACCAGACGGGGGCCACGAGTGATGGCGACTCGCCGCACCAGCTGCAGGTCACTGCGAGTGACGCACCACACACTGCGGTGATCACTGGTGACGACACGTCAATCCGCGGCCGCTGAGCGAGGGGTCCGGCTCATCACCAGCGACTCCGACATATCCACTGACGGGATCGTCTGTCCAGCAGTCTCACCACGACTGACTGAGTGGGTCCCGGAGCTACTCACTGCCCTCCGGCCACGAAGCCAACAGACTGTCCGCCAGCACGCTACCAGCGACGACCCGTTTCGGGCAAGCTCGGCGATCCTCTCTGCGATACACCCAGAGTGGACCACCACCACGGACACGTGGGGTGACGACACCGCCGAGGCCGTCGCCTACACACGCGCGATCGCGGCGCTTGCGCTCACGTACGTCGACGTCGACCCCGATGCGTTGTCGGCGTACCATCGAGAGCGCTACGCCGACCTCACCGACACTGTCGAGTCTGTGGGCACCGGTCGTGGCCCGGTCAACGGTGACCTTGGCGCACTCGCGAAGGGGCCGGTCGCGCTCCACCGCGACCTCGACAACGACCCGCAGCCGCTCACCCTGCTACTCGACGGAAAGGCGTGGACGGATCTCACCGATCGCCGGACGGGCGTTCGCGCGCTCGCGGCGATCGCCGTCCTCGGCGACGGCTTCGACGTGCGCGTCGTCGCGTCGCCGGCACTCCAGCGTGAGCTGACGCGTCGCTACCCACGGTGGAGTGCGATCCACCTCGATCTTACTGACGACCGGGATCGGTCCCGTCGTGGTGGCCCCCGCAGTCGCAACCAGGAAGCGCCCACAGACGCACACCCGGCGTGGACGGCACTCGATGGCCTCACCACAACGCCGGGGAAACGGCGACTCCTCGGCAACCTCACTGCCACCCATGGCCGTCGCTACCGGGATCTCGAACACGATCACGCAATCGACATCGAGGCGGGAACCGTCAGCCGGTATGTCCTCGATCTCGAAGATCGTGGCCTCGTCACCGTCGACCGTCGCGGTCAGCACAACACGGTTCGACTCTCCGACCGTGGCGAAACGGCGGTCAGCCAGTTTCTCGACGCTGACAACGAGCTTGTGCATCCAAATCAGCGCCGACTCGATACAGGTCTTACCGAGACCACTCACGAGTCTACAAGTACAGTGTCCCCCCGCCGGGAGGGCCATGGAGAGGACACACCCACCGCAATCGATGAGTGGGTCGCGACGACCGGTGACCCAGACGGCGAGGCCGACTACGTCCAATGGCTACAGCCACCGGATGGATCCCTCGATGCCCAGTCGATCCACCGGCGATTTGCCGCCGCAGCCCGCGGCGACGGAGTCACACTCGTCGACGACGACCTCACACCGTTCGACGACGGCCGGGTCACGTACCTGAGCCACCACAGCAACGGGGCGGTTGTTGTTGCCCAGTGGGGTGGACCCCTCGCCACGTTGGGACGTCTCGCGGCTGCCTTACTCAGCGACAAAGCGCTGAGTAAGATCCTCACGCCATCCCGAGTTGGTCGTGAGTTCGCGTCGATCCACGACGGTGTCACGGATCACGATCCGGGTCGAACGCTCCGTCGGGGTCACCAAGTCGGCTGGTTCAGCGAAAGCGAGGAACAGTACGACATCTGGCGACAGCGTGTCACAACCGTTCGCGACGGACACCTCGCTCGGCTCGCCCGCCTCGTTGGAAGTAGCGACACAGTCGCCCGTGGATCGCTGTTCGAGGATCTCCACGGGCTGGTTGCGACGGCCACCCATCTGTACCACGCTGCGGGCATCGATCTCACGATCACACTCCGGGTCCCGGATACGGCGTCGCTCGCCGCCGACGACAATCGACGGCACGACTTCTGTGCGTTCCTCCGGCACACGGTGCCGAAACAGACCGTCTACGGGGTTCACTCGGGGTATCGGATGCTGTTTGAAACGCGTCCGTCGAAGCTGAAGCGACGCCTTCCGTACGAGGTTGAGGAAGGTGCCACGGTGGATATGACCGCTTCGTGGGTGCTTGCGGGTCCGACGATGACCGCGTTACAGCCGACACTCACGGAAGTGTTGGATGCAACCAGCGATGCGGTTCGCGAGCCGATCGCCGACGGGACTGAAGCCGCACCGGAGCTCGCGATCGCGGTCCGTGATGGAACCACCTACAGCGCCATCCGCGATGTCGTCGACGACATTGCAGGTGCCACCGACACTGAGTGGGCTACCAGCACCCGCCGGCGGCTCGTCCGGCGCTGTCTCCGGTCGTTCGGCCCGTCGGAGTCACCAGCCCGGGCGTCGCCGTACGACGCCGCAGAGAGTCTTCTGCGGGCCATCACACACACAGGTGACGGCCCCGATAGCGACGCGGTTGAACGGGCTGCAGCACAGCTTCCGGCCGATCGGTTCCGCCCAGATCTCCCGCCGACGGCGACCAAGCTGTACGCGACGCTCCTCCGAACAGCTGAGCCGTGCGGTCGGAGTGAACTGATTAACCGGGCGGGGATCTCCGGGAGTAGCTACGACCGGCACATCGAGACGATTGCAAACCTATGCCGAGTGCAGTCTGTTCCGGCCAGTTCACGCCAGAAATGGACGGTAACGCCAACAGTGACGCCGGAGGGGCAGGCCGAACCACTGCCCACTCCGGTGTGGTGGAGTGGATACGGCACGGCCGTGTCACGACCACCAGCACGCACCGCCTACAGCGCATCGCAACCCGTTCCGGTGAACACACGCCAGCCACACGCCTGGCTGAACCGACTATGCAGACACACCGGTCTCCACCCGACAGCTGAACGAGTAACCTCTAGCTGGTGGCTCTGGCGACCAGACGCGACGCCGACACTCCAACAGACAATGTACACTCCAACACACGCAGTCCGAACCGAACAGACACCCGACCAGACGCAGTACTCCGCGACGATTCGAGGCGGTGATCGCTAATGGAAGACATTGACAGCCATATCGAAGAAGACGTTACAGCGGGACTCATCGAACACTTCGAGGCTGGTGGCTGGACGACAGCAACAGAACGATTCTCTGACGATGGCTCTGGCCGGATCGATCTCCTCGTTGAGCATCCAGCCATCGGCCGCATTGGGATCGAAATCAAAACATTGCACGGATACTCGGGCCGAAGTTATGCAGATGGCATTGCACAGCTACTGCGCTACCGAGAACTGGAGTTTGATGGGGAGCCACTCGATTACTGGGTCTTTGATCCAGTGGTTGAGAACCGTCGCCGCCTCGGTTCACATGGGGGGCCGAATTTTAAGCAATTCCAAGATCTGATGCAGGCAATGGCCAATCGGCTCGGACTCGGCTATCTTAACCACTTCTCCGAGGAACTAGTCTTCCGCGCATCGCATTCACGGTTGGCCATCCCCGTTGCCGATCCAGAAACGGTCTCAGCGGAGATGCTGGCATCAATAGACGAGTTGGTTACGAAACGAAACCAGGAACTCCCAGGCAAACAGGGGGACGAACGGTGAACGCACACACAGCCTGTGGCGGTCCACTTTCGCTCCGTGCCAAGGGACTTATTACAAGCTCGCTGTACCCCAAATCCGAATCGCTCTGATGTCTACACACCGCCTCGACACGACTGCAAGCGACGTGAGTTCGCAGGTGTCGGTCTATAGTGGCGAGGAAGAGCGCCTCCTCGACCGCGCCGAGCGAACGGCGACGCCGACGGAGCTGGTCCTCGCGCCGACCGAGTTACACCACCGAAACCTACAGCGGCGGCTTCGAGACGCGGCACGCCCCCACAATGCGTTTGCGTTCGTCGATCCAGAAACGGTCGCAGAAGACCTCCTCGAAGCCGCCTCGCTAACACCAACGAGTCTCGACCGCGTTGATCGCCTTGCGATTCTCCAGTCGATTCCGGCGGATCCCGCTGATCAGCCTCCGGGGCTCCGCCCCCTACTTGCTGCCCGCCGAGACACCGGTCCACAGCACCTCGAACAGGTCCGTTCAGAGATCGAGTCGATGACGAACTTTCACCCAACGCGGATCGAGGCGCTCCGGGACATCACCGATGACTTTGCACACCCGATCGCGGACGATGCGACCACACTGATTGACGGCGGCCTCGCCGTCGAAACGTGGCTTCGCGGTCGGACAGCCAAAGCGGTCTCGAAGACGGCCCTCGTGCGACGGGCAACACGACACCTCGATCGATCGGATGGTGACACGTGGACTGCCTGCTACGCCGACATCGAACGCGTCTCGCTCGTCGGTGTCAGCAGCATCTCGGCACCACACGCCGACTTCCTGCATGGGCTCTGTACGGCGACAGACGTGGATATCGAGATCCACCTCCGGCCTGGAACCGGCGAGTATCTCTCTGAGCGACTGCCGGATCTCCTTGCCGTTGCGTCGCCAGGCCAGGAGGGTGATCTGTGACTCACACGCACCCCACATCGCTCACAGCTGACCGAGAACCGCCGTCGTGTCCCATCGTCGAACTCACCGCACCGACACGCCGTGGTGAAGCACGCGCCGTGATGGCGACGATCCGCGGGCTACGCGATGAGGGCGTCGACGTCCGCGACATCGTCGTGGTGGCCCGTGACCTCGATCCGTACGAACAGCCGCTCACCCGCGCCGCCATCCAGTATGGACTGACACCGGTCTTATGGACACAGCTGCGTGTGACACGAACGGAACCGTACGCACTGATCGAGGCGCTCTGTCGACTCTTTGCCGATGACGACGTCTCCGAAGAGACCCTAGTCGCACCCCTTACACAACGCTGGGCCCCACCGATGGCCTCCGAATCGTGGCCCATCGACCACGCAACGATCCAATCACGCGTCGACGACCTCCCGTCCGGGCACCACTCGATCGCCGACTGGGCCGAGACAGTGCGGACCCACACCACCGACGAGCGACTCACAACGTACTCTGACTGGATACAGACGCATGCTGATCGGGACCCGACTCCCAGAACAATCAGCGACGTACTCACAACAGCGATCGACGCATACCGCGAGACAAGCGTGCCCGCCCGACAGCAGTCGGATGCACCGGCACTCATCGAGACAGAGACAGCGGCGCGAGCGACACGCAGAGTCACAACGCTCGTCGAGCAAGTCACACACAAATACCAAGAGTGGCTTGCTGACGGGACCGTCTCACAATCATGGGCAGCTGTACAGGAGTTGTGTGAGCTCCTCGCGACACAACGTCCGGGCCGGCGCGAGCACTCGAACGCACGGGCGCTCGACATCATGGAGGCAAACGACGTGTGGGCGCTATCGGTCCCGTTCGTCATCGCGGTCGGCGTGACAGCAGCGGACTGGCCGACACAGACAGACAGCGTCGTTCCCCCCGAACTGCAGGAAGCCGTCCTCTCTGGGGCTGGCACGACCGCCACCGTCGCCCCCAGAACGGCGTGGGGAGACGGCCGCGATCGTGATCACTTCGCCGACGCGATGCGTGCCGCTACAGACGGCGTGATTGTGACGCGGTACACCCAGACCGCCGACGGCACCGAGGTCCACCCCTCGCCGTTTCTCGCGTCACGAGAGATGAAGACGGTCTCCAAGCAAGCTCGGACCCGATTGGTAAGCACCGAACAGCATCTCCCTGAGCCGATCGCCGATCTCCTCACCACAAGTGCGGCGACGACACCCACCAATCAGTAATGAGTAACGACG
Organism: Halorubrum amylolyticum; assembly: GCF_004114995.1. GTDB lineage: Archaea > Halobacteriota > Halobacteria > Halobacteriales > Haloferacaceae > Halorubrum > Halorubrum amylolyticum. The sequence goes on from NZ_SDJP01000005.1 coordinate 100,903, forward strand.
ACGACGATCCACGCGAACTACGGAACGCACAGGCGACGATCAGAGACCAGTTCGTCGACGCCGAGGCAGGCCTGTATACGATGAACTGTGTCGCCGGTGCTGGCAAATCGATGACCGTCCATCGAGTCGCTGCTGAAGCCATCATCCGACGGTACGTCGCCGGCGACCAAACGCCTGCACAGTCCGTTGCCGTGATGTCGTTCAACACCGACGAGGCGGCCGCGATCGTCCCCGATGTCTGTGAGCATATCCGCGAGATCGTGGCCCACGAGCTCATTCCCGACGCCACGGCACTCTCCGAGACGGATGTGGAGTATCTCGTGTCGCGGGTGCGCCAGGCACCGTATATTGGTACCGTCGACGGCATTCTGCGAGGGGTGTTCAGCGACCTCGCTGGCGATCTCGGGTTCGAGGAGACGCCGACGGTCGGCAACGAGGCGTTGCTATCGAAGGTGCACACAGGGTGTTACGACGCCATCGCGACAGATCCCACCTACGCCGCCGCGATCACCAAACTGGAAGCGGCCTATCCAGCTGACGACTGGTCCGACGGCCCTGCAGAGATGCTTGCCGACGCCGTGCGATACTGCCGCGATCAGCGTCTCACGACAGGGGCATTCGAAACAAAACTCCGCACAACACAGGACGCGGTGTATCCCGAGGGACGACCCACCAGTCGCGCAGACATCCTCGAAACAATCGCCGACTACACCGACGAGAGCGTCGCGGCCACCACCGACGCCAAACGCACGGCCGACGAGTGGACCGAACTCGTTGCAGCTGACCAGCGGCTGTATGACGCCTGGGACGCGACGCTGACAACGTTTTGTGAGGTCCTTGAAGCATACCGCGAGGAGTACCGAGACCGGATCCGCGAGTACGGCGCTGTGTCGCACACCGATGTCGCCTGCTACGTGGCAAGCGTGTTCGATGGCAACTGGCCAGTCGATGGCGACACCCCGACGACCGACCGCCATACAGCCCTTCGACAGCGGTACCACGCGCGGCTCGACAGTGTGATCATCGACGAAGCCCAGGATATCTCCACCATCCAGCACGCGGCGGTATCACACCTCGTGACCCCGTCGATGCGCGTGCTTGCCTGCGGTGACACGCTCCAAAGCATCTACCGCTGGCGACACGCCGACCCATCGGTGTTCGCGAACGCCTGTAGTGAGGGCCAGTATCTCGGTATCGACTGGGACACCCACGAGACGGTCACAGCCGCCACAACGTACCGAGGAACACCAGACATCGCCGCCGGCATCAACACCATCATCGGACCCGTCTTCGACGACCCAACGCGCGGAGGACTCAGCGACTTCGAAACGGCCTACCCCGGCCTCGATGCAGACCGAGCTTCCACCGACGACCCGAGTGTCCACGTCGCCGCGTTCACAGGCTTGGCAGCCCCCAACTCTGCCCAGTGGGTCGCCCCCGACGGCCGCGGCGGTGAGGCAAACATCCTAGCGACGTATCTGGCCCGCGGACTCGCTGATGGCACCCTCACCGACGAGACCGGATCGCCACAGTCGGTGACGGTCGTCTTTCGCAATCGAAGGCATATGGCGGCGTACAAAGACGCCTTCGAGGCCGAGGGACTAACCGTCCACAACGCCAGTTCGAGACTCTTTGCGTGTGACGCCGTCAAAGCGGTGCTTGCTGTCTGTGACTGGCTCACCGCGCCGACCGATCCGGAGCAGACACGCGCATTGTTGACCGACTCGGCGTTCGAATTTGGTGCATCACACGATCGGTTTGAGCGTGCCGACTACGACCTCGACGCCATCTGTGCGGCCGACGACCTTGACGCAGACACCCGACAGATACTCTGTGGCCTGCGGGATCTTCGCGGCCAGTTGGGGCGATTTCACCGCGTCCCCGCATCGGTGTATCTCGAAGACATCATCGAACAGCTCGCACTCCGGGCCGACCCCGGCGACCATGTCACAGGTCCCTCACCAGAGCAGCGGGTGGCCGCACTCGACGCGCTCACCAGCACCGTCGCCGACTGGGAAGCTGACACGCAGTATACACCGGCCGAACTCGTCGACCTTCTTGCCCCGTTTCGGGCAGCGCCACAAAACGGACCAGACATCCCGAGTGTGACCGATGACGCCGATGTCGTCTTCAGCACGGTCCACCGGATGAAAGGCGATCAAGACGGGGTCATCGTGCTTGCAACCCCCGGATTCAAACTCTGGAACCACGGGCCATACTCCCAGCGGTTCATCACCCACGGCGATGTTGCGGCGTTGGCCCCGCCGACGACCGTCGAGACGGCACCCGAGATCGCACTGCCACCCTTCGACGGCGGACTCTACACCCCGAGCGGGACTGGTCCAGACAGGGAAGGTGTTGCACCACGCGACAGTGGGTTGCGGTGGGCGACCGAACACTGGCTCGACGAGCGTGCAGGAACCGGCCATCGACTCTTCGGGCCCGATCACCTCCAGTCAGTCGCAGCCAGCATGCGAGGGGAAGCCTGGCGACTACTGTATGTGGCACTCTCTCGGGCGCGTGATCACCTCATTATCCCGCTTCCGCACACGATTCCCGGAACATCACAACCCCGTGACCGCTGGCTCGATACGATCTATGACGCCCTTGCGTTTTCGCCCGAACAGACGGCCACGTATACGATCGACGAGGGAGGCGGTGTCGACGCCGACGCGAGCGCACTCACGATCGGGGTCAACGACGTCGACGGCTATGCGACACGCGAGACACACGAGCCCCCACGATCGATGGCCGCGACAGCCGCTCCCCGCCGCGACCAGCTGGAGCCGTGGGTCCCACGCTTTCTCAACCCGAGTACGGCCTATCCGCTGACTGACGACGTCGACGCGACCGTGACTGCCCACCTCCTCGACGAACCGATTCACACCGAGACCGACGACGTGGGCGACGAGCTCCCGATCACGTTCGAGACGCTTGGGCCAGAGGCAGTCGGGACCTGTCTCCACGAGGCAGTGGTCGCCCTCATCGAGATGGACGTGCCGGCTTCCGAGATCGACGCGTGGAGCGAGCCGGTCCGTACCGCGCTTCGGGACGCGATGGACCAAGTGACGCCACAATCGATCGACATGGTGCCGGATTCTGAACGCGCCGGCCTGGTCACCTTCTTCCACACGGCGGTTGTTTCGGACTTCCTCGCGTCCGATTTGTGGACGCAGATCCACGCGGCGGAGGCTGTCTACGTCGACCACGATCTCAGCGGGCTTGTGACTGCTGGTGACGTTGAAGTCGAAGTACATGGCGAGGCCGATATCCTCCTCGATCTGGGTGGGGGCGAGTGGCAGGTGGCCGATCTCAAGATCGCACTGACTGACTCACTCGATGCAACGCAACCACGATATGAACTCCAGATCGCTGCATACGAACATGTTCTCCAGCACCAGCTTGCGCCGACGTCGACGGTTCACACCACTATCGAGACGTTTGGGTGTGTCCGCACGTCGATTCACGGGCAGCTTCCGTCGGGCGTGCTTGAGCGTCGGATTCGCCAACTAGTGTAGTGGCGGGTTTAGACATCCCAGAAGGCTTTGATCCGGTCGTCAAGAGTGGTGAGCACAGTTGTGAGTACGTCCCGCCAGTCGTCGGGATGGTCGGCATCCTCTCCGGGAGTCGACGCAGCTGGGGGTTGATGGAAATGCTCGCGAGCGTTGTGGTCATTCGGATGTCGGTCCCATCGACACGCCCACTTGTTGCCGGTCTGGTATTGTTCTGAATAGTGGATGCTAAAATCGTCAGTCTCGAACCACCGTATCCGTAGATATGCACGGGTGACGCCGCTTGGAAAGTATCCCAGCTCGTAGTCAGCGACGACTGCGTTCGGTGCGTATTCCGGTCGTGTCTGGATGTCGTCGAACCGATCACTACGAGCAAGGTATGCGGCAATCCGATCAAGGATTTCCGTATCGATCGGACCGCGATCGGATGGATGAGCCGCGTCCTCAGGCATCGACCGGACCGGGCTTGCTCCCAACGACTGGATTGTTCCGGCGTGCTTCGTCAAGGAGTGCAGCTCGCTGTTCGAGCGTCTCCCACTCGGAGAGTGCTTCCCAAGCTGCTTCAGTGGACAAATCCTGTTTCTGAGTGGCGTCGACGAGAGACACCTCGTCCGGATGCGTCGCATCGAACTGTGCTCTGTAGTCTTCGATCTGTTCAAGTGCGTCACCAAGTGCGTCGACAATCTCCGTCTCGGAGTATTCCTCGCGGATCCGGTCGATGCGCCGCCACTGGAAGTACGCATCGTTTCGGTCATAGCGGACCGGGCGGCCGTTGTGTCGGTGGACCATGCCCATCTCGTCAAACCAGTTTAGGTAATCTCGTGCTGTTTCGGTGTCACAGTCAGCATGCTCTGCGATCGTCGATACCTTGGTTGGTGTGCGAAGTCCGACCACAACATCGAGAAGCCGCTCTCGGATTGACCCACCCTTGAGCAGCGTCTGGGGAGATTCCAGTCCATCGAGATTAGGTGGTGACTCCTCGCCGTCGTATGCATCGTCGGGGATGTCTGTGAGGTCCATGCGGAGGTCTCCCTACGGTAATCTACTTCACTCACCGATTTATATCTATGGTATACTGAATTATTTCGTCAATCCGGATGTGGACTCACTGGACACGAGCAGTCAACTACCCCACCCTGAGGGGTTCGCTCGTTGAGGTTGGGCCTTATCCATGAACTCGCCTCGAACCCGTCCGGGTGGGCGTTGAACGCCCATGCCACCGACATCTATATCAGTATGAAAAAAGTATGAATGTGTATGCCCGAACACAAACGGAAAGTTGGAGATCGGGGGCAGGTGACGATTCCGAAGGAACTGCGGGACCGTCGTGGCATTGAAGGCGGTGATGAAGTTGAATTCGTCGAAGTAAATGACGAGATCATACTCAAACCCCCGACAGATGAGGAACGGCTTGCTGAAGGATATCGAAAGAGAGCCGAGCGGTCTCGTGAGTTGGCTGAGGAAATGGAGGACGCATCCGCAGAAGCAACCGGGCATCTTGGTGACGCACCCGGCTGGAGCGAGTGACTTCTGGAGTCACGTGTGCAGGTACGCCGCGGCGACATTGTCATCGTTGAACTGAATCCCACGAAAGGGAGTGAGCAGCACGGGAAGAGCCGGCCCTGTGTTGTCATCCAGAACGATGTTGGGAACCAGTATTCACCGACGACGATTATCGCTCCATTCACAACGCAGTACACGTCTGGAGACACGTACCCGTTCGAGGTGGAAGTACTGGCTTCGGATACTGCCCTCGATCACGATTCTGTGGCAGATCTCAGTCAAATCCGGGTTGTCGACATCAATGAACGTGTGGCAAAGAACATTGGATCTGTCCCATCATCAGATCTGGTGAAAATTGACTCGGCAATCAAAGATAGCCTCGGAATCTGAGCGAAAAGTTCCTTAGCCTCCGAACAACCGAGAAAAGAACCCACCTGAGTCGTCCGTCTCCGACGTATCCTCTGTGGTGTCTGATTGCTGGGTGCCCGTACCAGTTTCGGCCGCGCCGTTCAGGAGTTCGGTGACGGAGTACCCGATCCACTCGCCGAATTCCTCAGGTGCACCGATGTGAACCCACCCCGAGGTCAAGCCTCGGGGCTTCCTGCTTCCACGACGCGCTTTGCATCCACTCGCAAGGGAGTGAACGTAGGGAGCGCAGTCTGCACAGGCGTTGATTCGGAGCGTCCCGCTCCTATCTGTTTGCGACCGCGAGAAAGGATGTTCTTTGCCGCGTTCAGGTCCCTATCCTCAGTGTGACCGCACGCTGGACAGGAGTGTTCTCGAATCCACAGCGGTTTCGACGTTTCCACACCACACTCCGAACACTCTTTGGTTGTTCCTGCTGGTTCGACTCGAACGACGTGAGTACCATGCAGGTCGGCTTTGTACTCCAAGAGGTCCAGAAACCGTGACCATGCCGCGTCCTGCTTGTTCTTGGCGTTCTGGCTGGTTTCCAACATCGGCTTCACATCCAAATCTTCGACAGCCACCAAATCGTACTCACGGACCAGCCACGTCGTGAGTTTGTGCTGGTAGTCCAGCACTTTCCGCTTGATCTGCCGCTTCGCTCGGGCAACGTTCTGTCGTTGTTTTTCCCAGTTATTCGACCCGTGTTCTTTCCGGTCGAGTTTCCGCTGTTCGCGTCCGTAACAGTCGTACTCGTCCGACAGGTCGAGCATATCCACTGCCGTATCGTCGCTGGTGTGGATGTACGAGAGAATCCCGAGGTCTACACCCACACAATCGGTGGGGTCGAGTGTATCGGGTTGGGGCTTTTCGGGAAGTTCCTCGTCCGGGCGTTCAGTGACGAGATACACGAACCAGTCGCCAGTTCGTTCCTTCTTCAACACGACGCGCTTGATGTTCTCGGTCGCGGGAAGCTCTCGGTGCGCTCGAATTGGGATGTGGCCGATTTTCGAGAGTCGGAGTGTCGCGTATCCGTCTTGGCCCGTGGTGTGATTCACGTCGAAGCCTTCGGACTGATACGCGACTGAGCGACGTTCGCCGCTCCCCTGCCACTTCAACCGTCCTGTCTTGTAGCCGCTTTCCCGCCGACTTTTCTGCGTCTCAACGTTCTTGTGTATCTCGGAGACAGTCTGTTGGGCGGCGTGTGCCGACACTTCGGAAAAAAGCAACCACTGCTGTTTCCAGTCTGTGAGTTTGCGGTGCTGGTCGTAGGCGGTTGGCCGGTTCCCGTAGTCGTGGGAGTAGTAGTCGCGGATGGCGTGGTTCCGTATCTGTCGGTGGATTTCGATGTGTCGCCACGCTTCGCTGGCGGTTCCCTCGCCGGGATACGCACGACAGCGAAGCGTTACGTCCATCTGTGTTAGTCCAGCCGTTCAACAGTGAGTTTGATTCGGTCACCCGGCTCGATACCAAGCGGTTCGCGCACATCTTCGGGAATCGTGACCTGTCCTCGGTCACGGACAGTCGGATAACATTCCATCTCAGTCTGACCCATACAGGCTCATTCTGATTCGCTCGAAGTAAACGTTTCGATAGCGTGGGCCTGTGGGCCGGGAGAGACAACCCGGCGGCTGGTCGGCCACTGTCGGCTTCACCCTCGGGGTCAAGCCCCGAGGCACTCGCCTTGTTTATCTGTAGAACTCCGGCATATCCGCGAACCTATCAAACGAGATGTTCGCTGTCAGTTCGTCCATACACACAGCAGCGGTCTAACACGAATTAAAACCGTACCGTGGAGCGGTAGTGGAGCATACGCTGTCGACACTCAGAGATACATCGGCAGCGACGCATACCCTACGGCGCTGGAAGCGGCCAGTCACCGAGGAATGCTGTGAAGCCTATGTTTCAACGAGAAGAGAACCCCGCCGTTTACGGCGAGGAGGATGTCACTCACGGAGGAATGCTCCAACTTCCGCTGTGATCCGTTGTGGGGCTTCGCTTGGACCGCTGTGACTGACTCCGTCGAACTCGACGAGCCGGCTGTGAGGAAGCACACCATGGACCTCACGAGCGCTCTCACGAAGGAATTCCGGCCCATTCGTTCCGGTCATCACGAGAACATCCGCTTTGACATCCAGCGTACTGGGTAACTGGTACTGCTCGACAGCGCGATTCATCCGGACGACCTCGTCAGCGAGTTTGACACAATCCGGCCAGACCGACCACTCAGCCAACCACGCATCGAGGTTATCAATTCCGTCGGGATGGAGGACCTGCTCGATGTAACGTTTCACGGCCTCCTGACGTTCACCTTCATCGATGAGTGTAGCCATCCGGTCAGCGAGATCAGCCTCTTTTCGGTAGCCATCAGGGAGGACTGCTGGTTCATATGCGAGGACCGCTTCAACCGCTACATCGGTCGCAGCTTCGACTGCCGTCAGTGCGCCGTAGGAGTGACCGAACAGAATCGGATCGCCGTCGACAGTATCGGCGAGTGTCTGGACGTACCGCACCTCACGGTCCAGTACCTCGTCGGCGCGGGTCTCTGCTAGATCCGCAAGACACGTACCAAATCCCGGTCGCTGTGGGATCACAATGCCGTACTCGTCGAAGTACGGTAGGACTGGATGCCAGTATTCTCGGGGAGCCATTCCACCGTGGAGAAGGATCAGTGGCTGACCGTCGCCGTGTCGTTCGTACACTACTTCAGTACCATCAGCGGACTGGGTCGTCACCATACAACGCTGTGTTCGAAGGCGACGAGGCTAAGCCGTTCTCTCAGCCATTGGGCTATTTATAAGTGGAAGTGGATAGGCATGTCATCAAGAAGTACCACAGTACTGCCCACATTGCTCTCGAAACCGAGTCTTCAACACCCCCATTAACAATGGCATCAACTATCGCGTATGAGGCTTGTCGCTGAATTCGAGATCTACTGCGACGTGCTTCCGCTTGTTGAGGTAGCAGCGACAGTACCCGAGGCGACGCTGATCCTCGAACTACAGTTCAACCATGGGAAACGGCCCCTGTTTCTAGTCACCATAACAAACGGTTCTGACCAAGCGGTCACAAACGCGCTTTCCGACGCCTACGATGTCGGTGAATGGACGCTTGTTGGAGAGGCCGGTGACACGCGTCGCTACCAAGTAATGCCAGCACTCAGCTTCGAGGAACAACTCGGCGGTCACATAGACGATCTCGCAGGGCTTGAGGCGCTCGCTACGGCGGATGCAATCATCGAGCGGATCGAGGTATTACCGGACGGATGGCGACAGACCGGGTGGTTCGCCGACCGAGAAGCGTTCAGCGCATTCTCGACGTTCTGGCAACAGAACGCCGATTTTAGATTGTTTCGTCTCACCCGTAATCGGGAGTCCAAACCACCCGGTGATGGGCTAACCAATCATCAGCAGGAGGCGCTTCGCACAGCGTACGAGATGGGCCATTTCGATATCCCGCGGCGGGCGTCACTGGAAGAAGTTGCCATAGAGTTGGATATCTCTGCGTCATCGCTCTCTGAGCGGTTGCGTCGTGCGGAGACGCAACTCATCGAAGAGACGGTGGCGACAACGTGGCCGCCTCTCCCCGATTGAACCACTACGTTGCGGAAGTGTTCCATACGTCAACTACCCTCCCCTACTCGCTCACGGCTGACGCCGTTCGCTCCTTGAGGGTAGGCCTTCCTGCTTCCACGGCGCGCTTTGGAGACACCGAATCGGTGTCCGTAGGGAGCGCAGTCGCCACAGGCGTTGATTCGGAGTGTCCCACTCCTACATCTTGCACGCCGCGTTTGCGTCTCTGTCCCCTTCAAACCCGCAGGCGGGACAGGAGTGTTCACGGACCCACAACGGCCTGTCGGGTGAAACGCCGCACGACGCGCACTCTTTGGTTGTCCCTCTCGGGTTGACCGCGACGAAGCGCGTTCCCTCTCGCTCACACCTGTATTCGAGCAACGAGAGGAACGACACTTGGCATTTGGACTAATTATTTGATTTTGATGTAGATTTATTGCGCTAAGATGGGTTAGAGTAACTATGACTGAGACGACAGACGGGTTTGAAGTGTGGATAGAACATACGAGCGCGTTCGATAGGGTCCAGTCTGTCGCCCGGAGTGTGTCGAAACCGAAACCCGTCTCGTACATTGCAGAGGAAGCTCACGTCGCTGAAAACACCGCACGTGACCACTTGGAGCGGCTTGTAGAATTGAACGTGCTGTGAGGGTGTCATAGAACGAGTAGCACACCAAAGAGCAGGGTGAATGCTGAGGTGGATGAGTTCAGCGACCCTGCAGGATGATCCTTCGGTAGACTCGTTCTTCAATGTCGTGGAGACCGAGACGCTAGCGCTGTTCGAGCACCTCTCCTTCGAGTTTCTCGAAGAGTTTGACGTGTTCGCCCCGGCGGAGACGGGGCGAACACGAGACCACGAACCACCAGAGCTGATGCGTGGCTTTCTCCACTGCTACTACAAGGACATCTACGGCATTCGTCCCGTTGAACGAGAACTACGGAACACGGTTGTCTGGCTGAGCTGTGGGTTCGATCGACCGCCGTCGAGAGACACGGTCGATCGCTTCCTTACCGATCTTGAGCACGTCGTTAACAAGGTGTTCGACCACCTCGTCGAGCAGGCCGCCCGCCGCGGCCTGCTCGACTTGACCTACTGCATTGATTCAACTGACGTGAGGGCGATGCCCGCCGATCAAGACGCCTCAAAGTGCTACGATCCCACTGACGACGAGTACTACCACGGCTACGGCTGTACAATCGTCTCGACCGGGCAAAAAATCCCGATCGCGGTGGAGTTCACAGAGAGTAAACAAGCGCCAGAGGAGACGGCGATGCGCGTCACGCGTGACGCGCTCGCCGTCGCCAAGCCGATCTGGATGGTCGGTGACAGCGCCTACGACACGCTGGAGTGGCACGATCACCTGCTGGCCGCAGGGGTCGTGCCAGTCGTCCCATACAACGCGCGAAACACTGACGACCCGAAAGACATCGAATACAGGGTCGAAGACCGCATCGAACAACACAGCGAGGACGTTCAGCTGAAGCAGTCCACGTTGGATGAGACGTACAACCGCCGTACTGGAGTCGAACGAACGAATGAATCAGTGAAGGACTGCGGCCTCGGGCGAACGCACGCCCGAGGCCGCGTTCACGCACGAGCGCAGGTGTTCCTCGCTCTGTGCCTTCGTCTCGTCGTCGCAATCACCAACTACGAACGCGGAGACAATCCGGGAAGCACGATCATCACGGTGTGACAAGAGTTCTATGACACCCTCCGTGCTGTTGGAAAGTGAGTCGGATGGCACGGCGCTCTACTCGCCTGATCCACTCCATGTTCGGCTGCAAACGCTCCGTGGGCTGTTAGAGGAACACGATCGAGATGGCCTTATTGAGCTGAAGGCTGACCTCCAAGTAGAAATCGAGGAACTGAGCGAGGAGTACGGAGTAGACTCTCCGGACGCTCTTCGAAAGCTTGCAGCAGAGTCAGAGAGTGCGGCCGAGACGAGTGAGATCCGAAAGGCAGCGAGTGACTGGGAACTCATGCTGTACCGGCTCTCTATCGTTGAGGACGCAATCGAGGACTACGCGGAGTATGACCGTGACTACAGAGCATCGGCCTAAGCATGGGAGGCGGGAACTCATACATTTCAAGAGAGACATCCCACGGAGCGCTTCGGGGCATCCAGCAGGAACTTGAGCGTCATCCGGCAGTTACTGAGGTTCGCGGCTTTCCACTAGGAGTGTTTACACGAAATCAAGGAGAATACCTGCGCCTTTAGGCGCAGGATGAATCCGACAACTCCTACGCAATCAACCGTCGATAGCAAGGCCGGATATTCCGCGCCAACCGACACTATTAACAAAATAGCATCCATAACCAGTTATAAAGCCAGAAATGAGTCGAACCATCCGAACCTTCGAGGCCACCATCACGAACCAGCAGCAGGTTCGTGACGACCTCGACCAACTCGGATGGGCCGCCTCAAAACTCTGGAACGTCGGTCGCTACTACGCACAAGAACAGTGGGACGAAACGGGCGAGATTCCCGATGACGGGGAGCTCAAAGCCGAACTCAAACGCCACGAACGCTACACGGACTTGCATTCTCAATCCAGTCAGCGCGTTCTCGAAGAACTCGCTGAAGCGTTCAACGGCTGGTTCGGTAAGCGTCGGAACGGCGATGACCGTGCCCGACCGCCCGGCTACCGCAAAAATGGAGACTCCCACCCGCGTTCAACTGTGTCGTTCAAAGCGGCTGGCTTCAAGCATGACGAACAGTTCAACCGCGTTCGCCTCTCGAAAGGCCGCAATCTCAAAGAACACCGTTCAGACTTCATCTTGTGCGAGTACGAGACTCGCCCGGATGTTGACCTGACCGAGTGGGACATTCAACAGGTTCGCGCGATCTACAAGCGCGACGAGTGGCGGCTACAATTCGTCTGTCGAACCACTATCGACCCGGAACCGCCGGGCGACGAGGTGGCCGGTGTTGACCTCGGGATCTGTAACTTCGCCGCTGTCTCCTTTGGCGGCGAGTCGGTGTTGTATCCCGGTGGCGCACTCAAAGAAGACGACTACTACTTCACGAAGAAGAAGGCTAAGTGCGACGATTCCTCGTCGCATAAGGCGACTCATCTTGACCGGAAACGGACTGGTCGTCGGGCACACTTCTTGCACGCACTCTCGAAAGCGATTGTCGAGGAGTGCATCGAACGAGGTGTTGGGACGCTTGTGGTCGGTGACCTCGGTGGCATCCGAGAGGACGACGAGAACGGCGAACCCCGCAACTGGGGCGACCACGGGAACTTGGACTTGCACGGGTGGGCGTTCGACCGCTTCACGACGCTACTCGACTACAAGTCGGAAGCCGAGGGCATCGACGTGGAGTTGGTGTCGGAACGCGATACATCGAAGTCGTGTTCAGCATGTGGTCACACCGATGACAACCAGCGTGTGGAGCGTGGACTGTACGTGTGTGAGAAGTGCGATACGGTTGCGAACGCTGATGTGAATGGTGCGGAGAACATTCGACAAAAGGTACTCCCGAGTCTCGCCACGGACGGCGGTGATAGGGATAACGGCTGGTTGGCACAGCCAGCGGTTCGCCTGTTCGACCGCAGCGAGGGCAGTTTTGCCCCGCGAGAACAGGTCGTGAACCGCGAACCGTAATATCCCAACTCAGCGGTGCGGTGCCGTGGGATTCCCGCGTCTTCAGGCGCGGGAGGATGTCAATCGAACTTCCGTACTTCACTGCGAACGATATCACGCAACAATTCAATGTGAGCCGACAGACTGCCTACAATGCGATCGAAGAAGTCGAAGCAGAGGGCTTGGTAGGTGAAGTGACTGGCCAAGAGCGCAACCGAGAGTACAAAGCAGTCGATATTTTCGATATCTTAGAGCGGCCGATTGCTACTACTGATTGACGGAGCGAAGTAGTATGCGGCCTGTTTGGGCGAGTTGGTGGATACAGAGCATACCCACCGTTTCGGCTCTGATGGGATGAAAGCCTGCTAAGTCCCCAGCGTGCGTGAAGAGGTACTGGGGTGGTCAAAGGCCGATGATTCAACAGCGTCATAGAACGCGTGGCTCTGATTGGCCTACCTGCCAAGGACGCACTATCATGGGAGGCCGCCCGGATGCTGACGGCATCCGGGCGGCGAGCCCGAATAGGTGTGGCTCCCTTCACGCACAAACCGCTCCACAGGAACCATGTACTACCTCGGAATCGACCTTCATAAAGATGAGTCGCACGTCGCTGTTTTGGACGACGATGCCGAGGTCGTCGAAGAGATTCGCGTCACAAACGCGAATCTCGACGACGTTGCCGAAGAATACGCTGGAGCCAAAGCGGCGCTCGAAGCAACCAGCAACTACTACACGGTCTACGACACCCTCGACGAACACCTCGACGTGGTTGTCGCAGATCCCACACAAACCAAGGCGATCGGCTATGCTGAGGTGAAAAACGACCGGCTCGACGCGAAGTTGCTCGCGCAACTTCGCCGAGCCGGCATGATCGCTGAGAGTTACGTCCCGTCCGAAGAGCTCCGGGAGCGCCGCGCACTTGTGCGCGGCCGGAAGAGACTCGTCGAAAAGCGTACGGACTTCAAAAACGAAGTCCACGCCCTACTCGACAAACACGGGATCACCTACGACTGGGATCCGTTCAGTGTGAACGGGCGAGACATCCTCGCCAGCGAGGATGTCTCGCTCGGTGTGGTCGGCGATCAGTTGATGGAGTCGTTCCTCTCGATCATCGACGAGTTAACCGCTCAAATAGAAGAAATCGAATCGTTGATCGAGGAAACCGCTGCGTCTCTCGAGGAGACGCAGCTGTTGATGACGATTCCAGGCGTGAGTTTCTACTCGTCGCTGCTGATCACATCGGAGATCGGTGAGATCGACCGGTTCGACGAGGCAAAGCAGGTGGTGAGTTACGCGGGATTGGATCCGGTCGTCCGCGAGTCAGGCGACTCGCGGACGGAAGGATCGATCTCGAAGCGCGGAAGTGGAGACTTACGCTGGATCCTCGTTCAGTGTGTTCAAACAGCGGTTCACCGGTGTAACGATCCGTATCTTGGACGGTTCTACGCTCGATTGAAACAGCGGAAGAACCACCAGATAGCGATTGTCGCAACGGCGCGAAAACTGCTCGTGTCGATCTTCCATATGCTTGATCGCACGGAGGTGTACGATCCACCAGAGGTGAGTGCCTGAGGGCCGCCGAGCCGGCGGCCCTCATCGGGCGGTCGCAGCGGGTGTGAGCCACAGCTACCGCGTTCACGTTCTGACCGCCTGCCGGCTGGTTCCTGAGCCATCACCGTTCCTGCTTGTAATTTTCTCTCGTGACCAAGCTCGGCATCGATCCCGGCGAAAAATATAGTATCGCAGACGTGGTTTGTTGAGCTAGCAGGCTTTCATAGGTGTTGAAATGCTCAGGAAGTGACACGTTCTACTCCAGTTCCGGTCAATACAGGAGATTCACTGATCGCTCAATACAGGTGAAGCACAGATAGCTCAATACAGGTGAACTACTGAAGGTTTCTGGGGTTTACTCAGTAGAGGAGTCGTTATATTTCTATTTTTCCTCAGATACGACACCTGATTGGCTTGGGCCAAATCGCCGTAACGCAAACGCAACAGTAGATGATACAATCCCTATTGGGACGCCATACAACATTGCTCCCCCCACGCCGGTTAACAGTCCATAGTCAGGTTGAGGGTGATTAAGCGAGAGGACACTATACAGGGCAAAGCCGCTTATGACGATCACGGCGACGGCGATACTCACGAGTATTCCGTCGTTGCGATATGTGTGTATCCCTGCCAGAATAATCGCAGATACCGTGACTCCAAGCGGGCTCATAAGCAAACCAAATGAGTTTCCCATACCAGAATTTCCAACAAGATAGAGTTGACCGAAGAACAAGGCCATGAGAATGACGGAGTAGCCGAGATACCGAAGCGATAGGTTCAACGACTTCCCGAAAAGGAACGATTCTAACCGTGAGTCCATACACTGTGCCGACTCACTGGTCATATAGTGTATTCATACGTCAATGTCGAAACTGACAGCAACAGAACCGTCTCCGATCAAGCCCCAAAAAACGAATCGATACCGGCCCGAAACGAGATCAGGACACACTTCCAAGGGAATTGTATCATTACTTGCGGAGATGATTCCCTCTTCAGTCAATTCAAGCTCCCATGTGAAGCCACCATTGACAAGTTCATCAGTATAGCCGATCTTACTGTCGTCTACTACTCCCCGTACATCGCGCCACCCGTTCTCGGTATATATCTCGAAGTTAAATGAGTCGCTGGTACCTCGTTCGTTGGCATGTAGGTTGATCTCAGCAGTTTCCTCATAATTGAACGAGAGTCCATCTACACGGAGTGACTCTTCGTCCGTATCGCCCCACCTGAGATTGTCTGAATCATACGGCTTAAGATGTCTATTGAACTCGCTGTTTTCACAGACGAACCCATTAGGAGCGTCGGTAGGGTTCCCTTCAAGACGAATATTCCCACTTTCATTTCCACTTTGAATTCCGAGACACCCGGATAAACCTACAATCCCTGTAGATCCGAGTAAGAATGAGCGTCGTTTCACTAATTCAGGATACAGTGGTTGAGAATAAGTGTTTTCGGGAGAAATAAAATTCCAAAACGGACAGGTATTCTGTGACCGGATTCAATAAGCACTCCTCGTCGACCGGCTGTTTCAGCCGATAATATGTCTGAAGAATAGGATTTCAACAGAGCCGCCGTTTCTTGATTTTCTACTGCCTGAGATCCGCAAGTTGGCAGCAAAAGCAATCTGATCTAAAACTCGCTATATCACATACAATGTAAAAATTTAAGACTTAGGGGGGCAGCATATTGCCTGTACGTCATGAAATAACGTGGAAACCGTTTATTTATAAAATTCTAAGTTATATATTTACTTCCTCTGCTAATAACGGGTATCACGGCACAATAATGACTTCACCGCACGAAGCTCTCCAGCCCCGGTACATCTGGGGTAGAGCCGCCGAACTAAGCACCGACGGAGGCCGCAAATGAGCATCGGCGACAAGGTCAAAGGTGCGCTCATCACCGAGTCCAGCGCCTACCCCGCCCGACAAGTCGACGACGACCTCTACGACACCGTCACCGACGGTCTCGCCGACGCTGAAGCCACCAGCGGCCCCCGGCTCCGCGTCCGTCCCCCGCGGGAGAACAACGGCATGGACGCCAGTATCTCCCTCTACGAGACCGTCCACGATCCTCGCGAACAGGTCATCGGCGCGGGCCGCTTCAAATTCGTCCGCACCAACGCTCACATCCACGCCTACGAAATGGTCTACGACGAGGGCAAGCTCCAATTCTTTTTCAAGCCAGCTACCCGCGTCGATGCCAACCAGTTCGAGCGACAGCTCCGCAAAAACTACCCCAACGCACAGATCGCCCAAGCGGACAAACAGTTCCCCACCCTCGACGTCGGCGACCACGTCTCGATGGCTCGGATGCGGCTCAAAAAGCCGTTCTACTACCCCATCAAGTGCAAAATCGCCGAGGAAGACTTCGAGGTCGACCCCTACGGCGATATTACCTCTGACATGGTCGTCGAAGAAGACCAGACCAGCACCGGCGAGCGTGTGCTCGCCGAAGACTGCCGCGTCATGGTCCAAACCGTCTTCGAGCCCGCACGGGACGTGTGGACGAAGCGCCGCCCCTACGGTCTTAACGTGACCGAGGCAGCCGCCCACATCAAGGAGGGAGAGTTGACCGGGAATATGCTTCGCGGTTTCGAGATCCGCGACCCCGGCTCGAAACGCACCCGGGCGGCCAAAATCATCGACAAGCTCCACGGCGCGAAAGGCTACTACCTCACCATCCGCGTCACCGCGATCTCTCCGCACAAAGAGATCGCCGAGCGGCGGTGCAACACGGTTGCCAACGACTTCGAGAAATACTACAACTCGTTCACCGAGCAGGGGCTCGATCCCATTTCGATCGATCCCGAGGAAGTACCGAGACACCTCCGGGAAGTCGCCGCCCGGACGCACAATATCTCGTGGAAACAACGGGTGAAGTTCGGCCCGGGCGGCGGTGCCGTTCTCCAACCCGTGAGCGCGCTCGGGTCGATCGCCCACGTCCCCAACGAGGACATCAACACCCCGGTCGTCGATTGGGCCAAACAGCAGACCGGCCCGGGCATCCCCGCCGAGTCCCGGCAGCAAGACGACATCGACAGACCAGAAACGGTCACCGGGTCCGAGGGCGATAAAGAGACGTTCACCACAGATGGCCCCGGAGAAGGTGGTACAACACCCAATAGACACGTTGCTCCGTCAGAACGCTCAGCCAACAACGACCCAGTCGGGAGTGAAACGACGGAGACGAGCAGGGCTGCGGGCCCGCCGCCCACGGACGGTCCAGACGCCGTAGGGAGCGGAGTAGACAGCGACCCGTCCCAACAGGTCGAACAGGACAATGGCGGGCCGAACGGCGACGCTGAGGGTCCGAGTGACGACACAAACAACGGGAGCGTCGGAGACGCGACGGGGGAGAGCGAGACAGACGACAGCGATCTGTTCGGAGACACCAGCCACCAGTAGTCGCCCCCGAAGCGCCCGGTAGCATACGATACGACACCCAACATGGTATTTGAGTTCCTCAGCGGAGACGACGATGAGTCGAGCGGTCCGATTACCAATGACGACGTGGCGCAACTCCACAACGATCTTGAGCTCGTCGCCGGGCAGATCGAACAGCGCCGCCTCAGTATCGAAGACCGGGTAACAATAAGCGAATACGTAGAGACGCTGTTACACCGCGCTGCCGAAGCGACAGACGATAAAAAAGATATAGAGTGGTACGCCACGGAAAACAACCCGACAACCGACCAGATCGCCGAAGAACTCCGGGATCTCATCAGGTACCTCACACCCGACCGCTTTCTCCCAAGTGCCGGTGAAGACGACATCGAAGCGATGCGTCACGACCTCGGTGGGATCCAACAAGCCGTCGAGGAGATGGAGGAGTTTGACTACGCCTACGTCGAGGAGGAGCGCAACACGATGTACGGCGAGGAGATTCAGTCGATCGGGGTTCCTGACGAGATTGACCCAGACGAGCTTGACCCCGGGGAAGACGGGCAAGAAGTCTACGCCGCCGGGAGTGCCCGAGAGGTCTTAGAGGAGGTGCCCCGCGAGTACGACGACGCCCCGCTGTTCGTCGGGAAAGGAACGCGGAACGGTCGCGACGCGTCGATCGAGAAAAACCACCTGTTCCGTCACCGCGCAATCTTCGGCGTCACCGGCTACGGGAAGTCCACCCTGTTGACGAACGACGCCCGACAGCTCATCGAGTCGGGAGCCGGGCTCTGTTTTATCGACCCGAAGGGCGACGACGCCCGGCGGTTGATGAAGATCATGCCCGAGCACCGGGTTGACGACGTAGTGTGGATCGAACCCGGGGCGACGGGCGACTACCTCTCGGGGTTCAACTTTATCTCGCTCAACATGGACCCCGAGAGAGACGAGTACAACGCCGCGCTCGCGTCGCTCGTCGAGGACCTGAAGAAGATGCTCGCGGCGAACGACGACTACTGGGGGCCGCGGATGGACCGCGTCGCCCAGTCGATCATCACGGGGATGAACCTCTACAACTCCAAGACCCCCGACGACGCCCCCGAGATGAACTTCGTCGATATGTACTACGTCCTCAAGTCGGAGGCGTCACGCCACGAGTTTACCGCGCGACTGAAAGAGGCCGGGCTACGGTTCATTACGCCGCACATGGAGACAGTCGCGGAGATGCCCGAAGACGATCTTGAGCCACTACTCGGCCGGTTCCTCCCGTGGATCCAGAACCCGGTCGCCCGGCGGATGATCGGCTTCCGGTCGGGTGGGGTGAGCATCCCCGACGCAATCGACAACGACAAGATCATCATCGTGCGGATGGGCTCAGAGCCACGCGAGCTCAAGCAGATGCTCGGGATGGCGGTCATCCGGCGTATTTGGTCGCATATCCGGGGACGAGCGGCCGAGTCGGAGCACCAGCGGTCGCCCTTCTACCTGTTCGCAGACGAGTTTGACAACCTCGCGATGCGGGACGACACGATCCCGTCGATGATCTCCGAGAGCCGGTCGTACCGTCTCGCCATGACGCTCGCCAACCAGTATCCGTCCCAACTCCCGAGCAACGTCGTCGACGCGATCACGACCAACTGCGACACCATCATGTCGTTCAACCCGGGCGACAAGAAGTCCGCCCGGACGTACAGTACGCAGTTGGGGCTTGAACCCGACGATCTGACCGAGGAGGTCAACTACCACTACTGGATGCGGACGACCATCAGCGAGAACATGGAGCGGTCTGACGCGTTTCGCGTGTACGCGTACCCGCCGTTTCCCCCGGTTCGAGATACCGAAGCACGCGACGCGGAGATCCAGCGGAGTCTTCAGAAAGTCGGTCGCGAACGTCGCTCCGACGAGCAGGTCTACCAAAACCTCCTGTTCAACGAGGGGGGCGGCCGGTGGGAGACGGGTATCGGTCGAGATATCGCAAACGCGTCAGAGCGCGAAGCAAAACTCCACTTCGCACGAGAGCTCCAGATAAAGGTTCCCGGCCCCGACAGTCCGGGGATCGGCGGCGGGAGCAGCGGGAGCGAGGCCACGCCAACCACGATGGCGTCGGGAGACAGCGGAGCGAGTGCCAGCGGGCAGTCCGGGAGTCCGTACCAGTCGTCGACGGCGAACGACGCGGCAGGCGTCGTCGAGCGGCACCTCGATACGGTGTTAGAAAGCGTCTTTGCGGCCCGACTCCGAGCGGGCAAGCCCGCGGATTCGTTCGTTCCGACTGAGGACGCGAAAGACGAGCTTGTCGCCCGGCTTGAGGATTCGACCGTGGACAGCCTCTCAGAGCTGTCGAACATTTACGAGCGGGTGAACAGCACGTACGCGGAGACGAAGCGGAACGACGGGACGCCGTCGATCAAGCTCACGCCGAAAGGGCGTGGCGTCGTGCTCCAACAGGATACGGGGAGTGCCGGGTCGGGCGGTGGCGACGACCACCGGTGGATTCTCGGGCAGTGTTACGTCGCGTTCACGCAGATCGGCTACGTATCGTGGCTCCCCGAACAGGAGGGTGAGGAGATGCCGGACGGGGTCGCGGAAGTGCCGATCGACGTGACCGACGTGGACGAGAATCAGTCGCGCTCGGAGATGCTAGAGGCGATCGACGACCGTCGCGAGCAGCTACGCGAGGAGTACCCCGGCGTGTGGAACTTCGCCGGCGCTGACGACGTATCGATCGAGGCGGAAACGTCGACGATCAAGTACCCGTTCCAGACGTTCACGAACCTGCGGAAAGCGATGGAGAAGGGTGAGAAGTGCGTCTTTGCGGTGAAAGACGGGACGGGTAACTACGGAAGTTTCACCCACTGGGGCAAGCGTGCCGAGCAGGTTATCTACGAGACAGAGGGCAACGGCAAGGGGATCGAAGTCGTGAGCGACGAGATCGCCTTCCGCAAGTCCCCGCTCTCGGACGGGAGTTACCGCTACTACAACGACGGTGGCGGCGACTACCGTGTTGGCGACGAGAAGATAGCTGTCCGCCCTCACCGGGAGGCCGACGACGAAGGACAGGGCAACGTGGGGACGGTATGGTATCGCGACGCCGAGACGGACGAAGTGGTAGCCGCAGTCGGGGAACAACAGCCGGTTGAGGACGGGGAGATAGCCCGGTTCGATAGCCCCGAGGAGGCTCACGAAGGTGACAAGAACGCCGTCCCCGCCTACTACGAGTACAACCAGAGCGAGGGCGAGTACGTCGTCTACAACGACGGCGAGAAGCTACACTACCCGAGCAAAGAGGAGCTTGAGGCCAACTGGGTGCCCTTCCGCGGCCCGTTCATCCCCGAGGCGCGATTCCCCGAATGGCCCGACAACGACGACTTCGAGATCATCATCTTCCCGGACAGCGACAACGACGAGTACGACCAGCCGCAGTTGTACCACCGCGGCGAGTGTACGCCGCTGTTCGACCACCTCGGTGTCGAGTCCGTCGACGACGTCGACGCCGGCGAGATCGAAGGTCCGGGCGAGATCGAAGACGCGACCAGCGACGAGCCCGTCGACGAAGACAAAGACGAGGCGACAGCCGCCGATGAGAGCGGCGAGAACGGCGAGAGTGCGCCGGAGAGCGAGGCGGACGGCGACTCTCTCGCTGGAGAGCCCCGGTCGGTTGAGGGCTTTACAGAGCCGCCCACGCCGGCGCGTATCGCGAGCGACGAGCGGATAGAACTCTCCGTCGAGAAGGTCGCCGACGCCGCAGAGGGTGCATACAAGCCGCCCAAGCAGCAGCGGGTCTTCATACGGTCAATCGTGAACGCGCTTAGAACCGATCCCGACGACATGGCCGAGACGGCCGAGGAGGCGATCAACGCGATCGTGCTCCCCGAGGAGATCGAGCCCGACAACGAACCGGCACCCGAGAGCACCAACGACAGCGAGAGCGGTTCAGACGACGCCGAGGACTCCCCGGACACCGCGGCCGATGAGCGCGGCGACACGGACGACTCAGACGGGAGTGAGAGCGACGAGACGATCGGTACGTCGCCGAAGAATCCCGGCCTCTCTCACCCGGGATACCGCACGGCACCGACACCGACACAGATCGTCAAAGACGACCGGGTAGAGCTCACGCCCGAGGAGGTCGCTGCGATCGCACGCGGTGAGCGGGAGATGTCGGGTAATGAGGGGATGGTACTCGGGTTGATCCTCAGACAGTTCGCGGAGGGCTCCCCGGAGTACACGCCCGACGAGGTCAGAGAGGAGATCATCATCCCGCCCGATGGGGTCGGCGCGTTCGCGACCGACGGTGAAGACACGGCCGGAGAGGACACACCGGCCAGCGAGGACACGGCAAGCTCGGCGGGGGAGTCTGACGACGAGGACGATCAGAGTAGTCGCACCGAAGATAGCCACGAGAAACCTTCCGAGCAAGCGGAGCCCGAAGCGGAATCCACCGGACACGCCACACCGACAGCAATAGCCGAGTCAAGCCACGTGGGACTCAGTCCCGGCGTGATACAGGCGTTTGCCGCTGATAATTTCGACCCGTCGCCCGAACAGGTGGCCGATATTGAAGCCGCAATCTTGTCGATCACGAACGGTGAAGCTGAGGACATCCAGACCCGCGGGGACGTGCGGGAGGCAATCGAGTTACCAACTGATTACACTCCTAAAGAAGCAGAGATGGACCGCAAGGACATCGAAGACGAGACGACGGCTGCGGATGAGAGCGGC
This sequence comes from Halorubrum amylolyticum, assembly GCF_004114995.1. Classification (GTDB taxonomy): domain Archaea; phylum Halobacteriota; class Halobacteria; order Halobacteriales; family Haloferacaceae; genus Halorubrum; species Halorubrum amylolyticum. The sequence continues at coordinate 123,136 of NZ_SDJP01000005.1, forward strand.
GACGGTCAGCCCGACGAAACACAGACGGCCGACAGCATGAACGACGGCGTGTGGGGGGCGATCATCGACTCAGAACTGTCTGACTCTCCGTCCACAGAATCGTTCGAGGACCAATCCACGACTCCCACAGAGCAAGAGACGGACCCCGATAGAACAACCGACTCCGGGGACGACGCAACCGAGAACAGCACAGACGATAAGACAGGTCAAGGAGACGAACAGGAAGGCGAAGACACATCATTCAACTCGCGGCCCGACATGGGAGCAATCCTCAATAACGACCCGGACGAGGACGACGGAGACACAGACAACGCTGACGACTCAGACAACCAAGCCGAATCCACAGGCGATTAACTCCACGAGACCATCCCAATCCAGCCTACTCAGACACACAAATCTAACCCGAACTCGGGATAAACGTCACAACGCCGCGGCCATAAATTTCTATTAAAAGACTATGAATACAATCCGGGCGAAAGAACCGATCTTGGCGTGGATGAAAGACGGTGAAACGGTCCCGGGAAGACGGAGAAACAACACCCAGTCAAGCGCCGGTATCAATCCAAAATATCCTCGGGATCATCGGCACCGGATTCTGTCACATCGCTCTCGGCATCGGCGGAGAGCGTCATCAGAACCTCTTGCCGGAGCTCGTCCTTGTCGACCGAGTCGAGGTCATCTGCTTCCGCGAGCGTGTCCATGTCGACTCCAAGTATCTCGCTCAAGACGAACTGGTGTCGCGGGAACAATCTGAGCGCAGCGGTGAGTCGATCTGCCACGTCGGTATCAATCGCACCCATCTGAGATTGCTCTATTTCGGCGATCGACTGAGAGATATTTTCAAGGTTCGACGAAAGCTCAGAAATTTCCTGTTCTAACTCGTCGATCCGGGGGTCAGAGACAGAGCCACTACCCGCACTCGGACTACTACGTTCCGCTTCCACTTCCGAGACGACCTTCCGACCTTTGTCAGTCAGTTCCACGCTCCGAGGGCCGAACGATCCCGATTCCACAGTCGGAGGGTGAACCCGAAGTATCCCCATATCATCAGACGCGAAGCCGCGCCCATTCTCGCCATCCCGAGCTCGGTAGGCGACCTGTGATTTGGTCAGGCTCGTTTCCTCCCGAAGCACGCTCACATTCGCTACTGATTTACCCGGCTCCGTATTGTCGTAATCGTTAGGATTCTGCTCAATATCTTTGACCGTCAACAGAAACTCTACGTCAGCCGGCTTCAGTTCGTACTCGGTAAGGGCCGTCATGTATCCTTAGTCTCCCTACAATTCACCAGAATATCTAGTACGATATTTGTTATGGTCAGCAAATTCCACATAGCTAACGTAGTACCTGAATAAAGAGTATTTACTTATCAGGACCAGCTCTAGCCCTCAATACAAAATATTCGGTATTATGGTACTAGGTCGGGGCTTAATAATGTGTACCCTCTCACATCCACCAATATAGGGGGCATAATATGGGACTCAATAGATAGTATTCAGTTTTGCACCGCTAAAACAGACATGAATAGATAGTATTCAGAATTAAGGGCCTATTCACCCCTTCAATATACTACACCCCCGCATCGACCGCACTAATAGACACGACACCCCCCTATGACCGATGCGAAAGACGATGTGGGGTCCGTCGTGTCACCAGTAAATTGAGATCCACAACGCGACGACGACCGTGGACCGTGGAGACGACGACGCGAAGCCCGACACGAGATCATGCGCTGAACGCGCTCGACACCGCAACACGATCGTCGCCGTCGACACCAGAAGATGAGCTCGCGCACACTATCAGAAGACAGAGAGAAACGAAACGTGGACCGTCGCGACGACGCCGCGATCACGAACGCCAAGTGAGACGATCGACGAGCTCGATCACAAGGACAGACGCAGCGCGCAGCGCAGACTCGAACCCCAGACGTGTCGCGTCGATCGTCGCCGTCGACGATGCAGACGATGCCCGCACATCGAGTGCGAGCTCGCGCTCTCGCATGACCATCATACGACGACGATCAGCCGTGACTCCAACGCGACTCGACGACGCACGTTGACCGTGCGCCGTCTCGTTGACCCCATTTCGTTACACACGTTTCGCTACAGCAACGATCCGCACGTGGGGTGTGCCCTCACAGAGACACGATCCACGAGTTCGACGCCGTCGATCAGGACCGCAACAGCACGCGACCAGATCGCGTTGACCGCGTTGTATTCGAGGAGTATCCACGTTGCTCTCACGAGGGATGACCGTCGACCGCGTCGCGTTCGCACCGCACGTTGACCGCTGAATCTCGCGCATGAGCCGCACCGTCGATCGTCGTCGTCGCCAGCGTGGATCGTCGCCATCGACGACACAGACGATGCCCGCGCAGCGAGCCCGAGTCGCACCGACAGACCGACGCGAACAGACGCACAGCACGTCGCGTCGCGACCGCCGCGACACCCGCGCACGTCGACGCCGATCCACCGCGCTACGCCCGAGTTTCATACAATATGTAGTAATCAGTAATAATACGTACGTGGGGTGTGTGCCTGACACCGTGTTCTCGCGACGCCGATCGACACAGAGTGACGACCGCAGACAGCACCGCAGTGAGCACTCGTTGTGACCGCCTCGCGACCGCCGACAGCACCGCGACAGCACCGTGAGAGACGACCGTCGATCGAGGTGTGCCTACCGCGACAGCACGTCGACGCGTGGACCGCCGCAGCCGAGCTCGCGTCTCCTCATGAGCGAATGGTACAAGCCATGAGCAAGTAGCTGAGGTATTCCACTCGCGAGGGTTCGAATCTTTGGAAGTTGGGTGGCGATCGAGCAAAACCTTAACCAACAAAGTAGAGAGAGCCGATGTTGGTTAATCGAACTGGTGGCCTACATCCACCGGAAACCTAGTGTGTTTGACCTGCAAAGCCGCCAAAAGCTTAGGTTCAAGCCGGGGGATATTCATTTGGAAGGAACTGTCACACGCTCCTTCTACCCCTTCGCATGAACGCTGACGAATCGCCCCTCGGTCGGTGCCCGAAATGTGGTGAGGACATATCCGAAGCATGGATCCTCGTTGAGTACGAGAAGGACGACGGCACAGAGGGCGTGTGGACCGAGTGTCCGGCGTGTGAGAACGTTGTAGCGCCGGAGTAGAGAGACAGCAGAGTAATGTGTAATTCGCCGTGTATGCGGTGTACGGTCTAAAAATGGATATTTCAGAACAACTTCAGTGTCTGTTCTCGGGAAAAGTCGAAGAGCGTAACGGGTCATGTATGATTGAGATACCGGAACAAGAGCTCCGCCTGGGCAACCTAGAGGCGGACGAAACGTACCGTATCGCTGTGTTGCCGTCACCCACGACCAGCGAGCCCACCACTACTGACACCGATCCACAGCCCCAGCAGGCGTCACAGACGCCCCCTGTTGAGAAAGGGGAACAACGCACAGTCGAGATCGAAGATATTGGTGACCAGGGCGACGGCATCACCCGTGTTGAGCGCGGGTTTGTCGTCATTGTTCCCGACACCAAACAGAGCGAGCGTGTCACTATCGAGATCACTGATGTCCGCGAGAATGTCGCCTTCGCGGAAGTTGTCGAACGCGTTAGCTACTACGAGTAGTTCGCAGGTTCATTCTCTTCGTCTGCGGACTGAGTCTGGGTGAGCGTTACAGGAGATTCACTTATGTTGTTCCGTGGAATTTGAGCCTGCTCTCGACGAATTGACATCCTCCTCCGCGTTCACGCGGAGGAATCCTGAGCGTTGGAGATTTCAGGTTCACAGTCCCACCGGGCATCCAAACAGTGAGAATCCGTAGGGATGCTCATGGTCTAAGTCGGGTTGGACTGTTGGGAGTGCCAAGCCCCCGGTACTCCTATTCTCCGTCGTATTCGGACTCCCAGAGTTGTTTGTGCCTCGGGGAGTCCGGCAGACCTCGATGGACTCGGAGTTACTTTTGTCTGCTTCCAACAGTCAACTCCGGTCGAACCCTGTGAGGATTCGCCGGTCATCGACTGGTTCCGATTATTGTTTGATTGCTTAGGGCGGGCAGGCCGCCATCGTAGGACAAGGCAGAATCACTCTGTTCTTGCCTGATTCCCCTATTCCACGAGGATTGCCTGCCACTTGATGGTATGATTTAAGATCTCGGAGTGGCCGTTGAACATGGACTGATTCCGTGTTGTTGGATCCATCCTGCGGCTGAAGCCGCAGGTATTCTCCTTGATTCTCTATAAGATGTTGAACGACTCCTCAATGTCACCGAGCACGAGTAGCGCATAGTGCCGAAGATACGTCACGACGGGGACCTGCGCGAGCGTCCAGATGACGAGCATCGAGAGTCCGAACAGACCCCCGAGTGCGACGAGGACGACGAACCCGATCGTCGATGATATCGAGACGGTCACGTGTATGATCGCGGCCACGATGAGAATAGGGATGAGAAGCACAATCGCGATGATTCCGACCACGATCGAGGCGATGATACCGGCCGCGACCGTCAACAAGAACGCGACCACGACGTACGCTAGATACTGTTTCCACGCGCTCTTGATCGATCCCCAGAGGCGACGCCATGCCGCGAGTACACCCGAGTCTGCCTGAATCATGAGCGGGACGACGAACACGGTTGTGAGTCCCGACACCAACGCATGCAGGACGCTGATGAGGAACACAACCGGAATCCCAACGAGGAACACGGTGAAGGGGACGGTAGGATCACGTCCGGTCAGAATCGGGACAACAAGCAGCGCGATCCAGCCGGCAAACAGTGCGACCATCGGGAGCCCGATCGCGATCCGGAACCCGAATAGCCGGAGCCCCTGCCGCCAGCGCCGGCGCCAGTAGCGTCGGATCGATACCTCCCCCGTGCGGAGCGACTCGATCAGGACGAACTCCATGATCGCGCCGATCAGGGCGAACAATCCGACGAGGAGGAGTCCGGCGGCAACGATCGCGATGACGAGCGTCACCACGTCGACCGGGAGGCTGAACGGGAGCTCCCCGTTCGAGACGTCTCCCGGCGGCGTCGACGTGTTGAACTGTGCCGTCGGGAAGCTTACCCCGCTTCCGACGAAGAACACGACAAGCGCGAGTTTGAGCCAGCGGCGCACATCAACGGGTGTCAGAAACTCTCGGGTGACACCGAACGCTTCCTCGATGTTTTCGACTGCGTGGAGGGCCATGGGGTAGAGGACGCAAACCGAATAGATAGCCCTTCTGGTGGTGGCTTTCAGGACCCATATTCATACGCGCTCAGAATCTCGGGTGCCGTATTTTTGTCTCCCGGTTTGCTGGCTTCGGCCATCCAGTCATTATTTATACATCTTACAAACATATTGAATATGGCCCTCCCCGAAGCTCCATGGTTCCGCTGTGGGCAACTGATACTGCTCGTATCGGTGACGCTGTTCCACTTTTTCAATCGGCCACCCGTTTGGGCAGATGAGAAACTGCCCCAGGCGGATGTGGCGACGGCTGAGTACAGCTCCACGTTCGACAGGTAGTACCCCTCCGATTGATGCTCTACACTATCGGCGGAGTTGGATTCATTGTCCTTGGTTTGGCGATCGGCTGGTACGGACTCCGGCCGCTCGCGACTGTCCCAAGTATTCTCCGTGCCACTGTGAAGGACCCGAGTGGGGTGACAGAGAGCGGGTCTTTTGTCGTTTGCCGCGGCGTGACGAACGAAGCGAGCGAGACGCTTTCGGCACCGTTTACGGGATCGCAATGTCTTGGGTTCGAGTACGAGGTTACCGAACGGCAACCGTTCGGGATTGGGATCCCGTGGTTTCAAGCTCATCTCGACGATGGTGTGGCGACACGCCCGTTCACGCTTGATACAGCGAGCGGGGCCCTCACCGTCGTCCCATCAGCCAAGCGGTTCGCACTCGATACAGAATCAACGGTCACCACGGTCGGTGCCAGCGAAACGCCACCAGAACGTATCCAACGGTTCGTCGACGTGCGAGACACGCTTGAACCGGTCGCACGATGGGTACGGATTATTCCAGGACTTGGCACGCGGCGCTACGTCGAACGCCGGATCGATCCCGGTGAGGGGTATTTGATTGCGGGGTACACAGAACGCCAACAAAACGAGGTTGTCCTCACGGGTGATCTCACCATCACCGATCACTCTCCGAGACAGTTTGCACGCCACCGGGCCTGGAACGCGATATTTCCGATAGTGATTGCGTTGGTGTTCGTCGGTGTCGGCGTCGGAGGCATCGCTCTATGATCGACTGCTGTACGAAACTGATTGACCCTCTACGATGACACAACCCACAACCGCTATCGCAACGCGCAACCTGACGAAACGATTCGGGAGTGAGTCCGCCGTCGATGGACTCGACCTCTCCGTCGACCACGGCACAGTGTACGGGTTTCTCGGGCCGAACGGCGCCGGGAAGACGACGACGATGCGGATGTTGACATCACTGACCCAGCCGACAGACGGTCAGGCGTGGATTGACGGGAATCCTGTCTCGGATCGCGATGCGATCAGAGAATCGATCGGCTATCTCCCCGAGGAACCCCCTGTCTTCGACGAACTCACCGGGCGCGAGCAGCTCGAATACTTCGGTCGGCTCCGTGATATCCCCGCCACCGAAATGGAGACCCGAATCGTAGGCTGGTTAGATCGATTCGATCTCACCGACGACGCTGACAAGCGGATCGACGACTACTCGAAGGGGATGCGTCAGAAGATCGGGCTGATTCAGGCGCTACTCCACGAACCCGATGTCGTGTTCCTCGATGAACCGACCAGTGGCCTTGACCCGAGAGCGGCTCGGACTGTTCTCGACGTCATCGCGGAGCTCACTGAAGAGGGCCACACGGTGTTCCTCTCGACGCATATCCTCTCGGTCGTCGATGAACTCGCGGACGTCGTCGGCGTCCTCTACGAAGGCGACCTTGTTACTGAAGGATCGCCCGCTGAACTGACGGCGCGGATGGAAGCCGAAGAGGGAACGACCTTGGAAGACGTGTTCCTCTCGGTCACCGCCGAACGCGGACCTGCCACCCCCAGATCGGCTACAGAGGGTACTGGAGACGCCGCCGACTCACAGGACGAACAGGCTACAGACCAATGACGCGGGCGAAGCGTCCTCGGCTCATCGCCCGAACGGAATTCCGACGTCGCTGGCGGACGATGAAGGGGAACCCGATGCAGTTGTTGGCACTCACGTTCGGGGCCGTAATGCTGCTCCCATTCTCGTTCGGCGGTGTGTTTGGCGCGTATCTCGCTGGGGGAGTCGTCGCCGGAAACGAGGCCGAGCCACTCATCGAATGGACACGGATGGTGTTCGTCTACGGGTGGATATTCGTGGTCGGATTCGGCGGGTATCGGGCGTATGCTGTCGCCCTTCGTCCTGATAATCTCGATGGGTTGTTGACGACGGTCTCACATCGAGACGTGATCGCTGGACTTGTGCTGACCGAGTTCGTGCTGTGGTCTGCGTTCTTCCTCACTGTCGGAAGTGCCGCCACAGTTGCATTTGCCGTCGGTGCCGGCTCACTACTTACGATCCCGGCCCTGTTGCTCACACTATGTCTTCTCCTCGCGACTGGGATTCCAACCGGCTTTCTCCTCGCACTTGGCGTGCGGAACGCCGGGGTTCGATCGCGACTGCTCAGTCGCCTCCGAACACTGTTTCTTCTGCTGTTTGGAATTGGGTACTTCGCATTGATCTTCACAAACGCGTTTGCGTCGGTGTTGGAACCGATCTATCGAGTACTCGCCCCGACGCCGATCGACTGGTTCGGCGATCTCGCAGCAATAGGACTTGGTATCGGGGCCTCACCGTTCCGAGCGATGGGTGCCGTGGGATTCACGGCCCTGTTTGCCGTCGCAGCGGTTGTCTCGCTGTTCCGACTCGGAGAGTGGCTTTGGTACGCTGACGGCGTTCACGTTACCCACAAGACCGAGCAGTCGGCTGATCAGTCTGTGTTGTTCGGCGGGCTTGCGCGGATATTCTCACAGCCAGTAGTCGGCGTCATCACGGTCGATTGGAAACGTGCCCGTCGGTCACCGCTCTCACTCTCGTTCGCGTTGTATCCGCTGATTGTGCTTGCCGGCCCAGTTGTCACGGCAGTCCAGACTGGGGAAATCGGCACAAGCCTCCCACTGTGGCTGCTGATCAGTGGAACCTGGATTGCCGGATCGCTGTTCGCGCTCAACGTGGTGGGCCAAGAGGGCGCATCACTGCCCATCACACTACTCTCAGAAGCGCCTGAACGCTCACTGGTCGTTGGACACGTCGTCTCTGGTGCGCTTCTCATAGCGCCGATAACTGGTACAGCAACCGTCGTGGCTGGCATCTTGAGCCCACTGTCAATCGCAGTCGTGGTGAGTCTCGGTGTCTCCGCACTCGTGTTGTCGGCCGTGTCGGGGGCGATCGCGACCGGAATTGGCGTCGGGTTTCCACGCTTTGAGGCGGTTAGCGTCTCACGAAGCACAAAGGCGATTGTTCCGAGCGTCTTCGCCTTCGTGATCTATTCTGTGGTGGTGCTTGTCGTAGCACTTCCGACCGTTATCGCTCACTCCGACATTGCAGGCCACGCGCTCGCTTCGTTCGTTGGTGTCGACCAGTTTGTAATCGGTCTCATTGGGACGGTTGCTTCGGCCGTTCTCGCGGGGCTCGCCGGGGCTGTTTCAATGTACGTCGCACGAAATCGCGTGAGTGAGTATCGTCTTGAGTGAGGTCCAATATTGATGTCAGTGACCGATGACTTCAACTCGGCTTCCACAGATCTATTCACTTCATGTGTTCATCCGCCTGCTCCAGATTCTGTGAACTACCTACCCTCACAGAGCGAACGTTGCAAGCTATGAGCGAGTAGGGTAGGTAGTCCACTCAGAGGCGGTTCGAGACTTCGGAGATAGGATAGCGATCGAGTATGATCTTAACCAACAGTGTTGTGGATTGGTGCACGTGTTGGTTAATCAGAGGATCAATACCTTCCGAACCTGTTCCAACGTGGTCGATATTGACATCCTCCTCCGTCTTCAGGCGGGGGTCAAGCGGACAAGCGCGTGAATATCCACAGTTCTATCGCGGTCTGGATTTCCATCGCATCCAATTATACTTTCACTCCGGATGGCCGAGCCTTATACGAAATCAAAGAGAATACCTGCGGCTTCAGCCGCAGGATGAATCCGACACTACACTTCGCACTCCACTGTCTATCGCTACGCCGGATATTCTTCCCTCATCTCTACCCGTGCTTTTACAAAAAATGCGAATATAAGATATTATAGAGACGTTTCAGATGTTAGAAGTCCACAGAACCCACCGGGCGACAATTCGCAACCACTCACAGGTGGCGGAGTCACTCGACCGGCATGGGTGGTCGGCCAGCAAACTCTGGAACGTCGCAAACTATAGTAGCCGTTAGAACTTTCGGCACGGAGTGCTGTACAGTACCTAATGGATCATCTCGACGAGATCTCCGTCGAAGAACTCCAAGACGCGCTTG
>NZ_SDJP01000050.1 GCF_004114995.1 Halorubrum amylolyticum
ACGAAGCGCTCGCTCGGCGACGCCGTGCGAGCGCTCGGCTGGTATCGACAGTTCCGTGAAATCGTTCTGATGTTCGCCATCATCAACATCGAATCGGTGTGTGAACCGCTGTAACCGTGACTCAGCATCTATTCAACACAGCAATCAGAACAGCATTACAACGCAGCAGATGAGTACCATGACTTATCTGAAGATTTTAAAGACTTCCACAACCTAAAACTCGCTAATACATACGATTCTTCAGAGATGTCGGAGAAATTTGAACGTCTGATCGATGAAAGAAGGACCATTAAGCGGTCGTCTCCAAGAACCACTAATTTCTGGTATAACCGACTTGATCATGACAAACTAAGCGACTCTGTAGAGAAAGAACTTGAGGAGAACAGAGCCACCATCTGATTACCAACCTCCGTGAGTGTCTATATTAAACCTCTCACAAATTCTATCCAAATCAGACGGTTTTCCCTGAACACTTCTTGGGTAGCCCTCCAAATGAGACTCTGTTACTGCAACCCAACTTCCATCAAATACGCTTATGTCATAATCTTGTGACTCAGGTGTCCAACCATATGACGGTGAATTTCCCCTACAGAACACATGAAGTCCTCTCTTGCTCCCAGATAATTCGATATAGGAGTCAATTCTATTTATTATTGAATATATTTCTGGATCAATTTCACATGTGTCTGGATTCACACAATTGTCGAAGTCAATATATGAGATATCTTTTCCAATAGTCACAAATCCAATTCCATCGATTGCTTCTCTGTTATTTGCGAATTCTATCGCTTCATCATATTGCAACCACAGATTTTGGTTAGCATAGTCTGAGGGCCTGTATCGATGTAATGCCTTTCTGTACTCATTCGGATCTACCGGAATAGCCTCCCCTTTATGAGATTCTGCCCAGCATATCCACTGGTCTACCTGCTTCATCACTGGTAGAAGCCTCTTTTTGCTATATTGACTACGCGACAGCGCTACCATTTTGATCGGATAGAATGTATGAGGTATTTAATTTTTGTATCCCAATCCTGTGTCTAATTTTTGAAATTGGGTGGTACGCGATTGGGAATCTTACTCTGCGTCCCGTCGCTCCGAGAGCCGCTCCCAGATCTCCGTACAGCCGGCGCCGTCCTCGATGTCGTCGAGGTGGCTCGTGCCGTCGTCGGGTTCGGAATCCGCTTCGGCGTCGGCGTCGTCCCCTCGACCGTCGACCTCGGTCTCTTCTCGTTCGTCGTCGGCCGTTTTGGGATCGGCTTGCTCGGTCATCGTCCCTCCGGGGTACCGTCGAAGAGCTCGGGCGCCACGTCCGCGGATGCGTGTTGTCGGTACTCGCCGTCGTCGCCCGGGCTGGCGGGTCGATCGCCGGTAGAGTCGGGAGCCGAATCGGTCATCACATCGACGTAAGCGCGCACGAGCCATAAGTATCGGCACACATGTAAATCGAACCACCACTCACGGATACCGGATTTCATGTCCGGTAGTTCGGAGGCTAATTTCATCCGGTACCTCGATGCAGTCCGCCGATTTCTCGCGCACGGAGCGTCACCGAAACGGTCGCCGATTGCGACCACCGTCACCCATTGGGTCGTCGCGGGCGAATTGGTGGTGTGACCACTCGTTTGCGCGTCCTCGACGACGGGGCGTGGATCTCCGTCAACGACAGCCGGGAAGTGCGTGTCAGCGAACTGTGGCGGCTCGACGCGCCGGATCTGTGTGAGTGCGCGCTCACCGATCTGGTCGTCGAGAACTTCCAGTCGGTCGGCGTCGACGGCTCGACCGTGGAGGTTCGGGTCTACGGGCAGTGTATCGCGTGCGGGGCGACGGGGAACACCGGCTGGCTCCCCGTCGGGCGGGTACGCGGGGGTGAGTTCGTCGAACTCGACCGTTCCGCGGTCCGCCGCGTGCGGCGCTGAGGAAAGCGGCAACACGTGCCACATCGGTGGGGCACCGGGGAACGTTGACTCGACGCCGTCGCCTATGTGGGCGTCGGGTGTAGACCGGATCGATGCCAACGGACGTCGAAAACTGGAAATCGGAGGTGTACGGCAACGAGATCCGCGACCGCTTGTTCGAGTTCGCCGAGGAGGGGTTCGACTCGATCCCGGACGACGAGCGCGACGCGTGGTTCGAGCGCTTCAAATGGTGGGGCCTGTACCACCAGCGGAACGGACAGGAGGGGTACTTCATGATGCGGATCGGGACCCCGAACGGCGTGCTCGAACCGGGACAGCTCCGGACCGTCGGCGAGATCGCCGACGAGTACGCCCGCGGCCCCGGGGTAAACCCGATCTTCGGCGACGCGTACGCCGACTTCACCACCCGACAGTCGATCCAGCTCCACTGGATCGAGCTGTCGGACGTGCCGGCGATCTTCGAGAAGCTGGAGGAAAACGGGCTCTCGACCCAGCAGGCCTGCGGGGACTCGTGGCGGAACATCGTCGGAAATCCGGTCGCAGGCAAGGACGGACAGGAGGTGATCGACGCGTGGCCGGTGATCCGCGATCTCAACGAGCGGTTCAAGGGGAACGACGACCACTCGAACCTCCCCCGGAAGTGGAAGGTGTCCGTGACCGGCTCCGCCGACGGCTCCGGGCAGGGCGACATCAACGACCTCGCCTTCGAGCCCGCGTACAAGGCCGTCGGCGGAGGCAACGGCGGAGACGATGACGGCGATGCCGACGGGAGCGAAGACATCGTCGGCTTCAACGTCAGAGTCGGCGGCGGGCTCGCGCGCAACGAGCCGCGGTTCGCCCGCGACATCGACGTCTGGGTGCCGCCGGAGCGGGTGCCGGACGTGGCCGGCGGGCTCTCCGCGCTGTTCCGCGACTACGGCGACCGCGAGGACCGGTACAACGCGCGGGTGAAGTTCCTCGTCGACGAGTGGGGCGCAGAGGAGGTCCGCGAGACCTTGCAGGAGGAGTACGTCGACTTCGAGCTCGAATCCGCCGGCCGCGACGTGCGCGAGGAGTACACCTACAACGCGGGCGAGGGCGAGCGCAACGACCTGATCGGCGTCCACGACCAGAAGGACGGGAAGAACTTCGTCGGACTGAACGTGCTCGTCGGGCGGATGGGCGCGGCCGACGTGCTCGACCTCGCCGACCTCGCCGAGGAGTACGGCTCCGGCGAGGTCCGGCTCTCGCAGCGTCAGAACGTCATCGTCACCGACGTGCCGGACGCGGCGCTCGACGAGTTCCGCGACGAGTCGCTGCTCGACCATTACTCGCCCGACCCCTCGCCGTTCATGCGCGGCTCGGTCGCGTGTACCGGCACGGAGTTCTGCTCGCTGTCGATCGTCGAGACGAAGAACCGGCAGGTCAGGTTCGCCCGCTGGCTGAAGGCTAACGTCGACCTCCCCGCCGATGTCGACGAGTTCCATATCCACCTCTCCGGATGTACGGCCTCGTGCGCGCAGCCGCAGATCGCCGACGTGAGCCTGCGCGGGATGAAGACCCGCAAGGACGGGGACCCGGTCGAGGCGCTCGATGTCGGCCTCGGCGGCGGGCTCGGCGAGAACCCGCAGTTCGCCCGGTGGGTCACCCAGCGCGTGCCCGTCGACGAGGTGCCGGGCGCGATCGCGAACCTGATCGAGAGCTTCGCCGCCGAGCGCGACGAGGGCGAGTCGTTCCGCGCGTTCGTCGCCCGCCACGACGACGACGACGAACTGGACGCGTTCGTCGAGCCCGAGGAGACCGACTACGAGGACCCGATGATGCACAACACGAAGCGCACGTGGTACCCGTACGCCGAGGACGACGGGATGGAGGACGCGCCGCCGACGCCGGCGGACGACTGACGATGCGGTCGACGGACCCGGAGGTGGCTCGATGACGGATCGACTGCTCCGCGTGAACGCCTACACGACGCTGGACTTGGTCGACGGCCGCGCTCGCGGGCACGAGTTCGAGGCCGACGCGCCGGGCGTCGTGAACGTCACCGCGCCCCGCGAGGACCCCGAGCACGTCACGCTGGAAGTCGAACTGGACGGGACGGCGATCGACGACCTCGCCGCCCACGCCGACGAGGTCGACCTCTCGCCCGCGCAGGCGCGGACGCTGGCGGACGCGCTGGAGTCGACGGCGGACCGCGTCGAGGCCGCGGCGACCGACGACGAGACCGGCGACCGCTGACCGGTGCTATCCCCCTCCGAGCGTCGGCGGCGGTCCAACGGTTGCTCCGAGCGTCGGCGGTCCAAACGGTTATGCCGGCGTCACGAGTACCCCGGTCCATGGGCGACCGCATCCGCGTGCTCCACGTCGAGGACGACCCGGATCTCGCGGATGTCACCGCGTCGTTCCTCGAACGCGAGGATTCACGGATCACGGTCGAGACCGCCTCGAACGCCGCCGAGGGGCTCGAACGCCTCGACGGCTCCGACGCCGAGATCGACTGTATCGTCTCCGACCACGACATGCCGGGGGCGAACGGGATCGAATTCTTGGAGGCGGTCCGCGAGCGCGACCCCGAGGTCCCCTTCATTCTCTACACCGGGAAGGGGTCGGAGTCGGTCGCCAGCGAGGCGATCTCCGCGGGTGTGACGGATTACCTCCAGAAGGGCGGCGGCACCGAGCAGTACGAGATCCTGGCGAATCGCGTCGTCGACGCGGTGGAGAAGTGCCGGATCGAGCGCGAGGCCGACCGGACGCAGGCCCACCTGCGGGCGATCACCGACCACTCGATGGACGCCATCGTCACCATCGACGCGGACAGCCGGATTCGGTTCGCGAACCCGGCGGTCGAGCGGCTGTTCGGCTACGCGCCCGCGGAGCTGGAGGGCGAGCCGCTGGCGACGCTGATGCCGGAGCGGAAACGGGAGGCGCACTGCGATGCCGTCGAGCGGTACTGTGCGACCGGGGAGCGCTCGATGGACTGGTCGGCCGTCGAGTTCCCGGGGGTACGCCGTGACGGCCGCGAGATCGCCCTGTCGATCTCCTTCGGGGAGTTCGAGGAGGACGGCGAGCGGCGGTTCGTCGGCATCCTCCGAGACGTGACGGAGCGCGAGCGACACCGAGCGTTCGTCGAGCACTCCAGCGACATCGTCTCCGTCCTCGACGATGCGGGGCGGTTTCGGTACGTGAGCCCCTCGTGTGAGCGGGTGCTCGGCTACGAGCCCGCCGACCTGATCGGCGAGCACGCCTTCGAGTACGTCCACCCGGAGGACCGGGACGCCGTCGTCGGGGCGTTCGGTCGCTCGTTCGACGGCGACCCCGCCGCGGTCGACGCGGTGGAGTTCCGGTTCCGTCGGGCGGACGGCGAGTACCGATGGCTCGAATCGGTCGGTAGCGACCGTCTCGACGAGTACGCCGCGGGCGGGTACGTGATCAACAGCCGCGACGTCTCGGACCGGAAGCGGCGCGAGGAGAAGCTGTCGCGGCTCCGCGAGTGGACCCGGGACCTCAACTACGCCCGGACGGTCGAGGAGACGACGCAGCTGGCCGTCGACGCCGCGGACGCGATTGTCGGCGCGGGGCTGAGCGGAATCCACCTGGTGAACGAGGCGGGCGACGCGCTCGAACCCGTCGCGCTCGCCGAGTCGGTGCCGACGCTCTTCGACGAACAGCCCTCCTACGACCGGGACGCGTCGCCCGGGACGCGCGCGGCCCTCGCGTGGGAGGCGTACCGGGGCGACGACCCGCTCGACATCGGCGATCTGTCGGCGTTCGACCGCCTCGACGAGGAGACCCCGGCCGAGAGCATCGTCCTCCACCCGATCGGCGACCACGGGCTGTTCGTCATCTCCTCGTCGACCTCGGGCGCCTTCACCGAGACCGACGTGCTCATCGCGGAGATCCTCGCGAACCACCTGGAGGCCGCGCTCGACCGCGTCGCACGCGAAACCAGCCTGGAGCGGCTCCACGACGCGACGCGGGAGCTGATACGGGCCGACTCCTGCGAGGAGATCGCCGAACGCGTCGTCGCGGCCGCCGAGGGGGTGCTCGGGTTTTCCGTGGCCACCGTTCGCCTGTACGACGAGGACGCCGGCGGGCTGGTGCCGATCGCGCTCTCGGACGCGGTCGAAGAGGTGCTCCCGCCCCGCGCGGTGTTCACCCCCGACGGCGGGAGCCTCAACTGGGAGGCGTTCGCGGCGGGCGAGCCCCGGGTGTACGACGACATCGAGACGGCGGGCGCGGTCGACGCCGGGACCGGGCTTCGGAGCCTGATGATCCTCCCCGTCGGGGACCACGGGACCATCTCCGTCGGCGAGACGGAGCCCGGCGTCTTCGACGGGACCGACGAGCATCTCGCGCGGATACTCGCCACCGCGGCCGAGACGGCGTTCAACGCGGCGGCGCGGACCAACCGCCTCCACGAGCGGAGCGCGGAGCTGGAGCGCCAGAACGACCGGCTGGCGGAGTTCGCCAGCGTCGTCTCCCACGACCTCCGGAACCCGTTGAACGTGGCGCAGGGGCGCGTGCGACTCGCCCGCGACGAGTGCGACAGCGAGCACCTCGACGCGGTCGCGAGCGCCCACGAGCGGATGGACACGCTGATCGCCGACCTGCTGACGCTCGCCCGCGAGGGCGAGCGGGTGAGCGAGACGCAGCCGGTCCGGCTCTCCGCGGTCGTCGAGTCCTGCTGGCAGACCGTCGAGACCGCGGACGCGACGCTGACCGTCGAGGAGGACCTGTGGCTCCGAGCCGACGAGAGCCGGCTCAGACAGCTCGTCGAGAACCTGATGCGGAACAGCGTGGAACACGGTTCCACGGGCAGCCGGGCGGAGCCCGGCGACGCGGTCGAGCACGGCGACGACGTGGCGATCGCCGTCGGGGCGCTCGGCGGTGGGGCAAACACCGACGACGACGGAGCGGGAGGCGAGACGAGCGACGAAGTCGGATTCTTCGTCGCGGACGACGGGCCGGGAATCCCGGAGGCTGACCGCGATCAGGTGTTCGACGCCGGCTACTCGACCTCACAGGAGGGGACCGGCTTCGGTCTCCGTATCGTCGAGCAAGTGGCGACGGCACACGACTGGTCGGTCCGGGTCACGGAGGGGCGCGACGGGGGCGCCCGGTTCGAGGTGACCGGCGTAGAGCCGGCGGGCGAGTGACGAAACCGCCGACTGTTGCGAACCGCACCGGCGATCGGTGCTGAGCAACGGTGTCGAATACTTATAAACCGACAGCGGTGGCGCGTGCCTGCGAGCGCCCCGTGGGCGCGAGTCAGCACGCGCGAGGGACGCGGCGAACGCGAGCGGCGAAGCCGCGAGCCGTGAGCCGCGAGGTTGGGGAGGTGTGAGGCTGCGGTGCTGTGCGGTGGGTGGGACTCAAAGGGGCAGTCGCGAGGACGAAGGCGCGGGACGCAAGGACCGCAAGGAGCGAGCACCGTGAGAGACTGAGGACCGCAGCGACCGCACCGAGTCCTCGCGGCTGGGGCTTTGGAGGTGTTCACCGCAGAGTCATCGATCACGTACTGCCGAGCGGCTGGGGCTTTGGCGGTGTTCACCGCAGAGTCATCGATCACGTACTGCCGAGCGGCTGGGGCTTTGGCGGTGTTCACCGCAGAGTCATCGACAACAGAC
This sequence comes from Halorubrum amylolyticum, assembly GCF_004114995.1. Taxonomy (GTDB): domain Archaea; phylum Halobacteriota; class Halobacteria; order Halobacteriales; family Haloferacaceae; genus Halorubrum; species Halorubrum amylolyticum. The sequence goes on from NZ_SDJP01000050.1 coordinate 7,526, forward strand.
AAACAGCCGACAGCAACACCGCTCGATCACTTATCACACCCGAGTCACCGTCCGGAACCGACGAGGAACCGACGAGGAACCGACGAGGAACCGACGAGGAACCGACGAACCGACCCGATCTACTCTCGGACGAGCAGTTCGATCTCGTGGCCGTCTTGGTCCCTCGTGAACGCGTAGTCGTGGTCGCAGGACGCCGGATCGCGGTAGTCCGGCGCCTCGCGGGTCATCAGCGTGTCCCACGCCTCGTCGAGGTCGTCGACGCGGACGCAGAGGTGGCCCCAGCCGTCGCCCATCGTGTACTCGCGGCCGTCGTAGTTGTAGGTGATCTCCAGCTTCATCGCCTCCTTCGGGGCGTCCTCGGGGGCCATGAAGTAGTTCGCGAAGGTGTCGGCCTCCCACCGCCCGCGCGCCTCGGCGTGCTCGAACTTGCGGGTCCAGTAGCCGAGCGCCTCGTCGGCGTCCTCGACGCGGATCATCGTGTGGTCGATGCTCCACGTCGCGCCGTAGTCGCGCTTGACGATCTCGATCTCGTGGCCGTCCGGGTCCTTCACGAACGCGTACCGGTTCCCGCAGGACTCGGGGTCGCGGTAGTCGTCGACGCCCTCCGCCATGAGCTGATCGTACGACTCCTGCAGCGCGTCCTCCGGGACGCGCACCGCGACGTGGCCCCACGCGTCGCCGATCTCGTAGGTGTGGTCGCCGTGGTTGTAGGTGAGCTCCAGGGTCGCGCCGTCCTCGTGCATCTCCTCGGGGCCGAGGTAGACGTTGGTGAAGGTGTCGGCCTCCCAGCGGCCCTTCTCCTCGTAGTTCAGGTGGGTCTGGTACCAGTCGAGGCTCTCCTCTAAGTCCTCGACGCGGATCATCACGTGATCGAAGGTTCCGTCCATACGCCGGATCGATGGGGCGCTCGCCTCAAAAGCGTACTGAAGGCGGCGGAACGAATCGGCGGGACGAGAGCCGACGGCCCCGTTCCGGCGCTTCCGACGGCCCGGAGGCCGGCCGGCGTCGCGACGCGGACGGAGCTACGCCTCCCGGTCGAACCGCTTCCGGTGGATCGACTCGCGCTCGTCGAAGACGACGAGGGCCAGCTGCGGCTCCGACTCGACGGCGACGGTCGTCTCGTCGCCGGCCGTCACCTCGTCGGCGTCGTTGTCCCACGGCCGCAGTCCGTCGGTCTCGGGTTCGACGACCACGTCGACGCGCGCGGCGTCCAGGGCGTCGCCGCCGGTGTGGGCGAACGTCACCGTCCCGCCCTCCCCCTCGTCGGCCGGCTCGTAGGTCACCTCGAACGCCGCCTGCGGCGGGAGCGAGTGCTCGGTGACGGTCCGGGTCTCGCCGCCGCCGGTCCACTCCACGGCGATCGTCGTCCCGGCGGACAGATCCCCGAGCGAGAGCGTCTCGCCGCCCGTGAGGCGGTCCGCCTCGTCGCCCGGCTGCGCGTCGGCGGGCTCGCCGTCGACAAGGACGCGGAACGCCTCCGGGTCGCGACGGACCTCGTCGACGTACCGGAGGACCGTCTCCGTTCCGTCCTCGCCGGTCTCGACGGCGAACCCCCGGTGGGGCGACGCCGAGAAGTGCGCCACCGAACTCGTCGCCGAGCCGCTCTCGAACTCCGTGTGGACGCTGACGACCACGGTATCGTCGAGGCCCACGCCCTCGACCGTCACCGCGTCGCCCGCCGTCAGCTCGTCGTACTCGGCCGCGAACCGCGACCCGCGTTCGCGGTCCCGCGGCCCGCCACGGCCGCCAACCGAGAGCCGCAGCCGCCCGGGATCGACCGGTCGCTCGCCGACGTACTCGACCGTCATCGCCTCCCCCTCGGCGTCGTAGCTCGCGGCCATCGCGTCGCGGGCCGTGGTCGTCCCGCCGATGTGGTGGTCGCGCTCCCCGGCGACCCACACGAGCCGCACCCGCGAGAGCGGCGGGACCTCAGCGGTGAAGGCGTCGTCGGGGCCGAACTCGTCGAGCTCGTCGGCTGGCTGTGCGTCGGTCGGCTCCCGGCCGATCTGCAGCTCCAAGTCCGAGGCGGGCAGCGCCCGCCCGCGGCGATGACGCACCTCGACCGTGCCGTTCTCCGGGTCGTACTCCATCGCGGCGCGCGTGTTCGGGACGACTTCCCGCTCGGCGACGACGACCGGGTCGTTCGGCTCGCGCCACTCGACCGAGACCGTGCTCCCGAGCGGGAGCTCGCCGAGGACCAACTCGTCGCCGTCAGACAGCGTGTCGTGCTCGTCGGCGAACTGCGCGTCGGTCGGTTCCCCGTCGAGCAGGGTCACGAACGCGTCGGCGGGGCGGTCGTCGTCGCCGCCGTACCGGACGACCGTCCCCTCCTCGGGACGCGAGCGGACCCAGACGTGCGGCGGGGACGCGTGGTGGTGGGCGAGCGAGCCGCCCCTGACGCCGGGCGGGGTCTCCACGTCGAACTCCAACCGCACGTCGTCGCCCACCGACACACCCTCGACGGTGACGGCGTCGCCCGGGTCGAGCGCGGCGTCGGTAAAGGACTCTCCGACCGTCCGAACGCCGTCCTCGCCGCGGTGGACCAGCCGAAGCTTGCTCGGGTCGGCCGAGCGCTCGCCGTCGTAGGTCAGCTCCAGCGTCTCGGCGTCCATGTCGTACTCGATGGAGAACGCCTCGCGGTCGACCCGCTCGCGGGCGTACGTGTAGTAGGCGTCCGCGTCCGCGTCGAACCACCGGAGCGTGACCGTCCCGATCATCCCGGTGTCAACGGCGATCTCGTCGCCCGCCTCGAACGCCTCGCCGTCGAGGACCGCGTCGCTCACCTCCTCGCCGTCGTGCCACACCTCGAGCTCGTCGGCGGGCACCGCGTCGCCCTCGCGGTGCTCGAAGGTCACCGTGCCGGCCTCGCGGTCGAACCGCGAGCGCACCCGCGCGTCGGGCGCCGCCTCGCCGTCCAGCTCCGGCGGCGCCTCGACGACGGCGTCGACGAGGACCAGCCCGTCGGTCCGCGAGATGTCGGTCTCGACCGGTTCGGCGGGGTCGACCGTCCGAACGAGCCGCTCGACCGCCTCGCCGTCGAGCGCGTCCGAGGACGCGTCGTCGGCCGGCCGTATCACGTAGGCGTTCTCCGCCGTCCCCTCCAGCCCGGGGAGGTTCTCCGGCGCCGTCTCGAAGCCGGCGGCGAACGCGCCGACCCCGTCGGGGACCCGCGAGGGGAACGGACCGCCGTCGGCGTCGGGGACGAGGAGCACCGTCTCGAACCCGCCGAGCCGCGGGAGCGCCGCCTCCCCCAGCGGCGACTCCGCGAACCGGTCGGCCTCGCCGGCGGCGGCGCGGCCGGCGGCCCGGGCGGTCTCGGATCGCCGGTCGCCCCCGCCGCTCTCGCCGCTCCCCCGTGCGGGCGCGCCGCCTGTCGCGGCCGCG
>NZ_SDJP01000051.1 GCF_004114995.1 Halorubrum amylolyticum
TGAGAATCATCGCGAACCTCTGCTGCCAGTTCATACAGGCTAAGTTGTGCGCCTTCTATGAGATAGCAGCGAAATCAGTTCGGGCTAAACACGTACGTTTCATTTTTACGAGAACCACGGGTTCAATACTATTGAACTGTGGGTGCCGGGCGAATGCGTTCGTTTCTGTCCGCCTTCTCGGAGTCGCCGAGACTCTCTCGATGGATACTCGGATCTGATCGTTCCGATATTTTTAATATACTCGTTGTCCCAGTTACCCGTGATGCACCTGTTAGCACACCCCCGAGAGACGCGATCGCTCGACGGGACGTGGCAGGCGATCCCGGACCAGTACGAGAACTTCGAGGGATACTTCGAGGATTTCTTCGACGACGAGGACGACAACCCGGCCGGCTTCGCGGTGAAGTCCATCTACGACCCCGGCGCGTCGGAGGAGAACGACCCGTGCGACTTCAACATCCACGACGGTCGCTCGGTTACTGTCCCGTCGAGTTGGGGCGAGGAGATTCCCGAGTTCCGCCACTACGAGGGATGGGTCTGGTACGCGCGCACGTTCGACCTCGACGCCGACGCTGCCGCCGACCGAACCTTCCTCCGGTTCGGCGCGGTCAACTACAAGACGAAGGTCTGGCTGAACGGCGAGCTGCTGGGCACTCACGAAGGCGGATACACCCCCTTCGCCTTCGAGGCGACCGACGCGCTGGAGGACGGCGAGAACGTGCTGGTCGTCCAAGTCGACAACCAGCGGTACGAGGACGGCATCCCCAACGAGGCGACCGATTGGTTCAATTTCGGCGGGATCAACCGGTCCGTCGACCTCGTCGAGGTCCCGGACGCCTACGTGCGCAACTTCAAGGTCGAGTCCGAGCTCGCCGACGGGACCGTCGACGTGAGCGTCTCCGCGTGGATCGACGGTGCGGACGAGGACGACCCCGCCGTCTCGGTCGCGTTCCCGGAACTGGATCGGGAGGCGACGCTCGAACTGGCCGGCGACGGCGAGTTCACCGGGTCGCTCCAGTTCTCGGAAGAGGAGGTCTCGCTGTGGAGCACCGAGGACCCCCACCTCTACACGGTCCGCGTCGAGGCCGGCGCGGACGCCGTCGAGGACCGGGTCGGGCTCCGCGACCTGCGCGTTCGCGACGGTGACGTGCTGCTCAACGGCGAACCCCTCTGGCTGCGCGGCATCGCACTGCACGAGGAATCGGCCGGTAAGGGCCGCGCGCTCGATTCGGAGGACATCGAGGAGCGGTTCCAGTGGATCAACGAACTCGGGTGTAACTACGCACGGCTGGCTCACTACCCGCACACCGAGGAGATGGCCCGGCGGGCCGACGAGGAGGGAATCCTCCTGTGGGAGGAGGTCCCCGCCTACTGGGACATCAACTTCGGCGACGAGGAGATTCAGGAGCTGTACCGCCAACAGCTCCGCGAGCTGATCCAGCGCGATTGGAACCGCCCCTCCGTCGCGATGTGGTCCATCGCGAACGAGACGGACCACGCCGACGACACCAGGAACGAGGTTCTCCCGAAGATGGCGGAGTACGTCCGGTCTCTCGACAACACGCGGCTCGTGACCGCCGCCTGCTTCGTCGACGAGACGGACGACGGTCTCGAGATTCGCGACCCGCTGGAGGAGCATCTGGACGTCATCGGTATCAACGAGTACCACGGCTGGTACTACGGAGACGCCGACAACATGCAGGCGTTCCAAGAGGAGGCCGAGGGCACACCCGTCGTCATCTCGGAGACGGGTGGGGGCGCCAAGTGGGGCCATTACGGCGACGCGGACGAGCGATGGACCGAAGAGCATCAGGCGGCGATCTACCGAGGGCAGACGAAGGCCGCCGCGGAGAACGACCAGATCGTCGGCTTCTCGCCGTGGATCCTCTTCGACTTCCGCGCCCCGATGCGGCAAAACGAGTTCCAGCGCGGCTACAACCGAAAGGGCGTCGTCGATCAGCACGGCCGGAAAAAACAGGCATTCCACGTGCTGCGCGACTTCTACCAGACGCACCGCTGACGCCGCGGCCGGTGTCGTCAGGATCGCTGTCACCGAGACTGCTGTCGCCGGGATCGATGTCGCCGGAGTCTCTGTCGCCGAGGACAGCGCCGCCGAGGCGAGCGTAGAAAACGACGGTCGCGTTCCTTTTTCCCGCCGTCGCACTCGCCGAGCGTTAGATCCGATCCGGCTGCCACTGCATGCAGACGGGCTCCGAAACCGACAGTGACTCGCCCGTCACTGAGAGGGCGCCAGTCTCGGCGTCGATGTCGAACGCGACGATGTCGTTCGTGTGGCGGTTCTCCGCGAATAACCGCTCGCCGTCGGGACCGATCGCGAAATGACGTGGCCACTCGCCTCCGGTCGGCGTCTGGTCAACGCGCTCGATCGTCCCCCCGTCGACGGCGAACGTGACGATGGTGTCGAGGCCGCGGTTCGACCCGTACACGAACTCCCCGGACGGATGGACGGCGATTTCGGCCGTCTTGTTGTCTCCCTCGAACTCAGGGGATAGTGTGGAGACGGTCGCTCGCTCGGTCAGCGTCCCGTCGGACTCGCGATCGAGGACCGTGACGGTTGAGTCGAGCTCGTTTATCAGGTACGCTCGCTCGCCGTCCGGGGCGAACGAGAGGTGCCGGGGTCCCGAACCGGGCGCGAGATCGAGCGCGTCGACGCAGGACAACGAGGGGGCGCCGTCACCGTCGCTCCCCGCCGCGTAGATGTGGACCTGATCGGTGCCGAGGTCCGGCACGTACGCGAAGCGCTCCTCCGGTCCGAGCGTGATCGAGTGGGGGTGCGGGGCGGTCTGCCGCTCGGAGTCGACGCTCGACCCGTGATGTTCGATCACCTCGGACGGCGAGTCGATACCGCCGTCGGAATCGAGCGGGAGCATCGAGACGGCGCCGCCGGCGTAGTGCGCCACCAGCAGGACGGACCCCGACTCGTCGACGGAGCAGTAGCAGGGGGCCGCGGCCCCACTCTTGGCGCTGTCACGTTCTGTCAGCTCGCCGGTGTCGCGGTCGACCGCGTACGACCGGACGACACCCTCTTCCTCCTCCCGAACTGCGGCGTAGAGGTACCGTCCTGACGGGCCGAACGTCACGAACGTCGGGTCCGGCCCGGCCGCGGCCGCGTCGAGCCGCCGCATCGATCCCGTGTCGGGATCGACCGCGACGGTGTAGACGCTCTCGTCTGTCGCTGCGCTATACGTTCCGACGGCCGCGATACGTTCAGCTGTCGTCATAGTGATCTGTAGTCGTGGTCATGAGGTGTTCTGTCGTGTCCGTGGTTTCGTGTTCTTATACGGCGGTGTTCGAGTCGGTCGGCGGTCCGTCCCACTCCTCGCCGTTGTCGTCCGGCTCGTACCCCAGACGCTCCCGCGCGTTCCGGATCGAGAACCATCGCCGGTCGTTGTCGCTGACGCCGTTGAAGACGTCGAACGTTACGCTTCTGTCGGCGAGACAACGCTCGACCAGGTGGGCGAAGTCCCGGCGGGACTGCCACGTCGCTTTCGTCCGTGCCACCGATCGGTCGTAGGCGTCGCTACCGCGCTCGATCTCCCCGTTTTCGACGCGGCGTTCGGCCCGCCCGTACGGGTGATCGATCCCGTGGGGAAGGACCGAACAGATCCGGAGCGCGTAGAACCGTCGGGGGTACGCGTCTCGCTCCGCGTAGTAGCGGCCCAGATCCTCGCCGAACGACTTCGTCGCCCCGTACCACGAGTCCGGTCGAACGGGATCGGTCGGGTCCAGCCGCAGGTCGTAGTCAGGATCGTACAGCTCCGGGGCGTGTTCCTCCTCGTACATCCCCATCACGTGGTTCGTCGAGGCGAACACGAACGTCTCCACCTCCGCGTCCCGGGCGGCCTCGAGCGCGTTGTGCATTCCGACCACGTTCGGCTCGAACACGTCTCCCCACGCGCCGTCCGTGTAGGGATACGCCGCGAGGTGGACGACGGCGTCCTGATCGTCGAACGCGGGCCGGATCGCGTCGTGGTCAACGATGTCCGCGACTCGGGTGTCGAAGCCGCCGTAGCGGTGGTCTGGCGGGCGATCTGACCGGTTCAGATAGGTGAAGTCGTAGTTTGGTTCGTCGTCGAGGTGATCGATGATCGCGGTCCCACACCTGCCGTAGGACCCAGTTACGAGGACGTTCATACGAGTGTGTCGATGGGGCCGTGAAGTATGTCGATGGGGCCGTGAACAGCCATGCGAGCGCGCCGGCTCACCGTCCCCCGCCGTCGGTACACGACAGGATACCGTTCAGGTAGGCGACCGCGTGAGCGCGCGACCGATGGCCCCACTCCGTGTCGCCGACGACTTCGGGGACGTGGTCCGGGACCACGACGCCGTCGAATCCGACCTCGCGGAGCCGCTCGATCGCAGCCACCGAGTCGAAGTTGCTCCGATCGTCGTCGAGGAACGTCTCGGTGAATCGCGGCCAGATACCCACGACGTCGCGGAAGTGGACGAACACGATGTCGTCGTCCTCGCCGAAGTGCGTGATTACCTCCTCGATGTCCGCGTCCGGCATCTCCGAGAAGCAACCCAGACAGAGTTTGAGCCCGTGGTTGTCGCTCGGGACGATCTCCATCGCCCGCCGGAACGCCTCGAAGTTCCGGAACAGGCGCGGGATCCCGCCGAGCTGCTCCACCGTCGGCGGATCCGCCGGGTGGAGAGCCAGCTGTACCCCGGCTTCCTCCGCGACGGGAAGCACCTCTTCGAGGAACGCCTCGTAGTTGTCCCACAGCTCTTCTTCGGTGTACTCGCGTTCTAGGTCGTCGACGGGTTCGTACGGCGCGTCGAGGTCATCGACGTCGAACTCTCGGCCACGTGCCCCGCCGCGCAGTCGCACGGTCTGAGAGGTCCGCATCGGCACGACCCCGCGGGGGTTCCACTGGTATCCGAGGATCGGGATGTCCGCGCTCCCGAGGTTCCGGATGAGCCGTTTGATCGTATCGAGCTGGCTCCCCTTCCCGTCCTTGTCGAGCATGATCTTCCCGTAGACGTTATAGCTCAGCGACTGTATCCCCAGCAGTCGAAGTCCGGCGTCCTCCGCGCGCCGGCGGGCCTGCACGAGCTCCGACACGCTCGGAACGACCCCGTCGTCGATGGTGATCGTCTCGTCGTCCCCGCTCCCTTCGTCCTCGAACACATCGCCGCGCGGGGACCGGTGGTCGAGGAACACGTCCTCGACGCCGATCTGCTGGCAGAACGCGAGGCGGTCGTCCGACAGGGTTCGGGTCCGAAGCCCGGTCCTGAGCGGTAGCTGGTCTGTCTCTGTCTCCGGTCGGTCCTGCTGCGTGATCTCGTGATCTTGTCTCATGATGGTGTATCTCCGTTTCGCGGTGTCGTTCGGCGGCACGTCGGCGACGATCGCTCCGAGGGTCGTCCGCTCAGCCGATGAGTCGGTCGATCTCCCCGTCCAGTTCGTCGTAGATCGCTTCGGCCCGGTCGGCCGTCTCAGGCGGAAGCGGGCGGATCGGTTCCCGCACCTCACCGCCGTACAACCCGGCGAGTTCGAGCCCCTTCTTGACGGCCGGGACGCTGATCGCTCCCGCGAGCGCGTTGTTCTGGCCCGTCTCGTCTCTGAGGCGCTGGTACGGGAGACAGATGTCCCTGAGCGCGCGGGCGCGCTCCCAGTCGCCGTCCGAGAGCGCGTCGAAGAGTTCCCGCCCGACTTCCGGTCGGAAGTTACTCACGCCGGCCGTGAACCCCTCGACGCCCTCCGCCCAGAAGGACACCGCGTACGGTTCCGCGAGTCCGTTGACCCAGACCACGTCGTCGGTGCCGACGCGGATCGCCTCGCCCAGCTTCACCGGGTCCGTCAGGGCGTACTTGATCCCGACGACGCCGTCGACCCGAGTGAGGTCCGCGAGGTACTCCGCCGAGGGATCGAACCCACGCACGTACGGAACGAGGGGCGTGTCCGTCTCCGCCGACAGCTCGCGATAGTACTCCAGTAACCCCCGCTCGTGGAGGTAGGTGTGGTCCGGTGGCATGATCATCATCGCGTCGGCGCCAACCCGGTTGTACTCCTCGATCAGTTCCAGCGCGTCGGTCGTGCTCCCGCCGACACCGGCAAGGACGCACGCGTCTGAGGGGAGTGCCTCGACCACCGTCTCGACGCTCTCGATCCGCTCCCGCCGTGACAGGGAGTGGTACTCGCTGATATTTGCAGCCGCCAAGAACGTCCGAATCCCCTCGTCGTAAAGGGACCGCGCATTCTCTTCGATCTTTCGGTACTCGATCGCTCGCTGCTCGTCGAAGGGCGTGAGCACTCCAACGGCTACGTCTCGCAGTTGCTGTTTGACCTGCTCTACTGTCATGGCATCATCCCTCACGATACGGCCATAGCGGTTAAATCCATCGTTAAATGGTTACAACTGCCGCATTCGTTTGCTGCCGGGCGAAATACGATCCAGCGGGAATGCCTCCGCGGCCGAGCAACTTCGACCGCATATGTCTCCGGTCGTCCGCGTAGTCAGTAGTTCCGGTACACGGTCTTCGTCGACGTGAAGAAGTCGAGACCGGCGTCTCCCTGCTCGCGGTACGTGTTCGTCGAGGAGTTCTTGTACCCGCCGAAGGGGACGTGGAGTTCGAGCCCGGTCGTCTTCTCGTTGACCTTCGCGACGCCCGCCTCGATCCGGTCGACGAACTCGTCGGCCTCGGTGAGGTCCTGCGTGACGATGCTCGCGGAGAGCCCGTATTCCACGTCGTTCGCGACCGCCAGCGCCTCCTCGAAGTCCGTCACCTCGATAACCGACAGGACCGGCCCGAAGATCTCCTCCTGTGCGATCCGCATGTCGTTGTCGACATCAGAGAACACCGCCGGCTCGACGTAGTACCCGTCGCCGTACTCGCCGCCGGAGAGCCGTTCGCCACCGGTTTCGAGGGTCGCTCCCTTCTCCTGACCGAGTTCGACGTACTCGAGGGTCGACTCGAGTTCGCTCTCGGAGACGTGCGGTCCCATGTCAGGATCGTCGAGGCCCGATCCGATCGCGATGTCGTCCGCGTATGCGACCACTGCGTCGACGAACTCGTCGTAGATGTCCTCGTGGACGATCGCGCGGGACGCCGCCGTACACGACTGTCCCGTCGTCCCGAACGCGCCGACGCCGAGTATCTCTGCGGCCTCGTCGACGTCGGCGCTCGGCATCACGACGGTCGGGTTCTTGCCGCCCATCTCGCACTGGACGCGCTTGAGATCGTCCGCCGCGCTCTGTGCGACGCTGGTCCCCACGGCGGTGCTGCCGGTGAACGAGACGCCGTCCACGTCGTCATGTTCGGCCAGCGGCGTCCCCACGTCGCCGCCCGAGCCGGTCACCATGTTCGCGACCCCGTCCGGGAGTCCGGCCTCGTCGAGGCACTCGAAGAGGACCGCCGTCATGCCCGGTGCGGCGGAGGCGGGCTTGATGACGGCCGTGTTCCCCGCGGCGAGCGCGGGGGCGAGCTTCCACGCGGGTATGGCGACCGGGTAGTTCCACGGCGTGATCAGCGCGACGGTACCGAGCGGCTCGCGTTTGGTGTATAGCTCCGTGTTCCGCCCGCTGGCGGACTTGCTCATTCCACCGAGGTCGAGACATTTCTGGGCGTAGTACGCGAAGATGTCGATCGCGCGCTGGACCTCGCCGGCCGCCTCGGAGCGCGTCTTCCCCTCCTCGCGGACGAGCCTCTCCGTCGCCGACTCCTTCCGCGATGCGAGGAGTTCGCTCGCGCGCTTGAGAACGTCGCCGCGATCCGGACCCGGGGTGTCTGCCCATTCCTCCTGCGCGTCGACCGCGGCCCCGACCGCGGCCTCGACATCACTGGCCGCGGAGGCCTGAAACCGACCGGTGATCGACGACGGCTCCGCCGGGTTCCGGACGGCGAACGTCTCGCCCGTCTCGGAAGCCGTCCACTCTCCATCGATGTAGTTCTCGCTGACTGTTGGCATCCACCTTAAAATCGGCGCCCCTGATACAAATGCTTTGCTTTGATAAAGCGGTCAGTCCCATAGCATCCGCGAGGCAGTCGCATGCGCGCGGCCGTCGGCGTCGCCCGCGTCGTCAATCACCGTGGACGAAGGTTACGGGACAGGGCGCCTCGAGGAGCAGCGTCTGTGACAGGCTCCCGAAGACGGCCTTGTCGGTCGGAGTCCGGCGGCTGCCACCAATAACGAATCGGTCGGCGTCGACCTCTCCGGCGAGTTCGAGAATCGCCTCGCTGGGGTCGCCGACCGCACCGCGAACGTCGTACTCGACGGCGGCGTCGTCGAGGCGGTCCGTCACCGACTGCACCGTCTCGTGTTCGGCGACGATGTCGTCGACGGAGTGGTCCGGGTACTGATCGAGCAGGTCGTCGTACTCGGGCTGAGAGAGGACTTGCGGATAGTTACCACCGCTTATCGCTGGTATCGTGGTCACGGTGTCGTCGTCCCTGTCCGGAATGGCGTGAACTACCACAACGGTGGCGCCGGTCGGAGCAGCGATCTCCAAAACGGCGTCGACGAGTCGATTGAGTCGGTCCTCGTCCGAATCGCTGACTGGGAGCAGAACTGTCTCGATTGTCACGGAAATACCTTCGTTCACCTGCTATAAGTAAATTTATATTTCTAAATAACAGAATATGAAACAAATGGACGCCTGCGATAATTCATGCTGAGCGAGTGTTACACGACGGAGTAGGTGACCGGGTATCACCGGCCACGTCGACGGTCGTGTCCGCAGATCAGTCGTCAGAGAGTGTCCCGTCCGGTGTCGGCGATGCAGTGGATCGACTGACGAACCACACCGTCACGAGGGCACCCGCGACGATAAGCAGGAGGAAGCCGACGGTCCGGAGCATTCCCACGCGCCCGAACGCGTCGACCAGCGGCATCGGCGCGAACGGCGAGAGGGCGAACCCTCCGTACATCATCATCGTCACGCCGCTGAGTGCCCGTCCGCGGACCTCCTCTTGAACGATCGACGCGATCCAGTCGTTCACCGTGGGTAGGAGGAGCCCGAACCCCATCCCGCCGGCGACGATGATGCCGACGAGGACGACCGGGAAGATCTCCACGGCGGTGAACAGCAGGAAGCCCGCCGCCGCGAGGGCGAATCCGGCCGTGAGGAGCGTGACGTGCCGGAAGTGCTGTTTGATGTGGCCGTACATCGAGGCCATGACCACGCCGACGATCATGACGCTCGAGATGACCAGGCCGGTCTGGGAGTCGCTCACGCCGAGCGACCCTTGGAGGTAGTACGGGACCTCGATCATGATGAGGTTGTTCGTCAGCATGCCGAACAGCACGAGGAAGTAGATTCCGGCAATCACCTTCACAGGCGACTCTCGCACGATCTTTGCCACGGCCTCGAGCCGGCTGATCTCGTCGTCCCGCTGGGATTCTTTGACCTCGGGCTCGGGCAGGAGCCGGAGGATCGGCGGGACGAAGAGTAGCGCCCCGGCGAAGACGAGGAAGATGTACCGCCAGCCCAGGGCTCCCGCGATGTAGCCGCCGAGGACGGCCGCGACGGCGCCACCGCCCGCCTGCACGGCACCGTAGTACCCCATGACTGACTCACGGCGGCCGCCCGAGTAGTAGTCGGCGATGAGCGTCGGGACGGTCACCATGAGCGCGCCGACGGCGATGCCGTCGAGGATACGCGTCGCGAGGATCAGGTAGATCGAATCGAGGAAGAACGCGATGCTCGTTCCGGCCCCGTAGATGATGACCGCAGCGATCAGGATCGGCTTGCGGGCGTATTTGTCGAGCAGGTACCCCGTGAGAGGCGCGACGACGATCACGATCCACGCGGACGTCGTGCTGACCAGCTGTGCCAGCGTCTCGGAGTTCGGCACATGCGAGAACGTCTGCTGGATCGCGGGGATGGTCGGGTTGATCAGCGCCCCTGAGAAGGAGGGGATGATCCCGATCAACACCAGCGTCAGGAGCTTCGACCACTTGAAAGACTCCGAATAGGTCTCCGACATGCTCACTCACCAAGATTCGTTCCGGTCTCCGGATTGTGCGCAGTCAGTAGTCTACCTCCTATGGGACAGCGTTGCATACACACCTAATTATATACAAACATTATAAATATCTTTCCAATACGGGAGTGACAACGCGCCCGCTGCATACCGATTTGAACCCTCGGTCGGACGGCGTCGACCGACACCGCTGAACGGCCGCCAACCGCTCCTTCGCCGATCCGCCGCAACTCTGGCGAGCGCTCCCTCCCTGCGGCTCTCGGAGAGGGATATTATCCAATTATACTGAACGTATGTGTTTAGCCCGAGCTGATTTCGCCACCATCTCATAGGAGGCGCACAAATCGGGCTGTATGAGCTGGCAGCGGAGGTTCGTGATGATCCAC
>NZ_SDJP01000052.1 GCF_004114995.1 Halorubrum amylolyticum
ACAGGAACTCGTCGAACACGTCGTCGTCCGCGCTGGGTGCACTACTAGACATGCATGCTAGTGAATGCCACGCGAGTATAAATATCTTGTTCCCCCTCTATCGATCTGCGAAAACGGCCGGCGATCGGGGTCGTCGGCGGACCCGTGCGACCGGAGCCGAGGCGCCCTTCGTCCCCGGTGGCGGTGCCGACGCCCCTTTGACGCCCGGGCGTGTGGGGACCGCCATGCCGACAGTCAGCGACACCTACATCGAGAACCGCCAGCGGGTCCAGCCGACTCACACCAACAACTACGAGTCGGCCCACGGGGGCAACGTCGTCAAGTGGATGGACGAGGTGGGCGCGATGTCCGCGATGCGTCACGCCGGGGAGACGTGCGTCACCGCCAAGATCAACGAGCTCGACTTCAAGCGGCCGATCCCGCAGGGCGACACCTGCGTCATCGAGTCGTACGCTTACGCCGCCGGCCGGACGAGCGTCCGAGTCCGGCTTCGGGCGTTCCGCGAGGCGCCGCGCACTGGCGAGCGCGAGGTCACCACGGAGTCGTACTTCGTCTTCGTCGCGGTCGACGCCGACGGGACCCCCACGCCGGTTCCCGAGCTGACGGTCGCCGGCGACCGCTGCCGCGAACTCCGCGACGCCGCGCTCGCGGCCGAGCCGGACGAGGACCGGTGAATCGCCTCGGGATCAAGCCCCGAGGCTTCCCGTTTCTACGACGTGACTTGCAGACACAGACTCAAACTGAGTCGTGTCCGTAGCGGTCACAGTCTCCACAGGCGTATCTTCGGGCCATCCCAGCCCTAATTCAGCAAAGCCTCTCTGCAAGACGTTCATCGCCGCGTTCGCATCCCTGTCCGTCTCGAACCCACAACTCGGGCAGGAGTGTTCCCTGACCCAGATGGGTTTGGCTGTTTCCACACCGCACGAGGCACATTCTTTGGTGGTGCCTCGGCCTTCGACTTGTACGACGTGAGTGCCGTACAACGCTGCTTTGTATTCGAGGAGTGTGATGAACTGTCGCCACGACGCATCCTGCTTGTTGCGGGCGTTGTGAGACTGCTCTAACATTCCCTTCACGTTCAACTCCTCCACGAACACAGCGTCATACTCGCGGACGAGCCATGTCGTTATCTTGTGCTGGTAGTCCAGCACCTTCCGCTCGATGTGACGCTTCACCTTCGCCACTACCCGGCGTTGTTTCTCGTAGTTGTTCGACCCCTTCTCTTTCCGTGAGAGTTCGCGTTGCTCACGCTGAAGACGCTCGCACTTGTCTTCGAGGTCGAGCCAATCAACGATCTCCCCATCGCTGGTGTGGATATAGTTGAGGATGCCGAGGTCGATACCGACGCTGTTGCTCGCGTCCAAAGTGTTCACGTCGGGTTTCTCGGATAGGTTGGCGTCATCGGTTTTCAATCCGAAGGAGACGAACCACTCGCCGATCGTCTCCTTTTTGAACGTGACCTCTTTAATCGTGGCGCGGTCGGGAATCGGCCGGTGGTAGCGGATTTTCACCCAGCCGATTTTACTGAATCGGACGTTAGCGAACCTGTCACGGCCCCTCTTTTCATCGAGGTCGAGCCCACTCTGGTTGTACGTCACGCTCCGATAGTCAGCGGGCATCCGTCTTTAGCTAAGCGAAGAACCGCGTGACAGCAGCGGCTTATCGAGGCTACTTTTCGGAAGGAATGAGGAGGTGTCGAGTGTGTACAACGAGACCTCCTCATCGAGAATCTTGCGTCGTCTCACTACACTGTTTCCCTCTGAGTTCCTTGAAGAGCACGCCGAGGAACTCGGCGTGGTCGAACGGGAGGGGAAGCTTCAGATTCCCGTCCTCGTGTGGGCGCTTGTGTTCGGCTTCGCCGCAGGCGAGAGCCGAACACTCGCTGGATTTAGACGCAGCTACAACTCTACAGCCGATGAGACGATCTCTCCCGGTGGCTTCTATCACCGGTTGACACCGTCACTTGCAGAGTATCTCCGCGACCTCGTCGAGCGTGGTCTCGACGAGGTCGCTGTTCCCGACGCTGTTGACGCTGATATCAACCGATTCAGGGACGTGATGATCGCTGATGGAACGGTGTTGCGGTTGCACGAGTTCCTTTCCGACGAGTTCCAAGCTCGCCACGAGGAGCAGGCTGGAGCGAAGCTCCACCTGCTCCACAATGCCACCGACCAGACGATTGAACGAATCGATGTGACCGATGAAAAAGCGCACGACAGCACGCTGTTCAAGACGGGATCGTGGCTGCATGGACGGCTGGTTTTGTTCGACCTAGCGTACTTCAAGTACCGCCGCTTTGCGCTGATCGACGAGAACGACGGCTACTTCGTGAGCCGGTTGAAGCAGAACGCGAATCCGGTGATAACAGAGGAACTACGGGAATGGCGCGGCCGCGCCATTCCCTTGGAAGGGGAGAATATCCACGACGTGGTCGGTGATCTCTCGCGGGAGTACATTGACGTAGAGGTCGAAGCGGAGTTCAAGCGGGGTCAGTACGAGGGAACACGGTCGCTAGACACGAAGCGGTTCCGCGTCGTCGGCGTCCGGGACGAGGACGCCGACGACTACCATCTGTATATCACAAATCTACCGAGAGAAGAGTTTCTCCCAGCAGATCTAGGGACGCTGTATCGGTGTCGATGGGAGGTAGAAACGCTGTTTCGTGAGTTGAAGACGCAATACGAACTAGATGAGTTCGACACGAGCAACCCTGTTGTGGTGGAGATTTTGCTGTATGCGGCGTTGCTGTCGCTGCTAGTGAGCCGTGAGTTGTTGGATCTGGTCACCGAGCAGGCTGACGACGAGATTGTGTTTCCACCGGAACGCTGGGCGGCGACCTTCCGGTCGCACGCCCAGCTTGTTCTCCACGAACTCGGTGAGTACCTCGGCTACTCACCACCACCGTTGCTGGAGCGGCTCATCGAGGATGCTCAGAAGATCCATCAACAACGACCGATCTTACAAGAGACGCTCGCTACCGCTACACAACCGAGGTGTGAGTCTTAGCTAAAGACGAATGAGTCAGCGGGTGCTTGCGGTTTGAGCCGACCAACGTTGTATCCCTTCTCTTTCTTCTTCGCTCTTGTGAAGTACATTGTTGGTGAGTCAGAGAACTGCTCGGACAATCTCTTTGAGTGCTTCTCTACCCGGTTTGCGGAGGATTCGTCGCCGAAGTTGGAACGGTCTGAGATACGCTGTCAGTTTGTCTTTTGAGACGCCTCGGTGCGGCGAGAGCCACCGTCGCAAAAGCGACGCGTGGCTCTCGCAGGTGTTCACGTGCGCGTCTCCATCAACGTATTCGCCGTCGCCGTGAATCACTGATTCTCGGTGGAAGTTCTCATCATCGTCGAGTGGATCGTAGGCCCGAAATCCGTCGGTATAGACGGTCAGCGACTCCTTCTCGCGGTTGTCGAGAAGGAGTCGGACAGTCGATTCGTCAGCGGATTTCGCTGGAATGACGTATCGCTGATCGCTGCCGCGATCAACGAGTGTGAATACTGGCGGCTTGTCCCCCTCGTATGTTCCCCGTCCGCGTTTCGAGAGGGCACGCGAGCGCGACTCCCGGTCGCGCTCGCGGCCTTTCTTCCCGGCGGAGACGTAGAATTCATCGATCTCAACCGGGCCAACGAGGGAGATGGCTGGCGCGTCGAGCGTTCTGGCGAACTGCTCGACGCGCCGGCGAATCGATCGATACGAAACATCAATTTCAGCGTCTAACTGGCGGATACTCGTGTTGAACCGGAGGAACGAGTAGTACGCGAACAAGAGCTTGTCGAGGCCGATCTTCGCGTGCGCGAAGATCGTGCCGGTCTTGTCGTTGAATGTACGGTCGCAATCCTTACAGAGATACCGCTGATACTCTCGATAGCTGCCGTGTTTGATCACTGATTCAGACTGGCAGCGCGGGCAACAGAGGCCCTCGCGCCAGCGAACCTGCTCCAGCAGGTTCGCGGCGCTCGCCTCCGAACTCAGCAATTCAAATGGAAACATTGCGTTCGGGTGACGCGGACGCGTCGCCCTTGCCCGCTACGCTTTCACAGCGTCAGCTCTACCCGACCAACAATCTGCTTCCGAAGAGCGACGACGGGATTCTCCCCTTGTAGAAGGATAGTAGTCATCAGAGTGTCGTACAGTATCGAAAAGTGACGGCAGCATGGTTGCAGACCTGAAACTCTCTCCGCTCGGGATTCCTCCGGCTGAAGCCGGAAGAGGATGTCAATTAAGTTTGTCCCGGCTGAAGAGACAGTATGCAACAAACACGACGTGGCTTCCTCACCGGTATCGGAGTCACAGCCGGACTTTCTGGGTGTCTCGGCGTAGATGGGGTTACGTACCCGGATGAACCGGATGAGTGGAACACCTCAAACAAAAATTCCACATCCGATAACAAATCCGATGAAGGCGAATCTAATACTGATACTGGACCGCATCCTCCACTCACTGCAGCCACTCGTGAGATCGTTGATGATGTGCTCTGGTTTGCTACATCTTACCAAGATGCAATCGATGTTTATCTTGAGGCGACTGCTGACGTACTTGAAGCAGTATCCTCCCTTAGTGAGTCTATTCGCGAACCAACAGATCCAACAGTTGCAATGGCTGATCGGCTCAAGAATGTAGGATATAGCGCAGCTGAACGCGCTGAAGATGCACTTGAACCACATTTTTCTCCAGCCGATCTTCTTCGTTCAAGAACTGATAGACACATTCCAGTACTCACGAGATCTGCTCGACGGAATGATGCAGACCGATTCTTAGAGGAACTCGACCGGATGCATGGATCATTCTTTCGGATTCAAACGCCGATTTATGTTGCTAAGCGGTTCTCCCGTGATCCGATCCATAATCGCCTCCTTGATCGGCTTGTTTCTGGTCAGGTCGGTGATGTTCTTGTCGGGATTGCTGTCCCCGGTCATCGCCAATTCACAGCACTCGCATACAGTCCACATCCGGATGAATCTGGCACGCATCCGCCAACATTTACTGATGACACACTGTCAGCGGAACGCCGCAAAGCACTACGCAATCAGCTTGGTCCCGTTGTTCAGCCGACAGAGCGCACTGAAGAATTGTTTTTTATTTTTGCGAAACGGCCAGAACTTGCTGCTCGCCGACAAAATGCATTCCGTGGTACATTGGAGGACCTCGAAGGTGTTCCTCTCTATGTCCAGCAGTATCCTGACACTGAGACAGCTGGTAAACGCTTAAACGCTGTATTGGACGCTGGCGATACAGAGGGGCAGGAACCGATCGTTCCAGAAGCTGATGAAAGCGATAGTGCAATTGAATGGCATCGCTACTACCACCGCGAGGCTGGCAGCGATCGAACCGATCTCAACGACTTTCCTGGTGTCCAATATGGTTACTTACTACAGGCGGGTGAGTTTCTTTTTGCAACTGGTTTCTCCGGTGACGCATGGGAGGAACGGACTCGGTGGCAAGGACAGCTAACTGACTCTTGGGTGATGTCCATTCGCTCCTGATCACAGTCTGCAATAGATACCTGCACGTCTTCACCGTAGGAGGATATCAAACCCAGTGCCCGAGTAGATATGTCCCTCCTACAATAACGACTCCGCCAAGGGCGTCACGCGTACGAATTGGGAGCAGAGCTGGGGAAACAGCGCTCCAATTATCCGTAGGTTCCTCATCACCAGTTGTTGTGCTGTTGTTTTCAGATTCGATTGTTCTTGCTGGGTTACTGGTTCGATTTATGGATTCTGTTTCGTTACTAAATTCACTGTCGTCTGGGACTGCTTCGTCATCTCCAGTGCCGACACCCTCAACAGTTTCATTTTGCGGTTTTCGAATATTTGTTGGAATCGTCTGTGTGTGTTGCCCATTCTCGTACCCAATGAGGAGTCTAACAACAGTCGTATCCGGTAGTGCCTTCAGTTTCTGATCAAATTCAACGGATTCTGTCGGTGTACCCGCTTCATACACGCGGACGAGGTCGACCCGTTCACCCGATGTCGTGTCGATCGTCTCAAGTGTTACACGATCGATCCTTGCTTCTGAGATATTTCCGGCAACTCGAACCATCTCTGTTCTGGCGTTGGTTGTGTTTTCTGTAATCGCAACTCTGGGTTCTGGATCATACTCTACTGTGAACGTCCGATTTTGGATATTACCAGCGGCGTCTTCAGCAACAAGTCGGAATTCATTGTTACTATTGTTGTAGTATAGATCCACCGTTGTATCTAGTTCATATGTAAGTCGATTTGGGTCTGGATCAGAATTGCTTCCCATCAGAAGTACTTGTGACCCGTTATTGGTAGTACGGTTAATTTCTATTTTGTGAATCTTTGTTTCATCTCGGACAGTTCCGCGGATGCGGACTGAGTCTGTGTAACTCTTGTTCGGGACGTCGAGGTTGACCTCTGGATCAGTCGCATCATTGACAATTAGCCTGAATGAATCTTTGTTTGTCCGCCCGTTTGAGTCGGTGTACCTGGCGACGATTTCATTTGTCCCGTTGCCGAGCAGGAGATCTTGCGAGAATGAGTTTCCGGGATCTGTAATCTGATGGATTTCCCGATCGTCCTGGATAGACTGGTTGTCGACTTCCCGAGTGAGGGTTCGTTCGATCTGAATCCGTTCAACCTCTGATACCGTGTGAAGGTCGCCAGCTAGTGTTACTTGACCACTAGAAATGTTTGTCTCATTAGCAGGACCGCCTTTGACACTTGTAGAGAACGGAGAGGTGTATCGAATCCGTGGGGAAGCAGTGTTTTTCGTTAGCGTCGTTTTGAAAGTAGCCACACTATCAGCCCTCGCAATCACCTCAACGGTGTTCTCGTTCGGATCGAGCTCAAGTGGGACTGTTTGGTTTAAGCTGGTTGAATTGGGACGGTAAGAATGACGAATTTCACCGTTGATCCGAATTTCTATCAGATTAATTGCTGTATCTGAGGAGACTCTGACATTCGTGGTTGGATCTTCTAACACGACGAACTCTCCACTATCTGTGAGTGAGTCTCCATTAACAGTCATATTAATTGCTGTCTCCTGTGCCGCTGTCGTTCCTATTCCAACACCAGCTGTCATAAGCACGAGAGATAGGACAACACAGAGAGCGAAACGTCGTGTCATACAGGCCATGCAGTTCGATAGGGTGGTATTTTGAGTCATGAATTCAGACATTGGTGGTAATGCTGGTCTCAGATCAATTCAGCTGTACCGAATTCTCACCCTGTCAACACTTGATTATAGCGGGCAAAATACCATCGTTGATATCTCGCCGCGGTTTTTGGTTTCCTTCTCCACCTGGAGGCAAAGGTATCCCACGGTACCCAATCACAAGCTTGGGTTACGAGGCTTTGCCTCAGCTATCGAAACGGTAATCGGGCATCCCCACACAGACAGACGGTAATGCCCTCGCCAGAAGAGACGACCAAGACTGCTCATGCGTTTCTTGCCGATCACCCGGAGACGGAGGACCTACTTGAGGAACTCGTCGAGCGTGACGCGCGCGGAGAACCGTGGACCTTCGACGAGATCGACCTCGATTCTGGCCAGTTCGGCGAACTCGTCTCTCATGATCTGGCGACGAGTGTCGAGGACGGCTACAGGCTGGTCCATCCAGATGCGATCAGTGCCGCACTTGAGACATTCCCCGATGACAGATCGGAATCGACAGCTACGGGCGTTGTATCGACAGCCGAATCTGAGGACACCGCAAACGGCACTACTTCTACCATTGACTCTGCCGAGCGTGATTCCACTGCCAATGCCACGTTACGTTCACTTGCCGATCAGGTCCAAAAGTTTGGACTTCCCAACGCTGACCGGTGGACAGTAGCCGGACTCATCGGTACGCTTCTCGCGGTGACCGCGGCTCGGCTCGTGGCTGCGCCTGATGTGCTCCGCGATGGCTATGTCGTTTCACCCGCCAATGACACCTACTTTTTCCGCTACTGGCAAGAGAACCTCGCCGCCCGTGCAGACAGTTTTCTTGATTTCGCGCTGTTTGCAGATATGGGTGGAGCTGCGAGTACCCGCCCGCTTTCGCACGCGATCAACTGGTGGGTAACCGTGTTTTTCGGCGGTGTCGATGCTGCACCTGCGGTTGCGGCGTGGCTACCAGTTGTGGCTGCGGTCATGCTTGGTTATGTGGTGTATCGGATTACACGGCTGCTGACCAGCGACACCCGTATCGCACTTGCCGCTGTACTCTTTTACGGGCTCGCGCCTGCCAACGCCGTCTACACCTCTGTAGGCTTTCTGGACCACCAAGCGCACCAGTATCTCTGGCTCGGGCTGCTCGTTCTCGGACTAACAGCACTCGCAGTTGACGTCGCCCGGCGCGCGAGCGAGACCGACCCAAAAACAGCTGCGGCCACCCACGCTTATGCCCCGCGATCGTGGATGATCGCTGGAGGACTCGCAGTTGCGGTTGCCGCCTCCGCACATCTGTGGGGCGGCTCGCCGCTCACTTTCATCCCGGTTGCGGCCGTGGTTGGCTTCCGAGCCGCACTCGACGTGCGTCACGACGCCGCGCCGGCACTCGGAGCGGCACCAACAATTGTGGGGCTCGCCCTTGGGGCACTGCTCGCGATCGGCGCGCACCTCTGGCTGGGCTGGCACGAGTCTATTGCGGCGGTCACACCTGCTCTCGTCGCGGGCGGAGCGATCGTCGTCGTCGCGCTTGCTGAGGGATGGCGGCGAACTGACCTTCCGGCTGCAGGACTCGTCGGTCTCGAGGTAGTCGTCGCCGTCGCCGGGCTCATCGCGTATCGGGTGGCTCGACCAGACGATGTGGCTCGGTTCCGAACACGGGCCGGTGACCTCTTCTTCCGTGAGGGGGCCACAGAGACGGTCTCGCTGTTTAGTCCCGACTTTGCCGTCGTGTTCGGACCACTGCTCCAGTTAGGACTTGGCTTCTACCTCGCGATCGGTGTGCTCGTGGCCGCGACATGGGGGCTCGCCAGACGCTATGAGCCCGGATGGCTCGTGGTCGTCTGTTTCGCGTGGTACTACATCCTGCTCGCGACGATTCAGGTACGGTTTGCCGGACAGCTTGCGATCGTCATCGCACCGTTCGCCGGGATCGGCTTGCTCTACGTACTTGCCGCCATCGACATCGCTCGTCCGGTTGACTACCTCGGGCGTGCGGGCGCGAGGGCACGCGACGATACGACCAACGCCGGTCGCAGATCGCTTCTGGATCGTGTCGGCGGAGATGACGCTGACATATCATCGGATGGGCTGGTGTCGTCGGGTACATCACGCATCACGCCACAGTTGCCTGATGGAACTCGGGTACGAGGCTATCTTGTCGCCGCGGTGGCGTTCGTCTTACTGTTCAATCTCGTGCTTGTGCCACCGCTGGTCGGGCAGACCACACACGATCAAGCCCAGTTCGACGCGGCGATGACAGTCGATGCGCACGCTGACACGGTTGATCGCGAGTATCCGCAGAACTTCGTGTTGAGCCAGTGGGGCGACAACCGGATGTACAACTACTTCGTGAGCGGTGAGTCACAGAGCTATGGGTACGCTCAGTCCAATCACGAGTCGTTCGTCACAGCCGAGGATCCAGACGGATGGTACGATCGATTCCACGAGCGGGTCGGGTACGTCGTACTCACGGAGCGCTCGGGAAACCCGCCAGCGAACTCGACGTATGGACAGTTGTATGAGGGCTACGGTGTGGGCGTCAACGACACTGTTGCGACTGGCCACTACCAGTTGCTCACCGCTGATGAGGGTGTCCGGACATTTGCACTTGTGCCGGGTGCGACGTTGCGGGTTACCGGCCAAAACGGTGAACGCGTCACGGCGAGCACACCGGTATCAATTGGCGACGAGACAGCGCAGTACGCACGCGAAGGTGCTGTTTCTGAGGGTGTCGCCAATGTTCGCGTCGCGCATCCCGGCGAGTACACAATCGGGAATCGGACGGTGACGGTGTCTGCTGAGGCAGTGGTGACTGGCTCACAGGTGAACGTGACTGGTTGAGCTACTCTCGTGGGATCCTGTCGTTGGCTCACCGAAAGCACGCTCACGTCAGTTCAATTGTGTTGCTGTGACGAGACCATCCGTTGTAGTTTAACTCCTCGTGCCAGCACCGTCTGCTGATCTGAATACCGTTGGAACTACTTGTCAGAGAAACCCGGTGGCTGCTGTGAGTT
>NZ_SDJP01000053.1 GCF_004114995.1 Halorubrum amylolyticum
TGAGAATCATCACGAACCTCTGCTGCCAGTTCATACAGGCTAAGTTGTGCGCCTTCTATGAGATAGCAGCGAAATCAGTTCGGGCTAAACACGTACCGTCCAGTGTTTCATCTCGCACACGGGGAGTACCCGCTGAATTCTTCTGTCTTGCCTCGACATCGACAGCTGTTCGATGGCCTGATCGACATTTCATATCGCACACGGGGGGTCACTACGATCAATTGATTTCGCCCGTGGTTACGGAATTATTTCGTCTACCCATCGAGAAACAGTCTGTATCGGTAGAATTCAGCAAATTTAATCTCGCACACGGTACCCATATTTATTTATAGTTTCGACCTAACTGCGCAAATATGGCTGACGGCGACGATCAACAGTCCCTCTCACAATCTATCAAAGGTCGCCTCCAAGAGGGCGTTCAGAATTCGGTTTTTCGAGATAAGGGTCTTCTTGACCCGGATGCCGTCATCGACGAGGACCGGATCGTCGGTCGTGATGACCAGCTGGACGACATCATCACCTATCTCCGACCGGCATTACAGGGGAACCGCCCGCCCAATATGCTTCTCTACGGCCCATCGGGGACGGGGAAGTCACTCATCATCAATGCGGTCTGTCAGCAGGTTCTTGAACTCGCGAACGCCCAAGATGACCGTTTTGGCGTTATTAAGATCAACTGTCAGACAATCAAATCGCACGATAGGGCCGTCTATCGTCTTGTAGAAAACGCCGCTAATGAAGCCGACGTCGAAGTCGGTGTCCCGCAGAGTGGCGTCTCGACAGACCAGAAACTCAGCCGATTCTATGAGATCCTGAGTAACAATTTCGACTCGGTCATTATCATTTTGGATGAGATTGACCTCCTGGTGGGACGACAGCGGGATCCGAACGAGGAACCAGCTTACTCAAAGCTGCTTTATCAACTCTCTCGGGCATCACAACTCGGTCAAATCGAGGGGCACGTGTCCGTTGCTGCGCTCACGAACGATCCCCGATTCATGGAGAATCTTGACGGCCGGGCTGAGAGCTCGTTCAATCCGCAAGACGTCGTCTTCTCAGACTATGATGCGGACCAACTACAATCTATTCTACGACGACGTCGTGATGCGTATCGGGAGGATGTCCTTGAAGACGGTATTATTCCACTTAGCTCAGCGTTTGCGGCACAGGATCACGGCGACGCGCGGAAAGCGATCGATCTATTCCGGAAAGCAGGCGAAATTGCGGACCGAGAGAACGAAGATACGGTTGATGAAGGACACGTTCGCGATGCCCAGAAAGAAGCGGAACGGGATCGGACATTGACTCAAATGCAGGGTCTGTCGACCCAAAAGAAGCTCTCGCTTTACGCTACTGCAATCGTCCCTGTCTACTCACAACGCAACCTGAACGCCGTTCCCAGCACAGTCGCGTACCGTGTGTATCAGTATCTTACTGACTTACTTGATGCCGATACAAAATCGCGCGACTCCTATCTCCGCTATATGAGTGAGGCAGAGACATACAATTTTGTCACATCAGAAAAGCGGGGACGTGGCTACGGGAGTGGCGTTCACAAAGAGTACACGTTCGTTGACAATCCTGGCGTGGTTGCTGAAACCCTTCGAGCAGATATCCGGATCGAGGAAGCAGATAACGAAGGTGATCTTATCAAGTCAGTTGTCAACGCACAGATAGACGACTTCTTTGAGGGAAAGTAACTCGGAGCGACACAGTCGCTGCTATTTGATTCATTTCGCACACGGGGTGTGATTCTGCCAGAAGAAATATTATATATTCTAAGTGTGTCTGACATTCGTACTCATAATTTCATTTCGCACACGGGGTGTCCCCGCACAACTCGTCAACTGATTCATCTCTCACACGGGGTCTACCCCGGTTGAGGGTAGAATCATTTCGCACACGGGGGGCGCCAACGAGATATCTCTAAGAATTTCATTTCGCACACGGGGTGTGTACGCCGCAAGATCGGGCTAGCCATCTGCTCTACTCGTCAGGATTGACTGGTGACTTATACTTGGATTTGACTTGATCTCCATCCCGCCACTGCCAGTAGTAGTAGCGATTGTCGTTGATATCCTTGATCGTGATCGTCGCTTTGGCAGGGACGTCGTCTGGGAGTTCGTCTGGTTGCTCTTCGGCCTCCTCTTGATCTGCCGACTCCTCGAGACGGGCCTCTCGTTCCTTGTGCTCGGCGAGCGCTTCAGCGTACGTCGCAATGTCTCGAAGCTGCTCCGGCTCCGACTCGTTGAGCGTGTTGACGATCTCCGTCGGGAGGTTCGCCGGTGGGGTCGGGGGTTCGTAGGACATCGGCTACTCTCGTGTTAACCAACACGACCCACGAATCCATAGTTTTGTTGGTTAAGACGATGGAGACGGCTCCCGTGCTCGCTGGATGTAACATTACTCGAAACTTGTTTATAAATTAGTTTTGTACTATGTTATACTGTGCTTCGGCGCATCGAACTCAAGGTCCTCGCCACGGTCGCCCGCGACGATACGATCTCCGAGCTCGCGACGAAGCTCGACCATAGCGAGAGCTACCTCTCTCGTGCCGTCGCCGACCTCGTCGAGAAAGGGCTCGTCTATACCGAACGCGACGGCCGACGAAAACGAGTCGTCCCATCGGATGCCCGCGCCGTCGAGATCTACCAGGACCTCGTCCGTCAGCACTCCCACATTGACTTCCCCGAGCTACTGACCGGCAAGGCACTCGAGGTGCTGTACTACCTCGACCAGCCGCGAACTGTTTCCGAGATCGCCGACCGGAGCGACAACTACCGCAACACAGTCAACCGGGTCCTCAAGCGGTTTCGCGACCGTGGGTTCGTCGGGACGGCCGACGGCCACTATGAGTTCAACGCTGACTTCGACCGCCTCCACGAGTTCGCCCGTGAACTCACACACCATCTACATCGCCAGCGCCTCGAAGCCGTCGCCCCGAAGGGCACGATTCTCTGGGAGGACTATGACGAATTCCTCGCTCAAACTGAGACGGAGATAGACGCAGACGGATTCCACGAAACCGGCCTCCCTCGGTTCGCGATGTTTGATCTCCAGTTCCTGCTCACCGGCCACCGCTACTACGTCTACTCCGAGGAACTCGACGCAGTCTCGCCGGCGGAGCTGTGTTGTCACACTCTCTTGATCGACAACGGTAGCCGCTACCGTTCGTACTGTCTCCTCCTGCTCAGCCACGTCGACGTTGACGAGGACGACCTCCGAACGCGATCTGCGAAGTACGACCTCGAAGACGAAATCAACGCCTTGCTCCGCTACCTCGAAACCCACGGCGAGATCCAGGACGATCGTCTCCTCAAGTGGGACGAGTTCCAGAAGCTGGCGGCCGAATACGAAATTGACATGTGACAAATTTTTGATTTTACATGGATTCAGAGGTATTTCTCGCCCTGGACGCCACACAACTCAGAATTAGTGAGAACTCATTTAGAAATTAGGTTAAAGTAGCAACGCCAAGGAATACTTTACAATGAAAACAGATACGAACGGTACCCTTACTGACGGTATCCAGATATCCATCGACCTACCACTCCAAGATGACCGTTTACTCAGTGGCGATGCGACAGGTGATATTCTTCTCTTTTTATCTCGACATCACGATGAATCGTTTTCGATGACAGACCTTGCTGACGCAATTGGTTACACGCGACCGACGATCACCAAGACGGTTGATACACTTTCTAGGAATGATCTCGTTATCGAAGAACACGACGGACCCCGCCGACTTGTCCAGATCAACCGTGACCGGCTCACCATCCCAGACCATCCATTCCTCGGAATTCCCCAGTCGGAGTTTCACGCGCCGGTACAGGATGCGACTGACCAACTCCGTACTAAACTTGATGACGTTCTCGCTGTCGTTCTGTATGGAAGCGTTGCTCGCGGTGAGGCTGACCGTCGCAGCGATATTGATATCTGGGTGTTGGTTCGTGAAGACCGACCGAGCAATCAACGACAGGCGAACCACATCAGGCAGTCGCTTGAGGAAGACACGTTTGGCGGGGATCGATATGCGTTCGATATTGATGTTGAGTCTCTCCAAGGAATCCCGACGTACGCTGAGGAGCTCCAAGAAATTATTCACGATGGTATCGCAGTCTATCAAACAGATGAATTTGACACCGTCCGTAGTATGATTCTTCACGGTGATGGGTAATTCGGAGGCTCTCTGGGCGAACTCGTTCACTAGAGCTAGTTTAAAGTTCAAAGATTTCGTACTAGCGAGTATGACTCCCCACCCCGTCACGGAGACACCCCCACATGATCTCGAAACGGGGATCAATCAGCTCGCAACCGTCGGGCGGTTATTGGATCATCCAGAACTGGCGCGTGTCTATGTGTACACCTGCTATTACGGGCCGGTCACCCGCCCAGAGATCAAGGCGGCACTGGATATCCCAAAGACCACCGTCTACGATCACGTAGAAACGCTTGAGGCACTCGGAATCGTCACGTTGGCGGGAGATAGACCAGTAGAAGTGACCGCAAATCCGGTTCGCATCACTACTGATGGTATTGTTGTGACGCCGACGATCCTCCACGCCGTTGCACTCCAGGAAGTCGATGAAGAAGTCTCATACTTCGTTGAGCGACACGGTGTTGGCAAACTCGCTGCTGCTGTCCGACAGGCCGGACTCCATTATGCTGGTCAGATCACCCAGCGAATGGCCGCTGATCCACTTGGCATCGCAACTGGGGAAGCGATCAGTGTCATCCTCGCGCTGAAGCCTGCGCTCGCGGTTGGGCAGGAATACGATCCCTACTTCGACGTGATTTTCCCGGAAATCTCGGATGACATCGGATTCGAGAGCGACCATGGCGCGGCAGTACCTCGTCAGAATACCGAGTCGTGACTGAGTCCATCACAGCAGTCGACGCAAACGAATTGGGGCATCGAAAAATAGTACCCGTATCTCTCGAATGGCTGTTCTAGACGAGCTCTCGGGATTCGAGTTCGAGGATGTCATAGAGGATGTCTTCCGCAACCTCGGCTACGAGAACGTCCGGCAGGCTGAGAAGACAGCCGACGAGGGGCGGGATGTCATCATGGAGGAGGTCGTCGACGGCACGCGGCGCGCGATCGTCGTCGAGTGTAAACACACGGGGACGGTTGGGCGACCAGTCGTCCAGAAGCTCCACTCGGCGATCGCGACGTTCGATTTCGATGGCCCGAAGCGGGGCATGGTCGTTACGACGGGCCGGTTCACGAGTCCCGCCCAGGAGTACGCCGATCGTCTCCAACAAAACGACGACCCACATCCAATCGAGTTGCTCGGTGGTGAGGACCTTCGAGAGATAGCCGACGAGATCGGCCTCGACCTCTACAACGGTCGCATCGAGATTCTCTGCGACGAGACCCTCCGTCCCTACGACCTGGCAGCTGATGTCGACGCGCCCGTCCAGGAAGCGTTCCGGGATATCGAGAACATCGAGGCCGCCGACGTCCCGATACCGCATTCGGCAGTGACGTTCCGACCGGTGGTCGCGGTTACCGCCGACACGAACGCTGTCTTCGAGACGTCCGTCGGCGTCATCCACCGGATCAACGATCGGACGCAGTTCGTGGTTCACGCTGAACGCGGCCACCCACAGGTCGTCAACGAAGATGTTGCGGCACTGGTCACCGAGAACTTCCATACGAGGATCGAACTTGACTCGGAACAGTTTGGGGAGGTGTTCGACGACGTCGAGGAGGGCCGATTCGGGCAGACCCAGACCGATTACAAGGAGTGGGCCGTCGAGCGGCTCCAGCAGCACCACACCACGACTGTCTCCTACACTGGCGACAACAACGTCACGTACAACAAGACGTGTGAGCCGAATCTCTCGGATATCTCAGTGCAATCGATTGAGCCGGTGTATCTACCTGAGGTTCGCCAGACGACAGGGATTCTGGAGTATTCGTATCCGTACGAATACTATGCTGCTGGCTCTTCACGGGTCACTACAGAGGACGGGATTCACCGGTGCGTCCACTGCGAGACGAGCGGCGTCGACGAGACGTACACCTACTGCCCGAACTGTGGGGCTATCGCTTGCACCAGCCACACCAGAACGGAGCGGCTGGAAGGCGAGCCGGTCTGTACGGGTTGCGCGGTGACGGAACGGTTCGCGCTGAAGACGAAGTACTTCTACGACGAACAGAATCTCGAGGAGTTCCGCGAAGAGTACGCTTATATGCCACTTCATGAGAAGGCGATGGAGAACAAGTTACTGGCTGGGGGGAGCGTGGTCGCGACGCTGCTGCTCGTCGTCGGACTACTTGTCATCGGCGGCATCATCTAGACCAGTTTGCTCTGTTGAATCCGCAGAAGGCGGCGGGATAGCGTCGCTCTGAAGGTGGAAGCGAAGCGGAAGAGTCGAATGTGACCAACCTACTCTTCCGCTTCGTTAAGCAAGCCGCGTCGCTGGCTCAAAAGCGCTGTGCAGCCAGTCCAACGGCGGTGAGTGATCCGACTGGCAACGGATTTCCCGGGTGGAAGCATGTTACGCTCCACTTTTTGCGGGTTCACATGGATGCGACGTACCGCGAGATCGTCGATTGGGCGAGTGAGATGGATCGCGTTCGTGGTCTGTTACAGCTGGCGCGGACGGCATTTCCCGCACCCTCAACGCTGTACCGTTCGTTTGAGAGGGTTCCCATGTCAGTGTGGCGCAGCTTCCTTCGTGAGTCCGCAACCATCTGCGATCCGGGCTCGCATGGGGCCATCGATGCCACGTTCTTCGACCGAGAAACGGCATCGAGACACTACCAACACCGCTCGGATCGCTACATACGCACGCTCAAAACGACGGCACTCGTCGATACAAACTCGTGTGCCATCCTCGATATTCACTGCTCGGCCCACTGGCCTCACGACCCCCAAACTGGCCGTCGCCCTTCGCAATACCGACAAAATTGAGAGTCTCGCCGGCGACAAGGGCTATGACGACCAATCCCTCCGGGACGCCCTCCGTTCAGAGGGCGTCCGGCCCTTGTTGCGTCACCGGCTGTTTGCTGCGTACGATCACGCACACAACGCTCGGTTGGACAGCGAATTATACGGCCAGCGCTGGATAGCCGAGACCGCCTTTTCGGCCATCAAGCGTCGATTCGGCCCCGCTGTCCACCCTCGCGCGTGGTATCGCGAGTTCCGCGAACTTGTGTTGACCGCCGCAGTCTACAACCTCGAACAGGCTCTCAAACAGTGATCCCCACGCCGTCATCGGATTCAACAAAGCAGACTCGTCCCTTCCGCCTCGAGGAGGTTGTACTGCTCCATCTTCGAGAGGTACGTGCGGATAGTCCGTTTCGTCGTGGGTCATCGACCTCTTCGGAATAACGCTCGTGGATCTCGCCCGGTCCGACGGGCTATGCTCGCGAATGATGTCGTAGACGACGCGCTGGTGCGGCGTGAGTGAATCGAGGCTCTTCTGCTTGATTTGGGCCCGAGCATCCTCGGCGGCATCTAGGAGAATGTCGTCGGTGGTGCGCTCGTGATTCTCGCGATCAGCCTTGCCGGCGGACGTTCGAAGGATGCCGATTGCGAGGCGGGCGTCGCCGGCGGCCGCGTCGGCAATCCGGTAGAGCTGGTTGCCGGTGATGACGTCCTCATCGAGTCCCCACTTCGCCCGCGCACTCAGGATGCGTACCTGGCGGTAGATCTGGACGAGCTCTGAGTGGCAGTCATCCAGAAACGAATAGAACGAACGAAATCAACGCAACGAGCGTGTTTTGCGTAATGAACGAATTTATCGGAACAAGCCGAATCGACTAGAATAGGGGACGCTCGGTGGGCGTAACGAATAAAACGAACGAAACGAATGATGCGATGATAATGAATACATTCCATTCAACGAGTGAAACGAACAGTTGGTTTTAATACCGTCGTAATCCTTTCACCGAGTGAAACACCCTCACTGAACGCACCGAACTAAACGACCAAAACGAACGAAACGAACACAACGAGAGAAACGAGGATAATGACCGACACCAATACCGCACGAATCACGGTGGCGAATCAGAAGGGAGGCGCTGGGAAGACAACCGATGTCATTCATACTGGCGGCGCACTCGCCGCCCGAGGCCACGACGTCCTCCTGGTCGATATCGACTACCACGGGGGGCTCACCTGCTCACTTGGCTACAACGATCTGTACTACGACACCGACCGTACAACGCTGTTCGACGTCCTCGACTTCGATCAGATGGAGTCGGTGAACGACATCATCGTCGAGCACGAGGAATTCGACATCCTCCCCGCCAGCGAGAAACTCGCGAACAACAAAAACATCCAGACGTTGCTTGAGGCGCCGAAGAGTCGCGAGCGGTTGGAGATGACTCTCGACGAACTCGACAAGGACTACGACTACATCATCGTCGACACGCCGCCATCCCTGAACGTCCTCACCGACAACGCCTTGGTCGCGACTGGCAACGTCGTCATCCCCGTCATTCCCGAGAAGCTCAACGCCAACAGCCTCCAGATTTTCGCAAAGCAGCTGAGCTCCCTTGAACAAGCGTACGGAGACATCAATCGGATCGCAATTGTCTGTAACCGTGTCGAGCAGAACAGCGAGCACCGAGATACTATCGAGGAGATTGAATCGGCGTACTCGCTCCCGGTCTTCGAGATCCCAAAGCGGACCGACCTCTCCCAGTCGATTGGCGAAGGGGTGTCCGTCTTCGGCTTCGGTAAAGAGAACCAGCGCGTCGAGGATGCACGCGACCTGTTCAACGAACTCGCCGATTTGTTCGACGAGACGTTTGAGAAGACCGCTCCTGAGGAGGTGGAAGCATGAGCGACGGCTGGGGCGATGCCTCCGGTATCGAGGGGAACTACGAAGATGGGGATGACGAGGGCGATTCCAGCGAAACGAGTGAGGTGAGTGAAACGGTGGAAACCAGTTCATCGACCGAAACGACTGAATCGACTTCAACGAAAGAAACGAACGAAACGAGCAAAACGAAGACGAACATCAAGGACGAATGGAACGGGCGGACGATCTACATTCCCGACGATGTCCTCAACGAGATGGAGGACACCTACCTTGAATCCCAGCTAAAGCTCCGCAAGGCAGGCCAAGACGAGTTCAAGAAGAACCGACATTTCTACCCGCTTCTTGTACAATTTGGGCTTGAAGCACTCTCTGAGGCAGATGCGGAAGAAATCCGAACACGGCTTTCAAACTTGGACAGCGAGTAACTCCGCACTCGGACAGACGCGCTTCCGGTGGCGAGATATACGCTTTACTTGTCGATCCAGACGGCTGTGTTGAATCGCTGTAAGGCGTGGAGATTCACTGTTTGACGAAGCGTTTGATGTTATAGACGACACACATCAGCGCGATTTCGCGGAACTCACGGAACCATGAGCGCGCTCGCACGGCGAAGCCGAGCGAGCGCTTCACAGCCGAGTTCACGGTTTCGGTCATAGAGCGCTGATTGTAGCGGTTATCGTCGATTCTGGCGTTGTGTGCGTGGTCGTACGGAGCGAAGATACGGTGCTTGATCAGCGGTCTGATCCCGAGGTCGCGTAATCCTTCACGAAGCGATTGCTTGTCATAGCCTTTATCGGCCGCAAGAGACCGCAGATCGCCCGCGTTCCGGCGGGCGATCTGCTCAGCAAGGTCTGCGTCGCTTCCTTCCCGATTCGTTGAGCAGTGAACGTCAAGGACGGCTTGAGACGCTGTATCGACGAGTTTTGTGACTTTCAGCTTTTGAACGCGGTAGCTGATTCGCTGGCAGTAGTGGCGGCTCGCTGGTGAGCGGTCGTAGAACGTGGCGTCGATCGCGGCGTGTTCAGAGAGATCGTGCAGCTGCGCAGACTGGCGCAGAAGCACTCGGCAGACGCTCATACTGATCCGGTCGAACGCCTTACACAACGTAGACGGCGCGGGGAGATCGGCCGCGTTGAGGCCGATCTCCCCGATTATTTGTGGCATCTCTTTGAGCAGGTCGATCGTCATGCGGTACGATGAATCGAGGTAAATCCGCAGACAGTGAAGCGAAACGAGTGCATAGTCGGCGAATCCGCCGCCACCGTCCGGGGCGGCGGAT
>NZ_SDJP01000054.1 GCF_004114995.1 Halorubrum amylolyticum
CGCCGGCCCGCGCGACGCGCACGACCTCGCGGGCCGCCTCGCGGGCCGCCTCGCCGCCCGGCCCGTCGAGGGTCCCCCCGTTCGTGAGCCGCGCGAGCGCCGAGGGGCCGTTGATCCCCGCGTTGACCGCGAGCTTCTCGTACCGGCGCCGGGGCATGTCCGCGGCCACGGTCGTCTCGATCCCGGCCTCGTCGAACGCGCTCCCGACGCGCTCCGCGAGCGGGTCAGACCCGTCCGAGAGCGCCCCGACGACGACCTCGCCGACGCCGGTGCAGGTCACCCGTCCGGGTTCCGCGAACCGGGCGCCGTAGCTCGCGGTGCCCGCGAGCACGGTGGGGTCGAGCGCCGCGACCAGCCGCTCCTCCGTGAAGCCGTTCTGGAGCGAGCAGACCGCCTCGTACTCCCCGATCGCGAGCGCCCGCGCGGCCGCGTCCGTGTCGTACGCCTTCGTCGTGACCACCGCGAGGTCGGCGGAGCGGTGCGTCCCGTCGGTGAGCGCCCGGGGGTGAACGCGGGCGTCGACCTCGCCGTCGATCCGGAGCCCGTCCTCCCTGACCCGTCGCATGTGCGGGTCGCGCCCGACGAGCGTGACCTCGTGGGTCCGCGCCAGCAGCCCGCCGACGAGGCTCCCGAGCGCGCCCGCGCCGTAGACGAGGACCTCCATACGCCTCACCACGGGGCGAGACTGAAAAGGGATGACGGTGGGGGGACCGCTCGACCGCCGCGGTCAGCCTTCCCCTCGACCGCCGCGGTCAGCCCTTCAGCCCGCTCCCGGTCAGGGGGACGACGGCGTCGTCGTCGGGCGCGAGGACGCCGCGCTCGCGGAGTTCGCGGAGCACCGCCGGGGCGACGGCGCAGGTCGGCTCGGTGTGAAAGCCCGCGGCGTGGAGCCGGTCGAGCTCGCGCTCGGCCGCCGCCTGCGTGACCGCGAGCGCGTCGCCGTCGGTGTCCGCGACGGCGTCGAGGATCGCCCGTTTCCTGACCGGCTCGGCGATCTGAATCCCGTCGGCTGCCGCGTTGACGCGGCCCTCGGGGTCGGCCGCCTCCGCGCCGTGAAGCTCGCGGACGATCGGCGCGACCCCGGCCGCCTGCGCGCCGAACAGCCGCGGGACCTCGTCGATCCAGCCCGCGCGCTTCAGCCGTCGGAAGCCGCGACAGGCGCCGAGAAACAGGGTGCCGTGGCCGAGCGGGGTGACGACCGCGTCGGGGGCCTCCCAGCCGCGCTGGAACGCGATCTCGTAGGCGACGGTGGCGGTCCCCTCGAAGAACGCCGGGTTCCACGCGTGGCTGGCGTACCACGCGGAATCGGCAGCACCGCCTTTTCCTCCACTCCCGCCGCCCCCGCCTCCCCCGCCTCCCCCGCCTCCCCCGCCTCCCCCGCCTCCCCCGCCGCCTCCACCGCCTCCGCCGCCCCCGCCGCCTCCGCCGAGCGCGGCCACGCACGCCTCGGTCACGTCCGCGCGCGAGCCCTCGATCCGGACCGGCTCCGCGCCGGCCCGGCGGATCGCGCGGAGCTTCGACTCCTTGACGTCGGCCGGGACGTACACCGCGGCGTCGATCCCGGCGCGCGCCGCGTACGTCGCGATCGCGGCGCCGGCGTTGCCGGAGGAGTCCTCGACGACGCGCTCGACGCCAAGCTCGCGGGCCCGCGTGAGCGTCGTCGTCGCGCCGCGGTCCTTAAAGGAGCCGGTGGGGAAGACGTACTCCAGCTTGAACGCGGCGTTCCACTCGTCGGCGTCAGGCGTGCCGTCGCCGTTCGCCCGCGCCCCCTCCCTCGCCGTCCCGCCGTCCGCGTCGACCAGCGGCGTCATCCCCTCGCCGAGCGTCACCCGGTCGGCGGGGTCGTCGCCGACGGCGAGGAACGCCTCGAACGCCCAGAGTCCGTTTCGGGCGTCTATCGCGTCGTACCCGTCGCCCTCCGGGTCCGGAGACGGCCCTTTCGGGATCGGCGTGTCGACGAACTCCAGCGGGGCGCCGCACTCGCAGCGCCACCGGTCTCGCACGGTCGCGCCGCACTCGGGACAGGCGAGGTCGCGAACCGAGCCGCGGTCGCCGGGCATCAGTACTGGTCGACGTTGGTCCCGACCGAACAGACGTACTCGCCGGCGGCGACCTGCGGGAGCCGCCGCGTGCGCCAGAAGACGCCGTCGTCGTCGGCGGTCACCCGCGCTTTCAGCTCGCCGAACACGTCGGTCACTTCGTAGAGGGCGTCGCCGGCGGAGACGCGCTCGCCGAGCTCGCGCTCGAACCGGACCAGCCCGCCCGCCGGCGACCCGTACTGGTCGAAGCCGCGCGCCCGCGTCTGTCGTTCGAGGTCGACGTCGCCGTCGAGGAAACCGTAGTGACGGAGCACGTTGAACACGCCCTCGACGCCGTATCGGATCGACTCCTCGTCCCAGCCGACGCAGCCGCCGAGCTCCGGATCGATGGTCGGGATGCCGTGTTCCGGGCCGGTGC
The DNA here is from genome assembly GCF_004114995.1 of Halorubrum amylolyticum. Lineage (GTDB taxonomy): Archaea > Halobacteriota > Halobacteria > Halobacteriales > Haloferacaceae > Halorubrum > Halorubrum amylolyticum. The sequence goes on from NZ_SDJP01000054.1 coordinate 2,458, forward strand.
GTGCGAGCTGTCCGTCCGGTCCCTTGATGTCGAGGACGTGGCCGCATCCGAACGCCTTCGCCAGCTCCAGACAGTCGCCGTGGAGGCGGTGGCGGACTCCGCAGCGGACCCGCGTCTCGTTTATCATCCGGCTGGTCGACCCTTGGTGGAGGTCCAAGATGAAATCAGCCCGCTTCGCGGCTTGGAACGTCGCGTGGGCGATGCGCTCGCTCGTCGTCCCGTCCTCGTCGCCGGGGTACCCGCGGTTCATCTTGCGGTCGTCGATCGGGTTCCGGTGTTCCGCCACCTGAAACGCGAAGTAGTTGACGACGCCGACGACGAGGACGGCCCCGGACAGCGCCGCCGGATCGAGCCGAGGAACGACGCGGTTGACGACGCCGAGCCCGTTGAGCTCGTCGCCGTCGCTGACCGCCTGCAGGTACAGCGTCTCGCCGTCCTCGGCGCCGTTGACGACGGCCACCGGCAGCCGGACGGGACTCCCGTCCCGCGTCTCGCCGACCTCGAGACGGCCCGTGTCCGTCTCCCCCGGCGAGGCACGAGCCGTTCCAAGCGTGATCATTACGCGAACGTGGGCCGGCCGCCCCTTTATCCGTTCGGTCCGCGGCGATCCCCCGACACAAGCTTTATCGCCGGGTCGCTCCAGAGGTCGGTAACGACGGCCGCGTCGAATCCCGCCGCGCCGACCCGTATCGCGGCGATCTCCCGCCCCGAACGCGGTCCATCCCCATGAGCATCGACATCGACCCGCTGTCCGACGCGGCCGGGATCACCGTCACGGACCACATCGAGAACACGCAGTTCGAGGTGTACACCGACCGGTCGGTCGAGCCGGTCGCGAACCCCGAGGACGCCCACTACTTCCCCGTCGACGCGAGCGTCGCGGTTGAGGCCGGCGCCATCGAGATCCCCCGGGTCGCGGTCGTCGAGACCCGCTCCGACGACGGGACGCTGCTCACGCGCGGCGACGACTACGCGATGCCCCCCGGCTCCTACCACGTCGGGGTCGACCCCGCGCCGACGAAGCTGTACCTCGCGTTCGCGTCGCCGTTCTCCGTGTCGACGACCGATCGGACGACCCGGATCGACCTCGACGCCCCCGCCGAGGTCGCGGTCGGAGCTCGGTCGCTCCACCAGGTGCCGGCGGGGACGATCGAGACGCCCACCGACCCCGAGTCGCTGATGGACGCCGTGTCGCTGCTCGGCTCCGCGCTCCAGACGACGAGCCCGGAGCGGTCGTTCCCCACCCTCCGCGGGCACCCGCCGCTGATCGAGCCGGGCGAGGAACTCCGCGTCCCCGACCGGATCGACCCGCTCGACTCCGGGATTCGGATCGTCGTCCCCCCGGAGCACCGCTACCTCTATCCGGTCGTCTCGCTGGCGTACTACTTCGCCGCCGACGTGGTCCCCGGCGACGCCCCCCGGATCGAGGGCGACGGCTGGACGCACTCCCTGGAGCCCGACTTCGAGCGGCGGACCGCCGAGGTGCTCCGACAGGCGTTCCACTTCGACTGTCTCGCGCGCACGGAGGGGTTCTATCCGGTCGACCTCCACGAGCGCGAGACCACCGACCTCGCCCTCGACTGGGGCCGGCTCTACGACCTCCCGCTCGCGGAGCGGCTCGGCGAGTACCTCGCGGTCCCCTTCGAGCGCGTCGAGCCGGAGCTCCCCCGGTGGACGCTGACGACCGACGTGCGCCCCGATCCCGAGAACGTGGAGATGCTCCCGTTCGTGGCGGGCGAGCTGTCGATCGTCCGGTCCCCGGAGACGGCGACCCCCGCGGCGGCCGGCGAGGGCGACGGGGTCGGGTTCTTCCGGGGACCGAGCGCGTCCGCGGCCGACGGGTCGTCCGCGGTCGCTTCTCCCGGCCCGAACGGGTTCGTACGCAGCGCCGACGCCGCCGGCCGCGGCGCGGCCCCGACCGAGGCCGACTTCGTGCGGCCGGAGCCGGTGGATACGGTCGAACACGCGTGGGTCGGCGCCGGCGTTCCGCTCGGCGCCAACAAGGCGGTCCTCGACGCGTATCACCGCCGGCTGGAGGCGGGTTCGGCCGAGCAGTCGCGGATCTCCGTGCTCGTCGTCTGCAACGACGAGCAGATGCGCGAGGAGGGAGCGGTCGCGGACCTGTACGGGCTCCGCGACATCGTCCAGTTCGACATCGAGGTGCGCCACGACCTCGTCCGCGAGGAGATGCGCGAGGCGCTCCGGTCGGGCGTCGACTTCCTCCACTACATCGGGCACGTCGACGACCGCGGGATGCAGTGTGCCGACGGCTACCTCGACCTGACCGCCGAGGACCTCGACGTCGGCGTCAGCGCCTTCCTGCTCAACGCCTGCCAGTCGTACCAGCAGGGCGAGGCGCTGATCCACCGCGGCTCCCGCGGCGGCATCGTCACCCTCTCGGACGTCGCCAACTCGCCCGCGACCCGGCTCGGCCGCATCATCGCCCGGCTGATGAACAGCGGATTCAACCTCCGCACCGCGCTCCACGTCGCCAAGCGGGAGCTGATCACCGGCCACCAGTACATCGTCGTCGGCGACGGCGGGACGACGATCTGTCAGACTCGGAGTGGGGTGGCGCTAGTTTTGAATATAACTGAGATGGAAAACAGTGTCTGGAACCTGTCGACGAAAATATTTCCGAACGGGGCTTACGGCGTTGGCTCAATGGGCACGCTGAATCTCGGGTCCGTGGAGGAGGACTACTATGTTCCGACGAATATCGACGCCACTAGTATTCCTATCGAAGAGCTTCGTCAGTTTCTCCAGTTAGAAGCACTTCCAATATTCTGCGACGGTGCGCTGACGTGGAACGACGAATTCCTGTCGTCTATGGTCCAGGAGTGAATGCTGCCGCGTTCGCCGACGCCGGCGCCGCCTGCGTCAGCAGGAGGAGCGCGGTGAACAGGACGCCGGCCATCTTCGGGTGCTCTGCCACGTAGCTTGCAACACTTTCGTGCATATTACACGAAATATCGCGCGATATTAACAGCAAGATTGTTTTGCGACAACCATTTTCCAATAGTTGAATTTCTAAAATATATGAATTAATATCGGTCGGGCGGCGTCGTCCGGCGGATGGGGTCAAATCCCCTCCGATCGGTGCGTTGATGGCGGAGTCAAGCGATCGGTTCCGTATGGATGGTTCCGACGGGGAGGCGGAGCTGCTCGGCCCGTTCCGGCAGTTCGTTTCGCTGCGTCGGGACGTGCTGGTGCTGTCGCTGGCGATGTTCGCGTTCAGTCTGGGCTTCCAGATGACGAACCGGTACATCCCGGAGTACCTGAGCGCGCTGGGCGCGAGCGCGTTCGTCATCGGGCTGTTCGGAACCGTCGGCAACGTGATCGGGGCGGTGTACCCCTATCCGGGCGGACGGCTCTCCGACCGGATCGGGTCGCGGGTCGCGCTCACGCTGTTCGGGCTGCTGTCGAGCCTGGGGTTCGCGGTGTGGCTCGTCGCGCCGAACCTCGGCACGGTGACCGTCGCCGGCGTCGTCCTGGAGCCGTGGATCTGGATCTTCGTCGGCCTCTTCCTCGCGCAGGCGTGGAAGTCGTTCGGGCTCGGCGCGACGTTCGCGATCGTCAAGCAGTCGGTGCCGCCCGAGCGGCTGGCGCGGGGGTTCGCGAGCACCGAGGTGTTCCGGCGCACCGCCTTCCTGATCGGTCCGCTGATCGCGGCGGGAGTCATCCAGTACGTCGGCGGCTTCTCCGCGAGCTTTCAGTACGTGCTCGCGGTCGCGCTCGCGTTTGCGGTCGCCGCCACCGCGCTCCAGCACGTCCTCTACGACGCGAGCGAGGACACCCTCGGAGCGGAGTTCCAAGGGGTCCGCGAGGTGCTCGACGACCTCCGGAGTCTTCCGCCCGAGCTCCGACCGCTGCTCGTCGGCGATACCCTCGTGCGGTTCGCGAACGGGATGGTGTACGTCTTCTTCGTCATCGTGATCACGCAGTTCCTGGAGGTCGGCCTCGACCTCGGCCCGGTTTCGCTGTCGCCGGCGGCCTTCTTCGGCGTGTTGCTCGCGGTGGAGATGCTCGTCGCGCTGGTGTCGATGCCGCCCGCCGCCCGCGCCGCCGAGCGGGTGGGACTGAAGCCGGTCGTCGCGTTCGGGTTCTTCGTGTACGCCGCCTTTCCCGCCCTGTTGATCGCCGTTCCCGCCGACGCCGCCCTGACCGCGCCGCTCGTCGTCCTGCTGTTCGCGTTCTCCGGACTCAGGTTCGCCGGGCTCCCGGCGCACAAGGCGCTGATCGTCGGGCCGGCAGAGCGCGACACCGGCGGGCGGGTCTCGGGTTCCTACTACCTCGTCCGCAACGCGGTCGTCATCCCGAGCGCCGCGCTCGGAGGGGCGATCTACGGCGGGTTCTCCGTCCCGACGACCGGGGTCGCGTTCGGCGGGAGCCCCGTCCTCGCGTTCGGACTCGCGAGCACAATCGGGCTCGTCGGCGTCGCGTACTTCGCGCTGTTCGGCGAGGAGTACGACGCGTACGCGTGAGGCGGCGACCGGGCGGGGCGGTCCGAGGCGATCCGTCGCCCCGCCGTTTTTTCACTACCCGCACCCGAGTGGCGGCCATGACCGACATCGACGCCGCGATCCGCGACGCGTTCGAGCACACCGACTACGACCTCGGCGACGTCGCCGTCAACCGCCGGCAGGTCCGGGTGCCCGTGCTTCGGGAGGGCGCCGATCCCGACGCCCTCATCGCGGTGATCGAGGAGGCGCTGGGCGCGGACGCGGTCGTCGCCCCGACCGTCACCACCGAGACGATCGACGGCGAGGACGCGATCGGCACCATCGTGTCGTTCCGACACCGGCCGTGAGCGGAGCCCACGGGACCCGCTTCCGGCCGCGTGCGCTCGGAACGCGGTACGGTTAACCGTGCGGTGTCCGTACACAGGGATCATACGATGACGGCCGACGACGGACACGACGGCGCACAGTACCTCGCCGGGTCGCCCGTCCGGGTCGCGATGCTCCGCGCGCTTCGGCGGGAGCCCCGCCGTCCCGCGGGCCTCACGGCTGCGGTCGACGCGACCCGGACGACGGTCCAGCGCATCCTCTCCGGGTTCCGGGACCGCGACTGGGTCGTCAAGCGCGACGCCGCCTACCACGTGACGTCGACCGGAAGGCGGGTCCACGACGCGTACGAGGCGCTGCTCGACGAGGTCGAGCTCGCGGACCGGTACGGTCAGCTCGCCGCCAACCTCGAACGCGTCGGCGCCGACTTCCCGTCCTCGGCGATCGACACCGGGGAGCTGACCGTCGCGGCCGACCGGAACCCCCTCGCCGCCGTCGACCGCCTCACCGAGCTCCTGCGGGATGGGTGCGGCGAGGAGATCCGCGCGGTCTCGCCCGTCGTCATCCAGCAGTTCAACGAGGCGGCCGCGAAGGCGCTCGACGCGGGCGCCGAGGTCGAACTCGTCATCGACCGCGACGTGGTCGAGGAGTCGATCGCGGAGTTCGGCCCCGCGACCGACCGTGCGCTCCGCGATGACGGCATGACGGTGTACGTCTCCCCCGAACCGGTCGAGTACGGGCTCTTCCGGTGCGACGACCTCGCCTGCGTGACCGCCTACGACCGCAGAAACAACCCTCGGTGCGTGCTCGAATCGGCGGACTCCGCCGTGATCGACTGGGTCGACGACCGGTTCGAGTCATTCGTCGCCGAGGCCCGGACCCTCTCCGCGGTCGTCGAGAACGCGTAGGTCGGCTACCGCTCCGCGCGTCCGTCGTCCGCCACGTCCCCGGATTCGTCGTCGTCCTCTGGCTCGAAGTTGGCGGGGACGACCGTCGGATGATCGATGCCGACGGACGGCTGGCTGTGTGCGCTCATGATCCTATCTACGCGTAGGCGACCCACACCCTAAAAATTACCCATGGGCATAACGCATCCGGGGCGCGGGTGGGTATGTTCAAGGGTTATCCGCCGCGGCGAGGTCGGGGCGTCCCGAGTCCTCAGTCGGCCTACTGGAACTCCTCGTCGTACAGGTCCTGTGCGTGTTCGATCGCGTCCTTCGCGGCCCGCTTGTCCTCCCACCCGAGGGTTTCGACCTCCTTGCCCGCTTCGAGGTTCTTGTACGTCGAGAAGAACTCGTCAATCTCGTCGCGGATCTGCTGGGGGATGTCTTCGAGGTCGTCGATGTGGTCGAACCGCGGGTCCTCGGTCGGCACCGCGATCACCTTGTCGTCCTGCTCGCCGTCGTCGTCCATCTTCATCATTGCGACCGGACGGGCCTCGATCACGCAGCCGGGGAACGTCTGGTCCTCGACGAGCACCATCACGTCGAACGGATCGCCGTCGTCGTAGTACGACTGCGGGATGAAGCCGTAGTCGTACGGGTAGTGGACGTTCGAGTGGAGCACCCGGTCGAGGACGACGCCGGGAATATCCTTGTCGTACTCGTACTTGTTCCGCTCGCCCTTGAGACACTCCACGACCGCGTATATCTCGTCCGGCGCGTTCGGTCCCGTCTCGAGGTCTTCCCAGAGGTTGGCCATGTGAGGGGTACTCCGTCCATCGGTCGCAAAGTCCTTTCGGGTTTCCGGCGCGACGGAGGGCGTCGTCCCGCCGCGACGGAGGGCGTCGTCCCGCCGCGACCGCCGGCGAAAGAGCGCTCCGCTCGTCCCGTCAGGTCCCGCTCTCGCCCCCGTCCGCGCCCTCGAACCGCGCAAATTCCAGCAAAATACGCCGGTATGTCGGGTGACACATTCGTTCCGAACGACCGACTCAGTCGACAATCCGTCGCGTATCCGCGTCTCCAGCCGAGGATCGCTCGACGACGAGATTCCGCCGGATCGAGGCGTTTGAGCCCGCTATCACGGGTATCGGTGGGGTTCTCCGGTTTCGGCGGAAGTGATGTATTTAAACGCTCGTGAACCTTGAGAAACGTGTACGTGTTTAGCCCGAACTGATTTCGCTGCTATCTCATAGAAGGCGCACAACTTAGCCTGTATGAACTGGCAGCAGAGGTTCGTGATGATTCTCAGGGATGGGCTCCACGACGGAGCCCATCCCGTTACCTCTGCTGTCTGTACTGGAAGGTGGGATCTGTGAACGGAGATGATCTCACCAAAGAGGAGTTGCTCTCCCGGTTTTTACAACTTGAACAACGAGTCGAAGAGCTTGAACAAGACAACGCACAGCTCCGAGAGAAGTTACAAGAGAAAGACGAGCGGATCGAAGAACTCGAAACACGTCTTCGCAAATACGAGAATCCGCACACTCCACCCAGCAAGCGACGGTCGGGGACCGACAGGTCCCCGACCTCGCAAGATGACGAAGACGACGATGTCCGAACTGACGGTGGCACTCCCGGTCGGAAGGATGGTCACGATCCGGAGTGGCGTTCTACGGCCGATCCTGACGAAGAAATCGAAGTCACCTGTGACTGTTGTCCTGAGTGTGGCGACCGCTTCGACGAGTCGGTGGGCGTCAGCCCCCGACTCGTCGAGGAGATCCCTGATCCCCAGCCCCCAGAAATCACCCGGTACAACCGCCACTACTACCAG
>NZ_SDJP01000055.1 GCF_004114995.1 Halorubrum amylolyticum
CGTTGACCGAAGCTACGTTTTGCAGGGCGTTGGAGCTGGTGGACACAGTTTCCAAACCCTGCAGCCTCCCTTGGGAGGCTTTCTATGACAGGCTCTTATTAAGGTATCCCATTTGAAAAGTACCACCATCATCTGAGCACGATTCTGGAATGTTTTGGAATTCTTCTTTGTCTGATTGGTTGGACATGCCCGGAGATCGTCCTAAACATCCTGTACCCCCGAGGATTCCAATTGAGGAGATGAGTAAGTGCCGCCGTCTCATGGACACAGACTCAAGCGTTGTGGAATATGTTTTGTGGTTGACTATCTCGACATATTATGAACCGGACAGGAACTACTCCGGGCGGTTCTATCGTATTCACAACCTATCTCGATTCGCTCAATACAGGGGACTCACGGAACGCTCAGTACAACGCGCTCAACTACTCTCTCATATCAAAACGAAAACGTTCTAACGAAACTAGAATACGTAGCAGAAAGTAGCATATTAGTAATGTAGATAGAATGATAAGAGTCACGGTAGTTCCCAAAGGGACAGCTATCGAGATCGCCATCCAAACGGGGACAGCTAACAAAATATGAACTGGTTTGATTTTCATGTTGCCTGCTGGTTCTTCCGAATCTCCTGACATCGTGACGACGTTAGATGCTTGTTCACATAGTATTTCCGCAAAACTACCAAAAAATTTGTCATAGACACAAATGGGCTTTGTTGGCTCTGTTGAAATCCTCAATAAGTGATACATTCTGACCCGGTTGCGGTCAATACAGGGGTCTCACGAATTGTTCAGTCGATATTTCCCTAAACTTCGCCACAAAACATATTCTATCGGGTTTAACTTTACTACCTATGAAGCGAAGACAATTCGGCCCAGCTACAGTTGCTATATTGGGATTGACGGGATGCCTAGAACAATTACCAGACGCATCCAGTCAATCAGACAAAGATGAATTCCAAAATATACCAGACTCATGTTCATCTGAAGATTTGTTTCTTATAGATGTTAATAATAATAATGATCAACCACACCAAGTAACCATTTCTCTGTTTAATGACGAAAGAGAAATGTTATACCAAGAGATGTCTCTAACCGAAGACTCCCGCGAGACCACTAATGACTCGGAGATCATAAGATCAGCTGGATGCTATGACAAGCCTTACTCAGTTGAGGTTAACGTGAGTGAACGTGAGTCTGTTGAGCGTGATTTCAACCCTAAATCAGGCGGATTTCTTTCGGTGATTATTAAATCAGATGAAACAGATATAATATTCTCCACTGCGGATTAGCGCTCTTGTACTGAGCGATCGAGGGCATGAAACTACCAACTGCGGAGGAATTCAACGTTATCTCGCACGACGCTCCGAACATCATTTGAAACTGGTAGGATTCCCAGCGGTTAATTCGCAGCCATCAGCGAACAGCTGTTTCGAGAGAGGATATATCTGAAAAAGAGGATTTCAACAAAGCCACGCAGTTCCATTGCTGACTGCATCCTCTGTATCTCGCAAGCTACTACTGACATGCTGTGGAGAGGTCGGCGTTCGACATCGGTACGTGGGTCCCCTATACAGACCACAGCCCGGTCAAGCGTATCACCTGCTGATGAATTCATCAGAGCCACCGTCCACGAGCACCAACGATAATTCAATCTACACTCACGGACCGAGCGCTGCGATGTCAGCCCCAACCGCAGCGCGAGCGTCTGCCGGGTTCGGATCACTGTCAGCCAAATGCGTCCACTCGCACATGGGGAGTGCTGCAATTCGCTCCCGAATAGTCGGTCGATATGGCGCAGCCGATGCAAGGCCAGAACTGTCCCCCCAGATGTCGTCAATCACAGTCCGTGAATCGATACGGATCTCCACAGTATCCGGGTCACAGCGCGCAGCCAATGCCTCAAGCCCGAGGTGAAGCGCAGCGTATTCTGCGGTGTTATTCTCAGATCGAGCACCGACCGGTCGCCCGAGCTGTACGACCGGCCCGTCATGAACCTGAATCACGGCACCGGCACCAGCTGGACCGGGATTCCCACGGGAACTTCCGTCGACGTAGAGGACAATATCGATGCTGGCTGATTCCCATCGACAGTTCCCACCGATCGGCGAACCAGCAGCGAGAACCTTCTCGACGGCGGTTCGTATTTCGCCATCGGTCGTCTCTGGACTGAACAACCCCCCGTATCCGATCACGGCTGCGTCGATCGCCTCGATAGCAGGGCCGATCTCGTAGCCATACAACGCGAGTACGTCGTCGACTCGACTGGCTAGTGGCGAGAGCCTGTCTGTGGGAAGTTGGTCCATGTTAGTCGGCTGTAGCGTACCGTGCTTCGTGTCGATCCATCGCTGTTACTTCGGTTGGAGTACATAAATATACAAGGACGCGCTGTTCGAGAACGAACACTCCGACTAGTCCGCACCGCAAGCGAGAACAGGAGTACTACGCATATAGACGGAAGAGATTGTCAATGCCTCTTCCACTACGTCTCTTCATATCATCCTCACAAAAGACGGCAGAGATATCTAACGAGCCATCGACGACCCGGCAATGAGCTGCTAATCGAGCTCGTTCACGGCCACAGTCTCGATGATCCCGATATCGAGATTGTCAACTCACAATTGACGACATCCGGCGACCGACACTCAGCATATACGTCTGCGAGCCTAATAGATGGTAGATGCGGCGGGACCCACGAACCGCACTGCGGCGACTCTCGAGGCTGGTGACCCCAATGACGCTTACACAAACACAGATACGTGAGTATGATCGTCGTGCGATGGACAGCGAGGAGACAGACACGGCGACGTTTGGAATCGGGTGTTTCTGGGGGCCGGATGCCCAGTTTGGTGCGATAGACGGCGTTGTTCGCACCCGTGTCGGATACGCTGGCGGGACAAAACTCGATCCAACATACCACTCATTAGGTGACCATACGGAAGTCTTCCAAGTCGAGTTCGATCCTGACACAATAGCGTACCGAGACCTTCTGGAGATGGTGTTTAAGTCACACAACCCGCAGCGCCAGACCAAGAAAACACAATATCAGAATATCGTGTTCGCTGCGACGGAAGGCCAACGAGCGGGCCTCGACGAGTTTCTCACTACAAGGGGACTTACTGCCAATGGAATCGAAACACGCATTGAACAGCTCTCACGGTTCTACCTTGCAGAAGACTACCACCAAAAGTACAAGCTCCGTTCAGTCTCCTCGTTTATGGACGCGTTTGAGGCGGTCGGATACGACGACGAAGAATTGCGTGAGTCGCCGATCGCCGCCAAGCTGAACGGGTACGCCGCCGGGCACGATGTTGCTCTTGCCGAGGAGCTTCCGACACCCGAGCACGGGATGACATAGACATTCTCCCAGAACTGTACCCCCGCATCACTCAGGATGTCACGAACCAGCGAGGAGTGAGGCGAGATGCTCTGGAAGGGCCGTCCTGCTTGTCTGCTTGGTCGCAACCGACGGGTCCCCGGTGCCGAACTCTTTGAACCCCGTCCCAGTGGGGATAAGGACAACATCCTCGTCAGCGCCGATTGCACCGCGTTCCGACAGCCGCGTCGCCCCCGCGAGTGATGTCGCCGACGCCGGTTCAACGCAGAACCCGCCGTCGACAGCAAACTGTCGCTGCGCCACCCGAATTTTCTCATCGCGTAACGAAACGACCGCGCCATCAGTGTCACGGACCGCTGCAAGCGCACGACCGCCGCTCGGCGGGTCGGGATTTCCAATTGAGTGTGCAATCGTCTCGCCGACCTCATCATCCTCGAGCGGCGTCGGATCGACTTCACCGGCATCAAATGCTCGGGTCAACGGATCGGACACAGCAGTTTGAACGAGGTACAGCCGCGGCGGTTCGTCCAACAATCCTGCCGCTTCAAGATCACGAATCCCACGCCAGATCCCCGAAGCGAATCCCCCGGAACTCGTTGGCAACACGATCGCGTCGGGCACGTCAGGCGCGAACGCCTCGCAGATCTCGAAGAGTGCAGTCTTGTACCCGCTAATCCGAGCCGGCGCGTCACTCACGAGGATCGCGATCGGGAGCTCTGTCGACAGCGTGAGCGCATCGTCATAGAGGGCTCCGTAATCGCCGTCAACCCGTATGATTGTCGGTTCATACTGGCCGATGAGTTCCAACCTAACTGACGAGATTTCGTCGGGGACGAGCACGACGCACTCCCGATCCAGACTGGCTGCGTGCGCAGCAGTGCTCATCGCCATGTTGCCGTACGAGACTGTTCCCACAGCGCCGCCACTCGTGGCAATCGCATGCGGGACCGCCACCGCACTGCCCCGGTCTTTGTACGCGCCGGTTGGGTGTTCTCCTTCGTCTTTGACGTACACCTGACAGCCTGCAACAGCGTCAAGCCCCTCGCTTCTGACGAGCGGGGTTCCACCTGCGGCGCGAGCGATTCCCTTCGGCCGATCGATCGGGAGGAGCGGCTCATAGCGCCACATCCCGTCGTAGTCACGACACTCGTCCCAAGCGAACGCTGTCGTGTCAGTTTCGAACCAGACCGGCTCCCCACACGTACAGCGCACCCGAGTTGCCTCCTCGTACTGTTCCCCACACCGGTAGCACCGCGACACAGTAGTCATGGCGCGTCCTGAGAGGCCCGACGACGTATACTCACCGACCGTGCGATCACCTCATTCCTGAGGTCGGTCCAGACAGAACGCGATCAACGCAGGGAGATCTGGCTACCGATTGACTGGCACCCAGTATCGTCTTCGGATCAAGCGCAGTGGTTCTGTGCTCGGAGCGCAGCAACGTCGATACTGATCGGCATGCTTCCAATCTACATCGTATAGGTTCGACTCGGCATGGACGTGTGGCCGTTTCTGTTCGGGCCCGTGCTCGATCGGTCGCTGGCCGGGTGTTGCTGGACTCTTGCTGTTCGTCCTTGCCGTCATCGTCCTTTCCGTTGCCATGGTGTCGATGGGAAGGCCAACCCTATTTGACCGCCCGCTTGCATGGATTGTGCTCGTGTTCCTCGTGCCAACGCTGGGAGCCATCGCAACGATGGGCGCAGCTATCTACGCAGGTCATGCGTGGATCGATACCGACTGGTCGGTCGCTGTCCGCTGCCACTACTCAGCCGTCGTTATCGCTACAGCAGTCCTCGACTGGCTGTTACAGTACTGAAACTTGCTGTGGATACGGCTGGGGTAAATCAGAGGCATTTCCTGAAACCGAGGTCGGTGGGTTGGCGTTCCGCTTGCTGTGCAAGTGGCATTGACGTGATTGATGGAACCAGTGATAGAGAAGCCAGCAGGAGTACTCGAACTGCTCCCGGCAGACCACTCAGCGGTGATATTTCTTACAGATGGGCCAGCTGAGACGATCGCAGTATCCGTGGACGATGGAGAAGTCAGTGAGTAGGTGACGGCGACGCCGCCGGCAGCTACTGTCGCTACCACGGCTGGCGCTGGTGACGCGTTTGCTTGTGCGGTCCTCGCTGCTCGGCATAATGGGATCACGGATCTCAAAGAGTTAGCGATGATCGGGAATTCAGCTGGTGCGGCCGCAGTTTCTACAATCGGACCCTTTGAGGCAGAGGACCATTATTAAGAATCAGTTCTAAGTACGTCTATGGATGATTCTGAGGAGCTGGAGAGCTCTGATCCGGGTCACAAAGAGACAGCAGTAACAGCCTCAGTCTCCCTATCTGGGCAGGTGATGATTCCGGAGGAGTTCCGTCAAATACTCGGTATTAGTACGCCCGGTTACGTACTGTTTCGAGAAACCGATGACGGTAGCGTCGTGATCGAGCAGGTCCGATCTCCCGCCGAGATGGAAGGATTTGCCGCTCGAACTGGAGAAGCAAGCACGGACAAGGCTGCAAGCGAGCTACTGCATGAGAAACGCCAATCAGATGGTGTCGGGTATGATGAGGGTTGACATCTTCCCCGGCATCATTCTTACGTCACTGAGGTCCACGTGGGTTTCGATCGACCACAGTTGCGAAGCCAACGTTCGCTTGAGCATCCTCAATCTCGACCGTGACTCGATCGCCGACATCCGTGTCTGGAACAATCACGACGTAGCCACGATCGATTTTCGCTATCCCGTCACCTTGGTCACCGATATTCTCAATCTCGACCTCACGTCGATCGCCTGCCGTTACCGGCGGCGTTGGTGATTGGTTGGACTCTGTCGATGCTTCCGGTTGAGGTTCCGGTGGTTCAGTCGTCGTGCTTGCTGACGACGGTGTCGGGAGCAGCGCAACACGATACGTTTCGCCGGCTTCGAGATTCCCCTTCTCAATTTCACGGGTCGGAACTGAAATGGAGGACTTACCGTCTCGCTGCTCAACCGTTGCAGAATACAATGTCAGAAGCGACTCAGAAATTTCCATTGTCATGCTTGCAAATATGGACGCAACATCTTGACTTTGAGGTATCTGACAGTAGGAAATCTAACACGTCAACTACTTGTTTCGCCGGGAGCGGCTAGGGATTAACCAACAAACACCGTCTGATCGCATCCCATGTTGGTTAACGAGCCTGACGACCTCCTCTCGACTGCTTGAGACTGATTCACTACCTTATCCACCGCAGATACACTCGTGTCTCTGTTGAGATCGCCCAGTAACGTACGCATGAATCTCGATGGCGAGTTCGCACATCGCTTCAGCACGCGCCGCTGAGGCAAGCCCATCCTGATAGTACGTTTTTGCTCGGTGATCACGCCAGAGATCTGCGAGATCAGCCGCTATCGATTCTTCGAACACACCGACCGTTGCGGCCTCCCAGTAGACACCAGAATGCGTGCCGGGGAGATCGTCCGGCTGCATCGTGCCGCGTTCGAGGAGCCGAAATTCCACGGTCTGTTCGATGGCGACGAACGACGCTTCGATGACCAGGGTGTAGTAGCTTGCATCCTGCAGTGCCTCGGCGCCAGCGAGCAAGCGACAGGCCTTCCGCAGTTGGAGGAGGGCGGCATCCTCGACATCAAGTCAGGCTTCGATATCAGTTGGGCGGCGGTCAAAAGCGGCTTGTACGTTGTCGATGAGTTGCTCGATTCGCGTACTACTCATCGGCGACGACCTCCTTTCGGAGTGAGTTAAGCTGGTTGCTGCCGTAGACCGTAATTCCTTCAGTGAAGATTTCCCGAAGTTTTGATCCAGCTCTGCGTGTGCTCTCGGTGGATTCAATATACGGTTCGAACGCGAATCGGTCACCGTCGAAGCGATCAGACTGGAGATCAGCAACAACATCGGTAATCTGCCGCCGTGCTGTCGTCCGATCACCATCGACGACGACGAAACAGTCGATGTCGCTTTGACGGTCGGCCTCGCCCCGAGCGACGCTCCCGAAAATAACGATCCCGAGGAGGTCGTTGACGTCGTCAGCGTCAGTGAGCGTAGCTTGCACGCGCTCAACGAATGCCCGGATCGGTGCTTGGAACTCCGACTGTGGGACGGCGAGAATTGGATCGTCCTTTTTGAGTCGATCTGTGTTGATCGCGATGTGGTTCCGTTGTGGCGTCTCTCGAATTCGGATGGCACCGATACTGTCGAGGAGCTCAACAGCCCGCCACACCGTCGAGCGGGTGACGTCGGTGGCGTCGACGAGTTCAGGGATCGTAAACTCCGTGTCGTGGGCGTCGGCGAGCAGTCGGAGGATGTCGTCTGCGGCACCGATACGAAAGACATCGGTATCCAGGTCCGGATACGCGTTGATGCAGATTCTTATATCCTGTTTCGTCATTTCAGACACTGTCTGATTTTGTGCAACGACATATAAATAGATGGCGGGTCACAAAGGCAGGCGCTCTACACCGCAGGTGATCCGGTTAGAACTCCGTCACTTACAGTTGGCTGGGTCGACGTTGATCCTAAGGCGATACGTACTGTCGGTCGACCTCGGTTCTGTCTGCGTCGGATCCGGCAGCGAGTAGCCGCTCGTGAACGACGCGACGAGTTCTTCGCGGACGGGAAGATTGGAGAAGTCGGCTTTCCCGAGTGGAGAATCCGTTCCGAATGTATGAACCTATACCTGTGTTTCTTACAGAGAATCAAGGAGAAAGCCCCGCTCTTCAGGACAGGAAGGATGTCAACGGTCAGTCGTGGAATACATCAGCGAACTCTTCAATGATATCTTTAGGTGACTCAGTACGACTACGTGATGCAGTCGGCCCTTCCCAGCAGTCGATGACAATTCCGTTTGCTTGTGAGAGTGATTCAGAATCCGTTGTAACATTGAAGATCGCTGTACGATAGATTCCTAAGAGTCGCTGTTCGTGAACGCTGACATGATCGATACCTGCCCGACTCAGGGTTGCCGGCACGTCCGTTGGACCGCTGAAAGAGACGAGCGTGTCATAGAAAGCGTCACGTACGAAGCTGCAGGGTGCGGGAAGTGTGTCCAACACCAGCGCAACCCTGCAAGACGTAGCTTCGGTAGACGA
>NZ_SDJP01000056.1 GCF_004114995.1 Halorubrum amylolyticum
CCTCGTCGAGTATCGGGCCGTCGACGACACGTATCGGTGGGTCGCCGAGGTGGAACCGTGACCCGCGACGACGACGCGGACCGCGAGGAGGACGCTCCCGAGCCGGCGGACGTCGACCCCGGCGGGACGCCCGACACGGACCCGCGACATATCGATCCGGCTGGGGACCTCGCGGACGCCGTCGAGAACGGCGAGCTCGACCTATCGCTCGCCGAGGACGAAAGCGCCGACGAGCTCCGGGCGTTCGTCGACGCCGCCGAGGCGGGGGAGCTCGGGCCGGTCGATCCGGCACTTGAGGCGCAGGTACGGATCGCCCGCACGCTCCTGGAGGACGTCGACGACGACGGGAACGAATGAATCACCGCCGACACACGGCTGAAACACCGGGCACAGTCTGGGCACAATCCCCCGACCCGACCACTTTCACCCCGGTCCTTCAAACTAAGTCCCGTCGGGTGTTGTAACTACTCAAGAAGATAGGATCACGCCGAAAACGGCCAGGATGTTGGCGCATCCTGACACCCGTGTCGTTGTGGTACGGATCGGTGTTCGCTACGCCCCCAACGAAGAGGACGTGTATGGGACCCTTCGTTCCCCCGGCTCTTGTCCTTTTCCCCTCGGCGGGTGTGTGGCGTTCACCGTGAAAACAGCAGTATGACGCCTACATGCCAGAAGATTACACAAACGCCGAACGCGACCGCGACGTATTGACCGAGCCGAGCCCGTCGGCCGGCTACCGAACCGTCTACCGAGCGCTTGAGGTATCGCTATGAACGACTCTCCCGCCGACACGATCGACCAGCTCGCCGAGTACCTTCGACTGAACCCCGACGCGACCGCCGTCGGGACGGTCGGCGCGATCGGCGCGGACCCCGATCGGTGGGTGGACGTCGTCGAGAACGCGCTCGCGACGGCGGACCCGCCGGCGACCCTTCGGAACGCCGAAACCGCCGGAACGGAACCCGATCCCATCCGGTCGAACCCCGGGGGGAACGCGGACGCGAGCCCGTCCGCGACGCCGGATCCGGACGGACGGACGGACACCGCCGACGCGCCGGACGTCGACCCCGGTCTTAACCAACAGTCACCCCCCGACGACGGTCCGGTGTTGGTTAAGAACACGGACGCGCCGGTCGGCTGGAGCGACGCCGACTTTTCGGCGACCCGGTCGGACACCTACCCGCCCGAGCTCCTGGAGCGGACCCGGTGGATGGGACGCGCCGGCGACGACGGAAAGCTCCCGTTCTCCCCGTGGGGGGACGCCGACCCCGTCGACGCCGACCCCGACGACTCCCCCCGGTGGGAATGGAAGCGCGCCGAGAACTACGCCGACGGCGACACGGTCGCGATCGCCGAGGACGATCCCCGGCTCGCCGGTCGCGTGTTCATCCAACTGGAGGACGATCCGTTTGCGTTCGTCGACGGCGACGACGTCCGCGACCCGGACACCGGCGAGATACACCCCGCGTTTCGGGCGATCCTCGCACACCTCGGGGTGACCTACGCCGACGTGTCGACCTCGGGGGCCGGCGTTCACGCCTACTACCACGCGCCGGACGGGCTCCCGATCGACGGGAAGGGGCAGGCGACCTTTCCGATCGACACCGAACCCTGGGGAGCGAACGACGACGCGCCGACCGTCGAAATCTATGCGAACACCCATGTCAACGTAACCACCGGCGAGCACGTCGACGGGACGCCGCTCGACCTCGCCGAGTGGGACACCGGAGCGCTACGGGCGATCCTCGAAGCGAACGGATACACCGACAAGCCGACCGTATCGCACGACACCGACCGCGACCGTCCCGAGCTGGAGGGATACGACCCCGACGCCGTCGACGCCGACGACACCGCCGAGGACGTCCGCGACGTGTTGAAAGCGGTCGACCGGCTCCGGGCGTCGGACCTCCCGCTCCGGTCGCGACGGACGGGGGAGGATTCGACCGGCTGGAGTACGTGGGATCCGTCCTACCGCTCCAGCGAAAGCGGGGAGAGCGTTCACTCTCCCCCCGACGAGCCGGTGTTTCACGACCACAAAGAGGGGGAGAGCTACGGGGTCCTCGGGCTCTTTGCCGCCGAGGAGGGTATCATCCGCGAGCCGTGGGACCGGCTGGAGGGGTCCGATTGGTGGGACACCGTCGACGCCGCTCGCGACGCCGGCGCGCCGATCCCGTCGTTCGACACCGTCGACGACACCGAACCGGCCGCCGTCCTCCCCCCGAGCGTTCGCGACCTCGCGACGGCGGCGAGCGGGTGGGATTGGAAACACGCCGGCCGGGACACGGAGCTCACGATCGACGCCGTCCGCGAGCGGACCGTCGACGCGATCGCCGACGCCTACGGGCGGGGTGACCGGACCCTGATCGAATCGCTCCCGACGGGCGGGAAAACCTACGGGTCCGTCCTCGCGGCCGCCCGGACCGGCGAGCCGGTGACGATCCTCACGGGGCGGGGTCGAAAGGAGCAGTACGCACAGCTCCGGGAGTGGTGCGACGAGCACGGGCTCACACACTACACCCTCCCGTCGTTCACCCGCGACTGTGAGACGGCTAACGGCGAGCACGGGGAGGAATGGGCCGACCGGGTCCGGGGCTGGTACAACCGGGGAGCGACCCCGAAAGCGATCCATGCGTTCGCCGAGGACGTCCTCGGGCGACCGCTCCCGTGTCAAGAACACGAGGGCCACCGGTGCCCCTACGCCGAAAAGTGGGACGTCGACCCCGACACCGACGGAAGCGCCGATCCGGGGGAGGACGCCCCGATCGACGTGTTGATCGGACACTACGCCCATGCTCACAAACCGAAGGTGACGACGGGCCGGACCGTCGTTTTCGACGAGTTTCCGGGCGGGTCGTATGAGACGACGCTCGCCGAGGCGGGCGACCTCCAGCGATCCGTGTCGCACTTTCTGGAGGGGGTCGACGCGATCCCGTTCGACACCTACACCGACCTCGTCGAGAACCGGAGCGACGAGAGCCGGCGCGCGGACGCTTTGCTCTGGTTCGACGAGCACGGGGTCGAACCCGACGAGCGGGCGGTGTTCGACGACCGGAGCGCACACGCCGACGCCCCGATCGCCGCGTTCACCCTACTTGCCGCCGAGGACCTCGGGAACGGGTACGAACGCGCCGACCTCGGCGACGCCGGCCGGGCGGTGTTCGACCGGGCGACCGGGGCCGTGTCGGTCCTCCGACCCCCCGCTCTGGAGTACGTGACCGGCGTCGTCGCGCTCGACGGGACCCCGACGAAACGAATGTGGGAGCTGACCCTCGGCGAGCGACTGACCCACCGGCCGATCCTCGCCGACGCCGAGCGGGCCGAGTACGTCCGCGACGCTTTGAATCTGAACCTGGTTCGGACCACCGAATACGTGAAACCCTACAACTCGGCCGAGCACGTCAACACCGCCGAGGACGCCGCGCTCCTGGAGGGGATCGCCGACGCGCACGGCGAGCGACCGGCCGTAATCACGTCGTCGACGGCAGAACACGAATACGACGCCGAGGACGTCCTCCAGTACGTCGACGACACCCGTCACTACGGGAACGTCCTCGGGAGCAACGAATACGACGACACCCGGCTCGGGGCCGTGATAGGGTCGAACCACTACGGGGACGGGTACATCAAGAAGTGGGGGGCCTACGCCGGCGACGCCGTCGAACGCGGCGACGGGAAAGGGGCCGACCTCTCATACACCGGGATCGGTGACGACGTCCTCCAGCACATGAGGGAACACGAAACCCTCCAGGCGGCGATGCGATTCGGTCGCGACGGGAACGGGGCCGTCGTGTACGTTCACACCGACACCCTCCCCGACTGGGTCCCGATCGCCGCCGAGGGGCGGGTCACCCGAACCCGGAGCGACGGGGAGCGGGCCGTCCTCGAAGCGGCCGCCGAGCTCGGGGAGTGGCGGACCGCCGACCTCGCCGAGCACCCCGCCGTGTCGGTCGGCGAGCGGCAGGTGTTCAACATCCTGAACCGGCTCGCCGAACGCGACGACGCGCCGATCGATCGGGAGTACGACGGGCGGGGCTACACCTACCGCGACGACGGTTTACATGAGGTAAACGACCACGGGGAGGTGACGATCGACCCGGTCGACCTGGAGGACGTCGACGACGACGAGACGGTTCGGGAAATAGCACGTAGTAGTATCTATACGTGGGATTTCTTGAACCGGACCGCCGATCCCGACGCCGACCCGGCGCGGACGTCGACCGACGCCGTCGACGACGCGATCGACCCCGCTCCCGGAGGTGACCCCCCGCCAGAACCGGGGGACTAACCCCATGCTCCCGACGGCAGATCGCCCACCGCCGAGCGACGGATCCGCGCCGAGGGCGGTTCAAGGGCGAGAGCAAACTAACCGTGCGTAAGCCGGTGATAACGACCGGCTCAAACCAGCGAAACCAGCGATATGAATCAGCCATACACCGATTCAACCGGGCACCCCCCAGGGGGCACCCATGAGTAGCACCGACCCCGCGAGCACACACGCGAGCACCGACACCGCCGACGGCGACGACTCGGCGGACTACGACCAAATGCTCGACACGCTCGACACCGCGATCGAGGAAGCGCGTCGGAAAGTCGAGAGCGGGCGGGTGTACGATCCCGAGAACGAACGGGTCCGAATCAAATGGATCCGAGCGCTCGCGTATACCGTCAACGTCCGCCGGCAGGTGACGAACGACCGCGACCTCGAAGAGCTCGCCGAGCGGCTGGAGCAACTGGAGGACGTCGCCGAGGGGGAACGATGACGGGACGGAAAAGCCGCCGGGAGATCGAAAAGAAGATCGACCGACTCGGCGACGAACACGCCGCGCCGGACGTCGACCGCGCCGAGGGGGATCTCTCCCCGCTCGCCGCTCGGCTCCGGGAGCTCGACGACGCCTATCGCGAGCACGTCGACGGCGACGCTCGGGAGGAAACCCAATACGCCGCGATCTACCACAGCCTCGGGCTCGACGACACGGACGCCGACCCGCCGGCGACGCCGACCCCCGAAGCGTCGCGGATCGTCGCCGAGCTGGAGGAAAAACACCCCCCGGACGTCCTCGCCGCCTACGGGGAGCTGTACGTCGTCGCCGCCGAGGAGGGGATCTAACCATGACCACCGTTCAACGTCACTACCACTACCGCGCCGTCGCCGCGATCGACCCGGAGAGCTACACCCCGACAGACACCGGCGACGGCGTCGGGTATGCGTTCAGGTTCACCGACCCCGTCCGCGAGCAACTGGAAACGCTCGCCGCCGACGCGATCGAACGGGAGACGGGAGCGACCGCCGTCCGGGTCGACGCCGAACGCGGATACGTCGACGCCGTCGTTCGCCCCGCTTTGGAGGGAACGACCGGGTCGGACATCCTTAGCGCGCTCCAGGGGGTCGCGAGCACATGGAACCGACGACACGCGACCGCCGACGGCGACGGCGGGTATCTCGACCCGCTCCGGTTCGGCGATCGGTATCTCGAAGCGGTCCGTCCCGAGGACGGGCTCACCCCCGAGGGGTTCGTCGATCGGTACTGCGACCCGCCGGAAAACCTCCCGGCTGACGAGCCGGTCCTCGACCTCGACGGGAACGCCGACCGCGACCGGAACCCGAACCGACACCTCCCGGTGACGTGTATCGTTCCGATCGACCCGGAGAGCTACACCGTCGACCGGGGGAGCCGGAACGAGCCCGTCACTTTCGAGTGGGGGAGCGAGCACACCGAACAGCTCCGTCACAAACTCCAGCACGGGACCAACTGGAGCGGCGACGCCTACCGGGTCCGCGTTCACCCCCACTACATCCGGGTGGACGTCGACACCGGAGCGATCGCCCGCCCGCCGATCGACGCGCTCCACCCGAGGATCCGGAACGCGCTTCAGGCGTTCAACGTCCGTCGCGCCCCGCTCGGGGTCGACGACACCCGCCGGGAGATACGCCGCCCGAAACTCCAGGTGGGTGACACCGTGTATATCGGGTCGCGGACGGTCGACGGACGGGGCGACGACGCGGCCGCCGTCGCGCTCGACGCCGTCGACGACACCCCGCCCGAGGACGGACCGGAGAGCGACGACAGCGACGACGACGACGACGACGGCGGGATCCTCGGGCGGTTCAGGTAGGGGCTCGCCGGGCGGACCCCATGACCCGGCGCGTTCAGGGAAACCCCATGAGCCCCCAACGCCGAGGACACCGACCGATAACCGTTCGGTACACCGGCGGTCCCACACGTTCAGATAAATAGCCTAATACCCAACCCGTGGGACGGGATCGACGACGCCGGCGGACGTCGACCCCGACGCCGTCGGCCATGTTCGATCCGATAGGTAACTCCCGAGAAACGTGTCTGACGCGGGATCGACGGCGAAACGTGTCGGAAACGGGACCGTTACGGGACCGACCGGCTCGCGTGTTGGTTAAGAGACGCCGCCCGTGTTGGTTAAGACCGGGAGCGGCGACGCCGTCGACGATCGGGCGGAAATCAAAGAAGCGGCTGGGGGTTACTCCTCGACGCCGTCGCACCCGTCCCGGTGGGTCGCGTGTTGCGTGTCCCCCTGAAGGACCTCGACGCCGCACCCGGTACACCGAACGAACCGGGCGCCGGTCGGCTCGCCGTATTTGTCGTGTTCCGTGAACGGACCTTTCCACCGAGGACCCTCCTCGACGACGGTCGCGTGTTCGGTATCGGTACGCCCTTCGGGCTGGGTTTCGTATACGGACATGGTCGTTCTCCTAAGACCGACCGGCTCGCGTGTTCCAAGCACGCGGGCGTTTCAACACGCCCCGAGGAGCCGACCCGTCTTACCTATACATACAAAGGCACACGGTATAAAGATACCGACACGGCTCGAAACGGTCGGATACACACAACGGTCCCGTTAACGGCAAAGGTTATTGCCTTTGTGTGTATAGGGTGAGATATGGGACGCGACCGAAACGAACGCGGGAGGTACGCGGACGGGATCGACCCCGAAACGGTGATGGACGTGTTCGACGCTCGCGACGACGCCGCCCGCCCGGTGACGGCGAGCGACGTAGTCGAGGAGCTGGGGATCGCCCGGCGGACCGCACACAACAAACTGAACGCCCTGGTTGAACGCGGGACGCTCGACACGCGGAAGATCGGGGCGCGGGGGCGGGTATGGTGGATCCCAGACCGGGGCGACGCCGACACGTTCGACGGCGAGGAGTTACGCGGGGACCCGACGACGACGCTCGCCGACGAGAGCGGCGACACGGACGCGAGAGCCGACGCCGTCGACGACGCGACCGACGGGCCGGCCGACCCGCCGGCGGACGCACACGGCGCGGACGCGGTCGGCGAGGAGGACGCCCTCGACGCGGTCCTCGCGGACCTCCCCGGTACGGTCGACCCGGCCGACGCTCGCGAGACGATCTATACCGCTCGGGAGTACCTTCGGGAAGCGGGACCCGCGAGCAAAGCGACGATCGTCCGCGAGATAATGCCGACCCACCCGCTCGGGTACGACCCCGACGCCGCCCTCGCGAAGATCGACGCCGGCGACCGATACCGAGGGGCTTGGTGGCGGAAGGTGGTTCGGCCGGGGCTTGAAGCGCTCCCCGACGTGTCGAAACCGCCGGCTGGGGCGAGCGAATGGAAAGCGACTGAGGGGGACACATGAACCGGTCCGACCACGGTGATTCTATGAACCTTCTCAAGGCCCAAATTCGGGCCTCTCAGGTTGCTATACTCGACGCCGCCCTCGCCGGGTGGGACCCGTCGACCGGAATCGATCCGGCGGTGACGCGAGCACAGACACGCCGCGCGGCCGAACACCTCGCGACGACGGGCGACCCGCTGGGGCGGACGGACCTCGTCGACGCGCTCGCGGACGGGAGCACGCTCGACACGGCGAGCTGGTGGGGGCGAGCGGTCGACCCCGGCCTCCGGCGGCTCGCCGACGCCGACCTCGTCGAGTATCGGGCCGTCGACGACACGTATCGGTGGGTCGCCGAGGTGGA
>NZ_SDJP01000057.1:0-5608 GCF_004114995.1 Halorubrum amylolyticum
TCGTTGACCGAAGCTACGTTTTGCAGGGCGTTGGAGCTGGTGGACACAGTTTCCAAACCCTGCAGCCTCCCTTGGGAGGCTTTCTATGACAGGCTCACTCAGTGAATCGTTCTTCCTTGTCATCGAGTTTCCGGTGGATACTGGTCTTACCGTGTTCCTGACAGCGAGTCGTGATGGTGTGGTAGCGTTGGCGTTCCTGCTTGACCCGCCCATAGTCGAGGACGAGCGTGCCCTTCGTCCGCATCGTGTCGCGGTTGAGGGCAGTAAGTGCGATGTTACGTTCGTTGATGTCCACGCCAACCACAGTATCAGCGGTGTCGGGTTCGGGCACGTCGAACTCGCGTGTAACCGTGACGTGTAGGTAGTACACGCCATCGCGGTACAGGAGTTCGGGCTGCCCCACATCCACCTCGTCCGACGTGAGGGCGTCTCGAAGTTCGTCCATCGCGTCCGGTTCGCCGCGCAGGTGGCCGTTCACTTTCTTGTAGGGTTTCGGGCTGATGCGGAACTGAACGCGGTTCGTGTCGTCGTCCACGGTGAGGCGATAGCCTTCCGTGTGCGCCATCACGAGCGGGTACGCACCCGAGTTGTCCGTACTCGGTGGAATCGGCTTTCCTCCGTCAGGGTCGTCTTGGTTCTCCCACCACTCTTTGAGTGACTGGTAGGAGTCCCATGTTTGGAGGGCTTTGCCAACGACAGCGCATTTGTTGTTGCGGAGGAAGTCGTCGCGGTCGACTTCCCGCTGTATCTCAGTGCGATTGTGCCCATCTCGTGTGAGGCAGATGGTTTGGTTGAATATCTCGCGTGAAGCGAGGCGGGCGTCGTGAAGCCATGACCGTTCACCAGACGCTACGTGGAGGCGCGTCTTGATGGTTTTCGTGGCCTCCTCACCCATACTTTGACAATCGTTCTAACCAATCATAAATATAGGGATTCGGGATGGAGGAGTACCGCAGTCATGCACATTCAGTTAGTTCCTGTAAGTATCACTTCGTCTGGTATCCAAAGTACCGCCACCCTGTTCTTGATATGGTCGAGGACGATGTGCGGGAGTTGTTTGGTGAGACTACTGACCACTTCGGGCACGAGATTCTGGCGTTGGAGATTGCAGACGACCACGTACACCTGTTCGTTCAAACCGACCCGAAGTACAGTCCTGCGGACATCGCTCGACAATTTAAGTCGTACTCTGGCAAGCACTTGCTGGAACGGTATCCTGAGATTCAGAAGTCGTTTTTCTGGGGTGGTGGATTCTGGAAGGTCGGATACTACGTGGGAACGACAGGAACGGTGTCGGAGGAAGTGGTTGAACGGTATATCGAAGAGACGGAACACGCGCCGAAGTGACGCGCTTCACCCCCGCCCACGGTGGGGCGGGGAACTCGCGCTGTTTTTCTTAGAATCCTAGTCACTAGCGTGAAATCCACAGTTACGGATGTTCAAGCTTACTCCGTGAGGTTCTGATAGATTTGTTCGAAATTGTCGGTAACGGTCCAGTTAGTCATCACTTCTAGGACTAGAACCAGCGCAACGAATACGACGACACCGGTCGGGATAAGGACCACGAGATTCACAAACGGACTGAACGGAGAGACTTTTCCTAGGTACCAGACAATGAGTCCCATCGGAATGCTTGCGATGAGCGGGTAAACGAACTCGTAGTAGATTGAGCGTATCGGGAGGTCGATGGAACGGGACATAACGTATATGTCAAGTGGCATCATCGGTAAGACGTATATACCGGTCACGGTGAGCGCTGTTCCGACGATACCGAATGCGTTGGTCATCGGGTAGATAAAAACGGCGATCAGACCGACACGGATCGCGGAAAGTTTCGTAACGTAGTCCGGCCGGCCGATAGCTTCCCAAATCGGACCGAATGTCTTGCCAAGCGCTCGAAAGAGCCCATAGAACGCGAGGACTTGCATGGCTGGCACGGCCGGAGTCCACTCTTCGCCAAAGACCGCCACGACGAAGTCGGGGGCGATTGCGGCAATACCGACAGCAGAGGGGAAGGAGACAAGTGCGGTGACACGGAGCGTCTTCAAGAACGCTTGTCGGAGTTCCTCGTTATCTGTCTGTAGCTTCGAATACGCTGGAAACGTGACTTGAGTGATCACTTGTGACAACTCGGTCGCCGGGGCGTTAGAGAACCGGTAGGTGTACTGGTAGTACGTTAGTGCTGTTGGCGTGAGAAACCACCCGACGAAGGCATCATCTCCCTCACTGTAAATGAAAAAGAGGATCGACGAACCTGTAAGCCATTTTCCGTAGCCGATGAGCTCTTTGGCGATTTTGAGATCGAACGATGGGAACGGCCGATAATTGTGGATCACATATGAGAGGATCAACTTAACGACGTCTGCCGCCAAAAAACCGAAGACGAACGCCCACGCAGTTGGGTAGACCAGTGCATATCCAACACCAACAAGGAATTGGGCGGTGTCTCCGCTGATCTTATAGGCGAACTGTTTGTGAAACTGAAGACCCTTCTGAAAGTAGACAATACCGGGATTCCGGAATCCGAGAAGGAGAGGTGAAAGCCCGATGGCACGGATGATTTGAACCGCTCGGGGTTCCTCGAAGAACCATTCTCCGACGAACGGGGCGATCACGAAGAGGAGACTGGCAATGAGAATGCCTCGACCGACTTCTAGCATCCACGTCGTGTTGAGGTGACTGTCGACGTTCTCCTCTGTTTTCTGTATGAGTGCCTTGTTCAAACCGATGTTGGTGAACTTCTGGGTTGCACTCAGCGTCAATAGTGCGATCCCAACGAGGCCAAGTTCGGCTGGGCCAACGAGTCGGGCAAGAACCGCGAGCATTCCCAATTGGAGTACTCTGCCGACGACGTTCTGACCCATCAGCCACCCTGCGCTTTTCACGGTCTGTTCGGTGATCGTCCCCTTCGGTTTCAGCCGCTTGATCCAGGCGAGAAGGCGTTCAAGTAGACTCATTGGCTCCGTTCAGAACGAGGCGTCAGACCACCGGTGATGTTTCGATATTCGACGGCCTCGGACATCCCATTTTACCAGAAAAAAGGCCATTCAGTACTATGTAATTGCTTTCCTAATGCCAACGTTGCCAAGGAAATCCTCGGCCAGCTCGACCCTCATTCGAGTGTCTTTTAACCGTTCACGGGTTCTCCGCCGTCGTGTTAAGTTAAGGAAGAGGCGGTCAGAGTTTCAGATTCCTATGGCCGAAACCGACCGCCTCACCGAGTGTACCGAGTGGATCGACTTGGGTTTTGTGGAGCGAGAACGGACACCCCGCGAGTTCATTGAAAAGGGTATTCGACATCACCTTGCAGGACTCTCACTTTCGAATACAGTTACTCTACTTGAGGGGTCGGGTGTCAAACGGAGTCGCACTGCGGTTCACAACTGAGTCCAAAAGTCCGAGTTACAGCCGGCTGGCGGCGAAAGCCCGGATCGCGTTGCGGTCGATCAAAAGTCGATCCGGGTCAACGACGAAGCGTACTGGCTGTACGCTGCCGTCGATCCTGAAACCAACAGAATCCTCCACGCTCGGCTCTTTCCGACGTATACGATCCTGATCGGCCGAGAATTTCTCACCGAGTTGTGCGAGAAACACGACGTCTCCGACGCGGTGTTTCTCGTCGATGACGCCGCCGATATCGCGGGCGCGCTCCGTCGAGAAGGGCTAGAATACCGCGTCGAGATCCACGGCTACAGAAATCACGTTGAACGTGTTTTTCGTGAAGTACAACGACGTACCGCTTCGTTTTCAAACTGTTTCAGCAACGCCGATCCGCAGACCGCGGAAACGTGGTTGCAAGCCTACGCCGTCTGGTGGAATCATGCTTAAGGTAACACGACGTTCTCCGCGAGGTGATCTGTGGAATTGGTCTTGTCCGTGTGGATTGCTCGGTCGAAAGCCAAAACGAGTAGAGCCGACGCTATCGCGACGAGATACATCGCTACCGCGCCGACTGTGCCCGTCACTTCGTCAGCATCGGGCTGATGAGCCGAGAACCGGTGAAGAAGCTGGACGGTCCCGGCCGTCGCGGTAGCGCCTGCGAAGGCGGCTAATAACCCAATTGGATGGCCCTTCGTGGGAGGATACTTGACCCGAAGTCGCCAAAGGAAGTTTCGTAATAGCATCTGCGAGACATTGATGATGTACTCCTCGTATTGGATATGGCTGTCTTCCTCGTCGTATACGGCTGGAAGCGGAACATCAGCGATATCTGCTCCGGCGATATTGAGCCTCACGAGTAGATCATTCAAGTAGCCGTAATACTCGTACATCCTTTCGATGGAGACGTGTTCGAGAACGTCGGCTCGAACCGCAGTGTACCCGTTCTGAGGATCGGTGACTTCCCAGTACCCGCTCGCCACTCGTGTCAGGAGCGTCAGTATGTGATTTCCGAATAATCTGAACTGAGGCATATCGCCGCTGTGTTCATCGTTCGACAGTCGATCCCCTTTCGTATAGTCGGCTTCCCCGGCGACGATCGGATCGAGGAACCGAGAGAGTCGGGTGGGATCCATCTGCCCGTCGCCGTCTATCGTTGCTACAATGGCGGTGTCGTCTTCCAAAGCGAACTGATATCCAGTCTTTATCGCACCACCTGCACCGAGGTTCTGCTTGTGGTGGATCATCACGGTCCGTCCGATGGCGTAGAACTCGTCCACCCTCTCGGCGAGTTCCTCGCTTTCGAAATACAACTCGTTGATACTTGAGAGGTCGTTGTCGCGTCGTTCGGCAGGGGGCCTCGCATCCGCCGCCTCAGCTTCCGCGGCGGTGCGGATCGCCTCCGGCGTCTCGTCGTCCGAACAGTCTTCGACGACGTACACGCGATCAACGTACTCTGGGATGTCGCGAATGACATCGCCTACGAACTCCGCTTCGTTGTATGCCGGGATGATAACACCGACAGAATGGGACTTGTACATACTATTTCCTCGTTTTAGATGGTTGGGGCGCAGGTAGCTGCGGGGACGGCTGGGCCAGACTGTCCTCCGACACTGGCCGAGCGCAACTTGACGTTGCGCTGCGGCTCACTTCCGTTAACCGCCATCAGCGGACCGCAGTGGATCAATTCGGCGTCATCTGTTCTCAGTGCAGACCAACTAAGTAGAGGACTTTGTTATGCATCTGTTATCTGTTCCTACTGGAGATGTTACGTCTCAATCGAGGTGATCACGGAGGGATCTACCGATAGCCGCCTGATGTCTCCAGAGAAATCGAATCTTACGGTAGGATCAGCCATTGTTCCGATCACCTGTGTGCCGACGCTGTTCGGGGATAGCGATACGTTTGAGAGGGTTCCGGGAGGTTGAATTTCACCCGTAACCCACAGAGATAGCTCTCCGTGGCCGTCGGTGATCCTCTCGAACTTGATAGTGTACGGGAGGTCGGAGAAAGATTGAGTGCCATCGTCGATAGCAATATACTCGTTTTGAACGGTGACTTCCGTCGCGACCATCGTAATGCCACTTTTTGGCTCTATCTGGATTCCGTTGCCAGACTCCGCCTTGATTCGACAGTTCCGAATGGTGGTGCCGTCGCGGCCGTCTTCGACGCGGATAGCGGCGCCACGGCCGCCTGTTCCTGTGATCGACACGTTCTCAATCGTGAATCC
>NZ_SDJP01000057.1:5777-7462 GCF_004114995.1 Halorubrum amylolyticum
TCGTTGTTCCGTCTCCGTGACTGCTTTCACCCGTAATGACTCCGGCGCCTTGACCAATCTCGTGAACGAACTCACAGCCTTCGATGAGGACGTCTTGCCCGTACTTGAGACGGATCGATCGAGTCTGGATGACATTGGTTCGATCGTTCCAGTGGCGGCGTGGAATCGGGTCCTTCCACGTGACGGTTTCGCCGTCGCGGGTATTCTCTTTGATTGAGACGATGTTTTTGACAGTGGAGCCGGCGCTTCCGACACGGACGTCACAATCGTTGTTGTTTTTGTACAGTCCCCCTTCTACGTGGACAGTTCCACCCTCTCCGACATCGGGATGGGCGGGATTAGACGCGTAGATGCCCTTGCTGGGGAAGTGCCAGATGTCGCAGTTGCGGATGTGGATCTCGCCGGCGTGTGGCGGTCCGACAAATATTCCGGTTGCCGATTGTCCTTCGACGGCGCCATCACGCATGTTAACGTTGTCTAGCGTCGCAATCCCACCTTTTGTGTGTGTTTCCACACGATAACCGTCAACGTTCCCTGGCAGTTGTCCCTTCGTAGTGACATCGAATACGGAGACATCGCCGCTCTCAGCGATGAATTGGATCCGTCCACCAAAATCCGAACCACGGGTAAAGTCTAGGTCAAACCCACCGAACAAGATGTTCGATCCTTGGAAGGCGATCAGATACTCATCATCCAAGAGTTTGCTTGTGGGGGTGATCGGGACGAATGTAGGCTGGGCTCCCTCAGCAGCCACGAGGCCAACGTTCGATACACCCTCCTTAAGGAGTGTATCCTCGATAGTGTATCGACCGTCAGGGAACTCAATGAGCGTTCCATCCTGTAAACTATTGAGAAGCGTCGAATCGATTGCTTTCCCACCCGAGTTGTCGAGTCCGAGATCATTAACCGCGTCCAGGACCCGGTCGAACTGCATCCCGTGCCGTTCTACGGTAGCCGACCCTAACCCCGAAGATGCAAGAATCGTACCCGCTGCCGCCGCGCCGAGCTTCACGTACTCTCGTCTGTTCAGTAATCCATCAGCGGCCTCCGCGTTGCTGTTTTCTCCGCCCGATTCTTCGGTCTGGCTATACCTGTCGCTATCGTCATCCTCGCTTACCAGCTTGCGTGCCATGCAGAGTTTAGTAATACAATAACTGTGATAAATATATCGTTAATTTTATATTCTGTATTCCATGAATATCCTATAAAATCATATAAATAGGAAATACTGTAAACCCGTTAGATATTTCTAGAGCCGTTCATAGAGGTCTAATCAGTACCGAAAAAATCAACTTTTGATCTGGTTAATATCAACTTAACAGCTATGATACCGCTCGTGGTGACCGATCGGTCCGCCATGGAACCGATCCGAATTGACCAATTTCGTGGTCTCGGAACCTCCGACCCTCATCGGACCGATCCTCAAGACGAGCTTGTGAGCCCATCGATAGGTGGCAATAATGAAGCCCGATGTCGGTTTCTATTCCGATGATAGGCGGATGAGCGATGTTACTGTCGTAGCTGGTACCGATGGGTATGTTCGATCCCACCTATCTTTCTACGAGGAGAGAATCCCGTCGTTTACGACAGGCGTGAATCCGACAACGCCGACACAAACCACGTTCAGCAGCAATGCGGATATTTAAGTTGGATCGTATTGTAGTATGACATGTACCGAGGCGGTC
>NZ_SDJP01000058.1 GCF_004114995.1 Halorubrum amylolyticum
TTGACCGAAGCTACGTTTTGCAGGGCGTTGGAGCTGGTGGACACAGTTTCCAAACCCTGCAGCCTCCCTTGGGAGGCTTTCTATGACAGGCTCTGAGTAAGCAATTGGAACGGATTTACTCGACTTGATCTTCTGAATCCTCCTCAATTAAGGAGATGATTTCTCTTAACGAGGTAGCGGATCCTCTCATTGCGTCTCGGTACATATCTCGGTAAGCTTCTGAATCTTCTTCATATCCAAGGACATCGACTGCTCTTGGCCAGCCACCACTACTGACGGTCATATGGCTATTTTCTTTTCGGAAGTCGTGTACTGCGTTGATTGGGTCTAGGATATCGGCAGCAGTTTCAATATCTGACAATTCTCTCACGAACTCGAATAGTGCAGATTTCTTCCCTTCAACATCCCCTGAGACCTCATCAGGCAGCTCCGATTCCAAGTTTCCTCTATCAAGATTCTCTACTATCACCTGATGTGCCTCAGACATCACAGTGAGTAGTTCATGTCGCTCATTTCGTGGCAGACTCAGCATTCTATCTGCATTGATTTCATCGCCTACTTCGCGGTACAGTCGGACATCGTATTTTGCTTCAAAGGCTTCGTTCAGTTCTGTTACTGCGTTGATGACTGCGTCAGATGGTGATTCAGAGTCGACCCAGTCTGCTTCGATGTAGTTAGTGATCATCTCCCCAGGAATGTTACCAGCAGGCGATGTATTGTAGTGGTACCAGTGGGAGAGCTCTTCATCCGGTATATCGATCAGGTCGTCTACGATGATGAGGACTAGATCTTCGTCATTCCGGTAGGCCCGGAGCTTCATTTTGTCCAGCCAGTTCACCTGGAGACCTTGTCTTGACCACTCGGAAACCGAGCCCCGACTATCGTTCTTGTACTTCTCCAAGACTTCGGGCTCGAAATAGGTCCATCCGAAGAAGCTGATTGCTTCTTCCAAATCTTCGGCTCCTATAGCTGGCCTTCTGTAACCTGCATCCTCGAACCCTTCTTCATTAACGGCTTCTTCCTTTGAGAAGCGGTATCCTTGCTTAGTCTCGAATTTGAGGTTTTCTCGATCTTCCTGTAATCGTTCCTCGCGTCCGTATGGGATGTCATCCGCTTTTATTGGGCAGAACCAATGCAGTTCGTATCCAACCTGATTTCGTCTTACTCCTCGAACTGCTTTCCCGCCGCGCACAGTGAACTCCTCCCGGTCATCATCCGTCAGAGAAATATCCTCCTGAGTCTTCCTGACGTCCCGTGATTGGAAGTAAGCAAGTACGAGAGCACATCCTCGCTGTTTGAGATAATCCTTCAGAAACTCCGCCTTTACCTCCAAACTCCGAATCGTATTTGCTAAGCCGAAATGACTAGATTGGGAGGACAAGTATTCCCACTTCTCAGCAGGGAACCGTACCACAGTCTCGTCGGTATCGTAGGTCTCAAAGTTTCGCTTCTCTCTTTCAATCAAGTCGTGGTATTCGATGAACCCTGTATCAATCAGTGGCGCGTCCTTCCTGAAATCCATTACAAAACGCTTGGCCTCGACCCCGTCAACACTCCTCGTAAGATCTTCTTCCCAATATTGAGTTCCTCTTCTCGAACCGTAGGCCATAGGATTGAAATCAAAAGTTCCCACCTCTCCGAACGGGTCAGTGTCTACGACTGTATCTAAACTGTCTTCGTCGACTAAGAATGCATGAATTCGAAAACCCTGCTCAACGGTTCCTATACCTGTTTCCGACCGGTGGTGGCCATGCCGATTTACGGTAATCCAGCCATCCTGAATCGGATCGAACCTATCTCTATCTTCAAAGGCAAGCCACGAGTTTAGATCCCCGATGTCGTCTTCGTCCTCGACCAAGTTGTACATATTATGACGAAGTTCTAACTCAACTTATTAATCGGTTTCTCAAAATAGACGGAGATATCTTAGAAGTCAATTCTCACTCTGCATACAGTCTGGCAGTTCTAAAGTATCATTTCTTCGTTCCACTCCTCCGTAGTCCATCATGCAGATTCCGTCATCTACGATACCAACGTTCATTTCGACGTCTTCGACAGTCCATCCTTGGTCGTTCAATTTATCTTCCATCTGTTTTGGTGCTTCTGGAGCATACACGTATTCTTGTCCCGACAGTAGATATGCGATATCACCTTGGTGAGGTGATATTGGGGTCGCTCGTCTCATAATCAGCCATTTGTACTCCTTGTTGTCCCAGGCATGTATCGGAGCGAAAAGAGATTCGTGTTCCCAGCCGAGTTCACAGGCTTTCTCCCAAGCTTTGATCTCCCGGTAGTTGTGTGGAAGTGGCTTGCCTGAAACCTTGAGGATGAAGTATGTCTCTGTATCTGATTGTCCTAAGAAGCCGTTCTGTACCAGTGTATCCGGGAGGGGTAGAACTCGACGCCCAAGAGATCCACCGCGAAACTCAGTTATTTCGTATTCTTCTATCAGTGGATCGAGTGATTGGTTCTTACGTAGAGATGAGGATAGCTTGTCGATGAATTCCTTTCCTTCCTCAGTTAGGAGCTCTTGATAGTTTTGCGTCATTCTATTTTCTTCAAGTCGTGTCTGCGGAAGTGTATGTCGGGTATTTCTCCGTTTTCTAGGCGGATTGTGTAGATGAAGTTGTCTTCAGAATTGCCGGTGACTGTTTGTGCGTCGTCGAATTCGATGTTGATGATTTCTCCGGTTTTCCCGTGTAGGTGGTTGTCTGGCCCGTTTTCTTTGTCGAGTATGAGTTTGACGTGGTCGCCTTTCTGAATTGATTCTGTAATGGGTAAATCACTTCGCGCCTTGGTCTAGGAGTTTTTCTTGGGTTAGATTGGAGATGAGTAGTAGGCGTTCTTGGGCATCCATTTTTGAGAACTGTTTTTTGTATCGGTTGATGGTGTCGCGCGAGACGTCGAGTTCTTCTGCGGTCTGTGTCTGGTTCATCCGGGTGATCGCGTCGATGTAGTGTGTTACTGTTTCTCGTGTGAGCCCATATTTGTCGAGGATTTCCGCGGTTGTAGTCATAACTTGGTTTTGTGTTATAATATTGATAAAATGGAAGGAAGAGAGAATGGGGTTTTGTTTTAGAGGCCGAGTTCGTCGTGGTGTTCGACGATGTGGGTGATTTCTTTTTTCGCTATCCGGGTTGCGTTTTCTGGTGTTAGTTCAAGATTGTGTGCTTGGGCGAGTTCTTGGAGGCTTCCGCTGTGTGCGTCTTCCTCCCAGTTTTTCGCTACGTTGTAGAATTTCTCTCCACCGATTCGTTTGACTTCGTTCAGTGTTTTTTCGATTGCGTCTTGCTGTTGTGTGTTGTTTTCGTGTGTCAATTCAATCACCTTATCTTACTATTTGTCTATAACATTTAAATAAGTATCTTACATATTGACAGATAATTGGTGGAAAGTATATAAAAATTAACAAATAATCCAATAATGATGAAATGTGCATTTGGAAACTGCCAAAACGAACACGACCTGTGGATAAAACCTGACCCAGACAGCGGAGTCGTACCAATTTGTAGAGGCTGTGCAAAGAATGAGAGTGAAAAATACCACCTCAGCTTCCAGGACAGTAGGCCACCTGAAGAAGTAGAAGACTACATCACTGCCTACGACCCGGACACCGCCTTAGCAGAACAATTAATCGACGTCTCCGATGAACTCGAAGAAGCCCTCTCAATGTATGAAGGGGACAATCAGGAAGAAATAGAGAATATAGTCGACGCCAGAAACAAAATCGAGAAAGCAATTAGCGAACTTTAGCCCCGAAAAACCAGGTCTGAAACAGCTCTTATCAGTACCATCAGGTTAGAAAACCAGGGTCTAAAGAGGTCATAGATCTACCCGCCTGCTTAGACTGAGTGCTTTGAATCAGGTTTGGAACAGTGAACGACTATACGCTGTATTGCGGTTATCTGGGGACCCCAAGGAAGATTGAGAGATGGTAGAGGGTGTTGTTTTTAGTCTATGTTGTTGACGGCGTCTTGCTGTCGGCTTGTGCTGCTGTGCTCGTACTTCTCAGTGGTGCGTTTGGATTTGTGACGGCATTGTTGTGCGGCTACTGCGAGTCCTTCTTGTTCGGCTATGTAGGTCGCAGTACTGTGTCTGATGCTGTATGGTGTTAGGTCTCGGTTCTCTAAGTCGAGGTTGGCTTCTTTGGCGATTTTCCGGAAGACGTCCCGGAAACTATCTTTGTTGTAGCGGTTGCCGTACATGGTGAGCCAGAGTGCGTCGCGGCCGTCGTACTTTTCTCGTGTTTCTCGTTCGTCGAGCCAGCGTTTCAATATGGAGTTGGTTTCTTCTTTGAGTGCGACTATCCAGTTCTCCCGGTTCTTACTGGATTCTTCGCGGGGTATTCTCAGGACTCCGTTTTGGGTGTCGACCCAGTGAACGTTTGAGCGTTTGATTTCGATAGGACGTAGACCCGCATCCAGGGCGACGTGGATCATCGAGGTATACTTGAAGGAGTTGGCTTTCTGCCAGTCCTTCATTGTGACTTCTTCCTTGGGTTTTTGCAGCCGCTGAGAGAGATACGTCTTCCACCTACTGCGTTCTTTAGGTGTTACGCTGTTGTAGTGGGGTACGCTTCCGTACTCCATGGATGCTTCCCGCATCTTCCGCCTGTCTTCCTTGGTCAGGTAATCCCTTGGAGTGTAAGTCGTAGATGGGTCGCTGTACTCGATCTCGGGCTCCCACTTCACATCCTTGTTCCGCGCCTCGCGCTTCCACTTGAACAAGGACTTCGCGGCCTTTTGATAGTGATTCTTCGTACTCTCTTTCATCTCCTCAGTCGCCAAGTGCCGCATCCAAGCGTCCGCGTCATCCGTGGTCAGCTCTTGGACGTACCGGCCTTTACGATCCCAGATAAATCGGTAGAATAGGTCTAGTCGGTTCATCCGGTTTTTAACCGTTGAATGGCTGTAGCCTGTGGCTTTCTCCGGGTTTTTACCGAGTGCGAGCATCCATTCGGTTATGTTGCGGCGGTGCTCGCGGTAGGTAACTTCCTGTCTGGGGTTTAGATACTCTTGCGCGTCTTCGGTGACGAGTACGATCCCGTCTACTTTGTTTTCAGAGCTGTACGTCATGGATTCGATCCCTCTACTTGATCTAGATCTTTTCCACGCGAAATTTTAAATATATAATGTAATATGCTTGTCTTTTCCTCAAAAACGTATGACTGCGTCGGGGTGTCGGAAATGACACCGGGTACTCGTTCTTGCGTGGTGTACATTGTTTCACCGACGAAGAACCCGGTAACTACCGGACGTAACAGCCAAAGAGAGCCTAGGCCGGAATTTGAATCCGGGGTCTCGTCCTTACCAAGGACGCGCTTTACCGCTAAGCTACCCAGGCGCAATCAGTCGTTGACGGGAGTCAACTTTAGGGGTTTCGATTCGGGGGCGACCCGTCACGAAGGCACACACTGGTCCGCCGCCGTCGGCCGATCACCGATCGGTCGCGCTCACGGCGCGGTCGGAGATGTCGGCGATCCGGTCGGCGGTCGTCTCGGGGAGCGCGCGGCCCGGCGGCGGGAACTCGCCGTCGTAGTCAGTCGCCAGATCGCGGGCGTACGTCAACAGCTCCTCAGGCGGGTCGCCGCCGACGGCGGTGGTGCCGGCGACGACGGCGAGTTCGAGGGCGTCGATCTCGAGGTTCCGGTCGAGCGCGGCCGCCGCGGCGGGGTCGGTCCCCTCGCGGTCCCGGAGCGTCTGGTCGCGGCCGAACGCGCGCACGACCTCGACCGCGGCCGCGGCGGCGTCGGTGCACGCGAGCAGGGCGAACCCGCGTGAGACGAGCACGTCGGCGGTGAGCACGTCCATGTCGGCGTCGATGTCCGACGCCTGCGTGGGCGCGGTCACCCACGGCTCCTCGTGGGCCACCGACCGGGTGAGCCGGAGCCCCTCGTAGATGAGCTGCACGCCGGCCGCCCGGTCGCCCACCGCGTCCGGATCGACCTCGGGATCGACCGCGCGGGCGGTGACCAGCGCCAGCACGCCGGGGGTGACGGCGGCGTTCGCGATCCGGTCTTCGAGGGCCTCACGCAGCTGATCGGGCTCGACGTCGGCGAGCGCCTCAGACGCGGCGTCACGCGCTCGCGCGGCATCGTCCATTACGTAACGGTACTCGATCGAGTGGCAAAGACCTTTGGAAACGAACGGGATACGCGGACGTGATCCGCACCCGAGACGACGACGCGGTCCGCGTGGTGACGATCGACCGCCCGGCGCGTCGGAACGCCCTCCGGCCCGAGGACCTGACTGCGCTCCGCACCGCCGTCGCCGACGCCGACACCCCGGTAACCTACCTCCGCGGCGCCGGCGCGGCGTTCTGTGCCGGCGCCGACCTCGACGTGGTCGCCGCCCTGGACGACCCGGCGTCGTTCGCCCGCGCTGGCCAGCGCACAGCCCGAGCGATCGCGGACGCGGAGACGGTCGTCGTCTGCGGGATCGACGGCGCGGCGCGCGGCGGCGGGGTCGAACTCGCGCTCGCGGCCGACGTTCGAGTCGCCACCCCCGCGGCGACGTTCGCGGAGCCCGGGGTCGCGTTCGGCCTGTTCGGCGCGTGGGGCGGGACCGTCCGCCTCCCGCGGGTGATGCGCGAGGGCGACGCGCTCGATTTCGTGCTCTCAGGGCGCGTGCTCGACGCCGACGCGGCGCTCCGGACCGGGCTCGTCTCCCGGGTCGCCGACGACCCGCGGTCGGTCGCGGACGCGATCGCGACCGGAAAGTCTGACGCGCTCCGCGCGATCAAACGCCGGGTGCGCGACCGCCGCGACGACGGGGGCCAAGAGGAGGCGGAAGCGGCCGCGTTCGCCGAGCTCGTTCGATCCCACGCCGACGACATCGCGGCGACGCGCGGGGAGTGAGCCGCGTCGGGTACGTCCGGTTTCTCCCGGCCCCCGCCGCCGTCGGTCGGATGTGACAGGTTTAAGTAATCCTCCGACCAATCACCGAGTGCGAAGCACGCACCGGTAGTGTAGTGGTATCACGCAACCTTGCCATGGTTGCAACCCGAGTTCAAATCTCGGCCGGTGCATTTCTCGAACGTAGTGAGAGAAATCACCGGCCTGACTCCCCGCGAGCGCAGCGAGCGGGGAGTCAGACCGGCGCTTTTTCTAACTGGTCTAGCCGAATAGTCTCAGACTTGCTAATCTGCGGTCGGCGCGCGCCTCCGAGTGGCCGACAGGCCACGAGGAGCGCGTGCGAGGGAGTCGGCCGGCGCTAATAAGCGCCGGCCGACGAG
>NZ_SDJP01000059.1 GCF_004114995.1 Halorubrum amylolyticum
GCCGTTGGGCACAAACTCGGCTTCCTCATTCCTTCCGAAAGATGTCTCGATAAGCCTCCGCTATCACGCGGTTTCTTGCTTAACTGAAGACGGATGCTTCTTGTCGGTTTTATCGAGGAAACGTTCGTCCGACTGCTTCCGTTGATCGTAGTCTTCTATTTCTGGAGCTACTGGCGAAGCCAACTACTCTCGAAAACGGAGGGGATCTTGGCGACCGCCGCATCCGGGATCACTGTTGGGGGGCTGGAACTAATCTTCAAACTCGAATACTTGTCCCGGCTTGAAGCCACCGCCAGATTCGATGCGATGGTTGTCCCGATACTACTCGTGTATCTTCCATTCGCATTGGTAGCCGGTCGGTTCGTGTATGCCCTCGGTGAGCGTATTCACGGATCCGACACGATTGGCCTGCCATCACTGCCTCGAAGAACTCTTCTCTTCCTTTTGGGAGGGTATCTTACCCTCGCAATAGCACACGCTATGTATAACCTACTGGTATGACTCCTTAAACCGCGTCCGGCAGCGATAGAAAAGATGCCGGGAGCGTTCGTCAGCAATTAGTGGTCATCGCCAAGTGCACTCGAAACCATTCCGTTCAGTTCGGTGAGCTTCTCTCGGACAGTATCTGGTTTCTCCTCGGGTGGCTCTTCGAGCGCGATCTGTTCATGTGGATCTGGGTCGCCGACGATGACGCTCCCGAGCATACCGACCGTCTCGTGGGGCGTACAGTAGTAGTGGTAGACGCCCTCGGTCTCGAAAGTGTGCTCGAACGTCGCTCCTTCCTCCGAGCGGAGACCACTATCCCATGCTGCAGCACCATCGGGAACGAGCTGGGGTTGGTCGTTGTCTGGATGGTAGGCCGTCGCGGAGTGACTGCCGCTCTCGTTAGTCCACGTTACCGTCCCACCGACATTGACGCGGACGACGTGCGGTTCGAAGTGATATCCTCCGTCTTCGGTGACCATCGCCACCTCAGCTGTATCGCTCGGTTCCTCGACGGCTTCATCGTGACCTTCCTCGTCGTCATGCCCCGATTCTCCTTCGCTACTGTTCTCTCCTTCGTCATGCCCCGACCCGCCTCCGTCTTCGGTAGATCCCGCAGTGCTTTCGGCCCCACTATCACTGCCGTCTGATTCCGATCCAGTACATCCTGCGAGTCCAATAACCGCTGTACCACCAGTTAACTGGAGCACTCGCCGCCGGGTGAGTCCTGAATTGGTTGTCATAGCGTAGGTCACCTCACAGGTGAGAATACGAGGGGTGGGAAAATAGACGGGTGAGCTGTTTTGCGTGCGACGCAAAACTGGTCGTTACATACGTTTCGGCAGGGCATTAACTTGTATTGCGAGGAACAGCTGTGTCCACGGACCATCGCGCTGACGAGCTATTAGACCTCCTCGGGGAGGAACGGGTTCGTCAGATTCT
This sequence comes from Halorubrum amylolyticum, assembly GCF_004114995.1. Classification (GTDB taxonomy): domain Archaea; phylum Halobacteriota; class Halobacteria; order Halobacteriales; family Haloferacaceae; genus Halorubrum; species Halorubrum amylolyticum. The sequence continues at coordinate 1,426 of NZ_SDJP01000059.1, forward strand.
GGCCGCGACGAGCCGGGACCCCCTCTCAGCGAAGGAACTGAGCGAGGAATGCGACGTTGCCCTCTCAACGATTTACCGCCGGGTCGAAGATATGGTCGCTAATGATCTGCTCGTCGAACAAACACAGATTGAGACTGACGGGAGCCATCATAGCGTGTACGAAGCAAACGTTGACCACGTCGATGTCGACATCGAAGATGGAACGATCGACATCAAGATGGACGTTCGTGAGGACGCCGCGCAGCGGTTCTCGCGTATCTGGGGCGACATCCGAGACACCTAACCATGCACACCGCACTCGTCATTGCAAAGCTCATCGCAGTCGGACTAGGGCTGTCGATAACGTATCAAGCGTATCGTGGATACAGGGTCTACGGTAGCGAACCAATGCTGTACGTCGCTATCGGATTCCTATTCATCAGCGTCGGGTCCGTAATCGAAGGCATTCTCTTCGACGTGGTTGGGTTGTCCATCTTCGTTGCTGGGACCATCCAGACTACACTTGTCGCGGCAGGTATGCTCATTATCCTTTATTCGCTACACGGACAAATGTCCCAGCCAACACAGGGGGGGCGATGAATCGTGACTACTGGATGGGAAGTCACGCTAATTGGAGTCCGTGTCTTTCTCCTCTTCTTGGGTATGGCGACGACAGCGATCAGCTTTCGCGCGTATCGTCAGGAACGGACTCGATACCTACGTGACGCAACGATCGGCTTCGGGTTCATGACGCTCGGTGTCCTCATAGAAGGTTTTCTCTACCAGCTCACAGCATTAACGCTCACGCAGGTGCATGTTGCCGAATCCGCTGCGTTGGCGTGTGGGTTTGCCGTCCTCCTCTGGTCTTTCATTCGGTGAGTTCTGAAACGCCGTCACAGTATTCAGGATCCCGATTCCCATCGGAATGAATTCGGAGGGAGATTAATATCGCTCCCGAGCACATATTCAGATACTATGACTGACACACTCCCGTTCGATGCCGTCCGCGAACTTGACGTCGACGGGACGACGTACAAGATGGCTGACCTTCGAGCACTCGAAGAACATGGACTCTGTGAACTCGACACGCTCCCGGTGAGTATCCGTATCCTCCTCGAATCGGTGCTCCGAAACGTCGACGGCGAAACCATCACCGCGTCAGACGTCAGAAATGCTGCTGGCTGGGAGCCGGACGTTCCGGACGCAGAGGTGCCGTTCTCTCCGTCACGGGTGGTCCTACAGGACCTTACCGGCGTGCCCGCAGTGGTCGACCTAGCAGCCCTCCGCTCCGAAGTCGATCGCAAAGACCGCGACCCCACTCTGGTCCAACCGGAGATCCCTATTGATCTCGTGATCGACCACAGCGTCCAAGTCGACTACTTCGACTCCGAGGACGCCTACGAGAAGAACGTCGAACTGGAGTACGAGCGCAACGCCGAGCGGTATCGCGCGATCAAGTGGGCGCAAAACGCCTTCGAGGACTTCAACGTCGTCCCGCCGGGAACCGGGATCGTTCATCAGGTAAATCTCGAACATCTCGGCCGTGTCGTTCACGCCCGCGAACAAGATGACGAGAACTGGCTTCTGCCGGACACACTCGTCGGCACGGACAGCCACACCCCGATGATCGGCGGTATCGGTGTCGTCGGCTGGGGCGTCGGGGGTATCGAAGCGGAAGCAGCGATGCTCGGCCAACCGATTACGATGAAACTCCCCGAGGTGGTCGGCGTTCGTCTCGAAGGCGAGTTACCCGAAGGCGCGACGGCAACGGATCTCGTGCTTCACATCACCGAACAACTCCGCGAGGTCGGCGTCGTCGACCGGTTCGTCGAATTCTTCGGGCCCGGTGTACAGAACCTTACTGTCCCGGACCGGGCAACGATCGCTAATATGGCACCCGAACAGGGGTCGACGATCAGTATGTTCCCGGTCGACGATCAGACGCTCGAGTATCTCGAACTCACCGGGCGCGACCCTGAACACATCGACCTCGTCCGCGAGTACCTCGAATCCCAAGGCCTGTTCGGGAAACAGGAACCGGAGTACACCGAGGTCGTCGAGTTCGATCTCTCAACTGTCGAACCGAGTCTGGCCGGACACAAGCGACCACAGGACCGAATCCCGATGGGGGACGTAAAACAGAGCTTCCGAGGACTTCTCCACGGGGAGTTCAAGCACGACCTCAACGATGTCGATGAAGAGGCCTTGCAGCGGTGGCTCGGTGAGGGGGGTGTAGCCGACGCAGAGACTGATGGCGGCGCTCAAGTCGAGGCCGAGTCCGAACTGCACCCGTTAACCAAACGCGTTGAGGTCGACCTCGACGGTGAAACGGTCGAAATCGGTCACGGTGATGTCCTGGTTAGTGCCATCACGAGCTGTACGAACACCTCAAACCCGTCGGTGATGATCGCCGCTGGTCTGCTCGCCCAGAACGCCGTCGAAAAAGGCCTGGACGTCCCGCCGTACGTCAAGACGAGCCTCGCACCGGGCAGCCGCGTCGTCACGCAGTATCTCGAAGAATCAGGGCTGCTTCCGTATCTCGAAGAGCTCGGGTATGCCGTCGTTGGCTACGGTTGTACCACCTGTATCGGTAACGCCGGACCACTTCCGGACTCCATCGAGCAGGCGATCGACGACCACGACCTCTGGACGACGAGTGTCCTCTCGGGGAACCGCAATTTCGAGGCGCGTATTCACCCGAAAGTCCGAGCGAACTACCTCGCGAGCCCACCGCTTGTGGTCGCCTACGGGCTCGCAGGGCGGATGGACATCGACCTCGAGAACGAGCCGCTGGGCACTGACGCTGAGGGTGACCCAGTCTATCTGGCGGACATCTGGCCGGACGCAGCCGACGTGCAGGCAGCAATCCACGAGAACGTCTCCCCGGAGATGTTCGAGGAGAAGTATGCCTCCGTGTACGAGGGTGACGAGCGGTGGGCTGCTCTCGACGCGCCAAGTGGTGACGTCTACGAGTGGGACGACGACTCGACGTACATCCGAGAGCCGCCGTTCTTCCAAGACTTTCCCCTCAAGAAACCCGGCGTCGCCGATATCGAGGACGCACGCTGCCTGCTGACGCTCGGCGATACCGTTACGACCGACCACATCAGCCCTGCTGGCCCATTCGGATCTGACCTCCCTGCCGGCCAGTGGCTGCTCAATCACGGCGTCGAGCCCCACGAGTTCAACACGTACGGCGCGCGCCGGGGCAACCACGAGGTGATGATGCGAGGGACGTTCGCCAACGTCCGCATCGAGAATGAGATGCTCGACAATATCGAGGGTGGCTATACGATCCACCACCCAACCGACGAGCAGACGACCGTGTTCGAAGCCAGCCAGCGCTACCGCGAGGAGGGCACCCCACTCATCGTGATGGCGGGCGAGGAGCTCGGAACCGGGTCGAGTCGTGACTGGGCAGCGAAAGGAACGGACCTACTCGGTGTCCGCGCAACCATCGGCGAGAGTTACGAGCGCATCTACCGCGACAACCTCGTCGGGATGGGTGTTCTCCCCTTACAGTTCGATGACGGCGACTCATGGGAATCTCTCGGACTGGACGGGTCGGAGGTCTTCACAATTCACGGTCTCGATGACGGTCTCGACGTGGTAGATGAATTGACAGTTATCGCCGAGCGCGAGGACGGTTCGACTGTCGAGTTCCCGGTCACGGCACAGGTCGGTACGCCGGCCGCCGTGACCTATATCGAACACGGCGGCATCCTCCACTACGTCCTTAGACAGCTACTCACGTAGTAACTCTGCATCTTCGTCTATTCTGTATAATTGGACTTCTGAATACTGCGTTCCGGCTCCGTTCTCGGACGTGTAGATTTGTGGAGAATATTAAATCCGAATAGGTCGTACCGTAGCGTATGATACGGATACTTACCGGCGTCCTCGGAGCTGTTACTACATTGTTCCCGGACAAGATAGTTGCGCTCTTTGAGAAACATGCGATCACTAATCCCAGTGAAGGCACCCTAAGGAAATGGGTAAACCCAGCTATACGATCAGAAGGAATTCTGATAGTCGTGATCTCCCTACTTGGTAGCCGATTGTATGCGTGGATGATGAATCTCACCGGGGCGTTCGGTGCAGCTGTCCTCATGTTTCCCGACCTGTATCGCAAGTTTGCTTCCACGGTCCTCTATGAGCGCCCAGATGCTATCGAATGGAACGAGCAATTCACGACAGGTGTACGAGTTATCGGCGCAGTATACGTTTTTCTGGGGGCAAAAACTTACAGAGACCGCCACAAGGAGACGTAGGATCATCCCCGACCACATCAGTCTCGCGAATGTTCGGTAGATGCCAGCCTGTTCAGAGGGCGTGTCAACTCACAGTAGCCCCCACGTTGAAGCATCCTCGGTTCAATTGCTCGGTAATGGACGATAAATCCCAAAGGGAGGCCGACGAAGCAGACCACGGCCCACACAGTCAGCATGATGGGCACGACGGACACGACGGACACGACGACCACGGTGGGATGCACGAAGGCCACGAGCAAATGTTCCGGCGGCGCTTCTTCGTCTCGACGCTCCTGTCGATTCCGGTCCTCCTGTACAGCGAAATGCTGCAGGAGTGGCTCGGGTTCTCCGTTCCCGCGTTCCCGGGTAGCGAGTGGATTAACCCCGCCTTCGCGGTCATCGTCTTCGCGTACGGTGGGGTGCCGTTCCTCCAGATGGCGGTCCCGGAGCTGAAAGACCGGTCGCCGGGAATGATGACGCTCATCTCGATGGCGATCACGGTCGCATTTGTCTACAGCCTCGCGAGCGTGGTCTTCCCGACACAGTCGGCGTTCTTCTGGGAGCTCGTGACGCTGATCGACATCATGCTGCTGGGCCACTGGATCGAAATGCGGTCCGTACGACGTGCCTCGAGCGCGGTCGACGAGCTGGCGAAGCTGATGCCCGATACCGCCGAGCGGATCAGCGACGACGGTGACACCGAGGAAGTCCCGGTGAGTGAACTCTCCGAGGGCGACCTCGTACTCGTTCGACCGGGCGCGAGTGTTCCTGCTGACGGCATCGTTGAAGAGGGTGATTCGGACGTCGAGGAGTCGATGATCACGGGCGAGTCGAAACCAGTTTCTAAGAAACCCGGGGATGAGGTCATCGGCGGGACGATCAACGGCGACGGCAGTCTCCGCATACGTGTCGGTGCAACGGGCGAGGAGACGACACTCGCAGGTATCATGCGACTCGTCGAGGAAGCCCAACAGAGCAAGTCCAAAACGCAGGTGCTGGCCGACAGAGCGGCTGGCTGGCTGTTCTACGTTGCCCTCGGGGCAGCAGTCGTGACAGCAATCGCGTGGACCATCGCGGTCTCGTTCAACGCGACTGTCATCGAGCGAGTCGTGACGGTGCTCGTCATCGCCTGCCCACACGCCCTCGGACTCGCCATCCCGTTGGTCGTCGCGATCAACACGTCGCTCGCC
>NZ_SDJP01000006.1 GCF_004114995.1 Halorubrum amylolyticum
GAGGATGTAGACTGACTCCCTGCTGGCAGACCATGTGTCTGTCATAGGCCACCACCTACGAGATAGTGACGAAATCAGACGGGGCTAAACACGTACGAAAATAATATACCATGCGAGTCGAACGCACAACTGTATGTCCGACAACAGGTGGTCGGCGAATCGGCGAACATTTGTCAAGACGGCCGGTGCGGCCGGGGTAGTCGGACTCGCCGGCTGTTCCGACAGCAGCGGCGGGGACAGTGGCGATGGCGGCGACGGCAGCGATGGCGGGTCGGGCGACGGGAGCGACGGTTCGGACGGCGGCACGGCGGGGGACTCCGGGAACTCCGCGACGGAGGTTACGTGGGTGTTGAACCCCGCGGAGGAGGAGATCGACATCCAGGTGCAGTACCAGCCGCTGTTCGAGTACCTCGAGTCCGAGCTCGACGTGGAGATCGTCGAACAGCCGACCGCGAGCTACTCCGGCACCGCACAGGAGCTCCGACGCGCCGCGGAGGGCGACCGGCTCTTCGCGGACGTGTCGCCGGGCGCGGTCGCGCAGATCCCCGGCGAGCTCGACGTGACGGGGATGCGGGTGGCGTACGGCGCGGAGCAGTACTTCTCGCTCATCACGACGACGACCGACAGCGGTATCGAGTCGCTCTCGGATCTGGAGGGCGAGGTCGTCGCGTCGGCCGCGCCCACCTCGGTCTCCGGGACGCTGTTCCCGCTGTACATGCTCAGCAACGCCGGGATCGACATCGGGAGCGCCCCCTCCGGCTCGCCCGAGGACTTCGAGCTCCGGACCTCCGACCACACCACGGCCCGCGAACAGCTCATTCAGGACGACCGGATCGCGGCCGCCGGGACGGGCGCGTTCTCCACCGCGGCGCACGTCCCGCAGGAGCAGTTCGACGAGATGTCACAGGAGTTTGTCGAGGTCTCGGCCGAGTACGACGGTGCGGGCGAAAGCGACCCCGAGATGCAGCTCCTCGCGGTCTCCGACCCGATCCCGCGCGCGCCGATCGTGAGCAACGCCGCGTGGGAGGAGTCGCTCAAAGACGACCTCCGCCAGCTGATGATCGACGCGCCACAGGAGGCGTTCGAACACGAGTCGCAGGCGGACATCGCCGAGGCGCTCAACGTCGACCCCGCGATCCTCGACATGGACGAGTCCGAACTCAGCGAGGACCAGCAGGACGACTTGGAGCTAGTCGAGGCGCACGCGCTCTGGTTCAGCGGCGTCGTCGAGGCGAGCGTCGAGGACTACGACCCCGTCGCGGAGCTCGGTCAGGAGCTCGGCTTGGAGTGGAGCACGCTCTAGGCTGAGCGGCTACTCACACGCTTTCTTTATGACTCACATCGAAGTAGACGGCCTTACGAAACGGTTCGGCGACACAGTCGCGCTCGACGACGTGTCCTTCGAGGTCCCCGCCGGCGAGTTCGTCATCGTGCTCGGGGTCTCGGGGTCCGGGAAGTCGACGCTGCTGCGAACGCTGAGCGGGCTGCTCTCGCCGACCGAGGGCGAGATCCGGATCGACGGCGAGCCCATGATCGAGCCGCGCCCGTCCGTCGCGATGATCTTCCAGCAGCACAACATCATCGGCGACATGACGGCGTACTCGAACTCGCTTTCCGGCGGCGTCCACCGCTCGGGATTCGTCTCCAGCGTGCTGCAGCTTCAGGATACCGAGGAGAAGCACCGCGCCCTCGACGCCCTCGACACGGTCGGGCTCTTGGACGAGGCCGAACAGAAGGCACGGAGCATGAGCGGCGGCCAACAGCAGCGCGTGGGGATCGCCCGCGCGCTCGTCCAGCGGCCGGAGGTCTTGCTCGCCGACGAGCCGGTCGCGAGCCTCGACCCCGGCAGCGCACAGAGCGTGATGGGGTACCTCCGGACCGCCTCCGAGGACCGCGATCTGACGACCTTCTGTAGCCTCCACCAGGTGAACATCGCCCGGAAGTTCGGACACCGGTTCATCGGGCTGCGAGACGGCAAGAAGGTGTTCGACGGGTACCGGGACGACCTGACGATCGACGTCATCGACGACCTCTACGGCGACATCGACACCGAGGGGATGTTCGTCCGCGACGACGGTGACGGTAGCGGCGCGACCGACGAGGTCGCGACGACGTGACGAGAACGGAGCTGATCTACGAGTGACAACAGACACCACGGATTCCGACGGGACGCGCTCGGAGGCGGTCGGCGTCGACGACGCCGCCGACGTTCCGGACCGCATCGCCGAACAGTTCGAGAACATCAAACGGACCCGTCGCCGTCGGGCGCTCGGGTGGCTCGGGCTCGCGGCCTTCCTCGTGTTCACGACGCTGCAGGCGTTCGCCGCGACGGAGCTTTTGAACCCCGACGCGCGCCTCGAAACGTTCACCGAGTCGTTGACCGGGTTCTTCCCGATCACGGACCACTTCGGCGTGCTCCCGTTCCTCGACATCGGCCAGTACGTCGGGTTCATCAGACAGGAGAACCTGCTGTACGACCCCGCGATCGGCGGGCTGCTGTTCCAGTTCCCCCCGAACCCGACGGACATCTACGCGTTCTTCTTCCAGGAGCTCGGGATCTTCCAGATATTCGGGGAGGCCGGCATCACGCTCGCGATGGGGTTCGTCGGGACGATCCTCGGGTTCCCGTTCGCGCTGATCTTCGGGACGCTCGGCTCCGAGCGCGTCACCCCGTTCCCCTTCAACTTCATCTTCCGCGGGACGATGTCCTTCATCCGGGCGATTCCCGCGATCATCTGGACGCTCATCTTCATCCCGTTCCTCGGGCTCGGTCCCGCCTCCGCCGCGCTCGCGATCGCGTTCGATACGATCGGGAACCTCGGCCGGCTGTTCGTCGACGAGCTCGAAGAGATCGAGGACGGGCCGATCGAGGCGATGCGAACGACCGGGGCGAGCAAGCCCCAGATCGTCTTCTTCGGCATGCTGAGTCAGGTCCGGACCGGGTTCATCGCGTGGACGCTGTACATCTTCGAGATCAACGTCCGCGCCGCCGTCACCGTCGGCGTCATCGGCGCCGGGGGGCTCGGCTACGTCCTCACCTCCCAGCAGAACCTGCTGCGGTTCACCGAGATGATGGCGACGCTGCTCGCCATCTTCCTGCTCATCATCTCCGTCGAGCTGTTCAGCCAGCGGCTCCGGTCGCGGCTGCGCTCCGACGACGTGGAGATGAGCATCTGGGAGCTCATCACCGGCTTCCCGCGCCGGATGATGGAATCGGCGATGAAGTGAACGCGGGAGCGCTCCGCCCGCCGCGCCCCGTTCGAGGCGGACCGCGGCCGTCGGAGTGGACGACCGCCCATCGAACTGTCACAAGGGAAACCGACTTTTCCGTCCCCCTCCGAGGGGACGTATGAGCACCTTCGAACCGCCCGCGGAGACGCTGGCGGACGTGGTTCTTGTCGACTACGGCCTCGGGAACCTCCGGTCGGCGACCCGCGGGTTGGAGCGCGCGGGCGCGTCGGTCGAGATTACCGACGATCCCGAGGCGTTCGCGGCCGCCGACGGCGTCGTCCTCCCGGGCGTGGGCGCGTTCCGCGAGGGGATGGAGAACGCCGGCCCGCTGCGCGAGGCGCTGACCGACCACGCCGACGCCGGCCGCCCCCTGTTCGGGATCTGTCTCGGGATGCAGATGCTCCTCACCTCCAGCGAGGAGGCCGACCACGAGGGGGAAGGCGAGGTGACCGGCCTCGATCTGGTCCCCGGCACCAACGTCCGGTTCGACGTGGACCGCAAGGTGCCGCACATGGGGTGGAACGAGCTCGAAGTCGCGCGCGATCACCCGCTGGTCGAGGGCGTAAACAGACGGGGGTCGGAGACCCCGCAGGCAGACGGACCCATGGGAGGGTCCGTCGACGGCGAGTACGCCTACTTCGTCCACTCGTACTACGCCGAGCCCGACGACCCGGACGCGGTCGTCGCCACCGCGGACTACGGCGTCGACTTCCCCGCGGTCGTCGCCAACGAGGCCGGCAACGTGTTCGGCACGCAGTTCCACCCCGAGAAGAGCGGGGAGACCGGGCTCCGCATCCTCCGGAACTTCGTCGAGTACTGCGCGGAGCGGTAAGCCCCCCGAGTCAGCGGTCGGGAGGATTCACAGCCCGTCGTACGGGCCGGGCTTCGCGGCGGTGAGCCGGTCGACCTGCTCGTCGGAGAGGTCGATCGAGGCGGCCGCGAGGTTCTCCGCGAGCTGGTCGGTCGTGCGCGCGCCGACGATGGGCGCGGTGACGCCGTCGCGGTGGGCGAGCCACGCGAGCGCGGTCTGTGCGGGCGTCGCGTCGACTTCGTCGGCGACGGCGTCGAGCTCGTCGTGGAGGTCGAAGTTCTCCTCGGTGAGGTACGCCTCCTGGAAGCGGCTGGACTCGGCGGCCTTCGACTCCTCGGGGAGGTCCTCGTCGCGGTCGTACTTCCCGGTCAGGAACCCCTGTCCGAGCGGGCTCCACGGGGAGACGGCGAGGTCGCGCTGGCGCGCGAACTCCAGGTAGTCGCCCTCGACCTCGCGGTCGACGAGGTTGTAGCGCGGCTGGAGCACTTTGAACGGCTCCCAGCCCTCGTTGCGGGCGATCTCGTTGGCGCGGGCGACCTTCCACGCGTTCGGCCGGAGCGTGGAGGCGCCGAGGTAGTGGACCGTGCCGGACTCGACGAGCCCGTTCAGCGTCTTCATCAGCTCGCGGGCCGGCGTCCCGTCGTCCCACCGGTGGATGTAGAGGACATCGATGTAGTCGGTGTCGAGCCGGTCGAGGAGGGCGTCGACGCGGTGGCGGACGTTCTTGCGGTTCGTGCCGCGGCTGTTCGGGTCGCCGTCGCGGATCTGCCAGTACACCTTCGACGCGATCGTGTAGCGCTCGCGGTCGCGCTCGGCGAGCCAGTCGCCGATCCAGCGCTCGCAGTCGCCGCCGCCGTACACGTCGGCGGTGTCGATGTAGCGCCCGCCGGCGGCCTCGTACCCGTCGAGCAGCTCGCGGGCGCGGGCCTCGTCGATCTCCACGTTGCCCGCCTCGGTGACGCGGCCGAACCGCCACGTGCCGAGCTGCAGCTCGCTCGTGCGGAGGCCGGTTCGACCGAGGGGGACCGTACCGAGGTCGATCTCGTCGAGTTCTGGAGCCATCGGTCGATCGGTAGTGCCCGTCGCCGCAAAAACTTACAGCAATCGGATGCGACGTGTGAACGCGTGTCGGACAACGGTGGCGGTCCGACGGTGAGCCGGAGTGGGGGAGCCGGACCGGCGTCCTCGGCGACGCCGACGCCGACGACACCCAGTCGCCCGCCGCGTCCGGTCGACCCGGCCACGAGGCCGCGGTCGACTCGAACGGCTCGGAGTACTGCATCAGCGTCGTGCCGAGGATCGCCATCACGAGCACGTACCCGACGGCGAAGGCGTTGATCGTCTCCGCGAGCGCCGGGTCGTACGCCTCCGAGCGGGACACCGTCCGACGGGCGTCTGCCGCGCACCAAACGCTAAGTGCGCCCGGTCCGAGGGAACGGGTATGTGGCGCTCCCGGAAGAGCCGGGACCGGCGAACGGTGATCTGCATCGCGTGTGGCGACTCGGTGCTGCGCGAGGACGCGCGCGAGTACGACAAGGAGGGGAACCGCTGGGACCGGCGCGACAAGGCGTTCGAGTACCCCTGTACCGACTGCGACGACGAGATCTGTCACCAGCCGCGCGACGGGCTCGAATCGATGATCCTCTCCATCGAGTCGGACGGGCTCTCCCGCGAGGAGTTCCTCGACCGCTACGCCGACGCGGTCGCCGACGCCGGCGAATCGCCCGGTCGTTCGGAGCGCGACCGGTAACGCAACCGACACGCCTTCCTCCCGCGGTTCGAAACCCGACTGACACATGCTCCTCCGTTCGACGCCCGCCGCCCCTTCGGCTCCGATCCAGACCGCGATCGATCCCCTCCCGACCCTGATCGGCGTCGCCGCGCTGCTCGTCGGCCTCGCGTTCCTCGCCCACGGCGGGCGAGGCTCGCTTGACGCGGTCCGCATCGCCCGCGCGGCCGCGACCGACCCTCGGTCGCTGCACGCCGGCGACCGCCGGGTGCGAATCACCGGACGCGCCGAGCGCGCGTCGGACGCTCACGGCGGATCTGCCGTCGATGAAGACGGGTCCGAGACGCTCCCCGCCCCGTTCACCGACGAGGGGTGCCTCTGTTGCGCGTACGACGTGTCGGAGTACCGGAGTCAGGGGAAGGGCCGGTCGTGGGTGTCGATCGACTCCGGCGAGGCGGGGGTCCCGTTCCGCGTCGTCGTCGACGGCGTCGGCGTCCGCGTCGACCCCGCGGCCGCCGACTTCGCGTTCGGCGTCGACGAGGACGTCGAGGTCGCGGCTGACGAGACGCCGCCCGAGCGCGTCCGGCGGTTCACGGACGCGGTGGAGGCCGTCGACGAGTCCGAGACCGGGTGGGAGCTCGGCCCGCTCACCGTCGGCAACGATCCCAAGCGCCGGTACCGCCAGCGCGTTCTCCGTCCCAGCGACGACGTGACGGTCGTCGGCGACGCGACCGCCTTCCCGGACGCGCCGGTCGGCGAGGTGAAAGCGCGGATCGACGGTGGCTCCCCCTTCGTGGTCGGCGACGCGAGCGCGCGCCGCACCGCGCTCCGGCTGGTCGGCCGGTCGGCGGTGCCGGTCGTCCTCGGCCTCGTCTCGCTGACGGTCGCGGCGTTCGCGCTCTCGCCAGTCCTCGGTGCGGTCGTCGGGTGAGACCGGGGACGCTTCGTCTCGCCCTCGGTCGGTCGCCGCCGCCTCTCCGCCCCGACAGGCCTTTCTAACGGACACGCGTTGGTCACCGTATGTCAGACGACGAGCCGAAACCGGGGTCCGCGGAGGACCAGGGTCCCGTGACGATCACGCCGGAGCTGGCCGACCGCCTCGCCGAGAAGCGGGCGGAACTGTTCGAGGAGTTCGAGATCCGCGACGAGTTCCCGAGCGAGGTCCTCCGCGAGGCCGAGGCGCGGACCGAGGGCGTGTACGACGAGATCGAAGCCGAGATCGACGAGCGCGAGGACCTCCGCGACCTGACGACGTGGACCACCGACCCGATCGACGCGCAGGACTTCGACGACGCCATCTCGATCGAGCGGGAGGAGGGCGCCTACCGGTTGTGGGTCCACATCGCCGACGTGACCCACTACGTCACCCCCGACACCGCGATGTGGGAGGAGGCGGTCGAGCGGGCCAACACCGTCTACCTGCCCGACTACACGATCCACATGCTCCCGCCGGTGCTCGCGGAGACCGTCTGCTCGCTCGTCCCGAACGAGGACCGCCTCGCGCACACCGTCGAGATGGAGATCGACGACGAGACGCTCTCCTTCGAGAACATCGAGATCTACAAGTCCGTCATCAACTCCGACGAGCGGCTCACCTACAACGAGTGTGAGGAGCGGCTGGAAGACCCCTCGCTCCCCCTCGGCGAGGAGAACGCCCTCGCCTTCGAGCTCGCCGACCGCATGCACGAACAGCGCAAGGCGGACGGCTCGCTCGTCCTCAATCCCCGCCGGGACCGCGCGCACACCATCATCGAGGAGTCGATGCTGAAGGCGAACAAGGCGGTGACGCACACCCTGATGTGGGACCGCGGCGTCGAGGCGATGTACCGCGTCCACCCGCAGCCGACCCCCGATCAGTGGAGCAAGGCGTTAAAAGAGATCCAGGAGCTCGACTCCGTCTCCATCCCGGGCGACGCGTGGGGCGACGACCCGCGGAAGGCGGTCAACGCCGCCCTCGAAGAGTCGCCCGGCCGCCAGCTCAACAAGATCCAGCGCGCCGTGCTGAAGGTGATGCCCCGCGCGAAGTACATGAACGACCCGTTCGGCGGCCACCACGCGCTCAACTTCGACATCTACGGCCACTTCACCTCGCCCATCCGCCGGCTCTCGGACACGATCAACCACTGGATCGTCCACGAGAACGACGTGCCGGAGAACCTCATCGAGCTGTGCGACCACGCCAGCGACAAGCAGAAGGACGGCGAGACCGCCGAGCGGCACTACAAGCAGTTCCTGCAGGAGGTCGGGCTCGACCCCCACGCCGTCAACAACCGCGGCGTCGAGATCGTCGACGACCCCGAGGAAGCGAAACACACGGTCTGAACCTCTCGGACATCTCTTTGCGTTCGCGTTCTCGCGCCTCCCGCCTGCCGTCGGCCGAACCTTGATGCGGTCGGCCGTCCATCCGCCGGCATGGTAATCGACCGCATTGTCGATCGCTGCGAGACCGTCGACGGCGACCGCCCCGACCTGCCGGCGCACCTCCTCGACTGGTTCGCCGTCGCGATCGGCGGGGCGGCCCACGCCGACTCCTCGCCCGCGATCCGCGACGGGATCGACCGGATCGCCGGGCCGACCCCCGACCCGGCGACGGACGAGACGGCCACCGTCATCCCGACCGGCGAGCCGATGACGCCCGCGGACGCCGCGTTCGCGAACGGCGCGTTCGCGCACAGCCTCGACTTCGACGACACGCACCTCCCCTCCTCGCTGCACCCGGGCGCACCGACGATCGCGGCCGCGCTCTCGGCCGCCGAGGCCGCCGAGGCGAGCACGGACCGGTTTCTCGCGGCGGTCGCGGCCGGCTACGACGTGGCCTGCACCGTCGGCGAGGCGGTCGGCCCCGACTCCCACTACGACCGCGGCTTCCACGTGACCGCCACCTGCGGGACCTTCGGCGCGGTCGCGGCCGCCGGCGTGGCGCGCGGGCTCGACGCCGACGGGCTCCGGAACGCCCTCGGGATCGCCGGGAGTCAGGCGGCCGGCTCCCTCCAGTTCCTCGCGAACGGCGCGTGGAACAAGCGGCTCCACCCCGGGCTCGCCGCCCGCCGCGCGATCGAGGCGACCGATCTGGCCGCCGCTGGCGTCGTCGGCGCGGCCGACCCCCTCGACGGGGAGCACGGCTTCCTCGCGGGGTACAGCGACGACCCGAACCCCGCGGCGTTCGACCGGCTGGGCGAGCGCGACGCGGTCGCGGAGACGGGGCGCAAGCCGTACCCCTGCTGTCGGTACCTCCACTCCGCGATCGACGGGCTCCGGGAGATCGCGCCCGCGGTCGACCCCGCCGACGTGGAGTCGATCCGGATCGCGATCCCGAGCGCCGGCGTCCGGCTCACGGGCGACCCGATCGAGGCGAAACGGCGCCCCGAGAGCTTCGTCGACTGCCAGTTCTCGGCGCCCTTCGCCGCCGCGCTCACCCTCATTGAAGGGTCGGCCGGCGCCGAGTCGTTCCTGCGGGCCGTCGGTCGGTTCGACGACCCGCCGCGCTGGGACGACCCCGAGATCCGGCGGCTGATGGAGGCGACGACCGTGACGACCGACGAGGCGATCGAGCGCCGGTTCCCCGCAGAGTGGGGCGCCGACGTGGCCGTGACCGCCGCGGGCGAGACTCGCGAGCGCTCCGTGAGCATCCCGCTCGGCGAGCCCGCAAAGCCGATGTCCGACGCCGACGCGCGGGCGAAGGCCGAGGGATTGCTCGCCGGCACCGGCGTCGACGCCGACCGCCTGACGGCGGTGATCGAGTCGCTCGACGGGCGATCGGTCGCGGAGCTGGTGGACGCGGCGACGGTGTGAAAGGAATGAGGTCTAGCGGTTCTGTCGGCGACCTCGCGGTCAGCCGGAGCGCTACTCGTCCTCGCTCGGCTTCCCGACGATCACCGGGCGGTCGGCGTTGAGCAGGACGGTCTGGCTGACGCTGCCGAACAGCGCCTTCCCGACCGGCGAGCGCTTGCGCATCCCGATGACGATCGCGTCCACGTCCCGGTCGTCGGCGACTTCGAGGATCGCCTCGGCCGCGTCCCCGACGTGGAGCTCCCGGTCGTGAACGATCCCGAGCTCGTCGAGCCGCGCCTCCACGTCGGTGAGTGAGTCGGGAATTCCGCGGAGCTCCTCGATCGACTCGTTGACCTCGTCGATGACGGACGACCCGGCCTCGTCGGCCGGCGCGTCGACCGACTCGTACACGTGCAACAGGGTGACCTCGATCTCCGCCGGCTCGACGGGGAGCGATTCGAGGATGCCGGCCTGCGAGAGCGCGCGCTTCGACTCGATGTCGACCGGCAACAGGACGTGGTACATACCCCACGATTCAGCACGGCTTCCCTTAAAAGCGACCGTCGGAGCAATCAGTCCCGCCGCGTCGCGAACCGGGTGACGGCGGCCGCCGAGAGCGCGCCCATGACCGCGATGCCCGCGAGGACGACGAACAGCTCGCGCGGCCCGGCCCGGGTGAGGACCGCGCCCGAGAGCGCGGCGCCGAGCGACCCGACGCCGAAGATCCCGAGGTACGTGTAGCCGAACGAGATGCCGCGCGCCTCGCTCGGGGAGTAGGCCGCCACCGTCGCCTGCGAGAGCGGCTGGACCGTGAACAGCGCGACGCCGAGGGCGAGCGAGGCCGCGAGGAACGTCACCGTGGTCCGCCCCGCGGGAACGAACAGGAGCGCGAGGGCCGCCAGAATCCCCATCAGCGCCATCAGTCCGCGCTCGGGCGGCACGCGGTCGGCGATCCGCCCGCCGAGGTATTGCCCGAACACGCCGACGGTGAGGACCGCCACGTACAGGTACCGGCCCACGTCGAACTCCTCGGCGTACGGGCTCTCCGGATCGATGAGCTGCACGTCGATCAGCCCGCCGAGCACGTCGCTGAGGAGATCCGGCAGGAACGTGAGGAACGTTCGGTAGTAGAGTCCGCTGAACGTGACGAACGCGAACACGATCAGGAACCCGCCGGCGAGCAGCACGCGGGTGTCGTCGACGATCGTCGCCGCCGAGATCTCGCCTTTGGTGCCGCCGCCCTCTCCGTCACCGTCGCCGTCACTGTCACCGTCGCCGTCACCGGCCTCGGCCCCCCGGTCGGTCATCGCGGCGCCGACGTCGACGGTCGCCCCGTAGGCGGCGACGACGACCACGGGAGCCGTGAGCGCGGCGGCGACGATCCGCCAGTCGAACGCCAACAGCAGGAGCGCGGTCGCCAGCGGTCCCAGAGCGATCCCGAGGTTCCCGCCGATCCCGTGGTAGCCGAGCGCGGTCCCTCGCTGGTCCACCGTCTTCGAGAGCAGCGACAGCCCCGCCGGGTGGTAGACGCTCGCGGTGATCCCCCACGCGCCGATCGCGACCGCGAGCGTGAGGAGGTTGGGCGCGACGCTCACGAGCAGGAACGAGCCGGCCATCCCCGCGAGACACGCGAGGATGAGCGGCTTCGATCCGAAGCGGTCGACTAGGATTCCGCCGGGCAGCGCCCCGACGCCGAACAGCCCGTAGCCGACCGTCACGACGAGCCCGAGGGCGGCCGCCGTCGTCGAGAACTCCCCGATCCACACGGTCAACAGGATCGGGATCGACAGCTCGTAGGTGTGGACGAGCCCGTGCGAGCCGGCGGTGAAGGCCACGATCCGTCGTTCGGCGCGGTCCATTGGGGACGGGTTCTCTGTCGGCCGGCATAGGTCCGAGGGTACCCGCCGCGGTTGCCGCGAGACGGGAGGCGGCGGGTGCGGGTGCGAGGGGCGCCAGGAGCGGGATCACTCCGCCATCGCCGTCTCCCCGACGGGCGGGTCCGACCGGATGACGGCGACGACGAGGACGGCGGCGACGAGACACACCCCGGACAGCAGCGTCCAGCTCGCCCGGTAGTCGAAGGCGTCCGCGAGGTAGCCGAAGGCGGGCGGCGCGAACAGCGCCCCCGAGGTCAACGCGAGCTGGCACCCCGCGGTCGCGCTTCCCATCTGCTCCGAGGGGACGAGCGTCGCCATACAGGAGTAGTAGACGCCGGTGAACCCGAGGACGAAGAAGCCGAGCGCCGCGAACGCGATCCCGGCGTTCGTCTGCGTCGAGGTCCGCGCGACGACGAGAAACAGGGCCGCGCTGGCGACCGTCTGTACGAGCAGGATCGCCCCGATCCGGGTCTGCGGGTCGCCGGGGAGGTGATCGGAGAGCCAGCCGCCCAGCAGCCGCCCGCCGCTTCCGAACAGCTGGACGATCGCGAGCACGACGCCGCCGAACGCGACCGACGCGCCGATCGACTCTTCGACGTAGAGCACGGTGTACCCCGTGGTCGTGAACAGCGCGGCGCCGAGAAACAGCCCGGAGACGGCCAACAGCACGTACGGCCGGTTCGACGCCAGCCCGCGGAGGTCCGGATAGCTGCTCGTGCCGCCCCCCGCGCCGCGGTAGAGGACGTAGAAGCCGGCCGCGACGACGACGCCGACCCCGGCCGCGATGAGGAACCCGATCTCCCAGAAGAAGTAGCCCGCGAGCCCGGTGACGAGCAGGGCACTGATCCCGCTGCCGCCGGTGACGCCGACCTGCTTGATCCCCATTGCGGTGTTCTGGCGGCCGGGCGCGATGCTGTCGTACACCGCCTTGTTCGTCCCGGGCATCGCGGTGCTGTACACCGAGCCGAGCAGGAAGACGGCCGCCAGAAGCAGCGCGTACGTCGGCGCGCCGGCGACGAGCACCATTCCGGCGGCGAGCCCGACGAGCCCGAGCGAGAGCGTTCGCCGCTCGCCGAACCGGTCCGTGAGCGCGCCGACCGGCAGCAGGAACACCGCGTAGCCGAGCGTGAGCGTCGTGACGACGATGCCGACCCTGAACCGTGAGAGCCCGAACTCGTCCCGGAAGAAGGGGGTCGCCGCGAAGACGGTGTAGTAACAGATGCTCGCCGACACCTGCCACAGCGTGACCAGCGACACCGTCCGCCAGTAGGCGCGATCCATTCACCGTCAGCCACCGCATCCCGATCCATAAGCGGTCCGCTCTCGGCAATCGGCGGTCGCCGCGGCGGCCGGCGGAACTACGGGACCCCAGTCCCCCGCCACCGGTCCGAGCACGGATCGCCACGACGCGAATCCTTATGCGACGCGGCGGTGCACGTCAGCGTATGCCACGAGACTGGCGCGATTCGGTCGATCTCACCGAACGGCAGGCGCTCGTTCGGCGGAGCATCCGCGACCTCTGTTCGGAGTTCGACGACGAGTACTGGCGGGAGCGCGACCGCACGGCCACCTACCCGCAGGAGTTCGTCGACCGGCTCGCCGCCGACGGCTGGCTCGGCATGCTGATCCCCGAGGAGTACGGCGGCGTGGGGATGTCGACCAGCGAGGCGGTCGTGATGATGGAGGAGATCGCGGCCAGCGGCGGCGGGTTCGCCGCGCCCCAGTCGATCCACGGCGGGATCTACAACTCCGTCCCCATCGTGAAGTACGCCGACGAGGAGCTGAAGGCGGAGCTACTTCCGAAGGTCGCCGCGGGCGAGGAGACGATCCAGGCGTTCGGGCTGACCGAGCCGAACGCCGGCTCCGACTCGACGGCGATGACGACGCGAGCGGAGCGCGAGGCGCGGAGCGCCTCGGACCGAAGCGCCTCGGAACGGAGCGGCACCGCCGCGGAACGCGACGGCGACGAGTACGTGATCAACGGCGAGAAGGTGTGGATCTCCCGCGTGGAGGACAGCGACTACCTCGTGTTGATGGCGCGGACGACCCCCCGCGAGGAGGTCGACAAGCGGACCCGCGGCATCTCGATGATCCTCGTCGACCTGGAGGACGCCTACGCCGACGGGCTGGAGATCGAGCGCATCCCCAAGACGGCGAGTCGAGCGGTCCACTCCTACCAGCTCTACTTCGACGACGTGCACGTGCCGGCGTCGAACCTGATCGGGGAGGAGGGCGAGGGGTTCTACCAGGTCCTCGACGGACTCAACGAGGAGCGGCTGGTGATCGCCGCGGAGTGTCTCGGCCTCGGCGAGACCGCGCTGGAAAGCGGGATCGACTACGCCACCGAGCGCGAGGTGTTCGGCGGGCCGATCGGCGCCAATCAGGCGATCCAGCACCCGCTCGCGGAGGCGTACGCCGACCTGCTCGCCGCGAAGAAGGTGATCTACGACGCCGCCGACCGACTCGACGACCTCGACCGGACCGAGGCCGGCGCCGAGGCGAACGTCGCGAAGTACCTCGCGGCCGAGGCCGCGTTCGAGGCCGCCGACGCCGCGGTCCAGACCCACGGCGGGTTCGGCGTCGCGCGCGAGTACGACGTGGAGCGGTACCTCCGCGAGGCCCGGCTGACCCGGCTCGTCCCGGTGACCCAACAGCTCGCGCTCAACTACCTCGGCGAGCGCGTGCTCGGGCTCCCGCGGTCGTACTGACCCGGCTGTTAGCCCAGAGTCGTCGAGCGCGTATAAACAGCCGCCGGCACCACTCGATCGCGTATGGACACCAACCCCAATCGCGCACAACACCCACTCCCGATCTCAAGCCGTCGCTCCGCATCCCCGGTCGAAACGAGAGAACCGCGAAAACGCGTCCCGTCGGTCCGAGGTCGAAACCGGCGTTAGCGGGCCGCGGCGGCGACGCGCTCGCGCTCCTCCTTCTGCGAGATGGAGTAGGAGCGCTCGGGGTCGTAGTCCGCGGCCGTGACGAGCTCGTTGGCGAGCGCCTCGGCGGCGGCGGTGCTCGACTTGTACGTCGCGTTGGCGACGCCGTCGGAGATGAACAGCAGGGCCTGATCGACGCGGCGCTGGGGAGCGACGTCGACCGCCTTGGGGACGGAGATCCCGCCGTACTTCAGCCGAACGGTCTCCTCGCGGGGCGCGGCGTTCTCGACGGCCGTCACGAGGATCTGGACCGGGTTCCCCTCGGTCCGCTCGTGGATGATGTCGAAGGCGTCGCGGACGATCCGGGTCGCCTGCTGTTTCTTGCCCGTGTTCTCGTCGGTCTGCATCAGGCGGTTGATCATCCGCTCGACCAGGGAGATCTCGCTTTTCTTGAACTGTTTTGACGCGTGACGGCCCATGGTGTGGGCGATGGGCGTCACGGTCATGTAGCGCTTCGTCGAGGGGTCCTCGTAGGCGATCTCGGTGACGTCCCAGACGCCGAACAGCTTGGCGTTCTCGTTGGCTGCCTCGCTGGACGCGGGCGCGTCCGGCTCCGGCTCGTCGGCGGCGACGTCCTCGTCGGACGGCGCCTCGGTCTCCTCACCGCTCATCTGACGGGCTTCTCCGCGTTTCCGCGAACCAGTTCGATCATGGAGACGCCGTTGACTTTCTCGACCTTGTAGTTGACACCGGAAAGGTCGCCCATCGCGCGACCCTTCGCCCCGCCGATCCCGGCGATCGTGACCTCGTCGTGCTCGTCGATGAACGAGATGGCGCCGTCACCGGGACAGAACGCGGTGACCTGCTTCCCGTTCTTGATGAGCTGCACGCGGACGCACTTTCGGATCGCCGAGTTCGGCTGCTTTGCCTCGATCCCGACCTTCTCCAGCACGATCCCGCGGGCCTGCGGGGCGCCTTCGAGGGGGTCGGACTTCTTCTTGAGCCCGCGCTCTCGCCGAGCGTACTCGGAGTCGGACCAGCGGCGCTTCTGCCGGTCCTGTTTGAGCTTACGGGCCGCGTATTTTCCGTTCGCCATCGTACATCCACTTCCGAACGGAGCTACTTAAGCGTCGTCTTTCGACGCGGAGAAACGCCCTCAGATCGCTCGAACGGTACCTCTCGTCCGTTCTGAGAGTGTTTTGCGAAACGAGACGATCGAAAACGACGGGCGCTCTCGCCGGCTTACCGGCTCAACGGTTTCGAGCGCCCGTCGTTTCGTCTGGAACCGAACCGGAACGATTCAGAAACGCGTCCGCAAGTCAGGCGCTCGTCTCCTCGCGCGCCTCCTCGACCCACTCCGGTTCCGACACCGTCGCGCCGAGGTCGCGGTAGTCGATGTCGACGTCGACGGTCGCCTCCTGGTCGTCGTGCGGGCCCGCCCACGACTGTTCGAGTCGCGGCACCACGCCGGACTCGTACACGTGAACCGTCGCCGACGCCGTCTCGACCGTCTCGGGGACGTTCCGGTCGCCCTCGAAGGCGTCGGCGGTGAACCGCGCGGTCGGCTCGCCGCGCACCTCTCCCTCGCCGTCGCTCGTCGGGTTCCACAGGTTCAGTCCCTCGTACTCCGTCTCGCCGCTCGCCGTCTCTCCTTCGACGCGAATCCCGGTCACGACCTCCGAGCGCATCGCCCCTTCGAGGCCGTCGACCGATCGGTCGACCGACTGGCGGCCGTACTGCGTCTCGCCGCCGATCCGCTGGCGGACCAGCGCCTCGCCGTCGGCGACGTACAGCTCCGACACGTCGGTCTCCTCGGTCTCCGTCAGCTCCTGTCGCACGTACTGGCGCCCGTTCTCGAGGTCGTAGGCGGACTCGTACTCCTGGGAGGGAAGCCACCGGCTCGGCTCCGCGTCCCCGTCGTGGGTCGTCTCCGCCGTCGAGAACAGCGTGGCGCCCCCGGCGTCGACGAGCGCCTCGACGTGGCTCTCCGAGAGGGCCGCCACGTCGAGGCCGTCCTCGTCCCGCCAGTCGACCTCGGGAAACGGGCGGTCCGGTCCGCCGCCGTCGAGACAGCCGGCGATTCCGACGGCGACTCCGGTCCCGACTCCGGTGAGAAAGCCTCTGCGGTCCATGCCGCGACAAACGAGCGCGTCGGCAAAAGGGCGTGGGTTCCGCGTCAGGTGAGCTGGATGTCGTCGATGTCGAAGTGCCGCTCCGCCAGCGTCCGCGCCGTCTCGATGTTGGCGCCGTCCGCGCCGATGGCGACGCCGCGGTCCGGCTCCGGCACCTCGACGTACGCGACCCGGTCGTTCTGCTCGGAGATCGTCACGGCGTTGACCGCCGCGGGCGAGAGCGCGCTCGCGACGAACGCCTCTGCGGTGTCGGCGTCCTCCACCAGTTCGACGGACTTGCCGAGTCGGCGCTCCGCCTCCTCGACGGTCTCGCCGGCCTGTCCGATCGCGGCGGCCATCTCGCCGGCCGGCACGAGGAACACGAGCCGGTCGCCCTCCACGAGGCAGTCCTTCGGCGCGACCCCGGTCAGCTCGTCGAAGCGACCGATGTAGCGCCGGGCCTCGTCGGAGAGCTCGACGTACATTAGTCGTCGCCCACGACGCGCGACCCCATCCGGAGGTCGACGTCGCCGGTACCGAGCGAGATCGGCTTGCCGGCGATGACGTTCTCGATGACCCCGTCGAGCTCGTCGTACTCGCCGTGGATCGCGGCGTCGAGCAGGTGATTGACCGTCACCTCGAACGCCGCGCGCGCGAGCACGGAGTCCTTCGAGCCCGAGATGCCGTGGCGACCGATCGACTCGATCTCGCCGTTGTTCGTCATGATGTCGGCCACCAGCATCAGGTGGCGGACGTTCACGTCGTCGAGCCCCTGCTCTTCGAGCGTGTTCTTCGTCTCGTCGATGATCGTCTCGCGGGCCGCCTCGACCCCGAGGTTGCGGTAGATCTCGTGGATGTTGTTACACGTCGTGCGCGAGGCGTCGACGCCCTCGATGTCGAGGGCGTCGCCGAACGCCGACCCCTCGGTGTAGAGGACGAACTCCTCGTCGCCCTCGATCTCCTCTTTCCGGATGACGACGCGTTCGATCTCCTCGATCCCCTTGAACACGATCTCCCGGAGCCGCTCGACGAGCTGGAGCAGCTCGCGGTAGCTCGGCTCGTTCGGGCCGAACTCCACGACGGTCCCCGACTGCCGGGCGTCGACGCCGAGCGAGTCCTCGATCGTCTCGGCGATGATCCCGGCGACCTCGGACGGGTCCGACTGGGTCGGCCACCGTTCGAGGAGGGTGTCGTCGTTCAGGTCGATCCGCACCAGCATGTCCGCGACGTTCGTCGACACGTCGCCGAGCGCGAGGATGCGCGTCGCCTCGATGGACCAGACGACCTCGTGGGCCTTCTCGCGGTCCGTGGCGTGCTCGCCTTCGAGGTGAACGGTCATCATCGGCGTGTCCGGCGTCTTCCGGGCGTCCACCAGCTCGATGAGCCGGGGAAGCCCCTGCGTGACGTCGATTTCTGCAACCCCAGCGTAATGGAACGTATTCATTGTCATCTGGGTCCCGGGTTCACCGATCGATTGGGCAGAAACAGTGCCCACAGGGTCCAGAGGATCAACCCGCGTCTCGCGGTACCGGTTCTCGACGCCCGTCGCGATCTCGGTCGCCTGCTCGACGGTGACCCCGCCGGCCTCCCCGGCCTTCCGGTCGATCGCCTCGTACACCTCGCCTTTGAGGCGGGTGGGAAGCTCCGTGGCCTCCACGACCGCCTCGATGTCGTCGGTGACGTGGTCGTACTCAGTCATCCGACTCCACCCCCGAGGCCTTGTTCAGGCCCGGTCCGGAATGCTCCGAGAGGTTCGTCGGCGGCGCGCGCTCGCCGAGGAACCGCTCCTTCTCGTCGTCGGACTCGAACTCGGAGTCGACGACGCGGTCGACGATGTCGTCGACGTCGATGCCGTCGCCCTCGCCGGAGGAGACCTTCACCGGCGAGGTGCCGTCCTCGCCGAACTCGAACTGGATGATCCGGCCCGAGGTGTCCCGGACCGTGCCGTCGTACTGCGCCTCCAGCTCGGAGAGCGCGTTGATGAGCCGGCGCTGGAGGTAGCCGGACTTGGAGGTCCGGACCGCCGTGTCGACCAGCCCCTCGCGGCCGCCCATCGCGTGGAAGAAGAACTCCTCGGGCGTGAGCCCGCCGCGGTAGGAGTTCTCCACGAAGCCGTGCGCCTCCGCGGACAGGTCGTTCTCCTTGTAGTGCGAGAGCGTCCGGTCCTCGTAGCCGCGGTTGATCCGCTCGCCGCGGACCGCCTGCTGGCCGACGGAGCCGGCCATCTGCGTGAGGTTCAGCATCGAGCCACGCGCGCCGGAGCGGGCCATCACGACCGCCGGGTTGTCGTCGCCGAAGTGCTGGTCGGCGATCTCACCGGCCGAGTCGCGGGCCTTCCCGAGCGTCTGCATGATCTTCATCTCCAGCGTCTCGTCGACGCCGCGGCCCGGGAGCGACTCCAGCTCGCCGGCCTCGTACGTCTCGATCAGCTCCTGAACGCGGTCGTAGGCGCTCTGGATCGCGTCGTCGACCTGCTCTTCGGCCTCCGGCGGGATCGACTCGTCGTCGATCCCGATCGAGAACCCGAAGTGCATGATCGCGCGCATCGCCAGCGACGCGATCTCGTTGATGAACACGCGCGAGCGCGTCTCGCCGTACTCCTTCGTGAGAGTGTCGACGACCTCGCCGCCGAACGCGCCGACGGCGTCCTCGTCGATCGTCCCCTCGACCAGCTGACCGTCCTCGATGAGCACGTCGTCGCCCGTCGAGGAGGTGAACTCCAGCGAGAGGTCGTCGGGGAGCAGCTCCGAAAACAGCGTCCGGCCGGTCCAGTACTCGCGCCCCTCGTCGTCGACGCCGTCCGCCTCGGGCAGCTCGTCGACGCGGGTCGCGCGCAGCAGGTCCAGCGCCTGCGTCTCGGTGAACTCGGGGTTCGAGTGCGTGAGCAGGTACGTCCCCGAGATGTGGTCCTGAATGGCGCCGATGATGTTCCCGCCGAACCGCGGCGAGAGGATCTGCTCTTGAACGCGCATGAGGACGCGCGCCTCGGCGCGGGCCTCCTCGTTTTGCAGCGCGTGCATGTTCATCTCGTCGCCGTCGAAGTCGGCGTTGTACGGCGGACAGACGACGGTATTGAGCCGGAACGTCTTGTACGGCATCACCACGACCTCGTGGGCCATGATGGACATCCGGTGGAGCGAAGGCTGCCGGTTGAAGATCACGATGTCGCCGTCGACGAGGTGGCGATTCACCTCCCAGTCGGCCTCGACCTTCTCGGCGAGCTCCTCGCAGTTCTTCTCGGTCACCTTCAGCCGGCGACCGTCGGGACGGCGAACGTAGTTGGCGCCGGGATGGGCCTCCGGCCCGTTCCGGACGTACTGACGCGCCTCGTCGACGTTGCGCTCGGTGACGTTGAGCGTCTGGGTCATCTCCATGGCGACCCGGTCCGGGACGCCGACTTCGTTCAGCGAGAGGGTCGGGTCCGGCGAGATGACGGTCCGGGCGGAGAAGTTAACGCGTTTGCCCGAAAGCGAACCGCGGAAGCGACCCTCCTTGCCCTTCAGCCGCTGGCTGAGGGTCTTGAGGGGGCGGCCGGAGCGGTGTCGCGCCGGCGGCGTCCCGCTGATCTCGTTGTCGACGAACGTGGTGACGTGGTACTGGAGCAGCTCCCAGAGGTCCTCGATGATCAGCTGCGGAGCGCCCGCCTCGCGGTTCTCCATGAACCGCTGGTTGATCCGGATGATGTCGACCAGCTTGTGGGTGAGGTCGTCCTCGGAGCGCTGGCCGTTGTCGAGCGTGATCGATGGGCGCGTGGTGACCGGCGGGACCGGGAGGACCGTCAGGATCATCCACTCCGGTCGGGAGTGCTCGGAGTCGATGCCGAGGACCTCCAGGTCCCCGTCCGGGATGTCCTCGAACCAGTCGCGGATGTCCGAGGGCATCAGCTTGTTCATGTCCTCCTCGGTGAGGTCGATGTCGAGCGCCGTCTCGATGGCGCGGCGGTCCTCCTTGCGCGGGCGGAACTCGCCGGCCATGATCTCGTTGACCCGGTCGACGGCGATGTCGGTCTTCTCGGCGAGTTCCTGCGGCGAGGTGCCCGGGTCGTCCTCCTCCTCGTCGGGCTGCATCGCCGCCGCGATGCGCTCGGAGTAGTCGCCCGAGAGCACGTCTTGGACCTCGTAGTAGGTGGTCGGCTTCTCGTGTTTGATGTCCGCCTGCGGCTCGCCGCAGAACGGGCACGTCGACGCCTTCCGAGCCTGCCGGACGGCGGCCTTCAACACGTCGTGTTCGTCGTCGCCGAGCTCCTGCGCCCGCTCGTAGCGGTCGCGGAACTCGTCGCGCTGTGCCTCGTCCAAGGCGAGCTTGCCGCACTCCCGGCACGTCGAGCGGAGCAGCCGCCGGATGAGCTTCGTGAAGCCCACGTGGATGACGGGCGCGGCCAGCTCGATGTGGCCGAAGTGGCCGTTACAGGAGCCGGAGTGAGAGCCGCAGGTCCGGCACTCCAGCCCGGGGTCGATAACGCCGAGTCGCGGGTCCATTAGCCCCATATCGATCGGGTAGCCGTCGTCGTCGTACGTGTCGGCCGTGATCACCTTCGTCGCGGACATGTCCCGGTACGTCTCCGGGTCCATGAGGCCGAAGTCGATGCCGCCGAGCACTTTCGGTGTTTGCATTGACATTTAAATCGCGTCCTCCAGTTCGAGCTTCGGTCGGATGCCCAGGGCGATCATCTCGTCGAGCAGCAGCTTGAACGCGTAGCTCACTTCCAGCTCGTGGATGTCGTCCTCGTCGCCAGTGACCGGGTCGTACACCCGGCGCTGTTCGCGGTCCTCGACGGCGACGAGCCCGGTCTCCGCGGAGACGTGCACCGTCTCGGCGTCAGAGGACTCCAAGAGCCGCTCGTTGAGCACCATCGACGCGCCGTGGCCGATGATCGTGTCGCGCTCCATCTCCCCGACGCGCAGGCCGCCCTCGCGGGCGCGCCCCTCGGTCGGCTGGCGCGTGAGCACCTGCACCGGTCCTCGCGAGCGGGCGTGGAGCTTGTTCGACACCATGTGGTACAGCTTGTGGTAGAAGATCGTCCCGACGAAGATCTCCGCCTCGATCTTCTCGCCGGTGACGCCGGAGTACATGACCTCCTTGCCGGAGGATTTGAAGCCGTGCTCCTCCAGTCCGCCGCGGAGTTCCTCCTCGTCTTCGCCTTGGAACGGCGTGCCGTCGACCCGCGAGCCGCGCAGCGAGCCGACCTTGCCGCCGAGCATCTCCAGCACGTGGCCAACCGTCATCCGGGACGGGAGGGCGTGCGGGTTCATCACGAGGTCGGGGACGACCCCCTCCTCGGTGAACGGCATGTCCTCCTGGGGCGCGAGGTGGCCCACGACGCCCTTCTGGCCGTGTCGGGACGCGAACTTGTCGCCCAGTTCGGGGACCCGCTGGTCGCGCACCTTCACCTTCGAGAGCTTGGAGCCGTCCTCGCCCTCCATCAGCGTCACCGTGTCGACGACGCCGGATTCGCCGGAGCGCATCGTCACGCTCGTCTCACGCCGCTTCTGCGGGGAGAGCCCGCCCATGTCGTCGGGCTCTTCGAGGAACCGCGGCGGGCTGGTCTTGCCGAGCAGCACCGAGGACTCGTCCACCTTCGTCTCGGGGTTGACGAGGCCGTCCTCGTCGAGGTGGGTGTACGCGTCCTCGCCGCGCGCGCCGCGCACGTCCTGCTCGGGAATCTCGAAGCGGTCCTCTTGGCCGCCGGGGTACCGCCGCTCCTCGCCCTCGTAGGTCCGGAAGAAGTGCGAGCGGGTGAGCGCGCGGTCGACGGAGCCCTGGTTCATCACCAGCGCGTCCTCGATGTTGAAGCCCTCGTAGGACATCACGGCGACGACGAAGTTCTGCGCCGCCGGCCGCTTGTCGAAGCTGATCTGGTCGGACGTCTGCGTCTTCACCATCGCCAGCTGCGGGTAGTGCAGCAGGTGCTGACGCGTGTCCGGCCGGATGCGGTAGTTGGCCGAGGGGAGTCCGAGCGACTGCTTCATCATCCCCGCGCCCATCGTAATTCGCGGGCTCGCGTTGTGTTCGGGGTACGGGATCATCCCCGCGCCGATACCGAACACGAGCTGCGGGTCGATCTCGAGGTGCGTGTGGTCCTCGGTCACGTCTTCCTCGTCGACGGCGACGAGGATGTCCTCCTCCTCCTCGGCGTCGATGAACTCGACGTAGCCGCGCTCGACGAGGTCCTCGAACTCGACCTCGCCGCGTTCGAGCGCCTCGATCTCCTCGTCGCCCAGCAGGGGCTCGCCGTTCTCGACGACGATCAGCGGACGGCGGGCGCGCCCCGCGTCCGCGTTGACGATCACTTCCTGGGTCCGGTCCTTGACCGAGACGTTCACCATCTCCGAGACGTCGCCGCGTCGGCGGGCCTCGCGGATCTGTTCGGCGAGGGCCTCGGGGTCCGGGTGAGTCCCGACGAGGCTCCCGTTGACGTACACCTTCGCTTCGCGTTCTGCCTGAGCCATGTTAGTCGTCCGCCGTCTGTCGTTCGACGCCCTCGATGCCGGGAATCCCCTCGACACCCATCGACGCCAGTTCTCGTTTCAGCCCCTGTTCGTCGTCCACGGTCTGTGAGAGCTCCATCGCCTGCGCGAAGTTCTTCACGAGTCCGCAGTTCGGCCCCTCCGGCGTCTCGGAGGGACAGATGCGACCCCACTGGGTCGCGTGGAGGTCCCGCGCCTCGAAGTGCGGCTGCGAGCGCGACAGCGGCGAGCGCAGGCGCCGGAGGTGCGAGAGCACGCCCATGTAGTCGGTCCGGTCGACGAGCTGGGAGACGCCCGAGCGGCCGCCCACCCAGTTCCCCGTCGCGATCGGGTGTTCGAGCCGCTCGGTCAGCACGTCGGAGCGGACGACCGTGTTGACGGTGAGCTCGCGGTTCCGCATGTTCGCGCGTTCGAGCTGGTACTTCACGTCGCGAGCCAGCTTGTTCAGCGCGGTCCGGAAGAGGTCGCGCATCAGGTCCCCGGAGACCTTCAGGCGCTTGTTGGCGTAGTGGTCCTTGTCGTCGGCCTCGCGGCGGTCCAAGGCGAGCTCGAAGCACGCCTCGGCCATCCGGCAGAGGTAGTACGCCTTGTTGATCCGCACGTCCTCCTCGTCGACGCCCTCCTCGTGGAGGTGCGGGAGGAGGTATCGGTCGATGACGTAGTTCGCCCGCTTGAGCTGGTAGTTCTTCCCCTGACCGGAGGCGACGCGCTCGCCGAGGGTCTCGATCGCCCCCTCGGTCGTCTGCACGTCGGCCTCCTCCAGATTCTCCAGCATGAACTTCACGATCTCGGGGTCGTCCGAGACGCGGTGGACGATCTCCTCGTCGGACTCGAGTCCGAGCGCGCGGACGAGGGTCACGAAGTCGATCGAGCCCGAGACGGACGGGAACGACACTTCGAGCAGCCCCTCGCGGTTGCGCTCGCAGAGCACCAGCGCGCGGTAGCCGCGGCGCTGGGAGAACGTCTTCGCGACCTGGATCTCGTCGCCGTACTTCGAGTCGTACTCCGCGAGGATCTTGTTGGGCGCCAGGTCCTCCGAGGTCATCAGCACGCGCTCGGAGCCGTTGACGATGAAGTAGCCGCCGGGGTCGACGGGGTCCTCGCCGATATCGATGAGCTCCTCGTCGGAGAAGCCGGCCATGTTACACTTGTCCGAGCCGACCATGATCGGCATCCGGCCGACCTTGGTCTCGGTCGTGTCGACGACCTGTTCGGGTTCGTCCTCGCCGCCGCGCACGATGGACATCTCCATGAACACGGGCGCCGAGTAGGTGATGTTGCGGAGGCGCGCTTCCTGTGGGTACAGCAGTTCCTCGGACCCGTCGGCCTCGCGGACGCGCGGGGTGACCATCCGCACGTCGCCGAGCTCGACGTAGACGGGCTCTTGCCCCTCCTTGTCGCCGATGTCGGTCTCGATCGTCTCCTTCTCGTCGACGACCTCCTGCATGCCGCGGTCCAGGAAGTTGTTAAAGGATCGGAAGTGGTGTTCGGCGAGCCGTTCGTCCGAGAAGTACTCGCGTGACACCACGCGTCGGTCTTGCCTGTTCATGAGACGACTAGTCGGTACACGACCGCTTCCTCGGTCGTGCGAGAGTTTCGAACGATCTTCACCACGTCGCCGACCTCGGCCTCGTCGGGGATCGCGGGATCAGTGCGTTTGATCTTCGGTAGGTTCGTCCGTTTCACGTCGTACTCCGCCAGAACCTCGTCGACCTCTTCGGGTTCGAGGAGGACGTGGTCCGGGACGAGTTCGTGTTGGCTTACGTCTACCATGGGTGGTGGTTATTGAGAGAAGCTATCACGAGATACTACAGATCGCTATATGCGCCAACGTCATAAGGCTTGCCAAGCGGCTCCGCCACGCGCGGCTCACGGCGACGGGGGCGTGCGATACTCCTACTCATGCGGGTATCACACAAAAGGGTACCGCCGCGATCGACCGCGCCGGTTCATCCGATCGGCCCCATCGATCGAGTTCAGACGGCCAAAATCCCGGCGTCGCGTCGACCTCGTCGGGGATCGCGATCGGCTCATCGGCAACCCCGTCTCTCCCTGTCACCGGTCACCACCGTCGCCGGGGATGACAAGCCTTATTTGCCAGACAGGGGTACGAATGAGTGCGACAAGCCCGGATGGTGTAGTGGCCCATCATACGACCCTGTCACGGTCGTGACGCGGGTTCAAATCCCGCTCCGGGCGTCCCCACGCTTCGGGGTCTGTCGCTGTTTGCCCGGATGGTGTAGTGGCCCATCATACGACCCTGTCACGGTCGTGACGCGGGTTCAAATCCCGCTCCGGGCGTTTTCGACGAACAACTCGGCGAGCGCAGCGAGCCGTTCGTCGGAAACGCTCGCACAAGGGTTTGAACCCTATCAGTCGCGCGCAGCGAGCAACGCGAGCGAGCCGTCTGATTCCGGTTCAAATCCCGCTCCGGGCGTATTCTGTCGCCGCCAATCGACGAGCGAGGAGCGGCGCGACGAGCTCTCCTAGAAAGTCGACTCCGCAGGCGATCGATCGCGGCCGTCCGGATTCACAGGTCGAGCAGCTCCCGCAGCTCCGCCACCAGCGACTCCGTTTTCTCGTCCGGATCGTCGTCGTCGTCGACGGGGGTGCGCCCGTCGAACGTCTCGTGGACCATCGAGACGCCCTCGGCCAGCGTGTCGAGGCCGTAGCCGCCTTCGAGGACGTAGGCGTTCGCGGCCCCGATGGCGTCAGTGACCGAACGGAGCCGGTCGGTCATCAGCGCGTACCCCTCCGAGGAGACGCGCATCCGCGAGATGGGATCGTGCCGGTGGGCGTCGAACCCGGCCGAGACGATCACGAGGTCGGGGTCGAACCGTTCGAGCGCCGGCGCGACCGCCTCGTCGATGGCGTACAGGTAGTCGGCGTCGCCCGCGCCGGCCGCGAGCGGGAGGTTCACGGTCGTCCCCTCCCCCTCGTCGCGGCCGGTCTCGTCGAGCGCGCCGGTGTCCGGGTAGAGCCCCTCCTCGTGGATCGACGCGTAGAACACGTCGCCGTGCTCGTAGAACACGTCCTGGGTGCCGTTCCCGTGGTGCACGTCCCAGTCGAAGATGGCGACCCGGTCCGCCGCCCCGTCGTCGAGGACGGTCTGGGCCGCGACGGCGGCGTTGTTGAAGAAGCAAAAGCCCATGGCGTCGTCGGGCACCGCGTGGTGGCCCGGCGGGCGTCCGAGCGCGAAGGGGGTGTCCCGACCGTCGTCGCCGTCGAGCGCGGACCGAGCCGCCCACTGCGAGAGGCCGGCCGAGGCGAGCGCGGCGTCCCACGTCCCCTCGCTCGCGACTGTGTCGGGGTCCCAGCTCCCGCCGCCGTCGGCGACGAACGCCTCCAGCTCGTCGACGTACTCGGCGTCGTGGACCGCGACGATCTCCTCGCGGCTCGCGGGGTCCGCCTCCGCGTACTCGACCCCGTGTCGCTTCGCCAGTCCGCGGCGGATCGCGCGCAGCCGGTCCGGGTTTTCCGGGTGCCGTTCGCCGGTGTCGTGTTCGAGACACCGCTCGCTGTAGCCGAAGCGCATCTACTCGAACAGCGCGAAGTACGTCTCGATGTCCTCGGCCTGTACGGTCCGTCTGTCGGCGTGACGCGCGAGCGTCGCGGCCGCGCTCGCGACGTTGTCGGCGTAGTCCTCCAAGATGTCGGCCAACGCGATCCGCGCGTCGACGCCGACTCGGTATCGGTCGTCGATCCGGAGCCGCGCGATGCGGTCGATGGGGGCGACGGGAAGGGTGAGATCCTCGCGGCTGATCACCTGTTCGACGCCGAAATCAGATGCCATCAGCGTCTTCCGTCCGTCCTCGGTTGCCCGTTCGGCCGCGTTGATCGCCAGCTCCGCGCCGTGCGCTTGGATCCGGCGAGCCAACTCCTCGGCGGCGTCCGCGCTCACGCGGAGGTCCCCGGCGTTCCACCGGATGATCCCGTCGACCGGCGCGAACGGCAACTCGACACTCATACACACAGTCGCGTCCGTGCAGCGTAAAACGTTTCCGTTACCCACTCTCCGCCGCCGAGCGACTGCGTCGTCGCTACTCGCGCCGTTGCTGCCGTCGCCCGTCGCGCTGCCATCGCCCGTCGCGCTGCCATCGCCCGTCGCGCTGCCGTCGCCACCCGATCAGAACACGTCGTCTGCGTCGATCGTCCCGTCGCGCTCCGTTCCCCGCACCGTGATCTCCTCGCCGAGCCGGAGGCTCGCGTCGGTCTCGACGCTCTTCGTGCGCTGGCCGTCGTCCAACACGACGGGGTCGCCGGTCTGAACGACCGTTCCGGTGAACTCGACGTCCTCGGCCGACCGCTCCGCCGTCGCGGCCGCGGCGCCGCCGGCTCCGCCGGCTCCGCCGCTCTCGCTGCCGGCCCCGCTGCTCCCGTCGTCTCCCCCGGTCTCGCCGGCGACGGCCTCGGTGGCCGCCTTCTGCCCGTCCTCGGCGAAGGCGCCGAGCCCGGTGTCGCTCGCGCCGCGGTCGTCACCCTCGGTGCCGGCGCTTGACGTCCCACCCGCGCCCCCGCCCGCCGCGTCGCTCCCCTCGTCGAGGACGGTGACGGTCGAACGCCAGTTCGCGGAGGCCTCCAGATCGTCCTGCCAGCCGTCTTGGACCTCCACGTCGGTGAAGACGACGCGGTCGGCCAGCTCGATATCGCGGTCGGCCTTGTCGCCCCACAGCGCGACGCGGATCTCGCCGGTGTCGTCCTTGATCCGGACGTTCCGGACCTGCCCCTCGGAGCCGTCGTCGCGGTCGAACGTGCGCTTCGGGTCGGTTTCGATGACGCCCCCACCGATGTCGACGGTCTCGTCGATCTCCAGCTCGGCGATGTCCGTCGCCTCCGGGACGTACTCCACGTCCTCGTCGACGCGCTCGACGGTGCCGCGGTCGCCGACGTGAAGCTCTAAGTCGCCGTCGCGCTCGCGGACGTAGCCGTCGCCGACCTCGACGACCTCGCCGGCCTCGAACTCCTCGGCGAGATCGGCCTTCCCGTCCCACAGCGTCACGCGCACGCGACCCGTCTCGTCGCCGACGGTGAGATTGGCGACTCGCCCCTCGGAGCCGTCGTCGCGGTCGAACGTGCGGATCGAGTCGGTGTCGAGCACCTGCCCGACGAGGTCCACGTCGGAGGCACCGAGCGAGAGGTCCTCCACCCGGTAGGTGTCGAGCACCTGTACGTCGACCTCGGCGTCCTCGTCCGGCTCGATCTTGTCCGCGCTCACTTCGAGCCCGCTGTACCCTTCTTTCGGGCGGCCCATGACGCGGAGCACCTGTCCGACCTCCAACTGCTCTTCGGCCGCCGCGGCCATGTCGTCCCACAGCGCGACTCGCACGGAGCCGGAGGCGTCCGCGATATCGACGTTGCAGACGCGGCCCTCCTCGGCCTCCTCGTCGTCGCGCTCGAACGTGCGGATGTCGCCGATGGAGGTCACCTTCCCGAGGAACTTCACGTCGTTCATGCCGGGCTCGATGTCGGCGATCGTCTCGGCCTCCTCGTCGCGCAGCTCGTGGGCGATGAGCATCGCGGCCGTCTCCTCGTCGGCGAGTCCGCCCATCTGCTCGACCTTGTCCTCGACGGCCGCCTCGAACTCCTCGAACTCGACGTCGGTGTCGAGATCCTCGTAGACGTCCTCTATCACTCCCATACGCGTACCTCTTCGGTTGTCGAGTCCGCGGATAAGCGTTGTCCTTGCGGGGGTCTCGCGGTCGAATCGGCGCGCTCGTTCCGCGGGCGCCGCGGCGTCGCCGTCGCGGGTCGGGACGTCGTCATACCCGTCCATCGGTCCCGTCGATACAAAAGGTGTGCAATCCGGATCGGCGCCGGCGGATCTCCTCGCTCTTCCCCTTCTGATCCGTCCTCCCTCGGCACGTATCGTCCGGTGATCAATCGCGACCGTTCCTCGATCGCGCCGTGTGCGACCGACCGCCACGCGTCTCGCGGACCGTAACCGTCTTAAGTACTAGCGCGGTACGTCTATTCGAGTCCTGGTAGGGTAGTGGACTATCCTCTTGGCTTGCGGAGCCAGGGACCGGAGTTCAAATCTCCGTCAGGACGTTTTCGGATGCACCAAACGGCGAGCATCGCGTGCCGTGCGCATGTCCAAAAACTCCGCGGAGATTTGAGCAGGAAAGTCGCAGCGGCCGAGCGAAGCGAGGCCGACCGTCTTTCCGAGTTCAAATCTCCGTCAGGACGCTCACTTTGCGGCTGCCTCACTTCGTTCGGCAGCCGCGGCGTTCGGTCCTGACGTGCCTCACGCTCGTTTCACTCGCGTGAGACTCCGTCAGGACGTTTTCGGATGCACCAAACGGCGAGCATCGCGTGCCGTGCGCATGTCCAAAAACTCCGCGGAGATTTGTGCAGGAAAGTCGCAGCCCGGGAAGCGAACGAAGTGAGCGACCCGGACCGTCTTTCCGAGTTCAAATCTCCGTCAGGACGCTCACTTTGCGGCTGCCTCACTTCGTTCGGCAGCCGCCGCGTTCGCGCCCTGACTTGCCCTGCGCTCGCTTCGCTCGCGGCGTCGCCGCTCGCAACGAGGGCTCCCTGCGGTCGCCCTCGCACCGCTCGCGCAGGACTCCGTCAGGACGTTTTCGGATGCACCAAACGGCGAGCACCGCGAGCCGTGCGCACGTTGACGACCGCAAAACACGGTGGTCAGTCGTGCGGGTGGAACCGCTCCATCGCGCGCTTGACCGCGTCCGTGTCGCCGATGAAGGTGACGTGGTCGCCGTACTCCAGCACGCTGTCCGCCGACGGTACGCGGTTCTCGCCGTCACGGCTGACGACGGCGACGA
The DNA here is from genome assembly GCF_004114995.1 of Halorubrum amylolyticum. Classification (GTDB taxonomy): domain Archaea; phylum Halobacteriota; class Halobacteria; order Halobacteriales; family Haloferacaceae; genus Halorubrum; species Halorubrum amylolyticum. Next base: position 29,659 of record NZ_SDJP01000006.1, read on the forward strand.
AGGTGCCGTCGGGGATCTCCGCGTTGAGGTCGCGGATCGTCTTCCCGGCGAGGGTCTCCGCGGTCACTTCGACCTCCTGTATGTCGTGGCTGTCGCCCAGTTCGTTCATCCAGTGGGTGATCGCCGGGCGCTCGATCTCGTCGTCGATGGCGACGGCGGTGGCGGTCGGCGAGTCGATCGCCTCGACACCGATGCTCTCGAAGGCCTCGACGTTGTCCGGTTCGTTCACCCGCGAGTACACCGCCTCGACGCCGAACTTCGTGATCGCGAGCTGGCACGCGAGGAGGTTGATGTCGTCGTCGCCGGTCACCGTGATCACCCGCTTGGCGTCCCCGATGCCCGCGCCGCGCAGCGCCTCCGTGTCGCTGCCGTCGCCCTCGTACACGGTGAACCCCTCCGAGCGCGCCCGTTCGACCGCTTCGTCGTCGCTCTCGACGATGACGACGTACTCTCCCCGCCGCTCCAGCCGTGTGGCGAGCGCCCGGCCGACCCGGCCGCCGCCGATGATCATCGTGCGCATTGGTGACACTCCGAGAACGTCGCCGATCTGCCGCGCCAGCCCGGCCTCGATCGCGACCGTCGCGAAGATGACGGCGAACACCGTCCCGACCAACAGCTCTCCCGCAGCCACGTTCCCCGCCAGCTCCAGCTCGATCGCGAACAGCGTCGCCACGCTCGCTGGGATGATCCCGCGGGGACCGACGCTGGCGATGAACAGCCGCTCCGGCCGCGTGAACCGCTCGACGCCGGCGGTCGCGATGAGCGCCCCGAGCGGCCGCAACACGAGCATGACCGCGAGCACGATCCCGACGGCGCCGACGCCGAGTTCCGCGATCGCCTCGACGTCGATCAGCGCGGCCAACGAGATGAACACGAACGAGAGGACGATGAGCGTCGTGTTCTCGGCGAACCGCTCGATCTCCTCTCTGTTGTCGATATCCAGGTTCCCGAGGATGATCCCGCTCGTCGCCGCCGCCGCGATTCCCGCCTCGGCGGCGACGGCCTCGGCGGCCGCGAACGCCCCCACCGCCGCCGCCAACACGAGGAACTGCGACGCCTGCACGTCGCGCTCGGGGACGTAGTCGCTGTTCAACAGGAGGTAGATCGCCGCCGCCGCGAACACGCCGGCGGCCACGCCGACGCCGAACCGCCGGAGGAACGAGAGCACGGTCGCCGGGACGCCGAGGTCGTCGAGCAGCAGCGTCTCGAAGATCACCACGGCGACGATCGCGGCCGTCACGTCGTTGATTATCCCCTCGGTCTCCAGCGCGGCCGCGACGTGGTCCCTCACCCGGACGACGTTGAGTATGGGCGTGATCACGGTCGGTCCCGTCGCCACGAGCAGCGCCCCGATGAGCAGCGCGATCTCCCAGTTTGCCCCCTCGAAGAACCGCACCGCCGCCGCCGTTCCGAGGAACATCACGAGGGCGCTGACCGTCACCAGCCGAAGCGACACGGTCGACGCGCCCCGGATACGCTCGATCCGGAGCGCGAACGCCCCCTCGAAGACGATGATCGCCACGCTGAGCCCGACGATGATCTCCAGCCCGTCCCCGAACGTCTCGAGGGTCACGAGCCCCAGCACCTCCGGCCCCAACACGACCCCAATGAGGAGGTAGAAGATGACGCTCGGCACCTTCAGCCGGTGAGCGACCAGCTGCACGGCGAGCCCCGACACGAGAATCGCCGCGACGGCCGGCAACAGACTACTGGACACGTCTACCGCTCGTAGATTCCCCGCCCTTCTTAGTGTACTGGTGCGGCGACCGTCCCGTCACCGACCGCGTTTCCCCTCCGCCCTCCGACCCACCGGCACTCCGCCCTCCGACCCACCGGCACTCCGCCCTCCGACCCACCGGCACTCCGCCCTCCGGCCCACCTGCACTCCGCCCTCCGGCCCACCTGCACTCCGGCCCACCTGCCCTCCGGCCCACCCGCCCTGTCCTCCGGGGGACCGTCGCCGTCGGTCTCGCCGCTTATGTGTCGGGAACGTCCACGGACCGGTATGACCGATCGCGAGCCCGCCCCCGGCGACCGAGAGTGCCCCGCCGAGGGCCCCGCAGAGGACGCCGTCGAGGGCGACGACGACGAGCGCGCGGACGACGGTCGGCGCGCGGACGTTCCCCCGACCGTTCCCGCCGCGCTCCGCGCCGGCGTCGCCCTGTTCAACGAGGGGCACGTCCTCGCGGCGCATGACCCGTGGGAGGCGGCGTGGCTCCCGCTCGGCGAGGGTCCCGACGAACGTCCCGACGAGCGTCTGCTCCACGGGCTGATCGCGACCGCGGCGGCGACCCATCACGCTTCTGGCCGCAACTGGTCCGGAGCGGCCGGCTGCGCGAGCAACGCGGTCGAATACTTCGACGGGATCGGGTCGGCGCCGCGGAGAGTCGACATCGACCCTGTCCGGGACTGGTGTCGCCGGCTCGCGGCCGACCCGGAGACGAGCGAGCGCGCGGCCCCGCCGACGCTCCGAATCGACGGGACGGCCCCGCGGTTCGGCGACCTCGACCTGTCGGCCGCGCTGCTCGCGGCACCGGCGTTGGCCGGCGCGGTCGCTTCCGGCGACGAGGAGACCTTCGAGACCGCGGCGGCGCTCGCGCGCGAGGAGCGCGGCACCGGCCGGACGACCTTCGCGGAGTTGCTGTTCGCGTTCCTCCGCACGCCCGACGCCCGCCCGCAGGTGGCCGCGCGGCTCGCGGATCATGTGGAACTGGCGGAGCGAAAGCGGCGGGACGTCAACGACCTGTTTTGAGCGGTCACCCGGTCAGGCGCCGTCGGTCGGCGTGTCGGGGTCCGTGGGGAAGTTTGGATCGGCCGGGGGGTCGTCGAGGCCCGGGTGGCCCCCGTCTCTGACTGGTTCGTCGCCCTCGGTGGTGCCGTCGGTTCCGGCCTTCGGCTCCCCCTCGAACGTGTAGTCGCCGGAGTTGTCGGCGGGGTCGTAACCGAGGGCCTCGCGGGCGCGCTCGAGCGAGTAATAGCGTCGGTCGTTGTTCGAGATGCCGTAGACGATCTCGTAGCCGTAGTCGGCCTGCAGACACCGGTTGAACAGGTGCGCGCAGTCGCGGTGCGAGAGCCACATCGCCTGCCCGCGCTCGTACTCCCGCGGCGGGTGGTCCTTCGTGAGGTTGCCGACGCGGACGCAGACGACGCTCATCCCGTGTTCGTCGTGGTGGAAGCGCCCCAGCGACTCCCCGGCCGCCTTCGAGACGCCGTAGAGGTTCCCGGGGCGGGGGAGCTCGGTGCCGTCGAGCCGGTAGCCGTCGTCGGGGCGGTACAGGTCCGGCGTGCGGTCCTCGGTCTCGTAGCCGCCGACGGCGTGGTTCGAGGAGGCGAACGCGAACTTCTCGACGCCGGCGTCGACCGCGGCGCGCATCACGACCTGCGTCCCGTCGATGTTGTTCCGGAGGACGGAGTCCCACGGCGCCGTCTTCCGCGGGTCGCCCGCGAGGTGGATCACCGCGCCGACGCCGTCCACCGCCTCCCGGACGGCGTCCGCGTCGGTGATGTCGGCGACGTACCGGTCGGCGTCGGTGACCCCGTTTGGAACCTTCGCCGCCGGGAGCGGCTCCCTGTCGAGGAGTCGCCACTCGTAGTCGTCGCCGATGCCGCGGAGGATGGCCTGCCCCACCCGTCCGCCGGCGCCCGTCAGCAGGACCGGCTCGTCCATTCGGTCGTACGTGGGCGCGAGACGGGCATATATGCCACGGTTCGGTCGCGGCGCGGTGGTCGTCCCCTCGCTACAGCTTCTCGCGCGAGACGCTCACGCCGGTCGGGGTGACGACGATCTGGTCGTCGCCCTTCTGGACGATGTCGCCGTCGACCTCCTGGGCGACCTGCCGCAGTTCGTCGATGATGTGTTCGATCGTCCGGTCCGATGTGGAGTGACGGGTGATGTCCGCGATGACGAAGTCGCCGTCGTAGACGGCGTCTTTGATCGGGATCACGTCGCCCTGATCCCCGATCTCCGCGATGTGTACTTGCATGCCCGTGTCCGCGTGCGCCTCGGCGAAGTCGTCGAGGTCGAGCTCGACGTAGTCGTCGACGGAGCGGTTCCCGCCCCCGCCGAGGATCTTGCTCATAATACCCATACACACCACACGACGAGGTCGGACATTAGTTCTTACGTCAGACGCTACGTCGCACTGGCCGTCATCGGTTCTCGCCGAGCCGCTCCTGCCACTCCTGTACCCGCGACAGCAGCTCCACCGGCGCGGTCTCTGCGACGTCGACATCGCTCAGCTCCTCGATCACGGCGCGGATCTCGGTGTCAAGCCGGTCGGTCTCCGCGGTCTCGCCGGGCTCTCCGGCGCGGGGTGACACCGACTCCGGCTCCGCTCCGTTCCGGTTGTTTTCGGGCTCGGCCGCACCGGGTACCCCGGAATCGCCGTCGCCCTCCCCCGCGAACGACCCGGACGAGAGGTCGAAGACGACCTGTTCCGGGTCACCGTTGGCGGTGCCGGCGGAGCTCTCGCCCCCGCGGTCCCCGCCCCGCGATCCCCCCTTCGCCTCGATCGCCTTCTCCTCGCGGAGCCGGTCGAGCACCGTGTCGGCGCGGGAGACGACCGGCTCCGGGACGCCGGCGAGGTCGGCGACGTGGACCCCGTACGACCGGTTCGTCGGGCCGTCGCGGACGGTCCGGAGGAACGTCACCTCCCCGTCGCGCTCGTCGACGGCGACGTGGACGTTGGCGACTCGGGGGAGGTGGTCGGCCAGCGTCGTCAGCTCGTGGTAGTGCGTAGCAAAGAGCGTTCGCGCGCGCACCTCGTTGTGGAGGTACTCGGTCGCGGCCCACGCGATCGAGATGCCGTCGTAGGTGGCGGTGCCGCGCCCGACCTCGTCGAGGATGACGAGGGAGTCGGCGGTCGCCGAGTGGAGGATGTTCGACAGCTCCTGCATCTCCACCATGAACGTCGAGCGCCCCTGCGCCAGCTCGTCGAGCGCGCCGACGCGGGTGTAGATCCCGTCGACGAGCCCGACCGCGGCCGCCCGTGCGGGGACGAACGACCCCGCCTGCGCGAGCAGCTGGATCAGCGCCGCCTGCCGCATGTACGTCGACTTCCCGCTCATGTTCGGGCCGGTGACGATGAGGAAGCCGCGCTCCCCGTCGAGCCGGAGGTCGTTCGGCACGAAGTCGGTCGTCCGCTCGACGACGGGGTGGCGCCCGGCCTCCACGTCGAGCCGGCGCTCGTCGGTCAGATCGGGGCGCGTCCAGTCGTTGCCGGCGGCGTGGGTCGCCAGCGACGCGAGCGCGTCGATCTGGGCGACCGACCGCCCCACGTCCTGCAGCAGTTCGGCGTCGGCCGCGACCCGCTCGCGCAGCTCCTCGAACAGCTCGTACTCCAGCTCGCCGCGGGCCTCCTCCAGCCGGAGCACCTCGCGCTCCCGCTCTTCGAGCTCCTCGGTGACGAACCGCTTCGAGTTCTTCAGCGTCTTGATCTCGCGGTAGTGCTCGGGGACTCCGTCGGCCGCGGACTTGCCGACCTGAATGTAGTAGCCGTCCGTCTTGTTGCGGTCGACGGTGACGTGGCTCAGACCGTACTGCCGCTTCTCGCGCTCCGCGAGCGTGTCGAGCCACCCCTCGACCTCCTCGTGGCGCGCGATCAGCTCGTCGAGCTCGTCGTCGTACCCCTTCCGGAGCAGTCCGCCCTGCGTCTTCGTCTTCGGCGGGTCCTCCGCGAGCGCGTCCGCGAGCTCGTCGTGGAGGGTCGCGGCGCGCTCGCGGTCGATTTCTTCCAGCACCGCGGCGACCGGCGAGTCGGCGAGCGCGGTCCCGGAGACGGCGTCCGAGAGTTCGGGAACCAGCGCGAGGGAGTCCCGCACCGAGAGGAGTTGGCGGGCACCCGCGCTCCCGCTCGTCGCCCGCGCCGCGAGGCGTTCGAGGTCGTACGCGTCTCCGAGCGTCTCCCGCAGGCGGTCGCGCGCGAGCGCCGCCGACGCCAGCGCCTCCACCGCGTCGAGCCGGCGGTCCAGCTCCTCACGGTCCCGCCGCGGGCGCGTGAGCCACTCTCGGAGCAGCCGCCCGCCGGCGGCCGTGACGGTGTGATCGACCGTCTCGAACAGCGAGCCGTCGGCGTCGCCGCGCATCGTCTCGGTGAGCTCGAGGTTGCGCTGGGTCGTGGCGTCGACGGCGACGTGGTCGTCGTCGCCGTAGGCGGTGAGGCGGGTGATCGACGCCAGCACGCCCGCGCCCGTCTCTTCGACGTAGCCGAGGACCGCGCCCGCCGCGCGCAGCGCCAGCTCGGAGTCGATCCCGACGCTGTCGGCGGTCTCGCGGCCGAACTGCTCGCGGACCGCGTGGGTCGCGCGCCCCGGCGCGAACGCCTCCGCGTCGAAGACGGAGACCGACCCCGACAGGTCCTCGCGGACCGCCCCGAGCAGCCCGTTGTCGTTGCGGACGCGCGGCCCCGGAAGCACCTCCGCGGGGTCGAAGCGGTACAGCTCCGCGCGGAGGTCGTCGGCGGTCTCGACCTCGGTGACGAGAAATCGCCCGGTGGTCACGTCGGCGAGCGCGAGCCCGTAGGGGCCGTCGGCGTCGTCGCCTTCGGTCGCCGACGCGCCAGCGCCCGGCCCGTCCCCCTCGCGGACGACCGCCGCGAGGTACCGGGCGTCGTCGTCGGCGGTCTCCAGCAGGGTGCCGGGCGTGACGACGCGGGTGATCTCGCGGGCGTGGCCGTCGTCCGTCTCGTACTGGTCGGCGACGGCGACCCGGTAGCCGCGCTCGACGAGCGCCTTCACGTAGGGGGTGAGCTCCGAGAGCGGCACGCCCGCCATCGGGTACGACGAGCCGTGCGAGGACTTCTGCGAGACGGTGAGATCCAGCTCGTCGGCGACCAGTTCGGCGTCGTCCGCGAAGAACTCGTAGAAGTCGCCGCACTGCATGGCGAGGACATCCGCGTCGGTCTCCGCCTTGAGATCGAGAAACTCTCCGACGATCCCCGTTGGCATATGTCCGTACTCCCGCCGTCGGCGGGTAAAACCCTACGGGTGTGCAGCCGCGCGCGGCGGTCGGCGTCGCTCGGCTTCCCGGACCTTGGCATCGCTCGGCTTCCCGGACCCTGGCATCGCTCGGTGGGATTATGTGCGTTATCCGCGTACGCTCACGCGATCGATGGTCGCGCTCGACGCGTTCGCGTTCGTCTTCGTCGCGGGGCTGATCACGGCGCTCGCGACGGGCGTCGGCGCGCTCCCGTTCTTCTTCTTCGACTCGATCAGCGACCGCGGCAACGTGGTGCTGTGGGGGTTCGCTTCCGGGATCATGCTGGCGGCGTCCCTGTTCGGCCTCGTCGACGAGGGGCTCGCCGAGGGGACGCCGGCGGAGATCGGGATCGGCGTGCTCGCCGGCGTGGCCCTCGTCGTCCTCGCCCACGACGTGCTGATGGACGCCGAGATCGACCCGCAGGAGTACGAGGAGGCCGACTTCAAGAAGCTCGTCCTGATCCTCGGCGTGCTGACGGTCCACAGCTTCCCGGAGGGGATCGCGGTCGGCGTCTCCTTCGCCGACCTCGGACTGGAGGGCGTGACCCAGCTGTTCGGGTTCACGGTCCCGCTTCTGGCGGTGTTCATGACCCTCGCGATCTCGATCCACAACGTCCCCGAGGGGACCGCCATCTCCATCCCGCTGCGGTCGATGGGCGTCTCGAAGTGGAAGATGGTGTGGTGGTCGGTGTTCTCCAGCCTGCCGCAGCCGATCGGGGCGGTCGTCGCGTTCGCGTTCGTCCGCTACGCCCGCGAGTTCCTCCCGTACGGTTTCGGGTTCGCGGCGGGCGCGATGATCTACCTCGTCCTCTCCGAGTTCATCCCCGAGGCGCTCGAAACCGGGACGGACCTGCCGAGCGGCGGGAAGCCGGTGCTCGCCGGCGGGATCGCGCTCGGCGTCCTGCTGATGGTCCCGCTCAACTTCATCTGACCCGGCGGGCCGCCTGACCGCGGACGAAACCCTAGCCCCCGTCGAACTTACGCGCCCCCGTCGAACGCGGTCGGGTTGACCGCGCCGGGGCCCTCGCCCACGTCGTAGCCGCGCCGGATCGCGGGACCCATCCCGTCGACCGCGGCGGCGACCGCCTCGCGGAGCGGTTCGTCGCGCGCCAGCCGGGCCGTGATCGCGCTCGACAGCGCACAGCCCGAGCCGTGGGTCGCGTCGGTCGCGACGCGGGAGTTCTCGAACCGGAGCGCGGTCGGCGAACCGGAGCCGTCCGCTCCGTCGTCTCCTCCCTCGCTCCCGACAACGAGCGTGTCGGTCACGCGCTCCCCGTCGCCGAGGTGACCGCCCTTCACGAGCGCGGCGTCGGCGCCGGCCGCAACCAGCTCCCGGCCCGCGCGCTCGGCGTCTGCCGGCGTCTCGACCGGCCCGTCGACCAGCACCTCGGCCTCGTCGGCGTTGGGCGTGACGAGCGTCGCCGCCTCGATCAGCCCCTCGTAGGCGGCCTCCGCCTCCGGGGACAGCAGGCGGTCGCCGCTCGCCGCGACCATCACCGGGTCGACGACGACCGGGGCCTCGACCGCCGCGACCAGTCCGGTCACGGTCTCGACCGTCTCGGCCGCCGCGAGCATCCCGGTCTTGACCGCGCCTACGTCGAAGTCGTCGACGACGGCGTCGTACTGGCTCGCGACGTGCGCCGGCGGCACCGCGTGCACGTCGCGGACGCCACGGGTGTTCTGGGCGGTCGTCGCCGTCACGACCGCGGTGCCGAAGACGCCGTGCGCGGTCATCGACTTCAGGTCGGCCTGTATCCCCGCCCCGCCGCCGGCGTCGCTGCCGGCGATCGCGAGCGCGACGGGCGGCGAAACGGGGTCGCGTCCAGATGGCATATTCGGGTGGTATCACTCGGTTATCTTAAACCGTGGCGATCGCCGCCGCCGAACGGCCTTTGCCCCTCGCGGCCGAACCGGCGGTATGTCGAACACCGACGCCGCGGACGCCGCGGATGCCGCGGACGAACCGGATCGCGACGCGCCCGAGTCGATCACCGTCTACTCCGACTACGTCTGCCCGTTCTGCTACCTCGGCCGGCAGTCGCTCGCGCGGTATCAGGAGACGCGCGAGGAGCCGCTCGCGATCGACTGGCACCCGTTCGATCTCCGGGCGGGCCAGCGCGGGCCGGACGGCGAGATCGACGAGTCCGCGGACAACGGGAAAGACGAGGAGTACTACGAGCAGGCCCGTGAGAACGTCCGGCGGCTACAGGAGGAGTACGACGCCGAGATGGCCCAAGAGCTGCGGTCCGACGTGGACTCGCTCCCGGCGCAGATCGTCTCGGTGCACGTCCGGGAGACCGCGCCCGACTCGTGGCTCGCGTTCGACGAGGCGGTCTTCGCCGCGCTGTGGCAGGATGGCCGCGACATCGGCGACCGCGAGGTGCTCGCCGACATCGCGGAGCGCGTGGAGGGGTTCGACCCCGCCGTCGTCGACGAGGCGCTCGGAGACGACGACCTCCGCGACCGCGTCACCGACCTGTTCACCGCGGCGCGGGAGCGCGGGGTCACCGGCGTCCCGACGTTCGCGTACGACGGCCACGCCGCCCGCGGCGCGGTGCCCCCGGAGCAGCTCGAACGGCTCGTCGAAGGGTAGTCACCGCCGCTTTCGACTGAGAACCGGACTACTCCTCGCCGTCGCCGCCGTCTTCCTCCCCGCCACCGCCTCCAGCTCTCCGCTCCCCCTCTTCGTCGACGAGCCGATACGACAGGGACACCGCGCCGAGCGCGAGTGCGATCCCGCCGATCACGTCGGTGAGCCAGTGGATTCCGAGGTACATCGTCGCGATCACCACGCTCGTCGCGAGCCACGCGGCGATCGGCGTCCACAGCGGGTACTCCCGCCGGGTCAGGACCGCGAACGTCCCGACGGTCACCGACAGCGACGTGTGCAGCGAGGGGAAGACGTTCGCCGGCTCGTTCACTTCGCCGGTCAGCGCCATGAACTCCGGGTTGTGGGTGAAAAGCAGCGAGGTCACCATCTCGGGCATGACGTTGCGCGGCCCGTGCGCGAGCACGACCGTGTACAGCACGAGCCCGATCGCGTAGTTGAGGGCGTACGCGACGATGAGCCGCTTCACCGTCGTCGTCCGCGGCAGGGCCAGATACGCGAGGAACGGGAACGCGAGCAGGAACACGTACCCGTACACGTACACCGACGAGAAGTACATCGTCAGCTGCGGGGAGCCGAGCGTCGCCTGCACCCACGCGACGAAGTTCCCCTCCAAGGCGTAGATAGCCCACGTCAGCCGCAGGCCGAACAGCCCGGAGATCGTCTGGAGCGAGCTCCGCCCGACCGCGCTCGCCAGGAGCACCACCACCAGCGCGGCGAGGGGTCTCCGGATCTCCCACAGCCGGTCGCCCAGGTCGTTCCAGAGCGCGTACAGCCGCCGCGGGCGGATGATGGCGACGCTCGCAGCGAGCAGCGCCGACCCAACCCACAGCACGAGCGAACTCACGACCGACAGAAGCGGATTCATGTGCTCGGCGCGAGCAGCCGCCCCTCCTCGTCGAACCGGTACCCGGCCTCGCGGAGCCGGTCACGGGCCGTCTCGGCGTCGAGCGAGCCGGACTCGCCGATGAACGGGTGGACGGGATCGGTCTCTCGGTCCTCCCACCGGAGGTCCGAGGGCACCCACTCCGGAGTGGCGGCGAGCGGCGAGGCGGCGGGCTCGGCGTACCCGTCGAACGCGACGTCGACGAGGGTCTGTTTGTCGATCAACGACGCGAGCACCCCGCGGAACCGCGGGTTCGACAGCGGCGCCCGCCGGGTGTTGTATCCAACGTGATAGAACCCGCCGGACCGACCCGCGACGAGCCGCGCGTCGGCCTCGCGCCCGATCCGCGGGACGGCATCCGGGCCGAGGTTCGAAACGGTCGCGTCAGCGAACCCGTCGCCGACCGCCTGCACCGCGGCGATGTCAGACCCCATCACCTCGATCTCCAGCCGGTCGAACGCCGGCTTCCCGCGGAATCGCTCGGGGATCTCCGCCAGCGGGTCCGTCTCGTCGCCGCCCTGCCCGTCGTCCGTGCCGTCGGCCGACCCGTCTTCGCCGTCCGCCTCGCGCACGAGGAAGTGGTCCGGGTTGCGCTCGAAGGCGACCGACTCCTCGGGGGCGGCCTCGACGAAGCGCACCGGGCCGCTCCCGATCGGATTCTCGTTGTTCGTCACCACGGCCTCGGTCGTCTCCGCGTCGAACTCGAACCCGGCGATCGTCGCCACCCCGGTCCGCTCCTCCCAGACGTGCTTCGGGAGGATCGGGACCTGGAGGGCGCGCACGCCGACCGCGTCGTTGACGCCGTCGAGCGTCAGCCGAACCGTCATCTCGTCGACGGCGGTTGCCGACTCGACGGCCGAGACGCGGCCGCGGAACGTCGGCGTCGGCACCGACGACTCGGTCGTTCCCATCGAGGTGTCCCGGAGGAACTCGTAGGTGAACACGACGTCGTCGGCCGTCACCGGCTCCCCGTCGTGCCAGTTGGCCTCTCGAAGCGACACCTCGATCACCGACTCGCCGACCCGGTCCCAGCGGGCGGCGAGCCACGGGATCACCTCCCCGTCGTCGATCAGCGCGAGCCGGTCGTACAGCAGGGAGGTGAAGGTGCCGTAGCGCCGGTACTCGGCGGCGATCGGGTTCCAGTTCTGCGTGATGCGCTCGTCGGTCGTCACGAGCCGGAGGGTGTCGGCGTCGTCCGCGTCGTCGCCGTCCGTGAGCGGGTTGTCGTCGATCAGCCCCCCGTCGGTCTCGTTGCCGGCGGTCCCGTCGGCGGCGGTCTCGTTGCCGTCGGCGGTCTCGTTCCCCCCGTCGTCGATCGTTTCGCTCCCGGACCCGCCTCCGTCTGTGCCTCCGTCCGCGCCGTCGACGCGCTCCAGCCCGAGCAGCCCTCCCACCGAGAGCGGCTGGCGGTTCGTCCAGTTCTCGAAGCGGTCCTCGCGGACCGCGGTGAGTGGGTCGGGAAACGCGACGACGGTGAACGGCTGTAGCTCGCAGAGGGTCCGCTGAAGGTCCGCAACGACTTCGCGCCGCTCGCCCCCGTCGGCCCGCCGCTGGCTCGCGAGCAGTTCGTCGACGCCGTTGACGTCGGTGAGACCGAACGGGTTCTGCCACCCCGACTCCGCGGCGAACCGGGAGTGGATGTACCCGTACATCGCGTCGGGGTCGAACGGCTCCGCCTCCCGGAACTGTCCGACGTACACGTCGAAGTTGTGGTTGATGAGTACCTTCCGCCGGAGGTCGGTGTGTCCGAGCGTGTTGATCCGGGCGTCGACGCCCACCGCGTTCAGGTTCTTCGCGAGGTGTCTGGCGATCCGGATCGCGTTGGGGTCGCTGTCGGCGGGCGGGGCGTTGATCTCTACGGTTAGCTGCGAGGACCGATCGCGCCCCGCGATGTTCCGCGTGCGGCCGAGACAGCCGGCGCTCAGGGCTGCGATCCCCGTTCCGGCGAGCAGCTCTCGCCGACCGATCTGCCGCGTCATGCGTTCGTCGACTGTTTCGCCCCTCGCGTATATCTCTTCTGTGGTGTCGCCGCCGGATCGAACCGCCAGTACGTCCGTCACTCCGCCAGAGACGACCGCGAGAGCCCTCAAGCCTCCGTTCAGATCACGTCGGCGAGCGGCAGCGCCAGCCCGATCGCCCACCCCGCCAGCCCCGCCGCGAGCACCGGGCGATCCGCGGCGGCGCGCCCCGTCGCGGCGACGCCGAGCGCGGCGAGCAGGGCGACCCGGTGGACGAGGAGGTCGGGCGGCACCGCCACGCCGAGCGCGGCGAAGTCGATCACGAACCCCGCGCCGAGCCCGACGACGACGCCGAGAAGCGCCGCGCTCGGCTCCGACTCGGGCGTCCGAGCCACGACGAGCGCCGGAATCCCGACCGCGATGACGAGGTACAGCGGGGCGGCGATGAGCTTCGGTCCGGCCCCGGGGTACGCGGTCTCCAACGCGACCCCCGCCACCCGGACGCCGACGATGACGGCCGCGAGCGCGGCGCCGAGGACCGCGGCGTCGGCGTGTCGAACCGCCTCTCGCCGCGTCCGCTGCGCGAGTTCGACCGCCGCGGCCCGGGTCCGGCGTCGGAGCAGCGCGCCCCCTAGGGCCGCCAGCGACGCCAGTTCGATCACCGAGACCCAGCCGTCGCTCCAGCCGCCCTCGATACCGCGGTACTCGCGGCTGACCTCGGCGTCGACCGCGCCGTGGATGAACTCGTCTTCGAGCCGCACCGACGGGTCGTCGATGCCCGGCACCGTGTGGCGGAGCCGGAACCAGTCGTAGTATTCCTCGTGTGCCTGCACCGCGGTGTAGGCGCCGTCCGGCGACTCGTACGCCCGGAGGTGGTCGCGCACGCCGAGGTACGCCCCGTCGTGGAGCTCGAACGTCTCCTCCAGCCAGACGCCGCCGTCCGGTCCCTCCACGTAGCTGTAGCGGTCGGAGCTGTGCGCGTCCGCCCAGTCGCGCTCGACGAGCGCTTCCACCTGCTCGACGTCGGCGGTCGCCGCCGCCTCGGCCGCCTCGGTCTCCTCCCAGTCGGCCCCCGACCGCCCCTCGATCGCCCGCCGCGTCGTCTCCGCGTCGGCGTCGAAGAGGACGTTGATCGCGAGCGTCCGGCCCTCGACCGAGGTGCTCCGGCTCGTGTACGGCCAGAGCCGGTAGTCGCCGTCGACCGCGATGAGCGACGCCTCGTCCACCGCCGCGGGCGCCGGCTCGTCGACGGTCGGCGGCGGCGCCTCGTCGCCCGCGCCGGCGAAGAAGCCGGAGGCCGCGAGCCCGACGCCGACCGCGACGAGGAGCGCGACGACGACCGTCGTCCGTCTCATGCGTCGTGTGAGGACGCCGGGAGAGAAACCGCTTTGGGTGTTTCTCGCGACCCCTTCCGCGTCTCCTCACCCACCAATCCTCCCCGCTTACCAGGTCTCGACGAACCCCTCCCGCACGTCCTCCGCGCACCCCTCGCAGTCGGGGTGGCCGCCCTCGAAACACGACGGCCGCCCCTCTTCGTCGACGGGGACCGTCCGACGCTCCGCGTGCCGACGACAGACGATCCGGGCGCGCCCGTCGTCGTCGGTCGGGAGGTCGTACCGCTTCGCCCCCGCGCCGTCGCCCGCCGGGTCGTCCTTCGCCTCGGAGTACGCCCGCTTTGCCTCCTCGAACTGCTCGCCCGCCTTGCGGAGCTGCTGGCGGATGACGCGTTCGAGTCGGTCGTCCATAGAGGCCGTACCGGCGCGTCGGATATAGGTCCGTTGGCGATAGTGTCGCGCGTGGACACTTCGCGTGGTACGGTTCCACTCGAAACGGCGCCCGCGCGTGGCTGACGGGCGTCAGACGCCACCCCGATCGATTGCGTCCGTGGATCTGCCGAGAGCTGAGAAAAACGCGGTTCGAGGCGCCAGAGTGGCTAATTCGTCCACTTTCACCGTGGTTGCGGGATTTTTAATACCGTGAGGAACCAACCGTCGTACGCCTCCCATTGAAACACGACCGGAGGCGGAGACACCCCATGAGCGAACTGCGACAGGAAGCGGAAGCGATGGCGGAACAGTTCTCGGACCACCTAGACGTGGATACCGACGAAATCGAGGAGCGACTGGAGAACCTCGTCAACGAGTACCGCGTCCCCCTCGACGAGGCGCGCCGGAGCGTCACCAACAGCTACCTCGAAGACGCCGGGATGGAGCGCGACGAGCTCGGCCGCGGCGGCAGCGAGTCCGTGCTCGTCGACGAGATCGACGAGGACGAGCAGTGGGTCGACCTGCGCGTGGAACTGGTCGACCTGTGGGAGCCCCGCAGCGACTCGATCTCGCAGGTCGGGCTCTTCGGCGACGAGTCGGGCACGATCAAGTTCGTCGCCTTCGAGACCTCCGACCTCCCCGAACTGGAGGAGGGACAGGCGTACGAACTCTCCAACGTCGTCACCGACGAGTACGAGGGGAGCTACTCGGTGAAGCTCAACCGGACCACCGGTATCACCGAAATCGACGAGGAGATCGAGGTCGGCGACAACGCCGACACCGTCGAGGGCGCCCTCGTCGACATCCAGTCCGGCTCCGGGCTGATCAAGCGCTGCCCAGAGGACGACTGCACGCGCGTCCTCCAGAACGGGCGGTGTTCCGAGCACGGACAGGTCGAGGGCGAGTTCGACCTCCGGATCAAGGGCGTCCTCGACGACGGCGAGACCGTCACCGAGGTCATCTTCGACCGCGAGGCCACCGAGGAACTCACCGGGATGGGCTTGGAGGAGGCCAAGGACATGGCGATGGACGCGCTCGACACCACCGTCGTCGCCGAGGAGATGGGCGACGACGTGCTCGGGCGGTACTACCGCGTCACCGGCCCCACCTTCGGCCGGTACGTCCTGGTCGACGAGATGGAAGACCCCGGTGCCGTCGACGTTGAAAGCGCGCTGATCGAAGCGAGGTCGATCTAAATGAGTCAATCCGCACCCACCCGAGAGGTCGCCCGGCGCGTGTTCGCGAGCGAGTTCAACGACGCCGGCTACACGTTCACCGAGTCCGACGACGAGCGCGCCCCCGTCTACGCGCTGTTGCCGACGGGCGAGTCATCGAACCGCGTGTTCTTCGTCGGCACCCTCACGGAGAAGGAGGACGTGGGCGAGGACGCCGAGTACTGGCGCGGCCGCATCGTCGACCCGACGGGCACGTTCTTCGTGTACGCCGGCCAGTACCAGCCCGAGGCCGCCTCCAAACTCCGCGATCTGGAACCGCCCGCCTACGTCGCAGTCGTGGGGAAGCCCCGGACGTACGAGACCGACGACGGCACCGTCCGGGTCTCGGTCCGCCCCGAGTCGATCACCGAGGTCGACGTCGACACCCGCGACCGCTGGGTCGCCGAGACGGCCACGCGAACGATCGAGCGCGTCGCCGCGTTCGACGACGAGGGGAACGAGTACGCGCGGATGGCCCGCGAGGAGTACGACCTCGACCCCGAGACGTACAAGGCCGCCGCGCTGTCGGCCCTCGAAGACCTCGACGAGGGTGACGGCGACGAACTCGCGGGCGACGGCGACGAGTTCGCCGACGGCGGGTCCGCGAACGACGGGTCCGCGGGCGGCGACGCCGCCTCCGACGGGACGGAGCCGACCGGCGCGCCGGAGCCCTGACGCGATCGGCGCGCCCTGGCTCCGTTTCGATCCCCGAGACGAGTCTCGATCTTGCGACCGTCTGACAAACGCTTAAGTAGTCGGCGCGCCGATCGGTCCGATAATGGGCAACAAGAACAAGACGATCTCGTTCCGCGTCAACGAGGACGCGTTCGAGACCCTCCGCGACATCGCCGAGGAGCGAGACATCTCGCTGTCGGCCGTCTTCCGGGACTACGTGGATACGCTCGTTGCCCACGACGGACAGGTCCGGGTCGTCCCGGAGGCGGAGCTCGACAGCATGGGCGAGAGCAGGGAGTCGTTCCCCCCGAAGATCGAGGTCCCGAAGAGCTTCGTGCGCGAGCACGAGCGGCTGGAGCTCGAGGCCGACCACCTCCGCGAGCAGCTGGAGGAGCACAAACGCTACGTCAACTACCTCCGCGAGCAGTTGGAGGACGGCGACGAAGAGGTGATCCAGCTCGAGGACCTCGACGGCGAGCCCGACGAGCCTTCCTTCCGGCTCGGGTAGTTGAGGACGAAACGTCTCGTTTCCTTTCGGTACTCTCTTCGCCGGTTAGCCGTGGCCCCGATCGGCGGAGAAACCTACCCGATCGTTCGGTACTGTTCGCCGAAACGACGATATTGGCGAAAATATTGCCGAACGCAGCTTGGATTGTTCAAAAACGTCCGATTCTTCTCCAATCTGATGGACAGTTCCTCATCGCTCCTACCGATTTCTGACTATAATAAACTATTTACGAAAACAATAATACCCGGGCGGCGAACCGTTCGTGTATGAAGAGGTTGGTCCGACCGTGAGCGTGTTCGACAGGGCGTACGACGATCCGGTCCGCGTGCTCGACGAGGACGGGGAGGTCGTCGGCGACGTGCCGGACCTCGGCGGCGAGGAGTTCGTCGAGATGTACCGGCACATGCGGCTGGCGCGGCACTTCGACGGGCGCGCCGTGAGCCTCCAGCGGCAGGGGCGGATGGGGACGTATCCGCCGCTGTCGGGACAGGAGGGCGCGCAGATCGGCTCCGCGCACGCGCTCGACGAGGACGACTGGATCGTCCCCTCGTACCGCGAGCACGGCGCGGCGCTCGTGCGCGGACTCCCGCTGAAACAGACCCTGCTCTACTGGATGGGCCACGAGGCGGGCAACGCGACCCCGGAGAACGTGAACGTCTTCCCGGTCGCGGTGCCCATCGCCTCGCAGGTCCCCCACGCCACCGGCGCGTCGTGGGCCTCGAAGCTCCGGGGTACCGACGAGGTGTTCCTCTGTTACTTCGGCGACGGCGCGACCAGCGAGGGCGACTTCCACGAGGGGGTCAACTTCGCCGGCGTGTTCGACACGCCGACCGTCTTCTTCTGTAACAACAACCAGTGGGCCATCTCCGTGCCCCGCGAGCGGCAGACGCGGAGCGCGACGCTGGCCCAGAAGGCGGAGGCGTACGGGATCGACGGGGTGCAGGTCGACGGGATGGACCCGCTGGCGGTGTACAGCGTCACGAAGGCGGCCGTCGAGAAGGCGCGCGACCCGGAGACCGACCGCCCGCGCCCGACGCTGATCGAGGCGGTCCAGTACCGGTTCGGCGCCCACACGACCGCCGACGACCCGACGGTCTACCGCGACGAGGACGAGGTCGAGCGGTGGAAGGCGAAGGACCCGATCCCGCGGCTGGAGCGCTACCTCCGGTCCGAGGGGGTGCTCGACGACGAGCGCGTCGCGGAGATCGAGACCGCGGTCGAGACGCGAGTAGCGGAGGCCATCGAGGCGGCCGAGTCGGAGGCGCGGCCGACGCCAAGGGAGATGTTCGAGCACGCGTACGCGGAGCTCCCGCCGGAACTGGAGCGGCAGTACGAGGAGTTCGCGGCGTTCCGCGAGGCGCGCGGCAACGAGGCGTTCCTGGAGGAGTGAATGAGCGAGACACAGAACCTCACCGTGGTACAGGCGGTTCGAGACGGATTGTACACCGAGATGCGCGAGGACGACGACGTCCTCGTGTTGGGTCAGGACGTGGGGAAGAACGGCGGCGTCTTCCGCGCGACGGAGGGCCTGTTCGACGAGTTCGGCGGCGACCGCGTCGTCGACACCCCCCTCGCGGAGTCGGGGATCGTCGGCGCCGCGGTCGGCATGGCCGCGATGGGGCTCAGACCCGTCCCCGAGATCCAGTTCTCCGGGTTCATGTACCCGGGATTCGACCAGATCGTCTCCCACATGGCCCGCTTCCGCACCCGGAGCCGGGGGCGGTTCACGCTCCCGTTGACCTTACGCGCCCCGTACGGCGGGGGAATCCGGGCGCCCGAGCACCACTCCGAGTCGAAGGAGGCGTTCTACGCCCACGAGGCCGGGTTGAAGGTCGTCATCCCCTCGACCCCGTACGACGCGAAGGGGCTGTTGGCCGCGTCGATCCGCGACCCCGATCCGGTGGTCTTCCTCGAACCGAAGCTCATCTACCGGGCGTTCCGCGACGAGGTGCCCGAGGAGCCGTACACCGTCCCCATCGGCGAGGCGGCCACCCGCCGCGAGGGCGGCGACGTGGCAGTGTTCACCTACGGCGCCATGACGCGCCCGACGCTGGAGGCCGCCGAGACGCTCGC
The DNA here is from genome assembly GCF_004114995.1 of Halorubrum amylolyticum. Classification (GTDB taxonomy): domain Archaea; phylum Halobacteriota; class Halobacteria; order Halobacteriales; family Haloferacaceae; genus Halorubrum; species Halorubrum amylolyticum. The sequence goes on from NZ_SDJP01000006.1 coordinate 48,322, forward strand.
CGAGGAGGGGATCGACTGCGAGGTCGTCGACCTCCGAACCGTCTCGCCGCTCGACCGCGAGGCGATCGTCGAGGCGTTCGAGGCCACCGGGCGCGCCGTCGTCGTCCACGAGGCCCCGAAGACGGGCGGGCTCGCGGCCGAGATCACGGCGATCATCCAGGAGGAGGCGCTGCTGTATCAGGAAGCGCCCGTGAAACGGGTCACCGGGTTCGACGTGCCGTACCCGCTGTACGCGCTGGAAGATTACTACCTCCCGACCGCGGCGCGCATCGAGGAGGGTATCAGGGAGGCGGTGGAGTTCTGAGTATGCCGGTCAAAGAGTTCAAACTGCCGGACGTGGGCGAAGGGGTCGCCGAGGGCGAACTGGTCACCTGGCTGGTCGCGCCCGGCGACCGCGTCGAGGAGGACCAGCCGGTCGCGGAGGTCGAGACCGACAAGGCGCTCGTCGAGGTCCCCTCGCGGTACGACGGGGTCGTCGAGGAGCTGTTCGCCGAGGAGGGCGACATCGTCCCCGTCGGCGACGTGATCATCTCGTTCCGCGTCGGCGAGGACGTCGAGGGCGGCGAGGCTGGCGGCGGAGAGGCGGCCGACTCGGCGACCGCGGAACGCGACGCCGACGCGGCGGAGACGGAGGCAGACGCGACAGACCCGGACGCCGACACCGGCGACGCCGATGTCGAGGCCGACACCGACGCGGGGGAGCCCGAAACCCCGTCCGGCCGGACCTTCGCGCCGCCGTCGGCCCGCCGGCTCGCCCGCGAACTGGGCGTCGACATCGGCGCCGTCGACGGGAGCGGTCCCGGCGGCCGGATCAGCGAGGCCGACGTGCGGGCGCGGGCGGAAGGCGGCGACGGCGACGAGGCCGGCGACAGCGACGGCGACGGCCCCGCCGTCGTTTCCTCGTCCGACGCGCCCGAGCCGAAGCCCGCGCCGACCCCGACCGACTCCGGGTCCGGCGGTCGTACGTCGGCCGTGAAAAAGCGCGGTGCCGACGGGGCGGACTCGGTAGCGGAATCGGGAGCCGCGGACGCCCCGTCTGACGCCCCCGAGCCCGCCGGCCGCGAGACGACGCTCGCGACGCCCGCGACCCGGAAGGTCGCTCGCGATCTGGGCGTCGACGTCGACGACGTGCCGACCGACGAGACCCGGGACGGCGAGGCGTTCGTCACCGGCGAGGACGTTCGGGCGTACGCGGAGGCGCTGGAGTTGGGGGCGGAAGCGGACGTTGACGACTCCGCACCCGAACCGAAGTCCGTCGACGCCTCGTCGACCTCGGCGAGCGCGGAGGCCGGCGGAGCTGCAACCTCCGCGGCCGAGGCGGACGCGCCCGGCGCGACCGACGAGACCGTCCCCTACCGCGGCGTGCGGCGCACCATCGGGAAGCAGATGGAGCGGTCGAAGTACACCGCCCCCCACGTCACTCATCACGACACCGCCGAGGTCGACGCCCTCGTGGAGGCGCGAGAGGCGCTGAAGCCGCGGGCGGAGGAGCGGGGGGTGACGCTCACCTACATGCCGTTCGTGATGAAGGCGATCGTCGCGGGGCTGCAGGAGTACCCGTACCTCAACAGCGAGCTCCGCGAGGACGACGAGGAGATCGTGTTGAAGGGCGACTACAACCTCGGGATCGCCGTCGCGACCGACGCCGGGCTGATGGTGCCGGTCGTCGAGGACGTCGACGAGAAGGGGCTCTTCGAGCTGGCCGCAGAGGTCAGGGACCTCGCCTCTCGCGCCCGCGAGCGCAAGCTCAAACCGGCGGAGATGAAGGGGGGCACGTTCTCGATCACCAACTTCGGTGCCATCGGCGGGGAGTACGCCACGCCGATCATCAACTACCCCGAGACCGCGATCTTAGGGCTGGGCGCCATCGAGGAGCGCCCGGTCGTTCGCGACGGCGAGGTCGTCGCGGCGCCGACGCTCCCCCTGTCGCTGTCGATCGACCACCGCGTGATCGACGGCGCGGTCGCGGCCGAGTTCGCGAACACCGTGATGGAACACCTTGAACACCCGCTGCTACTGTTGACTCAATAATGGTCGTCGGAGACATCGCAACCGGAACGGAGGTACTGGTGATCGGGGCGGGACCGGGCGGCTACGTCGCCGCCATCCGCGCCGCACAGGAGGGGCTCGACACGACCTTGGTCGAGAGGGACGCCTACGGCGGCGCCTGCCTCAACCGCGGCTGTATTCCCTCGAAGGCGCTGATCACGGGCTCGGGGCTCGCCCACGAGGCCGGCAACGCCGAGTCGATGGGTATCCACGCGGACCCCGCCGTCGACGTGGGGAAGATGGTCGAGTGGAAAGACGGGGTCGTCGATCAACTGACTGGGGGCGTCGAGAAGCTCTGTAAGGCGAACGGCGTCAACCTGATCGAGGGGACCGCCTCGTTCGTCGACGAGCACACCGCCCGCGTCGCCCACGGCGGCGAGGGACAGGGCTCCGAGTCGATCGAGTTCGAGCACGCGATCGTTGCGACCGGCTCGCGCCCGATCCAGATCCCCGGCTTCGACTTCGCCGAGGACCACGTCTGGAGTTCCGCCGAGGCGCTCGACGCCGAGGCGGTCCCGGGCCGGCTCGGGATCGTCGGCGGCGGCTACATCGGGATGGAGCTGGCGACGACGTACGCGAAACTCGGCGCCGACGTGACGGTCGTCGAGATGCTCGACGACATCCTCGACCCCTACGAGGACGACGTGAAGCGGGTCGTCCGCAAGCGTGCCGAGGAGCTGGGCGTCGAGTTCAACTTCGGCGAGGGCGCGAGCGAGTGGTCGGAGGCCGCCGACGGCGGCTACCTCCTCCACACGGAGACGGAGGAGGGCGAGGAATCGACGTACGGCGTCGACAAGATCCTCGTCGCGGTCGGCCGCCAGCCGGTCACAGACGGACTCGATCTGGCGAAGGCCGGGATCGAGACCGACGACCGCGGGTTCATCGAGACGGACGACCGGACGCGGAGCGCGGTCGAGCACGTCCACGCCGTCGGCGACGTGGCGGGCGACCCGATGCTCGCGCACGCGGCCTCGAAGGAGGGGATCGTCGCCGCCGAGGTGATCGCGGGCGAACCGGCCGCGATGGACCAGCAGGCGATCCCCGCGGCCGTCTTCACCGACCCCGAGATCGGCACGGTGGGGCTGACCGAGGCGGAGGCCGAGGCGGAGGGGTTCGACCCCGTCGTCGGTGAGATGCCGTTCAACGCCTCCGGCCGCGCGATGACGACCGGCCACACGGAGGGGTTCGTCCGACTCGTCGCCGACGGGGAGACCGGCTTCGTGCTCGGCGGGCAGATCGTCGGGCCGGAGGCCTCGGAGCTGATCGCCGAGGTCGCGCTCGCGATCGAGATGGGCGCGACGCTGGCGGACGTGGCGGCGACGGTCCACACCCACCCGACGCTCGCGGAGGCGGTGATGGAGGCCGCGGAGAACGCCCGCGGACAGGCGATTCACACGCTGAACCGGTAGTCGAGAGCCGAGTCGACTGCTGCGTCTTTTTAAGCCGACGCGTCGTAGCCCGCCTCGCTCACCGCGCTCACGAGCGCGTCCGGATCGGCGTCGCCCTCGACGGTCGCGGACTCGCTTTCGCGGTCCGCGGTCGCGCTCTCGACGCCGTCGACGCCTTCGAGCGCCTCCGTGACGCTCTGTTCGCAGTGCCCACACGACATTCCCTCGACCGTGATTGTCTGGCTCATGACGGTTGTCAGTAGGGCCGGGGAACGTTTGTCGTTTTCTGCTTCGAGATCGGGGTTCGCGATCCCGTCTGGCTTTCGAATCCGAACCGTACCGCCCAACCGTCTTATATATCGGAGCCGTACCGGACCCCATGCGCGACCTCGACGAGACGGACTTGGAGATCCTGTCGCTGCTGGCCGAGGACGCCCGCCGCCCGTTCAGCGAGATCGCCGACCGGGTGGGGCTGTCGGGGCCGGCGGTCTCCGACCGCGTCACGCGGCTGGAGGAGACCGGCGTCATCGAGGGGTTCACGGTCGACGTCGACCGGACGAAGCTCCGGGCTGGAGTTCCGGTGCTGGTGGACGTGGAGCTGCCGCCGAACCGTCCCGAGGCGCTCGACGCGGCACGGGATCGGGTTCGGGAGGCCGACGCGGTAGAGCACGTCTTCGTCACGGCCGAGGGCGACCTCCGCGTGTACGCCCGCGTCGAGGGCCGCAACGCGCGGGAGTGGGTAACCGGACTGTTCGAGGGGGTCGCCGTCGAGGACTACACCGTTACGCTGGTCGACGAGTTCGAGTGGACGCCCTCGATCGAGGGCGTGGAGTTCGCGCTGACGTGTGCGGAGTGTTCGAATACCGTTGATAGTGAAGGTGAGACGGCCCGGATCGACGGCGAGGTGTACCACTTCTGCTGTCCGTCCTGTCTGTCGCGGTTTCGCGAGCGGTACCAGCGATTGGAGGAGGGGATGTGACTCGGTGGAGCGGTTTATAAACCGCTTTTGTGGGTAACTAGCGCCAAAGCCCCGGCCGTTCGGTAGTACGTGATTGATGAGTCGGCGGTGAACACCTCCAAAGCCCCAGCCGTTCGGTAGTACGTGATCGGCTTTTCTGCGGTGAACACCTCCAAAGCCCCAGCCGTGAGGGCGGCGCACGCTCGCTGCGCGCTTCGGTCGTTCGCTTCGCTCACTCGCTTCAGTGCTTACGTCGCCTGCGCCGCCCTCACGGCTGCCCCTTTGAGCCCCACCCCGCCCCGCACCTCACACCTCCCCAGCCTCGTCGGTGGTCCTCCGCTTCGCTCCGGACCACCGACTCCCTCGCGCGTGCGACTCGCGCCCCACGGGCGCTCGTCGGCACGCGCCACCGCCCCCATTCACATCGAGCTCATCGATCGCTTCCTTTTCTTGTCGCTCCCAGCCTCTCGGGGATGCCGGCCGCTTTGGATTCGAAGGTTTCGACCTGCCAAGAACCACGGTCTCGAAGCAGAAAACCGCCTAAGGGGGGAACACGTAGTAGTAGGTATGCCAACGAGAACAGCCCACCTGAACGTCACGGGAATGTCCTGCGCCAACTGCTCGGCGACGATCGAGGACGCGCTCGGCGACCTCGACGGGGTGGCATCGGCGAACGCCAACTACGCCACCGACGAGGGATCGGTCGAGTACGACCCTGAGGCGGTGTCGCTCGGCGAGATATTCGACGCGATCGAGTCGGCCGGCTACGGCGCGGTCAGCGAGACCGTCACGGTCGCGATCACGGACATGTCCTGTGCGAACTGCGCGGAGACCAACGCGGAGGCCCTCGAATCGACGCCGGGCGTGATCGACGCCGACGTGAACTACGCGACCGACGAGGCGCGGGTCCGATACAACCCCGCCGACGCCACCCTCGGCGACCTCTACGACGCGATCGAGTCCGCGGGATACTCGCCGGTCCGGGAGGGCCGCAGGAGCGGCGGGGGCGGCGGGGGCGGCGGGGGCGGCGGGGGCGCCGGCGACGACGCGGGGTCCGGAGGGACAGCCGAAGGCGACGCCGGACAAGACGCCCGCGACGCCGCCCGCGAGGAGGAGATCCGCAGACAGCTCCGCCTGACCCTCTTCGGGGCGGTCCTTGCGGTGCCACTGCTGGCGTTCATGGCCGACCACCTGCTGTTCGGCGGCGAACTCTTCCCGGAGAGCGTCTTCGGCGTCTCGATCGGGTGGGTCCAGTTCCTGCTCGCAACGCCCGTGCAGATCGTCTTGGGCCGGCCGTTCTACAAGAACTCCTACAAGGCGCTCGTGACGAACGGGCGCGCCAACATGGACGTGCTGATCGCGCTCGGCTCCACGACCGCGTACGTTTACTCGGTTGCGGCGCTCTCGGGCGTGATCGCCGGGAGCCTCTACTTCGACACGGCCGTGCTCATCCTCGTGTTCATCACGCTGGGCAACTACCTAGAGGCCCGCTCGAAGGGACGCGCCGGCGAGGCGCTCCGGAAGCTACTGGAGATGGAGGCCGACACCGCCACGCTCGTCGACAGAGCGGCGTCGGAGACGCCGCATGCAGACGGCGAAGCCGTCGACGGTGACGGGACCGAGCGAGAGGTCCCCGTCGACGAGGTCGAAGTCGGCGACCGGATGAAGGTCCGTCCGGGCGAGAAGATCCCGACGGACGGGGTGGTCGTCGACGGCCAGAGCGCGGTCGACGAATCGATGGTGACCGGCGAGTCGGTCCCCGTCGAGAAGGAGGCGGGCGACGAGGTCGTCGGATCGACGGTGAACGAGAACGGGCTACTCGTCGTCGAAGCGACGAAGGTCGGCGCCGACACCGCGCTCCAGCAGATCGTCCGCACGGTGAAGGAGGCGCAGTCGCGCCAGCCCGACATCCAGAACCTCGCCGACCGCATCTCGGCGTACTTCGTCCCGGCGGTCATCGTCAACGCCCTGCTGTGGGGGACCGTCTGGTTCCTCTTCCCCGAGGCGCTCGCCGGGTTCGTCGACGCCCTCCCGCTGTGGGGGCTCGTCGCGGGCGGACCGACCGCCGCGGGCGGCGCAATCTCGGTCTCGGAATTCGCGATCGTCGTCTTCGCCTCCGCGGTGCTCATCGCCTGCCCCTGCGCGCTCGGGCTGGCGACGCCCGCCGCGACGATGGTCGGCACGACGATCGGCGCCAGACACGGCGTCCTGTTCAAGGGCGGCGACGTGCTCGAACGCGCCAAGGACGTCGACACCGTCGTCTTCGACAAGACCGGGACCCTCACCGAAGGGGAGATGGAGCTGACCGACGTGGTCGCCTTCGACCGCGAGGGCGACCCGCTGCCCGACGGGGGCGCGGCGCAGCGGCGGGAGGGCGACGACGACCTTCCGGCTCCTGACGCAGCCCTCGACGCCGACCGCGACGTCGAAGACGAGGTGCTCCGGCTCGCCGCGACCGCGGAGCGCGGCAGCGAACACCCGCTCGCCCGCGCCATCGTCGACGGCGCCGAGGCCCGCGGGATCGACGTGGAATCGCCGGACGACTTCGAGAACGTCCCCGGTCACGGGGTCCGCGCGACGGTCGCGTCGGACGGGTCGGACGGATCCGACGGCGGCACCGAGGTGCTGGTCGGTAACCGGAAGCTGCTGCGCGACAACGGGATCGACCCCTCCCCCGCCGCGGAGACGATGGAACGCTTAGAGAGCGAGGGGAAGACGGCGATGCTCGTCGCCCGCGTGCCCGCTGGCACGAACGAGGGACGGCTCGTCGGGATCGTCGCCGACGCCGACACCGTGAAGGCGAGCGCGGCGGACGCCGTGGCGGCCCTCCGCGACCGCGGCATCGACGTGATGATGATCACCGGCGACAACGAGCGCACCGCTCACGCGGTCGCCGAGCAGGTCGGAATCGACCCCGAGAACGTCCGGGCCGAGGTCCTCCCCGAGGACAAGTCCGACGCGGTCGAGGCGATTCAGGCCGGCGGCCGGCAGGCGATGATGGTCGGCGACGGCGTCAACGACGCCCCGGCGCTCGCGGTCGCGTACGTCGGCACCGCCATCGGCAGCGGCACGGACGTGGCCATCGAGGCCGCGGACGTGACGCTGATGCGCGACGACCCGCTCGACGTGGCGAAGGCGATCCGGATCTCGGACGCGACGCTCCAGAAGATCAAACAGAACCTCGTGTGGGCGCTCGGCTACAACACGCTGATGATCCCGCTCGCCTCGCTCGGCCTGCTCCAGCCCGCGCTGGCCGCCGGGGCGATGGCGCTGTCCAGCGTGAGCGTGCTCACCAACAGCCTGCTGTTCCGCCGGTACGAGCCCGACCGCGACTACCGGCTGCTCGGCCGGCTGCGGTGAGCGAGGCCGGACCGTCCGCCGTCACGGCTCGCCCTCGTCACGCGGTACGCCTGATCGCCGTACCGGAATCGGGTCGTCTCGGCGTCGTCAACGATCCAGTCGGCCGTTCGCTCGTCCGTTCGGAGGACTACCCGTTCGACCGCTTCGTCCACGAACACGAGCAGATTTCGGTAGCCGCGATTCCGCCGACGCATCACCTGTTCGGCGATGATCGCGCGGTCGGCCGTCTGCGCCCGCTCCAGCGTGAGGATGGCCCGGTCTCCGTCGTCCACTTCACCGGTCGTCGCCGCCGCCGCCATCGTCCACGTCTCGCTCTCGCCTGCCGAGATGTTGAAACAGACACCGTCGTGAGCCGACGGGCCGATGTGGAACCACCGGTCGCCCCGCAGCTTGTAGAGGTTCCAGTGGCTGCAGCCGGTCGATTCCTCCGATCGATTGTGATACGTGAACTCGACGCGAGCGGGCAGCTCCGCCGTCTCGGTGCTCGGACGGACGAACCCTCGGGTCGTCTCGTCGGACTCGTGGTACCAGGTGACTTCGCTCTCGCTCGGGAGTTCCGGCACCGACAGCCCGGAGAACTCCGAGTCGATCGTCGGTCCCGATGCGTCCGCCGGGTCGGTTGCTTCGTCTTCGATCGTGTTGCAGCCGGCGATCGCCCCGACCGCGGCCGACAGACCGACGAGGAGGGAGCGTCGGCGCATACCTCCGCTGTCCGCCAGCGTGTGAAGGGTCTTGTGGGGTCACTCGCCCACATTCTTAGCGTGCTTATAAACCTACAAATGAAACTGGGAAATTCTCGTGCTGGTGACCCCAAATTCGGTGCGAAAACTGACCGATATCTGATTAATAACTAAAAATTAGTAGTCCAGGTGATAGGAAGTGCGAAAATCCGCAAAAACCGATAAAGCAGCCGCTATTGAGTTGATGAACTCTGAGTGGAAAAAGTGTTACCCGACTTCCCGTAGGAAGTCTCCCAATGCTCGAACGAACGTCTTCGCCGTGATCTCTGGTGGCGACCGGATCGGCTCGTCGAGCGCGACCTTGATTAGATAGTCTGTGAGCCGCCACAAATTGTAAATCAGCGTCGACAGCGCGAAGTTGCACAAGCGAAGCCGGTAGTCCGTTGACGACGTCTTCGGCATAAAGTCCTTGATCGACTTGTACTGGTTCTCGATATCCCAGCGCCGGCTGTATCCGTTCACGATACTCCTGATCTCCGCTGGTTCAACGCGATCTTCATTCGTCACGAATACCGCGTACTTCCCGTCAGCATCGTCACTCGTGCTCGGCGCGTACAGGTACTCAGCCTCGTGGTGTAGCTCGCCGTCGATTCTAACCGGAACGTCGTGCTTGACAGCTGCGTCCGCAGTCGGATGCTCCTGTATATTCTGAATCGCCGCCAAGTCATCCTCGTACGTCGGCACTGGAGAGAGATACGTAAGCCCGCGCTCGTGAACATCTGCGTACACACGATTGACGTAGAATCCACGATCGAACATTACCGTGTCCAAATCGACGAACTGCTCTGCGCGGTCAAGTAACCGACTCACCAGGTCAGCCTTCGAATACGATGGCGAGTCGTCGGGCTCCCACGCAGAGTTCTCTTTGACCGGCTCGATACCGAGGACAATCGGTGCGTGATCCCCGACTAAGGTGATAGTGGCGTACTTGTAGCCGCGTTTGTACTCGCCGTCCTTCTTGTACCCGCTCACCATCTTCGGGTAGTCCGGCTTCGCAATACCTGCTTCTTTGTCCTCCCACGGCCAGACGTGGAACTGCTCGTGCGTGATGTCGATCGCCGCAACGGTCTCCCGAGAGTCAAACGGATCGTCTCCACGAATCGAGTTGACGACGTTCTCTGTGGCGGCGTTGAACGCCGTCATAACGGAATCTCGAATCCGATCAATTTCGGGCATCGAATCATCATCCACAAAATCCTCGAACGTGAGCTGACCGTCCGAGCCTTCCGGGGTTGCGATCTTCTTAATTGCCCGTAAGAAGGTGGAGTCGTCGCAGATGAGGTCGTCGTCGGTGAGCCAACCGTACTCGGCTTCTGAATGAGCACTTCCCTTGTTCGCGCAGATGCTCGCGAACATGTCCAGCATTACCTCGTCGGAGTATTTTTTGTGGGCCGCTCGATGGGTGTCGAACTCCGGAAGGACGTGTTTTCGAGCGAGTGTCAGGGTCTTCTGGGCCTTCTCCTTCTTGTACTCGTTCGCACTTTGTGACTCCTCCTCAGTGTCTGGGACTGATGGAAGGAGGCCTTCCGTGAGGACATCGTTGTCGAGAGCAACTTCCCGGATACCAGCAACTGTCCGATTCAGGCTTTTTTGAGTGTCCTCGCTGAACTGCGCGTGCGCGTACGAAAGCTCTTGTTGAGTGGGCGTATCCGAGAGATCGGTCTAAGATCCGATTTGCTGGCGCTTGGAAAGAGATTATGTACTATAACATACTATGAGGCATCATACTAAATGATCTACGGAATATCGCCTCTTCTATCCTTCCTGATATTGTCAAAGAACGAACCTACTACTCTTATCACGAGAAACTAGCCGATCTGAAACATGAACAGATCTCTGATCTGAAGACGCGACGCCCAAGTGCGCCCGACCATGTTCTGATCGTTGTCATCGATGCCCTTCAGTCAGATTTCGTACCGGATCTCCCACTTGATTTTGGTTACGCAGTTGCGCCCGCTACATGGACGTTTCCCTCCGTGACGAGCCTCCATACCGGATTACAGCCGAGCTATCATGATGCAGTGGCGCACACTCACCCGGACGACGAAGAGTACGCGATGCCTGCACAAGTATGAAACATCCCTACTTTCCCGTCGATCTAGAGGTAGCGGGCTACGAAACGTACGCTGGCTGTGGATTTGCCACCCCCTTTCTCTCCCTTCGCGGCTGGTACCAGACACATCGGTACCACGCGGATGAACCTACTGAGGAAGTCCTGTCGGATTACCATATATGACGACAGAGACGCAGTCAAACCGCTGCATACCTCCACCACGGTGATCTACACACCCCGGTCGCCCCGCCGTCCAAATACGTGGCGCGGCGGGATGTGGATATAGATCTCCCAAAACTGGGTTACATTCACCGGTACAGGACAGATTTCGATGGGGACGATCCTGACCACAGACGGTATAGGGAGCACAAACTCCGCCTACATAGGGCTGGGCTTGACTACGTGTCGGATCAGGTGTGGTCTCTCCTCGACGAGATACTGGACGACACGCTTGTTATCGTGACCGGCGATCACGGTGAAGACTCTGGGAGTATCAGAATCTCGACCGTCGAATGACCGACTCCCGGCGGAACTACTGCTTCGGATACGGTGATACGCCGTTTGACGTGATCGCTCGTGTCCCCCTAGGCGTCAGCGCACCAAATGATACACCGGTCCCTCGTGGTGGCTGGGCGTCGTTGCGCGACATACCTACAACTCTTCTGGACTCCTGCGTTGAGAACCGACAGGGCCCCGGGCACAGCTGGCACGACCCGATTCCGGCGGATCGTACTGTGATTTGTGAAGCAAGCAGATACGGCGTTGCAGGAAAGCCGCGTATCGAGACGGATTCAAGCTGATTCGATCCTCAAGCGACGAAGTTACCTTAACCGCCGAACTGACTGAAGACGGTGAAGTATTCGGTAACATTCCTACATCAATAGAGGAAAATCTTATAGCCGCGCTCCCTAACATGTGGGACGGGATAGACACTAGAGACAGCGTGTCCGAGGGAACACAAGAACGCTGGAAGCACTCGGATGCCACTAAAAAAAAGCTCGATGAAAATATAGCTGGCAGTCGTCTTTGCCTCTCCATAATCCCGCGTTCCGACGCGGTGGTAGATGAATACATATAAATCGCTTTCTTTCGAGAAGTCGATCAAATGAGGATTGTAGGGTTGGCTAGGCAACTTGGAAGGCCTGGCGGTGCGGAGGAGTCGATGCGAACTCTGTTTGAAAACCTGGCGGCCAACCATCAGACCGTCGTGTTTGGACACGCGAACAGGAAATCAAACCGGGGCGGGACGGTCACCCGACAGGTATTCACTACAGACGCGGATTTACCTCCTATTGTTCGCCTCCCGGGGATGTACCTAGAGTTCTACCTACGTTTCAGGCACGACCTAAAAAAATTCCGTCCGGCACTCATTTTCGCACAACACGAGCTCGCCCTGCTGGGGACGAGACAAGACGCTCCGCAGGTCCTGTTCTTACGGGATGAATCGCTGCTGTACTCGGACCCTTCCAAGGACGAGACCAGACAGACAGCGCGCAAACGGGCGGAGCGTGCTGCCAAACGACGCCTATATGAGAAAGTCATTTACGGGTCTGACCTACTCATTGCAAACAGCGAACATACTGCAAAGAAGTATGAGCAGCAGTGGGATATCATTCCCGAGGTGGTCTACCCATTTGTCGACGTATCGGAGTTCAAAGTTGAATCGACAGGAAATAAGATCCTCCACGTCACCCCGACTATGAACAAGGGGATCGACGTGACACTGGACGTTGCAGACCGACTACCCGACAAGGATTTCCTTGTTGTCGGACAGGAACCCCCATTAAGTGTCCGCGAACGCATCCGGAACAGTCCAAACGTGGTGTATAAAGGATACGTCGACGACATGCGAGACGTGTACCGGGAAACAAAACTTCTATTGATGCCCTCTCGATGGGAAGAACCGTTCGGACGGGTTCCGCTGGAGAGCGGGATTAGCGGTATACCGGTACTCTGTTCGGGCAGTGGCGGCCTCTCCGAGGCCGTCGGCGACGGCGATCTGATCGTCAGTTCTAACGACCCAGCGGCGTATGTACGGGCCATCGAGTCGGTGCTGTCCGACTACGAGATGTACGCTAAACGGGTGCGGCGGAACGCGTTGGCGAAGAGCGCACCAAACCAGATAAAAAAACTAAAAAATATTGTGAAAAGGCGACTGGACGTAGAGCTATAGTGAGATGTTGGATAGCCGATCAATCGACAGTATTCCTTAAGAATCGCTTGACTACTGGCCGCGTTAAGTTTGGCGTTAATTCTGGTAGGCTCCGGTCGCTTCGAACTAGTTTTGAGCCATCTCTAGAGCCTCATTACTGAAGATATTCCCAAGCGATTATTTCTATATTATGTCTCTCGAAATACACGTTCGATGTCGTTCCAATTTCTATATTTAATGATTTGGAATCGAGATCTACCTTCAGCAAGAATTTGCCTGTGATAGTCTATATCATCAATACAACATTTACATTATCAAACTGGTGGTGCTGGTATAGCCCGATCAAAAAGCATCATGTTGTTTGTTAATTCTCGATTGGATAGGAGCTCACCTGGAAGAACTCGTTCGTATACGGATCAACCGCACCGTGCAGCAAAAACTGCTGACCGTGAAATGGGGTTCAGATAAGAACGAAAAGCAAGTAGAACGATTTTTGAACACTCCATGCCCGAAATTATTCGCCTCATTCAAAATAGTGACTGCTTCAGGTTAGATATTCTGAATCGAGAGGTGACATCTGAGTCCGCAATGAAGACAGTTCATTGAGAAAGCACACCAACTGTCTCTCTACTACGTCTTTCTACGTCCTACATGAGAGCGAGTTTGTTTAACCAACAATCGCTCTCATATTGTGCCAGTTTTGGTTAATTTACCTCTATCGACATAGTATAAATTATGTCAATTCGGAAAGTTACCATTTAACTGTCAGTATCAGTGTCTTCGATCGATTCATTGTCCAGCTTATTATTTACTTCTTCCTCAATATACTGCCAATCTTCGGTGTCCAAACGCCCCTCGAGGTATAACTCGCCGTCTTCAGTAATCACATAGACACCATTTCCAAGATGATCAACTAATCTTTTTTTGGCTAACTTCTTACATCTCCGATCCACCTGTTGACGCGAATATCGGATCGGGCCTTCTCGCTTCATTTTGGTGGGAGAACCGGATTTATGTTCAGATAAATACTCTAGGATACGGTCATCTGCCGCAGTCATCCAACTACCCGCATATCTCATAGAGCACTCTCTTGTTTCAAGGTCTATATTACGGTCGGATCGCACTCCCAATATCTTGTAGCTATTCAGATAGTCTCCGTAATATTAATAGGACAAGCGCGTATGTGTCTAGTCACGGAACCCGAGTGACGAACCCTCGGCTCGTGAGAAAGTGTAGAAACCCCGGCCGCGGTGTTCCAGCACCCGGCCGGGACGGGTTCTGTGCCATAACACAGAACCATGCTAATGCTGGCAACTGTGGGGCTTAAGCCCTGCGAGACGACTGACGGATCGAATAGTAACAGCACCGACTGTAGTCTGTGTGAAAACACAGCCGACGGCTACGACTCTGTCTTCGACGGCCTACTCTGTACACCGTGCGCTACGACACGCAGCGTCGACGAGGACACCGTGGAGGGGCACAATGTCTAGCCACACCGAAAACGACGACATCTCCCTTTCCGACCTCTCAGCAACCCACCGCGACCTGCTCTGGGTACTCTCTCAGACTGGCCCCAGCGAGAGCCGTCCGCTCCACCACGCGCTCAGCGACTACTACACCGACGGTATCGACAAAGATCGAGTCTGTGATACACTCGAGGAACTCGTCGAACGCGACCTCGTTACCAAACAAACCCACGACACGACCGAGTACCGACTCACCGAGTCGGCCCGCCGCGTACTCTCCGCGCGGCAAGCGTGGCAAGCTGGCACTCACAACGCTGCGGGAGGGCACGAATGACGCGACCCAGCGATCCAGAAGCCGCAGATCTCTCCCAGCTTTCACGCATCTCGCTCGACACCAACCACCCGATCTGCCAAGTCTGCGGCCAACCCCTCCACGAAGGCGACGATATCACCGCCTACGCCTACCGCGCGGCCGGCGAACCCGCGTACGCGATCGGCTACATCATGTGCGGAGCAGATATCCACGAACACCCGACTGTCTTCACCCGCGGTGTTCGTGAGTACGTCCTCACAGGCCACATCGGGACCTGTACGAATACACAGACCCAATCGACGACGTACATCCTGCTGGATCCAACGATCGTCGTCACGAGTCCTACGGCGACTACAGATCTACACGTCCACCCGGACGCCCCAACACCACGGAGCCCAACCCACCCGACACCACAGGAGCCCACGCCGCTTCTTACTGCGGTTCGCGAACACGCCCGCTCTGATGGTGGCTCCCCACCCGAGGGGACAGAATGATCCCGGCTGTCGTGACCCACCAACTCACCCACCGGTGATCGCTCGTGGGACTACGCCAGCCTGCGGCCCGCGAGCGAGGGATCCGACTCATCAGCCACGAGACCGCCCTCTCCACAGAAGGGATCGTCTGTACTGCGGTCTCACCGCGAGTAACTGAGTGGATTCCAGACCTCCTCGCCGAACTCAAGCCGCACACCGAACGGGCTATCCGCAATTGTACCGCCACAGATCCGTGGCACGCAAGCGCACAGCTTCTCAACCAAACCCTGCCAGCGTGGCAGACCATAGACAAAAAATGGACCGATGACGTCGCTGAAGCCGTCGCGTACACCCGGGCGATTACGAGCCTTGCGCTGACCTATACAGACACCGACGTCGACGCACTCAGTACGTACCACCAACAGCGACACGCCAACCTAACCGATACGGTTACCACCATCGGCACGGGGCGCGGCCCAGTCAACGGAGACCTCGGCGCACTCGCGAACGGCCCGGTCGCGCTCCATCGAGAACTCGAGGACCAACTGGAAGTCCTCACACTCCTGTTGGACGGCAACGCGTGGACCTCGCTCACGGGTCGGCGGACGGGCGTCCGCGCACTCGCGGCGATCGCCGTCCTCGCCGACGGGTTCGATGTGCGGATCGTCGCGTCCCCGGCGGTCCAACGACACCTCACCAAGCGGTATCCCAAGTGGACCGAGTGTCACCTTGATCTTACTGCCAGCCGGGATCGGTCCCCCCACACCGACCACTCCACGCCCACAGTCGACGCCGCGTGGGAGGCCATTCGAGATCTCGATACCGAGCCAGGAAAGCGACGCTTGCTCGGGCATCTCAACGGCGAGGACGCCCGACGCTACCGTGATCTCAGTACCGATCCCGCGATCGATATCGCCGACGGCACCATCAGTCGGTATGTCCTCGATCTCGAAACGCGCGACTTAGTCACAATCGACCGTCGCGGCCAGCACAACACGGTCCAACTCACCGATCTGGGCCAGCTCGCCGTCCAGCGGTGTCTCGACGACGATTATAATCTCGTCCACCCGGACCAGCGCCGATTCGATGAGCGTCTTACTGCGGCCCCTCAAGAATCCACAAGTACAGTGTCGCCCCGCCGGGCAGGCGGGGAAACACCCACCCTCGACGAGCGAGTGGCGACAACTGGGAACCCAGACGCAGACGCCGACTACGTCCAGTGGCTCACGGACCCTACAAACAGCCCAGACCAGCTCCACGAGCGATTCAGCACCGTCGCCCACGGTGATGCCATCACACTCATCGACGACCAACCAGACTCGTTCGAAGACGGCCGAGTCGCGTACATCAGTCACACCAACGACGAAACCCTCGTCGTGCTCCAGTGGGGCGGGCCCCTCGCGACGTTGGGACGTCTCGCGGGCGCCTTACTCAGTAAGAAAGCACTCTCCAACATCCTCACTCCCGAACGACTTGGCCAGGAGTTCGAAGCGGTCGACGACGATACCAAAGCATATCCCGTCGACCGTATCCTCCGTCGTGGCCACCAAGTCGGCTGGTACAGCGACGCCGAAACCACCTACGGTGCGTGGCGCGAACGAATCACAAGGGTTCGAGACCGCCTCCTCGCGCAGGTTGCCGAACTCACAACCAGCGACAACACGGCGGCCCGTAGTGAACTATTCGAAGATCTCCACGGCCTGATCGCCTCAGCGACCCAGATGTATCACGCAGCCGGTATCGATCTCACGACCACCATCAGAGTACCCGATACCGACGCACTCGCACGCAACACCACCCAACGCCACAACCTCTGTGAATTCCTCGCTAAAACAGCTCCCAAGCAGTCTGTCTACGGGATTCACTCAGGCTACCGCATGCTATTCGAAGACCGGCCCGCAAAGCTGTGCCGGCGACTCCCCGCCGAAACGGACCACGACGCCAGGATAGATCTCACGATGTCATGGGTGGTTGCCGGCCCGACGATCACGGAACTCCACGACGAGATCACCAATACCCTCTCGAGGGAACTCACGACAGTCCGGGAGGCGATCGCTGACGGGACCGAAGCCGCACCGACGCTCGAAATCCCGGTCGTCGACGGGACGACCTACCCCGCCATCCGGCGGGTGATCGACGAGATCGCGATGACCCACGACGCCCAGTGGACATCCCGCGAGCGCCAGCGGCTCGTCCGGCTCTGTCTGCGCTCGTTCGGCCCGACGGACACTCACCAGGCGTGTCCGTACGACGTCGTGGCGAGCCTCCTACGGGCGCTGAACGAGTCTCGAACGCCGACGCTGGCCGCGGTCGAGCGCGCGGCGGCCACGCTCCCACCGGAGCGCTTCCGCCCCGAGCTCACGCCGACAGCCACCACACTGTACGCCACCCTGCTGCGAGCCGACGGCCCACTTGGCCGCTCGGAGCTAATCGAGCAAGCAGGCATCTCCGCGAGCAGCTATGACCGTCGCCTGAGCGATGTCCGCGATCTCGATCGCGTCACGCCCGTCCAGCAAGGGGGCCATCGCCGGTGGGCAACGACGCCCCCGACGCCACACCCGAAGACACCGCCAGTAACGGCGTGGCTCCCAGAAAGAAGCGATCTGACCGCGCCGACGCTGGTGACGCATCGGCAGTCAACCACGCCTGCCGGGCCGAACACCCCGGCTCCCGACCGCAGGGGGAGAGACGATTGCGGTGGATGGGACAGACGTCCACCACTCTCGATCACCACCAAACCCACCGGAGACACCGATTACACCACGCGTCCAATGACGAACGCCAACACAAGCCGACAGCCGAACAGCCATGACAACCAGCTCCCAGCCACCCGAGACCACCCAAATACCATGACACCGACAACGCACCCGACGACAGCAGTCGCAACGCCACAAACACGACTCCCAAATGGGGGTGACCAACAGTGAGCGACCCAACACTCGATCTGGAGACCACCATCAGACGTGATCGCCCGACAGCGACGGACGGAAGTATTCAGGTCAGCACCGATAGCACCGACGTCACTGAGGGATCGCGTGTCCTCCTCGGCTTCGGCGATGACCGCGAGGTCACTTTTGCCGTGCTCACGCCGACAGAAGCCCAAACGATCGCAACAGCTCTCGAAGACGCAGCCCAGCAGGCAGACGCCGCAGACACGCTTGAGGACCCAACCGATGAGTAACGACAGCCCTGATTTCACGGACGAAATTGACACCGTGGGCACGCCCGACGGCGAGGATCCGGATCACGATCCAACCAACGGTCGCTGGCTCGAGACTCAGGTCGCCGAGACACTCGAACAGTGGGGATACAGGACAACCCGCAACGAGTACTGCTTCGGGCTCGAAACCGACGTGATCGCCCGCCGGGACGATCTCCGTGGTGATCCTGCTGATTTTCTCGTCGTCGAGTGTAAAGACTGGCACCAAGTGCCGGTCCAGCGGGACGCCGTCGAAGCAGTCGCGCTGCGGGCCGCGCTCATGCGGGCAATGCCCGTCCTCGCTGTCTCCCGCCGTGTGAGCGCGAGTGCGTGGCAGTTGGCACAGCTACTCGACGTGCGGATTATAACTGAACAGGATCTCTACAAGGGCCAACTCCCGCCGCTGACCGAACGCCGGCCGCCGAGTGGAACGCTCCACGTACGGCGGGAACCGTTCATCCAAGACTTGCGTGACCGATTACCACTACTAGTCCACCGTCGAAGCGGTCTCGATATCGAAGCCCCTGTCTTCCACATCGCGGATCACGGTCCGTGTTACGTGCCGGATCGAACGGGCAACGACGAGTACGTTAAGGCCGCCGACAGCGACTACGAGTTCGGGTGAGAGCACGCGCTTCCGGCCACACCGCCAGTAGTGCCCTGATAGAATGTGACTTGGCGGAATTCTTTTGTGATGATACGATGAGGATCCTCGTATGGAACCGAATGCTGATCAGTCACAGATACGCTCCGCTCTCAAGGATGTGGTCTGTGCTGATCCGGATGTCGTCTTCGCCGTTGTATTCGGATCACAGCTTTCGGGAACAGCAACGCACTCATCAGATTTTGATATCGCTGTCAAATTCACAGCAGACTGTTCTGAACGGGACCGGTTCAAAAAGCGGTGTGTACTGTCTGGTGAGCTCCAAGGGGAGGATCGCCCGTTCATCGACGTGTCCGATATTGACTCGCTCCCGCTGGATGTCGCCCACGATGCCGTAAATGGCGACCTGCTCTGTGGCGATAAACGGGCCTTCGAGCAGTTCAAGACAGACATTGAGGCGGAATTTGATGAGCAACGTGAGACGCTTCGCCGGCACCAGCGTACAGTCATCGATCGGATAGCGGAGGATGGATTGCGTGGTTGATGAACGAGTTGTCTCCGTCAAACTCGAGCAGATCGAACAGTACTACAGCGAGCTCAAAACGAAACGAGAGACAGTGTCTCGCCAAGAATTCCTCTCGAGTACAACGGAGCAACGTGCCGTCGAACGGATGTTCGAAAACGCGATTCAAGCGTGTGCCGATCTCGCTCAACACATTGCCTCACGGGAGTTCGGATTCAACGGGACGACATCCAAAGGCGCAATTCAAGTACTTAATCGTGAGGGTGTGATCGATGAGGAGGCGGCAGACACTCTTGTCGCCGCGATCGGCTTTCGAAATGTGCTTGCACACGAGTACGGGCACGTTGAGTACGACGAGGTATACGAAACCCTCCAGACCGGCCTCTCTGTATACGAGACGTATAGCCAGCAGATAGCACAATGGATACAAGAGAATAGTTGAACCAATTCTGGACGCGGTTGATCGACCTAGGTGGATCAACGCACTAGGCATACTGACGACGAAGCCGATGCCGATCACGACCTCACGAACGGGCGGTGGCTCGAGCAGGAGTTCGCAGACGCACTCGACCAGTGGGGATACCTCACCGCCCGCAACGAACACATCTTCGAACCCGAAACCGACGTGATCGCCCGCCGGGACGAACTCCGTGGTGAGCCTGACGATTTCCTCGTCGTCGAGTATACAGACTGGCACAAAACGCCCGTCCAGCGTGACGCTGTTGAAGCGATCGTACTGCGAGCCACTCGCGCGGGATACCCGTGCTCGCTGTCATGCGCCACGATCCGTGTTACGTACCGGATCGGACGGGTAACTATGAGTACGTCGACGCCCACGACAGCGACTACGAGTTCGAGTAAGCGCAGAACATCACCACGACGACTGCTATTGTTCTTCTAGAGGGTGTCATAGAAGAGGTCTCATGATTTGCTGAATCAGCTGTAACGAATTGGAAGCGCCGTACACTTGGTGCACGCTGTTCTTAGCTTGTTGTAGCTATGGCGAAAGAGAAGTTTGGAGTCGCTGTTGACGAGGAGATCGTGCGAGAAGTGGATGAACTGGTCGCTGAGTGTGACGATCTCGGAGTCAGCCGCTCCGAGATCGTCGAAGCCATCCTCACAGCATTCGTTCAATCCGAGACGAACCACGTTGAACGGGTGCGAGAAGTCATTATTCGGAAACGAAAGGGCACACTCTAACCGGTTCTAAACGTTGTGCACCTAGTGCACGCGTATCTAAGCAAGTAACCTGCTATAATAGTACTCAAACTGACCATAGTATGAGAAGAGTTCTATGACACGCTCCTTCTAACCAATAGTATAATACTATTGGCCTGAGTACCAATAGATGAGGATGGCCTCACTGACCGGCGACGACCTTGATGGCGTGAGCGAGGGGCGAAAGTACCCCGACGGGACTGTCGTCCGTGTGTTCTGTATGCGGACGGACCGTGACGCGTACCCGTCTGGATGGGCCTACAAGCTTCACTACGGCGCAACAGAGCCGAACCCGCCCCACACGCTTGACGATGGGACGATTCGTCGGTATCTCGAAAATCGGACATTTTCGACGAGTCGTCGAAACGGCGGAGCCGTTTCGAGACGACAACTCGCATGAGGACACGAAAGGGCACGAACGACACGTCGCACCGGGCCCCGACCCAGATAGTATCACGTTCCCCGGGATGGTCGAACTCTGGGAACGTTTCTGGAGCGAGATCCCCAAATCCGCCTTCGAGGTCAAGTGAGGCCATCATACCACAGTGATACCATGACCGATACCACGCCGCCGCTACACCCGATGGAGCGCGAACAGCTTCGGACCGAATCAACCCTCGTCGTGACCGTGAAGTCATCCAGTGAGTTCCACGACGACATCACTGACGGGATCAAGACGCTCGAACAGACAGACACAGTAGATTCCACGCCGACGCTCTCGTTCACCAGCTATGATGATCTGATGGAAACGTTGACGCCGCGAGCCCTCGAGCTAATTGAAGCTATCCGCCGGGAGGAGCCAGCCAGCATCAACGAGACCGCACGGGTCGTTGACCGGGACGTGAAGAACGTTCACGAGGAGCTCAGTCGACTCGCCCAGCTGGGCATCATTTTCTTCGAGGAAGATGGACAGCGGAAGCGCCCGATCGTCTGGTTCGACGAACTCGTCATTACTCTCCCATTCGATCCAGAAACTGGTGACACGGCCACTGCCGCGCCGTGAACTACCCCACTCTACTCTCTTGTCATCACGAGACGTCCCTACAAGCGAAGAGTTCCCGGAGGGGCTGAAGTACAGCTTTCAGTACCTTGGTCCGGCCGACGAAGAGATCCTCCGGTACGACAACGCGAACGACGGCCACGACGTTGGGCGACACCACCGCCATACCCGCGACGAGGTCGAAGGTATCGAGTTCGAGGGCCTTCGGTCACACATCCAGAAATTCCTCGAGGAGGTCGAAACCATCCATGAGCAAGAATTCGCCTAACCACGCCCACGAGCCGCCAGAGGACGTCGACTACCCTTCGACGCTTCGCATCACATCGAAGCCGTTCGAAGAACACAAGGAGAGCGTCCTCGACCGTGCGGACCGCTGGGAACAGGGTGAAGAGGTGCCACACGTCGTCAACTTTCAGGACGCCACCCGCCTCCAGCGACTCCTCACTCCTCGACGCCTGGAGCTGGTACGGAGCCTGATGGACGCGCCAGCGGAGAGCATGCGTGACCTCGCCGAGCGGCTCGACCGGGACGTTCGCCAGGTCCACGACGATCTCCAGATTCTGAACGAGTATCGAATCGTCCACTTCCGTGAAGAAGACGGTGCGAAGAAACCGTTCGTTCCCTACAACACAGTCAGAATCGAGGTCGAGTTGGGCCTATCGGGGGGCGAGGAGCCAGAGTCGACCGCTTCAGCATAATTCAAGGTGGAGCCTCCGACCTCAAGGAGCGAGTGTAGCGAGCGAGTAGGTCGGAGAGGAAACCGACAACCGACGACACAACCGCACGACAGTAGCTACCCGACTCCCAATCATATAAGAATCATCAAGTGGTAATCTGAAATATGGAGGTGCGTCGAACCGCGCCGGTCAAGCTCATCGTTCCCGACGAGCGGCGCGAAGACCTCCACGAATCCGCGCGACAGTTCCTTCACTGCGCGAATCGTGCTGCCGAGTTCTGTTGGGACGACCGTTCCTACACGAACTGCGTCACGGCGAACTCAACTGCGCGAGACGCACTCTACGCGGAGCTGCGGGAAGAAACTGAACTCACCGCGAACCTCGTTCAAGAAGCCATCCGACGCGCCGTCCAAGCGACGAAGGGCGTCGTTGAACGGTGGAAACAGGGGAAGCGTGTGAGCCAACCGGAGTTCACGTCGTGGAGTATGCTCTATGACAAGCGGAGTGCGACGTTCTATCGGAACAAAGTTTCACTCTCAACCGTCAACGGGCGGGTTGAGTGCGAGTTTGAACTTCCGGCGGACAGCCCGACGCCCTACGAACAGTACGTTCTTTCGGACGAGTATGAGTTCCGGGCGAGTACACTCCAATACGACAAGGCGACTGACGAGTTCTACTTCCACATTACAACCCGGAAGGACGATGATGACGATGACGAGGTTTCGGCAGATACCGGGCACCAAACAGTCCTCGGTATCGACCTCGGCGTCAACAGCCTCGCAGTATCTTCGACCGGTACGTTCTGGCAAGGTGATGACTACGACCATTGGTGCCGCGAGTTCGAGAAGCGGCGTGGTGAGCTACAGCAGCGCGGCACGCAAGCCGCACACAGCGCCCTTCTTCGCCTCGGAAAGCGCGAAGAAGCATGGCGAAAACAGTACATCCACACGGTTGCCAACGAGATCGTCGAGGAAGCCGTCGAACACGACTGCGACGTGATCGTGTTCGAGGATTTAACGGACATCCGTGAGCGACTTCCATACGCGAAGTGGCACCACGTGTGGGCGTTCCGACGCCTCGCCGAGTACGTCGATTACAAAGCGCCAGAGCAAGGCGTCTCCGTGGAGCAGGTCGAGCCGAGTCACACGTCCCAACGCTGTTCTCGGACGGACTGTGAGTTCACGCATGAAGACAACCGCCACGGAGAACACTTTGAGTGCCAGAAGTGCGGCTACGAGGTGAACGCAGACTACAATGCAGCGAAGAATATCGGAGTGCGATACGCCCGGAGACAGAGACACAGGCTCCGTTCCTCGCCCAAGTCGGGGAGTGGAGACGCACCAGTAGACGTGCGTGTGAATGGTGGGACGGTGAACGGCGAGAGTTACCAGCCTATTGCTGGCGACTGATCACCGGGAGTCCACATCAAAGCCCCACCCTCAACGAGCGAACCGCGTATGCGGTGAGCGAAGTAGGGTGGGGTAGTTTACCCATCACACTATGTGTAGAATCTACACACACACACATAGTTTCTTTGCCGTTCAAGCGAGTGGATCATAATGGCTGAGCCAGTCGAGACACCCATCGGTACCGTAACGACGCTTCTTGGCTGACCGATCATCGCGACGTGCTGTCGCTCGTCCTCGACAAGATCGAAGAGCGGATCGCGACCCTCTGGAACGACTAGGGAGTGCTCCCGCTACGCACTCATGGAGGCGCTATCGGCGTCGCCGAAATCGATAAGCGGGTAGTCAATATGAACCTCAATCCGATCGAACGGGACGACGGGTTGGATCGCGCCGCTGGGGCCGCCTTCGTCGAGAGTGAGGATACCCAGCATGTCGAGCTGCTTCAAATCCGCGTGGACATCCGAGACGTCGCGATCAACGAGGCGAGCTGCCTCGCGCATGCTCTCGGGAGTCTCTTCTGCGATCGCCCGGGTGAGTTCGAGACGAAGTGGGGTGAGGCTGTCGACGAAGTCGTCGTAGGTTCCGAACTGGAGCGTCGCGTTTCCATCCTTGCTGTCAAGCTCATCTGCGTCAACATCTTGGACAAACTGGAGCGTGTCTTGCCGGAGCTGTTCTCGGTCGCCGATGGTGATGTGGAGCGTGGTCATGGTCAGGGTATCGGTGAGTCGGGTGGTAGTCGGCCAGTGTGGTCACGGCGGGTCGCCGCCGACGGCTTCCCAGTACTCGTCCGCTCTCGCCCAAAACTCAACAAGCCGTTCTTCCATTCCCGGAAACTCGATGTCATCACCCCCAGATCGTGTCGTAACCGGCGTCGCCGATAACACCGTCAGTCGTGAGGATCGCATCAGTCTCCTGTGCCCGGTGACTAGCGACGATCAGGCCGTCGTGGATGCTAAACTCACCAAGCAGTTGGGCGTATTCTGCCAGCTCCGCATCACCGACGGGCGCGACCGAGATCGGCCCTTTTCCAACCAGCGCCTGACGGGCGTCCTCTGGCGTCCCCGTGAGGGAGACCCCCCGAACGTCCTTGTCGCGGGAGACCGAGTACAGCACTTCAGCGATCGCCGTACTCGGTGTCTCGATGACCGTTTCCCCAGCTTCAGCTTCGGCGAACACCTGGTCAGCCTCTCGCGGGAGCGCGTCGACGAGATAGACCAGCAGCGAGACAGCGTCAGCAGTGTATGCTGCCATCTCAGGCTTCCTCGTAGTTCCGATCGCGGCGATCTCGGACGCGCTGTCCCAACTCCTCGGCGATCTCCTCACGCTTCGCATCCGAGGTGTCATCAGGAACGAGCATCCCGCGTCCGCCGGTACGAGTACGCTTTTTCACCACGATCCCCTCATCAGTGTCCATCCAGACGACCTCGTCACCGGGATTTAGGTCGTACTTCTCGCGGAGTTCGTGAGGGATCGTCGCTTGGCCCTTCTCTGTGACACGGGTAGACTTACTCATACGTAGTAATACCAGTCGTAATACCTTAGTCTTGCGGAGGGTAATCGATTCATCATGCTGGATTGCTCAGGGTGACATCGTCCTCCGAGACAGCATTCACCAAGCCGACAAAATGGGCCCATGCCCACCCCAAAAGAGACACCACGCCTGCGCGGAGGCTGGAGTCGCTCACAGCAGCAAGCTGGGGGTCGACAGACAGCCCGCTAACGACAAGAATCACTCCAAGCAACCCGAATACAACGCCACTAATTCCGAAAAGAGAGGCAGCAGTCTGCTGTTTGGACGTGAGATTCGCGTAAGCCGCCGTAAACAACGTCAGGACCCGCTGATAATTTTTGACTGGATCATCCGGTTCGGCGTGATCAGTCTCGTGGGTCGCTGTCGGACCATCGACTTCCGACTGCTGTAAATCGGCACCAGAATCTTCGATAGCGACGTCAGTCGTCGTCGGGGTGGCCCAAGAGTCGGCGATGGTGTACCAGTACGGCCGTCCAGTTGTATCGGCATCAAGATAGCCGTGCTCGGCGAGTGTATCCAGATCCCTACGCAGCGTGTCTTCTGCCACATCAAACGCCTCACGTTCGGCCAACTCCTGAACACAGACTGTTCGTGTCTGCTGGTCGGTCGGCTCCCGACTGCGGTCGTCGCCAAGAAGGTCGATGATCTCAACAATCTCTTTCGCCCGGGATTTTACCCGAGAAACCGGTTGCTGATCAGATCCAATCCGGTCGTCACGACTGATAGCAGCTTGTATCGCTTCAACAGGTGGGGAACAGTCCCCTCGCTCGCGTTCCGTCTCTGAGACGGCACCCATCACGAGTGTGTTCCTACTGATAGTAATAAGATACCCTCGACAAAAATATCAGTTCTGAGAACTGACTGACTAACCCAATATACATCTTTCGGAGATTCGACTTTCGAATTCGAGAAATCGATTTTCATAATCCCCCCGTCAGTGCCCAGCGCAGGATGTACGAACCAACGACCTGTCGTGGACACACCATGGCACGACGAACCGACTACCGGTCACACCGGAGGTGGCCCGTATGAGCCAGCAAACACTCTCAACGGACACCGTCGAACAGCTGTTCAATCGACATGAAACGCGCCCCGAACTGTGGATCCCCGAGCTCCTAAGCGGGCGCGTGAGACAGGATACGATTCACGCAACACCACCGGTCGATCCTGTGTACAGAGACAAACTCATACACGAGACGGGTGATGAAATCGCGGAGGCAATCACCGAGCTCATCAAGAAGATAGACGCGCCGATTGAAGTACTAACGTACCCGCGGCCGGTATCGCGTACGGATGTGGATACGGCGGCGGTGCTGTGTCATGCGTTCCATATCAGTCCGCACTTCGTCGATGGCCGCGCGATCCAGGCTGATATCACTGACTTCGACGAGCGGGTGATCCAAAACGTTCTCGACGTCGCCCACGAGAAAATAACCGATAGCTTCCCCGACGTGTACAATGTCGAGGTGGGCGATCTCGACCTTGACCCGATCGCGACCGGTGGACCGACCGCCACATGCCGGCTTGTCAACGAGGACGCCGAAGAACTCGCTGGCGTTGGCAAAGTCAATGCGGAGATGATGGAGCAGACCTACGACGCACTCACGCACGCGCGTGAGCCGTTCGTTCACCAGCTCATCGCTGAACCCGATGACGGGAAAAACTACATCACGTCTCGGCTCGCAGCACTATCGTCCGACCACACATACCAAGGGGATCGTGGACTCGCCCGACTCGTCAAAGAGGGGGCATCCGAGGACTTCGGTCGGCTGTTTAAATCGATCGGCCTCACGTCGAATTACAACATCGACATCGAAGACTACCTTCACATCAAATACGACCAGCAGGTCAACGGACAGACCGCCCACACGGTCAGTATCAGAGACGCGATGCGAAAACGGTATGATACGAAATTCCAACACCGGCGCAAAATCGAGAAGTTAAAAGAAGTTGTACTGGGCCATCCTGATTTTCCACGACTGCTCAACGGCTCAACTGGCTGGAAACAAGCAGCAGAAGATCACGGGTACTACGGCCGGTTCTGGATCCCACCGGCGGCAATTAGCTACTTCACGAAACGGTACGCGCACTACTACGATATCGATCCGTGGACGTATTCGCCGGTCCGAGAAGCGCCGGAGTTTACGCCGCGTTCGGTACGCGACATCGACGTCCAAACGGACTGGGAGGCGCCCGGACCGACCGTCGACGCTGAACAGCGACACCAGACCGATGG
This sequence comes from Halorubrum amylolyticum, assembly GCF_004114995.1. GTDB lineage: Archaea > Halobacteriota > Halobacteria > Halobacteriales > Haloferacaceae > Halorubrum > Halorubrum amylolyticum. The sequence continues at coordinate 75,671 of NZ_SDJP01000006.1, forward strand.
AACTGATGGCCATCTGGAACTCGGCGACAGGTTCATGACGTTTGCGCGTGCCCGCGGCGACGAGATCAGCCGTGTCAAACAAGATGGGGAGTCACTGCCGGATCAGGAGCTCACCACGGATGAGGGCTATATCAATACCCTCGAAAAGCAGGTCGACAGCGACGTGGTTAATGTTGAACCGGAGTACAAAAACGAGTCCAAGCCAGCGAACATTCTCACGAACGTCGAACGCGCGATCGCTGCGGACCGCCACGTCATTCTCGTCTGTAAAAGCGAATCGGCCGCTGACCGCGTCTACGATATCGTCTATGCAACGTATAACGAGCAAACTGAACACGGCGTCCAAACGTATCAGGGAGACGCACTCCCCGAAATCGACGGGCAAATGCTCGTCACAGCCGAATCGGAGTCAACGTGGTGTCTCACACCCGATGGGATGCTCGTCTACGTCATCGACGGCGAGACCGTCACCCGGTGTCCGGCTGACGCGGATCTCACTGAGGTCGACCACGGCTGTGCGACAGCGCGGAAAGAAGACGGTACATACATCGTCACCACCCGTGACGGTGAGACGCTGACCTACGAGAGCAGAACGGCGTTCAAACGAGAGTGGAGCCGGGTCACAACGCCTCACGTCCCGATCGACATCAGCTATCTCCAGTACGTGACGATCATGTACGAGACGGGTGCGGAAAGCGAAGACAGCGGTGACTTCGTGGAATATAATGCCACACCCGAGTGGGAACGCGCCGGGGGTAAAATGGACCGGTACGATCAATTCGGAAGCAAGGTCGCAGACGCGTTCCTCACCGAAAGGCCCGACACCGAACTCCTCGTCAACAAGTGTCATTCGACGATGATGGGAGTCTACCGGTGGTGTACCAGCAAAGACGCTCCGAACACGGGGTGGTTCAGCAAAGGGCTCCCCGATGAGATCGACCGGAAAGACACGCGCGGAAAGAAAGCACTCGTCGGCTACGGCTGGGTGTTCCCCCGCGGGCTCGTCTCGCCGCATCTCGCTGGCGTCGACGCTGACGCTGATCTCCCGCTGTAACCGCTGGCACCGATTTTTACCTATGTCCGTACACCGAACCTTCCTGCGACTTCGCTGGCCGGGTGTCGACATCGCTGATGAGCGCCGAACGACGCCACTACGTGATGATCTCGCCCGGGCAGTGTACACCGCGACCAGCCAGCCGGATGATCTGGCCGAAGTGACCATCCACACCGGCGCACAATCACAAGAGCTGCTGTTGGCGGCAGGGAACCGAACACTCGAAGCGAACTACCCGCTCATCCGGACCGCTCAAGAAGCGCTCCCACAAGAGATTGGGTTTGAGATCGTTGACGCAACCAAACTAGGACCGGCTCCCGCACTAACGGCGTGTCTTCTCGGCCCAGACACGACGGACACAGAAACGACTCGCTCCACCCGAGACCCGGAGCTATCCCCACCGCAAACGGCGCTCCAGGGGTATCTTGAGACGCTCATCGACACCGAGCTCGCACACGTGATTCGGATTCTCGTCAGAAACGCGGGCTCCAAACGAGAAGTAACACTCCGCGCAGCACTATACGATCCTGACCGCCAGTGGGTGAGCGACAGCGACTACGCCGCCACGCTCGATGACGGCACCATCGATCCGGCGACGTATTTCACCGACGACGCGATCACGTCGTCATGGCGCCTGCCGATTGACGGAACGTGGAGTGTGTCCGCAGACGCGCCCGTGCTCGGCGAGAGCCATGAGACGCCGCGGCTGTATCTCGACACCGACAAACTCCGTGCGCTTGAGCGCGACGAGACCCACCGACCAGACAGCCGCCGCCGACTCGCCCGCAGTTCCGAGGCGTTCGATGCCTTACGAGACCGAACGCCACCCCCGTCCCGACAGCGCGCATACAGCTCCCTCGACGTCGATCCGTGGCTGACAGTCGACGCCGAGACGCTGCCAGCGTTTCTCGCGCACGTGCCCGCCTACTACGACCGGGATCGATGGCCACGACGCGCTGGCTGGGACCCGTTCACCTACAGTGTTGAATCCGTGCTCCGCGAGGCACCGGGGACGGTCCCCGGAGCAACGGCGGATCGAACGACACCGACACCCGACCCACTCGATTCGCTCGATATCGACGCCACCGACGACCACACTAAAGCTGCAGTCAGGTGGTTACAGACACGGGGGAAGATTCAAGATCCGCGCTGGTTCCCTGCTGCTACAGTCGAACTTGTCCGCCCGGGCCTCGCACGGCCAGTCAGTATCGTCACCGACGAGACGCTCGCTGCCGGGGATCTCATTGCGCTCGTCAGTACCGCCGCTCGCAAGGAGACGACCGCGTACATCCTTGTCGACACCGACGAGACGGCCGCCCGCGTCGCCAGGCTGTTGGCCCAGCCAATTCGGGAGACAACACCGGAGGGAGTGCGGCTGTATACGGCTTCAGAGACGATTAGAGCCGATGGAACAATGGCAATGTTCCCACGGTCGGCTGACCCGCCAACGTGGTGGCTCAGGCCTGATGGCGCGCTCGAGTTGTGGAGCGGTGAAAAGCGGCTCAGAGAGTGGGCCCAGCCGTGGACAGCCGAAACTCTCGTCGCCTCGCTCCCGACCAGTCGCCGCGGTGACGACGCGTACGTCGTCCGTGATGCCGACGGCGACCATCGCACGGAGTTCCAAACGGCAGACGACCTCGCAGCGGCGTGGGCGCCACTTCCAGCGCCCGTTGCGCCGGCGTTTCTCGCAACCGGGCTGTATCATGGAACCATCCTGACGCCAACGACCCGTGGATTCAAAGAGTATCGTCACCATCCAACGTGGGTGACGGAACATAATCCCCGGTATCGGTCACCGTCATTTACCGAGGCGGTCGTCGACCGATTTCTCGACGAGTACACCGTCCCAACGGACGCTGATCCGCTTGGGATCGACCAGGTGTTTCCACGGCTCTGTACCTGGGTGCGGACGATTGATCCCTACGGGCTCGAGTTCGATCTTGATCGCGATCGCGTCGACTACCACATCGACGACCGTCGCCAGTGGCGGTATCCGCCGTCCGAGTCGGAGTAACCGTCACCCCCACTGGCGAGTACACAACTGACGAAGACGCTACCTCAAAATATCTGGTTTCTGTTACAAGATCGAGACTGAAACACAGAGCCAGCAGGGCCCGTGTGCGACCAGCATCGACTCCAAGCGAGCGGTCCCATCTCAGAGCGGTCCAGTCAGAGTCTTGAGGGTCAGTGAACAGTCCGTAGGGAACCGCCACCGAGCCGCCAGGAGTCGGACCGCACCACCAGCAGCAGCACCCTGTTCGGCAGTACTTGCTACCGCACCAGCAGCACCACAAATCGCATGCAGGCGGCGACACAGCAGCAGCAGATTCCGACTAATATAGTAGATATGGTTCCCAAATACAGCGGTGATAACGCACTGCGTATGACTACCAATTCAGGGGGGACCCGAGAATCAGTACCCGACTGGCGGCCGCTGTGGAAAGAGAGATATCAATGGGGGGATTCGACCGCACGCCGGGTCTCAATCAAGACGGTAGAGTGGATGCTCAGTAGGTCGCATCCCTACCCGATACACCTATTTTCTGACATGCTTTCGGGAGGAGAGTAAGCAGTGTAGCTGCTCGGACGCCGTCGCGAGACAGCGGTAGCAGCGTCGATACTCGGATCGAGTCCTGACCGACAGCCGGGAGGCCAGAGCCAACTAGTGGGGTCGTATCGCACCGCGATCGTCGCGCCGGACAGTTGCGGTACCATTGGTCGCCGTCGTATCGATCCAGTTCGCATCATGGATGGAGACCCATAAGCGTCGTCGCAGAACAAGGGTGTCTACGTGGGAACGTCAGTCAAGATGAGCGCACGACAACTTCGGCCCCGTACTACCGAGTCTTAGGACGGTCCAGTTGGCTTGACCCGCAGTCGGGGACGTATTTTGAGTTCGTAGTGACCAGTAGTTTCTGTTTAGTGTGCGTGACTCCGGTTACGGGTTGTGGGTCTGACTGTATTCAGTGTCTCGTCGACTGGTGTCGTCGTCGAGTCATGGTGATCGGAGAGTACTGCTGGTGGCCATCGCCAGTCCGGATCCAATCTGAAACGAGGGGTCTTCAGTGCGCTTCAGCCGCCGGTGGCTGTGTCCCTTCATCCTGGGTGGGCAATTCGTTTCGATCCGACTGTTCGTTGGGTCCCTCCTGTCTTTCTCACAGCCCCCAGCGCACTCACTACTTTGACGACAACTACTATCTCAGTCGGTAACTAGTGCTGCTGTAACCACCCCGTCCGGGGATTTGACACGGAACTGCTGCTGGCGACACGAGGTAGAGCGATGTGCTGCTGCCGATGCTGCGGTAGGTAGCTGTCGCCCACAGAGGTGGGCGAGTTCACAGAAACACCTCACCTTGTATTCACATAGTCGATGAGAATGTTCGAACCGACGACTGCGACTACCATTCGAGCGGTCCTCGTGAATTCAGTATCGTCCTCTTGGCTGTCTGTGAGTTTGGATCTCTTCACGATTCATCGGGGCTTGTAACGTGGAATTTTGGAGTAGACTTTCATCGGCTAGTGGCAGAGTATTGTGAGCGGCCAGGTATCATCGTTCGGTGGCCACTCAACACCCTCCCACGTTCGAACGGCGTCGCCAACAGCCGTCCGAAACTCATCGACCGGCGTGGTACGGACACTCGACGGCATCGGACCGTAATCGTCCCACTCCGCAGTGTAGCGGACGACTCTCGATCGAAGACGGCCATCTGCCGAGTCCAGATCGTACGTTTCGAAGATGTGGTGGACGCCAAGCACGAGCACTTCTTCGAGTTCGTCGTGTCGGTAGATCGTATTTTCAGAGAGGTTCATTTGTGTTCGACGTGCTCATTCGAGCTCCGAATCCGGCCGGTCGATACCATCTTTCAGGTCAGCGAGATCGCGTTCGAGTCGATCGATGTGCGTTTCGAGATCCTCGACGCTCATCAGTGCGAGACGAAGGAACGCCTCGTCCCGCTCCGGCATTAACGGGAGGTGACTCTCCGATGCTGGCAGGTCATCCGACTGTCGTGCGCGTTTGCGGACGAGTTCTTCACGAGCGCCGCGGAGTTCTCGGCGGAGGAGTTCGTCGTCGTTCATGGGTAGGAACACACCAGAGTACAGCCCGCTACGGCCCCGGAAGGGCGGTCGCACGGACCGTCTCACCGAGTGTGTGGCTTGCCGACCAACGCTCGGAGATTCATGACAGTTTGTGCCGAGAGCCACGGTAAATACTTTCTGTGGAGTACACAGACCACCGGTACAGCGGAGAACCCACCGGCTTCAGTTGGACACGTCAAATAGTGTATACAGTAAGACCATCCGGTACGTAAAGGCAGAATCCTTATGATTGGCTGAACGGAACTGTCGTATCATGAAGGCAGTTGTACTCGCAGCTGGTGAGGGTACCCGCCTCCGTCCGCTCACGGAAGACACGCCCAAGGGGATGGTCGAGGTCGACGGGAAACCCCTCATCACCCACTGCTTCGATCAGCTCATCGATCTCGGTGCGGACGAACTCATCGTCGTTGTCGGCTACATGAAGGAGGTGATCATCGACCACTACGGCGACGAGTACGACGGCGTCCCGATCACCTACACCCACCAGCGCGAACAGAAGGGGCTCGCCCACGCCCTCCTGACGGTCGAGGAACACATCGACGACGACTTCATGCTCATCCTCGGCGACAACATCTTTCAGGCGAATCTCCAAGACGTGGTTCGTCGCCAGCGTGAAGACCGCGCGGACGCGGCGTTCCTCGTCGAGGAAGTCCCGTGGGAAGACGCGTCTCGGTACGGCGTCTGTGACACCAACCAGTACGGCGAAATCACCGACGTCGTCGAGAAACCCGAGGACCCGCCGAGCAACCTAGTGATGACCGGCTTCTACACGTTCTCGCCCGCCATCTTCCACGCCTGTCACCTCGTCCAGCCCTCGAACCGCGACGAGTACGAGATCAGCGATGCGGTGGATCTACTCATCCAGTCGGGCCGCACCATCGACGCCATCGGCCTCGACGGCTGGCGCATCGACGTCGGCTATCCCGAGGATCGTGATGAAGCGGAACAGCGCCTCACTGGGGGTACAGAGGATCAATCAGAGCAGAGTGTAGTTGGATCTGATGACTAATTGGTCCGATTGCCCATAACTCACCACAGTGCTTCTAATTTGCTATTGAGCGACTGAGTGGGTTCAAACCCTAACTCACGCTGGGCTTTTCGTATTGACGGACAACTCTGCTCAATATCGCCGTCACGGGCGTCAATATGAGTAACGCTTGAGTTTGTCTCGAATGTGTCCACGACTAACTGAGCAAGGTCTTTGATTGTGATACTGCTTCCCGTTCCAATATTGTACGCCTCCCCAGGGACTCCGTGTGTCGCAGCAAGGCAATTTGCGGTAACAACATCGTCTACATGGACGAAGTCACGTGTCTGTTTACCGTCGCCGTGGATGGTAAGATCCTCTTCGCGACGTGCCTGATCGAGAAAAATATCGATTACGCCGCTGTACTGACCGCCACGCTGACGTGGTCCGTAAACATTGAAATATCGGAGAGCAATTGTCTCAACACCGTAGATTTCGTGATATAATCTGCAGTACTCGTCTGCACTGTGCTTTTCAAGACCGTACGGGGACGTTGGCTGCTTTGGATCCGATTCATCGATCGGAATAGACTCTGGTGTGCCGTAGACTGCTGCACTTGACGCGTAGATGAATCGAGCATCTTCATTACGGGCGTGTTCAAGTAATCGTAGCGTCGCATCAACGTTCGTTTCATGACTCTCCACAGGAGCGTCGACAGAGTGCTCAACACTTACATTAGCAGCCTCATGGAAAATATAATCAACGCCGTCAACAGCTTGATCAACGGCTTGGGCATTGTGTAGATCCGCTGCAATCAATGTCGCCCGGTCGTCAACCCACTCACGGCGCCCACTCGAGAGATTATCGAGGACAACAACGTCATTATCCGCGACGAGTGCGTCAACGAGGTGGCTCCCGATAAACCCAGCACCGCCAGTCACCAGTACCGACTGATCTGTTGGCATTTCCATACTGACTGCTCACAACCCACCCCTAAATCCGGTATGATTTCTGATCGAGATCACCGAACCGTTTGCAGTACGTCTACCATCACCTTCCAGATCTGCCGCACAACCAGCTTCATATCATATGTAAATGACTGATATTTTACATATTGAAGATCGTACCGAAGTTTCTCATCTGGCTCAGCACCAGTCACATCGTTTACCTGTGCCAATCCAGTCAGGCCAGGCTTTACGAACCAGCGTTTTCGCCAGTCTACAACCCCCGACTGGATATCCAAATCCAACTCTGGCCGTTCAGGGCGCGGGCCAACCACACTCATATCGCCCTTCAACACAGCCCACAGCTGGGGGACCTCATCAAGATGGGTCTGACGCAACACGCGTCCAACACGAGTAACACGTGGATCAATCCCACCATTATCTTCGTCGCTGATCGTCGCACCCGTCTCATCCTCGGCGTTTTCGACCATTGATCTGAACTTGTACACCTCGAACGTCTCACCAAACACCGCAGTGCGCTCTTGGCTGTACAAGATCGACCCACCATCATCTAGTTTGATCGCCACCACTATAGCACAGATGATGGGACTCAACACCACTAACCCAACCAATGAGAACAGAAGGTCAAAGCCACGTTTGAGAATATGGTCTTGGATGTCCCACGGTTCTATGTCGACGGTGACGAGGGTCCCAACATTAGTGTCAGCACTTAACACCTGATCGGCGTGATCACGATGGACGAGGACATCGACGCCGTGCTCGTAACACGCATCGAGTACGCCGAAGAACTCTGCCCGGTCTGTGTGCTCAAAGGTTAACACGACGGTGTCAATATCGTACTCAACAAGGACATCCTCGATTCGGGAGAGACCGCCTAGCCGATCTAGCCCGTTTAGCTGAAAGCCTCCATCGGCAACAGCTGCTACCGGATTCGGCGATCCAGTAGTCCTGTAGGCGTTCGTGGGACAGAGATACCCTAGAAGTGGGATATCGATATCATTTGCAAGCTCATCAATCGAACTCGGATCATCTCCGACGATGATCGCACGCTCGGCGTCACCGTTCGGTCGCTGTCGAATCCACACGAACCATGCAGGCAGCATGACGAGTAGCAATGGCGTAATCGCGATGAGCGTCGTCCTCGGCAGTCGATACGTATAATCAAAGTATCCGATCGCAGCGAGCGTCAGCATCGCAACCATGACCCGCTTTTGTGTGAGCGCCACCGTATCGAGAATGCGCCGCGGTCGTGGCTTGTATAGCGGGAGAAACGCACCGGTAACGATGACGACCGTCGTCGCCATCTCAAACACCAGTTCGGCCCCCATCGGTGCATCCGCGGTAAGTCGACCAACCACCGGAAGTTGTGTGAGAAGGGTGTGTGACGCGGAGCTATTGACAATTGCAACGGCAAACGCAGTAATGGCTGCGACACCACCAACGCTTCGCAGCCGATACTGCCACCCGGAGAGCATTAGCCGTACGTACGGTTGACAATATATAAATGGACTGCGATGTCACCGACGGCAGCGTTCTGGTGAACTCACCCACCCGCTCGATCCGGTCCAGCGCGGTCATCCCCTCGGCGTTTGCCCGACCGACTGAAAGGGGCTCCAGTTCGGGCAAGCCTCTCCGTCTGTCTCGGCGGCGGGACCACCGCCGCCACCGCCGCCGTCAGGCGACCGTTCCGCCCTTGCCGCCCTCCACGTCACCCTTCCCGCCCGCCCCGACGGGGGCGTCCCCCTCGTCGCCCGCGGGCACCCCCGCCGTCTCCGCGACGCGCTCGAACCGGACCTCGACGACCTGTCCCTCGGCGGTCGACTCGAACGCGAGGGCGGCGTCGGACCGGTCGACCACCCACCGCACGAGCCACAGCCCGAGCCCGTCGGCGTGCCGCATCGCGGTCTCGTAGCCCCGCCGGATCGTCTCGACCGTCTCCGCGGGGATGCCGGGACCGTCGTCGGCGACCCGGAGCGCGGCGTCGCCGTCGATCAGCCGGACCGAGACCGAGACCCGCGTCGCGCCGCCCTCGTTGTGGACCACCGCGTTCTCGATCACCTCCGACGCGACGACCTCGGTGAGCGGGTGCGCCCGCACCCGACACGCCTCCGCGACGGGCGCGTCGAACGCGGCGTCCGGGTGTTCGGCCCGGAGCCGCTCGATCACCCCCTCGACGACCTCGACGAGGTCCACGACCGCCGCCACTTCCTCGTCGGCGCCGTCGGGGCCGGTCACCGCGTCGATGTGACGGGCGTGCTCGCTGACCGCCAGCAGCCGGTCGACGTTCTCCTCGACGACGGCGACGTGCTCCGCGTCCGCGTCGCCGCGGGCGGCGAGCAGCCGGACCCGCCCCCGGACGACCGTCATCGCGTTCCGGATGTTGTGCCGGAGCACCCGGTTCAACACGGTGAGCTGCGCGTTCGCGCGCTCGACCTCCGCCTGCGCCCGGCGCTGCTCCGCGTCGGTCACGCCGAACGCCAGCCCGAACACCGACCCGACCGACGCCGCGCCGGCGATGACGACGACCGGCCCCGAGGGCGCCGGCCCCTGGCTCGTCTCGTAGGTGACGAAAAGCAGCGCGACCGCCCCGAGCGTCGCCGCCCCCAGCGCGCTCCACGCGGTGACGCGAAGGGTGTGCCTCGGCGAGAGCGGCGACCGGGCGATCGGAACCGTCGCGGCGACGACGAGCGCGCTGCACGCGACGGGCACGAGCGCGCCGGTCACGATCGCGGCGGGGTCGCTCATCGCCGCCAGCGACCGCAGGTGATACCCGAGCGGGACCAGCCCGACGACCGCGAGCAGTCCCAGCGACCCGGCGGCCCGGAGCCGTGTCGTCCGCATTACTGTCGGCTCGTCGTCACCGGGGGTTAACTGTTCCCGATCCGGTATCAGATCGGAGAACCACGGGACGAAACGCTCGACAAGTGTGTTTATTCAGATTGAAATAATCGAGTTGTGACAGAAAACAACCCGTAAACCGACCCGTCGGCCGCCCGCAGATCGTACGATGACGCGGAGACGGGACGCCGACGCCGCGACGAACCGAGCGACGCGGGGAGCCGAGCGGACTCACGCAATTTTGCCGGTTTCGGTGACGGGCCGATGCGTCGCGGACGCGTCGTCGACCCGTCGTCGCCCCGGGTTCGACCGGGGGCGGCCGAGCGCGCGGCTCCCGCCGACGCCGCCGTCCGCGCCGCCGTCGGCCGCCCGCGGGGGACCGGCTCGCGGTGCCGAACGCCCGTCGCCGCGCCCCGAGACCGGCGTCACAGATCGCTTCAGTTGTGGTCCGTAGCGCAGGGGTTTCCCCCGCGGATCGCCACCCGTCGACATGGCCAGTCTCATCGGATCGCTGTGGCGTCGGTACCGATCGGTACCGCTCATCTACCGCATCGCGGCCGCGTTCCTCCTCGGATCGCTCGCCGGCGCGGTCTTCGGCGAGCGGATGACCGTCGTCGAGCCGTTCGGCGACCTCTTCTTGCGCCTGCTCAACATGCTCGTCGTCCCGATCATCGTCTTCACGCTGCTCACCGGGATCAGACAGCTCTCGCCGGCGAAGCTCGGACGGATCGGCGGCGCGACGGTCGGGCTCTACGCCGTGACCACGACGCTCGCCGGGCTGATCGGGCTCGCGGTCGCGAACCTGCTGCAACCGGGTCGCGGCGTGGAGTTCACGGGCGGCGAGCCGCAGTCGCAGGCGCCGCCGTCGCTGACCGAGGTCGTCCTCGGCATCGTCCCGAACAACCCGGTGGCCGCGATGGCCGAGGGGAACCTGCTCGCGACGGTCTTCTTCGTGATCGTGTTCGGCGTCGCCCTCACCTACGTCCGGGCGCAACAGCCGGAGCTCGAGGGCCGCGTCGACGGCGTCTTCGGGGCGTTCGAGACCGGGGCCGAGGCGATGTTCGTGGTCGTCCGCGGCGTGTTAGAGTACGGGGTCGTCGGCGTGTTCGCCCTCATGGCGGTCGGTATCGGCACCGAGGGCGTCGGCGTGTTCTCCTCGCTCGGCGCGCTCGTGTTAGCGGTCGGCGTCGCGGTCGTCGTCCACATCGCGTTCACGTACCTGTTCGTGCTCATGCGCGTCGTCGCCGGCGTCTCCCCCGTCGCGTTCCTCAGGGGCGCCAAGGACGCGATGCTCACCGCCTTCGCGACGCGCTCCTCCAGCGGGACGCTCCCGGTGACGATGACGAACGCCGAGGAGGACCTCCGGATCGAAGAGCGGGTGTACTCGTTCGCGCTCCCCGTCGGCGCCACCGCCAACATGGACGGCGCCGCCATCCGGCAGGCGATCACCGTGATGTTCGCCGCCAACGCCGTGGGACAGCCCCTCGCGCTCACCGAGCAGCTCCTCGTGTTGGTCGTCGCCGTGCTGATCAGCATCGGGACCGCCGGCGTCCCCGGCGCCGGCCTCGTCATGCTGACCGTCGTGTTGAGTCAGGTCGGCCTCCCGCTGGCGGTCGTCGGCTTCGTCGCCGGCGTCGACCCGATCTTAGGCCGCATCGCGACGATGAACAACGTCACCGGCGACCTCGCCGTCGCGACCGTGGTCGGCAAGTGGAACGACGCCATCGACCTCACCGACGGCGTGTGGGCTCGGTAGGGCGATCTGACCCCGTCAGCGGCCCGGTCCAGACGCCCCATGCTCGACGACGGCAGGGCACGGTGTGGTCGCTGCCGGTAGGTTTCACCGGCTGTGTTACCACTGAATTTCGAACCGAACTCCCTCCTCAGAGCTCTCTGTGACTGAGATCTCCCAGCCGTGACCTGCGACAATTTGAGAAACGATCGAGAGACCGTAGCCAGTTCCGTCTTGGCTTGCTGAGTACCCATGTTCAAACACATCAGATCGAATATCATCGGTATTGTTTGGATGGAGATCTGAGACCATGTGTCACGTACGTTTGGACAGACGCCGGTGTGAATCGCCTCGGGGTCAAGCCCCGAAGCTTCCCGTTTCTACGACGTGACTTGCAGACACAGACTCAATCTGAGTCGTGTCCGTAGCGGTCACAGTCTCCACGAGCGTATCTTCGGGCCATCCCAGCCCTAATTCAGAAAAGCCTCGCTGCAAGACGTTCATTGCCGCGTTCGCATCCCTATCCGTCTTTAACCCGCAACTCGGACAGGAGTGTTCCCGAACCCAGATGGGTTTCGCTGTTTCCACACCACACGAGGCGCACTCTTTCGTTGTTCCTCGGGCATCAACTTGAATGACGTGAGTACCGTACAACTTAGCCTTGTATTCGAGGAGTGTGATGAACTGTCGCCACGCTGCATCCTGCTTGTTCCGGGCGTTGTGCGGCTGTTCAAGCATCTCCTTCACGTCCAAGTCCTCCACGAATACAGCGCCGTACTCGCGGACGAGCCACGTCGTTATCTTGTGCTGGTAGTCCAGCACCTTCCGCTTGATGTGACGCTTCACCTTCGCCACTTCCCGGCGTTGTTTCTCGTAGTTGTTCGACCCCTTCTCTTTCCGTGAGAGTTCGCGTTGCTCACGCTGAAGACGCTCGTACTCGTCTTCGAGGTCGAGCCAGTCCACCGCCTTTCCGTCCGACGTGTGGATGTAATTCTGAATACCGAGGTCAATTCCGACGCTGTTACTCGCGTCCAACGAGTCCACGTCAGATTTCTCGGGCAGTTCAGCATCGTCGATTTCCAGTCCGAAGGAGACGAACCACTCGCCGGTCGTCTCCTTTTTGACCGTGACTTCTTTGATGATGGCTTGGTCAGGAATCGGTCGGTGGTAGCGGATTTTCACCCAGCCGATCTTGCTGAAGCGGACGTACGCGAACCTGTCACGGCCCCTCTTTTCATCGAGGTCGAAACCACTCTGGTTGTACGTCACGCTCCGATAGTCAACAGGTGATTGCCGTTTGAGACGGCCAACGTTGTATCCTTTCTCTTTTTTCTTGCGAAGATTCGAGAGGTTGCGGTGGAAGCGGGAGACAGTAGCTTGGGCGGCCTTCGAGTGTAGCTGGCTGAACACCTTCCACCGCCGTTTCCACCCGGGAAGTTTGTTGTTCTGGTCGTATTCACTCGGTTTGTCGTCCTCTGGGCTGTTCTCGTAGTCCCAGCGGACGTGGTTGTAGAGTTGGCGATGAACGTTCAAATGGTGTTCCAGTCGCTCCGCTACCCCTTGTGTCGGGTAGGCGTGGTAGCGGTAACTGTGTTCCATCGCTGTCTCTTGATTATGGATATGTTGACTTAATGTCTTGTATCACGAGTTGTCGGCTTCATCCCCGAGGTCAAGCCTCGGGGTATTCGCCTTGGCAGCTGACAAAATCTGTGAGATAAAATATAATAATTCGAGAGAAGGTATTGGCGATTAGCAGCCTATTGCTGGGGCTGGTTGCCGGGGGTCCACATCAAAGCCCCATCACCTGCTTTGTTGAATCCGCAGAAGGCGTCGGGATCGGGTTACTCTGTACTCGACTCAGGGGCGCTGTCGAGAGAATTCAGAGATAGAATCTTGGCAGAGAGAGTGAGGATTGAGATCACCAGTGGATCGTTCCAACTCGTCGACGACGAAGAGCGAGATAATCACTTCTCCAGAGATCATGATCCCGGTGCCGTCATCGGATTCAACAGAGCAGATCTGTCAGGAACAAACTGCTGAATATAGAGCGTATTTTGTATACGCTGATTACGCATTTCTCACTAGTCATTGTATAAATCATAATCAGGATTCTTCGATTGTATATATAGCCTGTTCGCCGCCAATCAGCAAATGCCCGTTTATAAAGGATATATCACTCCCGCTGATCTCACGGGTTGAATTATGAACACGCTCACCGGTTGTTCGAGTAAAGCCATAGAGACCACTTTGTCTATCTGTGACAAATACATAGGATGGGGTCATTGTAATAAATTGAATGCTGTTTCTGATGCTTTTTGACCAGATTGTATCCCCGGTAGAGCGGTCGATTGCATACAAATCCCCTGACTGTGTTCCAACGATGACGAGAGAATTATCAACTACGCTCTTCCGAAGCAGATTGTTGGTCGGGTAGAGCTGGCGCTGTGAAAGCGTAGCGGGCAAGGGTGACGCGTCCGCGTCACCCGAATGCAATGTTCCCATTTGAATTGCTGAGTTCAGAGGCGAGCGCCGCGAACCTGCTGGAGCAGGTTCGCTGGCGCGAGGGCCCCTACTGCCCGCGCTGCCAGTCTGAGTCAGTGATCAAACACGGCAGCTATCGAGAGTATCAACGGTATCTCTGTAAGGATTGCGACCGCACGTTCAACGACAAGACCGGCACGATCTTCGCGCACGCGAAGATCGGCCTCGACAAGCTCTTGTTCGCGTTCTACTCGTTCCTCCGGTTCAACACGAGTATCCGCCAGTTAGACGCTGAAATTGACGTTTCGTATCGCTCACTTCGCCGGCGCGTCGAGCAGTTCGCCAGAACGCTCGACGCGCCAGCCATCTCCCTCGTTGGCCCGGTCGAGATTGACGAGTTCTACGTCTCTGCGGGGAAGAAAGGCCGCGAGCGCGACCGAGAGTCGCGCTCGCGTGCCCTCTCGAAACGCGGACGAGGAACGTATGAGGGGGACAAACCGCCAGTGTTCACGCTCGTTGATCGCGGCAGCGGTCAGCGATACGTCGTCCCGGCGAAATCCGCCGACGAAGCGACTGTGCGACTCCTTCTCGACAACCGCGAGAAGGAGTCGCTGACCGTCTATACTGACGGATTTCGGGCCTACGATCCACTCGACGATGACGAATGCTTCCACCGAAAATCAGTAATTCACGGTGACGGCGAGTACGTTGATGGAGACGCGCACGTGAACACGTGCGAGAGCCACGCGTCGCTGGCGCGACGGTGGCTCTCGCCGCATCGGGGCGTCTCAAAGGACAAACTGACAGCGTATCTCAGACCATTCCAGCTTCGGCGGCGAATCCTCCGCAAACCGGGTCGAGAAGCATTGAAACAGATTATCCGAGAAGTCCTTTGACTCACCAACAATGTACTTCACAAGAGCGGCATGTTGATGATCCGGACGTACCCGCCGCGCCGGACGGCGCGGACGGGTACGCCGAGTGGGTACAGATCGCGTTGACCCTGTACCGCATCGAACTCGACAAGAGTCTCCGTGAGACTGAAGAGTACCTTAACGAAATGCCCGGCATCCTCGCCGTGTTTGATCTCGACGACGCACCGCACTACAGCTCGTTTTGTCGGTGGGAAAATGAGTACCGAATGCGTGAACTCCGCCGCCTGCTCCGCCGAAGTGCGGAGCAGGCGGGCTGGAGTGGTGAAGCTGCAATTGACGCAAGCGGCTTTCAACGCGATCAAACGAGCTACCACTACCGCGACCGCGCAGACTTCTCGTTTCAGTCGATGAAGACGACGATCTTGATCGACGTGAATTCGCTAGCGATCAAGGACGTTCATTTCGCGACGCAGAAGGCATGGGACGGTCATATTGGGATGCAGGTCTTCCGCCGGAACGCGGAAGACCTGCGCGTGTTATCTGCCGACACGAACTACTCATGGAGCGATCTCCGTGAGGAGTGTCGCTCCAACTCAACGTGACCACTGATCAAGCACAGAGAGCAAACACCGCTACAGAAGGCTCACAACGCCCGGATGAATGAGGATTACAACCAGCGCTGGATGAGTGAAACCGGCTTCTCGCAGTTGAAGGAAGACGACGGCGAGAAGCTACGCTCCCGGAACTGGCCGTGCCAGCTCCGGGAGCTCACGCGGAAGTGCATCATCCATAACCTAACGCAGGCGGCGAGTTAGGGCTCGCCACCTGCTCCCCCTTCTCCGGACATATTTGGGAGAGGCATCGCTGTCGTCATCTGATCAAGGGAGTAAGATAGCATAGTTTTGACTCTTCGAGCAACACCGTCAGCGGCAGCTACTACATCTTCTGAGTGTAAGAACCGTGCTTTAACGCCGTGAAACCGTGAGTTACCGATCCTACCCCGACGCTGTCTTGCGTTCAACAGGGCATGTGAAATGCTGCCGATTCTCTCCGTGTGCGGATTGGAATCGTGAACGCCATGCTCGGCGGAAATCCGATGGTAAGATTCGACGTCCTTCAGGGTAGAGGTGGTCAAGAAGTATTCACTCCGCATTTTATCTACACTCAAAAATCGGATGAGACAATCACCGACAAAAACGTCCATGCGATGGCCAGCGCCCGCGAGTAGTTGGATCCTCATGGTCCCACCAGCTTCGGAGAAGCAGCGAACTTGGTAACATCGAATACGAGGTAGTAGTGAGTCTGGTTGATCTACTTCTATTTAGACTGAAATTCTTGCTTTGCAACATTTAATTCTCCATCAAGATATTGTTCGCCGTTTTTTGTGAGGCTATAGACTCCGTTCGGAAGACGCTCGAGCAGATCATTATCTGCCAGTTTGTTTAGACGGCGAGAGATTGTGGATTTACTTACATGGATGTATTTGTGATCTACCAGCTCACTAGCAGAGCTTGGTCCCTCATCTCTAATAACCTCCATAATTCGGTCGTCCCAGAGTGTCATCCATGAGCTACTCTTTCGCATTAGGGCTATAATCTCATTACTAAGTCTTTATTTCACCGAACCTACTTTTTGTGAGCATCTAGTCTTATAATAACCTAATAGCTTATTTATGGTCTATCGATGTGTTTATGAGACAGTAGATCAATAGTAGAATTACAGAGCCCGACTGACGAACTATCGGCTCGCGAGATACAGTAGAAACCCCAGCTGCGGTGTACCAGCACCCAGCCGGGACGGGTTCTGTGTCCACCCACAGAACCATGCTAATGATCCCAACTGCGGGGCTTAAGCCCTGCGAGACAACCACGGAGTTGTATACCAATAGCGACGGCTGTCGCCTTTGTGAACAGACAGCAGACGGCTATGACGCCGCCTTCGACGGTCCACTCTGTTCCACGTGCGCAACTGCGTTCGGCGAGTTCTACGCGGACCTTGTAGAGGGCCGCAATGAATAACTCACACAGCCTCCGGACCGATCGCAGCCACCTTACACTTATCGCGCTCGGAACGAGCGACCCGCGGTGCCAAGTCTGTGGCGATCAGTTCCACGAAGGCGACGACATCACCGTCTACGCGTACCGCCCAGCCGGCGAGCCCACCTACGAGATTGGCTATCTCATGTGCGGCCACGACACGCACGAACATCCAACCGTCTTCACCCGCGGTGTTCGCGAACTCGTCGTCACTGGCCACATCGGCAGCTGTGCGAACACCCGCACCCAATCAACGACCTGGGTCCTTCTCGCGCCGACCATCGTCGTCACAAGCCCCACCACACGCACGGAGCCACACGTCCACCCAGATACCACAACCCCACGCACGCCCACCCAGACCACCCACCAAGAACCAACACCACTGCTCACCGCTGTTCGCGAGCAGACGCGTGCTGATGGTGGTCCGCGTGATGGAGGCTCGGAGTAATGCGGCCCAAACGACGCCACCCCGCAGCCAACCCACGGTGATCGCTGGTGCGGACACGCCAGCCTGCGACCCCTGAACGAGGGGTCCACCTCGTCACCGACGAAACAGCCACCTCCACAGACGGACTCGTCTGTTCAGCAGTCACACCACGACGGACAGAGTGGCTTCCAGACCTGCTCGCCGAACTCAGAGCACACACTAAAGCAACAATCCGAAACCACTCCACCACCGGCTCGTGGCGGACAAGCACCGCACTCTGCTCGCGACTCCACCCCAGGTGGAACTCCTTCGACGACGCGTGGACCGACGACGTCGCCGAGGCGGTCGCGTACACCCACGCGATCACGACACTCGCGACCACCTACGACACAACCGAGGAACTCTCGAGGTACCACCAGCAACGCCACGCTGACCTCGTCGATACTGTCGAGTCCATCGGGACCGGTCGTGGCCCCGTCAACGCTGGGCTTGGCGCACTCACAAAAGGCCCGGTCGCACTCCATCGAGAACTCGACAGCGACCCACGCGTCATCACACTCTTGCTTGATGGGGCCGCCTGGACCAGCCTCAAGGATCGCCGCACCGGGGTGCGCGCGCTCGCGACGATCGCCGTACTCGCACACGGGTTTTGTGTTCGGGTCGGTGTCTCACCCACCCTCCAACGACACCTCAGCGCGCGGTATCCACAGTGGACCGAGGCTCATCTCGATCTTACTGTCAGTCGGGATCGGTCCCCCACTACGGGCCACCACCAGCAGCAGTCACGACGCGTCGGCGACGCGTGGGCAGCCATCCGCGATCTCGAGACGGAACCAACGAAACGCCACTTGTTGGGGTGTCTCACCGACGAGTACGCGCGCTCGTATGCTGACCTCGTTCAGGAGCCCACACTCGACATCGCTGAAGGCACCATCAGCCGCTATGTCCTTGATCTCGAAGCACGCGACCTCGTCACGGTCGATCGGCGTGGCCAACGGAACACCGTCCAGCTCACCGCGTTGGGAACGACGGCCGTCGAAGCGTGTCTTGACCACGCACAGGTGCTCATCCACCCGGATCAGCGCCAACTGGGAGAGCGTCTTACTGGGACCCCTCAGGAAGTCACAAGTACAGTGTCGCCCCGCCGGCCGGGGGCCCTCACCACCGAGGAGTGGCTCACAGCAACTGGCGAGACAGCCGACGACGCCGAGTACGTCCAGTGGCTCACCGACCCTAAGGCCAGCTCCCCAACCAAACGCCACCAGCGATTCGCCACCGTCGCTGCCGATGACAGCATCACGCTCGTCGACGACCCACTCGACGCATTCGAGGACGGCCGTGTCGCGTATCTCAGCCACACCGATACAGAAACGCTCGTTGTGCTCCAGTGGGGTGGCCCGTTAGCCACGTTGGGACGTCTCGCGAGTGCCTTACTGAGCGAGAAAGCACTCGAACACATCCTCACCCCAACACGGCTTGGCAACAAATTCGAGAACATCACTAATTCAGCCGAGGACACACCCCGCATCATCCAGCGTGGCCATCAAGTCGGGTGGTTCAGCGACGACGAGGCTACCTACCACGCCTGGCGAGATCGAATCACCAGCGTTCGCGATCAGCTGCTCGCCCGCCTCGCTGAACTCACAGACAGTGATGACACCGCTGCTCGCAGCGACCTCTTCGAAGATCTCCACGGGCTCATCGCCTCTGTAACCCAACTGTACCAGGCAGCCGGACTCAACCTCACAACCACACTCAGAGTGCCAGACACGGCCGCGCTTGCTCGCAATCCCACAACCCGACAGAACTTCTGTGAGTTCCTCGCCAAGACAGTCCCCAAACAATCAGCGTATGGAATTCACTCGGGGTACCGACTGCTGTTCGAAGATCGGCCCGCAAAATTGCGCCGGCGACTCCCCTACGACGTCGACCCAACTGATCGTCTCGATCTCACGATGTCGTGGGTGATTGCGGGCCCAACGATCACCGAACTCCACGAGGAGATCACCACCACCCTCCAAAGAGAACTCACCACCGTCCGCGAGGCAATTGCCGAGGGGACTGAAGACGCACCACCGCTCACCATTCCCGTTCGAGACGCGACGACCTACCCCGCCATCCGGCGGGTGCTAGAGAAGATTGCGATGACCCACGACATCCAGTGGACACCCCGCGAGCGCCAGCGGCTCGTGCGGCTCTGTCTCCGCTCGTTTGGCCCGGCGGACACCCACCGAGCGTGTCCGTACGACGTCGTGGAGAGCCTCCAGCAAGCGCGAAACGAGTCCCACCGTCCAACCCCTGCCGACGTCGAGCGCGCGGCGGCCACGCTCCCGCCGGAGCGCTTCCGCCCAAGCCTCACCCCGACGGCAACCAAGTTGTACGCCACCCTCCTGCGCGCCGACAAACCGCTCGGCCGCTCGGAGATACTCGAGCGCGCAGACATCTCCGCGAGTAGCTATGAGCGCCGACTGGGTGATGTTCGCGAGCTCGATCGCGTCCGTCCCGTCCAAGTCGATGGCCATCGTCGGTGGACGACCACAGCGACACCCACGTCGCGAACGCCACCCGTGACGGCGTGGCTCCCACCGAGCAGGGGCACAACAACACCGCTGGTGACGTACCGACACTCGTCGACAGCCTGCGAGCAGAAACCACTCCCCAAGGCCAACCGGGAGGACCAGCCGCAGACGTGGAAGCAACCCCCGCCTGGCCTGTGTGCTGCCACCCCCAGCGGGGCCACTCCCCACACCACGCGTCCGATAGCCACCGCTCACGACCGTCGTCCGTCGCACAGCACCAACACCCACCGAAATACCCGAGACGCCGACACCAGCGATACAATGACAGCCACACCCCATCCGACGACCGCAGTCGCAGCGCCACTCGAACAGCTCTCACCCGAGGAGACCACCCAATGAGTGACCAACAACTCGATCTGGAGACCGTCATCAGATACGACCGCCCGACAGCAACAGATGGGTCCATCCAGGTCAGCACCGACAGCACCGAGGTCACCGAGGGCTCGCGTGTCCTCCTCGGCTTCGGTGATGATCACGAAGTCACCTACGCCGTGCTCACGCCGAGTGAGGCTCAAACGGTCGCGACCGCGCTCGAACAGGCAGCCGAACGCGCAGCCGCGGCTGACACCATCGAGGATCCAACCGATGAGTGACGACAGCCTCGAGTTCACAGCCGACATCGACACGGTCGGCACGCCCGACGGCGAGGAGCCAGATCACGATCCAACCAACGGTCGGTGGCTCGAAACCCAGGTGGCCGACGCACTCGACCGGTGGGGGTACAGGACCGCCCGCAACGAGTACTGTTTCGGGCTCGAAACCGACGTGATCGCCCGCCGGCACAGACTGCGTGGGGATCCGACCGACTTCCTCGTCGTCGAGTGTAAAGACTGGCACCAAGTGCCGGTTCAGCGGGACGCTGTCGAAGCGATCGCGCTTCGCGCCGCTCTCGCGAGAGCAATGCCTGTGCTTGCTGTTGCCCGCCGCGTCACTGCGGGTGCGTGGCAGTTAGCACAGCGCCTCGACGTGCGGATCATGACCGAAGAGGACCTCTTTAAAGACCGGCTCCCGCCGCTCACCGAACGCCGGCCGCCGAGTGGCACGCTCCACGCACGGCGGGAACCACTCATTCGAAACTTGCGTGACCGGCTACCGCTGCTGGTTCATCGTCGAAGCAGCCTCGATATTGAGGCGCCCGTCTTCAACGGGCCGAGTCACGGTCCGTGTTACGTGCCGGATCGAACGGGCAACACCGAGTACGTCGACGCCCGCGACACTGACTACGAGTTCGGGTAGGAACGAACACTAGGGGGATCACGGACCATCCCGCATGGTGAGGCGAGTGGCGAGGGGGTCCAACATCTCCCACAGAAGTCCAGACACCGAGCCTGCGTCGAAGGAGACTGGTTCGTACGTGTATGGCTCGTTCACTCGGGTGTCGACAGCCTCTTCGGCGGTACTGGCGGCGTCATCACCGATTTTGATCGATCCAGCGTTTGAACTTCTGGTAGTCTTTTGCGCCTGCTTGGTCGGCGATCTTTTGAAGTGTCCCCTCACTGATTTCATCGTGGAGTGGGACGGGCACAGTTCGAGCCTCGGCGTCGTGGTCCTCAGGCGGTTCCCAACGAAGGATAGCGTGGTCACCCCGCGTACGCTGCCACTCGTAAATCCCACTGTTGACCATCACTTTCACGACATCTCTCCCGGAGAATGGCGCATACGACATCAGGAGAGACTACTCGAAGATCTCCGAGTCGTCGAGAGAGCCGGATGTATTTCGCTCAGGGTCGATCCCCATCTCACGGAGTTCCGTATCACTTGGTGCTTCGCCCTTGCCGTGGTAGCCTTGGAGCGCCTCGTCGAGATTTTCAAGCGCCTCCTGGCGGCTCTTCCCTTGGCTGACGACATCTGTCTCTTCGTCCTTTGCGACCCACCAGTTGCTCTCTCGGGTGAGCGTGATGGTGGTCCCTGTCGGCAGGTCGTGGTTGGTGTCAGATTCGGTACTCATGCTTCAACTCCTGAGGTGAGACGCCACGCGAGAGAGTTCCCGATCATCTTACTGTCTACCCTATCCTCGTTTTTGAGTTGCCGGAGTCGGTAATCAGCACTGGGACGCTCAATTCCTAACTCTTCGGCAATCTCGCTTGTCCCTGCGGGTTCGTGTTTCTGTACGGCATCGAGAACCTCGTCGTCGGTGTGTTTCGCGGAGAATCGTCCGCGTTCATCGCGTTCGCTCGTGCTCATATCTATGAGATCTACCTGCTCAAATAAAAAACCATCTACCGTGTAGTAGACGGCAAAACCCCATCCAGAACGGCTAGTGGTGGGAACTACACGGGTGAAACGGTTCAATCAAAAATCTGAGTGTGACATTCGACTGTCCACGACTATGGGTATGCTACCCACTCTCTAACTAATTTTAATATCATTGGCACGATACTCAAAGCTGACGTCCGATACACCCCTCAAACGGGGAGCGTTCAACACGATGATTATCACTCGCCTCACCCCGCGGCGTGCTCGTTCTCGCTTAGCCGCGGGTCCCGTGTTCGGCGAGTGCCTACAAGATCAGCGTGCGAAGAGCCCGGGCATAAACCGCCGGATCCACGTCGACTTCGAATACGAGAGTTCGACGCAATCCGGCGATGTCCGGACACTCTCACCCGCATAACTCGGCCCCCATACGGACTACCCGTCACGGGTCGGGGAACACGGGATTGCCGCCTGCCTGTGCCCAGTACTCGCTCAGGACACAGCCTGATGCGAGTGCGAGGTGCCAGGCTCGCGGCTGCTTGGTTTCCGTTCGTTCGATACAGGAGCGAGCGGACTTCGTCCGCGCTGAGCGTACGGAAGTCGTTAGCCAACAGCCCCGCAGCGAGAGCTGCGGCTACGTCGAGCCCCGGAGTCTCCGCTGGCGAGGGACGCCGGACTTTGAATCCGGAGGTCGCCGGTTCGATTCCGGCCGGGGCGACATGCCGACGTGGTGTAATCCGGCGAGCATACGGTCCTGTCACGGCCGTGATCCGGGTTCAAACCCCGGCGTCGGCGTGGATGCGTGGCGTGGCCACGTGGGGATACCCATCGAGGTAGGCAGCCCGTTGGTGCGATCAGCTGGATCGTTCCGACGATGCTGGGCCCAGCAGGGTCTGCAACCTACATGAGCCGGTGTGGTATTCCCGGGAACACCCGAAGTACGCCCCCGCGATGAGACGCGCAACCACGACTACTCGGTCGCGGTTGCGCAGTTGGAAAGTCGTACAGATAGATAATCAACTGCCGAACGCTCGGCAGTCCCGTGAGCCGATGGTCCAGCGGACGACGATCTGTGCCTTGGGCGCACAGGACCGAGGTTTGAATCCTCGTCGGCTCACTGTGCCGCGACTGGGTATTGGGGAACCCAGCGGCCTGCTATGCCGTGGCCGTCTGCTATCGGTCTCCCGGTTCGAATCCGGGTCGCGGCGTCATGATAACGAATGTCTGCCCTGCCTGCGAGGAGGAAGCGTTCCGTCACGTCCCGCTCGGTGAAACAACGTCTATCGACACGATTGGAAGCGTGGAAATCTGCGTCACCGAGGACGGCGCATACTTCTACGGAACGAGGTGACCACCATCCATCCCTGCTGTGACTGGATGCTGATGAGCACATTCGCCTCGGTAGTGAGGGTCAGAAGCTGAGTGATGCGCGTCTTCCGGTGTCCCGGTGAGAAACGCGAGGCGGGCTTGTCGGAGCAAGTTCCGACGGAGATGGTGAGACATACGGATAGGCGACCGCGCTCGGTGTAAAACCGAGAGCCGCGAGGCTTCGGAGTTCGACTCTCCATCTCACCGTTGGCGGGGTTTCCCTAGCTTGGTCAAGGGACTGCGTTGGAACCGCAGCGTCCGCAAGGACACGAGTGTTCAAATCGCTCTCCCGCCGCTGCGTGCCGAAGTGATTCGCAGAGTCGCCGGCAATGCTCGAATTGCGCCGCCATGCCAGAGTGGTCGAACGGACACGGTCGAGACCCGTGTGGTTAGTCCTTCCCAGGTTCGAATCCTGGTGGCGGCATCCGGCCATCGTGCCGGGAGAAAATTCTCGCTTCAACGTTCCGTCGCCGTACTCAAGTGGTCAACGAGAAGCGGTTCAGACCCGCTGGCGTAGGTCCTTCCGAGGTTCGAATCCTCCCGGCGACATTTTCTCCCTGTGGTCTAGCGGCTACGATGCCTCCCTGTAGAGGAGGAGACGCACGTTCGAGTCGTGCCGGGGAGACTGCGGGACGGTGGAAGAGCCTGGCATTCACACACTCTCGCCGAGTTTTCACCGGAGAGCCGGTGCGACGGTGAGAGTTCCTTCGTCTCACCTGTAATGAGAACACGCAGGTTCGAATCCTGCCCGTCCCACTGGCCGATGACCCTTCCAAGGAGAGGCCAACCCGCTCCAGTGGAGTAGCGGCCAAACTCACGGCCCTCTCACGGCCGAGCCCCCGGTTCGAATCCGGGCTGGAGCATTCTCCAACAGTCCGAGACCTCTCACTTCCAGCCGACTAGACAGAGGGACGGACAGCTGTGGAGAACTGAGAGATGCCCATGAGTGAGTTCCGAATTGTGTGCTGCGGGATAGGGTAATGGCAGTCCACGGGGCTCATATCCCCGAAGTCCAGGTTCGACTCCTGGTCCCGCAATGGAGGACACCAATGGGACTATTCGATACAGTCGAACTCTACGACGACGTCCACCTACCGGAGTACCCCGACGGGATTACTCCTGCCGAGGACGTCGACTGGCAGACGAAAGGCATCGATCGACCGACTATGACCACATTTCGGATTACGGCGGAGGGTCGGCTCCTCGAAGCAGAGTGGCACACCGAAGCGGTCCCGCCGGAAGACCGACCATACGCGAGCCGTGACGACGTCGACGAGGAAGATCTCCTCTATATGGCCGGCTGTCGGAACCGAGTCCACGACGGCTGGAGCGAACGAGACGACTACCACGGCCGCTTCGAGTTCAAACACTCCTTCGAGGATCTCGATACACTCGTCACGTATCGAGTGACGTTCACGCACGGGCAGCTCGAGAGATTCGAACGCCTGCGATAATCCGTGCGTGTCCGCCCCACCTCAGCGCCTGACTTCGTCCCTACCGCGCTCCCGGAGTCTCCGTTGGCGAGAGACGCCAGTTTTTCAAACTGGAGGTCGGGGGTTCGATTCCCCTCGGGAGCACTCGGGGGCTGGCTCTGACAGTATTTTCCTGTGCCTGACATAGCGGGCAGCCACGGATTCGTGACGCTGTCACGGTCGGCTTTCCCCAAGCGTGTGGTCGTCGAGGTGGTGCGTTTCTTCGCCCGCAAAGCACACCAACGGGAGTCATGGCCCGTCGCACCACCGGTTGCCCGACCACACGTGGCGACCGTCGAGTCGGAGCGTTGCTTCGCCAGGAACTCGCAGGTTCAAATCCTGTCGGTGGCGTAGTCCATCGAGAACATCCCGGACAAAGAGCGTACGAGAGGACGCTCGACACCGGTCCCGCTCCGACGGTTTTCCGGTCGCCGTGTCGCCAGTGGCCGTCGATCTGGAGCGCTACGTCGATGGCACTCTACGGGTTCGAATCCCGTCGTTCGCTCCAGGAATTGTCCGGCCACTCGTGTTCCCGTAGCTCAGTCAGGACAGAGCTCCGGCCTTCGAAGCCGGGCGTCGCACGTTCGAATCGTGCCGGGAACGTCCAGCCGAGCGATGCGAGGCTGGTTCGGGAAGTTTCTCTCCCGAGACTCGCTGCTCACAGAGCGAGTGGGCAGCTGCGATCGGAGTCGCCTATTGCGACTCCGGGTGATAGGATGGAATTCAACACGCCAAAACAAACGGTCGCGGAGGCAACGCGGACCACCAACTACGAAGGTGGGGAAGCGTTCGAGCCTGCCGACCCCCGACTCGCACTGTACAAGCGCACGATCAACCAGCTGCTGGAGGGCTCGTTCTACGAGACCGATGACGAACAGCTCGCTGCTGTCGTCCGCCAGTTCGATGCCGCCGCAAACGACAACCCGGAGTTCGTCCTGAAGCTCGCGGCCTATGCGCGCCAGGAGCTCTACTTGCGGGACATCCCACAAGTACTGCTCGTGCTGGCAGCCAACGACGACCGATTCAAGGACGACTCCCCCGAGTCGCTCATCCGCGAATGGGCGCCGGCAATCATCCAGCGGATGGACGAGACGGCCACCGCGCTCGCGGTCCACGATCAGCTGTTCGGCGGGACTGCGCCGTGGCCGCTTCGACGCGGGATCGAGGACGCGCTGGTGGAGATGGCCGACGCCTACACGCTGGGCAAGTACGAGCTGTCGCAGCGTGAGGTGACGCTACACGACGTCTTCAACCGCGTTCACCCCACGCCCGTCGACGCTGAGCAGGAAGCACTCTTCGAGCGGTTCATGCGTGGCGGCCTCGACGACTATCCCGACGTCGACCCGGTGCCGGCGCCCAACACGTGGGAGACGGTTATCTCCGAGCGCGGCAACACCCAAGCCGCCTGGGAACTGCTCATCGAGGACGACGAGTACACGCTGCCCATCTTCGCGTCGATCCGGAACCTCCGGAACATGCTCGAAGCCGGCGTTCCGGAGGACACCGTCGTGGATCACCTCGACCTGGAGGCAGTCCGGCACGCGCCGCTGTACCCGTTCCGGTACTACCAGGCCTACACCGCGCTACAAGACGCGGATGTCCAAGCACCGACGGTCGAGCAGTGGCTCGAAGACGCAATTGATGTCGCGGTCGAGACGGTGCCTGGCGGATTCGGCGGTACCTTTGTCGCGGTCGACCTGTCGGGATCGATGGATCAACCGCTGTCCGCGAACAGCACACTCCGATTGAAGGAGATCAGTGCGTTGTTCGGTGCGATCCTGGCCGACCAGGATGCCGACGTCGGCGGGTTCGGAGACGACTTCCAGACCGTTCCGATGCACGTGGACACGCCAGTCCTGCAGCGCCAAGCGGCGGTGTTGGCGATCGACGAGGACGTCGGGAATTCGACGAACGGCTGGAAGGCGATCAAGCACCTCCACGACCGAGGGGATGCTGTTGAACGTATCGTCGTCTTCACCGATATACAGATCTGGGACAACACGCCGTTCACAGCCCGCAATTCCCAGACGGTCAAGGAGTCGTTCGATGCGTATCGGGACGAGGTGTCTGCGGACACCGCGCTGTATCTCGTCGATCTCGCGGCCTACGGCGACCTGGTGACGCCAGAAGGCTACGAGAACGTCTACAACATCTCGGGGTGGTCGGAAAACGTTCTCTCGTTCATCGAACACGCCGAGAATCCGAAGCAAATCATCGATGAGATCGGTGCATTCGAGCCAATCTAGCCCTGTCCGTATCTTTTGTCTAAACACGGACGCCCCGCGCCACCGTGCGCGGGGTACTTCACTCCGAGTCGTTCTCGTCGTCGTCCACCACGTACGGGTGCCACCTGGGTAGCAAGACGAGACACCAAGACTTTTCTACAATTGAATCGTCTAACAGATCATGACTGCTAAAACAGTTCAAACAGAGGAGACATATATTCGGCTCCCTATCCCCCTTGGAGATCCCGACGCATTCCGATACGGAGCAACGGCAGACATCGTACACCTTCTTGTCGATAATCCAGATCGGGAGTTCACTAACCGTGAACTTCACCGCGTGACAGAACGAGGACTGAGTGGTGTGAACGCTGCCGTTGATGTGCTTGAATCACTTGGCGTAGTTAGTGTCGACCGATCTGGCCGAGCAAATGGAGTTCAAATCGATCCGTCGATGCTCGTCAAAGCAGACGATCCGATAACAACGATCCCACAAGCAGAGTATCACGAGCCAGTCAGGACAATTGTTACCGAACTCAACGAACAGCTTAGTCAAGACATCGGTATCGTTCTGTTTGGGAGCGTGGCGCGAGGCACCGCTGATCGGACGAGTGACATTGACTTGTTCGTTGTTGTCGATGAAAATCGAAGACAAGCCCAGCGTGAGGCTCACCGCATTGAACGTGAGATTGCCAACACGTCGATTGATGGCGATCGGTATGAGGCACACATTATCGTCGAACCCAGCACGTCAGCAGGAAGCCACGATCGAATCGGAGAGATACTTACTGAAGGACTGACGCTTCGCGACTCACCAGCGCTCAAGACGGTGAAACAGGAGGTGTTCCACAGTGGGTCTCACTGAGGTTGTCGACGCTCTCGAGCGCGTTGAACGGCTCGTGGAAGACGGTGAAACAGGGCCGGCACAGGATTCACTCTCTTGGCAGCGGGTTGGTGATGATGCTGACTCTTCGAGCTCGAAACGGACGTGAACGCCCGTCAAGACGAGACCGTGGTGAACCAGTTGATTTCCTCGTCGTCGAATATCAAAGACTGGCACACAGTTCCGGTTCAGCGTGACGCCGTCGAGTGAGATGGACACATCGGCCGTGTCATGCACGCAAGAACGAATTGCTACGAGAGGTGTTGCCAGATCGTCGTCGGGTCGGCGTCGTTCAGTTCGGCGTTCGTCTCCATCTTTCGGAGTTCCGTGACACACCGCTTGGCGACGAGCGGGTAGACATCTGCAGGTGTGAACTCGAAATCAAGTCGCATGATCTCCTGCCAGTGTTCGGCCCAAATATCCTCGACGACCCGCGGGTACAGGTCTTCCACGAGGTGAAGCCCAAACTCGTGACCCTCTTCAATGACGAGTGATCGGACCATCTTTCGGATCCGGGCGGATGTACAGTAAATCGCGACGAACTGTTCAGCACCTGTCTCCGCATCATCCGGATCTTGACCGAACTGCTCACGATTCAATTCTTCGAACGCGTTGCGGACCACTTTGACGCGGCGGTCGTGGCTGTCACTACGGATGACGACGCCCTCCGCACGGACATCGCCGGCAAGCGACGACCGTGGAACGGTGTAGTTCTCGGGATCGAACGTAGTCGTCTCGGCGAGGATTGCCGCAGGAACGAACGCGCGATCAGGGGATGCGTTCTCGATCCGGACCCGGTCAAAGATGCGCCAAGCCGCCTTGATCGGGAGGAATCCCTCGAAAGTCTCGGCGTATGGACTTCCTGGTGGCGTCATCGAGTCGATGGCCGCGTACGGAAGGATGTCGAAGCCAACCAGTGCGGGGAGATCGCGTTCGGTGTATCCGTAGTCCAGCGTCGAGTACACCAGGTTCTCTGCGTACACGATGAGCGGGCTGCCGTGTTCGTCGTGGGATCGACGGAGAGCATCCACGTCGATCCCGTCACGGAGACACCGGACGGCTCGGTGAAGTGCCCCGTCGATATCCTCGAGATCGTCGCGATGACTGCCCATGATCGAGCGCCGCGTCCCGAAGACGAGACTTCCGTCTCCGTTGGCGGTGTTCACGACGGGCTCGGGATAGGACGACGCGTGACGCTCATCATAGAGTGTGAAGCGGAACGAGCTCCCATCGAACTTCTCGAGGACCACCAAGTCCTCAGCATCGAAGAACGACTCCGGGACGACGGGGTGATCGTATCGTGGGATCTTCGGGTATACTTTCATCGGTCAGTGGTAGCGTGTTGTGTACGGTCAGGTATCGCCGTTTACACCCTCACCTCTATCCCACGGTCGAACGACGTCGCCGACAACCGTCCGAAACTCTTCGACAGGAGCGGTACGGACACTCGCGGGTATCGGTCCATAGTCGTCCCACTCCGCAGTATAGCGAACGATTCTCGATCGGAGACAGCCGTCTCCTGCGTCCAGATCGTACGTTTCGAAGATATGGTGGACACCGAACACGAGTACTTCACCGAGTTCGTCGTGGCTGTAGATCGTGTTTTCTGCGAGGTTCATGTGCGTTCGAGGCGTCTATTCGCGCTCCGTATCCGGGCGATCGATACCGTCTTCGAGATCAGCGAGATCGCGTTCGAGTCGATCGATGTGCGTTTCGAGGTCGTCGACGCTCATCAGGGCGAGACGAAGGAACGCCGCGTCCCGCTCTGGCATCAACGGAAGTTGACTCTCCGATGTTGGCAGGTCGTCTGACTGTCGTGCGCGTTTGCGGACCAGTTCTTCGCGAGCACCGCGCAGTTCTCGACGGAGGAGTTCGTCGTCGTTCATGGGTAGACACACACCGGCGAACAGCCCGCTACGGCCCTGGAAGGGCGGTCGCACGGACCGTCTCACCAAGTGCGTGGCTTTCCGACCAACGCTCGAGCGTTCATGCTAACTTGACCCGAGGGGCATGATAAATGCTTTCTGTCAGTGAATCTGCCGCTCGGCGTCACCGTTCCAGATGTCAGGGCGAATTAAACACAACAATTATTTTTCAGAGAAATATATTATGTCCGAGCTTGAACACGCACGTATGGATTCCGATTCTGATCATGAGACACTCAGTAACGCTCGTGACCAGTGGAAGCGGTCGACGACAGCACTAGAACGGGTCCACCAGACCATTGAACAAACGACATCAGCGAAAACCGCGAGCGACATTGCCGAGGAAGCCCTTGTGAGCGAGCCGACTGCGCGCAAACATCTCAACTCGCTCGTGGAAGTCGGGACGGCGACCGCAATAGAAGACGGAACTGGAACAACGTACACGCGTAACGAGGACACACTCCTCTACCAGCGGATTCGCGACCTCTCGACAGACTACAGTCGAGAGACCCTGATCGAGAAGGTCCAGATAATGAAACAGCGAATTCGGGACTTCGAGGACACGTACGACGCCGTATCCCCAGAAGACCTTGCGACTTCGTTGGGAGACAGTCCTCCTGAAGGTGCATGGGAGGCAGTCTCTGAGTGGCAGACGACTGAACGGAACCTCCATATCGCCCAAGCCGCGATCAACTACAGTCGAGCCCGCGATCTCGGCGCGGCGACACAATGACTGATGGCCGGTGATATCGCTGGCCCTGTTGGACCCGTCGATTCCGTTGTCCTCCGACAGATTCGGGATCTACTCGTGACCGAAGAACCACTTGTCGACTCTGCGGCAATCGATGATCCGGTGAATCCGACTGAACTCGTCGTTGCGTTTTCATCTGGGCTGGACACAGCGGGTCGAATAGAGATTACATGGTGGAAACGTGGAGCATATCGCTATCACTACACGGAACCCGACGGGATTGATTTTCGGTTCGACAACCACCCGAAAACAAACGCGCCCGACGCGCACTTCCATCCACCACCGGACGCCGGAGCTGCTGAACCGTCGTTTCTCGGCGAGGAAACCCAAGTTCAGGTTGTCACTCGAGCAGTGATTAGCAGAATACAGGCGGTAAGCCCCCTTCCTCAAGGAGCGACCAGCGGGAGCGAGTAGGGAGGGGATACACCGCCGTCATCATGTCTCAAACACGTTCGTACTCGCTGCCCAACCACCCCACCGATAGAGTCAAGTTGAAATAGTGTTTAAACACAGATGATGGATAGACACGAAGTAGAAGGCCACGAAGTCATCGAGGGAGAGGTGAAGCCGACCGGCAACGGCGCACACGTTCTCGTTCCGAAGCGATGGCGTGGTGCAGACGTGAAAATCGTCCGAACCTCAGCCCCCGACGAATAGTCAATGCGCTACACCTACAGATTCCGGCTTGATCCCACGCCTGAACAACGTGAGCTGTTGGATCATCACCGAGACACCTGTAGGCAACTCTACAATCACGCACTCAACGAATTTGAGAAAATCCCCGAATCGGCGGGAACACTCACCCAACGAGTACGCCAAGTACGCGATCAGCTCACCGATCTTAAAGTCTGGTGGGATGAACTAAATGACCTCTATTCAACGGTCGCACAAGCCGCTGTCATGCGTATCGAAGACAGCATCAAAGCCCTCTCCCAGTTGAAACAGAACGGCTACAACGTCGGAAGCCTCAACTGGAAGGCTCCCAAGGACTTCCGCAGTTTCACCTACATACAGTCTGGCTTCGAGTTCGATAGTAAGAACGGTCAGACCGTATTGTCGCTGTCGAAACTTGCGGATGTTCCACTCATCAAACACCGCACAATCCCCGACACCAAGACGATCAAACAAGTCACGATTAAGAAGGAGCCAACTGGGGACTGGTTCGCTTCATTCGTTGTCGACGGGAAAGAGACACCTGAGAAACCAACCGATCCAGATCGGTGCGTTGGTATCGACGTGGGGATTCTCAAGTATGCCCACGACACCGATGGGTACGCCATCGAAAGTCCCGACTTCAGCGACGAGCGCGAACGATTGGAACGCGCCCAACGCGACCTTTCGCGGAAGGAACACGACTCTACGAATTGGGAGACACAACGACAAATCGTGGCGGAACGCCACGCTGATCTCAAGCGAAAGCGCCGCGACTTTCTCCACAAGCTGTCGAACTACTACGCCACCGAGTACGACTTGGTGGCTGTTGAGGACTTGGATGCGAAAGGGCTGGTCGAACTCCCCAAAAACTCACGAAATCGGGCGGGAGCGGCGTGGGGAACGTTCCTGCGGATGCTCGAATACAAGTGTGAACGTGAAGGGGCGCACTTCGTCGCCGTGAACCGCGCGGGACGACAAAGGAGTGCGCTTCCTGTGGTGTGAAGACTGAGAAACCGCTGTGGATGCGCGAACACTCCTGCCCGGCGTGTGGATTTGAAGCGGATAGGGATGCGAACGCGGCGTGGAACATCCTTTCTCGTGGTCTTGAAGAAGTAGGAGTGGGATACTCCGAATCAACGCCTGTGGAGACTGCGCTCCCTGTGGATACGCCTGTATCTGCAAAGCGCGTCGTGGAAACAGGAAACCCCACCCTCAAGGAGCGAACGGCGTCAGCCGTGAGCGAGTAGGGTGGGGTAGTTCACCCGCTGGCGCGAGGTAGCGATGGAAGAGGAGCCTCTGGACATTCTCAACGTGGATACTGGGCGGTGAACCCCTTCCGAGAGCGATGAGAGGTCGCTGAGCTCAACGAACTTCCTCAAAAACGGGAACCCAGCGATGAGCGAGTGTCACTCAAACAGGGCAGCCAGTCCGTCAAGCCCGTACAGAGACACGTCAGGACGCTCGTCAGCGACTGCCTGTAACTCGTCGGTGAACCCAGCACGCGAAAAGAGGACATAGTTCACCGTCCGATCATCTCCGTGCCACCGAACGTCTGACTCAAGTGCTGTGAGATCATCGAATACTGCGCAGCCGATCGGTGCGGACGTCCACTTACACTCGCCGAGTAACAGGGTGTCCGTGTGTTGGTTGAGGCCGACGACATCGATCTCCTCGCCGCCGTACCACCAGCGGCCAACGCGCGAGCAGGACACGGGAAACGCGGCCGTCTGAACCGCCTGCTGACAGACCGTCTCGAAGGTTCGACTCGTGTGTGTGGGGAGCGTCTCGGCGATCGCCGCCCGGACTGGTTCTGTTTGTCCCTGCTCAAGCGTTCCCTGATTCGGTGCCACGTACCGGAACCAGAACCGAAGGAAATCATCTGTCAGTCGATACAGTCCACGACCGTCTGGATCTGTGACTGGGTGCTCCTGTTCGAGAATCGCTAACTGTGTGAGGTTTTGGAGGTATCGGGAGAGGCTGCTTGCAGCCTTGCCGATCTCGTTGGCAATATCGGTGACACGGGTCGCGCCACCGGCGATGGCTTCGAGGATCGCCATATACGTTGCGGGCTCACGAAGTTCCTGCCGGAGCAGGAACTCCGGCTCCTCGTAGAGGAACGCGCCTTTCGAGAGAATCGCTTCCTCGATGTTCTCAAAGAGGCGTCGGTCAGTATCGAACTGTTCGAGATACGCGGGCACTCCACCCAAAACACTGTATATCTGGATCTGCGTCTGTAGATCGGTATTGGGGAAGAATACACGAACATCCGCGAACGACAGCGGAGCGAGCTCCCACTGCCCGGTTCGACGACCGTATAATGGGCTCTCGTAGCTCAATACACCCTCTTTCATCATCGAGATCGACGACCCCAACAGCACGAGTGAGATCTCCGTCTCGGCGAGGACGTCGTCGACAATGGTCTGAAACACTGACGGAATGGTCTCGTCATCCGCGACGAGATATGAGAACTCGTCCAGGGCGATGACACAGGGTCCATCAACACGGGAAATAAGATACTGAAACGCCTCCTCGAAGCCGTCGACATCTGGGGGAACATCATCGAATGTTTCGGCACACCGAGCCGCAAATCGCCGCGCGTTGTGACGCGAACCACGCTGATCACACAGATAATAAACCGAAGTTGCTTCCAGATCCTCAAGCGCAGTCGTCACCAGCGTGGTTTTTCCGACCCGACGTCGGCCATAGAGAACCAGTAGCTGTCGTTCTTCCCTTGAGAGATGTGACGTGAGCCACTCCAGTTCATTCTCTCTGTTGATCATTATGTGTGCGATAATATTATCGCGTACATAATATGCGTTCGGGTTCCACACATGCTGGAGACTTAGCCTACACGGCTGAGGGCGACCAGTCGGTGTCGTCGCAGATGATAAGCGTGTTCGGACTACGGCTCGTGGGTTCGGGGCGACAGCTACCGCACACGTTAAGAAAACAAGAAACCACCACCTCACGAACCACACACTAGGGAGGCAGCCAGTCACTCCTCAAGGCCGAGTTCGGACAGCACACGCGAGTCACCAACAAATGACATGTCCGGCGAGGTCACATCGTGAGGCCACCGCCACGTCCGGTTTTTGATCAGATCAAGGGCATTGTTGTCACGAGACTTACGCTCAGCGAACTGCCAGAGCGCCCGGCCAGACTCACGCATCCCGGGGGCTTTGCGTGACGTCTGTGGTTTGTAGATCCGCTCGTTCATCGGCTTGATAAAGTCGGGCTTTTCAATCTCGGTGTAGTCGACAGCGACAGTGTATCGGTCAACAAATGTTTCGTAGGCATTCTTGTACCGTTCACGTTTCCCAGCCGCGTCGCTTTGATCCCAATCAGCAGGGTACTCATTTGGATCAAGCCGCTCGAGTTGGTCGCCGTTACGATACCGAAGGCTACTCCGGGCTAAGTACGCAAGTTGCGTTGGGACAAACGGTCCATGAACCTTCGTCCGGTCGGCAGCACTCGGATCCGATTCGCGGAGGAACTCTTCAAACTCCCATGTTGCGACGCTCTCGTCAACGGACCCAGCGGCAAGCACCTCCCCATCCGGTGTCTCAAGCCGGAGTTCCGGCTCGATCTGTGATGGCGAACGCGCTTCGATATCAGCATCGTCCTTGGCTTCGGCTTCCGGTGGCTCCTGATACCTTAGATACCACTGGGATGACTCGACATCCGGTGGCAACACCGGGGTACTCCCGTCAGTAAGCGTCAGCTCGTCCGACATCGTGTACAGCTGTGCGCCATTGTGAACGTCGGTGTCGGTGACGGGCTCTCGAAGTATTTTGGCGATCGATTGCGCTTTGGACTTATTTTTGGCAACAAAAATGACCTCCATATCATAGTGCGCGGCGCGCGCTGCGTTTGTCAATACATTTGCTGGTTGATCGGTGTTTTCTTCTTCGACTTCAACGAAGTACTCGATCTCGTCTTTTTGTATCCAGATATCAGGCACAGACTCGGTTGCCTCAGTATCGAGTTGCTTGACCGTCCAGCCAGCGTTCGCAAAGTAGTCCGCAACCCAGTCCTCGTTGAGCTGATGTTCCGCTGACCCACGAGTGGCCAGTGTGACCGACTGCTCGTCGTCGTACTGGGTGACGTTTTCGGGCGAAGCGGCCTCCGGATCCGCTGTCTCGCCCGTAGTTGTCGGTACGACGACGGGATTCGTGATCAGCTTGGGCGGATCGATGTAGCCGACGTTCTCCCACGGAGAGTACTTGATTGAGTCAGACACGAGCGCGACGAACGCTCGCACTGTTCGCTTATCAACTGGGATCTTCGTGTAGTAGTTGGCGTACTGGTAGAGATTCTCGAGTTCTTTGTCGGTGTCGTGATACCCGGCATACAGGTCATGACAATCCTTGCGACCGGCAAGGACGCGTCGTGCCGCACGGATGATTTCGACATCATGTTTGTGTCGTGAGACAGCCTCGTAGCGATCGCCAGAGGTGTCGATATCGAAATACCGTGTCGCATCGAGATCAAAGTTCGAGCGAATCCGATTCGTTTGGTCGTCATAGTACGTGCTAAGATCGACTCGCTCACCAGTATCGAGATGTTCGGCGAAATCGTGTTCGGTGGCAAGTCCGTAGTTGGGCCGATAAACGGCAAGCCGCTGTGAGAGTTCGAATGTGGAGTTATCCCCCCGAGAAATAATTGTCTGTAGCAGATAGGGGATATCCTTGTCGTTGAGATCGCTGATGAGTTCGACGACACCGTGTGGATTCCGCTGTGCTAACGGTAGCAGATCGGGACTTTCCCGAACCGCAAGCCGACACGTCGGCCGAATGGTTGCTTCAAGCGGTGACAGATCGACAGCACACCGATCGTAGCCGTACCCATACGGCTTGACGAGATGCTCTTTACACGCCGATTCAAGCGCCCCAGTCGCCGCGCTCGCTTCGTCGTGAGTCACCGATGTTGAAGTGCCAAATTGGTCAACCTGGGTCTGGCCGGGGTCATCAAGATCATCGTCTTCATCTGGTTGGGCTTGGACCGTCGAATCAATCGGGTGAAGCACCCATTCTTGATGCGGTGCTGCCGGCCATGACAACAACTCAAGCCGCCGGAGTTTGGTGTTTGAAAACGCCGATCGGATCACCGACGCAAGCGGGTGACTCTGCGCCGGTGGCGTTCCATCAGTGCGTTCCGGTGGCCGCAATCGGAGACAGCCGACGCGGGGCCACTGTGAGTAAATCGCTACGTCGTCCGCGGCAGATGGGTCTGTCATTTGTAATCAGGATCAATCGCAAGGGTCTCTGCAAGCGATGCTGTCGGCGTCCCGGCCGCCGTCGCGTCAGCAAACGGAGCGGCCGGCCGATCCGCTGTCGTGTCCGGGTAGATCCACCCACGTTGGGTGAGCGTCATGGTGTCGGCCTTCTTGAGTGCTGAGTCGAAACTGACTGGCCCAGTGATCCGGCGTGAGAGTTCTGTCACCAGCCGCTTGAGCTTCGCGTGTGACACCACCGTGGCCGACTGTGGCCACAACAAGCGGCGACACGCAGTCGCGATCGTTGACGCTGTCAGCGTCGTCTCAGCCTGACACGTGTACGTGGTGACGAATTCTTCGAGAGCCGTTTCGAGTGACTCCTCGTATCTCCCGAACCGCCGGCGTGGATCAACCACCGACGGGCCCGGAGGCCCGAGTGAGAGACACGTCGCGCGTGGACTCCACCAGCGCCGCGCGGGGACAGCTGGCAACGGGATCGACCGATACTCGGCAGCGAGCGCAGCTGGCGTGTCGTACTGATCGCGAGCGACGCCATCGGTCGTCCGCACAACCGGCGACGAGTCTGGGTCGACCCATCGTAGCGGGGTCGAGGGGTCATCGAACGGGACTGTCGGTCGAAGCGGATCCCCCCAGACGGTCCCACTGACGAGACACGCATCAGCGGCATACAACCGAACTGTTCCATCTGGGTCGATCGTCCACTGAAGCGGCATCTCGCGGGGGACGACAGCAACGTGTCCCGACGTGATCCAGTGGCGGGCAGTCCGCGGATACAGCACCGTTTCCGAGTCGGCTGCCTCAACAAACGGCTCTCGCAGGATTGCGGCCGCCCGCTCGGCTGCGGCCTGCGTTTCGGTGACGACCGTTATCGCATGCGTCTCGACACCATGCGAGGCGGCCGCAATGAGTTCGCCTGGCGGAACGGTGCCATCATCATCAACTACAAGACTACTCGGGTCACCGTCTGGCGGTCGCCGTTCAGCGATCGCCCACGGCGTATCAACACCAAGCGTCGCAGCCAACGACAGCGAATCCCCGTATTCACGAAGCCGCTTGATCGCCCGCCGTGTCACGGCCGGCGCTGCCGGCCCCAACTCCCCGGCTCGCAGCGACGGTGTCGGCCAGTCAGCCGTCGTCGCCGGCGCTGGGGTCCAGAGGTGAGACGACGACTCATCACCAGCCGGCGCGCGTGGGTGATGCCCAGCCGTTTCATCGGTCCCGGGGGCGGCTCGAAGCAACGCGAGCGGCTCAAGAATGGGTGGCCGCCGATCGAAGTCGTGTTGGGTGTCCCACGCCGACGTCTCATACCCCCAGACGAGTCCCAGCATGCTCGTCAGTGACGCAGCCTCAACTTCGAGTGTCGGTGAATACTCGAGGGCGTCGTACTGGTCGGTAAGCGGCTGTGGATCCCCAAGCGTTCCGAGCAATCGCTGATACTCCAGTTGTTGGGTACAAAGATCAACCAACGTGCTCGCAGCCGTACCAGCCCCGGGCTGGCGGTGAAGCGTCGGGTGACACGGGGACTGGCTGGCCCACGTCTTGGGGTCCCACCCATCCTCGGTCAACAACTCCCACGGTGA
This sequence comes from Halorubrum amylolyticum, assembly GCF_004114995.1. Classification (GTDB taxonomy): domain Archaea; phylum Halobacteriota; class Halobacteria; order Halobacteriales; family Haloferacaceae; genus Halorubrum; species Halorubrum amylolyticum. Next base: position 114,007 of record NZ_SDJP01000006.1, read on the forward strand.
CGTGATCGCGTCGGTGTCGTACTGCGCTGCGAGCGACGGCGCAGTGTCCCGCTTGCTGTGGCGTGCGAGATCGCGCCGTTGGAGCGTGCGTGCCTGCGGGGAGAACTGCCCAACCTGTTGTTCGACGTGGTAGGTGCCCGACCCAGTCGGCGCGATAATCGTGCGCGCAACGTGCGGGACCGACCGCTCAAGCAGCCCGTCGAGATACGTCGCCAGATGGCTCTGTGAGCCAGCTCGATCGACTGCGATCGGCGCCTCCGCATCGGTCACCAGTCGGGTCGTGAGTGTCTGTGTCCGGCCGAGCGGCGTTGGATCGCAGGTGACGATTTCGACACCGACCCGATCAACGAGTTGGTCCGCGAGCCACGTCCCAAACCGTACCGTAAGCGTATCGCTATCCTGAACGCTGGCAGAAGTCGTCTCAATCTCCGGGTCCGAGGGAATCGGGAGTGCCGAACCGCGACTGCTGTCCGGGGCTGGACACGCCCGGAGGAGATACTCCTCGTGAGCGAGCCCCCGGTAACACAGGATGTCGATGGCCCGAAGATTCGCCTGGGCAGCGGTACAGATCGTCTCGATTGCCTGTGCCAGCACACCCCCCATCGAATCGGCGATCCGCGCAGCTGGATCGGTGACGCCTGGCGGAATCAGTCGGACCCACTGGGCGTCGGTCTCGGCGGGTGTCTGTGACGCGGTCAGCACTGGTCACCTGTCGCCAGCTGAGCGCGCTGCCTGGTCGCTGCTGGCCGCGGGACCTGTCGGGTGCCGGGACTCGCTCGGGGCTGTCCTAGTGGCCACCGGCGTCGCGGCACCTGGCACTCCCGAGCGTCGCCCGGACGTCGTCGACGCGATCGATGAGCGCGTTCGGGACGTGTCCAGGCCCCCCACGGCGGTGACCCGGTGCGCCGCCGTCGAGCCATTCGCCGTGTCAGGGTGCGACAGCCAGCGTGTCGCCACGCCGCAGGCGACCACGCTCTCTGGCTCGCTCTCGTTGTCGTTCGGGCTGGTGGCGTCTCCTGTACGCCGTCGCGTCGAACGGACGCGTGAGGGCACACTTGTGACGGTCGGGGTCCGTCCGGCGGCTGGCAGCGAGCCCGACGGTACTGGTCGTCGACAGGAGCGGGTACCCGCTCGTCTCCGAGCGTGAGCCCAGTCGCCCACCGGCACCACACCGGCACCACAACTCGTCGTTGTCGCAACATATCGTGTGGTCAGGCGGTCCTCGATACCGCAGTATAAACGGCCGGCCGAGAATATTGATTGTGATAATACACAGCCAGATCTGGGTTGTCGTGTCGGTGATGGAGACCCAATTACGGTGACGGTTACAAGTAGTCTAAATCGACAGCAGGCGCCGAGTTATGGTGACCACAATCCGACTGATAATAAGAATAAGAACGGGAGCAAAAGGGGGACTGGGAAGAGCGGGATTCAGGACGGAGCCGCGCAATAATTTGCGTGACACACACTAAGCATGTGGACGCCGACAGCCGCAACGACAGCCGAGAGACTGCGCGTGTGCTCTTTGTGTGGCCACACGAGTCCAGTATCAATCCAAACCGATCCCACCACGACCCTCGAATCATTGGAGTATTGATCCAAGCCGATCCCGCCACGACCCTCGAATTGTTGGAGTATCGATCCAAACCGATCCCACCACGACCCTCGAATTGTTGGAGTATCGATCCAAACCGATCCCACCACGACCCTCGAATTGTTGGAGTATCGATCCAAACCGATCCCACCACGACCAGCAAACCATTAGAGGATCAATCCGAACAGACTCCGTCGTGAGTCCAGCGCGATCCCGTCATGACCGGTAAGTGATCGAGGTGAGCGTTCGACGTGAGCCCACCGTGATCCCAGAGTAATTCTAGTGTGAGCCCACCGTGATCCCAGAGTAATTCTAGTGTGAGCCCACCGTGATCCCAGAGTACTTTTTGTCTGAACCCACCGAGAGCCCAGAGTAATGCTCCTGTGAACCCACCGAGAGCCCAGAGTAATGCTCCTGTGAACCCACCGAGAGCCCAGAGTAATGCTCCTGTGAACCCACCGAGAGCCCAGGTGTTCCCAGATCGATCCGGGACGTGAGACCAACCTCCCACCACACGCACCACGACGTCGCCTCCGCTCTTGGTATGGCGCCCTTCCGGACGGCCTCGCTGTCGACGTCGTCGTGACGCTTTGTGTACCAGCACAGCACCGTACGATCGATCCGTCACCACCACAGCAACACCGACTGTCCCACGCCGCACAGCTCCCTCACGACCGTGGTGTCCCCCACGACGATCACAACGCAAGGCGCCGTCGTCCCCAGGCCGACATCACGCTCAGCACAACGCCACTAGTCGCCACGCCCATGCTCGCACGACTGAACGACCGCACACACCACACTGAGACACCGCCGTGACCACTGCGACGCACCGAGACGCACGGCTCACCAGCAAACGTCTCTCCCTGAACGAGACCACAGTCCATCCCCCGTTAGGAGATGGGACGCCAGACAGCCACGGCGCACTCGCTCGACAGTGTGTCCCAATTCGCCACCCGATCGCCTGTCGCGTCGATCCATGCCGCTGACTGAAGACATCCCTGAGGGCTCTCCGCTCGATCCGTGTAACCAGATCATGACCCACCCGACCACCGCATTGTCACTCCGTGCGTGCACCAGTAGCGACCCCCTTGTTCCCGACGCCAACAACGATCGCGACACCCCACAGCCACGACGACGACGCCGTCGGTTGGGGAAGCGCCCAGCACGACGCCACACGACACACAACAGTTTCACCCACCCTCGATTCAGTCGCACCCGTCGGCTCGCACCGTCACTCGGGACGGCTGACTCGCGTCTGGCCACCGCCCGTGCGGCCGATACCACATATCTCGACCCGCAGGAGACTGACAATCGCTCGGTGAACACGTCCGTGGTTCCTTATCGCGCCCTCCTCGTGGCCTACGTCTGAGGGCTCCAGTTGGACACAACACACACCGGTGACAGCTGAGTTGCGCTCACGGTGTGGCCCCAGCAGCGCCGCCCCACAGCGGCTCGCAGCGAGTCGGGCGCAACGATTGCCACCAAGCAGTGAATCCCTCACGGCGCCATCTCGAAGCGGGGTCATGTTATCGCTCCCCGCCGTTCGAGGGCTCGCTATCTTGAAGCCGACTGGGTGATCGCTTGTGTGAGACTCACCAAGTCAGTTGTTGTGCGTACCCGCTTCCGTCCGGAGGCGTATCCGTTGGCTGAGACAGACTTCGTCGCGCCCGGACCCATAGATCCGTCCGCCCTCGGGCACGCCCGTCGATTCTCTATCGCCGGACCAGCCGCTGGTGAAGCAACGACTCGCCGTTCCCAGCCGCAAGACCAGTTGGTCCCGACCGCAGGCCCACTCGTTCCCCACGCAAGACACCCCGTTCCGGGAAGAACAACTCCCCGTTTCCCAACGCAAGACACCACGTTCCCCAACGCAGGACAGGCGCTTCCTCAACGCAAGACACCACGTTCCCCAACGCAGGACAGGCGCTTCCTCAACGCAAGACACCACGTTCCCCAACGCAGGACAGACAGTTCCCCAACGCAGGACACCACGTTTCCTACCGCAGGACAGACAGTTCCCCAACGCAAGACTCCCTGTTTCCTACCGCAGGACACAGCTTCCCCAACGCAAGACTCCCCATTCCCCAACGCAGGACATCTTGTTTCCCAACGCAAGACACTACGTTCCTGAAAGAACAACTCTCTGTTCCCCAACGCAAGACATCTCGTTTCCTGCCGCAAGACACCGCGTTCCTGAAAGAACAACTTCCTGTTCCCCAACGCAGGACACCACGTTTCCTCCCGTAGGACGCCCGCCTGCTCGATGAAGAAGTCTCATGTCCTCGCGACAGACCACCAGTTGCTACTCGGGACTGTCCGTTTGCTTCCAGACAATCACCCTGCTTCCCGGCGTGGCATCGTCTGTTGGCTGCCACCGGATCGCAGGTCTCCTGAGAGGCGTGTCTGATGGAGCGATATTACAGCCGTCTCACCAGGCTGTGGCGAGCCGCATCACTGTCGGCCTGTGGCTTCCAGTGTGCGTGGCCTTGGTTGGCTGACGACAAGAGGTGAATTGCTACTGAGCAGATCAGACCGGAACCATCCACGTGGGTTCGTCCTCGGTGTGGCTGCCCATGTTGATGCTGCGTCGACTGGTCTCCCCGGGTCTCAGCGCGATGGTCGCTTGCCGATCTGTGTAGTGTATGGGATCGGGTGTCCGTACCGGTCAGTGGTCGCTTGGGCCCCGGTGGGTGGCACCGCCCTATGTTATTCACACGCTCTGTCGGATCCTCTGGGTAGCTCTTTTTTTATTTTTATTATCAGTCGGTTCTTCGACAGAGTAACCCCGCTACGTCTTGCGATTATACTGCTTATTGTCCGTAATTTAGAACTTCAGCTAAGCGGTCTAAGTATAATCGTGTCGGTAATCGGGTGTGATGGCAACGCTACCGTATTTTTGTGAATTATTCTATTTAAATTTGAATGAGGGGCTCCGTTGAAATCCTCAGAAAGTGATACGTTCTACTCCGGTTCCGGTCAATACAGGTGACTCAGAAACCTATATCGGTCGTCACCGATTCTCGTCGATCCACTCGCAGAACGCTTCGAAATTCTCCGCACCGGCGTCGTCAGCAATATCATGGAGCGTTCCGATGCTGATTGAGTCGTGGGCCGGAACAATCACGGTACGCGTATCCGTGTTCTCATGGCTTTCTGGTGGGTCCCATCGAAGAATCAGGTGATCCCCTGTGGTACGGACGTGCTGAAATCCACCAACGTTCGCCAGCACTTTGTACACGTCTTCACCGGAAAAATCCCGCGTCACCATTGCTACTGTAAGACATCGGGGATCTCATCGCTCTGTGATTGAGCGACTTCAGGATCAACACCGAGGTCACGTATCTCCTCATCGGTTGGAGGCCGCCCGCCATCACCTTCTACCGCCTCAATGACGGCATCAAGATTGTCAAGTGCTACGTCCCGGCTTTTACCTTGAGCAGTCACGCCGACACGGAGATCACGAGCCGTCCACTGGCCATCTGGGTTCTTCACTAAGCGGATTTCCCGTTCAGGAGGGTCCGAATTCCCAGAATCAGCTCGTGCCATACCTGTCAGTACTTCACCGAGACGCAAAACGCTTCGGGAGACCTACCGTCTCACACAGACCATTGATGCTCGATACGCACTCTTTGTCGACCGGTTGTTTCAGCCGATGATATGTCTGAATAATAGGATTTCAGCAGAGCCGAATGAGAATTTGGATTGCGGTACGTCAAGTGAACGCCTGTGGGCTCAGCCATCGAGATCTGATCCCGTCTAGTAGTTGGTGAACGCACCCCGGGGTCAAGCCCCGGGGCTTCCTGCTTCAACGACGCGCTTTGCATCCACGGCCTCTCGGTGAGGCGTGAACGTAGGGAGCGCAGTCTGCACAGGCGTTGATTCGGACTGTCCCAGCCCTAACTGCCGCAATCCACGAGTGAGAATATTCTTCGCCGCGTTCAAATCACGATCTTCCTTGTGTCCGCACGCAGGGCACGAATGCTCCCGCACCCAGATCGGCTTGGCCGTCTCGACGCCACAAACCGAACACTCTTTTGTCGTCCCGCGAGGTTCAACCGTTTCAACGTGTGTGCCGTGTAATTCACCTTTGTACTCTAACAGTTCGATGAACCGCGACCACGCCGCATCCTGTTTGCTTTTCGCATTTTGGCTGGTTTCCAGCATCGGTTTCACGTCCAAATCCTCCACGGCCACCACATCGTACTTTTTCACGAGCCACGTCGTCAGCTTGTGCTGGAAATCTTCGACCTTCCGCTTGATTTTACGTTTGGCTCGCGCCACCTGTTGGCGTTGTTTCTCCCAATTGTTAGAGCCGTGTTCTTTCCGAGCGAGTTTCCGCTGCTCGCGTGCGTACCGGTCGTACTCATCCGACAGGTCAAGCGTATCCACGGACAGATTTTTCGAGGTGTGGATGTAGTTGGTGATGCCGAGGTCAGCACCCACACAGTCTTCGGGTCATCCGTCTTTAGCTAAGAGACAAACCACGTGACAGCGGCGGCTTATCGAGGCTTCTTTGCGAGAGGAATGAGGAGGTGTCCGCTGTGCACACAGAAACCTCCTCATCGAGAATTATGCGTCGGCTCACTACATTGTTTCCCTCCGAGTTCCTCGAAGAGCACGCCGAGGAACTCGGCGTGGTCGAGCGAGAGGGCAAGCTGCAGATTCCAGTCCTTGTGTGGGCGCTCGTGTTCGGCTTCGCCGCAGGCGAGAGCCGAACACTCGCTGGCTTCAGACGCAGTTACAACTCCACGGCTGACGAGACGATCTCGCCCGGCGGCTTCTATCACCGGTTGACGCCGACGTTGGCAGAGTATCTCCGCGACCTCGTCGAGCGTGGCCTCGACGAGGTCGCTGTTCCCGACGCTGTTGACACTGATATCGACCGATTCAGGGACGTGATGATCGCTGATGGAACGGTGTTGCGGTTGCACGAGTTTCTCTCTGATGAGTTCCAAGCCCGCCACGAGGAGCAGGCTGGAGCGAAGCTCCACCTGCTCCACAACGCCACCGAGCAGATGATTGAACGGATCGACGTAACGGATGAAAAAACGCATGACAGCACGTTGTTCAAGACGGGATCGTGGCTGTGCGAACGGCTGGTGTTGTTCGATCTAGCGTACTTCAAGTACCGCCGGTTCGCGTTGATCGACGAGAACGACGGCTACTTCGTGAGTCGGTTGAAGCAGAACGCGAACCCGGTGATAACGGAGGAATTACGGGAATGGCGCGGTCGCGCCATTCCCGTGGAGGGCGAGCAGATCCAGGATGTAGTCGATGACCTCTCACGGCAGTACATCGACGTGGAGGTCGAAGCGGAGTTCAAGCGCGGACCGTACGAGGGGACGCGGTCGCTGGACACGAAGCGGTTCCGCGTCGTCGGCGTCCGTGACGAGGACGCCGACGACTACCATCTCTATATCACGAATCTACCGCGAGAGGAGTTCTTGCCGGCGGATCTAGCGACGCTGTATCGGTGTCGGTGGGAGGTAGAGACACTGTTCCGTGAGCTGAAAACGCAGTACGAACTCGACGAGTTCGACACGAGCAACCCTGCTGTCGTGGAAATCTTGCTGTACGCGGCGTTGCTGTCGTTGCTGGTGAGCCGTGAGCTGTTGGATCTGGTCACTGAGCAGGCTGATGACGAGCTCGTGTTTCCGCCGGAACGCTGGGCGGCGACCTTCCGGTCGCACGCCCAGCTCATCCTCCACGACCTCGGTGAATACCTCGGCTACTCGCCGCCACCGCTGTTGGAGCGGCTGATCGAAGACGCTCAGAAAATCCACCAGCAACGACCGATCTTACAGGAGACGCTCGCTACCGCTACGCAACCGAGGTGTGAGTCTTAGCTAAAGACGAATGGTCTTCGGGTTTAATCTCACTCAGTGACGGTTTCTCTGGCGTGTCTTCCACGGTGGTGACGAGCGAGACGTACCACTCACCCGTCGATTCTTTTTTGAGGATGACCTCGTCAATCTCGTCTTTGGATGGCACGTTGCGGTCTGCTCGGATCTTGAACCAGCCGATCTTTTCGAGTCGGAGTCGCACGAATCGGTCGTCGCCCGTGTTGTGATCCACGTTCCAGCGACGGGGTTGATTGTACGACACTGAGCGAAATTCGCCTTTGCCTTGCCACTGTAACCTTCCGACGTTGTAGCCGTTTTCTCGACGTTCTTGCAGTGTTTCCAGATCGCTGTGGATCTGAGTGATGGCTTGTTGTGCGGCGTGTCTGGAGGGTTCCGCGAAGGTCGGCCAGCGGTCTGCCCAAGCGGTGAGTTTGTTGTGTTGGTCGTAGTCTGATGGTCGGTCGTTGTAGTCGGAGTTGTAGTAGTCTCGGACAGCGTGGTTGCGGATTTGGCGGAGGATGTCGATGTGGTGCCACGCTTCGCTCTCCACGTCGTCAGGCAGGTACGCGCGAAAACGAAGCGTGTGTTTCACCGTTGGTTAGTCGAGTTTTTCGACGATGAGTTTCAGTTGGTCGCCTTCTTCCAGATCAAGACCGTCTCGGACTTCTTCTGGGATCGTGACGACACCCCGTTGTCGCAGTTTTGGATAGCATTCCATCTGTCCCATACTGAATAATACTGTCTTAGGCATAATAATGCTGTCGGCTTCAACCCCGGGGTCAAGCCCCGGGGCAGTCGCCTCGACCGCCTGTACAAGCATCACGACCGTCTCACCGACTGGAAAGACGAGTTTTCCGTGTTCACAGAGGTTCACTCGAAAGCACTCCAGCGAACCGTTACGCGGTTCTATCAGAACCTCTCGAATCTCTCTGAAAAGAAACGGAATGGTCAGAAGGTCGGGATGCTCAAGTGGAAATCGCCAGCGGAGTTTCAGAGTATGACGTATTCGCAGTCAGGTTTCGAACTCAAAAACACGAGTGGCCGCAACGCGACACTCTGGCTCTCCAAAATCGGTGACATCCCGATCCGCTACCACCGCGAACTCCCAGATAAAGCGGAGATCAAAGAAGTCACGATTAAAAAAGAGACAACCGGTGAGTGGTTCGTCTCTTTCGGTCTCGAAACCGATGAGGCCGATCTACCCGAAAAACCCAACGTAGACGCACTCAACACGAACAACAGCGTTGGAATCGATCTCGGTATCCGCAACTACATCCACACCTCGGACGGGAAAACTGTAGATTGGCTCGATCTCGGAGACGAGTACGAACAACTCCGTCGCAAGCAACGCAAACTCTCTCGCAAAGAGGAAGGGTCAAACAACTACGAGAAACAACGACTGAAGGTTGCGAAGATCAAGCGTCACATCCGGCGGAAGGTGCTGGACTACCAGCACAAACTCACGACGTGGCTCGTCCGCGAGTACGACGCGGTGTTCGTCGAGAACTTGGATGTGAAGGGGATGCTGGAACAGTCGTACAACGCCCGGAACAAGCAGGATGCGGCGTGGCGACAGTTCATCACTCTGCTCGAATATAAAGCCGAGCTGTACGGGACGCACGTGGTTCAAGTCGAAGCGCGGGGCACGACGAAAGAGTGCGCGTCGTGTGGCGTGGAGACAGCGAAACCCATCTGGGTTAGAGAGCATTCGTGTCCCTCGTGTGGGTTTGAATGTGACCGTGACGCGAATGCGGCGATGAACGTCTTGCAGAGAGGCTTTGCTGAATTAGGGCTGGGATGGCCCGAAGATACGCCTGTGGAGACTGCGCTCCCTGCGAACACCCATTCGGTGTCTGCAAAGCGCGTCGTAGAAGCAGGAAGCCCTACCCTCAAGGAGCGAGCGGCGTCAGCCGTGAGCGAGTAGGGTAGTTCACAGACTGTCGAGGCGAATGCCACGGAGCTTGACCCCGAGGCGGTTCACGCGGATGAAGATGTTAGCTGGAGATCATCTTGAAAATCAGTAGTATTTCAAAAGATGAATATAGATAAGAGGTTATGTACGATCTGACTGGCTTTCAACGCGACTTGCTGTACGTAATCGCCGGCCTTGATAACCCCCACGGGCTCGCGATCAAAGACGATCTCGAGGAGTACTACGAAAAAGAGATCCACCATGGGCGGCTCTATCCAAATCTCGACACGCTTGTTGAGAAAGGACTTGTCGAAAAAAGCCAACGTGATCGACGGACCAACGAATACACCATGACTCGTCGAGGCATCAGAGAGATCGAAGCACGGACAGAATGGGAAGCCAAGTATATTGACCTCGACGGGTGACCGAGCTGCTGCGGATCGAGACGAGCGCACCCGGTGGTCCACGGGTACCTCGTGCCATCGTTACAGTGGTAACGAGGCGAAACCCTACCGGCTGTACAGAATATAAGGAGAGTGCCCCAGGACTTGACTCTAAGGTGATTCGTCCGCACTGAGGAAATTACCAAACGAGATTGAGTTGACGGTGCGATCGAAAGTCACGACGCAAAAGGGGAGCGGCGGGAGGCGATCCGCTTTGCCTATTGATCATCCCCCTCAAGGTGGGGGAGGAAAGGGGGACGATCAGGCAAAATATATCACTATATTAACTAAAGCCTTTTGGAATATGTGCCGCTGACCGAGCGGAAGAAAGCAGCGAACCACACCACGTGAATGAGTTACAGATCAGATATGGAGGCTTGGTGAACGGCCGGGTCAGTGATTGAGATCGAAGCTACCGCTCGGAGGCGTACAGCCCGCCGCCGACCAGGACGAGCACGACGCCGAGGGCGGCGACGCCGAGCCCGACGACGAAGCCGCCGAACCCGGGGCCGAAGTCGTCGACGTGGCCGGTCGTGTAGACGCTGTAGAGCGTGTCCCCCTTCCGGATCGCGGTCGGGAGCCGGTCGGCGTAGGGGTCGTTCACCCGGGGGCGGTACCCCTCGCCGTCGGCCGTGGCGTTGTCCAGCAGGGGGTCGACGGTGCGCCGTTCGGCGGCCGACAGCGCCGCGTAGCGGGGCGCGCGCTCGGCGGTGGCGTTTGCGACCCGAGCGATCGAGACGGGCTCGGCGCGGACCGACGAGCCGTTCCCCGTCACGGTCAGGCTGTAGTACCCCTCGGTCCCGGCGTCGGTGTCGCGGACGAACGCGTACTCGTCGGCGATGTCGCGCAGGTCGGCCCGGGCGCCGTCGTCCGCCACCGTCGCCGAGCCGTTCGCCATCGCCGACTCCACCGCGCGGCGGGTGGCGTTTATCGGCGGACAAGGCGAATACCCCGAGGCTTGACCTCGGGGATGAAGCCGACAACTCGTGATACAAACCACTAAATGAACACATCACTAATCAATAGACGGCGATGGAATACAGTCACCGCTACCACGCTTACCCGACACAAGAGGTAGCGGCTGGACTGGAACACCATCTGGATGTTCATCGCCAGCTCTACAACCACGTCCGCTGGAACTACGAACAAGCCCCGGAAGACAATAAGCCGAGTGAGTACGACCAGAACAACAAACTTCCCGACTGGAAGCGAGAGTGGCCCGTCTTCAGTAAACTACACTCGAAGGCCGCCCAAGCCACCGTCGCACGCTTCTATCGGAACCTCTCGAACCTTCGCAAGAAGAAGGAGAAGGGATACAACGTTGGCCGGCTCAAACGGCAATCTCCCACCGATTATCGAAGCGTCACGTACAACCAGTCTGGTTTCGACCTCGATGAAAAGAGGGGCCAAGACAGGTTCGCGTACGTCCGCTTCAGCAAAATCGGTTGGGTGAAGATCCGTTACCACCGCCCGATTCCCGACCACGCCACCATCAAAGAGGTCACGTTCAAGAAGGAGACGACTGGCGAGTGGTTCGTCTCCTTCGGCCTCGAAACCGACGACGCCGATCTCCCCGAGAAACCCGACGTGGAATCGCTGGACGCGAGCAACAGCGTCGGCATCGACCTCGGAATACTCAACTACATCCACACTAGCGATGGCAAAACCGTGGATTGGCTCGACCTCGAAGACGACTACGAGCGACTCGAACGCGAACAGCGTAAGTTATCTCGGAAGGAGAAGGAGTCGAACAACTACGAGAAACAACGAGTCGAAGTTGCCAAACTCAAGCGTCGGATTCGTCGGAAGGTGCTGGACTACCAGCACAAGATAACGACATGGCTCGTCCGGGAGTACGACGCCGTATTCGTCGAAGACCTGAACGTGAAGGGGATGCTTGAACAGTCGCACAACACTCGAAACAAGCAGGATGCGGCGTGGCGACAGTTCATCACCCTGCTCGAATACAAAGCAGAATTGTACGGCAGTCACGTCGTGCAGGTCGAAGCCCGAGGCACGAGCAAAGAATGCGCGTCGTGCGGTGTGGAGACAACGAAATCCATCTGGGTCAGGGAACACTCCTGTCCGTCGTGTGGATTTGAGACGGACAGGGACGCGAATGCGGCGATGAACGTTTTGCAGAGAGGCTTTGCTGAATTAGGGCTGGGATGGCCCGAAGACACGCCCGTGGAGACTGTGACCGCTACGGACACGACTCACTTCGAGTCCGTGTCTGCAAGTCATGTCGTGGAAACGGGAAGCCTCGGGGCTTGACCCCGAGGCGATTCACCGAGCGGTACGTGCCGTCGTCGGAGCGGGCCGCGAGCCGGGCGTCGGAGAGCGTGATCTCGTTGGCGTGTCGGTCGACGAACCGCCGCCGGTCGGCCGCGTCGTCGACGTCGATCGGCTCGGCGGCGAACACCTGGGCGGTCCGGTCGGGCGGGGACGCGGTCGCTGCCGCCCAGCCGAGGTACTGGGGCGCGGGGAGACAGAGCGCCCCGACGACGACGAGCAGGAGGGCCACTCGGCGTCGATCCATGGGGAGAGGCTTCGAGAGTCCGGTTGAAGTGCTTTGTGGGCCAGAACACGAGCCGGGGACGGGCCGCCGGCCGTCGGAGACGGCGGGGCGGTCTCCGATCCGCCGAAAGCCGGTCACCCGTTCGTCGTCCGGCATCCGCCGATTCGCCGGTCACCCCTTCGTCGTCCGGTGTCCGTCGGTCGGCTCGCGCGCCCGACGCCCGCGGGCGACGAGCGTCGGGCGCGAGACTCTCGGAAGAGCAATCCTTTTCAGCTGCTCGGCGAAACCGTCGTGTATGACTGGCCGTTACGGCGATCTGGACTACCCGAAGCTGACCAAGCGGAGCCTCGCGTTCGGCGTCGGCCTCTTTCTGATCGGCGCGGTCGGAGAGGGGCTCATCCACGCGACCGGGATGCAGGTGCCCGGCTGGGAGGAGCGGCTGCTCGTCGACATGGAGTTCCTCGGGACCGCGATCGCGCTCCTCTCCCCGTTCGTCTTCGGGATCTTTCTCCCGCTCACGGAGTAGGCCGTCCTCTCCACCCACAGGCCGTCTCCTTCACCCAGCAGGCCGTCCCCCTGATCGAGCAAGTCGCGGTCGAGCCCCGGGAGGGCAGCGTTCGTCCGGCACCCGATCAATTAAACCCCGCTTGTGCTAATCAACCGCTAGTGGTTGTTATCGACCGGGCGGGCGACGGACGCGATCGACCGGCCCAGAAGTTCCACCGATCGGGGCGGCGAGCCGGGGGCGTAGCGTGACCGACGCGACCCTCGCGGTCGTCGCCGGGACGACCGAGACCGCCGCGATCGACGGGATCAGCGCCGCGGGCGCCGACCCGACGCTGCGGAGACACACCCCGAGCGCCGACCTCGAGATCGTCGCCGACGGCCGGCCCGCTCCCGACTCCGCCGTCCCGGTCAGCCCCTCCGGCTGTCCGACCCCGGCGGTCGTCACGCGGGCCGTGCGCGAACTCGTCGAGGTCGGGTTCGTCGGGGTCGACGCCGGCCTCGCGGTCCCGACCGCGCCGACGGGGGCGTCGGTCCTCGACGCGGGCGCCGCGCCCGGCGGGGACGTGCGCGATCCGGAACCGGTGCCGGACGCGGCGGCGGTTTTCGAACAGGCGCGCGGACTGGTGCCGGCGGCGGTGGGTGGCAGGGAAGCGAACGCGCCCGACGCCGGCGACGCCGACGGCAACGACGACAGCGCCGGCAACGACGCCGGGTCCGAACTCCTCGTCGCCGAGACGATCCCCGGCGGCACGACGACCGCGCTCGGCGTCCTCACCGCGCTCGGCGAGCGCCCGGCGGTCTCCTCGTCGCTGCCGGCGAACCCCCTCGCGACCAAGCGCGCGGTCGTCGAGGAGGGGCTGGCCGAAAGCGGGATCGCCGCCGGCGGGGCGGCCGGCGACCCGATCGACGCGGTCCGGCTGATGGGCGACCCCGTGCTCGCCGCGGCCGCCGGCCTCGTGGTCGGCGCGGTCGAGCGCGTCGTCCGCGTCACGCTCGCGGGCGGCACCCAGCTGGCGGCGGTCGCCGCGCTC
>NZ_SDJP01000060.1 GCF_004114995.1 Halorubrum amylolyticum
GGATTCACGATTGAGAACGTGTCGATCACAGGAACAGGCGGCCGTGGCGCCGCTATCCGCGTCGAAGACGGCCGCGACGGCACCACCATTCGGAACAGCTGTATCAATTTCACGGATTCTGGTGAATGTGGCGCCGAGATCATCGGCTCAGACAACTGCGTCGTAGCTGACTCGAACATCAAAGTCGACGGTGAGGCCGTCAAGTACAGGAACGCGAGTGTTGAGACGAGCGACCTCACCTACACGGATAGCTGTCCACTTCCCAATGAGATGGATTCTGGTGCACCGGACAGCGGGGACGATAGAACGGGAAAAACGCTCTCGAACACGTGTACGATCCGCGTAGCCGACGGTACCGTGGACTACTCGATCACCACCAGCGATGGCATCGTAGACGGATCGAACGGGAATATTGTTGACTCCTCGGTCGCAAACACTGTTTCGGGGACTGTCTCTGACGGCGAGGGACACTGGTTCTGGTTCGGCGGCGACGTTCAGAATCTCGGACTCAGTTCGGACGCCACCTTCTTCATTAACGGGGAGGAGGTCGACCCGACTCAGTTCGACGACACGACCGACACCGCCGATTCATCGGGAGACGAACCGGCCGACAACGAGGATTCCTCTGAAGACAACACGACTGACGGAGAAAATTCCTCGGAAGACGAAACCACGGAGAAGACGCTCTCGAACACGTGTACGATCCGCGTAGCCGACAGTAGCATAGATTACACGATCTCCGCGAGCGGCGGTATCGTCGACGGATCGAACGGGAATATTGTTGACTCCTCGGTCGCAAACACTGTTTCGGGGACCATCACTGAAGGCGACGAGCACTGGTTCTGGTTCGGTGGTGACATCCAGAATCTCGAGCTCAGTTCGGACGCTACCTTCTTCATCAACGGAGAAGAAGTCGCTCCCGCTCAATTCGACGACACGACCGACACCGCCGATTCATCGGGAGACGAACCGGCCGACAACGAGGATTCCTCGGAAGACGAAACCACGGAGAAGACGCTCTCGAATACGTGTACAATCCGTGTAACAGACGGTTCCGTGGACTACTCGATCACCGCAAGCGAGGGTATCGTCGACGGATCGAACGGGAATATTGTTGACTCCTCGGTCGCAAACACTGTTTCGGGGACCATCACTGAGGGCGACGAGCACTGGTTCTGGTTCGGTGGTGACATCCAGAATATCGAGCTCAGTTCGGACGCTACCTTCTTCATCAACGGAGAGGAAGTCGATCCTGCTCAATTCGGGGGTTCGCTCCCGAACGTCCTCAACATTGACGGAGGGATCCTTGAGGAGGGTGCAGAGTATGCCATCGAGGTGACCGGCGAACTCGTTCGCGACGACAAGGCCAGTACAGCTCCCGAACAAGGCCACGAGTGGGATGAACGCGAAGACATCGTCAACGAAAGCGAAGCCGTCGGCTCGGTGTGGGATGGTATAGACGTCTACCAGTTTTCTGGCGATCTGATCCAGCTAAATATCAACGGAAATGCACATGTGAACTTCGAGTAACATTCCCCCCCACTCGATTCCGTCACCTTTGAACCACCTACTGAGTCGGGTACTACGCCTCAGCGGATCAAGTTGTAAGCGCTGAATAACTATCTACATTCTATTCGACGCGTATTATATGCCTGGCGTTTGTTTAGACGTGCATCTAGGAGGAGGGGCGCCGCGTCACTCCCTAAATTCACTTGAACATCTCAGTACCTACGCGCACGAAACGGTCAGCGCGGATCACGAGCACTTTCTCGGATACACGTATTACCTCGGATACCCCGTTTTCACCCTGGAGACGGAGGAGTGCATCGTTTACTTCGAGGGGTACTGCTACGACGACGACGACGTGCGCGAGCGGTTGCGCTCGCTGGTGCCCGCGCTGTTCGACCCGACAGCAGACGACGTCACCCAGTTTATTCGGAGAACGGACGGAGAGTTCCTCGTCGTCGGCATCGATCGCCAGAGCGGACGCGTAGCTGTGGTCAACGATGCCTTCGGGCGACTCCCCGTCTATTGTGACGACCATGCCAATGGGCTCGTCCTCTCGCGGGAACCGCGGTTCGTCATCGACAACGGAGAGAGCGACGAGTTTGACCGTATGGGGCTAGCACAGAGTCTGCTATTTGGGTACACACTGGGAGATCGGACACTATGGGAGGGCGTTGAGCGACTTGTCGGCGGGACGCACATCGTCGTTGGCGGCGACGGCGAAACCGAGCGTACCCGCCATTACGAGTTCGACTTCAGCGAGAAGCAACACGCCGACAAGTCTGTCGCGGAGAACGCCCAAAACCTCGCGGCGCTCTTTACCGATGCCTGTGACCGCAGGACCCGTCAGGGGAGGCGGACGCTCCTTTCGCTCAGCGGGGGGTTAGATTCGCGCGCTGTCGCCGGCGGCTTCCAAGCGCGAGACATCTCGTTCGTCGCGGCGACGTTCATGCACGATGACGGACGCACCAGTGACGATGTTGAAATCGCCCGTCAGGTCGCGGACGCGGCGGAACTCAACTGGAAGACATATACGCTGGAATCGTTCGGAGAGACCGAGGTGAACCAACTGCTCCGGATGAAGGAGGGATTGAACCCGGTACAAATGGGATTTATTATCCAGTTCTTCGAGCGTCTACTCGAGGAACACGGTCACCGAACAACGTACGTAACGGGTGACGGCGGTGATAAGGCGATTCCCGACTTAACGCCGAGCGCCAACATCGGTTCGCTCGGGGAGTTCATCTCATACGTCTGCTCGAAGAACGCCATCTTCAAACCGACGACGGTCAAGGAACTGACCGGTGTCGAGGAACAGGCACTCCGAGAGGAGATCGCTGCCGTCATCTCAACGTATCCCGAATCGGAGTGGAACGACCTATACGTTCACTTCCTCGTTGCCGAGAGGGGACGAAACTGGCTGTTCGAAGGAGAGGACCGCAACCGTGGTTATTTCTGGAGCACAAGCCCGTTCTACGGGCTACAGTTCTTCGAGTACGCGATGAACGTCCCCGCGTCTCAGAAGTCCGGCTACCACCTCTACCGGCTATTCCTGAATGAACTGTGGCCAGCAGCCACCGAGATCGAACACGCTGATTTCGGATATGCGCTCGACTCGCCGATGTACTACGCCGTGCAGCGAGGACTTGACTTAATAGACGGCTATCCACGTCTCGAACGGATCGTCGATACAATTCATGACAGCGAGAGCTCGCGTTCCGAGGACGATATCGCCGGCCGCCTCCTCTCCCGCCGACTGTCGGATCAGGCTGTCAAGAGATATTTTTCGCCGACTATCGTCAAGGATGTCGCGAACGACCGTGCCGGCTACAGCTCAAAGCAGGCGTTCACGCTCCTCACCTTGGCTTCGGAGGTAACTCGTTTCGCGTCGGCTGAACGAGCGTCCCACACCTAATGACTGGTTCCCACTCTGCTACTCACGTCGGTCTGTACGTTCGCTCGATCGGGGCGACCCTGCCTGCTGGCGAGGAAAGGGTACGATCGCACTCGGCATGCGACCGAGGTGCCATATGAACGGGAATCACACGAACGGGCTCGTCAGTGTCGTTCTTCCGACGTACGGCCGTCCGGAGTTCCTCGTCGACGCAGTCGAATCGATCGATCGCCAGAGCTACGGTCCGATCGAGATCATCGTCGTCGATGATCACTCACCGGACCCGATCGAACCCCGACTGCACGATATCTCGGTTGGGGAGGATCGGATGCTGCGCTGCATCCGCCACGAGGAAAGCCGAGGGGCCAGCGCGGCCCGGAACACGGGAATCAAGGCGTCGGAAGGCGAGTTTATCGCGTTCCTCGACGACGATGACTACTGGCTGCCAAGCAAGGTCGAAAAGCAGGTCGAGACGTTCGAGCATGCCGGTCCGGACGTTGGTGTCGTCTACACTGGACAGCGATTCGTCGCCGACGGTGAGGTGACGAGCGTCTTCCGTCCGACGCTCGAAGGCGACGTTACCAAGTCTATTCTCTGTGGAACGACTATGTCGACCTTCTCAGCGATAATGATACGGTCAGAGGCGTACGAAACGGTCGGCGGCCCCGACGAGCGGTTTCCCTGCTGGCAGGACCGTGAGTGGCTCCTTCGGCTCTCTACGGAGTACGACTTCGCAGTCGTCTCCGAGCCTGTAGTCGTCCGACAGTCGACGGATCATGATCAGATCAGCGACGACTTTGAAGTCAAACGCGACACCGCGTACCCCCTGTTCTTGGAGACATTTCGGCCATTAGCAGCAACGTACGGCAAGAAGTACGAACGGCGACTCGTCGCTGCTCAGTCGCTAGAACTTGGAAAATCAGCAGTTAGACACGGATACGCGCGGGACGCTCGTAAGTACCTACTCCGGTCGATTCGGTATCATCCGACCGAAGTGTCGGCATATTTGTATTTTCTTGTCGCGCTTGGTGGCAAATTGACAATCAAACCGGCGCGGGTGGCATACCGCTCGATTAACCAGCTCAGAGAATGATTGACCCCTCAGGTTACGATGTATTTAGCCGTATTACAACTTTTGTAACTAAGCTATGACGGCTGTTTCGAACAGGTATGGTGGTTCAAAGGGGTTGTTTGTCGACTGTCTGCGGGAGCACGACACGGATACCAGGTGTACTGGGGTCCATGACGAATCCGCACTCGCCTCCCCAGACGGGAGAGACGGTCACTATACAGATATGTAGGGCTGGGTGATGATCGGGGGAATGCGCTGTTGAACGGCCCATTGTGTACGATACTATGACCGTCGATTATGATATCAACAGGATTAATGATTTGGGACGTGATGGATACCTGAGAAGCCGCGTCGGAAACGAGGATATGTGTGAGATTGATGTGTGTCTTCCTCAGAGGCCATCGATGATCTGAAACCAGAGGAATGGAACGCAGAAATCTGTTGAAAGCGGCGGGATCGATCGGGGTCATGAGTTTTCTCGCCGGCTGTTCGCTGTTCGATTCTGAATCCGACCAAACGGAAACTTCTCCTTCACGGACGACGCCGTCTCGACTTTCAGATAAAGAATTCGAAACAGTCGTCAAGCTCGAAGATGTAATCGCAGATATAGATAGTGACGAAACGATAGATACCGCGATCGAATCGCACCTGACGGACGACACGCTTGTCACCCTGCCGGGAGGCCGACACCGGATCGGATCGATCACAAAACACGGTGTATCGAACGTCGGGCTCGTCGCAGCTGACGGGGCGACGCCGACATTGGTTCCTGACCAACCCGTCTCCGAACTCACAGACCACGAACTCATCGTCAACATCCAAGGATCGAACATCTTGTTCGGTGGGTTCGACCTGGATTTCACCCGTGGTTCGGATTTTGGCGGACGGATCCAACTCATCGCTGAGAGCGGCGATATCTCCGTATTCGATGTCACTACGAAGGGACAACTACCCGGGAACGTTGACGGTTATCGCGTGGAAGCACACACGAAGGATGGGGTTGCGACGCTAGACAACGTTAACATGCGTGATGGCGCCGTCGAAGGACAATCGGCAACCGGAATATTTGTCGGACCGCCACACGCCGGCGAGATCCACATCCGCAACTGCGACATCTGGCACTTCCCCAGCAAGGGCATCTACGCGTCTAATCCCGCCCATCCCGATGTCGGAGAGGGTGGAACTGTCCACGTAGAAGGGGGACTGTACAAAAACAACAACGATTGTGACGTCCGTGTCGGAAGCGCCGGCTCCACTGTCAAAAACATCGTCTCAATCAAAGAGAATACCCGCGACGGCGAAACTGTCACGTGGAAGGACCCGATTCCACGCCGCCACTGGAACGATCGAACCGATATTGTCCAGACTCGATCGATCCGTCTCAAGTACGGGCAAGACGTCCTCATCGAAGGCTGTGAGTTCGTTCACGAGATTGGTCAAGGCGCCGGAGTCATTACGGGTGAAAGCAGTCACGGAGACGGAACAACGGTTCGCGACTGTCGTATCTCGGTGACCGACGCCGATATCTATCCGATTCTGCTGAAGAACAGTGATGGCGGATTCACGATTGAGAACGTGTCGATCACAGGAACAGGCGGCCGTGGCGCCGCTATCCGCGTCGAAGACGGCCGCGACGGCACCACCATTCGGAAC
>NZ_SDJP01000061.1 GCF_004114995.1 Halorubrum amylolyticum
ATGAGGATTTCGCCCCCTGCGCTCCGGCGTAAGCGGAAATCTGATGTGAGCCGTGGTCGTTCGGTGTCATCCAGGTCGCTGGGTGGACCGGACACCACATAGACCATGCAATGGTGTTTTGACTCACCGCGAGTCAAAACCCGCCAACACCCCTCCGAGCCGGGAATCAGGCTCGGAGGTTATACATTCCGGTTGATCCTGCCGGAGGCCATTGCTATTGGGATTCGATTTAGCCATGCTAGTCGCACGAGTTCAGACTCGTGGCGAATAGCTCAGTAACACGTGGCCAAACTACCCTTCGGAGCACGATACCCTCGGGAAACTGAGGCTAATAGTGCATACCACAATCCAGCTGGAATGAGGATTGTGCCAAACGCTCCGGCGCCGAAGGATGTGGCTGCGGCCGATTAGGTAGACGGTGGGGTAACGGCCCACCGTGCCAATAATCGGTACGGGTCATGAGAGTGAGAACCCGGAGACGGAATCTGAGACAAGATTCCGGGCCCTACGGGGCGCAGCAGGCGCGAAACCTTTACACTGCACGCCAGTGCGATAAGGGAATCCCAAGTGCGCAGGCATAGAGCCTGCGCTTTTGTACACCGTAGGGAGGTGTACGAATAAGGGCTGGGCAAGACCGGTGCCAGCCGCCGCGGTAATACCGGCAGCCCGAGTGATGGCCGATCTTATTGGGCCTAAAGCGTCCGTAGCTGGCCGCACAAGTCCATCGGAAAATCCACCCGCCCAACGGGTGGGCGTCCGGTGGAAACTGTGTGGCTTGGGACCGGAAGGCGCGACGGGTACGTCCGGGGTAGGAGTGAAATCCTGTAATCCTGGACGGACCGCCGATGGCGAAAGCACGTCGCGAGGACGGATCCGACAGTGAGGGACGAAAGCCAGGGTCTCGAACCGGATTAGATACCCGGGTAGTCCTGGCCGTAAACAATGCCTGCTAGGTGTGGCTCCCGCTACGAGCGGGTGCTGTGCCGTAGGGAAGCCGCTAAGCAGGCCGCCTGGGAAGTACGTCCGCAAGGATGAAACTTAAAGGAATTGGCGGGGGAGCACTACAACCGGAGGAGCCTGCGGTTTAATTGGACTCAACGCCGGACATCTCACCAGCATCGACTGTAGTAATGACGACCAGGTTGATGACCTTGTCCGAGCTTCAGAGAGGAGGTGCATGGCCGCCGTCAGCTCGTACCGTGAGGCGTCCTGTTAAGTCAGGCAACGAGCGAGACCCGCATCCTTACTTGCCAGCAGCACTGCGAAGTGGCTGGGGACAGTAGGGAGACCGCCGTGGCCAACACGGAGGAAGGAACGGGCAACGGTAGGTCAGTATGCCCCGAATGTGCTGGGCAACACGCGGGCTACAATGGTCGAGACAAAGGGTTCCAACTCCGAAAGGAGACGGTAATCTCAGAAACTCGATCGTAGTTCGGATTGTGGGCTGCAACTCGCCCACATGAAGCTGGATTCGGTAGTAATCGCGTGTCACAAGCGCGCGGTGAATACGTCCCTGCTCCTTGCACACACCGCCCGTCAAAGCACCCGAGTGAGGTCCGGATGAGGCGCGTTCCACGCGTCGAATCTGGGCTTCGCAAGGGGGCTTAAGTCGTAACAAGGTAGCCGTAGGGGAATCTGCGGCTGGATCACCTCCACCGACCCGAGACTCGCCCTCTGGGCGAGCTCACCTTACGACCGTCTCTACGACGGTCACTACTCATGTATGGTCTCTGTGTCCGCCCACCCGCCGGCCTGGACACCGACGAACGACCACGGTTCACACTGCAATACATCCTTCCCGTCTGGGAAGGTGGGCTCATAGCTCAGCGGTAGAGTGCCTCCCTTGCAAGGAGGATGCCCTGGGTTCGAATCCCAGTGAGTCCATGTCAGCCCCGGTCCGAATCCGTCCCCTTAAGTGCGGGACGCGATTCGGATTGGGTAGACGACGACCGATGCACCATCCCGGGAAACCGCGGATGGGAAGGGTTCGACGGACACGCTCCATGCCTGGACGTGATCCGATGACGACCGTGTATACGTGCGATCCAGACGTCCACTGAACTCATACGAGTTCGTGGAACGTCAGTGAACCATATACAGTCGGGTGACATCTAGTCACTTGACACCGTCAGCGGTTCTGTATAGAATCGACTGACACACTACTGGCTACTGTGCCAGCTGGTGAATGGCTCGGCTCGAGAGCCGACGAAGGACGTGCCAAGCTGCGAAAAGCTCGTGGGACCCGCATGGAGGGAAAGAACACGAGATCTCCGAATCGGAATCCGTTTACAATTGCCACGCGCAATAGGGAACTCCCTGAATTGAAACATCTCAGTAAGGGAAGGAAAAGAACGCAACAGCGATGTCGTCAGTAACCGCGAGTGACCGCGACACAGCCCAAACCGAAGGTCTTCGGACCAATGTGGTGTTCGGGTTGACAACCAAAACGCGAGCTCTCATTCGAAGTCTCCTGGAACGGAGCGTGATACAGGGTGACAACCCCGTAGAATGAGACAGTACCGTTGGCGTCAATACCAGAGTAGCAGGGGTCGGATATCCTCTGTGAACGACTCAGGCATCCCCTGAGAAGGCTAAACACTCCTCGAGACCGATAGCGAACAAGTAGCGTGAGCGAACGCTGAAAAGCACCCCGAGAAGGGCGGTGCAATAGGGCCTGAAATCAGCTGGCGATCGAGCGACAGGGCGTACAAGGCGATTCTCAAAACGACCGAGGAGCGATCCTCCAGTAGGAAGAGAATCGAGCCGGCGTCGTGTCGTGCGTTTTGAAAAACGACCCAGGGAGTGCACTTGATTGGCGAGTCTAACCCGTGAACCGGGGAAGGCGCAGGGAAACCGATACGGCCGCAGCACATACGTGCGAGGGCCACCGTGTTCAAGCGCGGGGAGTCAATCGGGTGCGACCCGAAACCAGGCGATCTATACGCAGGCAGGGTGAAGCGTGGCGAAAGCCACGTGGAGGCCCGTTAGAGTTGGTATTCTACAATATCCTCTCGTGATCTGCGCATAGGGGTGAAAGGCCCATCGAGCCTGGCAACAGCTGGTTCCAACCGAAACATGTCGAAGCATGACCTCTTCCGAGGTAGCCCGCGGGGTAGAGCTACCGATTGGATGACCCGCCTCCGAGAGGAGTCGGCCATCCTGTCGAACTCCAAACCCGCAGGCGCCGTAGACGAAGGGAGTCCGGTGTGCGGGGTAAGCCTGTGCACCATGAGGGGAACAACCCAGAGCCGGGTTAAGGTCCCAAAGTGTAGATTAAGTGCGATTCGAAGGTGGTCTCAAGCCCTAAACAGCCGGGAGGTGAGCTTAGAAGCAGCTACCCTCTAAGAAAAGCGTAACAGCTTACCGGCCGAGGTTTGAGGCGCCCAAAATGATCGGGGCTCAAATCTACCACCGAGACCTGGCCGTGCCCATGACAGGGCAACCGCGTAGGTTGGCGTTCTGTTCGGATGGAAGCTCGGGCGAGAGCTCGCGTGGACCGTTCAGAAACGACAATCCTGGTCACAGTAGCAGCGATAGTCGGGTGAGAACCTCGACGGCCTGATGAGCAAGGGTTCCTCGGCACTGCCACTCAGCCGAGGGTCAGCCGGTCCTAAGATGCACCGTAACTCGACTGCATCAACGGGAAACTGGTTAAGATTCCAGTGCCATCGTGCAGCAAACGTCGACGCCGTGTGGAACGCTGAGCCGGGCCTTCGCCCGGTCAAATCGTGGAACCTCGTGGACGCCGTCACGGCACGAAGCGAGAGAAACGCGAGAGAGCGCAAGTCAGCCGTACATAGGGCCCGTGAAAAGACAAGCACGATGTCCGTACCGAGATCCGACACAGGTGCTCTGGCAGCGCAAGCCAAGGCCTGTCGGGAGAACCGACGTTAGGGAATTCGGCAAGTTAGTCCCGTACCTTCGGAAGAAGGGATGCCTGCTCTCGACGGAGCAGGTCGCAGTGACTCGGGCGCTCCGACTGTCTAATAACAACACAGGTGACCGCAAATCCGCAAGGACTCGTACGGTCACTGAATCCTGCCCAGTGCGGGTATCTGAACACCTCGTACAAGAGGACGAAGGACCCGTCAACGGCGGGGGTAACTATGACCCTCTTAAGGTAGCGTAGTACCTTGCCGCTTCAGTAGCGGCTTGCATGAATGGATAAACGAGAGCGCCACTGTCCCAACGTTGGACCCGGTGAACTGTACGTTCCAGTGCGGAGTCTGGAGACCCCCAAGGGGAAGCGAAGACCCTATAGAGCTTTACTGCAGGCTGTCGCTGAGACGTGGTCGCCGATGTGCAGCATAGGTAGGAGTCATTACACAGGTACCCGCGCCAGCGGGCCACCGAGACAGCATTGAAATACTACCCGTCGGTGACTGCGACTCTCACTCCGGGAGGAGTACACCGGTAGCCGGGCAGTTTGACTGGGGCGGTACGCGCTCGAAAAGATATCGAGCGCGCCCGAAGATCATCTCAGCCGGGTCGGGAATCCGGCGAAGAGCGCAAGAGCACAAGATGGTCTGACAGTGTCATTCCCAACGAGTGACGCTGACGCGAAAGCGTGGTCTAGCGAACCTACGAGGCTCCGGAATGGGGCCCGTAGATGACAGAAAAGCTACCTTAGGGATAACAGAGTCGTCACCCGCAAGAGCACATATCGACCGGGTGGCTTGCTACCTCGATGTCGGTTCCCTCCATCCTGCCCGTGCAGAAGCGGGCAAGGGTGAGGTTGTTCGCCTATTAAAGGAGGTCGTGAGCTGGGTTTAGACCGTCGTGAGACAGGTCGGCTGCTATCTATTGGGGGTGTCAAGGTACTTGACGTGAACGAACGTATAGTACGAGAGGAACTACGTTTGGTCGCCACTGGTGTACCGGTTGTGTGAGAACGCAATGCCGGGTAGCCACGCGACACGGGGTAAGAGCTGAACGCATCTAAGCTCGAAACCCACATGGAAAAGAAGTACCGATGAGGTCACTCGTAGAAGACGAGTTCGATAGACTCGGGATGTACGCACCAAGGCAACGAGGTGTTGAGTCCACGAGCACTAACAGACCGAAGCCACAGTCATACGGCACTGACACCACAGTTCGTATGAGTTCAGGCGGTAACTGGATCGCACGCATACACGGTCGACCGATCATTCGATCGGAACCACCGACACAGGCGTCTCTCCCACAGCCAGTGAGAGAGTCTCGGTTCGAGACCGAGAGTCGGCATAAAGGCGGCCACAGCGGTGGGGACACACCCGTACCCATTCCGAACACGGAAGTTAAGCCCACCAGCGTCCCGGGAAGTACTGGAGTGAGCGATCCTCTGGGAACCGCGGTTCGCCGCCTACCCACTCATCGGGAGCATACTCCCACTTACAGCCCACGGACACCGCGTCCGTGGGCTATTTTCATGTGTAGCGAGCGGCCACACCACCACACCCGACCGCT
>NZ_SDJP01000062.1 GCF_004114995.1 Halorubrum amylolyticum
GGCGGATGTCATTCTCGTGCAGAACAACCCGATGGATGTAGTGCGACTCGTGAAACTCAGTAAGGCGAGCTACCGGAAGATGCAGGAGAACATCGTCTGGGCCGCCGGCTACAACGTGTTCGCGATTCCGCTCGCAGCAGGCGTGTTGGCACCGATCGGGATTCTGCTGTCTCCCGCTGTGGGTGCGCTTCTGATGTCGTTGAGTACAGTAATCGTCGCCATCAACGCGCAACTGCTCCGCCGGGTGGATCTATCCATCCCCGAGCTTCCAGGAGTGACACCATCCACTAGCACCCAAACTGCAGACTGAAACTCTGCCTGATCGCTTTAGGAGGGGTTTTTCGATTGCATACGGTTGGTATTCGGAATCAGAAAATCGGTGCAGTTTGGATAGATGGCACTCTGTAAACCGATTTAACGGGCTATAGATGCCAGTTTTCCCACTCACGCCGCGCCTCTTCTTGAGAAGCTGGTTGTCCTCACACGAGTTATCTCAGCATAGTTGATTCCAGAATCTCCCGACCAGTTTCTCACCCTCAACGTCGAGCAGGATGATTGAGTCATCATCAATGAAGGTGTTAGCTATGAGTGAACGAAGCGTAGCTGCGAGACTTACAGAGTACTTGTTTGTGCTGACCGATTCAACAGCAGCGGTTCCTGCGCAAAGAGGATGGGATCGCGCCGCTTGTGTGACTGGCTGATGGGATAGCTCACATGACTTCTCAGGAGCACCGATTGACCGACGCCTACCTTGTCGGGTTGACACTCACAGAGGCACTCAAAGCCGATCAGTCCCTCTGCACGGCTCTTCGAACTCTGGAGGGGCCGTTCGATTCGCTCAATGACGGCTACCCAGAGTGGCATCCAGCACCGCACTCGTTCGAGGGGATGGTACGCTTGTTACTCTACCGCGAACTCACTGGCGAAAGCTACCGTTCGCTCGCCCAGTATCCCGAACTCGCAGTTGTCTTCGACTTGGAGAAAATCCCCGACGAATCGGTGCTCTCGCGGACCTGGCGTAACCGGTTCGACGAGGCGACCCGGGAGTTCGTCACCACAGCCGCCCACTACGTCATCAAGGAAGTCCACGATCGCGACATCTCAGCGCCGGAGGTGCGGCCTAAGGCAGAGATCGTCGACGATACGCAAGAAGCCGCAGATCCAGTAGAAGACAAATCCTTCTCACAGGAGGAGATCATCCAGACAACGCGCCTCGCGCGTGATCACGCCTTCGGTCACTTCGACTCTGGTCGGGCGTCGAACGCCTCGTACGAGGACACACAATTCTTTGAGCTACAGACGTTCATGGGGATGGTCCACTGTGGAACTGCGCAGGGAGCGACTCGCTTCCAATATCGCCATGGCGAAGAGTACAGCCCCCATGGTGATACCCACCTCCGCGCCGTCAAGCAGTTCGATCCCGAAGAACTCGTGAACGGATTCAACGAGACAACGGATCGCTTGCTCTCCGTGATCGCCTCGGAAGCATCCTTTCGAAGGCCGGTCACCGCTGCAATCGATATCACGACTATTCCCTATTACGGAGAGGTCGAAGGAATGCCGATGGTCAGCGGGACCAAGGACAGAGACGGTCGAGCATTCAAATTCGCAACCCTCTCGATCATCGGGCAGAACATCCCGCTCGTTCTGGCGGTTGAGCCGGTCCGTGAGAGTTCCGAGTGGGATGAGAACCCGTCGAATCAGATCCATCGTACTGTGCGACGGCTCGTTCGACGAGCGAAAGAACAAGTTCCGATCGAGACGGTGCTGTGTGATCGAGAGTTTGACTCGATACAAGTGTTCCAGACACTCTCAAACCTCGATGTGAACTACCTCATTCCGAAGCGAGTCTCAAGCTCCGAACGGGATGTGCTCGAACAAATGGAGGGAGACGACCAAGAGATGGCTGTTGAGTCGGCTTCTATCCATGTAGAATCTGGATCGCATCCAATGCGGCTCCTGTACGTGCCGTCGACGAGTGGGGAGGGAACGGCCGTCTTCGCGACGAATCTACGAGTCGGTCCTGAGGAAGCCGAGACATTCTGTCAGCGCTACAGCCGCCGGTGGCAGATCGAGAGTGAGTACAAATCGATCAAAGGTGATTTTCTCGCGAAGACCTCCTCGAAAGACTACCGCATTCGTTTGTTCTACTTCGTTTTCGCGGTCCTCTTGTACAATATCTGGCGGCTCACCGACTTCCTGCTGAAAGCGAGTGTGGGAGGTGAGATGGACTACGCACCTGTGATTACTGCGGGTGAGTGTGTTGAGCTCGTTGCCTCGTCGTTGATTCCACACGACTAACCGGCTGATCCCCCTGAGTCCGCCGTTTGGGAGTGACAACCCTAATCAGGAGCGGCAGAATCTACGCAATTTCGCACGTCCGCCCAGTAGATGCGATCGGTAAGGATCCAAATCAGGACTGGTCGGTGAGAAGAACCACGAAGTGATGTTAATTCGATCTGAAACTGGGCTATCCTCCGAAACTGTGAACATTCTATAACTTCGGAGGATTGATCTCATGCGTGCCTTTGTTTTCTCAGAAATAGTTTGATTAAAAACCCACTAAATCAATAATGGTCCGTCATTCGAGTACTGCTCCAGCAGACCCTTGATTCACCGTGAACTGTTCGGGTGAACTTCGTCGAACAAGTCTGTCACCCGCTGTTCGATATTGTTTCGGATCTCACGGACCTGATCGAGATCTTGGCCGTCAGGATCTGTTAGCGCCCAGTCGCGAACATCTATCTCTTCAGCATCGAGTTCGAGTGTCGAACATCCCATTGTGGCGACGACGTCACATGATTCGAGCTCAGTCGTTGAGACTTCTCGGGGGACTCGATCCGAGAGATCGATCTCGTGGTCTTGCATGACCGTCACGACCTCGTCGTGGACGCTGTCGGCGGGATGAGTACCACCGGTAATGATCTCAACACTGTCTTCGAGTCCACGACGGTCACGCTCGCGTTCGGCGAACGCTGTTGCCATCTGACTGCGACCAGCATTTTGTACACAAACGAATCCTAGAGTAACCGGCACATCATCACCCATAAACAGCAGAATCGATGCTGTCGACTTGAGAACTTATATGTGATGTGGCTTTGTTGAAATCCTATTCTTCAGACACAAACTGAGCTGAAACAGCTGGTCGCTGAAGAATGCGTACTGTCGATGGGGAAAGAAGTATAACTGAACGGTATTGTTCGAAAGTATGGGAAAGAACTGGGGAATGCTCAAGTACTTCATTTTCGCCCCCCTCGCGCGTCCCGTGAATTTCTTCAAGTACGGTGGAGGTTTCGCAGGGGTGTGGAGTGCACTTAATGTTCTGAATAGTGGCTCTCATCAACCATTTATCGAAGCGTACATCGCTTATGTGTCGATGAAGTACTTTCCACCGACCAGTCTGGGGGATGTTGCACTACCAATTCTGTTCGGTGCCTCTGTTGCAGCAGTTAGTTGGCGTGCTAATGTCTGAGGGCCCTACTTCATCCGATTGTCGAACATCTGAGCTCTTCGGCACAAATGGCTTCCAGATTGAGTAAATACTCTGTCTATACTGACCGCGACTAGGTCAGAATATATCACTTGTTGAGGATTTCAACAGAGCCTGTGATGTATATACGTCTCAATAGCTCAACACGGGCCTGAGAGTACTTCTCAGATAGCCTATCAAGAGCTGCCGTCCCTGAAGTAACAGCTATACCGATCCCACTCGCTTGTGGAGGTGTGACTGAATCCGATGAGCGGACGGACCACCAGATAGCGTTCGTGTGCGTCCAAAACGCAGGACGGAGCCAAATGGCGGCAGCGTTCGCTGAGCGCGAGCGCGACCGTCGCGGTGTGGGCGATCAGATTACGATCCTTACCGGTGGCACACAGCCCGCGAACCACGTCCACGAGATTGTCGTCGAAGCAATGAGAGAGCGAGACATCGATCTCAGCGACCGAACGCCGCGAGAGGTGACGCCAGACGAGCTACAGGCGGTCGATATCGTCGTCACGATGGGGTGTTCGGCATCGGACGTATGCCCGGCGACGTGGAACGGCGAGAATCGCGATTGGGGGCTCGACGATCCCCACGAGCGTCCGATCGAGCAGGTTCGTGAGATTCGTGACGAGATCGAAGAACGTGTCGTCTCGCTGTTCGACGAACTCCTGTCGCAAACTCCGTCTGCGGAGTGACAATTGGCAGGGTCGTCAGCCGGAATGACCCCTGTCGACCTCCGCTAACAGCAGCCGTCGTCGTCGGCGCCGCAGACGCTCCCGTAGTCGACACCGGTCTCGTCGCCGATCGCCTCGTTACACTGCATCACCATCGTGGTGAACGCGAACTCCGAGGAGGACTCTTTCGCCGTCGCGAGCTCTTCGCCGAGTGCCTCGGCGGCCGCGATGACCGCTTCGTCAGTCACTTCGGACTCGCTGGCATCCTGACCGGAAGCGCTCAACAGCACCCACCTCCGGTGGATCGCGCGAACTCCTCGCCGATCTCGTCGCTGATGGTGTCGTTCGTCCGCTGAAGCAGTTCTATCAGATCGGCCTGTGCGGCCTGCTGACGCTGGATCGTCTCGTTGTTCGACATCTCGGTCTGGAGCTGCTTCAGCTCGGCCATCACCGATTCGTCGAAGCCGCCGCGTTGCATCTGCTGTTGCTTCTGCTGGTACTCGCGGAGCAGCGCCATCGCGTCGTCATCATCCTGTAACGCCTCGTCGGCCGCGACGAACTGCTGATACGTCTCAGACTCGCCGAGCGTGTCGAGGAACTCGTGGAGGGCCGCCTCGACGTTGGCTTCTACGTCTTCCTCATCGGGTACACCCACGCTGTCCTCGGCCGCACCTTCCACGTCCTGTGCGTCGCTCACGAGGGCGTCACCTCCGGTGCGTCCGCTCCGACAACGTCTGCGAGTCCGGTAATCTCCTCACCGAAGGCGCTGAGTTCGTCGAGCCCGATCGGTTCGTCCTGCCGGAGCGGCGCCAACATCAACGGCGCGTCGAACCGGTCACGGATCTCGTCGAGATACTGCGCCTGCTGAGCGCGCCGATTCGCGAAGAAGGCGTTGTCGCCGTACTCCTCAGGCAGGAGGTAGTTGGCAACGACTAGCGAGGTCTCGATGCCGACCTGATCTTTGAGGTCCGCGGCGGCCCGGTAGGCTTCCATCATAGGTGTGTACTCGGGGTACATCACGAACG
Source organism: Halorubrum amylolyticum (assembly GCF_004114995.1). Classification (GTDB taxonomy): domain Archaea; phylum Halobacteriota; class Halobacteria; order Halobacteriales; family Haloferacaceae; genus Halorubrum; species Halorubrum amylolyticum. The sequence goes on from NZ_SDJP01000062.1 coordinate 5,184, forward strand.
CGAACGTGCTCCGTTCGGGGTCTTTCATCGTCTCGATGACCTCGTCGTACTGGTCGCCTTTGGCGGGGGCA
>NZ_SDJP01000063.1 GCF_004114995.1 Halorubrum amylolyticum
CGGTCATGCCGACTGGTCGTCAACCAGCAAATATCCCAACTCAGCGGTGCAGTGCCGTGGGAAGCCTCGCCGTTAACGGCGAGGAGGAGGTCACCGGTAGTGTTGCTTGTGCGGGTGTCCGTGATCGAGACTACCAACTGTGGAGCGGGGTCGGCGGAGCCGGTCAAGACAGCTGAGATCAACTGCACGGTCACTACCGTTCTCCTCTTGGAGGCCGAGATCAGTATTCTTGGCTCGATCCTCGTCGCTTCATCGGTGTCGGTGTGCGGGTTTAGCGTGGGCCTGCCGGTCTCGGTAGACGTGGCACTCCGATCTGGAGCCTCGCACGCCGTGTCGAAGTGCTAAACTTAACGGCTCGCGCTCCAATCCGAGGACCGTCTGGGTGGAACGATTGTTCCGCTTCGGTACTCCATCATCTATGGTCCCGGACAGGCATCGATCAGTATGTACGCGGCTGTGATGTTCGCCAGTCGCCTCACGCGGCCGAGAGAGCCAGTTCGCCGATCGTTCACAATACTCAGTCTTGACGGTACCAGACATCGACATGACAGTTAGGCCCATACGATTTTCCGACAATGTCGAGCGAACCGTCATCGGTGAGATCGACTGTCTTTGCCTCATGAGTCGCGACACCGCAATCAATCTCAACGCGCTCGAATCCCTCTCCGGTATTCCGGTAGACGAACATCCGCGGGTCCTCTTTCCCGCTCAGACCCATCTCGGCGACGAGTAGGTCTGGTCGGCCGTCACCGTCGAAATCCTCGATCTGGATCGTGTGCGGATTGAAAAGGTCGTCATCGAGTGTTGTTACGGACCAATCCGGTGGATCGAACACTCCAACACGCCCCCGCCGGTCGCCTTGGTACGGGAGGTCACCCTCGGTTAAGACGATCTCTGCGTCGCTGTCATCGTCAACGTCTGCAATGCCGACCCGCGTCCACTGCCAGTCGTCGCCGAGGCGCTCACGGTCCCAGTCATCCACGGATCCGTTTCGCCGAAACACGTTCGGTCCAGCGACGAGTTCGGTGGTTTCGTCGTCATCGAGGTCAGTTACAGCGACGCCTTCGACGTTCAGGTTCTCAGCGATCACGTGTCGATGATCGTCGGGCCAAGGAGAGACAGAGGGGTCTTCGGGAACGTCGTAGTAGCAGACCGTCTCGCTCTGCTGTGAAAGGATGACGACTTCTGGCTCGCCATCGTCGTCGATGTCGGCGATCGCCGTGTCGTGGTACTTCCGAAACTCGTCGGTGATCAAGTGGCGGGACCAAGCCCGTCGCGGGTTCGACGGGATATCGAACCAGTAGAGATCAGTCTCGCCGTTCTGTCCGACTACTAGTTCGGGTGTCCCGTCGCCGTCAAGGTCACCGATCGATCCGCCGACCGAGAGTTCGGGAATCCGTGCCACCTCGTGGCGCTTCCAACCTGGATTCTCGTACCAAAACACGTTGGATTCCAGCCGCTTGATCGCACTTCCGACGACCGGCAGGTACCGAAGAATGATCCGTTTGCCGAGTACGTTTACTTGCTTCTTTGCGCCCATACCACCGACGACCACATCAGGTCGCCCGTTACCGGTGAGATCGGACGTGAGGCAGAATGTGAGCCGACCACAGGGAGGATCATCGTCGATACGTTCATGTTGGAACTTCATACAGGAGTTTCGAACCATCCTGTCAATAGTAGTCACATACTAAACAAGAGCCGGCCACTTGCTCCGTTCTAACCATCGTCCGGGCTGTCACCGAGTCCAAACCCACTCCACTGATTTTGAGACAAAACGGTGAATGGTACCTGTTCAAAACCTCATAACAATATCCGTGGTCCGCCTTGTGGATTGCATGATATTCGAGAGCATGACCGGATGGTGGCATGACTGATCCCACCGACGACCGGATCACGGTGTTGATGTGCCCGGATTACAGAGAATCGAACCCATATCAGTCTGAGCTGATTTCGGCGTTAGAGACTCACGAAACCGAAGTCACGGCGACGGATGGGGGCTGGGCGTTTCCACTTCTCACGGGAGTTCATCGTCACGGGATGCCGGATGTTTTCCACATTCACTGGCTCGACCGTTTCGTCACCACCAATCGCCGGTTTCCCGCAGTGATGGCCGGGCTGCTCGGTTTCAGGCTTATTTTTGAACTCATCCTGTTGCGGGCGCTTGGGGTGCGGATTGTCTGGACCGTCCACAACCTCCTCGACCACGAACGAGCCACCCCCCGCAGCGAGCTCGCGATCAGACACGTAGTCGCGCGTCTCGTCGATCGGCTCATCGTTCACTGCGAGGAGGCGGTTGAATCTGTCGAAGAAACGTACCGACTTCCCGAACGAGTCACAAAATGTGTCCGCGTCGTTCCCCATGGAAATTTCTTGAACGTCTACGAAAACAACATATCGCAGTCGTCAGCTCGCGAGCGACTCGATCTTTCACCCGACGTGCCTGTTATCGCCTTCTTTGGGCTAATCCGTCCCTACAAGAATGTCCCAACGTTGATCAAGACATTCAAACGGGTTTCCGGGAATGCACGTCTCCTCGTCGTCGGGAACCCGCGGAACGAAGATGTGGCGAACCGCGTGCGCGCGGCCAGCATTGGTGATGATCGAGTACACACGATCCTCAAGTACGTCCCTAATGACGAAATTCAGGTGTATATGCACGCTGCGGACGCCGTGGCACTTCCTTTCGACTCAATACTGACCTCCGGTAGCGCGGTGCTGGCGATGACATTCGAACGCGCCGTCCTAGGGCCGATAATGGGATGTCTCCCCGGACTGATCGGTTCCGAGGGTGGGTACCTGTACGACCCCAGTGACGACGCGGGACTCCAGGTGGCGCTTCGAAAGGCGATCGATAATCGCGAGCAGCTTCGAGAGATGGGACAGCGGAACCGAGAAATAGTTCAAGCGTTCGACTGGGACCAAGTTGCTGAACGAACACGTAATGTGTATACACTCGAGGAAGCCTGTTTAAACGACCGTATCTGTCGCAGACCCTTCATTAGAGACGAAGATCGTTCTTGACCAACAGCGAGAACATCTCAAATGATAGTACGAGCCAAAAGCAAGAACTCTGTGATCGGATTCGATCCTGACTCTTTACTCGTCGATCTTCACCAGCGTCTTGATTGCCTCACGTTCATCCATTGCCTCGTACCCCTCGGGAACGCTGTCGAGATCGACGGTCTTCGTGAAGATCGGGGACGGATCGAGAGTGCCCTGAAGGACGTCCTCCATAAGTTCCTCGGCGTATGCTCGCGTTGGTGCAGGGCCGCCGGTAAACGAGACGTTGCTGAAGAACAGCGGCTGAAGGAACGACGGGTCTTCGACGTGTGGGACGCCGACGTAGCCGATGTTGCCACCGGGACGGACAACAGCCGCAGCGGTCTCCAGCGAGGACTCCGCGCCGACACATTCGAGGACGTGGTTCGCACCACCGTGTGTGAGTGCTTGAATTTCCTCGATGGCCTCTTGGCCCCGGCTGGCAACAGTATCGGTTGCACCGAGTTCCTCGGCGAGTTCGAGACGGTCCTCGTGATGGCCGACCGCGATGATGCGCTCGGCACCGAGCCGTTTGGCCGCGAGGACGGCACACAGACCGACCGCGCCGTCACCGATGACGACGGCGGTGTCGCCGGCCTGAACGTCCGCACAGACCGTGGCGTGGTGGCCCGTCCCCATCACGTCCGTCAGGGGAAGCAGCGCTTCGAGGACATCCTCGTTGGCAGCGTACCGGTCGGGGACTCGGACGAGCGTGCCGTTCGCCTGCGGGACGCGGAGCTTCTCGGCTTGGGCCCCACCGTGCTGGCCTTCTGGTGACCAGAAGCCGCCGTTCGGACAGGCGGTCTGGAGTCCCTTGCGGCAGAACTCACACTCGCCACAGCTGATGGCGAACGGGGCGAACACACGGTCGCCCGGTTCGACGTTTCGGACATCCTCGCCCACTTCCTCGACGATACCCATCGGTTCGTGGCCGACCTGCGATCCTGTCTCCGGTTCGTCTTCGCCGCGGTAGAACCAGAGGTCAGACCCACAGATAGCGGTGTGTGTAACGCGGATGACTGCGTCCGTCGAGTCTTCAATTTCCGGTTCTGGTCGGTCTTCAACGCTAATCTCTCCCGGCCCGTGATAGACTGCTGCCTTCATAAGTTGTGGACAGTGTACAGTGGGAGCCTGTACGGCATGTGACTGGTGCTATCCAGAAAGGATGTTTAAATACCAGAGGAGCCTGTCATAGAAAGCCTCCCAAGGGAGGCTGCAGGGTTTGGAAACTGTGTCCACCAGCTCCAACGCCCTGCAAAACGTAGCTTCGGTCAACG
>NZ_SDJP01000064.1 GCF_004114995.1 Halorubrum amylolyticum
GCGTTGTGTCTGCGAATCGTCGTTGCAATCACCAACTTCGAACGAGGCAACGAGCCGGGCTGTGAGAAGCTATGAGATTGATTCTATGACAGGCTCTTACAACCTTTAATTCACCTCCACCTGCCGCACGCGACAGGTGGCTTCTCCACGCTACCAGGGCATACTTAGCTTGAGGTTATCCCTAACCGTATAAGAAGTTTAGCTGTTTTCTAAAAATCGGCTCTAGTGAGCGTAGAGGCCCTCTACCGTGAAAAATAACCGCTAAGATCGCCTGCTACGACGTGGCGGTGCCGTCGTCGTCACAGTCGTCGCCATCATCGTCTTGGGCGGACTCGTCACAATCATCGTCGGCGTGATCATCGGGGATCAGTTCGATATCAGGCGCCTCGAACTCAGCTGGATCGAAGTCCTCGCGTTCGTGGACGAGATACTTCACACTCACTGGGACGCCCCCATCGTCGCCGAACTGGTCCACTGCTTCTTCACGAGTCAGGGGTGGCCCCTCGTAGTATTCGTGGTGGTACTCGTTCCACGCATGACGATGCTCGATCGGGAGCTGTCGATGCCATATCCGGTAGGGCGGCTCATCCACCTTGTGGATGTGGACGTGACAGCTCTGACACAGCGGGATCACGTTCTCGACACGGTGGTCCGTATCGTCGCCGTTGACGTGATGGAAGGAGAGTTTGTCTTGGTTGCGCGCTCCGAAATCAGTTTCAAGCCATTCCTCTGGCGTTCGACCGCAGACCACGCATTGCTGGCCCCAACGATCGAAGACTGCTTGTTCAAGATGTGTTGGTCGCATTAGTTGATGTGAATGGCCGCTCGCGTGGCTGGTCGGCTGTACCCGACTCCGACAAGTGTGTGTCTACACTGAGCCGCGAGCGGCAGGCTAGTTGGAAATCGAGACAGTCCTGTGGGAGATCCCTCCCAGTCGCGACGCTACGCTATCTCTGTTCACCCCACTCAAATCGGGAGATACAAACGAATCCATCGAGGCGATCGCTAACTCCCGGAAATCATCCACATCACCCCGTAACTCAGGTCGAACTGTTCCCTCTTGGAGTGTCCACAGTAGGCGATTGATCGTCCCCAGCTCAGAGCCGATACACTTGTGACTGGACGTCGATAGAGAGTGTCAATGGGGCCGAGCCAGGGTGTTCAGTGAGGCAGTTGGGTTGGGTTGTAGTGGCGTGAAAGTAGTTCAATAGAGATCCGAGAGGCTGAGATTCATATAGACACACGATTAAGAGTCAGACAGCAATGTCGGAAGGTTCGTTTCCGGTCACTCCCGGTTCTAATGAGTATACCACGCTGAGTTTTCTCGTGGCACGTTGCGGAACGCGATTTTCTCCCGACGAGATTACAGCCAACACCGGTATTTCTGCGACGGAGGTGTCGAATGCAGTGGCACAACTCGTCGAATGGGGGCTGGTACAGCAGGCAGCTACCGACTACTATGTCGATCCTGCCCAAGCTGAAGAGATACGCCCACGGCTCAGGTCACTAGATGCAGTTGTTCAGCTTTTTGAAACAGCACCGACTGACGACGCCTACGCCGAACCAGGGTGGACAGATGAAGTTCCATCTCTTAGTGTGGGCCGAGATGATCGCACGTAGCGCCAGTTGCTACACGACTGACTACCCTACACCGCGAGGATTTCTTACAGTAATTCTGGTGAAACCACCCCACGACTATTATTCAGTAGAGCCCTCAAACGCCTCAGCAAGCCGGTCATACATCGCGTCGCGAAGATACTCACGACGCTTCTCTTCGGATAGATAGTTCCGAAACACGACCATCGGATCGCTGCTGCCCTGTTCGTGAGCGACACTCTGGAGACGTTCGATCACAACCTCAACGGCGTCAGCGTACGCGCTGTACCAAAACCGACGTCCCATCTTCGAGGTCGGAAGCTCCCCGCGAACACGCACATCCGCACGCGCCGCAATCGACTTGAACCGGCGATTTAGCGTCTCACCAGTGAGGTGATCACGCCGAGCGTCCGGAGAGGGGAACAGATACCCATCCCACCCCTGCTGGTTCGAGAGCCGCGCGATCCGATCCTCTAGGACATCCTCGCCGTAAATTAACGCCACTGTTCCAGGACCGTTCTTCCTCGTGTTGAACGAGAGGTACGGTGACTCCGCCTGAAGTTCAACATTCTCCACGTGGAGGGTTGCTAATTCGCTTCGTCGTAGGCCCCATGCACACAGCCCTAAGACGATCAGTCGCTCTTCGATATCCTCAGTCGCAGCCGCAAGAGCTCCGACCTGGGCAGGCGCAAGCGGGGAGTTATCACGCTTCGCAACGTCCCATTCATGATCGTAGCGGACGGGATTGAACGCGCCGTAGCCGCGATCGACGAGCCAGCTGTAGAGATCGTCGATGTCAGACCGGTACCGACGCTTCGAATCGTTGCTCTCAAGCTCATCATCAAGGACGTCGAAGACGGCGGTGACACGCTGAATCTCTTCGGGCTGGTCAGCGACATCCGTAATACGAGAGACGATTGCGGATGTCCCATGGAGGGCTTCGTAGTGGCGGAGAAACTGACCGAGCCGCGAACGCTTTGACTGGAGGGTGGTCTCCGCAGCGGACCCCCGTTGTTGTGACCGAAAGTACTGTTCGAGGTACTCGATCATCTGCTCGTTATCGATCGGCCACGTTGGAGTCTCGGGTGAGACGTCGTCTCCGAGCCCAACAGCCTGTTCGAAGAACTCTGAGAGTGTCATGTCATGATGCTCTCGGACAGCGTACTGGAGACCGCTATAACCATTGTCGACGAGCCACTGGTAGGTAGGAATCTTGTGTGGATCGTGTCCCTCCCGCTGCCGTTCAGGAGCAATTTCGCGCTCGTAGAATTCGACGAGTTCGTCGAGTGACTTCCTCGACCAATTGTAGGTTCGCTCACTCACGAAAATCTCGGGGGAGAACCCCGCGTGCTGCCCCCTGTAGTAATTCTAAGCGTGGTGATTTCATAGGATAGCATCTATTTGACAGTAGTATAATAGTATTGGTTATGCGCGTGTCCGTTGGGGACACGCGAAATAAGCAACTTATCGAATGAAGAATGCCCAACGGTAATAAACTGTATAACGATATACAAAATGAGCGGGGTCTGAAGATCCACAGTTTCGGAGGATAGGTTAGTTTTGGATCAAATCTCCATCAATTCGTGGTGATTGTCAGCGGTCGAGGATCGATTTTGAATCCTTACTCTCGAGCTACCGGACGAGCGTACGAAATTGCGTGGATTTTGGCGCTGCTGAATACGGTTGTCACTCTTGAGCGGCGGACCCAGCGAGAGCTCAGCCGATTAG
>NZ_SDJP01000065.1 GCF_004114995.1 Halorubrum amylolyticum
CGCTCGAAAACACGTCCTTCCGGAGTTCGACACCCATCGAGCGGCCCACAAAAAATACTCCGACGAGGTAATGCTGGACATGTTCGCGAGCATCTGTGCGAACAACGGCAGTGCTCATTCAGAAGCCGAGTACGGCTGGCTCACCGACGACGACATCATCTGTGACGACTCGACCTTCTTACGGGCAATTAAGAAGATCGCAACCCCGGAAGGCTCGGACGGTCAGCTCACGTTCGAGGATTTTGCGGATGATGATTCGTTGCCCGGAATCGATCGAATTCGAGATTCCGTTATGACAGCGTTCAACGCCGCCACAGAGAACGTCGTCAACTCGATTCGTGGAGACGATCCGTTTGACTCTCGGGAGACCGTTGCGGCGATCGACATCACGCACGAGCAGTTCCACGTCTGGCCGTGGGAGGACAAAGAAGCGGGTATCGCGAAGCCGGACTACCCGAAGATGGTGAGCGGGTACAAGAAGGACGGCGAGTACAAACGCGGCTACAAGTACGCGACAATCACCTTAGTCGGGGATCACGCACCGATTGTCCTCGGCATTGAACCGGTTAAAGAGAACTCTGCGTGGGAGCCCGACGACTCTCCATCGTATTCGAAGGCTGACCTGGTGAGTCGGTTACTTGATCGCGCAGAGCAGTTCGTCGATTTGGACACGGTAATGTTCGATCGTGGATTCTACGGGCTGTGTTGAATCGATGTAAGGCGTAGAGGTTCACTGTTTGACGAAGCGCTTGATGTTATAGACGACACACATCAGCGCGATTTCGCGGAACTCACGGAACCATGTCTGCGCTCGCACGGCGAAGCCGAGCGAGCGCTTCACAGCCGAGTTCACGGTTTCGGTCATAGAGCGCTGATTGTAGCTGTTATCATGCCTTGTTGAACGCAAGACTGCGTCGGGGTAGGGTCGATAACTCACGGTTTCACGATGTCAGAGACTGGTTCTTACACTCAGAAGATGTAGTAGCCGCCGCTGGCGGTGGTCGTCAAAGGGTCAAAACTATGGTATCTTACTTCCTTGATCAGGTGACGACGGCGATGCCTCTCCCAAATACGTCCGGAGAAGGGAGAGCAGGCGGCGAGCCCTAACTCGCCGCCTGCGTCAGGTTATGGATGATGCACTTCCGCGTGAGCTCCCGGAACTGGCCGTGCCAGCTCCGGGAGCGGAGCTTCTCGCCGTCGTCTTCCTTCAACTGCGAGAAGCCGGTTTCACTCATCCAGCGCTGGTTGTAATCCTCGTTCATCCGGGCGTTGTGAGCCTTCTGTAGCGGTGTTTGCTCTCTGTGCTTGATCAGTGGTCGCGTTGAGTTGGAGCGACACTCCTCACGGAGTTCGCTCCATGAGTAGTTCGCGTCGGCAGATAACACACGCAGGTCTTCCGCGTTCCGGCGGAAGACCTGCATCCCAATGTGGCCGTCCCACGCCTTCTGCGTCGTGAAATGAACGTCCTTGATCGCTAGCGAATTCACGTCGATCAAGATCGTCGTCTTCATCGACTGAAACGAGAAGTCTGCGCGATCGCGGTAGTGGTAGCTGGTTTGGTCGCGTTGAAAGCCGCTTGCGTCAATTGCGGCTTCACCACTCCAGCCCGCCTGCTCCGCCGAAGTGCGGAGCAGGCGGCGGAGTTCACGCATCCGATACTCGTTTTCCCACCGACAAAACGAACTGTAGTGCGGTGCGTCGTCGAGATCAAACACGGCGAGGACGCCGGGCATCTCGTTGAGGTAGTCTTCGGTCTCACGGAGACTCTTTTCGAGTTCGACGCGATACAGGATCAACGCGATCTGTACCCACTCAGCGTACCCGTCCGCGCCGTCCGGCGCGGCGGGTACGTCCGGATCATCAACATGCTGTTTGGCAAGATCTCGACACATCCAAGCAAGCCGTCTGAGCGATGCCATATCGCCAGACGGCGTCCATTTCCGGGTTAATCTGGCGGAATATTACAGTAAAAGCGTCCCAGACCGTCGTCACTAGGCGGCAAAACAAGGCATGTTATCATCAATTCTGGCGTTGTGTGCGTGGTCGTACGGAACGAAGATACGGTGCTTGATCAGCGGTCTGCTCCCGAGCTCACGTAATCCTTCACGAAGCGATTGCTTGTCATAGCCTTTATCGGCCGCGAGAGACCGCAGATCGCCCGCGTTCCGGCGGGCGATCTGCTCAGCAAGGTCTGCGTCGCTTCCGTCTCGGTTCGTTGAGCAGTGAACGTCAAGGACGGCTTGAGACGCTGTATCGACGAGCTTCGTGACTTTGAGCTTTTGAACGCGGTAGCTGATTCGCTGGCAGTAGTGGCGGCTGGCTGGTGAGCGGTCGTAGAACGTGGCGTCGATCGCGGCTTGTTCAGAGAGATCGTGCAGCTGCGCCGACTGGCGCAGCAGCACTCGACAGACGCTCATACTGATCCGGTCGAACGCCTTACACAACGTGGACGGTGCGGGGAGATAGGCCGCGTTGAGGCCGATCTCCCCGGTTATTTGTGGCATCTCTTTGAGTAAGTCGATCGTCATGCGGTACGATGAATCGAGGTAAATCCGCAGACAGTGAAGGGAAACGAGTGCATAGTCGGCGAATCCGCCGCCACCTTCCGGGGC
>NZ_SDJP01000066.1 GCF_004114995.1 Halorubrum amylolyticum
TTAAATATCCGCATTGCTGCTGAACGTGGTTTGTGTCGGCGTTGTCGGATTCACGCCCGTCGTAAACGACGGGATTCTCTCCTCGTAGAAAGATAGTTCACCACCACGAGTCTCACGTGTACTGGTTCCTCATCAATTTCCTTACCGGAGACGGATGGGACGGCCTTGATACTGATGTGACTGTCCGTGTACTTGATTCAAGGGGCGAAATAAAGGACGCTTTCAGAGAATGGGACTGGCACGACCGGGCGTTTACAGCCACGATGGCCCCCGACGAGCCAGAACTGGTCGATGCTTCATGTTCCGAATGTGGAAAACAGCTTCACCCACAGCCGCGTGGAGAGGGGCCGTGGGTCTGCGATGACTGTCACAAAGGCCCGACAGACGAGGAGATCCAGCACATGCTTGAAACTGTAGACAGAATGAACTCAGACAATAACCAAATTCCCATTTCGGAGCTTACTGATGACTGAAATCAACATAGAGCAAGAAGACGACTGGTTCGTCATCAGTGACGAAGAGACTGGCGTCACGACTCAGGGCGAGTCAAAGATCGAGGCTCTGCTGATGTTGGCGGACGCACTGGCGGCCCACCAAGAGAGCGATGAGGATCTCCTTGCCATGGCGATGGACATCTTCGTCCGCGATCCCGATATGCCGACTATGGAGGGGCCAGATGGTGACGACTGGTCGCCCGAACCGCCTGATAAGAGCCGCGTCAAAAAGAACCGGGAGCTGGCGTTACACTTGGCTAAGTCGCACAAGCGCACCAACTTCTCTGATAGCCACTTTGTCCACCGAATCAGCTCGATGATTCACGGTTCGAGTTACGGGACGAAACCTTCGAGGCTGGCTGAACTCGGGTCGAAAGGGTACTGGAGAGTGTTCGAGGAAATCGCATCTGGAACTCGGTCGATTAACGAACTGGTGGAATCTGGAATCGACCGAGACGTGGCTCAGGAGTCCGTTGACGAGTTGCGCCGTTTGGGGATGGTCGCAGAGGCAGATGACGGTGAGTTGTACGCTGGATATGAGGTTATCACCACCGAACCTTACCTGATTCCTTCGGAAAATGTGATTGACTGGAGGGAGCATTTCGACCACGTACTCATTGGCGATCTCGATGAAGACGACCTCCCCGAGACTCCAGAAGAAGGGGTCTTCGTGGAAAGGATGGGAACCGGATATGGATGGTATCACGACCCGAGAACCTACAACAGCACTCCAGGTGATGTGCTGATGTCTCTGGAAGAAGCAGAAGAGAAGGCGAGTATGCCTTGTCCAAAGTGCTTCCCAGAATCGGAAGAGGCAGGGAGGTTCGACGTGACTGATATGCCAAGAGGGATCACGCGCTACGAACCGAAAGATCCCGATGGTGGAGAGACCAATTAGTGGTGAATTATGGATAGAGAAACCGTCAAAGAGGCGTTAGAAGCAGAGGGGAACGAACGAATTGAGTGCCCCGTCTGTGGCGATCAAATTCCTGCCTACGAGCTGGCTACTGACCACACACACACAACCGAACTGCTGGAGCTTGTAGCAAACCTGCTTCCCGAAGAGACCGACGAAGAACGGCTACGGAGAAGGGACAAAAAGCCCGCAAATCCGAACTCGTGGCAGGAGCAAGACGATCCTGATGACCTAATCGGCCAACACAGCGGTAGTTCGGCTTCAATGACAGACAACTACTATGATGAAGACACTGGTGGCCTGCGGGAGACGATCATCCGATTCGACCCTGAAGGAGTAGCACCACCGTCGATGCCCGAACGACTTCGTGCCCATGAGGAAGGAGCGAGTATCGATGAGATCGACGCGCTCCCGGAGCGGCGGGTGTTTGCCGTAGGGAACGAAGAGGACTACGAGCGAATCTCTGAAGCGGCTTGGGGAGTGGCGAACGCGTTCGTTGGCAGTTCACTCCACGCCGGACACGAACTTGTTGCCTGTCCAGAATGCGGGTACGAAGGTAGCGTCGATCAGGCAGTTTTCCCGGGCGGAACAGACCATCACTCAGATGCGGAGAAAGAGGAGGAGTAACGATGGGATTGTTCGACAGACTCACGTTCGAAGACGGTCTTGATATAGAGTTCCCTGACTTCGGTGCCGATCCCTTTGAGGTTACATGGCAAACGAAGTCCATCGCCCGTCACGAACCGTTGCGTGATGAATACAAGGTCACAGCAGAAGGCCGTCTGCTGAAGGAAGATGCCGATCATGAACACGTCCCTAAGGAAGAGCGGCCATATTATGACGAAGAAATCGGTGGCTTCGAGAGTTCCATACGGAAGATGGCAGGCAGTAGGAAGAAGATTCATCGGGGTTGGTCAGACACAGAATACCACGGGATATTCGAGTTCCACCGGACGATCAATGGTGACTACGTCAGTCTTGAGGCGAAGTTTACGGATGGCCAGCTGGTAGAGATTATCGTACGTGTTTACCCCGGAGTCTCGACAGCCGGCACAGCGTGAGCCCGTGAGATCAGTTCATTGTTACTGACGGCTCGACGAAGCTCTTCGTATGGA
>NZ_SDJP01000067.1 GCF_004114995.1 Halorubrum amylolyticum
GGCCGTCGGGCCGGCCCCGCCCGCCGCCCCCAGCGCGGCTCCGACCGTCGGGCCGACCGCGAGCCCGCCCGCCGCCCCCAGCGCGAACCCGCCGAGGGGCGCGACGAACCCGTCTGCGAGGTTCTCGGCCGCGCTCTCGACGGCCGCGCTCCGGAGGTCGGCCGGCGAGAGGTCGGTCGCGTCTCGACCCGCGAGCGCCCGGATCGACTCCCGGGCCGCGTCCGGGTCGGTCTCGGTCAGCGCGACGACCTCGGCGGCCGTCGCCAGCAGCATCCGGAGGCTGACGGTCGAAAAGAGGAGCGCGCCGGCGACGAGGACGGGGAGGAGGGGACCGCCCAACGCCGCGACCGCGACGACCCCGCCCGCGACCGCCGCGGCGGCGAGCGGGAGCCCGGCCGCGACCGCGACGCCGACGAGTCGGGGGCGCGACCACGACCGGTCGAACCGGGCCGCGACCGAGCCGAACAGCGCGACAGGGTGGGTCCGGGCCGGCGGCTCCGCGAGCGCGAGGTCGAGCGCGACCGCGATCGCCAGCGCGGCGAGGGGTGCGAGCGCGCGGGCGAGAAAGAGCGATCCACCGCCGGACGACGCGAGGAGGGCGGTCGCCATCGCGGTCACAGGCCGTCGAGGAACGCGTCGAACGCCCCGCTTGCCGGGTGAACGTGACAGTACGTTCCGAGCGTTCGGTGTTCGATCAGGCCGTCGCGGTCGCCGTCGATCCCGCTCCCGCGCTCCACGTCGAAGGCGAACCGGGCGTCGCTCGCGGCGTCGGCCTCCGAGTAGTGGAACTCGTGGCCCCGCAGGGTCGATCCGGTCGAGGCCGTCGGCGCGTCCCGCGTCGCCCGCAGTTCGACGTGGTCGAGCGCCTGATACCGGTCGCGCATGCGCACGTCGGCCGGGAGGACGCCCGCCATCGCGTGCGTCTCGCCCTCCACGGTCGTCAGCGACTCGGCGAGCGCCATCAGCCCGCCGCACTCGCCGAGCACGGAGGTCCCCTCGGCGGCCGCGTCCGCGACCTGATCGAGCGCCGGGCTCGCCGCCAGTTCCGCGGCGTGCAGCTCCGGGTAGCCGCCCGGGAGGTAGACGCCGTCGCAGGGCGGAAGGGGATCGCCCGCGACCGGAGAGAACGGCTCGACCGTCGCTCGCTCGCGCAAGCGCTCGATCGTCGCCGGATACGCGAACCGGAAGGCGCCGTCGCGGGCGACCGCGACGCGAGGAGCGTCGGCGTCGGCCGGAGCGACCTGATCCGCGGGCTCCGGCGCGTCCGCCCCGCCCGCCGGCTCCCGCGCGATGTCGAGGAGCCGATCGACCCTGAGCCCCTCTGCGGCCGCGTCGAGCGCGTCGTCGGGGAGGGGGGACTCGTCGCCCATGTGGAGCCCGAGGTGGCGGTCGGGCACCTCCAGGTCGTCGTTCGGCGGAATCCGGCCGAGGTACGCGATCTCGTCCGGGAGCGCTTCGCGGATTCCGTCGGCGTGTCGCCCGCCGTGCGCGCGCTGGGCGATCACGCCGGCCACGTCGAGGTCGCGGCCGATCCGGTCGGCATACGTTCGAAACCCGAGCGCGGTCGCCGCGACGCTCTCCATCCCCGCGCTCGCGTCGACCACGAGGACGACCGGGAGACCGAGCGCCTCGGCGACCGCGGCGGTGCTCGACCCGTCGCCGTCGTATAACCCCATCACGCCCTCGACGACGCAGACGTCGCCCTCGCCGCGGGCGTAGTTCCGGCGGAGCCCGTCCTCGCCCTGTAACCACAGGTCGAGTGTGCGCGAGGGGTGCCCCGCCACGCGCTCGTGGTGGCTCGGATCGATGAAGTCGGGGCCGGCCTTCGCCGGCTGGACCGCGTGGCCGGCGCCCTCCAGCGCGCGGATCGTCGCGAGCGTCGCGACCGTCTTGCCGACGCCGGAGGCGGTGCCGCCGAGGACGAACCCCTTCATCGGGGACCCCCTCCCGTCGCGCTCCCCGCCTCCCGCTCGGCCAGCAGCCGGTCGGTGATCGACGCCACGCGCTCCCGCACGTCGCCCGCGGGGACGCCGGCGCGGTCGGCGAGCGCCAGCGCCCCGCCCATCCCGACGCCCTCCTTCGCCTCGCCGCGGGCGTACGCCGCCATCGCCGGGTGGTCGCTCTCGCCGAACGCGGGGTCGGTCGCGGCCAGTCGCAGGTCGAGGTCGTCGGCGAGCGCGGCCACGTCGGCGGAGGGGTCGTCGGCGACGAACGAGGTCGTCGCGAGCGGGAGCCGGCGCTCGACGCCCGCGTGCCGGGCGAGCGCGGCGACCGCCGCCAGCTGGGTGCCGCCCGCGAGCGTGACGGGCACGCGCT
>NZ_SDJP01000068.1:0-581 GCF_004114995.1 Halorubrum amylolyticum
GTAAAGGAGTTTGGTAGCATTTTCTGTGGCTCATTTCGAGATGGATAACGTCGAGAGAGGACTCACAGTAACTCAAACTTTCACGCAACCAGATTCATCCACCCCGTCTCGGTTCCGCTCAACGGTGATTCCATTGCTAGAGTTAACCTCTGTCTGACCTGCTAGAGAACGTACAATTACTGATTTATCGCGTCCGATCAAGTGCCTCCACGAGCGCCTCCGCCCGTTCCGTGGTCGAATAACTGCGCGAGCGTCCATCTTTTTGCTTTTTTACGAGTCCGGCATCACACAGAAGCGTCAACGCGTGACTGACAGCGCTGTCGCTTATGGACACGTAGGGCGTGATCTCGTCGAACCTGACCGCGCCATCCGCGTCGACCAACAGGCGGACGAGTCGATATCGCGTCTCATATCCGAACGCCGACAGCGCTTTCACGTCGGCGGTCGTCGTCGCGTCGTCGATCAGTGCGTCGAGATCCGTGCCGGGAAGCGGGTCTGAAGAGGAGTCGGGCATAACTGACGTATTCGCTGCGACCGGAATAATTGTTCTGTCGGGCTTCAAAACGGCAAATACGAGCGAA
>NZ_SDJP01000068.1:591-1601 GCF_004114995.1 Halorubrum amylolyticum
AGGAAGCGGGTCTGAAGAGGAGTCGGGCATAACTGACGTATTCGCTGCGACCGGAATAATTGTTCTGTCGGGCTTCAAAACGGCAAATACGAGCGAAATGCTTCTATTATCGAACTACACGGACAGCTACGGTTACTCTTCGGCGGCAATCACGTCGAGCTGGACGTCCGCACCGCCAGGCAACGAGCATACACCGACGACGCTGCGCGGTGGGAACGCCACGTCATCGAATCGCGACTCGTACGCGCTGTCCACGGCCGCCGCCGCACCTGCGTCTGCGAGCTGAATCTCGACCTTCATGATATCCGAGAGCGACGCGTTACGGTTTTCTAACATGAGTTCGAGCCGATCCAAGCACATCTCTATCTGCTCGTCTATTGGCTCCGATCCTCTTATCGTCCCGTTGATCTCCGGGAGAATACCTTGGAAGAAGATCAGATCCGACTCACCGGTTCGCATGCCGAATGCGCCGACGTTGTCGATACTGTCGCGCTGACGTTTGCTCTCCTCGCTCAGCGACTCGTTAATCGATATTTTGTTTTCACGGTCCGTCCGATCGTCTTGAGCCGCTATCTGCTGCGACATACAATTTAGTATTCCCTCATATGTTAAAGGTCCTTTCGGTTCTACTGTGTTGAGATCGAGGTAATCTACTCGGTACTAATATAATCTGTAATAGATTAATACTGGTAAAGCACAGTATGATGCTTGAATAATCCGGTTTTCCACACTATCTTGTGTGTATATAGTTCGGTGGAAGAACTGCGTCAAACAAACACATCTGAATATATATCCGAGTCGAGTGCTCTCTCGAGTCAGCTGAACACCTGACCAAATGAGTTAAGTCAAATCGGATTATATCGATATGTATGTCGATACTCGACCGACTGCTCGGTGGCGAGTCAAACGACGATGAGAGCTGCTGTGACATGCAAATCGAGGAGGTGGACTCGGACGAAAACGAGGCGGACGCGCCGGACGAGCGCGCCGACCGTACGGAGGACTGATTC
>NZ_SDJP01000068.1:1611-2165 GCF_004114995.1 Halorubrum amylolyticum
CGAGAGCTGCTGTGACATGCAAATCGAGGAGGTGGACTCGGACGAAAACGAGGCGGACGCGCCGGACGAGCGCGCCGACCGTACGGAGGACTGATCCATAATGTCGCAGGAACAGAACGCGGCGGCTCAAGCGGGCTCCGAATCCGCGAGCGGAACGCTCCGACGGATGGAGGAAGGCGTCTGCTGTGACGGGCCGTTCCCGGAGACTCGACGGGCGGACGACGCGGTCGTCGAGGCGGAGCTGTCGGCGTTCAAGGCGCTGGCCAACGAGAAGCGACTCGCGGTCGTTCACGCGCTTCGAGAAGGCGAGCTCTGCGCCTGCGAGTTGGAGACCGTACTCGACGCGCCCCAGTCGACGGTCGCGTCACACCTCAGGAAGCTCCGCGACGCCGGCATCGTCGCCACGCGCAAGGAGGGAAAGTGGACGTACTACCGGATCGCGGACACAGCGAGCCTCCAGCTGCTCGATCTGGCCGCGGCGTTAGGTGAGGACCGATGATCCCGCCGGGGACCGAAGCGGCGCTGCTCGACTCGTGGGACTACTTCCTCCACCT
>NZ_SDJP01000069.1 GCF_004114995.1 Halorubrum amylolyticum
ATCCATACATTGCCGAGGTCATCGGAACAGCGATCCTCATCATATTCGGCGGGGGCGTCGTCGCCAACGTCGTGCTCAACGAGACGAAAGGGAACGGCGGCGGCTGGATCGTCATCACGTGGGGATGGGCCATCGGAGTGTTCATGGGCGTGTTCACCGTCAGTCAGGTCAGCGGCGGTCACATCAATCCCGCCGTGACGGTCGGCCTCGCTGCCGCCGGGCTGTTCGATTGGGCGCAGGTTCCGGCGTACGTCGCCGCACAGACGGTCGGCGGATTCCTGGGCGGCGTAGTGGTGTGGCTGGCGTACAAAGACCACTTCGCCGCGACCGAAGACGAGGAGGTGAAGCTGGCGATCTTCTCGACCAGCCCTGAGATCCGAAACTATTCGGCTAATCTGCTGACCGAAATCATCGGCACCTTCGTCTTGGTATTCGGCGTCCTCTACCTGAATTCTGCCGGATTCTTCGACGCTCAGTCGGGTGAGGTGCTTCAGTCGATTACCATCGACGGCCAAGCGGTGGGCTTCGGTCTAGGGGCACTGTCGGCGCTTCCGATCGCGCTTGTCGTGCTCGGTATCGGACTCTCGTTAGGTGGCCCCACCGGATACGCGATCAATCCCGCACGCGACCTCGGACCGCGCATCGCCCACGCAATTCTCCCGTTTTCGCACAAGGGACCGTCGGACTGGGCATACTCCTGGGTGCCCATCGTGGGACCGCTCCTCGGGGCGCTTCTCGCGGCCGGACTGTACCGTCTGCTGTGATGTCGTCGGGGCACCACGAGTCTGGACCCCCCGCTCCGCACCCCGAAGCCGGACTCCGATCACAGTTTCCGACTTGCTCCAAAGAGTTTTAATATATGAACAACTGTTCATCTATTATGGGGCAGCAGACAACCGAGGTCGAACCGGAATCGGAGCAGCGTACCGAGATGGATATCGATCCCACACTAAGTAAGGAGAGCAAGCGCCAGCGCGAAGGGACGGACAACATCGGTGCGTTCGGAAAGCGAACGGGCTCGTCCGACCTACGTTTTTTCGAGGGGATACTCCCTGAGATCGACGGAGAAATATTAAGTGAGCACTCAATCGAAGAGCAGTTCTCGACCGCGCTCGACAACCTCGAAGCCGCACTCGCCGACAACCGAAACGCGACGTTCGGCGACGTGATGAAGCTTGAAATTCAGCTCACAGATCCGAGCGCCGCGGAGGCGATCGACCACGTGTACGAGTCCCGGTTCGACGACGTCGAACTTCCCCCGCGGACCGTCGTCGGCGTCTGCTCGCTCCCGGGCGGCGCAGACGTCCAGCTCGACGTGATCGCGGCCGAAGAGTAACCACTGCTGCCGACACACCAATTATGAACAACTATCCGCCTACGCACCGGTATCGCTCTACGGCCGACTCACCCAACACGACGGGGGTGACGGTGGCGTGAGCGGCGCCGCTCACGAGCACGGCCCGAACTGCGACTGTGAGTCCTGCGGGGATCCCCGGTCGATGGACTTCCTCGATAAGTACCTCACCGTCTGGATCTTCGGCGCGATGGGGATCGGGATCAGCCTCGGCTACGTTGCGCCGTCGGTGACCGGTCCGATTCAGGACCTCCACCTCGTGGAGATCGGCCTCGTGTTAATGATGTACCCACCACTCGCGAAGGTCAACTACGGGCAACTCCCCGCTGTCTTCAAGAACGTGAAGGTACTCGGGCTGAGCCTCGTCCAGAACTGGCTCATCGGCCCCACACTGATGTTCGGGTTGGCGGTCATCTTCTTCAGCGGTCTCGTCCCTGGACTGCCTGCCCGACCTGAGTTCTTCCTCGGACTGGTGTTCATCGGGATGGCCCGCTGTATCGCGATGGTACTGGTCTGGAACGAGCTCGCCGAGGGTTCGAACGAGTACGCCGCGGGG
>NZ_SDJP01000007.1 GCF_004114995.1 Halorubrum amylolyticum
AGCGGGAGATTTGGGTCATGAACAACTGAAGTCTCCCGCTTCAACTCCTTTGATTTAGCGACCCGTACCGACGCCATCTAGTGATTCAACACAGCCATTGTAACTCACTAGATCCCCACGATTAACGAGGGACCCAGACTGGTTTTTCGCATCCCAAGACCCGACTGGATCTGAACAATATCCTCTACTGTATGTCTTAATGATGGATATTTTTGCTTCTGAGTTCTCACCCAGATTCTCTTTGTCACCCATGTGATTTCGCCGGTAATTTAATACAATCACGGTGCCACTTTGTTTTCAGATCGGGTTGTCTGTTCACACATTCGATGACTGGTGCTTCACTTCGACATAATAGTTAATCTGGTAATACATATAGGTTGCCCTATTTGATATCATACGAAGTTGGGAAATCTATATGTGATGAGGCACAATGGGGGAATAGGTGAGATGGTCAGAATATAGTCTCAGACTGGCACCAACCGAGCCTGCCTAAGCAATTCGGGTCGACGCCAGTCATGATAGCTTAATCGACTACTTCAGCAACTTCAAGTAGTCAGCAGCCATTTATATATTTGAGGGTCGGATTCCCGTTTCAGACGACCAAAAGTTGGATTGAAGTGTATGTTATCCTGCCCGACCCTTTCTTATTTCATTAGTTATCCACGAGGTTCACGAACCCAAATCCGAGAGCGTTCCGCTCCCCGAGTCCCGTGTCGAGCGACAGGTTCAGGTGTCGGCGGTGGTCGTCGTCGCGGACCGTGTAGTCGAACCGCCACTTGCTCAACACGACGGTCCGTCGCTCGCCTTGGGTGACGGTGACCGGGATCGCGAACGTCTTGATGAGTTCGTACCCGTCGAAGAGGTCGCCGTCGACGTCGCTTGGACCCGAGAGGTAATCGGGCATGAACAGCCCGTGTTTCTTGTCGAGGTTCGCCACCAGCTGGTTCCGGAGGGGCTGCATGGTGTGCTCCGGTCGCCAGTACGTCGACGTGCCGTCGCCGTGTCCGTCGATGTCGTACTCGTCCTGACGCCACGGAGGTATACGAACGAGGAGCCCGGTTCCGGTTTCGATCGTTCCGGACGTTCCGGGCTCGCCGACGTCGGGCGAGAGCTCCGTGAGGCCGTCCACGTGAAACGGCATTTCGCCGATGTTCAGCTCGGGATCTGCCTGAAGATCGCGAGCAACGTGCGCGAGCAACTCCTCGTGCGGCGAGGCGACGAGGAGTGTCCGTTCGTCCCCCTCGGACATGTCGCCCGGCGGAAACGGGTTACTGTACGTAAACCCCTTCGGCCGATCGCTATCGTGGTCTTCCGCGTACTCCGTGTCGGCCAGCGCGCGCCAGATCCGTCCGCGGAGCTTGTGGTGATACGTGTGATCGTACGCAGTGTCACGGCGTGTTTCGAGACGAACCAGCAATCGCACGTTACGGTTCACCCCGGGCTTGTGTTATCAGAGCCACACCGGCTCCACTCAACAGTCAGGCAATAAGCTTACGGCAGGTTGACATTCGACGCTCCGAGCCAGTATCGAGCGGTCGGGCGGATTCCCTCTCTCCGAACCGGGATCGGTCTGAGGGCGCCGGGTCGCGGCCGACCCGGTTCACTCCTGACAGCAGCCGCCGGCCTCGCCGCCGAAGTCGACCGCGAGCGGCTCCGAGATGGCCTCGTTCACGGCTTCGAGGGTGTCGTTCAGCTCCTCTTGGGCGTTGAGGAACTCGCTCATGACGGGCATCGAGTGGAGCTCGTCTTGGGCCTCCTGTACCTTCTGGAGCCCGGCGTTCGTCGCCTGTCCGGTCTCACGGGCCTGCATGAACTCCGCGCGGAGCTGCTCGAACTCGTCGATCTTCGCCTGCACCTCCTCGTCTCGCTGGACCGCTTCACGGGCCGACTCGAACCGCTCGTACTCCTGTGTCCGGGCGATGCGCTCGCCGAGCTCGCGACCGAGGTCCTCGATGGCGGCCTGTTCGTCGGGAGAGGCCTGTTCGACGCTCATACCCGATCCTCGAGACGGATCGGTTTCAACCTGCCGGAGCCGGGGGTGCGTCCGTGAACCGGACGGTCTCCCGTGAACCGCGGGGCCGACCTCCAGATCACGCCTCTCGTGCGACCTGCGACTCCACGAACGCGACCACGTCGCTCAGCTCCTGCTGGCCGATACCGTGACCGCCCGGATAGCTCCCGCGGGTGACGGGGGCGCCGATCTCCTCGAACCGGTCGGCCGCCGCGGCCGACCGGGACTCCGGAATCACGCGGTCCCCGGCTCCCGCGTCGACGAACACCGGCTTGCCTTCGATCCCGTCGGGTTCGAGGTCGGCGTGCGCGTCCGCGAGGTAGCCGTGGAGCGCGACGACCCACGCGTAGCGGTCCGGGTCCTCCAACGCGAGCGAGAGGCTCGTGATCGCCCCCTGACTGAACCCGAGCAGTCCGAGCCGGTCCGGGTCGAGGCCGTACTCGTCGACCGCGGCGTCGACGCTCTCGGCGACCAGATCGAGGCTCCGCCGGAAGTCGGCCGCGTCGGGCTGGCTCGCTTCGAGGCTGCCGGCGGACAGGTCGAGCTCGTACCACGTGTACCCGCCCTGCAGCGGATCGGGTGCGCGCAGGCTCACGACGTGAAGCTCGTCGGGCAAACGCTGGGCCACCGGCAGCAGGTCCTCCTCGTCGGCGCCGCGGCCGTGCAGCACGAAGACGGCGGGGGCGTTCTCGGGGTCGTCGTCGGGCGCGACGTGGACGTGTTCCAGCGGAACGTCGGTCATGTGTCCCGCGTTCGTCGGCTCGGAGGTTGTATCCATCGGCCGCGGCAGCGATCGGTTCGGGCGCGATCTGCGACCGGCCGGGCCGCAGAGCCGTAATCTGCGCCGGTCGGCGCGTGAATTATTTATCGATCGCGACGAGAGATCGGACCATGCGTCCCCGCACCACCGCCGTAGCGGCGGCGATCATCCTCCTCGCGGCCGGAATCGCCGCCGCACCGGTTGCCGACGCGCGCGCACCGCCGACGCCGATATGCGGCGTCTGTGACCTCGACCGAACGGCGCCGGACGGCACGCCCGTGGTCGCCGGCGAGAGCGAGCTGACCGTTACGCTCCGCGAGAACGGGTCGACGACTTGGGAGGCGGAGGTCGACCTCGCGGCCGGCGGCGACGCGCTGGCAGCGAACGAATCGCTCCGGCGCGCCGTCGTCTCCGAGGCGACGCAAAACGGGATCGCGGAGCCGAGGGATGTCGACGCTCGGGTCGACGGGGACACCTTGCTCGTCGACTACCGCGACCCGAACGCCACGGAGCGGCACCTCGGTGTCGCGGTGTTCACGCCGCTGACGCCGGCGTCCCCGTCGGTTCCGATCGTCATCGGCGGCGAGGGTGCGCGGTACCTCGGCGCCGACCGGCTGACCGTCCGCGGAGATTCCGGATGGGAGGTCCGCGGCGACGCGAGCGCGGCTCGCTCGGACGGTCGCCTCGTCTGGACCCGCGACGGCGGCGGCGAGTCCGACGACCGAGGTCGGGTCTTCGTCGACGTCGATCGGGACCCGGTCGCCGTCGAGGAGGACGCGATCCTTCCCGGTCCGCGGGCGTGGATCGGCCGACTGCTCACGAGTGACACCCTCTGAGGGGTCGAGGTTTCCCGCCGCGTGACGGCCGCAACGGAACGAGCACGAACGTCGCGGACGAAACTCACGGTCGAACGCGCCGTTTAACCGTCCTGCCGCACAATTCGTTCGATATGAGCGGCTCCACGGAGGGCGACCTCACGAAGACGGGGATGGCCCTGAAACACGATCGCGAGTGGGACTACGAACTCGATCGAATCCTCGAGGCGATCGAGGAACGCGACGCCTCCAAGGTCGGCCTCCAGTTCCCCGAGGGACTCAAGCGCCGCGGCCCGAAGGTCGCGGACGACCTCCGCGAGGTGGCGCCGGACGATGTCACCTTCATGCTGTCCGGACAGCCCTGTTACGGCGCCTGCGACCTCGACACGTACCTGATGCGCCGGACGGACGTGTTCGTCCACTTCGGCCACACGCCGATGAAGGAGTCCGACAGCATCGTCTACGTCCCGCTGTTCTCGAACGTCGACCCCTTCCCGATCATGGAGGACGCGCTGGAAGAGGAGCTCGCGCCCCCGGATGAGGACGCCGACGTGGGCCTCGTCACGACCGCCCAGCACATGAACCGGTTCGAGGAGATGACCGACTGGTTAGAGGAGCGCGGCTACGAGGTCCACACCCGCCGGGGCGACGACCGGCTCACGAAGGAGGGGCAGGTGCTCGGCTGCAACTACGCCTCCGCGGACATCGACGCCGAGCAGGTGCTGTACGTCGGCGGCGGGAAGTTCCATCCGGTCGGGCTCGCGATGGAGCACCCCGACAAGCGCGTCGTCATCGCCGACCCCGTCAACAACGCGGTCTCGGTCGCCGAACACGACCAGTTCCTCAAGCAGCGCTACGCCTCGGTCCACAAGGCGATGGACGCCGAGAAGTGGGGCGTCATCTTCTGTACGAAGATCGGCCAAGGCCGCTGGGAGAAGGCCCAAGAGATCGTCGAGAACAACGAGAACGCCTACCTGATCACGATGGACGAGGTGACGCCGGACCGCCTCCGCAACTTCGACATGGACGCGTTCGTCAACACCGGTTGTCCTCGGATCACGACCGACGACGGCCCGCGGTTCCACAAGCCGATGTTGACCCCCGGCGAGTACGAGGCCGCCATCGGCGAGAAGCCGCTCGACTCGATCGAGTTCGACACGTTCCACGACACCTGGTAAGCGGCGCGGCCCGGAGCCGCCGACACCTCGGCGGCAGCGGACCCGGCGCCCTTCGAATTGAGAAGGCGTTTCACTCGTGAGAGTGATCGCTCCGCATGGCCCCGACACAGGTTGCAGCCCTCCTCGCGCGCGGTGTCGCCGCGATCGATCGTCCGTCGCAGTGGACCGGTATCGAAGTCGTCGGATCGGCCGCCATTGACTTCGCCGTGACCGCCGTCGTCGTCGCTCTCATCGGCGCGGTGGTCTCCGCGATCGCCCCCGACTTCACCGACGACGGCGTTGAGCACCTCCGTTCGGAGCCCGGCGAGGCGTTCCTGTACGGGCTCGTGGCGTACGTGGGAATCGCCGTCGCGATGTTCCTGCTCGCTATCACCGTCATCGGTCTCGTCGTCGTCATCCCCGCCGTGATTCTCATCGCGATCCTCAGCCTCGGCGGGACGGCCGTCTCCGTCATCGCCCTCGGGTCGTGGATCCGATCGGCGCTCGGGAGCGGCACCGCAAACGGGCGCGAGACCGATCTCGTCGTCGGGGCGATCGCGTGGGCGGGGCTCGGAATCGTCCCCGTGCTCGGCGAACTCGCGACGTTCGCCGTCAGTACGATGGGATTCGGCTACCTCGTGCTCTGGCTCGCCAACGGGCGGTTCGATCGCGATTACGGCTCCGTCGATACCGGCGGATACGGCGGACCCGGAGGCTCGACACGCGGTCCGGACGTTCTCGATCGAGAGGACTCAGACGGCGACAGTTGGGACGACGACCCCGACCGCTTCCGCAACATCGCGGCGCTGGACGCCGAACGCGAAGCGGAAGAAAACGACCGAACGGATGTCGACGACACGGGCGATCGCGCCCGATAGCGCCAGTTATTCCCAGAGTGAGCGGCGACGGAACGCGGATGGGCGTACGGCGTCGGCTCGCTGACGACCCGGATTCACGTCGTCGACCCGCCCTCGCGTTCCACGTAATCGACGGCGTCCACGGGTGATTTCACCGCTTCCACGCCGGCTACGTCGTGCGTGTCGAGCCCCGCCACCGCTCGCCCGTGGGCGAGCGCCATCCCGATCTCGGAGAGCGTGCCGTGCGAGCCGTCGACCGCGATCGCCGCGTCGCCGTTAAGCACCACGAGCGCGTTGCGGGCGTGGCCCATTCCGGTCGCGATCGGAACCGTGACGTGTGGGTTCGCGTCCGCGCGCCGGTCGGTCGGCAGGACGCCGATCGTCTCGCCGCCGGCGTTCGCGGCGCCCCGACAGACGGCCTCCATCACCCCACCGAGACCGCCGCAGACGACCCTGTGGCTGCGGTTCGCGAGCCGTTCTCCGAGCGCTTCGGCGACCGCCGCCGTCTCGGGTGGGACCGAACTCCCGCCGATGACGCTGACGCGCATACCGCGGGACGCGGGCCGGACGCATATAAAGGACGGCCGTACGTGTCGCGAAGTTGGTGAAACCCTTTTAAGTGCTGAGCGTCGATACTCCCTATGACGTACGATACCGTCGTGTTCGACAACGACGGTGTCCTCGTGGGCCGCACGCGCTTCGACGTGCTCCGGGATGCGACCCGGGACGCGTTCGAGGAGTGCGGCGTCGAGGAGCCCGATCCGGACGACGTAGAGCGCATGACCATCGGTGCGACCCCCGGCAGCGTGGGGACCGTCTGCCAGACGTACGACCTCGATCCGGGGTCGTTCTGGCGGACCCGCGACGACGTGGTCTCGAAGGCCCAACAGCAGGAGGCGCGCGAGGGACGCAAGACCCCTTACGACGACCTCGGCGAGCTGCGGGACCTCAACGTGGAGATGGGGATCGTCTCCTCGAACCAGCAGGCCACCGTCGACTTCCTCGTGGACCACTTCGACGGCTTCGAGCGGTTCGGCGCCGCCTACGGCCGGGAGCCCACGATCCACTCGCTCCAGCTCCGCAAGCCGAACCCCCACTACATCGAGCAGGCGCTCGGCGACCTCGACGCCGGCAACGCGCTGTTCGTCGGCGACAACGAGTCCGACGTGCGCGCCGCCGAGAACGCGGGCATCGACTCCGCGTTCATCCGCCGCCCCCACCGCCGCAACTGGGAGCTGAACGTCTGGCCGACGTGGGATATCGAGCGGCTCTCCGACCTCCACGACATCGTTGGGTAGGATCGTCGCCTCGGGTCGCCACCGGCGGTCACGACCCGAGAGGCCACCCCGCCCGACGCCCCTCTCTCAAGGTTTAACTCCGATCGGGGGCTACGCCGCCACAGTGACAGACGCCCCGCAGTGGACCGACATCTTCGGCCACGCAGAGCCGTATCCCGAGCAGGCCGACGGGATCGACGCCGCGATCGACGCCGCCGAGGACGGCGGCTTCCTCGCCTTGGAGGGCGCGTGCGGGACGGGCAAGACGATGCTCGCGCTCACGGCCGGACTCGACCGCGTCCGCGACCCCGACTCCGAGTTCGAGCGCGTGTTCGTCCTCACGAGCGTCAAACAGCAGCTCCGGCAGTTCGAGACGGATCTCGAGACGATCAACGGAGACCTCCCCGACGGGTACGACCCGGTCTCCGGACTCACCCTCGTCGGGAAGGCCGACGTGTGTCCGTACGCCCGCGAGAACCGCGGCAGAATCGACCGCGAGAACGTGTACGAGCGCTGCGAGGGGCTCCGCGAGCGCACCCGCAACCTCGTCGGCGACGGGGGCGGGACCACGGCCTCGAACCTCGTGAGCGAGGCGCAGAGCCAGCAGGTCGGGCTGATGGACTCGGGGTCCGCGGGGAAGGCCGGCGCGAGCGGCGACGACGCGCCCGCCGCCGACTATCTCACCGTCGACGGCGAGCCCACCCCGTACCGGCCGGACACCGAGGAGTTCGAGGGCACCGAGTTCTGTCCGTTCTACGCCGGCTTCCTCGACGACCTCCCGGAAGACGGCGACCCCGCAGAGGCGGTCCCGTTCGACGTGACCGAACTCGGCCACGTCGGACCGACCGAGCTGGTCCGGCTCGCCGCCGGTCACGGAACCTGCCCGCACTCGATCATGGGCGCGCTCGTTCCCGAGGTCGAGGTCGTCATCGGCAACTACTACCACGCGTTCGACCCCGTGACGACGGGCACGTTCACCGGCGCGCTGCTGGACGACTCGACGTTCGTCGTCTGCGACGAGGCGCACATGCTCGAACCGCGCGTGCGCGACCTCGTGAGCGACCGGGTCGCCGACGCCAGCCTCCGCGACGCGGAGAACGAGCTCACGCGCGTCGTCCAGCCGCTCTCCTTCGAGACGGCGGGCGCGGAGTCGGACGACGCCGAGCTCGTGCGCGGCGAACTCGAAGACGCCGACGTGAGCGTCGAGGAGATCGAGTCTGTCCGGGAGTTCTACGCCGACCTCCGCGGCGAACTCGACAGGCGGGT
Source organism: Halorubrum amylolyticum (assembly GCF_004114995.1). GTDB lineage: Archaea > Halobacteriota > Halobacteria > Halobacteriales > Haloferacaceae > Halorubrum > Halorubrum amylolyticum. The sequence goes on from NZ_SDJP01000007.1 coordinate 8,144, forward strand.
GACCGAGCGACTGGACCGCGAGCGCCCCGACTGGCGGGCGTCGATGCGAGAGCTCGACGACGACGAGGTCGCCCTCCGCGACCCGGAGGAGCCGGCCGAAGACGAGATTACGACGTGGGCGAAGCGGGAGGGGTACGGCGACCGCGTCTGGGCCCGCGCGGAGCAGGTGGGCGCGGTCGTCAAGCGCGTGCTCGACTCGCTGGAAGACGAGGACAAAAAGCGCGCCGCGCCGGGCGTCGGCCGGACCCTCAACGCGTGGTACCGCGAGGACCACGAGGAGTTCTTCCGCGCGATCGACTTGGAGCGGACGTGGGACGAGACGGCGCCGCCGGACTCGTGGCGGCGCGCGTACAACGCGAGCCTCGCGCTGTACAACTGCCTGCCGAGCGAGCCGATCGGCGACCGGCTCGCGGAGTTCGGCGGCGGCGTGTTGATGAGCGCGACGCTGGAGCCGATGGACGTGTTCCGTGAGGTGACCGGCCTCGACCACCTCGAAGAGCGAGGCCGCCCGGTCGTCGAGCGTACCTACGGGCTCTCCTTCCCCGAGGAGAACCGCGAGAGCTTCGCGGTCGACGCGCCCAAGTTCACGTATCAGAACCGCGGCGCGCTCGGCGAGGAGAACGACACCAGGCTCGCGCACCTCGACGCGGCCGCGGCGGTGGCGGACCGCGAGGGGAACGTGCTCGTCGGGACGCCGAGCTACGCGGAGGCGACGTGGATGGCCGAGTCGCTCTCGGAGCGGCTCGACAAGCCGGTGCTGCTCGACGAGTCGTCCGGCGACCGCGCCACGGAGTCGCTGAAGGACGACTTCTTCGCGGGCGACGGGAAAGTGCTCGTGACGAGCCTCCGCGGGACGCTCACCGAGGGCGTCGACTACCGCGGCGACCGCCTGTCGGCCGCCGTGGTCTGTGGCGTCCCGATCATCAACACGGCGCGGCCCCGGACGCGGGCGGTGATCACCGCCTACGACAGGCGGTTCGAGTCGGGGTTCGAGACCGCGCTCACCGTGCCGGCGGTCCGGAAGGCCCGGCAGGCCGTCGGTCGGGTCATCCGCGGTCCGGACGAGCGCGGGGTCCGCCTCCTGCTCGACGCCCGATACGCCCGCGAGTCGTGGAACAGTGTCCGGGAGTACCTCCCGGACCACGAGCGCGAGGAGTATCAGCCGGTGAGCCCGGACATGCTCGGACTCGCGCTCGACCGGTTCGAGCGACGGGTCAGCGGCGAGTAAAGCGCCGGCCAAGGAGACCGCTGAGACGATGGCAGGGGCGACAGAGGGTCAGGGGACGGCAGTCAGAATTACCACTCACTTAACGTCCCGTTTGGCGCGGGTATGGGGCTCGTAACTAACGCACCACAGCACCCGTGCGTTCACATGCAACGACCGACACCGAAAGAGCGGTACCACGTCGTCTGCAGGGAGTGCCGGCTCGAACGGCTGTTCGACGTCGTCGACGACGCGAACGGCCTCGAGCGAGAACACGCCGAGGAGACCGGTCACCGGGTCGTCGTCGGCCGCGTTCGATAGCTCACACCACGTTCGAGTCGATGTCGCGCGGGAAGTTCGTGAGCCGCTCGGTCCCCGACTCCGTTATCGCCACCGTGTCGGAGTGGCGGTACCCGTACTCGTCGGTGTAGAGCCCCGGCTCGATCGTGTACACCTGTCCGGGCGCCATGCGGGCGTCGTTGCCGTCGTAGCGCTCGCCCCACCCGCGGTCGATGTACGGCGGTTCGCGGGCGCCGAGCCCGATGTTGTGGCCGACGTGGTGGCGGGCCAGATCGGTCACGCCCTGCTCCTCGAAGTACCCCCACACGGCTCGGTCGACCTCCGTGACCGGAACCCCCGGTCCGAGCGCGTCGATCGCGAGGGTCTGCGCCTCCACCATCAGCTCGAAGTAGTGCTCCTGCTCGTCGGTGTACTCCCCGACGAACATCGTCCGCTCCAGCTCCGAGCGGTAGCCGTCGACGTTCGCGGCCGCGCCCGTCACGAGCACGTCGCCCTCGGCGAGCCGCTCGTTGGGGGTGTGCCCGTGCGGGAGCGCGGTCTCCTCGCCGGAGATGTAGCCGGCGTGGACCGGGCCGTCGTCGCGGACCGGATGCTGTACGCGTCCCCGAGCGCGTCCAGCATCGCCCGCGAGGCCTCGGTCGACGCGCGCTGCGAGACCGTCGCAGGGTGCGCGCCCGGCTCCGAGAGGTCGGCGAGGTGGCGATGGCCGAGGTTCGCCCACTTCGCGGACTCGCGGATCAGGTCGACCTCGGCGTCGGACTTCTCCCAGTGCAGGCGGTCGACCCACGACTGCGTCTCGACGCCGACGGACTCCGAGAGCGCCGGCCCCTCGTACCCCATCACGCCGGGCGCGCCGTCGGCGTCGGTCGCGACCCGGTCGGCGCCGAGCCCGTCGAGCATCTCGACGGCGACCGCGATCGGCTCGCCGCCGGGGTAATCGAAGTAGTGGTGGACCGCGTCGATCCGCGGGTTCGGCTCGACGCGCTCGACCTCCGGCCTGGGGACGACGACCTCGACGCGGTCGTCCGTCACCGCGAGGACGATCGGACGCTCCGTCTGGACGTGGTGGAACCCGGTGAGGTACTCGATCGCCGTCGTGCCGAACCACGTCGCCGCGTCGGCGTCCGTCGCCGCGAGCCCGTCGCGGACCGCCGCGAGGCGGTCGTCGTACGCGTCGTCGGGGAGTCGCGTCGCCATGGCTCACGATCCGGAACCGGGGGATAAACCGTCGGATAGCGGAACGGGGTGGCGGGCGAAAAGCGGGATCGCCTCTCCGCAGACCGTCAGTTCTCGCGGCGGGCGAACGCGAGGTTACCGGAGACGTTCTTGATGTAGGCCGTGACCGTCTCGCCCTCCTGTGCGCCGGGGACGAAGATCGTGTACTCGCCGCGCTCTGCGACGCCGTCACCCTTGCGGCCGGTGCCGACGATCTCGAGCTCGTACGTGTTGCCGGACTCGATCGCCTCCTCCTGCCGCTGGGTGTTCGAGATGTTCTGCTTGGCGACGGGCCGGAACGCCCCGCAGGCCTCACACCGGAGCATCGGCGTCCGGTTTTCGGTCTCCAGTCGGGTGTCGGGGAGGCCGCACTCCGAGCAGGTGACGAACGACTCGATGTACGAGTCGATCGCGGCCTGGAAGTTGCGCTCGCGGAAGTTCCCGCTGTAGCGCGCGCGCCCGTCCTCGTACTGGCCGGCGGTACCGAGCTCCTGCTGGATCTTCGAGTGGACGTGTTCGGGGTCGCGGCTCAACGCGTCGGCGATCGCGGAGAGGTTCGTCAGCCGGGTGAACGCACCGTCCTTCTGCGTCTCCGGGTTCGGAACCGACAGCCGCTCGTCGGAGCCGTCGAGGTCCGGAACCTCCTCCATCGCACGGTCGAGGCTCGATTCGTAGTCCATACGGAACGGAACGGTGGCGCGACGGAAATCGCTTCCGGGTTCGGGATCGAGCGACGGCGACGCGGCTACGAGACGAGAGACGGGACCGAAAATCGAACGAGGAGGAACCGAACGCGTGACTCGGCGCGTGGCGTTCGTCCAGAAATAGCGGGAGGTAGATTTGAACTACCGATCTCCGGGTTATGAGCCCGGCGGAATCTCCTGGCTATCCCATCCCGCTATCATATCAAAACCGTGTGCGACTGTTAAGGGTTCTGATCCCGTCGCCCGTGTGCGATTCGTCCACGAAGCGTTTATATATCGATCGAGGCGGTCGCCGTCGGTTGCCGCCGACCGTCAGGCGGTCTCATCGGGGGCCGGATCGGCGCTCGCTGCCGCGTACTGCTGGCGGAACCGGAGTGCGGCGAGCGCGCCGACCGCGAAGCCGATCGGCAACAGAGCGTCGGCGGGATCGCCCGAGAACGCGCGGGGAGCGGTCAACCCCGCCATCACGGCGAACAGCAGCGCCATCAGCCCGGCGATCGGGACCACGTAGCCGTCGGTGACCGGTGTCCGGTCGGATTCGTCGCTCATGCGAGTACCCTCGGGCGGACAGATTAAAAACCCGAGGCGGATGCGACCGGAGCGGGCACGCCCGGAACAGATACGGCTTGAACAGATACGGCCGGAGCAGATGCGGACCGAGCGATCACGGCGTCCGCCTTGCGTCGGCCGCAAACGCTTTTATGCATCATAGATAGTGATAAACCGATGCGAAAACCGCTACTGACGACGGACTTCCTGGACCGGGCGCGGCGCCACTACGCCGACGAGGAGGCCGTCCTCGCCACGGACGGGACGCGGCACACCTACGCCGAGTTGGGCGAGCGCGCCGATCGGTTCTCCGCCGCCCTTCAGGAGCGCGGGATCGAGAAGGGGGACCGCGTCGCGGTGTTGGACCCGAACACCCACTATCACCTAGCGGCAGCCTACGGCGCGATGCAGATCGGGGCGGTTCATACCCCGCTGAACTACCGACTCACCCCCGACGATTTCTCGTACATGCTCTCGGACGCCGACGTCGACGCCATCTACGCCGACGCCGAGTACGCCGCGAACGTCGAGGCGGTCCGCGAGGAGGTGCCGACCGAGACGTTCCTCACGAACGACGCCGACGCGGTCGATGGCGACTGGGAGTCGTTCGACGCGGCGCTCGACGACGCCGATCCCGACGCCTACGAGCGCCCGGAGATGGACGAGGACGACGTGATCACGATTAACTACACCTCGGGGACCACCGGCGACCCGAAGGGCGTCTGTCGCACCCACCGCGCCGAGACGCTCCACGCCTACCTGATCACGATCCACCAAGAGATCGACGACGACGACGTGTACCTCTGGACGCTCCCGATGTTCCACGTCAACGGCTGGGGGCACATCTACGCGATCACGGGGATGGGCGCCCGCCACGTCTGTACCCGCGGCGTCGACGTCGCGGAGACGTTCGACCGAATCCGCAATGAGGACGTGTCGTACTTCTGTGCGGCGCCGACCGTGCTCAACATGCTCGGCGACCACTACGCCGAGCACGGCGGCGCGACGACCGGCGCCAACGACGTGCGGGTCGCCACCGCGGGCGCGGCGCCGCCGGAGGCGACGATCCGCACCGTCGAGGAGGAGTTCGGCTGGGACCTCAAACACGTCTACGGCGCGACCGAGACGGGGCCGCTCGTGACGACTTCGGACGCCAAGCGCCACTACGACGCCGACGCCGACGACCGGTTCGCGGTCAAGAAGACGCAGGGGATCGGCTACCTCGGGACCGACGTGCGCGTCGTCGACGAGAACGGCGAGGACGTGGCCGCCGACGGCGAGACGATCGGCGAAATCGTCGTCCGCGGCAACCAAGTGATGGACCGCTACTGGAACAAGCCCGAGGCCACCGAGGCGGCGTTCTCGGAGCGGCTGGAGGGGTACTACCACATGGGCGATCTGGCCGTCGTCGACGAGGACGGCTTCGTCTCGATCCAAGATCGGAAAAAAGACATCATCATCTCTGGCGGGGAGAACATCTCCTCGATCGAGTTGGAGGACACCCTCTTCGAGCACGACGTCGTCTCCGACGTGGCCGTCATCCCCGCCCCCGACGAGCGGTGGGGCGAGACCCCGAAGGCGTTCGTCGTCCCGGAGCGCGGCGACCCCGGCGACCCGGGCGCGACGCCCGAGGAACTCAAGGCGTTCGTCCGCGAGCGCGTCGCCGACTACAAGACGCCCGGCGAGGTGGAGTTCGTCACCGACCTCCCGACGACGGCGACCGGGAAGATCCAGAAGTACGAACTCCGCGAGCGCGAGTGGGACGAGGAAGACCGGATGGTCGGAGAGGGGTAGCTAAAAAACCGGTGGGGTAACCGCCCGCCTCAGTCCTCGCCGAGCAGGCTCTCGACGAGCTCCTCGGGCTCGAACAGGGTGAGGTCGTCGTACCCCTGTCCCGTGCCGAGGAAGAGGATCGGCTTCCCGGTGACGTACGCCACGGAGATGGCGGCGCCGCCGGAGGAGTCGGCGTCGGCCTTCGTCAGGATGGCGCCGTCGATCTCGGCGGCCTCGTTGAACTCCTTCGCGCGGTTCACCGCGTCCTGCCCCGCGACCGCCTCGTCGACGAACAGGGTCATGTCCGGATCGACGACGCGGTCGATCTTCTCCAGTTGGGCCATCAGGTCGTCGCTCGTGTGGAGCCTGCCCGCGGTGTCGCCGAGGACGACGTCGACGTCGTTCGCCTCGGCGTACTCGACGCCGTCGTAGATCACGGCGGCGGGGTCGCCGCCCTGGTCGTGGGAGATGAGCTCCCGGTCGAGCCGATCGGCGTGCTCCTGGATCTGCTCGTTGGCGCCCGCTCGGTAGGTGTCGCCGTTCGCCATCACCGACGAGTAGCCACGGTCGGCGAGCCACTCCGAGAGCTTCGCGATGCTCGTCGTCTTGCCGACGCCGTTGACGCCGGTGAAGACGATGGTGACCGGCTTGTCGGCCTCGGCGATCCGTTCCTCGAAGTCGAACTGGCCGACGGCGATCACGTCGAGGAGGGCGTCGTGGAGCGCCGACTCGACGAGCTCGCCGGTCGTCTCGACCTGCTTGCGGGACTCGCCGAGCATCTTCTCGCGGACGGTCTCGAGGATGCGCTCGGCGACGCTCATCTCCACGTCGCTTTCGAGCAGGGCCATTTCGAGGTCCCACAGCGGCTCCTCTAAGTCCCCCTCCTCGATGATGATCCGGCCGGTCGCGAACGCCTTCGCGCGCTGGAAGGTGCTGGGCTCGGTGTCGTCACCGTCGCCGTCGTCGCCCGCCGGGGGGCCTTCCGCCGGCGATCGAGCGGCGTCGGCCTCGCGCTCCGCGGGCTGGTCGGCCTCGGAAGACTCGGCGGCGGCGCTCTCGGTCTCCTCCGACTCGTCCGGCTCCGCGGGCTCCTCGACCTCGGCGTTCTCCTCGACGTCCTCCCGGAACCCGGAGAGCTTGTCTTTCAGTCCGTCGAACACGGTCGGTCGTTACTCCTCGTCGCCCTGGCCCTGCTGCATCTGCTGCATCTGCTGTTGCTGCATCTGCTGTTGCATCTGCTGGGCCTGCTGTTCGAGCTCGTCGCTCTCGCTTTCGAGCTCGTCGACCTCTTCCTGCGTCTCCTCGATGCGGTCGTCGAGCGCGTCGCGCTTGCGACCGAGCACGTCGATCGCGTCCCCCTCGCTCTGCTCCGCGGAGTAGTTGCCGCCGAGCGAGACGATTATCTCGTCGATGTCCTGGACCTCGGCGCGCACGTAGGCGCCGCCGCCGAGCGGGACCTGCACCGTCGAGCCCGAATCGAGGGTCTCGATGGCCTCGATCGCGTCGTCGATGTCGGACTGCTCCTCGCGGTAGTCGGCGATCTCGGCTTCGAGCGCCTCGATCTCCTCTTCGAGCGCCTGCAGCTCCTGGGAGAGCTGCTGGAGCTGCTGTTGCCCGCCGCCCATCATGCCGCGGACACCCCCTCGATCTCGATCTGGGTGCGCTTCCGGTTGTGCTGGCTCCCGACCGTGGTGTAGATGCGCTCGCGGGCGACGTTCTCGTTCTCCGCCTCGACATCCTTGGTGAACGGCTGGAAGCCGTCTCGACTCTGGAACCGTCCACTCACCGTGTAGGTACTCATGTTCACCGATCCGGCAGGGACAGGGAAGTATCTTCCTAAAAAGCGGGACGCGATCGGTCGCGGAGCAGTTCGACGGACCGCCGCGGAGCAGTTCGACGGACCGCCGCGGAGCGGTTCGACGGACCGCCGCGGAGCGGTTCGCTCCCGGCCGAGACGGCGGTCGTCGGACGCCTCGACCGACCGGTTTCGTCGCCCGTCCGACGGCGGCCCGAAACGCCGGACCGGATGCGGCCGTCAATCGATGAAGCCGAGCGTCTCCTCGATCCGACCCAGCTCGGGACCGGTGGTGTCCTCGCCCACGACATACCCCTCGTCGGTGGCGACGAGCCCGGAGCCGACGAGCGGCGCGCCATAGTTGATCGTCCCGAGGTCGGCGCGCACGTCGAGCGCCTCCTCGACGGCCTGCAGCTCCGATTCGTCCGATTTGGGGTGACAGAGTACGCCCGTGTTGTTGGCGACCGCGGCGGTGCCGACCGTTCGCACGTCGCCGAGGTCGCCGCGGACCACGGGGACGTCGAGGGTCTCTCTGATCGTCACGATCGACTCGCGCGGGAGGTCCGGGTGAACGTAGGCGCCGTAGTCGTTCGCGAGGACGACGTTCCCGGCCGCGTTGATCTCGCCGGGGAGCTCGCCGACCTCGCGGTCGGCGGCCTCGGCGATCCGCGACTGCTCCCGCTCGGTGGCCCGCGCGGAGACGAGAACTCCGTTCTCGTTTCCGGTCGCGAGGGACCCGACGGTGTTGGCGCCGCCGACGGTCGTGAGGAGGGGCTCGGCGCCCAGCTCCTCGCCGAGCGCGTCGGCCAGCTCCTCGTCGACGTCCGGTCGGACCAACAGGAGGTCGTCGATCGCGCGGGCGAACACGCCCACGTACGACGAGCCGGTGAAAGTCGCCCGTAACACGTTACTCGGCGTGCTCGGCTTCGACGACGGGCTCGCCGTCCTCGACGAACCGGGCCGCGCGGACGCGGACCTTGCTCGGCGGGTTCTGGCGCCCGTTCGCCCAGACGGCCTCGTTGACCGAGGTGTCGATGACGACTTCCTCCTCGTCGACGGAGAAGTGCTGTGCAAGGTGTTCGCGGACGATCTTCATCGCGAAGTCGGCGCGCTCTTGGACCGGCTTGTCGTTGGCGTCGCGGAGCGGGACGGTGACGACGCGCTCCTCGAAATCACTCGTCGACATCTACTCGTCCAGGTCGTTCCGGCGCCAGTTGCGCCGCTTGGGGTTTCGCGTGACGTTCATGTCCGTCTTCATCATGACCCACGCGGGGACGCGGGTGTTCTGGCGTTCCGCCTTCGCCAGACGCTTCTTTTGGGCCTTCGACTTGTCTCCCATAGTGGCGCACACTTTCCACGGGGCGCATAAAACCCCTTCCATACCGCGTCGCTCGGCGGCGTCGAGCGCCGGGGGCCGGCGGCTCGCTCGCGGTGCCCGGCGACCCACGACGCCCCCGACGCACCACGTCTCGGCGGGTCAGAACGCCCGTTCGGCGAGATTCGTGTAGATCCGGTAGCACCGGTCGAGGACGCCGATCCCGACGCTCTCCGTGTCGGTGTGCGCCTCACCGGGCTCGGAGGCACCGCAGACGAGCGGGTCGGTGCCGGCCTCGGCGAGCCAGCCCGCGTCGGTGGCGTGGGGCTTGACGACGTGTTCGGGCGCGTCGAGTCCCAGTTCGTCGTGGATCTCGCGGGCCGCCGCGAGCGCGGCGTCGGCGAAGGCATCGTCGCCGCAGGCCATCGGCGGGAGGTCCTGATCCACCTCCCACGCGACGCCGTCGACCGCCTCCGCGGCGCGGCCGATGTCGGCGCGGTCGCCGGGGACCGTGCGCTCGTCGATCGTCACCTCGCAGCGCTCCGGGATCACGTTCCACGTCTCGCCGCCGCGGACCATCGTCACCGCGAGCGACCCGGAGACGGGCTCGCCGAAGACGGTCGCCGCCGGGGCGTCCAGCCCGCGGACGACGTCGATCGCGTCGCTCGCGCGGTAGATCGCGTTCTCGCCGGCCGCGGGCTCGGAGGCGTGCGCCGCGGTCCCGCTCGCGACGAGCGTCGAGGCGCGCCGGCCCTTGTGCGCGACCGCCACGTCGGTGACGCCCGGCTTCGAGTAGTTCGTCGACCCCTCGGCAACGAACGCGCGGTCGGGGGCGAACCCCGCGTCGATCGCGTGGCGCGCGCCGATCCCGCCGACCTCCTCGCCGACGAACGACGCGAAGGCGAACTCGCGGTCCGCGGGCAGCTCGGCGTCGCGGAACGCGAGCATGCAGGCCGCCACCGCGCCCTTCATGTCCGCCGCGCCGCGCCCGTAGATCCTGCCGTCGCGGCGCTCGACGACGTACTCGCCCGCGGTCCCCTCGCCGGTCGTCTGGCGGTCGGCCGGCGGGACCACGTCGTGGTGGCCGACCAAGGCGAGCGTGTCGGCGTCGTCGTCGTTCGTCTCACCTTTATAAGCGAGCACGTTGCCGACCGCGTCGCGTTCGACCCGCGCATCGGTCTCCGCGCGGAGCCACTCCTCGATCGCGTCGCCGGCCGCGGTCTCGTCCTCGTGGGACGGAATGGCGACCAGTTCCTCGGTCAGGTCCGCGAGTTCGTTCATACGGTCGGGTCGGCGCTCAGCCGCTTAAAAACTGAGTGTGCGGATACCATTTATAAACCGATGCGGTGGCGCGCCCCGGTGAGCGGCCCGTAGGGCCGCGAACCGACGGTGCGAGGGAGTCGGTCGTCCGGAGCAACGCGGAGGACGACCGACGAGGCTGGGGAGGTGAGAGGCTGCGGTTGCGGTGCGGGGTGGGACTCAAAGGGGCAGTCGGTGAGACGGGCGCAGGCGACGCAAGCACTGCAGGGAGCGAGCGGAGCGAGCGACTGAAGCGCACAGCGAGCGTGCGCCCGTCTCACCGGCTGGGGCTTTGGAGGTGTTCACCGACGATCCATAGCTGTCGGGCTATGAGCGAGAAGCGACGGAATCGACCACATCTCACACATAAGCGCGCGTGATTAATACGTCTCCGAGCCCTTCGAACGAGTATGTCCGATCAGCTCGAAACCGCGACGCTCGGCGGCGGGTGCTTCTGGTGTGTCGAGGCGGCGCTCGAACAGCTCGCCGGCGTCGAGTCGGTCACCTCCGGCTACGCCGGGGGCCACGTCGAGAACCCGACCTACAAAGGGGTCTGCTCCGGGAACACCGGCCACGCCGAGGTCGTCCAAGTGGAGTTCGATCCCGACGTGATCGCCTACGACGAGGTCCTTGAGGCCTTCTTCGAGATCCACGACCCCACGCAGCTCAACCGACAGGGTCCCGACGTGGGGAGCCAGTACCGCTCGATCGTCCTCACCCACGACGACGAGCAGCAAGCGGTCGCCGAGGCGTACGTCGACGCGCTCGACGAGGAGTACGACGACGACGACGACGTGGTGACCGAGATCGAGCCGCTTGAGACGTTCTACCGCGCCGAGGAGCGCCATCAGGACTACTTCGCGAAGAACCCCGACGACGCCTACTGCACCTTCCACGCGAAGCCGAAGATGGAGAAGGTGCGCGAGAAGTTCGAGGCAAAGGTCGCGAAGTAGGGCGTTCACGGTCCCCGGGCTTGGACGGGTTCGAAAGCCCGAAGGGTTGTTTGTGACGGCGGCCGACTGCCGATTCCCCCTGAGAGGAAGGCCCGCCGGTCACCCGAGGGCGTCACCGCTCGCCCCCGTGTGTCACGGCGTCCCGACGCTCCGATACGGTTTTGGGGCGGCCGCCGGAACCACCGGTAAATGCTGTCTCGACAGTTCGTCCGGGAGAACCCCGAGGTCGTCCGCGAGGCGCTCGCCAACAAGGGCGTCGACGTCGACCTCAACCTCGACCGGATACTCGACATCGACGAGGAGTGGCGGGAGCTGAAGAGCCGCGGCGACGACCTCCGGCACGAGCGCAACGAGGTCTCCTCGACGATCGGTGAGCTGAAACAGGCCGGCGAGGAGGAGGCGGCCCAGGAGGCGATCGAGCGCTCCCAGGAGCTCAAGTCGGAGCTCCAAGAGGTCGAGGAACGCGCCGACGAGCTGGAGGCCGAACTGGAGGAGTCGCTGCTCGAACTCCCGCAGATCCCCCACGAGTCGGTGCCGGTCGGGGCCGACGAGTCGGAGAACGTCGAGCGACGCCGCGAGGGGTTCGACGACCTGCGCGAGCTCCCCGACGACGTGGAGCCGCACTACGACCTGGGCGAGGAGCTGGAGATCCTCGACTTCGAGCGCGGCGCGAAGGTCGCCGGCGGCGGCTTCTACGTCGCCAAGGGCGACGGCGCCCGACTGGAGCACGCGCTGATCCAGTTCATGCTCGACGTGCACCGCGAACAGGGGTACGAGGACGTGTTCCCGCCGATCCCGGTCAACTCCGCGTCGATGCGCGGCACCGGTCAGCTCCCGAAATTCACCGAGGACGCCTACCGCGTCGAGGGGACCAACGAGGACGCGTACGACGACGACGACCTCTGGCTGCTCCCGACCGCGGAGGTGCCCGTCACGAACCTCCACCGCGACGAGATCCTCTTGGGCGAGGACCTCCCGCTGAAGTACCAGGCGTACACGCCGAACTTCCGGCAGGAGGCGGGCGAGCACGGCACCGAGACGCGCGGGATCGTCCGCGTCCACCAGTTCAACAAGGTGGAGATGGTGAACTTCGTCCGGCCCGACGAGAGCGGCGAGCGCTTCGAGGGGCTCGTCGACGAGGCCGAGGCGGTGCTGCGTCGCCTCGAGTTACCCTACCGCATCCTGGAGATGTGTACCGGCGACCTCGGCTTCACGCAGGCGAAGAAGTACGACGTCGAGGTGTGGGCGCCCGCCGACGACATGGACGAGGGCCCCGCTCAGGGCGGCCGCTGGCTGGAGGTCTCCTCCGTCTCGAACTTCGAGGACTTCCAGGCGCGCAGAGCCGGGATCCGCTACCGCGAGGAGCACCACGAGTCCGCGGAGTACCTCCACACCCTGAACGGCTCGGGGCTCGCGGTCCCGCGGATCGTCGTCGCGATCTTAGAGTACTACCAGAACGACGACGGTACCGTCACCGTCCCCGAGGCGCTGCGCCCGTACATGGGCGGGACGGAAGTGATCGAGGGCCACGACGCGGTCGGCGAGACGAAGCTGGGCGGGGAGTAGGCGGCGCCGATCGGCCCGCGGATCAGGTGTCTATGACGCGTACCGTCGATATCGAATGAGTTGCCCTTCTCGGTCGGACGGGGTGGGATTTCTCGATTGTCGTGGGAATTTATTTGTTTGTTCCCACCGTAGTCGCTCACATGAGCAAGACCGCAGAGGCGGACGACCGGGGCCGGATCGTCATCCCGCACGAGATCCGCGAGAAGCACGGCGACAGGTACCGCGTCGTCGAACTCGACGACCGCGTGGAACTGATTCCCCTCAAATCGGACCCGATCGAGGGGCTCCGCGACGCCGTCGGCGACGCATTCGACGACGAGTCGATCGCGGCGATCAAGCGGAAAGCCCGAGACGCTGCTCGCGAGGACGCGGTCGACGACGCGACGAGATCCGAATGATCTACGCGGATACCGACTTTTTCATCGCCTTGGTCAAAGACGACGACTGGCTTCAGGAGCGGACAGCAGCGGTCGCAGGCGAGTACGAGGGGGAGATCTACACCTCGCGGATGACGCTGCTCGAACTGCTGGTGATCTCCGATCGGTTCGAGTTCGATCGGATGGAATCGCTCAGCTACGCGCTCGAGATCGCGTCGGTACCGGAAGACGAAACCGTGTTGTTCCAAGCCGCGGACTACATGGATCGGTACGGGCTCACCGCGTTCGACGCGTATCATCTCGCTTACGCCGACGCCGATCCGATCGTCTCCTCGGACAACGCGTTCGATGAGATCACGGACGACCGAATCCGGATCGAGGAGCGAACTCCCGAGTGATCTACGGCGTCAGTCGCCCGATCGAGAGCCACTCCACGGCGGCGTCGCGGACCGCGTCGTGCTCATCGCCGTCGTCGTGCTCATCGCCGTCGTCGGCCTCGTCGCGCACGTCGCCGTCGCCCGCCACCGCCGTCAGCGCGAACACCATCTCCTTGCGGACGCCGCCCGCGAGCCGCACGTCGAGCGAGAGCTCGCGCGGCGAGAAGCGGTGGTCGCCCTCGACGACGCGCACGAGGTGTTCGGAGTGCGGCAAGTCCTCGACGGTCTCCACGTCGAGGTAGGTCCGGAAGTCGGCGCCGAACTTGAAGCCGGTCTTCGGCACGGCGTCGGCCTCGCGGAGGCGCTTATAAACGGTGAGCCGGCGATCGAAGCGCTCGCCCTCCACGTCGCGGCCGCGCGCGACGACCGCGGCCGCGGGACCGTCCGTCTCTGCCGTGGCCTCGCTGGAGGATTCGGTAGCCTCGCCCGTCGCGTCCACCGACGCCGACAGCGACAACACCCCGTCGGCCGCGAGCGACGCGGCCTCGACGAGGGAGAGCTGGACCGCGCCCTCGATCGCGGCGGCACGACCGGTGAGGGGCTGGCCGTAGAAGCCGCGCTCGTAGAATCCCTCGGGTGCGTCCCAGACGACGACGCGGTCGGCGAGGAGGACGCCCGTCAGCCGGTCGGGGGCCTCGTAGTCGGTCGCGCCCGCGATCTCTCCCTCGGTCGCCGCGAAGTACGTGATGTCGGACTCCTCGTCGACGACCGCGAGGGTGCGTCCCGCGAGGCCGGCCGCCGACAGCGACTCGCGCTCGCCGACGACCTGCACGGGGTACTTCACGTTCCCGGTGTCGGGCGTCGACCCGCGTTCGTAGGCGACGAAGTCGACCGCGTCGGGCGCGTCGGCGTCGCCGCCCGGCCACGGCTCGCGGGCGGGCGAGAGGTAGAAGCCGCGGTCGCGCAGGTCGGCGTAGACGAGGTAGCGCACCGCGAAGCGGTCGGCCGCGGCCGCGCTCTCGACGAAGAAGCGCTCGAAGCCGACCTCGCCGTCGCTCTTCTCGCGATCCCCGTCCTCGTCGATCGCGATTCCCGAGAGGTCGCCGCGGAACAGCAGGTGGGCGGCCTCGACCCGCGAGAGCGCGATCTCGTCGCCGCCGAGCGGGCGACCGTAGCCGCCGGAGTCGTGGAACCGCTGGCGGGCGTCGCCGGCGACGCGGACCGCGTCGCCGCGCAGGTGCCCTGTCGGTTGCATATCGAACGACGGGTCCGGGCGGGGTAAGGGGGTTGCGGTCGGCGGCGAGGCGGAGAGCGATCGGGCGGTCGGAGTCGCAGTCGGCGGCGACGGGCCCGCCCGGCACCGGGTAAGGATAAAGGGTCAGTGGCCGGAACGGAGCGTATGAACGACACCGACGGCCTCAGGCTCACGGTGCGTGCCGCCGAGAAGCGGGACGCGGGCCGGGGGATCGCCCGGCTCCCCGAACCCTCCCGGAAGCGACTCGGCCTCCTCAGCGGCGACACCGTCGAGATCCGCGGCGAGCGCACGGCGGTCGCGAAGGTGTGGCCCGGCGGCGCGGACGCGCGGGACGGCTCCGTTCTCATCGACGCCGACACCCGCGCGAACGCCGGCGTGAAGGTCGGTGACACCGTCACGGTCGCCGCCGTCGACGTCGAGGACGCCGACCGCGTCGTGCTCGCCGCCCCCGCGGAGCTCGCCGGCGTCGACGTGAGCCGCGAGGTGGTCGAGCGCGCGCTCGCCCGCGACCTCCGCGACCGCCCCGTCACCGAGGGCGAAGCCGTCCACGTCGAGCGGCTCGGCGGAATCCGGTTCGTCGTCGCCGAGACGGACCCCGCGGGCACGGTGCGCGTCACGAACCGGACCGACGTGTCGGTGACCTACGGGGACGAGGACCGGTCGCGGTCCGACGCGAGCGTCGGGCGGGGTCGCCGATCCCCCACCGGATCGCCGACGGGAAGCGGCACCCCCGCAGGTCGGTCTGCCGGGAGCGGCGGCGCCGGAAGCGACACAACTGGAAGCGACACAACCGGAAGCGACGCTCCCGGCACCGACGCTCGACCCACCGGCGGCGGCACCACGCCTCCGGAAGAGCACACCGCGGGCGCGACCTACGAGGACATCGGCGGGCTCGACGAGGAGCTGGAGCTGGTCCGCGAGACGATCGAACTCCCCCTCTCGGAGCCCGGCGTGTTCACCCGGCTTGGGATCGACCCGCCGAAGGGCGTCCTGCTCCACGGGCCGCCAGGCACCGGGAAGACGCTGATCGCCCGCGCCGTCGCCAACGAGGTCGACGCGACGTTCGTCACCGTCGACGGCCCGGAGATCATGTCGAAGTACAAGGGCGAGTCGGAGGAGCGCCTGCGAGACGTGTTCGACCGCGCGAGCGAGGACGCGCCCGCGATCGTCTTCTTCGACGAGATCGACTCGATCGCGGGCAAGCGCGACGACGGCGGCGACGTGGAGAACCGCGTCGTGGGGCAGCTGCTCTCGCTGATGGACGGGCTGGACGCCCGCGGCGACGTGATCGTCATCGGCGCGACCAACCGCGTCGACACCCTCGACCCCGCCCTTCGCCGGGGCGGCCGGTTCGACCGCGAGATCGAGATCGGCGTCCCCGGCGAGGCCGGCCGCCGGCAGATCCTCGACGTGCACACGCGGCGGATGCCCCTCGCGGACGACGTGGACCTGGACCGCATCGCGGCCCGAACGCACGGGTTCGTCGGCGCCGACATCGAGGGGCTCACGCAGGAGGCGGCGATGACCGCGCTGCGGCGCGCCCGCGAGTCGGACGCCGCGGCCCTCGACGACGTGACCGTCTCGAAGGCGGACTTCGAGGCGGCACACGCGAGCGTCGAGCCGAGCGCGATGCGCGAGTACGTCGCGGAGCAGCCGACCACCGACTTCGCGGACGTGGGGGGGCTCCCGGAGGCGAAGGAGAAACTGGAGCGGGCGGTGACGTGGCCGCTAACCTACGGCCCCCTGTTCGACGCCGCCGACGCCGACCCGCCGACGGGGGTCCTGCTTCACGGGCCGCCCGGCACCGGGAAAACCCTCCTCGCGCGCGCTATCGCGGGCGAGAGCGGCGTGAACTTCATCCAGGTGGCCGGTCCCGAACTGCTCGACCGGTACGTGGGCGAGTCCGAGAAGGCGGTCCGCGAGCTGTTCGACCGCGCCCGGCAGGCGGCGCCAGCGATCGTCTTCTTCGACGAGATCGACGCGATCGCCGCCGACCGCGACGGCGCGGGCGGCGACGGCTCGGGCGTCGGCGAGCGCGTCGTCTCACAGCTGCTCACCGAGCTGGACCGCGCGAGCGACAACCCGAACCTCGTCGTACTCGCGGCGACGAACCGACGGAACGCGCTCGACCCCGCGCTGCTCCGGCCCGGGCGGTTGGAGACCCACATCGAGGTCCCCGAGCCCGACCGCGACGCGCGCCGGAAGATCCTCGGCGTGCACACCCGCGCGAAGCCCCTCGTCGAGGGCGTCGACCTCGACCGCCTCGCCGACGAGACCGAGGGATACTCCGGCGCGGAGATCGCGTCGCTGTGCCGGGAGGCCGCCCTGATCGCCATCGAGCGCGTCGCCGACGAGCACGGCGAGGCGGCCAACGACCACGCCGACGAGGTCGGAGTCACCGCCGACGACTTCGCGGCGGCGCTGGAGAGCGTCCGCCCGGCGACGCCGTAGGGGAACCAGATGTCAGTTGACGGCCGCGACCCCACCGGTTCGCCCACTCTCCGCGGCCTGCTCGCGTCGGTCCTCGCCGCCGTCCGATCGCGACCGCCGGCGGAGCTGGCGCTCGTCGCCCTCCCGTTGCCGACGCTCCTCGTCGCCGTGAGCCTGCTCCCCGGCGTCGAGGCGTGGCGGTTCTCGCTCGCGACCGAGGGCGTGTTCGAGAGCCGGTGGGCGCTGTGGACCGCGTTCGCGTCGAGCTTCGTCCACGCGGACCCGGTCCACCTCGCCGACAACGTCGTCAACTACTGGCTGCTCGTCGCGGTCGCGTACCCGCTCTCGCTCGTCGCCGGCTGGCGCCGGCGGCTCCTCGGGTCGGTCGCGGTCTACCTCGCGGTCGTCCCGCTCGTCTCCGCGTGGGCGACCGTCGTCGCACTCGGGGGGATGACCGACGCCCCCACGGCCGGCTTCTCGGACGTGAACAGCGCGCTCCTCGGCTATCTCGTCGCCGTCTGGGTCGCCGCGCTCGCGGCGGAGAGCGATCGGGTCCGAAGCGAGGCCCCCGCCGGCGTCGACCCCCGCTGGTCGGTCGTCGCGGTCCTCGCGTCGCTCGCGCTCGCGTACCTCGCGCCGAGCGGGGCGGGCTACTTCCCGCCGCTGCCGGCCGTGGGGTCGCTGTTCGCGGTCGGCGCGGTCCTCGCCGCGGCCGGGCTGTACGTCGCTGCCGGCCGTCCGCGCGTGGCGGGGCTCGATCTCCCCCCGGAACGCGAACTGCTGTACGTCACCGGCGCGAGCGTCGCGGCCGCCGGCGTGATCGGGTCGCTGGTGCTCGTCCCGTTCGGCAGCAACGTGTTCGCGCACCTCGCCGGCTACGTCGTTGGGTTCGCGGTGCCGTTCGTCGGCGTGCTCGCGGACGGCGAGGCCGACCGCGGAGGCGGCTGAAACGGGTCGACGGCGCTCTCCGACGCGCTTCGGTCAGCCGTCGTGGTCGGTACCGTGCCCGTGTCCGCGGCCGTCAGCCGTTTCGAGGCCGCCGTCGGCGCCGAACTCGTCGACCGGTGTCACGCTGTAGTCGACCGTGAGGGTGTCCTTCGTCGCGCGGACCTTCCCGACGAACGTCGAGATGTCCGCCAAGCGCCCTTCGAGCACGAACAGCTCCATGCAGTACCGCGACCCGACGTGGCTGTGGAAGTTGGAGGCGACGAGCCCCTCGTGTTCGTGGCGGAGCCGCATCATCCGCTCCTCGACGCTCGTGGTCTCGTAGTCGAAGAGCACGGTCACCACCGCCATCAGCTCTCTGTCCTCCAGCTTCGCGTCCTCGAACTCGCCGAGGAGGTTCTGGGAGGCCTCGCGCACGACCTCGCTGCGTCCGGTGTAGCCGTGTTCGTCCACGAACCCGTCGATCCGCTCCAACAGCTCCTCTGGCATCGAGACGCTGACGACCGTCATATATTAAACGAACGCACCGATCTTATTAATCCTTGAGGTTCGGGTCACCGGCGGCGTCGCCGTCGCTGATGTCGTCGCCGTCGCTGATGTCGTCGCCGTCGCTGATGTCGTCGTCGTCGCTGACGGCGTCGCCGTCGCTGATGTCGTCGTCGCTGACGGCGTCGTTGTCGCTGATGTCGTCGTCGCTGACGGCGTCGTTGTCGCTGATGTCGTCGTCGCTGACGGCGTCGTTGTCGCCGACGCCGTCGCCGACGCTGTCGACTGAGGATGTGTCGGCGGGTCCGCCGTCGATCCTCGCCGAGAGCCATTCGTAGTGATCGAGGAGCGCGCGCTCGCCGGCGTCGGTGAGCGCGTACACGTCGGCGAGCCCCTCGGTCCGCCGGTCGAGGAAGCCCGACTCCACGAGGGAGGTCAGCGTCGCGTAGAAGGATCGGGGATCGATCCGCTCGTCGTAGTGCGATTCGAGCCGACTCTTCAGCGACTGCGCCCGCAGCTCGCCGGCGTCGTACAGCAGCGCACACAGGTCGCGGCGGCGGCCGCTGTGGAGCCACTTCGTCATACGGTCGGTTCCGCCCGGCGCCTCACGACCGTTTCGGTCGCGGGCGAGTGGGGTACGATCAGGGGGGGCGATCAGGCGGACGATCAGGCAGATCCGATCGCGATCAACTAGGGAAACGAATGACCTCTTTTCTCTCTATGGGTTTGAATATCTGTTCTGAATTCTGTGGAATATAGTTATTTGATGTGTAATATGTGTATAAATATATAATTACGGAACTTTATTTAGTTGAAAACGCCGACCGTTTCGATATGCATGCGACGATCGAACGCCTGGTCTGTCGACACCGGTACGAGCGACGGGCGGTCGTGACCAACCCGAACGAGGTCGTGGAGCGCTGTGCGAAGTGCGGCAAAGAGCGGGTTCGGGGCGTCGCCGGTTCGTAGCGGTCGAGCGCGGACCCGGGCCTCACGTCGGCCCGAGCAGTTCGTCGAGCCGGCTGACGCGCCGGTCGCCGAGCACGCACCGCCCGCGGTCCTCGTGGCCCACGCGCTCGACGTGGACCGCTTCGACGCCCGCGTTCCACGCGGCGCCCACGTCGCTTTCGCCGTCGCCGGCGTAGTAGCCGCGGTCGGTCCGGGGGTCGACCCCGAGGTCCGCCATCGCCAGTTCGATGGGGTCCGGGTCGGGCTTCCAGCCCGTCTCGTCGGTACAGCAGACGATCGCGTCGAACCGGTCGGCGAGGTCGAGTCGGTCGAGCACGGGCTCGGCGAGGAACCGCTGGCAGTGAGTGACGAGCCCGGTCGGGCCGCCGGCGTCGTCGACGCGGTCGAGCAGTCGGGCGGCGTCGTCGTGGAGGTACGTCGCCTCCGCGCGGGCGAGGGGGTCCTCCTCGGCGTGGAACGCCGGCCAGAACGCGTCGGGGTCGACCCCGAGATCGCGGAGGGTGTCGCCGCGGGCGCCGCCGAGCCCGTGCCAGAGGACGTACGCCTCCCGGTCGGAGAAGGGGCGGCCGAGCCGGTCGCCGACGCGGTCGAAGACGCCGCGGGTGTACGACCACTCCGCGTCGACGAGCGTCCCATCGAGATCGAACAGGTGGAAGTCGTAGTCGGCGACGACCATGGGGCAGCCCGTAGGCGGTCGGCCGGTAAGTGCGTTGTGGGGGCGGTGCGTCCGATCCGGGTCAAGCCACGTCCGCTCTCACTCCTCTCGGACGTGGATCGACGACCCGAGGTACTTGTGTAGCACCTCGTCGACCGACTCGGCGTTAAATCGGTCGAGGTCGTCCGCGATCGCCGACCGCAGCGCGTCGAGGTGGTCGCGGTCGGTCCGAAGCTCGCGGAAGTCGGCGGCGACGACCTCGACGCCGAGGCGGTCGCTCGCGAGCTCCCGAAACGACGGCTCGTCGCCGATCTCGCCGCGCCAGAGGCGGTCGCGGAAGAACAGCCACCCCTCGGCGTCGGGCTCGCTCGCGGGGATCTCCAGCGTCGTCTCGAACCGGTCGGGGTCGACCGTCGCCTCGTCCGGATCGAGCCGGAACGCGACGGCGAAGACGTAGGCGGCGTCCATCGGCCGCGTCTCGTCCCGTCAGAGCATAAAAGTACATACCCCTCGGCCGTGTCGGTCTGCACGTATGTTGGATCGCCTCCGCGGTCTCACCGAGCGCGCTTACCGCCGCCACCTCCGTCGAGAGATCGAGGACGTACCGGCACACGTCGCGATCATTCAGGACGGGAATCGGCGGTACGCCCGCGAGCGCGGCGACGACGCGCCGGACGGCCACCGCGCCGGCGCCGCCACCACCGAGCGCGTGCTCGACTGGTGCGCGGACTTGGGCGTCGCGGAGCTGACGCTGTACGCCTTCTCGACCGAGAACTTCGAACGCCCGGACGAGGAGCTGGAGCCGCTGTTCGACCTGCTGGAGGACAAGCTCCGCGACTTCGCCGACGCCGACCGCGTCCACGAGCAGGGTGTCCGCGTCCGGGCGATCGGCGACATCGACCGCCTCCCGGGACGCGTACGCGACGCGGTGGACTACGCGGAGCGGCGCACCGCGGACAACGACCGGTTCACGCTGAACGTCGCGCTGGCGTACGGCGGCCGCACCGAACTGCTCGACGCGGCGACGGCGATCGCGCGCGACGTCGACGACGGCCGGCTCGACCCCGACGACGTCGACGTTCAGACCGTCGAGGACCGGCTGTACGATCGGCCGGTCCGCGACGTCGACCTCATCGTGCGGACCGGCGGTGACGAGCGCACCTCGAACTTCCTGCCGTGGCACGCCAACGGCAACGAGGCGGCCGTCTACTTCTGTGCGCCGTACTGGCCGGAGTTCTCCGAGGTGGAGTTCCTCCGCTCCATCCGCACCTACCAGTCGCGGGAGGAGTCGTGGCGGCGGGCGCGGGCGGAGCGCGCGGCCGCGCTCGTCAGGGCGGTCGCCGAGGTCGAGATCGCCGAGGCGAACGCGGTCGCGGGGCGGCTCCGCGACCGGCTCCCGCTCGACGCCGACGCATTCGCCGCCGCGCTTCCGGGCGACGACGAGGACGCCGTTGAGAACGGGTCTACGCCGGAAGCGGTCGCCGAGAACGACCTCCGGACCCCGTCTGCCGAGCGCGACACAGAGCCGGAGTCGGCTTGACTGAGGAAACGCGGAATCCGGCGAGAAAACGAAACAGGAGCGCTACGCCGGGTTCTTTCGCGTCAGGTCGCTGCCGCAGATCGGGCACCGCTCCTTGTTCTCGTCGAAGGTGCGGTTACAGCCGACGCACTGGAACCGCCACTCGCGCTCCTCGGAGATGCCGTCTCTGGCGATCGCCTCGACGGCGATGTCGAGTCGCTCGGCGACGTTCTGCATCGCGTAGTCGTCGGTGACGAGCGTCGCGCTCAGTTCGAGCGCCGTCGCGATCAGGCGAGTGTCGGTGTCGGACAGCTCCGCGGCGTCGCCGGAGCCGCGCGCGGCGCGCCCCACGTTGTCGAGGACCTCCGGGGCCGGGACGTGGATCGTCATCCCGGAGCCCTCCATCGCGTCGAAGCGGAGGGCGCCCTCGCCGGTGAGCTCCTCGTGGACTTCGGGCACCGAGACCACGTCGTCGTCGGTGGTGTACTCGTGGATGAACGCCGAGGTGTCGAGGACTTCCATCAGCGGGCGACGACGATGTAGTCTTTCACCGCCTGCACGTTCGCAACCGGTACTTTCAGACGGCCCATCTCGTCGACGTCGAAGCCCGAGCGCTCCGGGCTGAGCTGCTCGTGGGGACTCACGAGCAGGTCGGCGAGCTCGCCGGACTTGAGGTCCATCGTGATGTTGTACAGGTCCCCGAGCTCCGTTCCGTCCGCGCTCATCACCGCCTTCCCGGAGAGGTTCTCCGCGAGGATGTCGACCATGTTCGCACGGTCCCGGGCAACGGTCTTAAACTCCACGGGGGCGTCGGACGGGCGACAGACGGGTGCGGGGCGCTGCGACGCCGGCCACCGTTGCGAGACGCCGACCACCGTTGCGAGACGCCGGCCACCGCGGCGGTCTCGGGCGTCCCCGGTTCCTCGATCCGGTCGCGCGCATTTTGAAAGGCTTAACTGACGTCCGGGCGGAACGGTAGACAACCGACCTTTTCGGGGCGATCACTGATGACCGAACACACAAACGCGGACACCCTTCGGACGCCGATCGTCGCCGTGCTGGGCCACGTCGATCACGGCAAGACCAGCCTGCTCGACAAGATCCGCGGCTCCGCCGTCAGCGAGGGCGAGGCC
Source organism: Halorubrum amylolyticum (assembly GCF_004114995.1). Lineage (GTDB taxonomy): Archaea > Halobacteriota > Halobacteria > Halobacteriales > Haloferacaceae > Halorubrum > Halorubrum amylolyticum. Next base: position 30,963 of record NZ_SDJP01000007.1, read on the forward strand.
GGCGCGATCACCCAACACATCGGGGCGACCGACATCCCGCTCGACACCATCTCCGGGATGGCGGGCGAGCTTATCGACCCGACCGACTTCGACCTCCCCGGCCTCCTGTTCATCGACACGCCGGGCCACCACTCCTTCTCGACGCTACGCGCCCGCGGCGGCGCCCTCGCCGACATCGCGGTGCTCGTCGTCGACGTCAACGACGGGTTCCAGCCGCAGACGGAGGAGGCGATCGACATCCTCCGCCGGACCGGCACCCCCTTCGTCGTCGCCGCCAACAAGGTGGACACGACGCCCGGGTGGAACCCGCAGGAGGGCCAGCCGATTCAGCAGAGCTTGGAGGCGCAGTCGGAGCGCGCCGAGTCGATGCTCAACGAGAACCTCTACGAGATCATCGGCCAGCTCTCCGACGCCGGCTTCTCCGCGGACCTCTACTGGCGCGTACAGGACTTCCAGAAGAACATCGGCGTCGTCCCCCTCTCCGCGATCACTGGCGAGGGCGTCCCCGACCTGCTCACGGTGCTGATGGGGCTCTCTCAGCGCTTCATGAAAGAGGAGATGGCGATCGACGTGTTCGGGGCCGGCGAGGGAACGGTCCTCGAAGTGAAAGACGAGCGCGGTTTCGGCGCCACCATCGACACGGTCGTGTACGACGGCGTGGTCCGCAACGGCGACCAGGTCGTCGTCGGCGGGCAGGAGGAGCCGATCGTCACCGAGATCCGGGCGCTGCTCCATCCGCGTCCCCTCGAAGAGATCCGCACGGAGAAGAAGTTCGAGAAGGTGGGCGAGGTCGGCGCCGCCGCCGGCGTGAAGATCGCCGCGCCCGACCTCGATCGGGCGATGGCGGGCGCGCCGGTGCGGATCGTCCGCGACCGCCCGGTCGAGGAGGTCGTCGAGGAGGTGAAAGCCGAGCTCGCGGAGATCGAGGTGGACACCGCCGAGGACGGCGTCGTCGTCAAGGCCGACACGCTCGGCTCGCTGGAGGCGATGGCGAACGCGCTCCGTGAGGCGGAGGTCCCAATCTTGCGCGCGGAGGTCGGCGACATCGCGCCCCGCGACATCGCCGTGGCCGAGACCGCGAACCAAGACGAGCACAAGGCGATCTTAGGCTTCAACGTCGATCTGCTCGCAAACGCCGAGACGGAGCTGGAGAACGCCGACATGAAGCTGTTCACCGACGAGGTCATCTACCAGCTGATCGAGGACTACGAGACGTACGTCGAGGAGAGACAGCGCGCCCAACAGGAGACGGTGCTCGACAAGGTGGTCCGACCCGCGCGCTTCCGCATTCTCCCGGACCACACGTTCCGGCAGAACGACCCCGCGGTCGTCGGCGTCGAGGTCATCTCCGGCACGGTCCAGAACAACCGCAACGTCGGGTACTTCGAGGGCAACGAATTCACGCGCGCCGGCCAACTCTCCGGGATTCAAAAGCAGGGCGACGACGTCGACGAGGCGCGCGCCGGCGAGCGCGTGAGCATCGCCATCGACGGCCCCACCGTCGGCCGCGACATCGAGGAGGGCGACACGCTCTGGACCGAGGTCCCCGAGAAGCACGCGAAGATCCTCGAACAGGAGCTGAAAGAGGAGATCACCGCCGACGAGCGCGAGGCGCTGTCGGCGTACTTGGAAACCAAGCGGAAGCGGGACCCCTTCTGGGGGAAGTAGGCTTCGGCGTCCCGCTCGTTCAATCCCCGGCGACTCACGAATCGGCGCCTGTCGCGTGCGCCACGATCCGCGTCGCGGTCGCCTTCCACCGGATCGCCACCTCGTCGCCCGCGTTCAGATCCAACCGCTCGGCGCTCTCGGACGTGATCAACACTCGAAACGCCACCCCGCCAGCCCCCTCCACCGCGACCCGCACCGTCGACACCGTCTCGCCCGCCTCGATTTCGACCACCTCGCCGCGCAGTCGGTTCCGGGCGCTCGTCGCGTCCGGATCGACCTCCCCGCTTCCCTTATAAACTGTCACCGCGTCCGCGCCGATCCGCACCTGGACGGCGTCGCCGACCGCGGCGCCGTCGTGAAGGCCGCGCACCGTCCCGACCGCGGTGTCGACGTCTGCTAACTCGCCGTCGACGCCCGCGACCGTCCCGTCGAGCACGGTCTCGGGGACGCTCGCGGTCGCGGCGAGCACGGCCTGCAGGCGGTCGTACCGGTCGAGGAGGTCGCGGCCGCCCGCTGCCAGCCGACTGCCACCGCCCCCGGAGCCGCCGCGCTGGCGTTCGACGAGGGTGCCGAACGCCTCCTCTAACGCCTCGATCCGCGAGAGCGCGCGGGCGCGAGAGCGCCCCAGCTCCGCGGCCGCGCCCGCGACCGACCCCGCCTCGTGGACCGCGCGCAGAAGCGCGGCGTCGTGGCCGTCGAACTCGACGTCGCCCTCGATGAGCGCGGCTCGGCCGCGGCCCGCGGCAGCCCCCGGCTCGTCCCCGCCGCTCTCGTCCATGCTCGGACGATCAGTCGGGGAGGTGTTGGTGCTTTCGACCGGCCCGCACCGGCCAGACCGACCTGCGGGACAAAAGCTATATCCGGTGTCGGTTCACGGTTGTATCTATGCCGATACAACGACGAGAGTTCGTGGCGGCGCTGGGGGCCGGGGCGATCGCGAGCACCGCCGGGTGCTCGGCGCTCGGCGGCGGTGAGAGCGAAACGGCGGGCGTCGCCGGCGAGACGCTGACGCTCACGACGACGACGAGCACCTACGATACGGGGCTGCTCGACGCGATCCACGCCGACTTCGAGGAGATGTACGGCGTCTCCGTCGACGCGGTCGCGCAGGGGACGGGCGCGGCCCTGGAGTCGGCCCGGAACGGCGACTCCGACGTGGTGATGGTCCACGCCCGCGGGCTCGAAGACGAGTTCATGCGTAACGGGTACGGCGTCAACCGCCGTGACCTCATGTTCAACGACTTCGTGATCGTCGGTCCCGAGAGCGACCCGGCGGGGATTCAAGGGATGTCCTCTGCGACCGACGCGCTCACCGCGATCGCCGACGCGGGAGCGACGTTCGTCTCTCGCGGGGACAACTCCGGCACACACACCAAAGAGCTGAACCTCTGGGAGGCCGCGGGGACCGACCCCGGCGGCGACTGGTATCAGGAAATCGGCGCCGGGATGGGCGAGGCGCTCAACAACGCGAACCAGCAGGGCGCGTACACGCTCTCGGACCGCGGGACGTTCATCTCTCAGCGCTCGGAGATCGACCTCACGATCCTCGTACAGGGTCCCATCGAGGACGGGCCGGAGATCCTCGCGAACCCCTACGGGATCATGGCGGTCAACCCCGGCGTTCACGACAACGCCAACTACGACCTCGCGATGGCGTACATCGGATGGATAACGAGCCCCGGAACGCAGGACGCGATCGCCGACTACCAGATGAACGGCGAGCAGCTGTTCTTCCCCGAGGCGGTCTCGGAGAACCCCGACTTCCAGCAGTACGTTCCGGAAGGTTGGAGTGGCGACTCGTCCGACGAGTGAGCGTGCCGATCGAACCAGTCGCACAGCTGCTCTCGATGATCCTCAGCGGTTCGGCCCTCCTCGGCGGTTCGGTCCTCTCTGACCTCTCGACCCTCCTCAGCGGTTCGGTCCTCTCCGACCTCTCGACCCTCCTCGGCGGTTCGGTCCTTCCTGACCTCCCGGCCCTCCTCGATCTCCCGTTCAGGGACGGCTACGTCTGGAGCATCGTCTACGTCTCGCTGTACGTGAGCCTCACCGCCGTGGCGCTGAGCACGCTGTTCAGCGTTCCGGTCGCCGTCCTGCTCGGGTTCGCCGAGTTTCGGGGGAAGGGATTCGTGAAGTCCGTCGTCAACACGGGGATGGGGTTTCCGAGCGTGGTCGTCGGCCTCGTCGTCCTGTTCGCGGTCTCGAACCAGGGGCCGCTCGGGTCGTTCGATCTCGTCTTCACGAGGGAGGCGATGATCATGTCGCAGTTCGTGCTCGCGACGCCGCCGATCACGGCCATCAGCCTCGCGGCCGTCTCCGGAGTGGACGACGGTGTCCGCGACGCCGCGCGCGCGCTCGGCGGCACCCGCCTCGACGCGGCCCTCGTCGTCCTGAAGGAGGCGCGGTACGGGATCGCCACCGCGATCCTGGCCGGCTTCGGCCGCGCCGTCAGCGAGGTCGGCTCCGTCCTCATCGTCGGCGGCAACATCACGAGCGCGGACGGGATCTCGAAGACCCGAACGCTGACCACCGCCATCCAGCTGGAGGCGCGTCAGGGACAGTACGAGACGGCATTGGTGCTCGGCGCCGTCCTCGTCGCGCTCGTGTTGACCGTCAACGCCGTGGTTGTTCACTTCGGCGACAGCGGGGTGACGCGGTGATGCTCCGTGCGACCGGCGTCTCGCAGTCGTTCGGGGGCGAGCGGGTGTTCGACGACCTCTCCGTCGAGGTCGACGCCGGCGAGGTCCTCGGCGTCATCGGTCCCTCCGGCGTCGGCAAGACGACGCTGCTCCGGACCCTCGCGCTCTCGCTCGAACCGGACGCCGGGACCGTCGCGCTCGGCGGCGCAGACGCGTGGACCGCCGAGGAGGCCGAGCGGCTCGCCCTGCGGCGGCGGGTCGGGATGGTGTTCCAAGAGGCGAGCCTCTTCGACGCGTCCGTGGGCCGTAACGTCGAATACGGGCTCCGGGTTCGGAGCCCCTGGGCCGACCGGATCGCCGCCGCGCTGGGCCTCGCCGACACTCCCGACGCGGTTCGCGAGTCGCTCGACGTCGTCGGGCTGACGGAGAAGGCGAACCAGCACGCCGACTCGCTGTCGGGCGGAGAGGCGCAGCGCGTGTCGTTCGCCCGGGCGCTGGCGTACGACCCTGACGTGCTCCTGCTCGACGAGCCCACCTCCGATCTCGATCCGCGGAACACCGCGGTCATCGAGGAGGCGATCGAGGAGGCCCGACGCCGCGGTATCGGCGTCGTCGTGGCGACTCACGACATGCATCAGGCCGAGCGCGTCGCTGACCGCGTCGCGGTGCTGCTCGACGACGGGATCACGGAGGTCGGGCCGACGGAGCGGATATTCGAGAACCCGTCCGACGAGCGCACCCGGAAGTTCATCTCGGGCGAACTGGTGTACTGACGCGTATCTAGAGTACGTGAATCAGGTCGTCTCGGTGATCGTTTAGAAGTGATCGAGTGGTGTTACTGGCGGCCGATTATGGGTGATCGACGACGCTGCGGTGAGCACCGCCAAAGCCCCAGCCGCGTCGGTGGTCCTCCGCGTTGCTCCGGACCACCGACTCCCTCGCACGCGCTCCTCGCGGGCCAGTGGCCCGCTCGGAGGCACGCGCCACTCCGCCGTGTGGTTATAAGCGATCGACACCGCGGCTTCAGATGTCGAAGTCGATCTCAACCGCATCGCCGGCCTCTGCGTCGCCGGAGTCGACCACGTCGTCGCCGGCGGCGAACCCGGCGTGGAGGTGTTCGTACGTGCGGTCAATCGCCTCCACGATCACCTTCGTGTCGCCCGTGACCGGCATGAAGTTCGTGTCGCCGTTCCACCGCGGGACGACGTGGGTGTGGAGGTGGTCGATCGAGCCGCCGGCCGCCGGGGCGCCGAGGTTCTGCCCGGTGTTCACCCCGTCGGGGTCAACGTCGCGGCGCAGCGCCGCGAGCGTCGCCGCTTTCAGCTTCGCGTGATCGAGGAGGGTCACGTCGTCGAGGTCGGTGGGGTCCTCGCAGTGCTCGTCGGGGATCACCATCGCGTGCCCCGGGTTGTACGGCGCGTTGTTCAACAGGACGTAGTTGCGCTGGCTGCGCGCGACCACCCGCGCGTCGCGGGCGTCCTCGCGCTCGGGCAGGACGCAGAACGGACAGCCGTCGATCGGGTCGGAATCGCGTTCGACCCACTCGATCCGCCACGGCGCGTAGATCCGGTCCATCAGTCGTCGAAGTCGTGGATGCCCGCGGTCGTGATCTCGACGCCGTCGTCGGTGACGATCAGGGTGTGTTCCGCCTGACTCACGAGGGCGTCGTCGGCCTCCTTCAGGACGGGGTACCCCTTCACCGCGTTCGCCTGCTTCAGCCGACGCAGGGCCATCTCCACGCGGTCGCCCTCCAGCCACCGCGCCGCGAAGGGGAGGTCGTCGAACGCCTCGATCTCTTCTAAGGCCTGTCGCGCGCGGCGGTCGCGGACGCTCGCGGAGCCCTCACGCTCGAAGATCTCCTCGTCGGTTCCCTCGCCGACCTTGCCGCGACCGTCGGTCGCGAACGGCTCGATCGCGACCGCCTGTCCGGGCTCCAGTTCGACCGAGCGGTCGACGCCGCGGTTCGGGACCGTCGGCCCCGTGTGCGCGTCGTAGCGCTCGACGCCGTGCCCGGAGAGGTTCAGGACGGGCGTGTAGCCGTACCCGCGGATCACGTCCTCGATCGCCTGTCCGACGACGCCGACCTCGACGCCCGGCCCGGCCTCGTCGACCGCGGCCTCCAGCGCCATCTCCGCGGCCTCGACCAGCTCCGGGGTCCCCGTGTGGTCGACCGTGACCGCGGCGTCGGCGATGTAGCCGTCGACGTGGACCCCGACGTCGAGACACACCATCTCCTCGCCGAACTCGGCCTCGTCGTCGCGGCCCGGGGTGGCGTGGGAGGCCTCGGGGTCGACGCTGATGTTGACGGGGAACGCGAGCCCCGCGCCCTGCTCCCGGATGAAGTCTTCCGTCCACTCGGCGACCTCGAGGTGGGTCCGCCCCGGCTCCACCATCTCGCGGGCCTCGTTCATCGCCTCCACCAACACCGCGCCGGCCGCCCGGTAGCTCTCGACCGCGTCGTCGTCCAGGGGTCCGTGGCTCATGTCTCCGGGTTCGGCGACCGACCGCAAAGAGGTTGCGGAGGGAGTTCGCGGGCCTCCACGTCAGGGCGCGGGGTCGCGATCCGCGGTCGGATCGACGTCGTCTCTTCGATTCGTGTCCGCCCTCGGGCGACGCCCCGCGGCCGGGTGGCCGTCGGCTCTCCGGTCGCGGACAGCGGTCGAATCGCTGTCCCCCTCTTGGCCGTGGTCCGCGGTCGAATCCTCGGCTCCCTCTCGTCCGCCGTCCCCCCTCGACCCGCGGTCCGTCGTCGGCTCCTCCGGTTCCGCGGCGTCGCCGTCGGGCGTCGGAAGCCACATCGTGATCAGCGTGCCCGTCGGCTCGCGCGTGTGGATCTCCAGTTCCCCGCCGGACTCGGTGACGATCCAGTGGACGAGCCAGAGGCCGAGTCCGCTGGCGTGTTCGAGCGCGGTCTCGCGGGCCTCCGAGAACACGCTCCGCTCGACCGGCGGAATCCCGGGGCCGTTGTCCGCGACGGCGATCCGATACCCGCCGTCGTCCGGGTCGACGGCCGCCTCGACGATCGGCTGGTCCCCGTCGTTGTGGACGACCGCGTTCTCCAACACGTTTCGGATCGCGGACTCCAACAGCTCGTCCGCGCACACCACCGCCTCGTCCGGCGTCGACACCGTCACCGTCGCCTCCGGGAACGACGATTCGAGCGACTCACAGAGCCGCGCGATCAGCCTCGAGAGGTCGATCTCCGCGCGCGCCCCGTCGCTGTGGAGCGCCACGTCGATCTCGCGGGCCTGATCGCTGAGGTGGGTCAGCGTCTCCACCTTTCGGTCGATGACGTCGAGGTACTCGTCGCCCTCGTCGTCGACGTGGTCGCGCAGGAGGTCCGCGTACCCGCCGATGACGTTCGTGTCGTTCTTCAGGTCGTGTCGGAGGACCCGGTTGAGGACCTGGAGCCGCTGCTCGTACCGCCGGCTCTCGGTCACGTCGGTGGCGGTTATCACCACCTCCTCGGTGTCCTCGAACAGGCGCTCGACGGTCGTCTCGAACCGGCGCCAGTTCCCGTCGGCGTGCGCGATCCGGTGGTCCAGCGCCTGCGGCTCGTTGGTCTCGAAGGCCCGCTCGAACGCGCGCTGCGCCTCCCGTTGGTCGTCGGGGTGGACCAGATCGATCACCGGCCGCCCCTCGATCGCCGCGGGCGAGTGGCCGAGGAGCCGCTCTATCGACGGACTCACGTACCGGAGCAGGCCGTCGGCCCCGCAGACGGCGATGACGTTCGGCGACTTCTCGATGAGCGCCCGGTAGCGGCGCTGGAGCGTCTCGCGCTCGGTGACGTCGCGGAACAGGAGGACGGTCCCGCCCGCCCCGGAGCCGGGTCCGCGCCCCGAACCGGGGTCGGTTTCGGCTCCGGCCCCCGATCCGAGCCCGGAACCGCCCGCGGCGATCGGGTGGGCCGCGACGGTCAGAAACCTGGGATCGGACCCGCCGTCGACGGTGACCCTGAGGTCGCCGTCCGGCTCCGGCCCGGAGGCGCGGTCGGATCGGTCTCCCCCGCCGGCTCCGGCCGACGCGAGACCGGCCACGGCCGGCGCGCGCTCGAACGCCTCCTCGACGTCGCAGCCGATCGCCGCGGACGGGAACAGCCGGCGGGTCGGTCGGTTCAGGTCGACGACGCGCCCGTCGGTGTCGACGACCACGACGCCGTCGGAGAGGTTCGAGAACACCGCGTCGCGGGCGATGGGCGTGAGATCGAGGAGCCGGTAGCGGAACACGACCCACCCGAGCAGGCCGGAGGTGGCGGTGAACGTGGCGGGGGTGAGATCGACGAATCGCGGACCGAGCACCCCCCAGACCCCGAGGACACCGACGGCCATCGGTGCGACGCCGGCCGCGAGCAGCAGCGCGGCCTGCTGACGGAACACGCCGTCGCGGGCGACCGCGGCGTAGCCGAGCATGGCGAAGGAGAACAGATTCACGGCGTAGGAGTACGTCATGAACGCCAGAAGCGCCGGCGTCGGCAGGTACTCCACGACGAGGTAGCCGTTCGAGCCGGACAGCGACGGGGACGCGTAGAAGAGCGGATCGGCGCCGACGAGGAGGACGCCGGCGAGCGCGGCCGCGGGGACGAGACACAGGAGGACGAGCCGGCGCGGCCGGAGCCAACGCGTCCAGCCGACGTACGCGAGTACGAACGCGGGCCAGGCGACGGCGAGCGCCGCGACGCCGACCCAGACGGCCCGGTTCCACAGCAGGGTCGCGTCGAGCGTCGTCGCCGACAGCTGCCCCGCGTACGCCAGCGACCAGACCCCGCTGGCGACCGTGACGGCGACGAAGCTGCGCACGAGCGGGGTCTCCCCCCGCGACCGATTCCGGACGGCGTACGCGGCGAAGGAGAACGACGCGAGCGCCGCCACGAGCAACGGGGCCGTGTACGGCGTCGGTTGCCACTCCATCGATACCGGGTGCATGGCTGTTGCGGGTAAAAAGGAACCGGACCGAACGTCCTAATACCGGGGCGAAACCACGGATCGTATGCTCGAACCGGGCGATCCCGCACCCGAGGTCACGCTGTCCGATCAGCACGGCGACGCCGTCACCGTCGACCCGTCCGCGGCGCGCTACACGGTCGTCTACTTCTACCCGCGGGCCGACACGCCGGGGTGTACCGCCGAGGCGTGCGGCTTCCGCGACGAGTGGGACGCCTTCGCGGGCGCCGACGTCGCGGTCGTCGGGATCAGCGACGACCCCGTCGAGGACCTCGAACCGTTCGCCGAGGAGTACGACCTCCCGTTCACGCTGCTCTCGGACCCCGACGGCGAGGTCGCGAGCGCGTACGACTCCTACGGCGAGAAGCAGATGTTCGGCAACACCTTCGACGGCGTGTTCCGGAACACGTACGTGATCGACTCTGACGGGACGATCGCGCTCGCGTACGAGGGTGTCTCCCCCGAGGACCACGCGGCCGAGATCCTCGACGACATCGAGGCGCTGGACTGCTGATCGAGGGCGGAACGTCGTTCGCCGGCGTACCCCGTGGTATTATTACCCGAGGGGAGACTCGTGAAACGATGCCCTCCAAACGCGCGTTCGCGAAGCGCCTAGCGGCGCTCGCAGCGACCGGGCTGGGAATCGGCGGACCGATCGGTGCCCTGACCACGGAACCGCCGCCCGGCGCGACGCGCTCAGCCGAAGCGGTCGGACCGAGCGGGACCGACCGCGGGGGATCGGGAGACGCGGAGTCCACGAGCGGCGGCGCCGACCCGGCGTCCGACGGTCCCCGCTCCGCGGTCGCGGACGGCACCTACGACCCGACCGCGGCGGCGTCGTCCCCCGTGGACACCGTGGTGACCGGCCGGATCGACCCGGCGGTCCTGGCGGCGACGGGTCTCCCGGGCGGGGCCGGGGGTCGGCTTCGCCGGCTCCTCGATCGGTACGAGAGCGCGTCCCTCGGCGCCGTCCGGCGGGCGACCGGAGGCGCCGCGCTCACCGCCGACGGTCCGGAGGGGTGCGCGGCCGCGGTCGGCGACATCGACGCGGCCGCGCTCGTCGCCGAGCTCGACGCGGACCCCGAGGTGGCCCGCGAGTCGGACGACGCGTCGGAGTTCGCCCTGTTCCGGGGCAGGTCGCTCGGATCGGCGGTCGCCGTGGCGCCCGACGAACTCGTGGTCGCGTACGGCCCCACCGCCTCCGCCGCCGCGGCGCACCGAGACGCCGGGGTCGACGGCGAGCGACGGCGAGCGGGGTCGGCGGCGAACTACGGACCGCTCCCCTCGCTGCTCGGGGGCGACGCGACGGTGTGTGTTGACCTGGGACCGGACGCGCGCGGTCACCTCCGGCGCGCGCTCGGGGACGCCCCCGAGGCACTCCGTACCGCCGTCGACGCGTCGGGCGCGGTCGGCGCGTCGCTCCGCGCGACCGACGGCGGGTCGGCGGCCGCGGACGGCGACGGGGACGCGGACGGAGACGGACACGAGGGCGACGACCGCGACGGAGACGGGAAGGGAGGGACCGACCAGCCGAGCGTCGCGCTGCGGTACGGCGCGGTCGCGGACCCGCGACGGCTCGACAGGGAGACCGCCGAGGCGATCGCCCGGGCGGCCCGCGAGGGAGAGACCTCGCTTTCGGAAGCGACCGTCGTCAGACACGGGCGGACCGTGATCGTCGACGCCGCCGCGGACGGCGACCTCTTCGCGTCCCACGCCTCCCTGCTCGGAACAGCCGTCGGCGACCCGATCGAGGTGACCGACGCGTGAGCGACGGCGCCGACCCGACGGAGACGGACCGGTATCGACGACCGAACGCACGAACGGAATCACGATGACGACGCCACACGACGCCACGACACGACGGCGGCACCGAGCGGGGACGGTCCGATGAGTTCCGAGGACCGCCCCTGGAAGACACCGGACGACGCAGGCGACGACGCGTCGGACGATGCGCCCGGCGACGCGACGACTCCGGACGCCCCGGGGGGAGAGTCGACCGCGACCGGCTGGAGTTCGCCCCCGAGAGACACGCTCTCGGCGCTGGCCGGCCGCGTCGAGACCCGGCACGCGCTCGCGGCCGCGGCGGTCCTCGCGCTGGCCGCGGGGCTGCTCGTCGCCCCCGGCGTGTACGGCGCGGCGAGCGGGCCGGACGGGACCGTCGCCGTGGTCGAGATCGACGGCAGCATCGACTCGGGGACGGCGCAGCACGTCGAGGACAGCCTGCGCGACGCCCGCACGAACGACTCGATCGAGGCGGTCGTCCTCGAGGTCGACAGCGGGGGCGGCCTGCCCGCACAGAGCGAGCGGATGTACGCCGCGGTCGACCGGACCGCGTCCGTGATGCCCGTGTTCGCCGCCGTCGACACGCTCGGCGCGTCCGGCGCCTACCTCGCGATCGCGCCGGCCGACGAGATCTACGTCGCGCCCTCCGCACAGGCGGTCGGCAGCGTCGGCGTCGCCGGCACCGCACCGGCTCCGAGCGGACCGAACGCGGGCACGACCGGTCCGGACAAGTCCGGCGGCGATCCGGACACGCAGCGCGAGCGGCGACAGACGCTCGCGAACCTCTTCCTGGAGAACGTGATCGAACAGCGGGGCGACGAGATCGACCTCGACCGCGAGGCGATCGCCCACGCCGACGCCTATCTCGGCACCGAGGCGGTGGAGAACGGATTCGCCGACGAGCTCGGCTTCGTCGACGGCGCGGTCGCCGCCGCCGCCGCCGAGGCGGGGCTCGACGACTACGCGGTCGACACGCGCCGCACCGAAGACGCCGTCCCCGGCGGCATTTCGCTGCTGGAGCGCGACGACGGAACGGTCGTCGCCGGCGCTTCCGACGACGAGCTCGGCGACGGGCTGATCCTCGCGGTCGCACCGGAGGCGTGGGACGAGACCGTCGGCGACGACGTCGTCATGACGAGCTACACCGGCCGTCTGCCCGCCCGCGGGTCCGACGCGGGGACGACGAGCGCCGGTGGGACGGACGCGACGCGCGACGACGCGACCGCGACGAGCGGGGGTGACGACCGATGAACGTCGACCTGCGAACGACGGTCGGCGTGTTCGCGCTGGTCTTCTTGTCGGTGGTCGGCGTCGCCGCCGTCGGCGGCGTCCTCGACGGCGGTCCGCCGGAGACGGAGCCGGTCGCCGACGACCACTGGCGGCTGGAGTCGGTCGAACCGGAGACCGCCAGCGAGGGCGGCGAGATCGAGATGGAGAGCGACGAGTCTCCGAACACGGTCGTCGTCCACCTCGGCGGCGCGGCCGGCGGGCTCGGCGGCGGCACGTCGACCCTGCCGATCGAGGACGGCGACGAGCCCGCGGAGGCGGACGTCGGGACGCTCGGCGGCGTCGAGCGCGGCGTCGCGCCGCTCTCGTCGGCGCTCGTCGAGAACGGCCACGAGGTCCGATTCTACGGGGGGGCCGCCACGGCGGAGCCGCTGCCGTCGCTGCTCTCGGAGGCGGACGCGTTCGTCACCACCGCCCCCGGCGCGCTGTCGGCGACCGACGCCGACGCGGTCCGGTCGTTCGCCGACGCGGGCGGCCGGACGCTCGTGGCGAGCGATCCGGGGAGCGCCGGCGCGCTCACCGAACTCGGATCGCCGCTCGGTGCCTACGGCGAGGCGGGCTACGTGTACGACATGGAGCGCAACGACGCGAGTTACCTCAGCGTGTTCGTCGAGCCGACCGGCTCCGCGGCGCTGACGGAGGGCGTCGAGGAAGCCGTCTTCCGGGGCGCCGCGCCCGTCGGTGCCGCGGACGAGCCGGCGGTGCTCGCCAGCGCGGGGACCGCCCGCCTGTCAACGACCCGGGAGACCGGGTCCTACGGCGTCGCCGTCCGAAGCGGTTCGCTCGCGGTCCTCGGAGATTCGAGCTTCCTCGAACCGGAAAACGCCGACCGCGCCGACAACGACGTCCTGATCGGCAACCTCGCCGACTTCCTCGTGACGGGCGAGGACCCCGACGCGTCGTTCGGCTCCCCGGTCGGCCCCGGCGGAACGGTTCCGCCGGGCGCCGCGCCGACGCCGCCTCCGGAACCGACTGAACCGTCGGGTAACGAGACCGATACGCCGGAGAACGCGACCGCGTAGCCGGAGAGAAAACGTGGTCCGTCGCGGACGCGTCCGCCCGCTCAGTAACCGCGGACGATCAGGTAGTCCGCGAGGTCCGCCAACAGCTCTCGGGACCCGCTCTCGGGAAGAACTCCGAGGTGTTCCTTCGACCGTTCCGTGAGGTCCTCGGCCGTCTCGCGGGCGTACGCGATCGAGCCGACCGCTTCGAGGGCCGCCACCGCGTCCTCGATGGCCTCCTCCGTCACCTCGGCGGGGGTCTCGGCGCCGACCAGCCCGTCGACGTCGACGCCCTGCTGGCGGGCGTGGAGGGTGATCAGCGTCTCCTTCCCCTCGACGAGGTCGGAGCCGCGCTGCTTGCCCAGTTCCTCGGAGGGAACGGTCAGATCGAGCACGTCGTCCTGGATCTGGAAGGCCCGCCCCGAGTCGATCCCGTACTGGTAGAGGGCGTCGACGACCTCGTCGTCCGCGCCGAGCAGGACGGCGGGCGTCGCGGCCGAGGCGCCGTAGAGGACGGCGGTCTTCAGCTCGACCATCTCCAAGTACTCCTCCGGGAGGATGTCGTCGCGGCTCTCGAAGGCGACGTCGAGCGCCTGTCCCTCGCAGATCTCCGTGCAGGTGGACGCGAGCATCCGCATCGCTTCCAGCCCGTTTGCCGGGTCCGCGCCCGTCTCCGTCATGAACTCGAACGCCTTCGAGTAGAGCGTGTCGCCGGCGAGGATGGCGGTCGAGGTGTCGTACTGCTCGTGGACGGCCGGGACGCCCCGCCGCAGGTCGTCCTCGTCCATGATGTCGTCGTGGATCAGCGTGAACGACTGGATCACCTCGATGGCGACCGCGGCGCGCATCACGTCGACGGTGTTGCCGTCGAGGGCCGCGAACTCGCGGAAGTCGGCGCCCAGCGGATCGGTGCCGGTCACCGCCTCCGCGGCCAGCGTCGTCACCGTCGGCCGGAGTCGCTTGCCGCCGGCTTCGAGGATGTACCGCGTCGCCTCGTAGAGCCGCTCCGGGTGCTGTACCGGCAGCTCCTCGTCGATAGCGGCGTTGACGAGGTCACGCCGCTCGCGGATGGCTTCCAGCACCCGCGCCTCCTTCGTCTCGCTCGTCATTCGACGAGTTGGATAACGCTCCCGTTCTGCGTGACGTGCACGTCACGTCCGAGCTTGTACCCCTGCGACTTCGCGAGGTCGACGTACGGCGAGCGACCCTTCAGCGACTGGTGGCCGGGGATGACGTGCTGGGGCTGGAGCGCGTCCAGCATCTCGTAGTGGCCCTCCTCGCGGAGGTGGCCGGAGACGTGGATGTCGTCGTAGAGGCGCGCGCCCTGCATCCGGAGGAGCTGTTCGGACTGGTACCGCTGCCCCTCGTTGGTCGGCTCCGGAATGATGCTCGCGCTGAAGACGACCTTGTCGCCGTTTTCGATTTCGTAGGGAGTCTCGCCGCGACCCATGCGGGTGAGCATCGCTCGCGGCTCACCTTGGTGGCCCGTTACGATGGGGAGGAAGTTCCCCTTCCCCTCCTTCATGATCCGCTTGAACGCGCGGTCGACCGACTTCCGGTGGCCGTACATCCCGACATCGCCTTGGAAGTCGACGAAGTCGAGCCGTTCCGCGGTGCCCGAGTACTTCTCCATCGAGCGACCGAGCAGGACCGGCTGACGACCGATCTCGCGGGCGTACTCGACGAGGGTCTTCACGCGGGCGATGTGAGAGGAGAACGTCGTGGCGATGATACCACCCGAGTAGTCCTCCATCGACGTGAGCGTGTCCTCGACGTGCTTCTTGGCGTACGACTCGGAAGGCGTCCGGCCCTTTCGGCCGGCGTTCGTACAGTCCTCGATGTACGCGAGGACGCCCTCGTCCTGCCGCCCGATCTCGCGGAAGCGGTCCATGTCGATCGGGTCGCCGATGACGGGGTCGTGGTCCAGTCGCTTGTCAAGCCCGTAGACGATCGCGCCCTCGGGCGTGTGGAGGACCGGGTTGATCGCGTCGATGATCGAGTGGGTGACGTTGACGAACTCCATCTCGACCTGCTCGGAGTCGCCGATGGCCATCGTGCCGCCCGCCTTCATCTTCACGAGGTCGTTGTCGACCTGGAACTTCCCTTCGTCGTCGATCTGCTGTTTGACCAGCTCGATCGTGTACGGGGAGCCGACGATGGGCGCGTCGTACCGATGGGCGAGCTTCGGGATGCCCGCGATGTGGTCGAGGTGACCGTGGGTGGGGACGATCGCCTGTACGTCGCCCTCCAGCTCGCTCATGACGCGGTCGTCCGGGATCGCGCCCATGTCGATCAGGTCGAGGCTGTGCATGCTCTCGGTCTCCACGTTGTCGTGGATGAGGACCTTACTGAGGTTCAGGCCCATGTCGAAGATGACGATGTCGTCGCCCGCTCGGACCGCCGTCATCTGTCGACCGACCTCTTCGTAACCGCCGAGTGTCGCAATTTCGATTTCCATGATTGTGGGTTCGAACGCCGTGGTAGGCGTCCATCACTGAAACCCCGCAAGGAGCCGTCAGCGCTACGTTTGTCCGCGCGTCGTTGAGGCCCCGCTACGGCCGAGCCGACGTCGACTCACCGTGTCCCGCGGGAGTGTGGTACTCGGGAGTACAGCGTCCCGTCTTAAAAACACCCGGGTTCGAGCGTGTCCCCCAGAGGCCGATCGGTATGCGCGTCCCCAGAGGTCGATCGGTATGCGCGTTCGTACTGGCGGGTCTCGCGGTCGCGACCGCGAAGCAGACAAGCTGATCACGGTCGAGACCCTTCGCATCTCGTCGTTTTCGAGACCCTTCGCGTCCCGGTATTTTTATTAGTGCGACGGGCGCCGGTACGGACAATGAGTGGACGACCCCTCGACGTGCTCGAAGCGTCGCTCGAGGAGCCGGTGACGGTTCACCTGAAGGACGGGACGACCTACTACGGCATCCTCGCCGGCTACGACCAGCACATGAACGTCGTCATCGAACCCGAGTCCGACGTGATCGATCGCGTCGACGACGACCTCGACGGCGAGTTCGCGGTCGCGATCGAAGACACAACGATTATACGCGGCGATAACGTCGTCACCATCAAAGCATGACCGGCTCCGGAACGCCCTCTCAGGGGAAGAAGAACAAGACGGTTCACGTGAAGTGCCGCCGCTGCGGCGAGAAATCCTACCACGTCAAGAAGGAGCGCTGCTCCTCGTGCGGCTTCGGCGACTCGCCGTCCCGCCGCGATTACGCCTGGCAGTCGAAGACCGGCGACAACTGACGACCGCGCTCTCTCTTCAGACGATTTCGTTTCGCAGTTCCCCAGCCGATGCGCCGGGGGCGGTCGACCGCGGACTGCTTCCGATCCCCCGACGCGACCGCCGGGAGCCCAACCGTTAACGGCGGCTGTCGCCGACGGCGGGTATGGATCTCTCGATCGTCGACCTCTCGCCGGTCCCCGCGGGCGGGACCGCCGCCGACGCGTACGCGAATACTGTCGCGGCCGCGGAGCAGGCCGAGCGACTCGGCTACTCGCGGTTCTGGGTCGCCGAGCACCACGGGATGGGCGACCGGCTCGCCGGGACGACCCCGGAGGTGCTGCTCGGCCGCCTCGCGGGCGCGACGAACTCGATCCGGCTCGGTACGGGCGCCGTCCTGCTCAACCACTACAGCCCGTACAAGGTCGCGGAGGCGTTCGGGACGCTCGACGGGCTCGCTCCCGGGCGGATCGACGCCGGCCTCGGCCGGGCGAACGGCTCGCCGGCCGCGGATCGGGCGCTCGGCACGGACCGGCGCGTCGAGAACCCCGACGAGGACCACGAGGAGCGAATCCGCGCGGTCGCGAACCACCTGTACGACGCCTTCCCCGACGACCACCCGTACGCCGACCTGGACGTGCCGGGGTCCGGGGCGGAGCCGCCGGTCCCGTGGGTGCTCGGCTCCAGCCCGTCGAGCGCGGCGATCGCCGGGAAACTTGGTGCACGCTACTGCTTCGCCGCGTTCATCCGCCCGGGCTTCGCGGAGCGCGCCTTCGCGGCCTACCGCGAGCACTTCGAGCCCACGGGCCTCGGTGGCGGCCTTGCGGAGCCGCACGGGATGGTCGCGGTCAACGCGGTCGCCGCCGAGACGGACGCGGCCGCGGCGCGGCGACGGGCGCCCGCGGAAGCGACGTTCAGGCGGATGCAGCGGGGCGAGATCGGACCGACGCCGGGGGTCGAGGAGGCGGTCAGCGAGCTCGGCGGCGTGCCGGAGCCGACCCCGGCGACGCTCAATCCCGACGAGTGGCCGCGGGCGATCTCCGGGGAACCCGAGACGATGGCCGGACTGCTCTCGCAGCTCGCGGACCGCGTCGGCGCCGACGAGGTGATGATCCAGCACGTCGTGCCCGACCACGAGGACGCGCTCCGGTCCCACGAGCTGCTGGCGGAGGCGGTCGGGATCGAGCCGCGCGGGCCGACCGCCCGCGAGTGAACTCGGCGGGGTTCCGCCGCCGTCCCGCGAACGGACGGTCCCGCGCTCCCCCTCTCCGCCTCAGTCCTCCGCCTCAGCGGTCCCGCCGCCGGCCGCGGCGCGGTTCCGGATCTCGATCCGCCCCTCGATCGCGGGATCGATCCCGCGTTCGCGGGCGTAGGCGGCGAGCATCTCGTACTGGATGTCGGCCTCGTCGATCCGGTGGCGTTGCGCGAGCGTCGGGAACTCGTGGTCGGAATGGAGCAGGAACTCCGAGACCGCGACGGTGTAGCGCGCCTCGGGATCGATCGGTTCGCCGCCGACCGTGGCCTCCAGGATCAGCTCGGCGTCGGCGTCCCAGACGACCCGCGCGTTCGAGACGTGGCCGTGCCACCAGTCGTCCTCGCCGAAGTCCACGTCGGGCGCGGCCATCTCGCGGAGCGCGTCGCGAAGCTCCGCGCCCGTGACGGACGCGAGCGCCACGGGCTCCTCGAACGGGATCAGGCTGATCAGGTCGGCCTTCGTCACGTCGCCGTGCCACGGGTCGCCCTGTCGGAGCCCGCCCGCGTTCGACAGCCCCACGTCGGCGTCGAGCGCCCAGCGGAACGCGTCCGCGACGAAGTTGCCGACGCGGCACTCCCCGCCGTGGACGACCTCGCCGGACCGCTCGATCGGCTCGTCGACGCGGTCGACGACCTCGCCGAGGTCCGCCGCGGCCATCCGCTCTTCGAGGGCGGCTTCGAGCGCGGCGACCGGCTCGGCGCCGTCCGGTTCGTGGAGCGTCGCGGTGGGGGCGGGTCCCCCGCCGACTACGCCTCCCTCGCCGTCGGCCTCGCCGTCGGCCTCGCCGGTCCCGCCCAGCTCGACTTCGACGACGGCCTCGCCGTTAACGCCGGGACGGACCAGCAGGGTGTCTCCCACGCGCTCGTTCCGCGGGCTGTGGATGTGGCCGCCGAGGATCGCGTCCACGTCGAGCTCGCGGGCGAGGTCGTCGTCGCCCGCGCCGAGGTGCGAGAGGACGACGGCGTGATCGAGACCGTCCCCGTTCTCGGCGACCTCCGCGCGCATCTCGCCGAGCGCGTCCCGCGCGGCGGCGACGGGGTCGTCGAAGGAGAGGTCGGCGGCCATCGGGTTCAGCGAGTCGGTCGCGGGGTCGGTGACGCCCACGAAGCCGACGGTCGCGCCGTCGACCCGCCGAGTCGCCCACGGGACGACGCCCTCGTCGCGGCCGAAGGGGTCCCCGTTCTCGTCGCGGACGTTCGCGGAGACGAACGTCGCGGTGGCGTCGTCGACGAGCCCGCGCAGCGGGTCCGGTCCGTAGTCGAACTCGTGGTTGCCGAACGTGTCGAGGCGGGTGTCTGTCGCGGCGTAGAAGTCGAGCACCTGCCGGCCGGTCGCGACCAGCGAGAGGACGCCCGGGGCGGCCGTGTCGCCGGTGGCGACGACGGCGGCGTCGGGGCCGGACAGGTCGCGGACCCGGCCGGCGAGGCGGGCCGCCCGCTCGGGGGCGTCGAAGACGTTCTCGATGTCGGAGTAGTGAACGAGACGGACCATTCGATGTGGGTGAAGAGGGACGAGCGACGCTTAAAAAGCGCGGAGTTCGGGCGGCGCGTCGCCGTCGGGATGCGGTGCGGCGCCTCAGTAGAACCGTCGCGAACCCCGTGAGTGAAGCGGGTCCGCCCTCCGTGAGCCCCGCTCGCACACGCGCAGGACATTGAAAGCGCTTTTATGGATGTCCGGACTACGTCGCTTCACAGCCTCTGCGGGGTTGATGATGTGCCGTTCCGTTAGGGACCGACCACGGGACGGACACGCGAGCCCGCGCGGGGGATAGGTGAACAACATATGCCCGTTTACGTAGACTACGAAACCCCAGCCGACCTCGCCGAGCGATCGCTTGAGGCGCTCGAGGTCGCCCGAGACACCGGTACCGTGAAGAAAGGAACCAACGAGACCACGAAGGCCGTCGAACGCGGCAACGCGGACCTCGTCATCGTCGCCGAGGACGTCTCCCCCGAGGAAATCGTGATGCACCTCCCCGAACTCGCCGAGGAGAAGGGCATCCCGGTCGTCTTCGTCGACACGCAGGACGAAGTCGGCCACGCCGCCGGCCTCGAAGTCGGCTCGGCCGCCGCCGCCATCGTTGACGCCGGCGACGCCGACGACGACGTCGAGGACATCGGCGAGAAGGTCGCGGAGCTTCGATAACCACCCATGAGCGCAGAAGAGGGCACCGGCGACTCGACGACCGCGGAGGTCATCGAGGTCGTCGGCAAGACCGGGATGCACGGCGAGGCCATGCAGGTCAAGTGCCGCATCCAGGAGGGATCGAACCAGGGCCGGATCATCACCCGGAACGTCCTGGGCCCCGTCCGCATGGGCGACGTGCTCCAGCTCCGGGAGACCCAGCGCGACGCGGACTCCATCGGAGGGCGATAACCAATGGTCGAGACACGCACCTGCGACTACACCGGCGAGGAGATCGAGCCCGGCACGGGCACAATGTACGTCAAGAAGGACGGACAGATTCTCCACTTCGTCGACTCGAAGGCGGAGAAGAACTACTTCCTCGGCCGCGAGGCGCGCGACCTCGAGTGGACCGAGGAAGGGCGCAATCAGGGTGGCGAGTAGATGAGCCACCACGACGAGCGCACCTTCGTGATGGTCAAGCCCGACGGCGTGCAGCGCGGTCTCATCGGCGAGGTCGTCTCCCGCTTCGAGGACCGCGGGCTGAAGCTCGTCGGCGGCAAGTTCATGCAGATCGACGAGGGACTCGCCCACGAGCACTACGGTGAACACGAGGGCAAGCCGTTCTTCGACGGCCTTGTCGACTTTATCACCTCCGGCCCCGTCTTCGCGATGGTGTGGGAGGGCGCGGACGCGACCCGACAGGTTCGCTCGATGGTCGGCGAGACCGATCCCGCCGAGTCCGCCCCGGGCACGATCCGCGGCGACTTCGGCCTCGATCTCGGCCACAACGTGATCCACGCGTCGGACCACGAGGACGAGGGCGCCAACGAGCGCGAGATCGGCCTGTTCTTCGACGAGGACGAGCTCGTCGACTACGGCCTCGACACCGCGGCGTGGGTGTACGAGGACGAGCAGCGCTGACCGGCGACGCCGCCTTTCACTGTCGTTTCCTCCGACGCTGCGCTCCCGCGAGCGGTAGCCATTCCGACACACCTCGTTTCCGGTGAAACCACCGCTGAAATTCGGTGACTGCGACGGGAAGCCGTCCCGTATCGGGTGATAAATCCGCCCGCGAAGGGTCCCGACTCTTCAGTCGGACAGCGCCAGGACCCGACCGTCCTCGACGACCACGAGCACCTCCGCGCTCCCGTCGCCGGTCACGTCCGCGAACAGGGGGCCCGCGTACACGACCGCGTCGCCGACTTCGCCGCGGGCGATCGCCTCGCCGTGCTGATTCAGCGCGAGGACGCCGCCGTTCCGGTTCACCGCGACCGGGCCGGGGGACCCGTCGCCGTCGACATCGGCGACGCCCGGGGCGTTCACTCGGGTGTCGCCGCCGTACTGCTGTTTCCAGACGACTTCGCCGTCGAGCAGGTCGACCGCCCAGACGCTCCCGCTCCCGCCGACGTGGACGCGACCGGGGTCCGCGTCGCCGACGGTGACGGGCAGGTCCTGGAGCCCGACCTCGTAGCGGCTCCCGCCGTCGGCCACGTCGATCGTCTCCAGGTTCCCGTTCGCGCCGCCGAGCGCGAGCACCGGGCCGCTCCGGGTGTCCGCCGCGCTCCAGCTCAGGGGCGTGACCGACGGGGTCGTCGTCCACCGCGCCTCGCCGCTCGCGTCGAGCAGGCTGATCGAGCGCTCCCCGTCGGCCGCGGTCGCGACCGCGAGCCCGCGGGCGGTGCCGTCTTCGCCGTCTCCGCCGGCCCCGGTTCCCTCAGACCCGTCGAAGTCGACGGCCAGCGGTCGGCGCTTCACCGATTCGTCGAGATCGACCTCAAAGACCGGGTCGCCGCCGGCGTCGACCGCTCGGACCTTGCCGTCGGTCGTGACCGCGGCGACCTCGGCGTTGCCGTCGCCGTCGAGGTCCCCGATCGCCGGCCGGAGCCCGCCCGGTCCGCCGAGGTCCACGGCGAACCGCTCGGTGCCGTCCGTCGGGTCGAGGACGACGAGGGAGCCGGGAGCGGTCGTGAACGCGACGACCTCGTCGCCGCCGAGCTCGCCGGTGACCAACCCGCTCGTCGCGGGGGGATCGGTGCCGTCGCCGTCGTCGGTGTCGCCGGTACCGGCGTCCTCCCCGCCGACCGGCGTTCTCCACTCCACGTCGCCGCCGACGGCGGTGGCGCGTATCGTCCGGTTCCCGTCCTCGACCGTCGGCTGGAGGACGATCGGGTCGCCGTCCATGGTGGCGACGACCGCGCCGCTGCCGTCGTCGCCGGCGACGGGCTCCGACTCCCAGACGACCTCTGCGTCGATGGTGGCGTCGTCGACGCCGACGAACGCGAAGAGGGCGACGCCCACGCCGGTCGCGCCGCCGGCGAACAGGATCAGGCTCGCGAACAGAACGCGACGGTCCATTACGTGCGGTTCGGCCGTCGGCGTGATACCCCTGTCGGATGCGGCGGGCTGGAGACGGCGGCGTGGCGGCGTGGCGGCGTGGCGGCGTGGCGGCGGGGTGGCGGCGGGGTGGGCCGTCGTGCCGGGGAGGATGTCATAGCAGCGTGGCGACGTGGTCCGCGTACGCCGGCCCCACCCGGTCGCGGAGAGCCTCGGGGTCGCGCTCGCCGTCGACGTTCACGAGGTAGGCCGCCCCGTCGCGGGTCCCGTACGCGCCGTGGAAGTCGTAGACGAAGCCGTACACGTCGGCGCCGGCGGCCGTTTCGGTTCCCCGGGCGATCGTCACCTGCTCGTGGACGTTGTACTCGACGAGCCGGTTCCGGAGGGTGGGAGCGTCGCCGACGGGCTCGTCGTCGCCGGGTTCGTCCTCGCCGGGGCCGTCGCCGTCGAGCGCGTCGAGGCCCGACTCGACGATCGGGACGAGCTCCTCCACGTCGGCTCTGACGCCGGGTTCCTCGGGGAGTTCGCCGGTACGGACCGCGGAGAGGGCCGCGCCGACCGCGCCGCACCCGGTGTGTCCGACGACCGCGAGCGCGTCCGTGCCGGTGTAGGCGAGCGGGTACGCGACGCTGCCGGCGAGCACGCGCTCGCCGTCGACGCGGTCGCTCACGCGGTTCCCGATGTTGCCGGCGGTGAAGAGGAAGCCCGGCCGATCGACCGCCCACATCCCCTCCTGAGCCACGCGGGAGTCCGAACAGCAGACGGAGACGACCGAGGGGCGCTGGCCGTCGCGCTGGCCCCCGAAGGTCTCCGCGTCGAGCGACGCGACGTGCTCGTCGTTGCGGTCGAGGAGTTCGGTCAGGAGGTCGCGCGCCATACCCGTCGACCCGCCCCCGTGTTTAAAAAGGAGACGAACGGGGCGAGAATCGGTGGCAGCGGGGGCCTATCGGGCCGACGACGCTCACGCGATCAGGCCGACGATCTGTACCAGGAATCCGACGACGAAGACGGCGAGGAGGGCGATCGTCGCCACCACCACCGCGGGCGCGAGGGTCTCGTCGTCCTGATCGAGCACGAGCGACTCCATGTCCTTCATGCGAGACCCGTCGTCGCGGCGGGATTTGAACGCTTCGCTCGGCGGATCGCCCGGTCCGAGGGAACGGCGACGGTGCTCGGTGTCCCGCGTCCCCGCCGCTGAAGGGAAGCTTCATTTACCTCTCGACGGACCGTGCGGATGGATGAGTTACGGAGGGCAGCTGACCACCGGAACCGGGAGAGGTGCCCATGTCGAACGGTGACGCGACCGACGGTACGGGGCCGCAGGGGGCGGCCACCCGCCCGACGGGTGACGGGGCCGACCCGGCGGACGACGCGAGCGCGCCGTCGGCCGCGGAGGCGTCCGCCGGCGCGCTGGTCGTGGTCTGCGGACTGCCGGGCGTCGGCAAGACGACGGTGGCGGAGCGGATCGCCGACCGCGTCGGCGGCGAGGTCCTCCGGACCGACGTGATCCGCAAGGAGCTGTTCGACGAGCCGGCGTACACGGACGCGGAGACCGAGGCCGTCTACGCGGAGCTGATCGACCGCGCCGGCGACCGCGTCGCCGAGGGTTCCGCCGTCGTCCTCGACGCGACGTTCGCCGACGCGCGGTTTCGCGCGGACGCGCGCGAGACGGGCGAGCGCGCCGCGGACGGGCTCGCGCTCGTCGAGGTGGAGTGCGACGAGGCGGTCGTCGAGCGCCGGATCGAGCGTCGCGACGGGATCAGCGACGCCGACTTCGAGGTCCACCTCCACTTCAAGGAGCTGTTCGACCGGATCGAGACCGACCACGTCGTCGTCGACAACTCCGGCGATCAGGCGGAGACGTTCGCGCAGGTCGACGCCGCGTTCGGCTGGACCCGCTCCGGCGGGGTCTGAGGGCGACGTCGAACGGCGGTTCACGCGATCCGAGGCCGACCGAGCCGTCCGAGATCCCTGCCAATAACTCTCACGAGAAACGCGCACACGCGTCTCCCATCACTTATACGGACGACCGTCATACGAACTGTATGAGCGAAGAATCCGGGCGTCGGAACCTCCGAATGCCCTCGGACGACGAAGTGTTCGCCGTGGTGACGGAACACCTCGGCGGGAACCACGTGCGACTGCGCTGCGTCGACGGCGAGACGCGGATGGGCCGGATTCCCGGCCGCATGAAGTACCGAACGTGGATCAGCGAGGGCGACGTCGTCCTCGCGGAACCGTGGGACTGGCAGGACGAGAAGGCGAACGTCGAGTGGCGGTACGACGACGAGGACGCGGACCAGCTCCGCCGCGAAGGCCACATCCAGTAGCCGTCAGGGTCCAGTAGCCGTCGAAGCCACACTACTCCACGCGCTCGCGAGCGGCCGCGATCAGCATCGGCAGCATGACGGTCGCGTCACCGTAGACCGAGGCGTTGCGCGCGTCCGTCTCCAGTTTCCCCCACGACCGGGCCTCCTCCAAGGTGGCGCCGGAGAGCCCGCCGGTCGCCTCGGGGTCCATCGTGATCTGGACCGCGTAGTCGTAGGCGCGGGGGGTGACGAGCATCGTCTGGAGCGTGAAGTTCTTCGGGACGCCGCCGCCGACCAGCAGGCAGCCGGCGTCGTCGGCGTCGAACGCGAGGTCGGTCAGCGCCGTCATGTCGGCCAGGGCGTCGAGCGTGAAGTCGGCGGTCTGGGCGTACATCCACGCCTGTAACCCGAGCACGGAGTCCTGCACGGCCGGGCAGTAGACGGGCACGTCGCACTCGTAGGCCGCGGCGGCGACGCCGGGGTCCTCGGCCACGTCGTCGCGCTCGTTGACCGCGGCGTTGGCCCGGCCGAGTTCGCGGGTGAGGTCGGCGATAGAGACGGAGTCTTCTCCCACCAACTCCGGGAACACCTCCTCGCGCAGGTGACCTTCGAACGCGGCGAAGTGCTCCTGCGGGAGGTAGACGTTGTAGATGCGGTCGACGCCCTCGTCGCGGAGCCGCTCGTCGTGCTCGCGGGGGGTCTTCTCGGGGTCGTGGGTCCGTCCGTGGTGGTGTTTCCCGCCGATGGCCTCGATGGCGTCGTGGGTGAGGTTTGCGCCCGTCGTCACCAGGGCATCGACGTAGCCGTCTCGGATGAGGTCGGAGACGATCCGACGCATTCCGGCGGGCACCATCGCGCCCGCCAACGAGAGGAACACGGTGCAGTCGTCGTTCGCGAACATCTCCGCGAGCACGTCGCCCGCCTCGTTGACCGACGCCGCGCCGATACCCGCGTCGCCGTACCCCTCGACCAGCTGCCCGACCGTCATGTCGGCGGTCGCGCGGACGTGCCCGACCGGGTCCTCGTGGAACTCCTCGCGCGGCGGATCGCCCCCGGTCTCTTCCGACTCGTGGTCGTTGTCACCGTCGGCGTGAGATTCGCGTCCCTCGTGCCCACCGTCGTCGTCGCTGTTGCTCATGGCGAGAGGTGCGGTGCGCGACCGTTTGAAACGACCGATCTATCGACCTATCGATCGGCCCGCCTCCCGGCCCCTTTACCGCCCGACGGCGCCCCCGCTTACGGGCGGGAACAGCGCCAGTTCGTCGCCCGCTTCGAGGGTCGCGTCCATCCCGTCGTCGTGGCGGACGTTCCGGCCGTTCCGGAGGACGTTGATGTGGTCGGCGACCTCGCCGTCGTCGAGCACCCGGTCGCGGAGGTCAGGGCGGGCCTCCAACAGCGTGTCGAGCGCGTCGCCGACCGTGTCTCCCGGCTCCGCCGCCACGTCGATCTCTCGTCCGCCGGCGACCTCTGCGAGGTCGGCGAACAGCTTCCACTCCATACGCGTGATCCCCGCGCGGGCGACTCAAGAGCGTTGCGCCCCGTCCGCGTCTCCGGGAGCCGCGGTCTCGCCGGTGTCATCGCGTCCGCCGTCGTCGGTCTCGCCGTCGCCACTTCCGCCGCCGTCGGCCTCGCCGCCGCTCCCGCCGTTGCCGCCCGCGTCGCTTCCACCGCCCGCGTCGCCTCCACCGCCCGCGTCGCCTCCACCGTCCGCGTCGCCTCCACCGTCCGCGTCGCCTCCACCGTCCGCGGGCGCCGTCTTACCCCCCGCAGCGGCCGCCTCGAACCGACGGATCGCGTCCGGGCGTCCGACGAGGTACACGAGGTCGCCGGCGCCGAACGCGTACGCGCGCGGCGGGATCGGCTGGACCGACCCGTCGGCCGGGCGGACGGCGGCGACGACGGTGTCGACCTGACCGACGGTGCTCCCGTCGAGGTCGCTCCCCGCCTCGACGGTCACGGCCGCCATCGTCTCGTCCGCGTTCCGCAACAGGGAGGCGAACTCCCGGTCCGCCTGCGGCTCCGCGGGAAGCGTCACGATCCGGTACCCCCCCTCGTCGGTCAGGCGCTCGGCGTCCGACTCGTCGAGCGCGACGGTGACGGCGTCGCCGGCGACCCCGCGCAGTTCGCCGCTCGCGACGCGCTTCGGCTCCGGGTCGTCCCGCCACAGCTGGACCGTGTCGCCGGCGGTGGCGTTGTTCGGCGGGTCCGCCGCCACCGCGATCGCCGCCGATCCCGGCGCGAGCGTCGGCCCGAGCCCGGCGGCGCGGGAGCCGACCGCGAAGTACTCTACCGTCCCGTCCGCGTCGAGGTCGACGTCGACGTAGCCGACGCCGTACTCCTCCTTGAGGCGGGCGACGAGCCGCTCGCGGAGCTCCTCCGCCGAGAGCTTCCGCGGGAAGAGCAGGGTCCTCTCGGCGAGCTCCGCCTTCTTCTCCGGCGAGACCGGGTCGTACGTGTCCATGTCGCCGATCTCGTCGGCCGGCGGGAGCGTCACCGCCGTGAACCGACCCACCGCGCGCACGACGCCGCTCAGCTCGCCTTCGAGCTGTTTGGCCCCGGAGAGCGCGAAGACGTCGACCGCGAGCCGGTCGCCCGCGTACCGGCCGACGGGCGCCGTTACCGCCGCCACGCCCAGCGAGACGACGTTGAAGAACACGCTCTCGGGCGCCAGAAGCGCCGGGTTGTCGCCGACCGCGACCGACCCCAGCGAGGTCGTGTTGAGGTACAGCGCGACGACGGCGACGCCGAGCAGGCCGGTCACTCCCTCGGGGATCTCCGTGCGGAAGTACCAGCGGTAGGCCAGCGCCGCGCTCCCCGCGACGAGCGCGGCGACGACCGCGAACGTGACGAGGGTGACCGCCGCCTGCCGCGGCCGCGCGAATCCGACATCGACGGCGGTCGCGGTGACGACGGCGACGCTCGCCGCGTCCGGGCTCGCGGCAACGGCCTCCGCGCCGGCGACCGCGGCGACCGCGGAAATCACGCGGCCACCTCCGCGAACCGGTCGATCGCGTCGCGGCTCCCGACGACGAACAGCTCGTCGCCCGCCGACAGCGACTGCGACCCGCTCGGCGCGATCGTCCACGACTCGTGACGCGCCGCGAGGACGGCCACGTCGTACGCCTCGCGGATCTCGGCCCCGCCGATGGTGTGGCCGTCCAAGGGCCCCCCGGCGACGACCGAGACCTTCCGGAACCGCTTGCCGGTCCGCCGCAACAGCGCCGTGAGCTCGTACTCGCGGCGGGTGCCGCGAGACAGCACCAGCACGCGTCCCCGGTCGGCGCGCAGGAGCGCCGTCGCCTCGGAGCGGTCGACGGCGACCGTCACCCGCCCCTCGCCGCCGGTCGTCGTGGGCGCGGTCGCCGCCGGCGGGGAGGTCACGGTCGCCGCTCCGCCGTCGGTCCGGGCGTCCTCGTCCGGCTCCGGATTCGCGCCGTCGCCGCCGGGAGAGTCGGGTGCGGGCGCCGCACCGGCTCCCGGTTCCGGCTTCCCGCTCGACCGCGCGGCGAGCACGGCCCCCCCGACGTCGAGGTCCGGGGTGACCACGCGGACCACGTCGCCGCGGGCGATGCCGGTCGGCACGAGCGCCGACACCGACACCGCTCGCTTCCCGGCCGGGACCCGCTTCGAGAGCGCCCCGGTCGGCGGCGCGGCGGACACCGTCGCGCGCGCCTGCTCGTCGATCCGGACCGCCACGTCGGCCAGATCGAGCTCGGTCTGGAGCCGCTCCGCGAACCGGTCTTCCAGCTCCGCGAGCGGGAGGTCGGCCGGGAACGTCCAGTCGCCGTCGAGGATCGCCCGGCGCGTCTCGGCCGGCAGCGGCGGGTACCCCTCCATGTCGCTCACCTCGCCGGCCACCTCGACGGAGACCCGCCCGCGGCCGCCGACGAGTTCGATCACGTCGGTCGAGAGGGTCCGGTCCCGGAGCTGTTTGAGCGAGATCCGCTTTGGAACGCTGGCGCCGAGTCGGTCCCCCTGCGCGTGGGCGTACATCGAGAGCATCAACACCACGACGATCGCCGTGAGGATCGCCGGCGCGCGCTCCGACGACCGGATCGTCTCGTCGTTGAGCGCGAGCAGCCCGCCGTTGACGCCGGCGATCGCGAGCGACAACACGACCACCCCGAGCCCGGGGATCGTCACGTCGGTGACGTACTTGAACACGAACCCGAGCACGCCGGCGACCAGCGCGGGGACGATCCCGGTGATGACGCCGAGGTAGATCCCGAAGACGATCTCGACGGGCAGTGACATACGCCCCCCAACCGGCGGAGCGGTTAAACGTGTGTCGGCGCCGGGAGCGTCGCAGGCCGCCCGTCAACTCCCCGGAGAGGCAGCCGGCCCCGCTCGCGGGGTTTAAGTCCGCCGTCGGCGACCACCCGCCATGGAGCTGACCCGCGATTGGGTGACCGTCCGAGCGTCGATCCTCCTGACGTTCGCGGTCGCGGTGCTGTCTATCCTCGCCGGCCTCGCCCAGATCGGCGGGCTCGGCGTCGACGGGCCGCTAGCGCCGTACGTCCCCGCGGTCGTCCGCCAGACCGTCGGGTTCACCGGCACGATCACGGGGTTCGCGATGCTCGGAAGCGGCTTCGCGCTGAAGAACGGCTACCGCGTCGGCTGGCACTCCACGGCGGTTTTGCTTCCTTTAACCGCTGTTCAGGGACTGATGCAGGCGTCGGTGCTGTCGTTCCCGCTGGTCGCGCTGTCCGTCCTGTCGGCACCCGCGCTCGCGTTCAACCGGCGACGGTTCGACAGGGACTTCTCCCCGTCGCCGACGCAGCTCGCGGCGGGCGCGGCGCTCGTGACCGCCATCTCGTACGGGACGGTCGGCACGTACGCGCTCCGCGACCAGTTCAACGGGGTCGAGACCATCGTCGACGCGTTCTACTTTACCGTCGTCACCGCCTCCACGGTCGGCTACGGGGACGTGACCCCGGAGGCCGGCGCGGCCGCCGACATCGCCCAGCTGTTCGTGCTCTCCTCGCTCGTGATGAACGTCGCCGCGTTCGCGGTGGCGCTCGGGGTCCTCCTCACACCCGCCATCGAGGCGCAGCTCTCCAAGGCGCTCGGAAAAATGACCGACAAACAGATCGACCTCCTCGACGACCACGTCCTCGTGCTCGGCTACGGGGACCTGACCGAACCGATCCTCGAAGAACTCGACGCCCGCGACGGGGTCGAGTACGCCGTCGTGACTACCGACCAGACCGCCGCCCAGCGGCTCGCAGACCACGACGTCCCAGTGTACACCGCCGACCCCAGCGACGTGGAACCGCTGGAACGGGTCAACCTCGCCGGCGCCCGCGCGGTCGTCGTCGCGACGAACGACGACGCTCGCGACGCGCTCGCGATCCTCACCGCCAGACAGCTCAACTCCGACGTGCGGATCGTCGCGGCGGTGACCCAGCGCGAGAACGTCAACAAGCTCCGACGGGCCGGGGCGGATCAGGTGATCTCACCCACGACGCTCGGCGGCCACATCCTCATCGACTGCGCGTTCGGCGCGGACAGCGAGGACGCGACGACCGACCTCCTCGGGGACGCGATCGACGACGTGGGAGATCTCGACGACGCGGCCGACTGACGACCGCCGCCCGCTGAGACGGCACCTCACCGGCTCCGCCGTCCCTTCGTCTGCCGGTAATCCCGACTCAACACGTTCTCGCGCATGTGTTCCCGGAACGCGTCGGCCTCGGCGTCGGTCATCTCGGCCGGTTCCTTCATCGGCACCAGCTCGAAGCCGCGCCCCCGGATCGTCGTCGCGTGCTCGGCGTCGACGTCGAAGGAGTCCGGCCGTCGGGTGGTGTACGCGACCGCGAGTTCGCGGAGCGGTCGCTCGCCGACCGGAACGATGATCTGGGGGTTGATCATCCGTATCTCCGCGTTGAGGAACGGCTCGCAGGTCTCGACCTCCCGATCGGTGGGCTCGCGCTCGGGGTGGCGACAGCGCGTCAGGTTCGTGAAGAATACGTTCTGCACGTCGGGCTCCGCCGCGTCCGGCGCCGACCGCACGAACCCGAGGTCGGCGAAGATCGACTGCACCCGCTCGCCGGCACCGGTGCCGGTGAAGGGGACGCCGTTGGCCTCGGCGGTCGTGTTCGGGCGCGCGCCGACGACGAGGAACTCGCCGCCCACGTCACCGTAGCCGTGAACGACGCGGTCGCGGGAGCCGCACAGCTCGGGACAGTTCTCGCAGTCCGCGTCCATCCCGAACGGGTTCCGGAGCTCGTTTTGGTTCGCGTCCACGGACACACTGCGTCCCGCGGGCTGGTAAACGCTCCGCTGGCGGGAGCGGTGGGGAACGACCGAACCGTACCGTCAGTTCAGCGCGTAGGTGTCGCCGTCGCAGTCGACCATCCCCTCCTTCCGGAGGGTCTTCAGGATGCTGTACAGCGAGAGCTTCTTCATCCCGAGCGAGTCGCCCATCTCCGAGACGGTGGCGTTGCCGTTCGTCGTCAGGTACAGGTACACGAGCTTCGCGCGGGGAGACTGCAGCTCCGGCGGCAGGGCCGGCGCCGCGGTGCGTGCGGTCTCTGTCTCTAACATCTTGTCCGATCCATTGAATTCGACGATAATAAACCCCCCATTCAACGATCGTCGAAGGCATACAGACGGCCGACAGCGGAGCGAACGCGGACGGGACACGTCAAAACGCGGTCGGCGTCGGTGACCTCATCGCCGCCGCGTCCGGCGGACTCCCGCCGGACTTCGACCGACGACGGATAGGAAACCGTGAACGATCCGGATCGATCGTGGTCGGCTCGCCGTTCAGTACGACCGGCTCTTCGGCTCGTACGTCTTACTCTCGCCTTCGAGGATTGTCGGCTTGTACCACAGCTCGGGCTCGCCGTCGTTCCACGAGATGAGCGTGTGTTTCAGCCAGTCCTCGTCTTTCCGCTCTTGGTGTTCCTTCCGCCAGTGAGCGCCGCGGAACTCCTTGCGCGCGAGCGCGCCCATCGTGAGCGCCTCGGCGATGTCGAGGATGTTCCGGGTCTCCATCGTGTGGATGAGGTCGGTGTTGAACGTTCGGGACGGGTCCGAGACGGCCACGTCCTTGTACGCCTCTCGGGCCTCTCGGAGGTCGCCGAGCGTCTCCTCCAGTCGGCCCTCCTCGCGGAACACGTTGACGTTCGCGGTCATCGTCTCCTGGACCTGCGAGCGGATCTCGGCGTGGTTCCGACCCTTTCGCGAGAGCAGTTCCTCGACGCGGGCCTCGGCCTGCTCGACCTCGGCTTCGAGCACGCCGTCGGGATCGGTCGCTACCGCGCCGCCGTCGGCCGCGGCGGGTCCCTGTCCGCCGGTCTCCCCGACCTCGACCTCGAACTCGTAGTCGGCCGGCTCCCAGTCGCCGTCCTTTCCGGTCGTGACCTCGGCCTCACCCATCTCCTCGCCGGCCGCGTGGCGCCCGGCGCGCTTGCCGAAGACGATGAGCTCCGGCAGGGCGTTGCCGCCGAGGCGGTTCGCGCCGTGAACCGACGCGCAGGCGCACTCGCCGGCGGCGTAGAGGCCGCCGATAACGGTCTCGCCGAACTCGTTCGTCTCGATGCCGCCCATCGCGTAGTGCTGCCCGGGCTTGACCGGCATCGGCTCCGTGAGCCCGTCGGCGCCCTCGAAGTCCTCCGCGAGGTGGAGGATGTTCTCCAGTCGGTCGAGGATGCGCTCCTCGCCGAGGTGGCGCATGTCGAGGTGGACGTACTCGTCCTCGATACCGCGGCCCTCGTTGACCTCGGTCAGCTCGGCGCGGGAGACCACGTCGCGGGAGGCGAGCTCGCCGTCGTTGTTCGCGTAGCCGTGTTCGAACATGAACCGCTCGCCCTTCTCGTTGTAGAGGATGCCGCCCTCGCCGCGGACGCCCTCGGAGATGAGCACGCCCGTCGACGGCAGCGTCGTCGGGTGGAACTGGATGAACTCCATGTCCTCCATCGGGACGCCCGCGCGGTACGCCATCGCGACGCCGTCGCCGGTGTTCGCGACCGCGTTGGTGGTGTGATCGAACACCTGTCCCATCCCGCCGGTCGCGAGGATGACGCCGTTCTCGGCGCTGAAGCCGCTGATCTCGCCGCTCTGGATGTCGTAGGCGACGACGCCGTGGCAGGTCCGGTCGTCCGGGTCCTCCTCGTCGGTGACGGCTAGCTCCATCACGTGCCACTCGTCGTACACCGTGATTCCGCGTTTGACCACCTGCTCGTACATCGTGTGGAGCATCTGGTGGCCGGTCTCCGCGCCGGCGTAGGTGGTCCGGGGGAAGGAGAGCCCGCCGAACGGTCGCTGCGAGACGCGCCCGTCCTCCTCGCGGGAGAAGGGCATCCCCCAGTGTTCGAGCTGGATGACCTCCTCCGGGCTCTCCTGACAGAGGGCCTCGACCGCGGGGGCGTCCCCGAGGTAGTCGGACCCCTTCATCGTGTCGTAGGCGTGGTCCTCCCAGGAGTCGGCGTCGCGCAGCGCCGCGTTGATTCCTCCCTCGGCCGCGCCCGTGTGCGATCGAACCGGATGGAGCTTCGAGACGATGGCCACGTCGGCCCCCGCTTCCTGTGCCGCGATCGCCGCCCGGAGTCCCGCCCCCCCGGCGCCGACAACGATAACGTCGTGTTCGTGCATTGTTGTATGGTATCTCGTTAGATTTGGAGTCCCTTGAGCGTGTCCACCGTGCTCACCAGAACTTCAGGTTGTTTTTGACGGCCTCGCGTTTCAGCTCCTGGATGTGCTCGGTGAGGGGGATGTCCTTCGGGCACACCTCCGTACAGGAGAACTGAGTCTGACACCGCCAGACGCCGTGTTCCTGTTCGATGATCTCCAGCCGCTGCTGTTTGATCTCCTCGCCCTCGCGCTCGTCCATGGCGAACTGGTACGCCTTGTTGATCGCGGCGGGGCCGAGGTACTCGTTGTCGCCGGCGGCGATGTTACACGAGGACATACACGCGCTACACCAGATACACCGGGTCGACATCTTGATCTTCTCGCGGTTCTCCCGCGTCTGGCGCTGCTCCTCTAACTCGCCGTCGGGGTACTCGTTCGTCTGGAAGTACGGTTCGACGGCCTCCATCTGGTCGTAGAAGTGTTCCATGTCGACGACGAGGTCCTTCCGGACCTCGGCGTGCGGGAGCGGTTCGACGCGGATCGGCTGTTCGAGGTCGGCGATCTGGGTCTTACACGCAAGCTTCTGGCCCCCGTTGACGAACATCGCGTCGGAGCCGCAGACGGCCTGCCGACAGGAGTGGCGGAACGTGAGCGAGGAGTCGTACGTGTCCCGCGAGTACATCAGCGCGTCGAGGACGGTCATCCCCTTCGTGAACGGGACGTGGAACGTGTCGAACCGCGGGTCCTGTTTCCCCTCGATCTCCGGGTCGTACCGGAACACCTTCAGCTCGATCGTCTCCTCGTCTACGGCGGCCTTCTCGGCCTCTTCGGCCTGCCGGCGCGCGCGCTCCTCGGCGGCGCGCCGTCGCTTCTCGTCTCGACGCTCGTCGCCCTTCGAGGCGGCGTCCGCCTCGGCGTCGGTGTCGCTCGATTCCTCGGTCTGTGTCGGTGTCTGCGTACTCATAGTTCAGAGCAGTGGGAAGCCGCCCGCCCACGCGTTCGCCGTCCGAATCCCCTGGAACAGCAGCACGACGCTCGCGGCCACGAGCGTCCACTTGACGACCGTGCGTTTGGTGCCGGTCAGCCCCTGATTGATAAGGGCGTTGTACACGCCGTTGACCCCGTGGAACGTCGCGGTCACGAGGAACAGCACCATCAGCGAGTAGTAGCTCAGCTGCTCCATCCGCGCCGAGCTCGCCGCGAGCGAGACCTCGTCGGCGTGGTGGACGAAGTGGAGCAGGAAGAAGTGGAACGCCAGCACGACCAGCAGGAACGCCGCCGTGACGCGCTGAAGCAGCCACATCCGACCGCCGGAGTTGAACGAGGAGTAGCGCTCGGCCATCTCAGAACGCCCCCGCGATGAAGGTCGGAA
Source organism: Halorubrum amylolyticum (assembly GCF_004114995.1). Taxonomy (GTDB): domain Archaea; phylum Halobacteriota; class Halobacteria; order Halobacteriales; family Haloferacaceae; genus Halorubrum; species Halorubrum amylolyticum. The sequence goes on from NZ_SDJP01000007.1 coordinate 65,480, forward strand.
CGGACGCGACGGTGATCGCTCCGGTCAAGATCAGCGACGCGTAGAAGCTCTTGTCCTGTGCTTCCAGCCCGACGCCGAGGTCGACGAGGAGGAGCCGGGTGCCGTTGAGCATGTGGAAGACGGCGACCGCGAGCAGGCCGACTTCCAGGATGCGCACTAAAAGCAGCCCTTCGAGGCTGACGATCGTCGCCGTGAACACGTCCGTCTCCGACCCCTGGAACATCATCGTCGCGCCGTCGGCTGCCGGGATCGCGGTACTCAACACGGCGATGTGGGTGAACAGGTAGCCGATGAGCACCCACCCCGTGAACTTATGGAAGATCCAAGCCCACATCCCCGCCTCGAACTCCCGCCACCGGCTGAAGTCCTCGATGAGGCCTCGATTGTACGACTGACTCATACCTAACGGTTCCGAACCGGGGTCGTATAGTAGTTACTAACGTGGCGGAGTCTTCGGGGACTCGCTCCCCGGAGCCGCCGCCGACGTGTTTGGATTGTGTCGTCTGTTCCGCGCCCCTCGCGATCGTGGTCGATCCGGGGGCGCACGAGCGGTCGATGAGACGTACTTCGAGGGGCAGACGTACTCCGAGGACGAAAGACGTACTCCGAGGACGCGTGCCCCGGGATGCGTGCCTCGAGGAGAATCGACTCCCGATCGCGGGCTCCGTTCGTGACGCCGCTTGTGAGACCCGTTCGCACTCCCGCACCGCTCGCGGAAGCCTTTTATGCGGTCACCCCTATTATGGACGCAATGGCGAAAGGTGAAGTTGACTTCTTCAACGACACTGGCGGCTACGGATTTATCGAGACTGACGACGCGGACGAGGACGTGTTCTTCCACATGGAGGACGTCGGCGGCCCGGACCTCGAAGAGGGTCAGGAAGTCGAGTTCGACATCGAGGAGGCGGAGAAGGGTCCGCGCGCGACGAACGTCACCCGCCTTTGACATCCTCCCCGCGCTAAAGCGCGAGGATTCCTCCGTTGGGGGTTCGGCTACCGACTCACGGAGGCAACTTGCGGGTTCGTGCGCACTTCTTTGGGACTTTCGTGAGGGTATGGTTTCCCCGACCAATCGTGGTCATCCCACTCGAACCGCACGGGCCGTGCCATCGGCCTGACTTCGCAATCGCTGTGTTCTCGAAGGAACGTCTCTGACGCCGTGAGGTCGGCGTGCCCCTCGAATCCACACGAACACGTCAGCGTATCCCCGTGACGAACCGTCTCCTCGTGGTCGCCACACTCAGGACACGTCTGACTCGTCCACGCTTCCGACTCGGCTTCGAGGCTGATACCGTACTCTTCACAGACGCATGCGAGACGGTGGATGAACTTCTTGAACGCCCAGAAGTTGTACATCTTCTCGTTCTATTACGGCCTTCGCTGGCGGATTGAAGACTGGCACAAAGTGCTCAAGAGCGGCTGTGAAATCGAAGAACGGCAGTTGCAATCTTGGGAGCGGATGGAGATCCTGCTGAGTGTGTATTCAGTGATTGCGTGGAAAGTTTTGGAGCTACGAGAGCTTGCTCGTGGTGACAGCTCAATATCCCCGGAAACCCTGTTGAGTGAGGCAGAGCGCACACTTCTGGAAACGGAATTTCCAGAATTGAGTGGTCAAGATGGGAAAGGATACGCAGTAAGCGTGGCTAAGCTCGGCGGTTATCTTGATCGTGGTTCAGATCCACCACCAGGGTGGGAAACGATGTGGAAAGGACTCCAGAAGCTACGCATGTGGGCTGAAGGATACGAACTCGGTGCTGAATGAGCGCTCACGCGACTCATTCAGCGGAACCCATGGGAATCACCACTTCTCTCGAATTCCTCAAGCGGCTTCGTCGAGATCTCTCTGATCTTGGGTAGATATTGACGGAGATCTGACCAATTCATTCTTCTCTCACCTCTCCACATTGAATTTACGCTCTGATAGTGAGTTATGGGTAAGAGACAGGTCTTCAGGCGCAGGTATTCTCCTTGATTCTCTATAAACATGGAGACCGGTCGACCCAGTCCCCTTCCTCGTCACCGTGGAGCTCGCGTTCATGCTCGCGTTCTCCCTCGGGCCGATATACGGGCTCGCGTACGGACTCTCGCTGCGGCCGGCGCTGGCGTTGTCCGGGGCGGCGTTCGCCGGCGCAACAGGGGTCGCCTGCTGCCAGTTAATCCGGGACGCGCCCGCGCTCGACGCTGGCCCCCTCCCGCCGGGTCCGCGCGTCGAGCGACTGTTCTACGGGGCGCTCGGGTTGGGCGTCGTGCTGGTCGCGCTCACGCTCCCGCTGCTTTGACCCGGCGTCGTCCCTCGTCGGCACACCGTCTTCGCGACAATGCGTCACAATCGCACATTAGCGGGGCCGACGCGAAGCGCGCCGGCGGTCCCGGATGCGCCTGCTGACCGCGGACGATCGGTGAATCGGGTGCGCGGGTGACGCGCGCTTGGCGAGCGGCGTCAGGGCTCGCGAAGCGCGACCACCTTGCCCTGTTCGGTCGGGAACTGGTGGTCGATCGCCGGCTCGTCGGCGCGGAACGCCTCCCACTCCGCGTCGGTGACGAGCGCGTCGTCGAGCCGGTCGACGAGCGAAGATTCGTCGATCCCCGTGCCGATGACGACGAACTCGGTCCGGCGGTCGCCGTGCTCGTCGTCCCACTCCAAGTCGGGGCGGTTCGAGCGCAGCATGTCGCGCTCGACCGACGGGAGGCTCGCGATCCACGGCCCGAGCGCCTCGGCGCGGACCGACAGCCCGGCCTGTCCGACCTGCTGGCGCTGGTCGGTGCCGGCGACCCACAGCGTCCCCTTCGAGCGGACCACGTCGTCCGGGAGGTCACGGAGGAGCGCGGCGAGCCGCTCCGAGTGGAAGGGTCGGCGGCGGCGGTAGGTGAAGGAGGTGACGCCGTACACCTCGTCGGGATGGCGGTGAGCGTGCTCGCCACCGTCGTCGTGCTCGCCACCGTCGCCTGAACCGTCTTCGGCCAGCGCCCGCTTCCAGCCCGGCAGGTCTCCGACCTCGCGCTCGTCGAACAGGCCGACGCCGAGGATACGGTCCGGGTCGACGGCGGAGAACTCCGTGACGACCGTCTCCGCGTCGGGCTGGAGCGCGCCCACGAGCTCGACCGCCACGTCGATCTCCGCGTCGGTACAGAGGTCAGCCTTGTTGCACACCACGAGGTTCGACACCTCGATCTGTTCGACGAGGAGGTCCGAGAGGGGGCGGTCGCCGTCGGTATCCTCGCCGGTCGTCCCGCCACCGGTCGCCCCGTCCGCCTCCGGGTCGACGCGCCGATCCGGGGTTCCCTCGCCCGCGAAGTCGTCGAGGAACTGCCGCGTGTCGATCACGGTCACCAGCGCGTCAACCCGGTACCGGGCCGCCGCGCGCGACTCGGTCGTGAACAGCCGCGCGACCGGCGCGGGCTCCGAGATCCCCGAGGACTCGACGACCAGGGCGTCGAAGGAGCGCTCCTTCGCGAGCCGCACCACGGCGCTTTCCAGGTCGTCCTGCAGCTCACAGCAGATGCAGCCGTTCGACAGCTCCGTGACGCCCTCGACGTCGACCTCGGACTCCTCGGCGATCAGCTCGGCGTCGACGTTCACGTCGCCCATGTCGTTGACGAGCACCGCGATGTCGCGGTCGCCGGTGTTCCGCAGGAGGTGGTTCAACAGGGTCGTCTTGCCCGCGCCGAGGCTTCCCGAGAGCACGGTCACCGGGGTCCGGTCGTCCATGGGATCAGTCGGGCGGCGGCTCCCTTCAACTCGGCGGCGGCGCGTTCCCCGAGACGGCGAACACCGTCCGCCCGTCGGAAGCCGATACGTTGATACGTCGCGCCCGCGGACCGCGCACCATGTTCCAGTACGTGTCCGCAGTGGGGATCGTCGCGACGGTCATGACACTGCTCATGGTCGTCGTGATGCTGTATCTCGTCTGGGGCGCGCTCGGCAACAGCGTCCATTCCCCGAGTCCCGACGACGGCGATCAGCCGGAACTCGACGAGGGCGACGACGCAGACGAGACGCAGGGCGAACTCGCCGCCGACGGCAGCTCCGCCTGATCGGCTCGACGGCTGGCAGGGGCGGGGCAGGCGCGACGCCCCGCGGCCCGCGACAGCTTTTACCGCGCCCGCGTGTCACGGTGGATCATGACAGTCGCCGACCGGATCGCCGCCTTTCGGGCCGCCCTCGAAGAGTGGGTCCGCGGGCTGTACCACGGGATGATCACCCATCCGGCCTACGAGAAGATCGAGAAGGAAGCGGAGGACACGGAAGACGAGTTCATGCTCGCGTGTTTCCCCGACGCGTTCGGGATTCCCTCGCCGGTTTCGTACTACACCGCGGAGCTGCTCCCCTACCTCGAAGACGAGTTCGAGGCGTGGGAGCGGCGGCTATGGGATCGTGAGACCCTGATAGAGCGGAAGGGACAGCAGTACCACTTCTGATGGAGCGGTTCGTCTTCTTCGGCGGGAAAGGCGGGGTCGGCAAGACCACCGTCTCCTGCGCGTACGCGTCCCGCTGCGCGAACGACGGCGTGCGGACGCTGGTCGTCTCGACGGACCCCGCCCACTCGGTGTCGGACGTGTTCGACCAGCGGTTCGGCGACGACCCCGCCCCGGTCGACGGGATCGCGGGGCTCGACGCGATGGAGATCGATCCCGAAGACGAGATGCAGCGGCACCTCGGCGAGATCCGCGAGTCGCTCTCCGAGCAGGTGTCGGCGGCGATGGTCTCGGAGATCAACCGCCAGCTGGAGCTGTCCCACGGGACGCCCGGCGCGTACGAGGCCGCGCTGTTCGACGCGTTCGTGAGCGTGATGCGCGAGGAGGGAGAGTCGTACGACCGCATCGTCTTCGACACCGCGCCGACCGGGTCGACGCTCCGACTCTTAGGGCTCCCCGAGTTCCTCGGCGACTGGATCGATCGGCTGCTGTACAAGCGCAAGCAGTCGATCGACCTGTTCGAGAAGGCCGCGATCGGCGACATGGAGCCGCGGCGCCTGATGGACGGCGACCCCGTCCTGGAACGCCTCCAGCGGCGCAAGGAGTTCTTCGAGTTCGCCGGCGAGACCATGCGGAACGAGGCCGCCTTCTTCCTCGTGTTGAATCCTGACCAGCTCTCGATCAACGAGACGGAGCGGGCGATCGAGGGGTTCAGCGAGCGCGACCTGCGCGTCCGCGGGCTCGTCGCGAACAAGCTCACCCCGGAGCCCGACGACGACGAAGAGGGGCGGGGAGCACGCTACCTCCGCGAAAAGGTCGCGACCGAACGCGAGCGGCTCGATCAGGTCCGAGAGACGTTCGATCCGCCGCTGGTCGCCGAGATCGAGTCCCGGACCACGGAGGTCCGCGGCGACGTCCTCGCGGAGGTCGCGGAACGCCTCGATATCGAGGCGGCCGGCGACGAGCCCGGCGGAAACGGCGACCACGTCGACGACGGCGGCCCAGTGCGCGCCGACCGGTGAGATTGCCCGCGCCGACCGGTGAGACTGCCCGCGCCGACCGGTGAGACCGCGACCGCGTGCGGGCCGCGACCGCGCGCGATAACGCCCGAGCGCTGCCGCGGTGTATTTTACCGTCTGGTGGGGGGAATAAACCGCTATCGGGCGGGCGTAATCACGCACCTGCGGGGAGACGCTCCCCGTATGTCACTATTGAAGATAATACTTAAGTAGCATATCGTGAATCGATACCACGAGGCTGGGAACCTATGACAAACGTAATCTGGATCGTCGTTGCCGTGCTCGGCACGTTCACCGTGGGGTATATGGGGTACTCGCGGTACCTCTCGCAGTTCGTCGAACTCGACGACGAGCGGGAAACGCCGGCGCACAAGTACGAGGACGGACAGGAGTACGTACCGTCGAAGAAACCGGTACTACTGGGGCATCACTTCTCGAGCATCGCGGGCGGCGCGCCGATCGTCGGCCCGATCACCGCGGGAGCCATCTGGGGCTGGGTCCCGGCGCTTCTGTGGGTCGCCATCGGGAACCCCCTGATGGGCGCGGTCCACGACTTCATCTCGCTGTCGAGTTCGATCCGACACGAGGGTCGGTCGATCGGGTACATCGTGGGGCAGTACGTCGGCGAACGTGGCAAGAACCTGCTGCTGTGGTTCGCGTTCCTCACGATCATCCTCGTCGTCGCCGTGTTCGCACTGGTCGTCGGGATCGTGTTGAACGCGTTCCCGTCGGCGGCGACCGCGAGCTTCGTGTACATCGCGCTCGCGGTCATGTTCGGCGTCTACCTCTACCAGCTCGACGGCCCGTTCATCCCCGGGACAGTCCTGTTCGTCGCCGGCGTGTTCGCGGGCGTCTGGGTCGGCATCCAGTACCCGTTCGCGTTCTTCGAGCTGGCGGGCGAGGCCTCCCACACCGCGGGCACGTTCGTTCTCTTCGAGGGGAGCACGGGCTCGTGGGTGCCGGGCGCGGGCGCGCTCGGCGGGAACACGGCCGCCTGGGTGCCCGTCATCCTGATATACGCGATCATCGCCAGCGCGCTCCCGGTGTGGACGCTGCTACAGCCGCGCGACTACCTCTCGTCGTTCCTGCTGTACGCGGGCGTCGGCGGGGCGCTGCTGGCGATCATCGTCGGCACGATCCTCGGCAGCGCCTCGCAGCCGCTCGTGATCGACAGCAGCATCCAACCGTTCCAGGGGTTCATGGGGGTCGACAGCCGGGCGCCGTACCCGCTTTTCCCCATGCTGTTCGTCACCATCGCCTGCGGGACGATCAGCGGGTTCCACTCGCTGGTCTCCTCGGGGACGACGGCCAAACAGCTGAACAAGGAGAGCGACGCGCGCCTCATCGGCTACGGCGGCATGCTCGGTGAGGGGCTGCTCGCCGCGACGGCGCTGTCCGCGCTCGCCATCGCCGGGTTCGCGTCCGACGCCGCGGCCGGCGGCATCGGCGGCGCGCTGCCGAACTTCGCGACCGGCGGCGGGATCATCCTCACGAGCCTCAACATTCCCGCCGAGTACGGCGCCCCGTTCATGGCGCTGGTGCTCGTGAGCTTCCTGCTCACCTCCACGGACACGGCCGCGCGGCTCGGCCGATACATGATGGAGGAGATCGTCGGCACCAACGGGGCCGTAAGCGAGACCGGCTTCGGCGGCGGCGTCGGCTCGTTCGCCCGCGGTCGGTACACGAATCCGGTTATCCAGGGGCTGATCGCGTACGCGCTGGTCATCTCCGGCGAGTGGGCGACCCTGTGGGCGCTGTTCGGGAGCGCGAACCAGCTGCTCGCCGCGCTCGCGCTGCTCACCGGAACCGTCTGGCTCGCCAACTGGGACGAGACGAAACAGCTCGTCAGCACGGGCGTGCCGATGGCCATCATGGTCGCCATCACCGTGATCGCCTTAGCGTTCCTGGCGGGGTATCAGTGGTTCTTCGTCAACCTCGTCCAGGGCGGCGTCACCGGTATCGGCGGCCAGATCTCGATGGTCGTCCGCATCGTGCTCGCGGCCGTGCTCGTCTACCTCGCGCTGTCGCTCGTGCGCATCGGCTACGGCAACATCACGAGCGTTCGCGGCGGCGACCGCTCGGCCGTGGAACCGAGCGACGATTGACGCGGGCGACCCGCCCCGCCGCCGCGCCCTCCGCGGTCATTTCTTCGGTGCCGAACCCTCACCGCCAGAACCGCTTCGCGAGCCGCGAGAAGAACCCCTCGTCCGGCGGGTCGACCCGTTCCCACAGACGGAACGCGCCGGCGACGCCCGCTGCCTCGCTCGCGACCAGCTCCTCGTCGTCGGGCGCGACCACGATCAGGTTCACCTCGTAGTGGCCGTAGTAGCCGAACTTCAGGAGGGTGCGGTCGCGGAACCCGTCGACGAAGTCGGCGACCGACTCCGGGATCCGGTCGGCGACGAGCACGACGGTGACGTCGGTGCCGTAGTGCTGTTCGTGGCCCTCGACGCGGTCGTCGGCGACGCCGTGGGCGAACGCCACGAGCCGCTCCAGCTCGCCCACGCTCGGCGTCGAGACGCGCCGGGCGAACAGGAACTCCATCATGTCGTGGTCCGCGTAGCTCAGGGCGGGGTGGAGGAACTGCTTCTGGTTGCGCACCCGCATCTCGGCGGTCATCTCGAAGCGCTCGCCGTCGACGGCGACGTCGCGGTCGAGGTCGTAGCTGTACATCAGCCGGTCGGAGACGCGATCGAGGTACTCGTCGTCGTAGTCGGGGACCGCCTCGCGGATCTCCGGCGGCAGCTCCTCGGGGACGCGACGGTCGTCGCCCTCCGTCGGAGTCGCCGCGTCGGCATACTCGCCGTCGCCCTCCGGCTCGGCGCGCTCACTCATCGGCCGGCTCGTACGCGACCGCGTCGTCGTCGGCCGGCGGCGCGCCGATCGCGAGCACGGTCACGGGGGCGTCGGCGTCCGCGGGGTTGTACGCCCGCTGGGGGCTCTCCGGATCGACGACGAACAGGTCGTCCGCGGACACCTCGTAGGTCTCGGCCGGCGTCTCGACCGCGAGAGTCCCGTCGACCACGTAGAACGCCTCCTGTTGGGTCTCGTGGTAGTGGTACGCCAGCGGGAGCTGCTCGCCCGGCTCCGCGCGGAAGCGGTTGATCGCCGCCGCTTCGAGCCCGCCGGGGCCGGCGAGCTTCCGGCACTCGCAGGGGCGGTCGGGCTCCGGCTCGACCGACTCCGTGTCGACGACGCGATATCCCATGTGAACACGTTCCACGGAACGAGTGAAAAGGCCGTCGGGGTCCGCTCGGAGGAGAAATCCGGTCGCGGCGGAGTCGGGAGTGAGAGGCGGTTTTAACACTGTGGAACGCCTACGCACGACAAGAACACGCATGACCGATCGGGAGGCCCGAACCCAAACGGCCCGGGCGCAGAACGCCCACGACCAGGAGATCCGCACGGAGGCGTGCGGTCGGTGCTCGATGTCGACGGTCGTCGGCGCGGTGAGCGGGGACCGAGATCCGGCTGAGCGCGCCGAGCGGGACCCGTTCGCCGGCGATCGCATCGAGGTCTCGGAGTCGTCGATCCGGCGCGTGTCGCCCGGCGGGTTCCTGAGCGACTTCAAAGCGCACCTCGACGCGATCGGGCGGCGGCTGGCGTACGGGGAGTAGCAGTTCACGTCAGGTCGGAGAGACTTATACGCGTTCGCGTCGTAGCGGGGGGCAAGCGATGGAAGAGAGCATCTCCGGCTTCAAGGTGCGCGGGGATTGGGGCGACGTGGTCGAGCACGGCGAGCGGATCGCCCTGGCGCTCCGGGAGACGGGCGCCGACGGCGACGCGTTCCACGAGTTCGACGACTGGCGCCCGAAGTCCCACGAGCGCATCGACGAGGACGTGTCGGCGAAGACCGCCGAGCAGGCGTCCGTCGGCGAAGGCGAGGGCGAACAGGCCGGGAAATCCCCCGGCGAGGACCTCCAGACGGCCGGCGAGAAGCTCACCGAGTCCTACGAGAAGGTCGAGGAGAACGACACGGAGAGCGCGGTGGAGAGCTGGGGCGAGTCGATCGGCCACGTCGCCCGCGCGGCCGACTCCGCGAGCCGCAAGGCGCTCCGGAAGGTCGAGGACACGGTGTACCGGAAGGTGATGACCCAGATGGCGCCGTACTACTTCGACAACGAGCTCGTCAGCGCCAACGTTCAGGAGGTCGGCCGCGGCGAGGACGGCGAGACGTTCGTCTTCGAGGTGAACGTCAACGACGACGAGCTGAAGGCGGCGGTGAGCGACATCCTCGCCGACTACGAGTCCGACATCGACCGCTGGCACGTCGAGACCGAGAAGCGCACCGACGACGTGGCCGCCGCCGAGGGTGTCGAGCCCCCGCAGGAGGAGGGCGGCCCGGACTCGACGATGACCTGAGACCGTTCAACCGACCGAACGTCGGGGTCGTCGGCGCGAACAGTCGTCGGCGCGAACAGTCGCCGGCGCGAACAGTCGCCGGCACGAACAGTCGCCGACGCGAACCGTCGCCGACGCGAACACGCCGAACTTAACTCGCGGAGCCCCGAACGCACGTCAATGACCGAGGTACTCCGGGTGGCGGCCGGCGAGCTGTCGGTCGACGAGATCATCGACGCCGTCAACGACGGACGGCGGATCGTCGTCGACGTCGAAGTCGCCGGCGGCGACCACGAGGTCGTGCTCCGGTACGACGGGGAGACCTACCACTGCGACACGCCGACGAACCTCCACCGCCACAGCGACGAGTCGGGGATGCGCGGGTGTATCCGCCGGATGGGGTACGCCGCGGGCGACGATTGAGCGGCGGTGACCACAACGCCGACGCCGCTATCGCGCAGCGGACCGCGGATGGCGACTTTTAACCCGAACGCCGCCGAACGGCGCCCATGAGCGACCCCGAGATCGAGGACCTCGTCGGCGACGTGTCGCCCTCCTTCGATCACGTGCTCTCGTGCGTGTTCGGCGTTCGAGACCACGAGAGCCGCACGTACCTGACGCTGCTCGATCACCCGGGGAGCACCGTCGCTGAGCTCGCGGAGACCCTCGACCGGGACCGGTCGAACGTGAACCGGTCGCTGTCGACGCTGCGCGAGAAGGGGCTCGTCGAGCGTCGCCGCCGGCTGCTCGACTCGGGCGGCTACGTCTATCAGTACACCGCGATCCCGGTCCCGGAGGCGAAGGAGCGCCTCCACGACGCCTTGGACGAGTGGGTCGAGGGCGTCCACGCCGCGATCGACGCGTTCGACCCGGACAACCGGGAGTAGGCGCTACTCCCCGTCGCCGTCCCTCTCTCCGTTCTCCTCGCCCTCCGCCGCGTCCCCGCCGCTCAACCCCTCCTCGTCGGGGCGGTCGAGCGAGCGCGGCGCGTCGTGATGCTCGGAGTAGCCGTCGAACCAGCGGGCGATCCGCTCGATGCGGTCGACGACGTGGACGGGCTCGCCCGATCGCGAGAGCTCGTGGCCCTCTCGCGGGTAGCGGACGAACCGCGTGTCGACGCCGTTTTTCCGGAGGATTCGGTGGTACAGCTCCGCCGTGCAGATCGGCGTTCGGGTGTCGTCCTCGGAGTGGATAAGCAGCGTCGGGGTGTCGACCGCGTCGGCGTGGCCGGTCGGCGACTGCTCCCACAGCCACGCCGGCTCGTCGGACGGGACCGCGTCGAAGTCGCCCTCGACGAGCTTGTACGCGGCGTCGGTCGAGCCGTAGAACCCGGTCAGGTCGTACACGCCGCGCTGTGAGACGGCCGCGCGGAAGTAGTCGGTCTGCCCCACCGTCCACGCGGTCATGAAGCCGCCGAAGGAGCCGCCGGTGACGAAGGCGTTCGACTCGTCGACGTACGGGCGCTCCGCGACCGTCTCGACGCCCGCCGTCACGTCCGCGAGGGTGACCGCGCCCCAGTCGCGCTCGATGGCCTGCATGAACGTCTCGCCGTAGCCGGTCGAGCCGCGAGGGTTCGACCAGAAGACGACGTACCCGCGGGCCGCGAGCGTCTGGAACTCGTGCCACATCGTCCCCGCCGTCGACCACATCGCGTGCGGGCCGCCGTGGATCTCGACCGCGAGGGGGTACTTCTCGTCCGTCCCGTTGTCCCCGCCGTCCGGATCGAACCCCGGCGGCGTCAACACCCACCCCTGTATCTCCGCCCCGTCCGACTCGAACCGGATCTCCTCGGGCTTCGGGATCTCGCGCTCGGCGAGGTAGTCGGCGTTGAGCTCGGTCAGCCGCGTCGTCAGGTCCTCCCCGGCGTCGTAAACGAAGGCGTCGCCCGGGTGGTCCCACTCGCTGGCGGCGAACGCGACGGTCACCTCGTCGGAGCCGGCGCCCGCGTGTCCGCCGACGGTGCCGCCCGCCACCGTGCCGGGTCGGCAGAGCCGCTCTGGCTCCGCGCTCCCGTCGCCGGGGACGTACCAGAGGGCGGTCGTCCCCTCGTCGGGCGTCGCGAAGTACAGCGTCGCGTCGTCGGGCCCCCACTGCGGGGCGATCGCGTCGCCGACCCCGCGGTCGAGGGTCGCCGTGAGATCGGTCACCTCACCGCTCTCGCGGTCGAGCACGCGCAGGTCCGTCTGCTGCATGGAGACTCGCTCGGCCGCCGCGTGGGTGAACGCGACCCGGCCGTCTCCGGTCGCCGCGAGCGCGGCGCCCCACCCGGCCGTCTCGTGGACGGTCTCGGTCTCGTCGATCGCGAAGTCGTGCGCTCGGATCGCGATCTCGACCGAGTCGTCGGGGTCGTCGCCGACCTGCTCGGTGACGTAGAGGGTCTCCGCGTCACCCCACTCCGGCGCGCCGAAGTCGGCGTCGCGGTCGGTGACGCGCTCGATTCCGGCGGCCGGGTCGTCGCCGGTCGCGCCGTCGACCGTCGCGTCGGCGTCGACGACGTAGACGTGCGACCGCCGACCGTCGAAGTAGCGCTGTTCGGAGCGGTAGACGGTGCGGTCGACGACGCGCGGGTCGGGGTGGTCGTCCGGCTCGTACTCCTCGGGGACCGACAGGTCCCGGTCCGCCTCGCGGTCCTCGGCCGTCACCGACTGAACGAAGGCGAGCCGCTCGCCGTCAGGCGACCACGCGATCTCTGAGACGCCGCCGACGGCGTCGGTGACCCGTCGCGCCTCGCCGCCGGAGAGCGGGAGCACCCACAGCTGCTGGCGGTCGTCGGCGGCCCCCCGCGTGGCGGTGAACGCGATCCGGTCGCCGGAGGGGCTCCAGCGCGGCTCCGCGTCGGACCCCTCGGCGAGGGTGAGCCGGCGCGGGTCGCCGCCGTCGACATCCGCGAGATACACCGTCGACTCGGTGATCTCGTCGTCGAGCGGCTCCCGTCGCAGGAAGGCGACGCGGTCGCCGTCCGGGGAGAGCCGCGGGTCCGCGGGTTTGGCGATATCGTGGTAATCGGCCGCAGTGACTCGTTCCATGCCGGCGTGTCGCCCGCCGGGCTCAAAAGCCGTCGGGAGCCGGAAAGGAGGTGAACGCCCGGAGTTTCCTCACTCCGCGTCGTTGTCGAACGCCAGCGTCACGCCGCCGTCGTCCACGGTTGCGCCCGCGGCGCACACCGGGTGCTCGAAGTCGGCGCCGAGAACCTCCGTCGCGGCCGCCGCGGCATCGAGGGTCTCGGCGTCCGCGGCCGCGAGGGCGTACGGCTCGGGGCTGTCCGTCTCGTAGGTGGCGACGATCGTCGGCTCCTCGACGGCCTCGACCACGAGCCCGTCGCGGCGGACGACCCCGACGGTTGCGGTCTCGGCGCCGACCACGCCGGCGATCCGCGGCGTGTCGTAGTCGTCCTTCTCGAAGTCGAGCGCGAGCAGGGGCGTCGCCAGCGCGTCGCGGGCGGGGTATCCCAGTTCGAGCTTCTCGGCGATCGGGTCGACGTGCGAGCCGTTGCCGACGACGGCCAGCGGCTCGTCTGCGGGCGTCCGGACCGCGCGCGCGCAGTTGTACGAGACGTACGGGTTGTCCGTCTCGGGCGCGTCGGGAGTCGGCCCGACGGTGAGCGTTCCCCCCCGATCCGTCACGCGACGGTTCGGGAACGAACGCGAGGAGACGCGGTAGGCGCCGATACCGGGGGCGACGACGACGAATCGTCCGACGTACATACAGGTTCGTGGCTATCCGACCGGCTAAAGCGCATCGATATGCACACGTTCGGCGATCAGTCTGGAGGCGGCTGTGAACGCGTAACAGAGGGCCGGCGACGCGCAACGCTTACAAAGACCCACTGGCTATCGATGAGTGCGCACAGTCCATTGGGGTAGTGGCCAATCCTGTTGCCTTCTGGGGGCAACGACCCTGGTTCGAATCCAGGATGGACTATTCTCGCGGTTCGCTTCGGTCGATTCTCGTCCGACCCGTCGATCTCTGCGTCGGCGAATCCGCCTCTCGCTCTCCACGGTCATGCGTCGTTTCGGTTGGAGTCTGAGTTTCTACTGGAACACAATCGCCGTCACGTACTGCGTTTTCCAACCGAAGCAAAGGGGTTCCGTTCCGAGTCCCGTTCGATCCCTACTTCTCGACGTCAAGCAGCGCGACGCGTTCGCGGACGATGTCCGGGAGCCCGCCGGCGGTCGCCGCGATCTCGCGGTCGCCGATGTCGTAGAACTCCCGGACGCGCTCGGCATCGAACGCGGGGTCGAACCCGCCGGCGTCGGCGAACTCCGACGGCGACGCGAGCAGCCCCCTCACCGACGCGGCGGCCGCGTCGAGATCTGCGGCGGACCGGCCCGCGCCCGGGACCGCACCGAAGTCCGCGACGAGGAGGACCGCGCGCTGTTCTCCCTCCGAGACGCCGACCGTGAACGCGCGGTCGATCTGGCGTCTGCCGGCCGCGTACAGCATGATCTCGACGCCCGGATCGCGGGCGACGGCCTCATCTCGACCGATGGCGCGGGCGGCGAGGCGAGTCGCCTCCCGAAGGTACGCAGCCGAGACGACGAGATCGGCGTCGAACGCCTGCACGACCGCGCCCGTCTCCGATGCGACCTCGTCGAGCGACGCGAGGAACGCGTCGAGGTCGTCGACGGCGGCGGTTCCCGCGATCAGTCGATGGGGCGGAGCCGTCGGCGAGGCGGGCGCGTCGTCGGCTCGGGCGTCGGCGTCGCTCATCGAAAATCACCAAGGCTCGCCTGTCCGTCGCCGTCCTCGTCGCTCGCGGAGCCGGCGGTCGCGGCCGCGGAGGCCGACTTGTCCGGCCGCACGTCGTCCATCGAGGGGTCCTCGCGGCCGGCGTGTTCGAGGATGCGCTCGGCGGTGCGCTCGCGGCCGCGGAGCGCGCCGAGGACGACCGCCTTGTCGGCCTCGCGGAGGTCGGCGCGGGTCTCGATCCCGGCCTCGAACAGCCGCCGGGCGCGCTTCCGGCCGACGTTGCGGACGCCGGACAGATCAAGCAGCTCCTCGCGGACGCCGTACTCGATGCGTTTCCGGGCCTCGCGGACCGCGACCACGGCGTCGCCGCCGACCCCCTCCACGTCGCGCGCGAGGGTCTCGGCCGCGCGCAGGAGCCACTCGGCGGTGTCGACCTTCCCGCGGATGTCGCCGGGACCGACCCCGTACCGTTCCGTGATGCGGTCCTCGTCGACCTCGTTGGCCCAGTCCTCCAGCAGGCGGGCCGTCTTCAGCGACGCGAGCCAGTCCTCGAAGCGCACGTCCTCGTACTCGGAGGGCACGTCGCCGAGGAACTCCGCCTCGCGCTCGTAGCAGAGTTCGGTGTACTCCTCTCGGTCCCCCGACTTCAGGTAGAGTTCGTACATGTCGGGTGTGCGGCAGACGAGGTGGTAGAGACCGAGGGGGGTGACTTCGGGGGCCTTCGTCGCCTCCTCGTCTGCCTCTTCTTCCGCCCCCTTCGCCCCCTCCGCTCCCTCCTCGACCGACTCGTCCTCGCCGGCGCGCGTGTAGGTCCCGAATCCGGGTTCGTCGCCGTCGCTCGAACCGTCCGCCTCGCCCGCCCTGACGAACTCGCCGGTGCCGGCGTCGTCGGCTCCCGCGCCTGCGGCGGCCCGAGCGACCGACCGGAGCCCGTCGATCATCTCGGCCGCGCTCATCGGATCGAGGTAGAGCCGCGAGACGGTGTGGCCGATACCGGTCGCGGTCAGGCTCTCGCTCCCGCCGTCGCGGTCGCGCTCGACGAAGTCGTTGACGGCGAGGTAGTCGAGGACGGTGTCGGTGACGGCCGCGAGCCGCCCCTCGTCGTCGGTCTGGGTCGCGTAGAGGGTGTTGTCGAGGAAGGAGAGGAGCCCGTCGCGGGTGGAGGCGAACCCGGAGGCGACGGTGGCGAGCACGTGGGTCCGGAGCGCGGGCTCGGCCGCGAGCTTCGAGCGGACCGGCTCGGGGTCGGCCCATAGGTAGCGCTCGAACAGCTCCTCTTTGGTGTCGGCGTCGTTCGCGAGTAGCACGGCCTCGCCGTACGGGTCGAGGCCGGGGCGTCCCGCGCGCCCGCACATCTGGTGGACCTCCAGCACGTCGAGGGGTTTCATGCCGCCGAACTCCCCGTCGTAGCGGCGCCAGTCGCGGACGATCACCCGGCGGGCGGGGGTGTTGACGCCGGCAGCGAGCGTGGGCGTCGCGGAGATGCACTTGATCAGCCGGTCGCGGAACGCGTCCTCGACGCGGGCGCGGTCCTCGCTCCGGAGCCCCGCGTGGTGGAAGGCCGACCCCTGCTCGACCGCGTCCGCGAGGTCGGCGGCGGTGTCGGTGTCGGAGCCGGAGCGGATCTCCTCGGCGAGTTCGCGGAGTCGATCGCGCTCGTCGTCGGTGAGCCGGGAGCCGGTCACGTCGGTGAGCTTCCGCGCCGACGACTCGGCGTTGCGCCGGGAGTTGACGAAGACGAGCGAGGAGCCGCCCTGCCCGTCCTCCTCGGTGTCGAGCGCGTCGGCGACGAGCCGCGCGGTCTGGTCCTCGCCGCGCTCGACGGGGACCTCCCGCTTGCTCCCGTCGGCGAAGTCGATGGCGTTGCCGAAGTGGACGCCCATCCGAAGGTCGATGGGGCGCCAGTCGGACTCGACGAGCTCGGCGTCGAGCCACTCGGCGATCACGTCGGCGTTGCCGACGGTCGCCGAGAGCGCGACCGTCTGGAGCCCGGGGTTCACCTTCCGGAGCTTCGCGAGGGTCACTTCGAGGGTCGGGCCGCGGTTCGGGTCGTCGACGAGGTGGACCTCGTCGCTCACGACGCAGGTGAGGTCGTCGATCCACGGCGCGCCGTTGCGGATCAGCGAGTCCACCTTCTCCGAGGTGGCGACGATGACGTCGCGGGTCGCCAGCCACTCGCCGTCGGACTCGTAGTTGCCGGTGGAGACGCCGACGGTGACGCCGAACTCCTCCCAGCGCTCGAACTCGGTCTTCTTCTCGCTGGCGAGCGCGCGCAGGGGGACGATATATAGGGCCTTCCCGCCGCGCTCGACCGCCGAGAGCATGGCGAGCTCGGCGATCAACGTCTTTCCGGAGGCCGTCGGGACGGCGGCGACGAGGCTCTCGCCGTCGGCGACGCCGCCCTCGACGGCGGCCGCTTGGGGGGGATACAGCTCCGCGACGCCCTCCGCTTCGAGCGCCTCGCCGACGCCCGCGGGGAGCCCGGAGAGCGAACTCGGTTGCATTACCGGAGGGTGGGTCCCGATCCGATTTAAACCGTCGGAACGGGGCGGTGAGGGAAGCCGACGAGCGCGGCCGCGACCGCCGACGGCGACGTATTTTTATACGGAGATCCGCGGTGGCGCGTGCCTCCGAGCGGCCAACAGGCCGCGAGGAGCACGCGCGAGGGAGTCGGACCGGCGCAGCCGCGCCGGTCCGACGAGGCTGGGGAGGCGTGAGGTGCTGTGCGGAGCGGTGCGGAGCGGTGCGGGGTGGGACTCAAAGGGGCAGCCGTGAGGACGCCGCAGGCGATGTAAGTACCGCAGGGAACGAGCGGAGCGAGTGACCGAGGAACGCAGCGAGCGTGCGGCGTCCTCGCGGCTGGGGATTTGGAGGTGTTCCGCGCGGTCGACGGTCGGTCCGTGATCGGTCCGTGTCTCGGAAGTATTCGACCCGCAACTAATGATCGATCGAACCGAGTCAGGGGGCGACGCCGACCGTCAGAAGCGTCCCCCACGTTCGGTATCGATCGACCATCGCCTCGCGGGACTCCCAGTCGTCGGTCGGAAACGCCGAGGCGTCCGGAATCTCGATATCGCGGTCGGGGATCGCGTCCTGCTCGGCGACGTACAGCCCGGCCTCGCGGAACGCATCCCGGTACTCCGCCCGGCTCCACAGCGTCATGTCGACCGAGATGTTCTCCTGCCACGCGTGAGTCTGCTCGCTCTCCGCGAAGTAGTTGACCGCGCAGTAGAAGGTGCCACCGGGCTTCAGCACCCGTCGGATCTCCCGGAGCGTGTTGTGCGGGTCGGCCGCGTAGTAGAACGCCTCCATCGAGAAGACGCGGTCGAGCGAGTCGTCGGCGAAGGGGAGCGCGTCGAAGTCGCCGACGAGGAACCCGATCGCGTCGTCGTCGGTGTATCTCCGGGCGTTGCGGGCCATCTCGGGCGCGCCGTCGAGCCCGTACGCCCGCCCGATCCCCCGCTCGCGGAGCGCGCGGAGGGCGTAGCCGGAGCCGGTGCCCAGATCGAGGACGGCGTCGCCCGCCTCGACCGGCATACGCGCGAGGACGTGCTTGGCGGTGTGCCAGTGGCGGTCCTCCATGCCGCGGTCCTTCCCCGCTGCCGCCCACTCGTCGAACTCCTCGCGAACGCTCATACGCGGGCGAACGGGTGGGCGGGTGAAAAGCGTCGCCGTTTTATCGGCTGACGTTCCTTCAAAGAGTATGAAGCGACCGCGGAGCCTCCGTCGGCCGAAGTTCCGGATCGCTGACTCCGCACAGCAGGCGGTCGGGGGGTTCCTCCTCGCGGGCCCGTTCGTCGTCACCGAGGAGGTGTGGGTGCTGGCGGGCAGCATGAACTGGCTGCAGGCGGTCCTGACCGCCGGCGTCGTCGGACTGATCGGCTACGCGGCGCTCTACCGGGCCGACACCGATCGCGATCTGGACGACGAACGAGAGGTCGCCGGGATCCCCGTTCGGTTCGTCTCGCTGATGATCGTCGCGTTCGGCTCCGTAGCCGTCCTCGCGCTGCTTTTCGACGCCCCCGGGACCTTCCTCATCGAGGAGGGCGTGGTCGGCGCGGAGCTGTGGGGGACGACGTTCAAGGCGGTCTCCGTCGGGGCGGTGTTCAGCGTGGTCGGCGCCGCGACCGCCGACAGCGTGTTCTGAGGGCGCCGGCACCCCAAGTGGCGACGGGAATGCCCGCCTCACACGACCACAGAGACCACCGCGAAGAGAATGAGCACGCCGGCGACGTCACAGAGGTTGGTGACGACGGGGATGGTCGTGTCGTCGGGGTTGAGCCCGACGCGGTACGACACCTCGACCGCGGCGACGCTGGCGACGACGACGAGAACGGCGAGCACCAGCCCCGAGACGAGCGAGACGAGCAGCACGCGCCCGAGTCCGAGGGTCCCACCGAGCGCGACACCGATCCCCCACGCCGCGACGCCGACCGCGCCGAAGACGGTTCCCGCGAGCGCGAACACGGCGCCGACGTTGGCGCGGAGGTCGGGATTCGACGGGCTCAGCTCGTACGTCCCGAGGTAGAGCTGGGTGGTGAGCCGCGAACAAGTGATCGACGCGAGGTTCCCCGCGGTCCCGATCTGGACCGGGACCAACACGAGGAGCGCAGGGTTCTGCACGAGGGTCTCCTCGTACGTTTCGAGAACCGTCCCGGAGACGAGCTGGAGCACCGACAGCGCGGCCAAAAGCGGGATCATCGTCCTGACGATCCGGCGGACCGACCACTCGTCGACGTACTCGCTGTCGCGGTTCCCGCCGCGGTCGCCTTCAGACCCGCTCATAACACGGTCCCCACGACGTAGATCCCGACGAGGAGAAAGAAGATCCCGAACACGTCGCCGAGCGTCGTCACGACGGGGCCGATCACGTTGTCGGGGTCGAGCCCGCGCCGGTAGCCGACGAAGATGACGGCGATGAGCACCGAGATCATGAGCACCGCCGAGAGAAAGCCGGCGACGACCATGATTCCGACCAGTTCGAGGAGGTTCCCCTCGTTTCCGAACAGGCGTAGCCAGAGGTACGTGATCACCGCGATAAACACGGAGACGGTCATTCCGTTGATGAAGGAGGCGAGGATCGCGTTCGTGAGCCGGCGATCCAGCCGGAAGCGCGGCTCGATGAGCCCCTGGTGGAGCCCGGTCGAGAGCCGCGCGCCGAGCGAGCCGTAGACGCCCCCGCGGGTGGCGAGGAACGCCGGGAGCAACAGGAGCAGTCCCGGCACCTCGGAGATACCGGCCCGCATCGTCTCCGAGCCGAGGATCGTCCCGGAGAACAACCCCGCGACGAGACTGACGAGAATCACCGGGAGCGCCTGCCGGTAGACGTCGCGGGCGGTGTCGTGGCCGGGCATCGACCGTGTCGACGGTGCCGACGGTGAAAAAACCGGCCGGGAGCGGGTCGGTCGGAAGAAGCGGACGGCGACCGACTGCCGTGCCCCGCATCGTTAAGTCGGTCGGGCGGGTTCCCGATCCCATGGACTACTCGCTCGCCATCGAGAACGGGCCGGAAACGATCCCGGGCGGAACCGGGCTCCTCCTCGTTCACCCGAGCATCGGCGAGACCGACCGGATCGACACGGACTTCCTGAAGACCGACACCGACGCCTTCCTCGTCGTCTCGACGCGAACCACCGCGCGCGAGGTCGAGCAGAAGCTGGAGTACTACGACGTCGACGAGACGAAGGCGACCATCCTCGACACCCTCTCCGTCGAGCGCGGATACTCCCGCCGCTCCTCGGACGACGTGTACTACGTCTCCGCGCCGGACGACCTCGACGGGGTCGTCGACCGGGTAGAACGGTTCCTCACCGAACACGAGGGGAAGCGACGCGTCTCCGTGGACTCGCTCACGGAGATGGCGTACTACGCCGACGACGACGCGGTGTACGAGGCGGCCGCGGACATCCTCGATCTCTTGGAGGAACACGACGCGGTCGGCATCTTCCACCTCTCCGAAGAGGTCCACGAGGTCGCGACGCTGGACCGGTTCCGAGAGCTGTTCGAGGGCGTCATCGAACTCGACGGGGACGGGAACGTGACCGTCGACGTGTGAGATAGCGCAGTCAGCTGTTTTTCGGTAATACCGCCTCGCTACTCCGCGGCGTCGACCATCGACGCGACGGTCTTCTCCGCCCACGCCACCGCGTAGGGAGCGCCGCGGTCGCGGTACGCCGCGGTGTCGAGTGCCGCGAACGGCGCGGGCAGGTCGAGGCCGTGGCGGACCGCCGAGCAGGCGTATTCGGTCGCGCTCGCGAACTCCGTCTCTCCCCGAGCGACCTCGCCGGCGAGGCCGCCGAGCCGCCCTTCGAGGCTGTCGCCGGCGTCGACCCACGCGTCGAACAGCCGGGGATGGGTTCCCTCCCACGACGCGAAGGTGTCGCGAGTGTACAGCCCGACCCACGCGTCGAACAGCGCGGTCGCGATCTGGAAGGCGTCGCTGGGGCCGAGCCCGGTCGTGGACGCGCCCGTGTCGGGATCGGGCTGCCGGATCGCGGCGTCGAGGTCGCGGTAGCGCTCGCCGAAGAACGGAAGGAAGCTCTCGGGAAGGGTAGAGTCCGGCACCTCTTCGGGCAACGATCCCGATGGCGGCTCGACGCCGATCTGGACCAGCCGGTCCGCGATCAGGAACGCGAGGAAGTCGTCGGGCGTCCCCTCGGCGCGGTGTTTGACGAGTACTGACTGAGGGTCTGTCTGCGTCGTTCGGACGACGGTTCCGTCCCCCGGAAGCCCCACCGTGAAGGTCGGACCGGCGTACTTGCGGAGCAGGTCCGGCACCTCGTCGGGGAGCCATTCGACCGGAAACGACGCGGGTGAGAGCCCGTCGGCGAAAAGGCCGAGGTCCTCCGCTGCGGCCGGGGGGAGCGTCTCGAAGTCCGCGTCGACATCGAGCACCGACGATCCCGGCGCATGGGCCTCGCGAACCGCGTCGAGGTCGTCGTCGAGCGGACGGGTCGAGAACATCAAGCGAAGACGTACGAGAGGATGATAAGGACCGACAACGCGGCCGAAACGCCGATCGTTCCGACGACGATCTTTGTGGATTTGCTCATGGAAGTCCCTGTGTCCGCCGGTCGTTTAAAGCTATATTCTTCGGCGAGACCGTGATCGGGAGCTGGCGGCGAGAGTGCGATCGATGGGCTCCGCGGGAGCGTGTACCGACACCGGTTTTATCCCTGACCGACGGATATCCGTTGTATGCGAATCCGTGACGCGCTCGAATCGGACGCCGAATCGCTGGCGACGGCGACCGATCGGCCACGAGGGGTCGTGAAGGACATGATCCACGACCGATCGGTTCGCGTCGCGGTGGCAGGGAGCGGCGGGAAGAGCGGTGGCGGCGACGAACGGACTAGCGGCGATGGGGGAGCCGGCGGTGCCGACAGTTCGGCCGACAGCAACGGTGACGGTTCGTCCGTCACCGGATTCGTCGCGTTCGATGCACGCGGCGAGACCGTGCACGTGACCGACTTCGACGGCGACGACGAGGCGATCCGGCGGCTGTTCGAGGAGCCGCGTCGGTTCGCTCGACGGGAAGGAATGGGCGTCGAAGTCGTCGTCCCGGACGACGAGCGAACGGGAGCGATCCTCGAAAATTCGGGATTCGAGTCGGCCGGGCCGGGACCGCGGTTCGAGGGGCGCCGGACGACGCGGTACGTGATCGATTCGGCCGATTTGGACGGATAAGACCGGAGAGGGTCGGTGAGGGAGAAGCGTCAGTCGAACCGGCCCTGAACGATTTCGAGCGCCTCCTCGCGGTCGTCCCAGTCGACGAACACCGCGACCGAGGTCGCGCTCGTGATCAGGTCGATGATGTTGATCCCGTCCTCGGCGAGGGGAGCGATGATCTCCTGGATGACGCCGGACTGGTTCGGAAGCTCTCCGCCGGTCACCCGGATAACCGCGATCGGGTCGGCGACGGTGACCGAGGAGAGCGCCTCGTCGTCGACGACCGCCTCGTGGAGCAGCGCCTCGGCCGTCTCGGCGAGGTCGACATCGACGTAGAAGGTGACCGAGTCCATCCCGGAGGCGACCGCGTCGATGTTGATCTCCTCCTCGCGGAGCGCGTTCGCGAGCTGCGAGAGGATGCCCGCGCGGTTCCGGATCGCGCGCCCGGCGATGGTGAGACACGCGAGCGGCTCCTCGCGCATGTCGATCAGGCTCTCGAACTCGCCCTCGATCCGGGTGCCACCCCTGAGCAGGTCGCCGTGTTGGTAGTGGACGACCCTGACGGCGAGGTCCTCGTCCTTGTACGAGAGCGCGGACGGCGCGACGACCTCCGCGCCGCGGAACGAGAGGTTCCGCAGCTCGTCGACGGTGATCCGGCCGACGTTGCGCGCCCCCTCGACCACCCGCGGATCGCCGGTCATCACGCCCTCGACGTCCGTGACGATCACGACCTCGTCGGCGTCCATGTAGTTGCCGAGCATGACGGCGGTGGTGTCGGACCCGCCGCGGCCGAGCGTCGTGACGTTCCCGTCGTGGTCCTCCGCGAGGAAGCCGGTGATGATGGGGACGACCCCGTCCATCTCGGCGGCGATCTTTCGCGCGCGCTTCTTCGTCTCCTCGACGTCGACCTCGCCGAGCTCGTTCGTGATGACGGGCCAGTCCGGGTGGCCGGGTTCGAGGAAGACGGCGTCGACATCGCGGACCGAGAGGGCGGCCTTGAGCATCCGGACGCTGGTGCGCTCGCCCATCGAGACGATCTCGGCGCGGTCGGCGTCGTCCGTCTCGAAGGTGATGTCGTCGAGGAGGTCGTCGGTCGTCGACCCCATCGCGCTCGCGACGACCGCAATCTCGTGGCCCGCCGCGACCGCGTTCGCGACCGAGTCCGCCGCGCGCTCGATCCGGTCGCCACTTCCGAGGCTCGTGCCGCCGAACTTGGCGACTACGCGCATACGGTCACCTCGCTATCGACGGGTCGCTGGCTATCGGCCGATCGACTCCGCCGAGTCGGTCGCATTAGTCGGCCCGGCCGACCCGATTGACCCGGGAGAGAGAGCGACCGAGACGCTGCACTGATAGTGTGATCGGTAGACATGGGCGCCCGTAACGGAGGAAGCCGCATAACTGTGTCTTCTTCGACAAGGGTCGCCAGATGATTCGGATCGACCGCGAAGTGGGGCTGATGGGCGGTAGATATCGATCGACTGATCGTCGAACGGAGAGCGGAACCGGAGGCAGAACGGAGAGCGGAACCGGAGGCAGAACGGAGAGCGGAACCGGAGGCAGAACGGAGAGTGAAACCGGGGAGAGATTACTCGTCGGAGATGCCCCACGCGTCGGGCATCTCGATGACGTACCGACCGTCCTCCTGGAGCGAAATGATGTACTCCTGTCGGTCGTACAGCTCCATCAGGTTGAGCTCGTACTTCCCGGGACTCACGATCCGGATGCTCTCGAACTGCTCGTTGAGTTCGTCCCGGAGGTCGTCGATATCGGGGCGCGGCTCCTCCGGATCGGCCGGTGCGTCCGGACCGGACCCGGTCGAGGACGAACCGGTCTCGACACCTCGGCTCGCCCGGTCGAGTTCGTCGGGCGAGACGACATCCGAGCGCGCGCTCGCTTGCGCCACGTCTTCGTGGGTCCGCTCGCGGACGTGTTCCGAGTCCGCCTGCTCGGAGTCTATCGGCTGGGCGTCTGGCGCCTCGGACTCCGGTCCCCGAGAGTCCGGAGTCTGAGTTTCGGGCTGTCGGGAGACGGAGGTGGAATCGTCGGTAACGGAGGCGCCGCCCTCGCCGGTGGAGGTGGACTGTCGATCAGCGTCAGGTGACTGCCGGTCGGTGTTCGACGGCTTGTTCTCGGCGGGTGACGGCTGCTCGTCGGTGGCGGGTGACGGCTGCTCGTCGGTGGCGGGTGACGACTGCTCGTCGGTGGTTTCCCCGGCCGGTTTGAACTGGAACTTGTTCCCACCGCAGTCCGGACACCCGGAGAGCATCTCCTTGGAACCGTCGGGGAACGTCCGACCGCAGGTGGTACACTGGTGTGGCATTTACTTGCGGGAGACGAGCGTGCTGATGAGGTTCTCGTCTTTGTGCAGGGTCTCGATCTGGTTGGCCGGGCCAATGACGGTGAGCTTCTGGGTCGCGTTTCGACCCATCAATTTGTCGAGGAAGCTCTGATCCGCGGTCTCCGCCTTCGGGTACGTCTCGATCTCGATGCCGGTGAAGTCGTCGGGGCTGATCTCGGTCATCGTCACCTCGATGAGCTTCGACTCCTCGTCCGGAGAGAGCCCCTCTTCGAGGATGACGATGTTACCGTCGCGGACCCCGTCGAGGATGAGCCGGATCTTCTCCATCCCGGTGAGTCCGTCCATCCGGGCCCCGCTTATCATGTCGATCCGGACCCCGTCGTCGGAGTCGTCGGAGGGCGTGTCGTCGTCGACGTCTGGGGTTGGGCCCGGCATTACCCGAAGTACTCCGCGATATTCGTGTACACTTCGTCCATGTTCTCGCCCTCCAGCGCGGACAGCGGGATCGTCTCGTGTTGCGGGAAGGCGTTCGCGATCTGCTGGACGTCCGACTCGGAGAGGTCCGTCTTGTTCGCGAGGATGAGCGCGGGGAGGTCCTGCGACTCGATGATCCCGATGAGCATGGTGTTCACCTGCGTGAACGGGTCCGTCGTAGAGTCGAGCACGTAAATGACGCCGTCGACGTCCTCGCGGAGCCAGTGCATGGCCTCCGCGACGCCCTCGGTCGCCTCACGCGACCGACGGACCGCGTCGTCTTTGTCCATGTCGTGGTCGAGGAAGTCCTTGTAGTCGACCTTCGTCGTCACGCCCGGCGTGTCGACGATGTCGATGGTGACCTTGCGCCCGTTGCGCTCGATCTCCACGTTCTCCTTCCGGCGCGCCCGGCGGGTTTCGTGTGGAATATGGCTCTCCGGCCCGACGGCGTCACCCGTCCAGTCGCGTGCGATCCGATTCGCGAGGGTCGTCTTTCCGGCGTTCGGCGGTCCGTAGATCCCGATCCGCTTGGGTTCGTCGGCCGCGAACAGCCCGTCGGTGACCCGTGATATGCTGTCTTTAAG
This sequence comes from Halorubrum amylolyticum, assembly GCF_004114995.1. Classification (GTDB taxonomy): domain Archaea; phylum Halobacteriota; class Halobacteria; order Halobacteriales; family Haloferacaceae; genus Halorubrum; species Halorubrum amylolyticum. The sequence goes on from NZ_SDJP01000007.1 coordinate 90,973, forward strand.
ATTCGTGAGCAGTCCCATCCTGACCTCCAGTCCTGTGTTCTCTCCCAGACACCCTGTGCGGTGTGGTAACGCCCGATACCGCGTATCCAGCGTGTGTTCGGGGAATTACAGTAGAATCCACGCCCCTCTCACTTAAGAACTGCGTCAGACACGTCCGATCGGGTGATATTCGGGTCGTGCGGTCGTTGACACCCTCGATTGCGGTTGTTCATTTATTCGAGATTATTAATGAATTCAAATTATTAACGGATTCTTAACGACATGGTGGACGTCGGGGATCGGCGAGAAACGAACCCACGGGAAATGAACCGGCAAGAATCGTTGTACATTCACCGAGGTCGACGCCTCGGAGAGGCGTCATATCTAGCCGGAGCATATCTAGCTGGAGCATATCTAGCGGAAAGAACACCCGGTGCTTTATCGCCAGCCGAATGTCAGCCTCACGAAGTTCTTCACGTAGGTTGTTTCAGCCATACCATTGGTAGCATCTCCACCCCTCCCCCACCCCTTCGTTTCGACTGGAGACCACTACCGGCGTAGGGGGCGGAGAGGGATGACAGCGTACCGGGGATAAATACCATTTAGATCCTACTTAATCTATCTAATTTTTGTAATGAATTAATTCTAGGAGACTGCCGAGGGTACCTTACGATTGATAGTATAATAAAACCACCGCTATATAGGTACCGTCTCCACCACCCCCCACCCACCAAATCCGTGTTCCACACGAAACGAAGGGGTGGGGGGTCAAAAGAACGGAACGGACAGTCCGGCGGATAACCGACGACGACCAGACAACCCGAAAGCGAAACGGAAGATGTCCGGAGCCAGCTCCGAGACAACGAGCGGTTCCCGTTACGTTCGTGTTGTTCGACTGAAAAAAGCCACCCCTGTTTCCCGTCTAGTGGGTCCCGCGTGCTAACGCCGCGATTTCGTCGTCGATCTCGCCGCCGATTCTGCCGTCGATCGCGAACGACACGGTCCATTTCGGGTCCGGAGAGTAACACTTTTGTTCCCCCTCTTCATCTGGTTCGAGTGCATCAACTGGACGTATTCGACCACGAGATCGGTCGAGTATCGACGTTTCAGGCCGGAGTACGACATCTGTCGTTGTTTCGCGTGCGACTTCCACCTGAAACAGGGGGGTTCCAATGGACGAAGGAGAGAACACATCGCAGACCGGTGAATCGGAAGACGGCAGCGGGATCGCCGGAGATCACTCCGGAACGGACGACGCTGACGAAACCGACGAAACTGACGTTGATCTCGACGATCCGCCGTCGCTCGATTCATCGACACCGTCCGATCGCTCGACGTCCCAAGCGGACTCGCCGGAGTCAGACCCGACGGAATCAGCCTCAGTAGAGTCAGGCTCGCACGCTAACCCGAAGTCGGACCCCTTGACTGAGGTTTCGGCGGACATCGACGACGTTTCGGCGGACATCGACGACGTTTCGGCGGACATCGATGTCGGAAGCGGCGGACGAGACCGGTCCTCTCCGGATGTCGACTTCGACGGCGTCGTCCTCGACGACGACGAGGAGAATCAGGGCCTGTTCGACGACCTGCTCTCCGGAGAACCGATCTTCGAGAATAAAGAGGTCCTCCGTCCGTCTTATACCCCCCACGAACTCCCTCATCGCAACGACCAGATCAACCGGATGGCGACGATCCTCGTCTCCGCGCTCCGCGGGGAGACGCCCTCCAACATCCTCATCTACGGCAAGACGGGCACGGGGAAGACGGCCTCCGCGAAGTTCGTCTCGCAGGAGCTCGAATCCACCTCACAGAAGTACGACGTGCCCTGCGAGGTCGAGTACATCAACTGCGAGGTGACGGACACGCAGTACCGCGTCCTCGCGCAGCTCGCAAACACCTTCATCGAGAAGAACCAGATGGTCATCGCGGACCGGCTCGATCGGTGTCGCGAGCTCCGCTCCACCGCCGTCGACGACCCGACCGCCCTGACCGACACCGAGTTCGCGACCGTCGACGACCTCGACGCGCGGATCGACGAACTCGAAGCCGACGCCGACGAGATGGAGGAGGTCCCGATGACCGGCTGGCCAACTGACCGCGTCTACTCGACGTTCTTCGAGGCGGTCGACTACCACGAGCGGGTGGTCGTGATCATGCTCGACGAGATCGACAAGCTCGTCGAGAAGAGCGGGGACGACACCCTCTATAACCTCTCGCGGATGAATTCGGAGCTCAACCGCTCGCGCATCTCGATCATGGGGATCTCGAACGACCTGAAGTTCACCGACTTCCTCGACCCCCGCGTCAAGTCCAGCCTCGGCGAGGAGGAGATCGTCTTCCCGCCGTACGACGCGAACCAACTCCGCGACATCCTCCAGCACCGCGCCGACATCGCGTTCAAGCAGGACGCGCTCACCGACGACGTGATCCCCCTCTGTGCGGCGTTCGCCGCGCAGGAACACGGCGACGCCCGCCGCGCGCTCGATCTGCTCCGGACCGCGGGCGAGCTCGCCGAGCGCTCGCAGGCCGAGATCGTCGCCGAGAAACACGTCCGGCAGGCGCAGGACAAGATCGAGCTCGATCGCGTCGTCGAGGTCGTCCGCACCCTCCCGACCCAGAGCAAGATCGTGCTGTTCGCGGTCATTCTCTTGGAAAAGAACGGCGTGCACAACATCAACACCGGCGAGGTGTTCAACATCTACAAGCGGCTCTGCGAGGAGATAGACGCCGACGTGCTCACGCAGCGCCGCGTCACCGACCTCATCAGCGAGCTCGACATGCTCGGGATCGTTAACGCCGTCGTCGTCTCGAAGGGGCGCTACGGCCGCACGAAGGAGATGGGCCTGTCGGTACCCGTCGAGGAGACCGAGGCCGTCCTCCTGTCGGACTCCCGGCTCGGCGACATCGAGAACGCGCAGCCGTTCGTTCAGGCCCGGTTCGATAACTGACACGGCTCGATTAGCGGACCTTCGATTTCTCTCTTCCTTCCGCTTTCTCTCCGATCCCCTGCCTTCCCTCTGATCCCCTGCCTTCCCTCTGATCCCCTGCCTTCCCTCTGATCCCCTGCCTTCCCTCTGATCCCCTGCCTTCCCTCTGATCCCCTGCCTTCCTTCCGATCCCCCTTTCCCTTCAGCCGACCGCAACCGGTTCGGCGTCTCCACTCGAAATGATGGGATTCGCGTCGGAAACGATGGGTTTCGCGTCGGACACGCTCCCGTCGCTGGCCCCATTGATCCCGACCCCTTCCGCCCGAATCGCGACGCTCGTCGCCACCACGTCGGCCGGCTCCGCCTGTCCGGTCGCGATCAGCCGGACGTAGCCGAGGTACGGCACGCGAACCCGTGCGACTCCGGTCACCCAGTCAGCCCTGACCGGCGCGGCGAGGCCGTTCGCCTGATCGTACTCGCCGTTGTTGTCGCCGAGCGTGATGAACCCGTCGTGAGGCGCGGGACAGTGGTTGAGCTCGCCGCAGTCGGCGGCGCTGTGGTACCGGTCGTCGGCGCGGTCGTACCAGTTCTCGCCCTCCTCCACGCGAAACATCGCCCGGTGGATGATCGGCGAGGCCGTCCGCCCGGGCGGCCGGTAGATCACCACCGAGCCGTAGGACCCGAAGGTCCGGTAGTCGGCGGCCTCGCCGCCCTCGTGGGTCACGACGCCGATGTCGTTGTCCGCGGCGTCGGGCGCGAGCCGCCCCGGCTCCGTGACGAAGACGAGGTCGCCGACCTCCATGTTCGGCTCCATGCTCCCGGACTCGACCGCGACCATCGGCGGCCACACGCCGCTGACGCCGAACAGGATCAGGCCGATCACGAGCACGATGGCGACGCTGGAGAGCATCTCTCGGACCCACATCAGCGGCCCCTCCCTATCGTGGCGGAACCGGTACAGGAGCCCCCCGTCGGAAGCGTCCGAACTCCGTCCCGTTTCGGCTCCGGATCGCTCCGTTTCGGTACGGTCCCCTCCCGTTCCGACTCCGGACCGATCGGTTTCGCTCCGATCCTTGGAGGCTCGCTCGCTCCCGCCACCCGACCCGACATCTCTCTCGGACCCCATCTCGCTCCCGTCGTTTTCGCCGTTTTCGCTGCTTTCGTCGCCGTCGGTCGCGCTGGCATCGATGGGATCGTCGCCAGCGAACCCGTTGCCGGCGAAGCGGTCGCCGTCGCGGTCGTCGCCGGCGGTAGGGTCACCCCCGTCGGGACCGTCGTTCCCGGTATCGCTGTCCGCCGATCCGGTCTCCCGGTCGGGTTCGTCGCCGCCCGACCGATCCCCTTCGTCCATTACGTTCGGGTTGACGGGTTTCGGTCATAAGCTTCCGGGTCCCGGTCGCCGCGGTCGCGGTCGATCTCGGGTAACCGACGGGGCTCCGGAACCGTTTTGAGCCGCCCTCCCCTTTCAGATGTCGTGCCGCTGGAGTCGAACGCCCGGATCGCAAAGGAACTCGCCAGACACGGATACAACGCCGAACGCGAAGCGATCACCCTCCTGGCGAGCGCGCCCGACTCCGCTACCGCCGTCGAATCGGTCGTCGACCGCGCCCCGGACGACGCCCTCCGTATCACCTCCGACCACGTCCGCGCCGTCACGAACGACCGATCCCCTTCCGGCGCCGGCCCGACCGAGCCCGACTCCGCCCCGACCGACGAATCGCCTCCAACCCGAACCGGCGACGAATCGCCCTCTCCACCCTCGAAGACGCGATCTCCAGTCGAAATGGAGGGGTCCTCCTCAAACCTTCCGTCCGACCCCGACCGCAACGCCGACCGTAACACCGCCACCACCCCCCACCACGATCCCGATCTGCGCGACCTCGAGGTCGGCAACGACATGACCGGTCGAAGCACCGGGACCGGGGAGTACGGCGACTTCGTCAAGACGTTTCGCGACCGCTACGAGCGGCTCTCGAAGGTGCTTCGTGGCCGCGTCAACCACCGGCCCGCCGAGGCGATCGCGGAGATGCCCGGGGGGAGCGACGCCGCGATGATCGGGCTCGTCAACGACGTTCGCTCCACCAAGTCCGGCCACTGGCTCGTCGAACTGGAGGACACGACCGGAACGTTCCCCGCGCTGATCATGAAGGACAAGGGCCTCGCCGACCTCGTCGACGAGATCCTGATGGACGAGTGCCTCGCCGTCGAGGGGACGCTCGCCGACGACTCCGGTATCCTCTTCGCCGACTCGCTTCACTTCCCGGACGTTCCTCGGACCCACCGAACCGGGGGGGCCGACCGCCACGTGCAGGCCGCGTTGATCTCCGACGTTCACGTCGGCAGCGACGAGTTCATGGCCGACGCGTGGAGCAGCTTCACCGACTGGCTCCACACGCCCGAAGCCGAGCCGGTCGAGTATCTGCTGCTCGCCGGCGACATGGTCGAGGGCGTCGGCGTCTACCCCGATCAGGACGAGGAGCTGGAGATCGTCGACATCTACGACCAGTACGAGGCGTTCGCGGAACACCTCAAGGAGGTGCCGGCGGACACCGAGATCGTGATGATCCCGGGTAACCACGACGCGGTCCGGCTCGCGGAGCCCCAGCCCGGGTTCAACGACGAGATCCGCTCCATCATGGACGTCCACGACGCCCAGATCGTCTCGAACCCCGCGACCGTCACCGTCGAGGGCGTCGACGTGCTGATGTATCACGGCGTCTCGCTCGACGAGGTGATCGCGGAGCTCCCCGAGGAGAAGGCGAGCTACGACGAGCCGCACAAGGCGATGTACCAACTGTTGAAAAAACGCCACGTCGCGCCGCAGTTCGGCGGCCACACCCGCGTCGCGCCGGAGGAGCGCGACTACCTCGTCATCGAGGACGTGCCGGACGTGTTCCACACCGGCCACGTCCACAAGCTCGGCTGGGGGAAGTACCACAACGTGCTCGCCGTCAACTCCGGCTGCTGGCAGGCCCAGACCGACTTCCAGAAGTCCGTCAACATCGACCCCGACTCCGGCTACGCGCCCATCCTCGATCTGGACACCCTCGACATGACCGTCAGGAAGTTCGCGTAGCGCCCTTTGACGCTCCGACCTCTAGGACGCGCCCGACAGTTGAAGTATCAATCCGCCGCCAGCCCCGCCGTGACCTGACCGTCGTCCGCGGCGTACTGGGCGGGAGCGCGACGCACCGCCGCGGGCAACCGAACCACCGACACGCGTCGCCTGTTCGCCACCCCCCGCCGATCGCTACCACCGATCGATCGCCATCATCCATCGACTACCGGTCGATATCGACCCGCCCGCTGGTCGCGCTGTTGAGCCGCTCAACGAGCGACTCGGCCTCGGCAACGGGGACCCGAAGCGCGAATCGCACCCGCTCGTCGTAGTCGGCGTCGAACTCGACGCCGGAGGACTCGATCACGCCCCGGATGGTCCCCGAGTCGTCGTACGCGGTCTCCACGACCAGCCGGCGGTGCGGTCGCTCCTCGATCACGCCGGCATCGTCGATTCCGTCCTTCACCGCCCGCGAGTAGGCGCGCGCGAGCCCGCCGACGCCGAGGTTCGTCCCGCCGTAGTACCGGGTCACCACGGCGACGACGTTCCGGATCTCGCGCTGCTGGAGCACGTTGAGCGCCGGCTTCCCCGCCGAGCCGGTCGGCTCCCCGTCGTCCGAGGAGTACTCCCGGAGCATGACCTCGCTGCCGGGCGTCCGGGCCGAGGCCTCCCCGGCAGGCACCCGGTACGCCGGCACGTTGTGGGTCGCGTCGTCGTACTCGGTCCGAACGCGGTCGACGAACTCCTCGGCCGCCTCCACCGTGTCGGCCGGCGCGACGTGCCCGAGGAACTCCGAGCCCTGCACCTCGAACGTCGCCGTCGCGGACTCCTCGACCGTCAGGTACGTCTCGCTCATGCGCGTGCGTCCTCGCCGTTGTCCACGGTCCCATCCTCCTCGTTCCCGCCCCCCTCCCGTCGTTCCACCACGACGCTCGTCGGCGGCGCGAGCCGGTACAGCGCGAGGAACGCGGCGACCCCGACGACCTCCGCGCCCTTGCCGACGATCGCGAGCGGATCGCCCGCGAGCGCCGCCGCGGTCCCGCCCCCGTGCCATCCCGCGTAGCCGACGAGGAACGCGGCGAGGGTGCCGGCGCCGAGCGCGTACAGCCGCCGGTACTCGTCCGCGCGCAGCGTCGCGACCGCGATCGCGACGGTGAACGCCCCGCCGAGCAGGAACACGTAGGGACGCGCGTCCGCGGGTTCGCCGAGCCGCGGCCACGCCCACAGGATGTGGACGGCCGCGCTCAGCGCCGCGGTCTGGACGGCCACCGCCCGGAGGAGCCGCTTTCGCGGTGCGTCCCGCCCGGCGTACGCACGGTCCGAATCGCCCTTCGTCGCGGTCATCGGGTCACTCCCACGGATGGTACCCCGGCGCGTCGGGCCACAGCGGGTACCAGTAGGACTCGTCGTCTTCAAGGCCGAGCTCCCCGTCGAGGACGGACTGGAGCTTGAACTCGACCTGCTGGTTCCGGTCGCTCGTCCCCTTCGGCGAGAACGGGTAGTAGGCGCCGCGTCGGAACGAGTAGATCCAGTAGGCGTCCGCGTCGCCGCTCTCGAACCCGAAGACGGCCGCGAGCAGGCGGGAGCCGAATCCCTCCTCGATGAACTGGTCGGCCGCGAAGTGGATACTCGTCACCAGATCTTCGGGATCGTCGTCCTCCAGCACGAACCACTGGTAGCCGTGGTCGTCCTCGTGTCGGTGGAATCCGGTCCCGGTGTCGATCTCGCCGGCCTCTAGGATGGCCTCGACCGCCTCGACCGCGTCGTCGAACCGGGTGCTGTCGACGCCGGAGAAGCACAGCGCGGCTTCCCCGCAGTGGTCGTAGCCGAGGTCAGCCTCCATCGTCATGTACGCGGTCGACATCCCGAAGAGGTCCTCGGGGTCGGCCTCGCGGGTCGCGTCCGTCTCGGCGCTCGTCCCGAGCACGGCGCGGATCGTGTCGAAGATGCCCATCTATGGGCACGGCTAGGCGACGCGGGGTTTAGGAGGTTTCCGTCGCCGGACTCGTCTTCCTCCGCATCCGCGTCCCTACTCCTCCGACTCCTCCTCGACGCGATCGAGGTACGTCAACACGCCGCGCGCGTTCAGGCTCGCGTCGGCCCGCGCGCGCTCCGGGTTCCAGAACTCCACGTCTCGGCTCGCCTCCTCGAAGTGCTCGACGACGGCCTCGTCGTCGCCGAGCGTCTCGCGCTTCTCCCGGACGGCCTCGACCCATTCGACGTACGCCCGCTTCGCCTCGCCGATCAGCGACGGCTCGTACTCGCGCGGGCCGAAGTGGCCGAAACAGAGGTACTCGGGATCGATCTCCTCGATGGCCGAGAGGTCCGTGAGACACTGGTCGAGGTCGAACTGCGGCGGCGGTGATGTGAGGCGAACCGTGTCGACCTCGGGGACGTAGATCCCGGCGGCGTCGGCGGTGAAGACGACGTCGGCGTCGGGTTCGTGGTAGAACGCGTGATGCGGCGCGTGACCGGGCGCCTCGTGGACGACGAGCTCGCGGTCGCCCAGATCGATCCGGTCGCCGTCGGCGAGCCCTGCGATGCGGTCCTCGGGAACAGGTGCGGGCTCGTCGTAGTACTGCCACTGGTCCTGCACGGCGGACTTCGTGCCGGCGACGAGCGCGCCCGGGTCGACGAGGTGTCGGACTCCCTTCTCGGGGACGCGGACCTCGGCGTTCGGGTAGCGCTCGGCGAGGTGGCCCGCGCCGCCCGCGTGGTCGAGGTGGGCGTGCGTGGGGAGGAGCCACGCCAGCTCCTCGCGCCCGATCCCGATCTCGTCTATCGTCTCGAACAGCGACTCGCGGTTCGCCCCCGTTCCGGTGTCGATCACGACCGGTCGCTCGGCGTCGTACACGTACACGGCCCCGTACTCGTCGGTGCCGTACATCCCGGTGTCATGGACGTACAGATCTGGCACCCCGCGGACCGCCTCGAACTCGCCAGCGTGCATGTGGACACGACTCCCGCGCGACTCCTTTTAACGATCGGTCCGGAAACCAGGCCGGGGTGGTGGCGCTCGGCTGGTACTACGGGCTGTGGGACGCGGTCGTCGCCGGGACCGTCGCCGTCGCGGTGGCGGCCGTCGGCAGCGTCGAGATGCACAGGCTCGGCGCGATCAACCGTCGGCTCCCGACGCCGGCGGCGCACAAGCGACTGCTGTTCGAGTCGAGCATCGAGATCGTCCTCGGCGTGCTCGCGTTCATCGCCCTCGTCACGTACGTGATTGCGTGGGACGGCGCCCTGATCGCCCGGCTGTTCGGCCCGGACCCGCCGATTCCCGTGGTCTACCTCACGCTGTCGATCCTCTGGGACCTCACCTACCGGATCGGCACCTCGTGGTGGAGCGCCGTCGTCGCGCTGTGGCGCGCGGTCTACGTCGACCTCCCCCCGACGGCGACCACCTCGCGAGTCAGGCGGCTCGACGCGGAGAACGTCGCGTTCTCGGCGATCCAGTTCGCGCTCGTCCCGTTCCTCCTCGAGGAACCGGTCCTGCTCGGGGCGGTCGTCGGCCACGTTCTCGCGGTCGCGATCGTCTGTTCCGCGGCGATCGCGCTGTCCTGACCGTTCTGACGGGTCGCGCTGTCCTGACGACCATCGCGCCGTCGCGACTCAGCGACGAACGTCCGAGTGAGTCAGGAATCGGCCGAACCGGAGAAGAAGTCCGCGAGCCGTCGGTTCACTCTCCTTGTAGCTCTTGGAACTTGTCGAGGAGTGCCTCCGCGGAGTCGCCGGAATCGTACGTGAGCGATCCGGAGTACTCCGGCCGCTCGGCGTCGAAATCGGCGTCGACTTCACTGGTCTTCTTCTCGCGACGCTCGTGCTCGGCCTCGTCATAGGCACCCATTGACATGGTACACTCTCGCTTGGAAACTGTCAGTATTATATGTGTCGGTGAAATATCCGATCCGCGAAACGTCTGTCGAGGGAATGACGGGCGAGACTGATCGGAGTGCAGGATCGACCGACGGACGGGATCGCCGGCCGATTCCGGTAGCTCGCTTCGGACCACCGGAACCGATTAACCCCACCGTGCGGTAGCACCGGCGTGGCCAAACCGCTCCGATTCAGGCGCGCGTCCGGCGGCTGGAGCGCCGACCGCGTCCGTGCGCGGCTCGAACGCCCCCTCGACGACAACCTCGGGGCAACCGCGGGCGACCCGTGGTTCGCCCCGCCGCCGGGCTACGAGGCCCGGCGGTTCGACATGGACGACGGCTCGTTCGCGCTGTTCTGCTGGACGGACGACGACGGCGACCCGCCGGGCGGGACCAACGGCGGGCCGGTCGGGTACTGGGTCGGCAACACGGAGACGCCGAGCGAGCTCTGGCGGACGGACAAGTACGGGTTCGACGAGGTCGCCTACCCGGTCGCGCGGTGGGTCCAGCGGGAGCTGCTCGCCGGGCTTCACGACGAGGAGCCGTGGCTCGCTGCGTACCCGCACGTCTCGTGGTTCTTCCTGCCCGTGTTCTGCTCGAAGGACGGCGCCGAGACGACCCGGGCGTTCTTCCGCGACCACGCGGCCGGGTTCCCCGACGCGACCCGGGAGGAGGGGACCGGCTTCGTCGAGGAGACGCTTCATCCGGGGACGCTCGACGACTACCGCGAGGTGATGGCGGGGAAGCTCGGAACCTCGGCGTCGTTCGATCTGGTCCGGATGAGCGCCGCGATCGCGGAGTTCACCGCGGCCCGAATCCTGACCGAGGCCGGCTACGAGGTGACTCCCGAGATCGAGGTGACCACGGGCCACTCGCTCGATTACCGCGCGACGGACCCGAACACCGGGGCCGCCTCGCTGGTCGAGGTGACGCGCCCGCAGCCCGTCTCCGGGCGCTCCGCGAGCGACCCCGTCGCGGCGGTCCGCGACACGGCGGAGACGAAGACGAGCGGGCAACTGGAGGCGCACGGCGGCGGCGCCACCCTCTTCGTGGACTGCACCTCCTTCCCCGCGGACGACTGGGCGGCCGTGCGCGAGGCGCGACCGGAGGTCCGACACAGGCCGGCGGTCGTCCTCCGCGCGCGCCCGGACGGACGCGTCGAAGGGTATCGAAAGGGATCGGTCCCGCTCGATCTGTCGGCCGCGATCGACTGGGTCTGATCGGTCGGCAACAGGTCGTACGAATCCCTCTCAGCGTTGACGCCGGACGTGACCACGCCAGCCGCGAGCGCGTCGCTCTCCGTCTGAATCGCTCGAAAAACGGAGTACCGCTTCGTCGTCCGATCAGAACGAGACCGGTGCCGGCCCGTCGTCGTCGGTCGTCGGGTCGCGGTCCGAGTAGAACCGCCGACCGACCCCGCGGTGACAGACGCCCGCGCGGAGCGTGGTGAACACGTCGTCCGCGTCGTCGAACGTCTGCTCTCCGAACCGCTCCAGCACGTCTCCGAGTCGCTCGGAGCCGTCGGCGAGCTCTACGGTCGCGTTCCCGTGGGCCGCGATCAGTTCCTCCGAGGTCGTCGGGTATTGGTGCCGTTCGAGTCGGTCGTCGACGCCGTTCAAGCGCATCAATTACTACGAGCCGCCGACGGTCCTTAATGATTGTCCATGCACAACCTTAGTCCGAAGAAGAACATTATATTTCCTTATATTGTCGATCACTCGCATGCTCGGCCGCCGGTCGACCGCCGACGCTTAGTGCGCGGTCGTCGAACGGCGGGCATGGACACGGACCGGATCGTCGCCGACCTCCACGCGCACACGACGGTCTCTGACGGCACTCTGACGGCCGACGAGCTCGTCGACGTCGCCCGCGAGGCCGGCCTCGATTGGGTCGCGATCACCGACCACGACCGCGTGCACCCGGACGTGGGCGCGCCGGTCGTCGAGCGCGACGGCGTCCGGGTCGTCCGCGGGATCGAACTCCGCGTCGACGCCGGCTTCGAGCGGCTCGACCTCCTCGGTTACGCGGTCGAACGCACCGACGCGCTCGACGCCGAGATCGAGCGGCTCCAGACCGACCGGGAGCAGCGGGGGGCCGCGATCCTCGACGCCGTCGAGGACCGGCTCGGGGTCGACCTCGGCGTCGAGCTCCGTCCCGGACTCGGACGCCCGCACATCGCCCGCGCGATCGACGAGTCGCCGGCGCCGTACGACTACGCGGGCGCCTTCGACGAGCTGATCGGGAACGACGGTCCCTGCTACGTCGCGCGCGAGGTGACGGAGCTGGAGCGCGGCGTCGAGCTGCTCCGGGACGCCTCGGCGGTCGTCGGGCTCGCGCACCCCTTCCGGTACGATGACGTGGACGCCGCCCTCGACGTGGCCCGCGAGCTGGACGCGGTGGAGCGGTTCTACCCGTACGGGCGTGCGGTCGACGACGCGCGGGTCGAGCGGGTCGCCGCCGAGAGCGACCTCCTGTTGACGGGCGGCACCGACGTGCACGAGCGCACCCTCGCCGAGGCGGGGCTGACGGCGGAAGCGTTCGCGCCGGTCCGCGAACGGCTGCCGGACCCTCATCGCGGCCCCCGCTCCGACGCAGCCTAACGGGTTCGGATTCCCGACCTTCCCGATCGACGAACAGGGTTAAGCCCGACGCCGACAGAGTGGCGCGTATGCGGTGTCACTACTGCAAGCGGGAGGCCACGTACGAGGCCGAGCAGAGCGGCGTGGTCGTCGGGCTCTGCGAGGAGCACTTCAAGGCGCGCGTCGAGGAGCTCGCCGAGTCCGACGAGCTCGCCTCGCTCCGCGACAAGATCGACATCGAGTCGTCGGAGTAGCCGCCGACCGGAGCGCTCCGTCGATCCCCTCGCTCCCCGTTATTCGCCGGTTTGCCGGTTCGCCGCGGACGGATCATAGAAGGCCTCCCGGAGCCAACGCTCGGGCATGCACCCAACGGACCGACCGCGGCGGCTCCGCACCGACGGCGTCCGCCCGCTCGTCAGCGAGACCTCGCTGTCGGCGTCGGACCTCGTCGCGCCCGTCTTCGTCGACGCGACGACCGACGAGCGCGTGCCGATCGAGACGATGCCAGGCCACGAGCGAGTCCCCGTCGACGAGGCGGTCGCGCGCGTCGAGGAGGTCCGCGAGACCGGCGTCGAGGCCGTCATCCTCTTCGGAATCCCCGAGTCGAAGGACCCCGAGGGCACCCGCGCGTACGCGGACGACGGGGTCGTCCAGCGCGCGATCCGGAAGATCACCGCCGAGACCGACGCGTACGTGATCGGCGACGTCTGCCTCTGTGAGTACACCGACCACGGCCACTGCGGCGTGATCGAGGAGTCGGCGGAGACGGACCCGACGCTCACCGTCAAAAACGACGAGACGCTGGAGCTACTCGCCCGGACCGCCGTCTCGCAGGCGGCCGCGGGCGCGGACATGGTCGCTCCCTCGGCGATGACCGACGGACAGATCCGGGCGATCCGCGAGGCCCTCGACGAGGCGGGCCACGAGGACGTGGCGCTGATGAGCTACGCGGTCAAGTACGAGTCCGCCTTCTACGGCCCCTTCCGCGACGCGGCCGACGGCGCGCCCGCGTTCGGCGACCGCCGGCACTACCAGATGGACCCCGCGAACCGCCGCGAGGCGCTCCGCGAGGCCCGGATCGACGCCGAAGAGGGCGCGGACGTGCTGATGGTGAAGCCCGGCCTCCCGTACCTCGACATCGTCGGCGACCTCCGGCGGGAGTTCGACCACCCGATCGCCGCGTACAACGTCTCCGGCGAGTACGCGATGATACACGCGGCCGCGGAGAAGGGCTGGCTCGACCTCGAGGCGACCGCCCACGAGTCGCTGCTGTCGCTCAAGCGCGCGGGCGCGGACCTGATCGTCACGTACTTCGCCGAGGACCTCGCCGAGCGCTTATAAGCCGGAGCGGGCGGAGACTGACGCTCTTGCTACGTATTCACATCGGCGCGCCCCGGTGAGCGGCCCGGAGGGCCGCGAACAGCGAGGGACCTTCGGTCCCTCTGGCAGCCGGCGCGTAGCGCCGGCGACGCCGGTGCGAGGGAGTCGCGAGCGAAGCGAGCGACGAGGTTGGGGAGGTGTGAGGCTGCGGTTGCGGTGCGGGGCGGGACTCAAAGGGGCAGTCGCGAGGGCGACGCTTGACGACGCAAGCACCGCAGGAACGAGCGAAGCGAGTGACGAGGAGCGCAGCGAGTCACGCGAGCCGTCGTGGCTGGGGCTTTGGGGGCGTTTACCGTCGATCTTCCAGCAGTCGATTAGAAGCGAACGATCGAAGATCCGGAGTCGTCTACACCACCTGCTCGCCGTCGTCGTCGTACACCTCGATGGCGTCGACCGGGCAGACCCGCGCCGCGAACTTCGCGTCGAACTCCTCGCCGTCGGGCACGTCGACGACGAACACGTCCTCTTCTTCCTCCTCGCTTCCCCGCAAGTCGGCCTTCCCGTCGTTCAGGTTCTTCTCGAAGGCGTCCCACTCGGCGACGCACTGGAACATCCCGACGCAGGTGTCGCGGTCGAACTTCACGCGCATGCCTCCCGGTTCGTCGAGGCGGTACAAAGCGCTGGCGACGGCTTACGATGGATCGTTGAATCGGGTCACTGACCGATCGCGGATCGATGCGATCATTGATGGGATATCGTTTCGAATGCGTCCATCGCTAAAGCCACGGTTGATCGCTTATAAGCCGCTGACAGCGGATCAACGGGGAACACCTCCAAAGCCCCACCCGGGAGGACGGGGCACGCTCGCTGCGCGCCTCACTCGGTTGCTACCGCTCCCTCGTTGCGGTGCTTACATCGCCTGCCCCGTCCTCCCGGGTGCCCCTTTGAGTCCCACCCCGCCTCGCACGGCACCGCAACCTCACACCTCCCCAACCTCGCGGCTCCCTTCGTCGCCGGCGCTACGCGCCGGCTGCATGAGGGACCTTCGGTCCCTCTCTGGTCGCCGCGTCCCTCGCACGGCGCTCCTCGCGCCCTTCGGGCGCTCGGAGGCGCGCGCCAACCGCAATCGCCAAGATCGGGGTGCCGTCGATCGACGCTCCGTCCGCCGCGACCGTCCTTTTTAAGCGTCGCAGGCGCCCATCGCCGCGTATGACCACGGTCTGGCTCGTCGACCGGCAGTTCGACTCGAAGGGGCTCGTGCGGCTCACCTACGCCACGGAGGACGGCGAGCGCATGCACACGAAGGAGCTGGCCGAACAGCGGCTCCTCACGGGCGACGGGATCACCGCCGGCCGCGAGGTCGAGGAGACCGCGCTCGGCGAGAGCCCGGCGGACGAGGTCGAGCGGTTCGCCGCGGAAGCGTCGAAGATGGCCGCAGACCACGACATCGACGACACGGTCTGACCGCCTCTCCGCGCACCTCGTCGCGCCTGACCGCGCAATTCCGCCCCACACAACCGAGGCCGTTAAGGGGGAACCGGCGGAACGTGAGCGTGAAATGCCCAGTGGTGAGTACGACCCCGACGCCGTCGAGCCGCGGTGGCAGCGGCGATGGGTCGACGAGGAGACGTACGCCTACCCCGACGACGACCCGGTCGATCCGAACACCGTCTTCTCCATCGACACGCCCCCGCCGACGGTGTCGGGGAGCCTCCACATGGGCCACCTGTACGGGTTCACCCTCCAGGACTTCGTCGCGCGCTTCGAGCGCATGAACGGCGGGGCGACGTTCTTCCCGTTCGGCTACGACGACAACGGGATCGCCTCCGAGCGGCTCACCGAGGACGAGCTCGACATCCGCCATCAGGACTTCGAGCGCCGCGAGTTCCAAGCGAAGTGCCGCGAGGTGTGCGCGCAGTACGAGGAGCAGTTCACCGAGAACGTCCAGTCGCTCGGCGTCTCCGTCGACTGGGACCACACCTACCAGACCATCGAGCCGCGCGTCCAGCGCGTCTCCCAACTGTCGTTCCTCGACCTGTACGACCAGGGCCGCGAGTACCGCGAGAAGGCGCCCGCGATCTGGTGTCCCGAGTGCGAGACCGCGATCTCGCAGGTCGAGACCGAGGACGACGAGCAGGCCAGCCACTTCAACGATATCGCCTTCCCGGTCGTCGGGAGCGACGGGGCCGATGACGACCCCGAGGAGTTCGTCATCTCGACGACGCGTCCGGAGCTCCTCCCGGCCTGCGTCGCCGTCTTCGTCCACCCCGACGACGACGAGAACCGGCACCTCGTCGGCGAGTCCGCCGAGGTCCCGCTGTTCGGCCACGAGGTGCCGATCATCGCCGACGAGCGCGTCGACATGGAGACGGGCTCGGGCATCGTGATGTGCTGTACGTTCGGCGACCAGAACGACATCGAGTGGTACCAAGTCCACGACTTGGACCTCCGGGTCGCCATCGACGAGTCCGGTCACATGACCGAGGTCGCCGAGGAGTACGAGGGGCTGCACGCCGACGAGGCCGGCGAGGCCATCGTCGAGGACCTCGAGGAGGCGGGCGCGCTGCTCGACCGCCGCGACATCACCCACACCGTCAACGTCCACGAGCGCTGCGGGACGAGCGTCGAGTTCCTCGTCACCGAGCAGTGGTACATCGAGATGCTCGACAAGACCGACGAGTACCTCGAGATCGGCCGGGAGATGGAGTGGTCCCCGGAGAAGATGTTCAGCCGGTACGAACACTGGGTCGAGGGGCTGCAGTGGGACTGGCTCATCTCCCGGCAGCGCTCCTCCGGAATCCCGTTCCCCGTGTGGTACTGCGAGGACTGCGGCGAGGTCGTCGTCGCCGAGAAGGCCGACCTGCCCGTCGATCCCCTCTCCGACGACCCGCCGGTCGACGCCTGTCCGGAGTGCGGCCACGGTGAGTTCGAGCCCGAGAACGACGTGCTCGACACGTGGGCCACCTCCAGTCTCACCCCCCTCATCAACGCCGGCTGGGACTGGGACGAGGAGGCCGAGGAGTTCACCATGGAACATCCCGAGCTGTACCGGTTCGACCTCCGCCCCCAGGGCCACGACATCATCAGCTTCTGGCTGTTCCACACGCTCGTCAAGTGCTACGAGCACACCGGCGAGGTCCCGTTCGAGGAGACGATGATCAACGGGCATGTCCTCGACGAGAACCGCGAGAAGATGTCGAAGTCGGTCGGCAACGTCGTCGAGCCCGAGGCGGTCCTCGAGGAATTCCCGGTCGACGCCACGCGCTACTGGGCCGCCGGCACCGCCGTCGGCGACGACTTCCCGTTCAAGGAGAAGGACCTCCGCGCGGGCGAGAAGCTGATCCGCAAGCTGTGGAACGCCTCCAAGCTCGTGGAGTCGCTCGCGCCGGAGCCGTACCCGGACGAGCCCGACGACGAAGAGCTCCGGGAGCTCGACCGGTGGCTGCTTGCCGAGCTCGACAGCCAGATCGAGCGACTCACCGAGCTGTTCGAGGACCGCGCGTTCTCGAAGGCCCGGGACGAGCTCCGGAGCTTCTTCTGGAACACCTTCTGTGACGACTACCTCGAGATCGCCAAGCAGCGCGAGGACGACGCCGCGGCGTACACGCTCCGGACCGCCCACCGGCGGTTCCTGAAGCTGTTCGCCCCGCTACTCGCGCACGTCACCGAAGAGCTGTGGCACGACATGTACGCGGACGCCGCGAGCGATCCGGAAACCGACGCCGCCGTCTCCGATGGCCCCCGCGACTCCGTCCACCTCGTCGACTGGCCCGCGCCGCTCGGGATCGAGGCCGATCGCGACGCGGGCGCGGCCGCCACCGCCGTGGTCGGAACGCTGCGGAAGTACAAGAGCGAGAACCAGCTCCCGCTGAACGCCGAACTCGACGCGGTCGAGGTGTACGCCGACGTCAGGGGATTCGAGGACGACATCACGGGCGTGATGCACGTCGCCGACCTCACCGTCCATCCCGACGAGGACGCCCCGGTCGAGACGGTGGTCACCGGAATAGACCTCGACTACGCGACGGTCGGACCGAAGTACGGCGATCAGGTCGGAGACATCGAGGCGGCGCTCGCGCAAGGGGAGTACGAGATCGACGGCGACGAGCTCCACGTCGCGGGCGTCACGCTCGTCGCCGAGGAGTTCGAGATCGAGGAAGAGCGGCAGTACCAGGGCGACGGCGAGCTGCTGGAGGCGGACGACGTGGTCGTCATCGTCCGCAGCGAGGCCTAGCGCTCTTTCGGCGCAGTCCGGCTACAGGTCCGCGCCGACGGCGGCCTCGACCGAGTCGAAGCCGTCGCGATCGAGGAGGTCGAGGACTCCCTCGTTGATGTCGCGCGCGATGCCCGGCCCCTCGTAGACGAGCCCCGTGTACAGCTGCACGACGGACGCCCCCGCCCGTATCTTCTCGTAGGCGCCCTTCGCGTCCGAGATCCCGCCCACCCCGATCACCGGAACGTCGGTGCGTTCGGCGACGAACCGGACTCGCTCCGTGGCGATCGGCTCTATCGGCTTCCCCGAGAGACCGCCCCGTTCGGCCTGCCGAGGGCTTTTCAGGGAGTTCGGCCGCGACGTCGTGGTGTTGGTCGCGATGACGCCGTCGAGCCCGAGATCGTCGACGACTCCGAGCGCGTCCTCGACGGCCGGCTCCGGGAGGTCCGGGGAGAGCTTCACGAGGAGGGGGTCCGCGCCCGCGTCCGCGAGGGCGCCGAGTATCTCCGCTAACGCCGCGCGGTTCTGGAGTTCGCGGAGGCCGGGTGTGTTCGGGCTCGACACGTTGACGACGAAGTAGTCGCCAGCTTCCGCCACGCGCTCGTACGTGTACAAGTAATCCTCAGGGGCCTCGGCGAGGGGCGTCGACTTCGACTTCCCGATGTTGATCCCGACCGGAATCTCCGGCAGCGGCTCCCCGTCGAGGCGTTCGCCAACGACGTCGGCGCCCTCGTTGTTGAACCCCATCCGGTTTATCAGGGCCTCGTCCTCGCGCAGCCGGAACAGTCGCGGCCGCGGGTTCCCCGGCTGTCTCTCGGCCGTGACGCCGCCGACCTCGACGTGGCCGAACCCCAGCGCGGCGAGACTGCGCGGAACCTCCGCGTTCTTGTCGAAGCCCGCTGCGACGCCGACGGGGTTCGGAAACTCGTTCCCGAACGCCTCGACGCGCAGACGAGAGTCGTTCACCGCGAACCGGTCGCGGAGGAGGTACGTCACCGGCGTTCCCTGTACCGTCCGTAACAGCCGGTGTGTCAGTCCGTGAACCGTCTCCGGCGGCAGCCCGAACAGCGCCGGTTTCAACAGGTCGTACGCGCCCATCGTTTCGGTCTCGTCACGGACGGGCATCAATCCGCCGACCGGCGTCGCACATGACGGTTCTCTGGATCTCCGGCTGTTCGGTGTCTCGGTCCGGTCTTCGAAGGACAAGTGCGGCGGAACGCCCGCGCGGTCTCAGAAATCGTGTTCGAGGTCTTCCGGGCTGGAGTCGGCCTTCTGGATGATTATCTTCCCGTCTCGGACCCGGACGAACACCTCGTCGCCGATCTCCATGCCGGCGACCGCGAGCTCGTCCTCGTGGAGGTTCACGTGGACGTTGTGGTACTCCCCCTCGTCGTCCTTGGCGCCACTGGGGCTGAGCTTCTTTTTACGGACCATCGCGGTTGTGCTGGTCGGACTTCGCCATAGCAGACACATAAGTGTTGTTTACCCGCACGATAGCGACGCCGCTCCCTCCGGGCGTCGACGTGCCCCACCGCCGGTGGCCTCGTCTCGGAGGGCGAGCCGCCGTCGGCCGATCGCCGAACCGCCGTGTCGATCGGTCGAAACCGCTAGCCCGTGCGGAGTTAATATATAAATGTTTTGCAGATCTGTTTTCATTTCGCCGATATATTTATTACAGGCTGTGTGTTGAGTTCGCATGGAGGATAAATCATGGTACGTGAAGACGGTAAGCGAAACTTCGCCCTTCGAGAGGAAGACGGATCGGAACCGAGCGAGTTCTCCGGTAACATGCCCCGTCAGGCTGCGCTCAAGGCTGCCCGTACCCTCGACCCCGCGCCTTCCGAGGAGGCGGCGGAGCGGATCACGCTCCAGCTCCGCGAGAAGGGGACGCAGAAGGTCCACGAGTACGAGGGGTGGGCCTGGAAGGACAGCGCACCCGAGGTCGACGAGGCCGACGACGAGTTCTGGCTCAACGACCTCGACGATATCACGAAGGCGAACGTCTCGAAACAGGGCATCGAGTACATCGACGACGAGTAGTTCGGGGTCGGACCCGTTTTTTTGCCGTGCCCGCCCGCGTAGCTATCCGCTCGTTCACACTTCCTCGCCATGAAACCGCATGACGTAGCACCGATAGTTCGACGGGGTTAAATACAACCCGGCCATCGTGACTAATGCGAAGAACGCACCTGCGAACTCGGGCCGTTCAACTCGGCCCGGTTTCGCTGGGCCTGAAGGGCTTCGATGGGTTTATGACCCCTCGAAGAAAACAATCAGGTCCGCGAAGATGAGGATTTCGCCCCCTGCGCTCCGGCGTAAGCGGAAATCTGATGTGAGCCGTGGTCGTTCGGTGTCATCCAGGTCGCTGGGTGGACCGGACACC
>NZ_SDJP01000070.1 GCF_004114995.1 Halorubrum amylolyticum
AGCTGCTCGATCTGGCCGCGGCGTTAGGTGAGGACCGATGATCCCGCCGGGGACCGAAGCGGCGCTGCTCGACTCGTGGGACTACTTCCTCCACCTTGCGATGGTCCTCACACCGCTGTTCATCGGCGCGTCGTTCCTCGTCGGGCTCGCACAGGAGTACCTCCCACCCGAGCGCGTCGAAGAGATGCTTCGCGCACGCGACCACGGCAGCGGGAACGTCCTCGCGGCGGGCCTCGGCGCGGTGACGCCGTTCTGCTCGTGTTCGACCGTCCCGGTCTTGGCGGGCCTGTTGGGGGCCGGCGCCCCCACGGGGATGGCGTTCTCGTTCCTGCTCGCCTCCCCGATCGTCAACTGGATTGCCGTGTTCCTACTGTTCGGGCTGTTCGGGACCGGCGTGACCGTCGCGTACGTGACGACGGCGCTGCTCGCGGCGATCGTCGCGGGACTCATCATCGGGACGTTCGAACTCGACGGGTACATCAAGGACGTCCGGATCACCGCGGGCGGTCGCGAGATCGCGACCGACGGCGGAGCGACTCCCTCGGACACCTCAAATGCGGCCGACGCCGGCGGGTGTAGCGAGTGCGGGACGACGGCGACGAACAGAACCCACAAGGAACGCGTGACCGCCGCGGGGGAGGGCGCGCTCTCCTTCTTCCGCGACACACTCCCGTACATCGCGGTCGGGATCGCGATCGGCGCGCTGATCCACGGCGCCGTACCGGCAGAGTTTCTCCAACAGATCGCCGGGCCGGGGAACCCGCTCGCGACCCCGATCGCCGCGCTCGCCGGCGCGCCAATCTACGTGAGCATCAGCGGAATGCTGCCGATTGCGCACTCGCTCACTGAGGCGGGGATCCCGATCGGAACAGTGATCGCGTTCGTCATCGGCGGGGCGGGGATCAGCATCCCGAACCTGATCCTCCTGAACAAGCTGTTCGAGCGTCGACTACTCGCGATCTACGCGACGACGGTGGTGACGATCGGGATCACTGTCGGCGTGCTGTTCAACACCGTCTTCGCCGGGCTCCTCTGAGCCGAGACCCTTCTTACAGCGACCGCGACCCGTCGAGAGCGACGAGGACCGCGTTCGCACGCGGCGTGGCGCGATACATCCGCCACTTCCCCTCTTTTCGGCGCGTGACGAGGCCAGCATCAGTGAGCTGCGAGAGGGCGTGGCTGATCGCGCTGTCGCTCACGTCTAAGAGCGGAGAGAGCTCACACACGCATAGCTCCTCGTCATCAGCAGCGTGGAGCATCCGAACGATCTTGTATCGGGTCTCGTTGCCGAGCGCCGACAGTAGCTCGATATCGGTCTCCAGGTCCGACCCGCCGACGCTCTCGTTCAGTTCTTCTAGCTCCGCTAACCGGTCGGCGAGGTCTTCATCCGTACAGGAGCCACATTCGTCGGCGACGTACCGCTGTAAACGCTCGGTAGATGACATACAAACAATTGAACCAAGCCGGGATTAAACGTTGCGGAGCGCCGTCTCAACTGATAGCTGGACAGCGAAAACAATATAGTAATCTCTCAAATACTTTCTCGTATGAAAGAGACGAGACTTGTGGCGGGTGTCTGGCGGTCGACAACGACCATCTCGGCAGGCTCGAGCAACGATACGGCCGAATGCGCCGCTACAGGGTGTTCGCCGTGACCGGTTCCTACAAACGGGTCAATTACACCGACATCGAGACCACCTCGGGCGCGATGCGGCCGCT
>NZ_SDJP01000071.1 GCF_004114995.1 Halorubrum amylolyticum
AGCTGCTCGATCTGGCCGCGGCGTTAGGTGAGGACCGATGATCCCGCCGGGGACCGAAGCGGCGCTGCTCGACTCGTGGGACTACTTCCTCCACCTCGCGATGGTCCTCACGCCGCTGTTCATCGGTGCGTCGTTCCTCGTCGGGCTCGCACAGGAGTACCTCCCGCCCGAGCGCGTCGAAGAGATGCTTCGCGCACGCGACCACGGCAGCGGGAACGTCCTCGCGGCGGGCCTCGGCGCGGTGACGCCGTTCTGCTCGTGTTCGACCGTCCCGGTCTTGGCGGGCCTGTTGGGGGCCGGCGCCCCCACGGGCATGGCGTTCTCGTTTCTGCTCGCCTCCCCGATCGTCAACTGGATCGCCGTGTTCCTGCTGTTCGGGCTGTTCGGGACCGGCGTGACCGTCGCGTACGTGACGACGGCGCTGCTCGCGGCGATCGTCGCGGGACTCATCATCGGGACGTTCGAACTCGACGGGTATATCAAGGACGTCCGGATCACCGCGGGCGGTCGTGAAATCGCGACCGACGGCGGAGCGACTCCCTCGGACACGTCGGGGGCAGCCGACGCTGGCGGATGTAGCGAGTGCGGGACGACGGCGACGAACAGAACCCACAAGGAACGCGTGACTGCCGCGGGGGAGGGCGCGCTCTCCTTCTTCCGCGACACACTCCCGTACATCGCGGTCGGGATCGCGATCGGCGCGCTGATCCACGGCGCCGTACCGGCGGAGCTCCTCCAGCGGATCGCCGGGCCGGGGAACCCGCTCGCGACCCCGATCGCCGCACTCGCCGGTGCGCCGATCTACGTGAGCATCAGCGGAATGCTGCCGATCGCGCACTCGCTCACTGAGGCGGGGATCCCGATCGGAACGGTGATTGCGTTCGTCATCGGCGGGGCGGGGATCAGCATCCCGAACCTGATCCTCCTGAACAAGCTGTTCGAACGCCGGCTGCTCGCGATCTACGCGACGACGGTCGTGACGATCGGGATCACCGTCGGTGTGCTGTTCAACACCGTCTTCGCCGGGCTACTCTGAGCCGGGAACCTTCTTACAGCGACCGCGACCCGTCGAGAGCGACGAGGACCGCGTTCGCACGCGGCGTGGCGCGATACATCCGCCACTTCCCTTCCTTCCGGCGCGTGACGAGGCCAGCATCAGTGAGCTGCGAGAGGGCGTGGCTGATTGCGCTGTCGCTCACGTCCAAGAGCGGCGAGAGCTCACACACGCATAGCTCCTCGTCATCAGCCGCGTGAAGCATCCGAACGATCTTGTATCGGGTCTCGTTGCCGAGCGCCGACAGTAGCTCGATATCGGTCTCCAGGTCCGACCCGCCGACGCTCTCGTTCAGTTCTTCTAGCTCCGCTAACCGGTCGGCGAGATCTTCATCTGTACAGGAGCCACATTCGTCGGCGACGTACCGCTGTAAACGCTCGGTAGATGACATACAAACAATTGAACCAAGCTGGGATTAAACGTTGCGGAGCGCCGTCTCAACTGATAGCTGGACAGCGAAAACAATATAGTAATCTCTCAAATATTGTCTCGTGTGAAAGAGACGAGACTTGTGGCAGGTGTCTGGCGGTCGACAACGACCATCTCGGCAGGCTCGAGCAACGATACGACCGAATGCGCCGCTACAGGGTGTTCGCCGTGACCGGTTCCTACAAACGGGTCAATTACACCGACATCGAGACCACCTCGGGCGCGATGCGGCCGCT
>NZ_SDJP01000072.1 GCF_004114995.1 Halorubrum amylolyticum
CGGGAAGGGCGGCGTCGGCAAGAGCACGGTGAGCTGTGCGACCGCGACGTGGCTCGCCGACAACGACTACGAGACGCTGCTGGTGACCACCGACCCCGCCCCGAATCTCTCGGACATCTTCGGGCAGTCGATCGGCCATGAGGTCACCGCGATCGACGGGATCGAGAACCTCTCGGCGATCGAGATCGACCCGGACACCGCCGCCGAGGAGTACCGCCAGGAGACGATCGAGCCGATGCGCGAACTGCTCGGTGAAGAGGAGATCCAGACGGTCGAAGAGCAGCTCAACAGCCCCTGCGTCGAGGAGATCGCCGCCTTCGACAACTTCGTCGACTTCATGGACAGCCCGGAGTACGACGTCGTCGTCTTCGACACCGCACCGACGGGCCACACCATCCGGCTGATGGAGCTCCCCTCCGACTGGAACGCCGAACTCGAGAAGGGCGGCTCGACCTGTATCGGGCCGGCGGCCTCGATGGAGGACAAGAAACAGGATTACGAGCGCGCGATCGACACGCTCCAGGACGACGAGCGCACTTCCTTCGCCTTCGTCGGCAAGCCGGAGGACTCCTCGATCGACGAGATCGAACGCAGCGCGAGCGACCTCGGCGACCTCGGGATCGAGTCGCAGCTGTTGATCCTCAACGGCTACCTCCCAGAGTCGGTGTGCGAGGACCCCTTCTTCGAGGGGAAACGCGCGGACGAGCAGGCCGTTATCGAGCGCGCCCGCGAGGAGTTCGACGCGGACGCGACGGCGACATACCCGCTCCAGCCCGGCGAGATAGCCGGGCTCGACCTGCTCGCTGACGTGGGCGGTGTCCTCTACGACGGCACGGAGGCGACCGTCGACGTCGGGACCGCGACCGGCGTGGACGCTGACGGTGCGGTCGAGTTCGATTCGATGGCGGACGCCGACGCGGTTGTCGACCAGCTCACGCCGGGCGAGGAGACGGAGTACCTCTTTTTCACCGGGAAGGGCGGCGTCGGCAAGAGCACGGTCGCCTCGACGGCAGCGACGAAACTCGCTGAGGCGGGCCACGAGACGCTTGTCGTCACGACCGATCCGGCCGCGCACTTAGAGGACATCTTCGGTGAGCCCGTGGGCCACGAACCCACCTCGGTCGGCCAGGAGAACCTCGACGCGGCGCGAATCGACCAAGAAAAAGCGCTTGCGGAGTACCGCGAGCAAGTCCTCGACCATGTCACCGAGATGTACGAGGACAAAGAGGACACGCAGATCGACGTCGACGCCGCGATCGCGAACGTCGAAGAGGAATTGGAATCGCCCTGTGCCGAGGAGATGGCCGCGCTCGAAA
>NZ_SDJP01000073.1 GCF_004114995.1 Halorubrum amylolyticum
CGGGAAGGGCGGCGTCGGCAAGAGCACGGTGAGCTGTGCGACCGCGACGTGGCTCGCCGACAACGACTACGAGACGCTGCTGGTGACCACCGACCCTGCCCCGAATCTCTCGGACATCTTCGGGCAGTCGATCGGCCACGAGGTCACCGCGATCGACGGGATCGAGAACCTCTCGGCGATCGAGATCGACCCGGACACCGCCGCCGAGGAGTACCGCCAGGAGACGATCGAGCCGATGCGCGAACTGCTCGGTGAAGAGGAGATCCAGACGGTCGAAGAGCAGCTCAACAGCCCCTGCGTCGAGGAGATCGCCGCCTTCGACAACTTCGTCGACTTCATGGACAGCCCGGAGTACGACGTCGTCGTCTTCGACACTGCACCGACGGGCCACACCATCCGGCTGATGGAGCTCCCCTCTGACTGGAACGCCGAACTCGAGAAGGGCGGCTCGACCTGTATCGGGCCGGCGGCCTCGATGGAGGACAAAAAACAGGATTACGAGCGCGCGATCGACACGCTCCAGGACGACGAGCGCACTTCCTTTGCCTTCGTCGGCAAGCCGGAGGACTCCTCGATCGACGAGATCGAACGCAGCGCGAGTGACCTCGGCGACCTCGGGATCGAGTCGCAGCTGTTGATCCTCAACGGCTATCTCCCGGAGTCGGTGTGCGAGGACCCCTTCTTCGAGGGGAAACGCGCGGACGAGCAGGCCGTCATCGAGCGCGCCCGAGAGGAGTTCGACGCGGACGCGACGGCGACGTACCCGCTCCAGCCCGGCGAGATAGCCGGGCTCGACCTGCTCGCTGACGTGGGCGGTGTCCTCTACGACGGCACGGAGGCGACCGTCGACGTCGGGACCGCGACCGACGTGGACGCTGACGGTGCGGTCGAGTTCGATTCGATGGCGGACGCCGACGCGGTTGTCGACCAGCTCACGCCGGGCGAGGAGACGCAGTACCTCTTTTTCACCGGGAAGGGCGGCGTCGGCAAGAGCACGGTCGCCTCGACGGCAGCGACGAAACTCGCTGAGGCGGGCCACGAAACGCTTGTCGTCACGACCGATCCGGCCGCGCACTTAGAGGACATCTTCGGTGAGCCCGTGGGCCACGAACCCACCTCGGTCGGCCAGGAGAACCTCGACGCGGCGCGAATCGACCAAGAAAAAGCGCTTGTGGAGTACCGCGAGCAAGTCCTCGACCACGTCACCGAGATGTACAATAACAAAGAGGACACGCAGATCGACGTCGACGCCGCGATCGCGAACGTCGAAGAGGAACTGGAATCGCCCTGTGCCGAGGAGATGGCCGCGCTCGAAA
>NZ_SDJP01000074.1 GCF_004114995.1 Halorubrum amylolyticum
GGTCGGCCCGACGGTCGGAGCCGCGCTGGGGGCGGCGGGCGGGGCCGGCCCGACGGCCGGGGTCGCGGTCGGCGGCTCCGGAGCCGCCCTCCCGCTCGCCGCGGGAGTCGCCGGCGCGGGCTGGGTCAAGGCCGTCAACACGCTCGACTCGATGCTCGGCTACCGCTCGAAGCCGGTCGGGTGGGCGAGCGCGCGCCTCGACGACGCCGTGATGTTCCTCCCGGCCCGCGCGACCGCGGGCTGTCTGGCGGTCGCGGCCGGGCCGGTCGGATCGGTCGGGACCCTTCGCCGGGCCGCGTCGTGGGCCGACGAACCGGGGTCGCCGAACTCCGGGTGGCCGATGGCGACCGCCGCGGCCGCGCTCGACGCCCGACTGGAGAAACACGGCCACTACGTCCTCAACCCGGACGCGAGTCCGCCGAGCGTCGCCGACGCGGAGCGGGCGGTCCGGCTCGTCGGCGTCGCGGGCGGGGTCGCGCTCGCCCTCGCGGCGGGGTGGCTGGCGGCGGTCGGGTGGCTGGCGGCGGTGGGGTGGCTGACGGAGGTCGGGTGGCTGGCGGCGGTCAGGTGGCTGACGGAGGTCGGGGGGCTGGCGGAGGTCGGGGGGCTGGCGGCGGAGGGATGGCTCTCGACTCCCGCGGGGGTGGTCGGATGGTCCTGACCGCGCTCCGGGGAGCGATCGGCTTCCTCACCCGGGTCCCGGTCGGGCGCGACGAGGCGGCGTGGGGTGCGTTCGCGCGCTCGCCGTGGACGTTCCCGGTCGTCGGGTACCTCGTCGGCGGGCTCGTCGCTACCCCGATGCTGCTCGCCGCGCCCCCCGCGTCGGTCCCCGCCCCCACGGTCGCGCTCGCGTTCGTGGTCGCCGTCTACGCGGTCACCGGGATCGGCCACCTCGACGGCGTGGCCGACCTCGGCGACGCCGCGGTCGTCCACGGCGACCGAGAGGAGCGCCGGCGCGCGCTGAAGGACTCGAAGCTCGGCGTCGGCGGGACGGTCGCGCTCGCCGTGGTCGTGCTCGGGCTGGCGACCGCCGCGCTCGGGCTGGTCGAGGTCGTGGTGACGGCGGGGGGCGGGGGCGAAGAAGCACTCCTCGCCGCGCTCGGGACCGTCGTCGCCGCCGAGGTCGGCGCGAAGGCCGCGACCGCGACGCTCGTCTGCGTCGGCGACGCGCCCCACGAGGGGCTCGGTTCCGCGCTGACCGGCGAGTCGTCGCCTCGGGCGGCACTTCCGGCCCTCGCGCTGGCGGCGCCCGCCGCGCTGCTCGCGTGGCCGCGGCTCCTGCCGGGGGTCGCGGCGGTGTTCGCCGCGCTC
>NZ_SDJP01000075.1 GCF_004114995.1 Halorubrum amylolyticum
TCCATACGAAGAGCTTCGTCGAGTCGTCAGCAGCAATGATATGATCTCACGGGCTCACGCTGTGCCGGCTGTCGAGACCTCGGGGTAAACACATACGTAAATCCTAAAGATAGCCTCTTCTCTCGCCTTGTTCTCGACGAGCTGTATGTCGCGTTCAAGCGAGGCCAGCGTTTGCTCAAGCAACAGCTGGTCCTCGCGAGCACGAGTGAACTCATCGACGTGGGTTTGCCAGTCGAGCGAATCGGCGACCTCGGAGTCATCAGGGCCGCCGAAGGTCGCACCGACAGCGATACCACCGGCAGCGCCGACAATGAGCCCGGCACCGATCGCGGCAGTCGTGAACGCGAGCGCGTCAGCGTCTCCGACGGGCGAGCCGAGGTATTTCGAGCCGACGCCCGCGGCGGCGGTGGCGCCGAGACCGCTCACGAAGGCGCGGCGGCCCAGACGACGATCGCGGTCGGAACGATCACCGTCAGCGCCCACAGCAGGCCCATCAGGAGCGCGGTTCGAAGCGATACAGCTAGTCGAGTCGTCATTGTTGGAACTCATAAGTGTAAGATCGAGGGGGTGGTTACCGGACGGCGACGCCCCATGCAGCGACCGTCACGAGGAAGGCCGCGATGGGTCCGACGTTGCTCGTCGTGTTGACGATGCTCGCCACCTGGTCGACGTACTGATAGCCGAGGATGAGAAGCGGGCCAGCAGCGATGAGGCCCTGCTCCCACTGCTCGTAATGCTCGAAGCTCTTGGTCTCAGAGGACGCAAACGCGACGACGTACGCGCCCAGCGAAGCAAACGTCGCGTGTTGAGTGGTCAGCGTGTACGAGTTGAGCCACGTCAGCGTGATGTCCGAGATCCCGCCGAACTGGTAGAGTCCGGCCGCGATGAACGCGACGGACAGCATCGCCGGGATCGTCTTGAGCTCGGTGTAGTCTTGAAGGGTCGCACCCATCGAGTTGCGGGTCGCCATCAGTCGTTACCCTGAAGAGCCTGTCATAGAATCAGTCTCATAGCGTGAGCTTCTCACGGCCCGGATTATTTCCCCGCTCAAAATTGGTAATAGCAACGACAATTCGGAG
>NZ_SDJP01000008.1 GCF_004114995.1 Halorubrum amylolyticum
TCCATACGAAGAACTTCGTCGAGTCGTCAGCAATAATGAGGTTATGTCACGGGCTCACGCTGTGCCGGCTGTCGAGACCTCGGGGTAAACACGTACGGGAATTGTATCATTACTTGCGGAGCTGATTCCCTCTTCAGTCAATTCGAGCTCCCATGTGAAGCCACCATTGACAAGTTCATCAGTATAGCCAATCTTACTGTCGCCTACTACTCCCCGTACATCGCGCCACCCGTTCTCGGTATATATCTCGAAGTTAAATGAGTCGCTGGTACCTCGTTCGTTGGCATGTAGACTGATCTCAGCAGTTTCCCCATAATTGAACGAGAGTCCATCTACACGGAGTGACTCTTCGTCTGTATCGCCCCACCTGAGATTGTCTGAATCATACGGCTTAGGATGTCTATTGAACTCGCTGTTTTCACAGACGAACTCATTAGGAGCGTCGGTAGGGTTCCCTTCAGGACGAATATTCCCACTTTCATTTCCACCTTGCATTCCGAGACACCCGGATAAACCTACAATCCCTGTAGATCCGAGTAAGAATGAGCGTCTTTTCACTAATTTAGGACACAGTGGTTGAGAATAAGTACTTTCGGGAGAAATAGAATTCCAAAACGAACAGGTACTCTGTGACCGGATTCAATAAGCAGGTTTCATCGACCAGCTGTTTCAGGTGAAAATATGGCGGAAGAATAGAATTTCAACAGAGCCGTTTCCTACTAATTCTGGATGTTTATATACGAAGACGTGTGATTCTTGACTAGTGACAGCACGCGCAGGGCAGGCCCCAACGGGGTCACGGTGGGAGCGCCTCGGGCCACGGAGGCGTCTTGACAGCGCGGGCTATGAATCTACACCGAAAGATTACGACGTAGACGGACTTTACACCACGGATTCTGGCGCGCTTGTCGAAGCACGATCCTTCGACATGACGTTCCGCGAAATGGTTGACGGCGTTCTGACAACCTACCCGCGCGAGCAACAGGTCCGACACGATCGCTCTGTTACGCTAGAAGATCTTGTCGCCGAAATACCTGCCTGCTACCTCCGATTCTACGACACTCTCGACCACGAACAGGGCGACCCGAAACCTTGGGAAGCTGTCTTCCGAGCGCATGTGCTCCGCTGCATGAAGGGCTGGAAAGGTGCAACAGCTCTCTGGAGATATCTCAAACAGAAGCCGTTTCTCAGCACGCAGCTCGGCTTCGACGGCATCCCTAATCAGTCCACACTCTGGCGGGCATGGAACGGCCGTCTCGAAGATGTCCGCGACGCCGTTCGGGATGCCGCTGAGGTCGTCGTGGATATCGCTCGATACCACGACATTCCTGCGCCCGAACCCTCGTTTCTACCCAACCAGCCGACGGATACAGTCACACGTTCGAAAAGCAAGGATACGCTCGCTCGTGAGAAGGCCCGCGAGGTTTGGAAGGGTGCGAAACCCATCGTCGAGGACTGTTTCCACCTTGACCGCAGCGGAAACGCAAGTATTCCCGAAGGCGCATTCTGGGAACAGCAGTCATACCTCGGGATGCGGACTGATATGCACCCGAACGACGGCGCACAGTCCTTTGCCGCCGACTCTACCCGAACGAAGACGCCGTCTGGCGACTCCCACCGGCTCCAGACAAAGGATCTCGGCGTCGGACGTATCCGGACAATGCTCCGGGAGACTAGCCGGACACTCGTTAAGCAGGCGAAATCCAAGGACAAGATGGGCCGCAAGCAGATGGCAGCCATCGACATCACGAAAGGCAACCCGTGGGATGGAGAGATCACCCGAGATCGGAGCGGACAGAATCAGGAACCGTGGATTCTTGGGTACAAAGGTGACGACGGGCCGTTCTTCCAGTGGGCAGTTATCAAACTCGTCGGTCATGACGTCCCGCTCATACTCGATGCCGTCCCAGTTGAACGCGGCCGGAAGCGAGCAGATCTCGTAGACGATCTACTTGATGGTGCAACAGATATTGTCCCCGATCTGGACCTCGTGATGATGGACCGCGAGTTCGCCAACGATGGCGTGAAAGACGCCTGCGAGAAGCACGACGTTCACTACCTGAATCCGGGCGTTGTGCGCTCCAGCAGCGACCACGAACACCAGATTGCCAAGCTCGCCAGCGAGAACAGAGACTTCGACGTGGTCAAGCAAAAGCGTCTGGACGACGGGCCAGCACGAAAGGCAGTTTACCTCCCAAAGCGCGAGTGGGAACGTGAAGACGAAGATGACGATGAGAATGACGTGACGATTCGGCAGGAACTCATCGAGGAGTTCGAAGATATTGGCGAGACAACGCCGCTCTCAGAGGACCGCGACGGCAACTCACCGCTGGGAAATTTCCTTGATGAGGTGCATGAGGAAGAGGAGATCGTGGAGCCAGCGCGGGTTGAAGCACCGACGGTGCCGTTCGAGACGAACCTTCCGTGGGTGGACGTCAATCCTTCGGACGACCGGGAGATGAAACACCAGATTGGGCGACTGATGGTCCGATACAAACGCCGGTGGGGCATTGAAAACGGGTTTAAGAAGCTGAAGACGTTCCTCGCGGAGACACAGTCGCCCGACCACCGGTTCCGGTACTTCAACTTCGCGTTCGCCTGCGTGTTGTACAACTGCTGGCGACTCGTGGATATCCTCGTGCAGTTGGAACTCCACGGTGAGGTCGGCGACCAGCCGGCGGTCTCTTCGAACTCGTTCCTGACATTTGCCAAGAAGAACTACGGTCTCGATCCACCCGACTAATTTCTCGTCTCCTCTGAGCTTGCTCGATCGTGAGCGGCGGCGCTGGCCTAACCGGCGATTTTCTATCGGATTTGTGAACGCTACGCGATAGGTCTCTCAGAAACGCATTTCGAGACCCGCTCGGCCACTTCTTTCAGATGACTTAGCCTCGAAACCTGTGCATCATAGGCCCATCTTCGCAACATCAGTGCAGAGGGACGTACAAACCGTATAACGCTATACAAAATCTTCCAAAAATCAGGGACACAGTTTCGGAGGATAGACCAGTTTTGGGTTGAATCGCTATCAACCGGGCGCGTAGGCGTCTGCCACACAATCACGAAGTTCCTCGGGCGTCGTCCACGTGTACGCACGGTCCACACGCTCCATCGAGAGGAGATAGTGTGCGAACATCCCGTCGTAGGCCGCGTACTGTTCCTCCTCAGTCTCGTAGATCCGGTAAAACGCTCGCGTCTGGTCCCGGTAGGTCGGCTGATCGATATAGCCTGCTTCCCACGCGTGCCCGCCGTGGGAGTGTTCGTACACCCCCACGAGATGATTCGCGTAGCTGACCAGCAGTTTGAATTTCGACGTGAAGAACTCCGAGACATCCAGAATATCGTCCATCAGGAACGCGTCGACCCCGTCATCGGAGTTCGAGGCTGCGGCATCGCTCGCGAGTTGGTCGCGAACAGCTTCCAATCGTGGCCGCTCCTCCTCACCGTAGGAACCGAGAACGAAATAGGACGTGTTGTTGATGAATCGTCCGAGGTCCTCGTGCATCGCAGTCTGGATCGCCTCGACCCGTTCGGGTGTGAGCGTCTCGCCCGGCTGGTCACCTAATTTGTCGATCACTACACGGGTTGCGTCGTCGTTGGTCATACTGGGCATCATTCACCATCGCCACCTAACGGTACGGAAATACGACCGGAAGTGGAATACGCAAGCACTCTGGACACCACTTCGAGCTTCACCGAAATGGTTATCCGACCGGGGGACAAACACCTATACACAATGTCCCGGCCTGACGCCACCCCGCTCACGCCAGCCGAGAACTCGGCCGGCCTCGATCCGATCGCAGCGTTGAGTGTCCTCGACGACACGACCCGTGCGAATATCATCGGGACAATCGTCGGTCATCCGAAAGGCGCGCCCTCGAAGAAGGAACTCGAATACTACAATCCGAGCGTCGCCGCGTCGACGATCACCGACCACCTCATCCGGCTGGAGGAAGTGGGACTGATCGAGGCCATCGAACGAGATCGTGAAGGACTCGAACGGGGCCAACCGTACCGGTTCTTTCAGCTGACCGACGCCGCCCGCGAACTGTTCGACCGAAACAACCTCTTTGAGCCCGACGCATACCGAGAGCTGTTCGTCGAAGTCGAGAAAACAGACGAAATCGAGGCCGCCGAAGCCGTCGAGCGTCCGAACGGACGAAACTGAAATCCACCTCAAGGTGTACGTTTTGCCGGACGGAGAACTCGACGTCTGGGATATTCCGGAAGCGTTACCAGCGCAAAGCTGACAAGAGAGATCAGTCTCGATTTCGATTCAGAACAGACGAATCGAACAGAAGGCACGCATCAATTCTATTCTCCGAGGTTGTGGGTTGCGAATGCTTCTGAAAACGTTCACTGATTCGCCTCTATGTGGGGCAATTCCCGATAGAAATGGCCGCAATCACTCTCCGATAACCATCACAGAAGCAAAATTATTGCACAAACACCGATTATCGCGGTGAAATCCACGTCAGCAAATAGGGTGGGGTCGTTCACAGCGACTCGTACAGCGACCGGTACCGATCTGCGATCGCGTCGAGCGAGAACGACTCGCTGCGCGCCGCCGCGTTCGACCCCAGTCGCTCCCGGATCGCGGGGTCGGACAGGCGGCGGATCGCGTCGGCGAACGCCTCGGTCTCGTCGCCCGCGGCGGCGGGATCGACCTTCAGACAGTCCTCGCCGTCGTCGAGCCACGAGAACGTCTCGATGTCACGGACGACCACGGCCTTCCCGGCGGTCATCGCTTCCAACAGCGCGATCCCCTCGTTCTCCTCGTGGGTCGGGAACAGGAACACGTCGCCGGCGGCGAACGCGCCCCGGATGTCGTCGACGAAGCCGGTGAACGTGCAGTTGTCCGGTGACTCCTCGATGAGTCGCGTGGTCTCGCGCCCCTTCAGGGAGAGGTCGAGCGGGCCGAACCACGCGAAGTCGACCTCGGGCAGTTCGCGGGCCAGATCGACGAACGTCGCCAACCCCTTTCGCTTTATGACGTGGCCGACGAGGAAGACGGTCGGCGGGTCGAGGTCGTAGCGCTCGCGGTACTCGGCCTCCAGCGACTCGAAGCCGGCGAGTTTCTCGCGGTCGACGCCGTTCGAGATGACGGTCGTCGGCGCGTCGGTGTACCCCTCGATCACGCCGCGGTTGTACTCGGAGGGACAGACCAGCGCGTCCGCGAGCCCGTACGCCCGGCTGAGATAGGGCTTGAGGGGTTTCGCGAGCGCGTTGGTGAACCGGAAGCTGTTGCCGAAGTCCTCCGCGGTGACGTGAGTGTGCGCGACCACGGGGATCCCGCGATCGCTCGCACGCTTGGCGTACCAGACCGAGCGCGGCCCCATTAGGTTGCAGTGGAGCACGTCGGCGTCGAGCGTCGGCTCGGTCGTGTATGCGATCTCCTCGCGGTCGAGCATCTTCCGCTGGTGAACGACCGACTCCCGGATGCCGCCGGTGACGTGATCTTCGAACTCGAAGTAGTGGCTGACCTTCATCGCGAACTCACCGCGGGATCGTCGTGGAGTCGCGGTTCGGAGCGGTGACGATCACTCCACTTCCAGCCACGGGACCTCCATCAGCGGCGGGATGTGCGTCTCGATGTGGTGTTCCCACACGCCCTCCTCGCCGAACGCCTCGCCGTGGTCGGCGGTGACGACCACCGTGCCGTCCAGCTCCTCGACGAACTCGGCGACGGACTCCAGGGCGATCCGGAGGTTCTCCTCGTAGAGCTTGAGCGCGGTCACGCGGGTGCCGTCTTTCACGAGGTCCGTGGGGTCGAGCTCCAGCCACAGTCCCGCCTTCTGGGCGAACTCGCTGTCGTCGAGCCGGCTCTCGATCTTCGGCCGGACCGAGTCGCTGAGCGACGAGAGGAGCCCGCCGTCGTTGGTGGCGTCGCCGCCCTCGACCGCCTCCTCTTCCTGCCGTTTGATCCCCTTCTGGATCTGCTTGAGCTTCTGGCCCTTCCCGCGAGAGAGGTACGGGGCGTGCGGCTGCATGTAGTGAAGGACGGTCCGGTCGGCGCGCTCGACGGCGTCGAGGTTGTTGCGGTACGCCCCCGCGATCCCCTCCGGCGGAACGGTGCCGAGGTCGTCGTCCCACCCGGTCTTCCAGACGTCGTGGATGTCGCTGATGTGGTCGGAGGCGGTCCACTCGTAGTCGCAGCTCGCGCCCCACTTCAGCTCGTTCAGCGGGATTCCCAGGTCGTTGATGAAGGGATTCCCCGAGAAGTACGCGATGTCGTGGTCGCCGGTGAACGTCCGGGAGGCCCACTCCGGCGTCGACGATCCGACGCTCCGACGCTTCTGTAAGTCGCCGTCGAGGTACTCGTCGTACACGTCCTCGAACACGTCGTAGCGGCACGCGTCCAACACCAGACAGTAGTCCCACTCCGATTCGAGGAACCGCTGATCGTCCATGAGTACGCCACCGTACCCCGCCGACGGTTGTATTCTTGTTGGTGCCGTCTCGGAAGGCGAATTCCGCCCCTCTCCGCTTGAAACGCCGGATGTGCGGCAATCTCTGCTCCTCCGTCTGGGCGGTGTCAGGCGCGCGCGCCGAGCGGGAACCGATCAGACGTTTCAAGTCCGCCAGCGCGTCATACTCCCCATGGACGGGAGCCAGCGGCGGGGACTCGTCGTCGGCGGGATCGCGGCGCTCGCGGTCCTCGCCGTCCTCTTCGTCGTCGTCGGAGCGGACCGGGTGATCGAGACGCTGCGTTCGGCGGACCGAGCGTTGGTCGCGGCGACGTTCGGGCTCGCGCTCTGCTGGCTGGTCGCGTGGAGCCTCATGCTCCGAACCGTGCTCGGCTCGCTCGACGTCGATCTCCCGGTCACCACGTCTTTCCTCGTCTACTCCGGGGCGGTCTTCGCCAACAACGTCACCCCGTTCGGGCAGGCGGGCGGCGAGCCGGTGGCGGCCGCGCTCATCTCGCGGGTCTCCGGGTCGCGCTACGAGACGGGGCTCGTCGGGATCGCCAGCGTCGACGTGCTCAACGTCGTCCCGTCCATCTCGATCGTGCTCCTCGGCGTCGGCTACTACGCGACGACCGCCGCGGTCGGCGAGCGCCTCGAAGTCGCCGTCGCGGTCGCCGTCGCGCTGATCGCGGCGATCGTCACGGGAATCGGCCTCGGCTGGCGGTACCGGCGGGTCGTCGTCGACCGCCTCCCGAGCGCGGTCGGCGGGCTTGCCGGGCGGGTGGACCGGTTCGACGCCGACACCGTCGAGGCCGGGATCGCCAACCGGCTACGGAACTTCTTCGAGGACATCGAGCGCGTCGGGACGAGCCCCGGACGGCTTGCCGCCGCGGTCGGGCTCTCGCTCTCCGGCTGGCTGTTTCAGGCGGCCGCGCTCACGGTCGCGTTCGCCGCCGTCGGCCATCAGGTCTCGCCGGTGATCCCGCTTTTCGCCGTCCCGCTGGCGTACGTCGCGGGCGCGACCCCACTCCCCGGCGGGCTGGGCGGGATCGAGGCGGCGTTCGTCGCCCTCCTCGTCCCGACGACCGGCGTCCCGGCGTCGGCGGTCACCGCCGCCGTGCTCGTGTTCCGCGGCGGCGTCTACTGGATGCCGGTGGCGATCGGCGGAGCGTCGGCGTCGGTGCTCGGCGTCCGCACGGTTCGGTAGCGGCGGCGAGGGCGTCTCGGATCGGTCGGAAGCGAATCACCACGCGTGGGAGACAGTCGGGGACTCGAAGAAACCAAATCGTCGGGACCGTCATGCGCCGCGCGACCAGCGAACGGGTACGACGATCCCGTTAATCCTCGTCGGCAGCTGAACGCTCACACTGCTCAAACGTCCGCTGTTACTGGGTGAGCAACCCACCGTCGATAATTATCGGTTGTCCCATTACGTACGAAGCGTCCTCGGAACAGAGCCAGACGACGGTGTCAGCTATCTTTCTACGAGGAGAGAATCCCGGCGTTTACGCCGGGAGTGAATCCGACAACGCTGACACAATCCACCACAGACGGTAGGTCGGATATTCCACGCTCATCCACACCATTAAGTGAGTTTGTCTACATAGGCTATGTATGGCGATTAAGGCCACACGCACCTACGTTGGTTCCATCCAGAACCACCAACAGGTGTGCGATGGTCTTGATTCGCTCGGAGACTCCGCCTCGAAAATCTGGAACATCGCACGATGGACAGCCGATCGCATCTGGGATGCAACCGGCGAAATCCCGAACGGTGGTGTGCTGAAATCGTATATGAAGAACCAGTCGTGCTGGAAAGACTTGAACGCACAATCCAGTCAGAAAGTCATTGAAGAACTTTCTGACGCCTTCCAGTCATGGTTCGATCTGCGACACAACTCCAGTGAGGCGAATCCCCCCGGCTACCGCAAACACGGCGACACCCGACCCAAGAGTACGGTGACGTTCAAAGAAGACGGGTTCAAACACGATCCTGAGAACAACCGCGTCCGACTCTCGAAAGGCTCAAATCTGAAAGAACACTTCTCAGATTTCCTGCTCTGCGAGTACCAGACTCGACCAGACGTTGACCTCTCGGCGGTCAACAGCGTACAGAATGTTCGTGCCGTCTGGACTGGTGAGAAATGGGAACTTCACTTCGTCTGTAAAGTCGAACTCGAAACAGCGGATTCGGCTGGCGACGGCGTGGCAGGGATCGACCTCGGCATCACAAACATCGCCACGGTCGCGTTTCCCGACGAATACGTGTTGTACCCCGGGAACTCGCTCAAAGAAGACAAACACTACTTCACCAGAACTGAGTACGACACCGAGGGAGAGAGTGGCCCGTCAGAGCAGTCGATGTGGGCGCGTCGGAAACTCTCCGAACGTGAGACACACTACTACCACACGCTGACGGACGCCATCATCACGGAGTGTGTCAAACGCGGTGTCGGTACGCTCGCGGTGAGTTGGCCCGAAGACGTGCGTGAGTCAGACTGGGGCAAGACCGGTAACAAGAAACTGCACTCGTGGGCGTTCGATCGTCTCTACCAGTACCTCGAATACAAAGGCGAGATGCGCGGTGTTGAGGTGCTGAAAGAGAACGAGTGGAACACCTCGAAGACGTGTTCCAAGTGCGGTGACGATACAAAATCGAACCGTGTCGAACGTGGCCTGTACGTCTGCTCGTCGTGCGGGTTGGTAGCCAACGCAGATTGTAACGGAGCGGAGAACATGCGACAGAAGATAACTCCGAGTCCTCACGGTGAGGATAGGAGTAACGGCTGTGTGGCACAGCCATCGACACACTTGTTCGACCGCGAGAGCGGGACGTTTCACACGAGAGAACAAGTCGTGTCGTAGACCAGCAAATATCCCACCTGCGGTACGGGAAGCCTCGCCGTTTACGGCGAGGAGGATGTCACCTCCCGGGGGTCACCGAGACGTCCTGCGGGGATACCCGCAGTGATGCGGTCCAACTCCTCAGCGTTGTCCTCGCCCGCCTGTTGGACCATCGGCGTGTCGATGACGCCCGGACAGACGGCGTTGAAGCGGATTCCGTCTTCGGCGTAGTCAACCATCGCCCGTCGGGTGAGTCCGATAACGCCGTGTTTACTGGCGGCGTAGTGTGCGCTCCCGTTCGCGCTCACGCCGGCGGCCGAGGAGGTGTTGACAACGGCCCCCCCACCGCGTTCGATCATCTCCGGTATCTCGGCTTTCAGACACCGCCAGACCCCCTTCAGGTTCACGTCGATCATCCGATCCCACTCCGCCTCGTCGTAGTCGGCGAGATGGGCACCCTCATCCGCGATGCCAGCGTTGTTGTGTGCGAAGTCCAGCCCGCCATACTCGTCGAGCGCCGTCTGTACCATCGCGGCTACATCGTCGGAGTCGGTGACGTCTGTCCTGACGAACGTCGCTTCACCGCCGTCACTCTCGATCATCTCGATCGTCTCGTGGCCGCCGTCCTCGTCGATATCGGCGACAACAACCTTCGCTCCCGCCTCGGCGAACCGAAGCGACGACTGTCGACCGATTCCCGACCCGCCGCCAGTGACGACCGCGACTCCGTCCTGTATTCCGTGCATGATATCAATCGCCACGCCGTTGGACGTGACGTGATATCTATTAACAAACTTTCGTGATATACTTATCGGGGGTGTCGGTGAGTAGCACCATCGTTACGGACGTCGGATTCACGCACTCCCCGCTCTATGAGCGGTCCATGCCCTCCGTGAGTTCCATGTGCTGACCGTATTCGGAGCGGAAAGCCACACTCGATCAGAAGAACAGCCAGATGACGAGCAGCGCGTACAGCACCACGAGCGCGATGATCGTCAGCCGGATCAGGATGTTAACGCTGAAGACGAGCCCGTTGTAGTCGTTTTTCAGGAGCTTGAGCGGGCGGGTCCGCTGGCTGGTCAGGCCGATCGTCGCGGGGGCCACGTCGTCGTCGGCGCGCTCGATCGCCTCGCGCAGGGCGTCGGTGTCCGACCGCGTCGTGTTCGCGAGCTCGTGGATAGAGGCGTGGGTGTCCGTCGAGAAGATGAGCATCTCGTCGAACTCCTCGCGGTAGTCGGCCGCCAGCTCCCGTACGTCGGGCGTGACCCCGTTGGTGTCGATCCCCATCAGCAGGACCCCCTGTCCGTCGACCGACTCGACGAGCGCCGCCACGTCCTGATCCGCGCGGCGGACCGCGAAGCCCGCCGCGTAGTCGTGGAGGGGCGCCTCGGCGAGCCGGTCGCGGAAGTCGTCGAAGTGGCGTTTCAACCGGTCCGCCTCCGAGGAGCCGTACAGCACCTCCTTCTCCGGCCCGTTCTGGAGGTCGTGTTTGTGGAGGTCCACGAGCAGCACATCCGACTCGTCGACGTCGCCCATGAACACGCCCGTGTCGTAGTCGTCGATCCCCTCGCCGTGGAGGAAGATCACCTGCTTGTCGCCGATCCGCCGGCCGTAAAACTCGATCTCGCCGTAGTCGTGGCTCACCAGCCGCGACGCGCGGTCGACGCGCTCGGGATCGGCGACGGCGTCGAGGATCGTCTCGGCGTCGTCCGGGTTCGAGAGGTCCTCCTTGTGCGTGCAGGGGA
Source organism: Halorubrum amylolyticum (assembly GCF_004114995.1). Classification (GTDB taxonomy): domain Archaea; phylum Halobacteriota; class Halobacteria; order Halobacteriales; family Haloferacaceae; genus Halorubrum; species Halorubrum amylolyticum. The sequence goes on from NZ_SDJP01000008.1 coordinate 10,997, forward strand.
CGTGCAGGAAGAACCCGCTTTCGCCTCCCTCGCCGTCGTTCAGGGCGTCGATGACGTTCCCGCTCAGCTGGCCCCCGCCGAACCCGCCGAGCGGGCCGGGGTGGACCCAGGGGGCGGCGAGCGTCAGCCGGTCGCCGTTGTCGATCGCGAGCGTCTCGACGGCGGGCTCGGCCTCGACGCCCAGATCGAGGGAGGCGCGGTCGTTTCGCAGGATGCCGGAGGTGAGCTCGAACGCGGAGACGTCGGTGTTGCTCCTGATGAGGTAGTCCACGATCCAGAGCACCAACACGAGGAACGCCGCCGCGATGAGCAGCGAGGCGAACGCGAACACGTGTCGGTACGTCGTGAATCCGAGGTCGCCGCCGGCGAACGCGTAGAAGGCGGCGATGAGCGCCGCCGGCTCCGCGAGAGAGACGGCGAGGATGCGCTTGTAGCGGTCGATTCCCGTCGAGACGACGAGCGCGAGGATGTTGATCAGGTAGACCGTGATAAAGAGGAGCCAGACGATGCTCCAGGCGTTCCCCACGTTGTCGGCCCCCGAGAGGACCAGCATGTAGACGAACAACACGAACTGGTTGAACAGAGCCAAAAAGAAGCTCCACGTCCGGGGGTACCGCGGGAGGACGCGGTGGAACAGCTCCCCCGCGAACAGGAACGGAAGCAGGAAGAGCAGGACCGCGACCGGAAGGAGCGTCGACGGCTCCGGGGACAGCGGCGTGAACTCCGAGAAGGCGGCGAACGCGACGACGCTGTAGACGACCCCGAGGACCGCCATCGCGGGGAGCTGCCGCGAGAGCGGCGGCACGCTGAACACCAGCCGCTGGAAGACGTCGACGTTGTCGGCGCCCATCTACGACACCCCGTATATCTCCTCCAAGTCGTCGATCGTTCGCTCGACGGAGAACTCCTCGACCGCCGCGCGGGTCGGCCTGTCGCCGTCGAGGCAGTCGACGACGGCGTACTCCATCTCGTCGAGGTCGCCGTGCGCGAACCGGGCGCCGTTGTCCGGTCCGATGGTGCGATCGAACGGGGGCACGTCGGCGGCGGCGACCGGGGTCCCGCAGGCGTTCGCCTCCAGCGTCGAGAGACCGAGCGTGTCGCAGGTGGAGGCGGTGACGAAGGCGTCGAGCGCGGAGTAGAACGCCGGGAGGTCCTCGCGCGGGAGGAAGTCGCGGAACCGGACGTTCTCCGGGGCGCCCGCTTCGAGGTCGTCGCGGACCGGCCCTTCGCCCACCAGCTCGAACCGCATGTCGGGTCGCCGGTCGGCGAGCCGGAGGATCTCGTCGACGTGCTTCTTCCGGGTCATCCGACCGCTGTAGCCCACCGTCGGCTCGTCCCTCTCGAACTTCGAGTCCGTCACCGGCCGGAACGTGTCGGTCTCGATGCCCACCGGGAGCTTCCGCGGCGTCACGGTCCGTCGTATCCGCGAGGTGGACGCGGTGACGCAGTCGAACGACCGGAGGAACCGGTTCTCGTAGGCCACGTACGCCCGGCCGGCGATCCCGGCCAGCGACTCCAGTTTCAGCCCCTGGACGAAGTATTCCTCCACGGGAGTGTGGTGGGTGTACACGGATGTCACGCCGCGCTTCTTCGCGTAGCGGCGGCCCATCAGGCCGGTGGAGGCCGGCCCGTGGCAGTGGACCACGTCCAGATCGGGAAGCGTCGAGAGGCGTCGGTACAGCGGAACGCGGTACTGGCGGTAGAAGGGGTTCGGCAGCGACGGCACGGGGATCTCGCGGTCGTCGGGGTCGTGGCTGCTCGCCGGGTAGACGACGTACACGTCGTGGCCGCGGTCTTCGAGCCGGTCCCGCCACGCGCGGATCGTGTACGTCACCCCGTCGATGCCGGGAAAGTAGCTGTCAGTGAAGAATCCGATGTTCATGCGAGGGCTTGCGGTCTCCGCGTCGTCTGTCGCGCGCCGCCACCGGAGGACTCACCGGAGTCGGGCGACTGCGCCGATCCGTCGCGAACCGCATCCGCGGCCGGAAGCGCCATCGCGGCCGGAAGCGCCATCGCGGCCGGAGGAGGCGTCGTGTCTCGGGCCGCCGCCGTACCGCCGTCGCGATCGGATCGACCCGCAGCGCCGTCGGCGTGTCCAGACTGTGCCACGGTTGTTACGTCGCGGATTTCCCTCGGACGGGCATCAACATTTTCATTTCCCGACCGCAGCGGTCCCAGAACCCCGGACGGCCCACCGCCCCGGAGCCACATCATTAACCCCCCCGGCGCGCGAATCTCCGCCCATGCTCACCACCGATCGGATGGCGGCGGTCGACGCCAACGCCGCCGCCCTCGGCGTCCCGCGGAAGCAGCTGATGGAGTCGTCCGGCAACGCGGTCGCCCGCGAGGTCCGGTCGATCGCGGACCCGGGCGCGGGCGTCGAGCTGCTCTGTGGGCGCGGGAACAACGGCGGGGACGCGTTCGTCGCGGCGCGGTTCCTCTCGGCGTACGACGTGACCGTGCGCCTGCTCGGGCGCCCCGAGTCGATCCGGACCGAAATCGCCCGCGAGAACTGGGCCGCCCTCGGCGCCGCGGAGATCCCGACCGAGACGGTCGCCGACGCCCACGATCTCCCCGCGCTCGACGATCCGGACGTGATCGTCGACGCGATGCTAGGGAGCGGAATCACCGGCGCGCTCCGGGAGCCGGAGCGCACCGCGGTGCGGCTGGCGAACGAAAGCGACGCCGCGGTCGTCGCCGTCGACGTGCCCACCGGGATCGACGCCGACGCCGGTGAGCCGACTGGGAGCGGCGACGACGCGGGCGAAACGACTGGGAACGGCGCCGCCGATCCGGTCGCGGTCGACGCCGACCGCGTCGTCACCTTCCACGACGAGAAGCCCGGGCTGGCGGCGCTCGACGCGGACGTGACCGTCGCTGACATCGGTATCCCGGCGGCCGCGGAGCGGTTCACCGGTCCCGGCGACCTGCTCGGGATCGCGCGCGATCCAGACTCGCACAAGGGCGAGAACGGCGAGGTGCTGGTGATCGGGGGTGGTCCGTACACCGGCGCGCCCTCGCTTTCGGCCCGGTCGGCGCTCCGGACCGGCGCCGACCTCGTGCGCGTCGCCTGTCCGGAGACGGTCGCGCGGACCGTGCAGGGGTACTCCGCCGACCTGATCGTCCGCGGGCTCCCGGGCGACCGGATCGGCCCCGCCCACGTCGACCGCGCGCTGGAGCTTGCCGCCGGCAACGACGTAGTCGTGCTCGGGCCGGGACTCGGCGACGGTGAAGGCGTCCGCGAGTTCGTCCGGCGGTTCCTGTCGCGGTACGACGGGCGCGCCGTCGTCGACGCCGACGCGCTGCGGGTCGTCCCCGAGATCGACGCGGACGCCGAACTGATCTGTACGCCGCATCAGGGCGAACTGGTCGGAATGGGCGGCGAGACCGCCGACGACCCCGACGAGCGCGCGGCGCTCGCGCGATCGTTCGCCGACGAGATCGGGCACACCCTGCTCGTGAAGGGCGCGACGGACGTGGTCACGGACGGCGACGCGGTCCGACTGAACCGGACGGGCAACCCGGGGATGACCGTCGGCGGGACCGGCGACGTGCTCGCGGGCGCGGTGGGTGCGCTCGCCGCCGTGACCGATCCGTTCCACGCCGCCGCGGTCGGGAGCTACGTCAACGGGCTGGCCGGCGACGCGGCGGCCGAGCATCTGGGGGACGGCCTCGTGGCGACGGACTTACCCGACCGGCTTCCCGAGGCGATGCGTGATGAGTGACGAGCGCGCTGACGACTCCGCCGACGAGGGAGCCGACACCGACGACCTGACCCACACCGACGCGTCCGGCGAGGTCAGGATGGTCGACGTGGGCGACAAACCCGACACGAGCCGCCGAGCGGTCGCACGCGGCGAGATCCGGCTGACGCCCTCCACGATCGCGGCGGTCGAGGCCGACGGGGTCGGGAAGGGCGACGTGCTCGCGACCGCGCGAGTGGGCGCGGTGCAGGCCGTCAAACACACCTGGGAGACGATCCCGATGTGCCACCAGATCCCGATCACGAACGTCGACACCGAGTTCGCGGTCGGCGACGACCGGATCGAGCTGACGGTCGCCGTCGAAACGACCGGGAAGACCGGCTGCGAGATGGAGGCGTTAGAGGGGGTGACCACCGGCCTCAACGTGGTCTGGGACATGGTGAAGGCCGCGGAGAAGGACGCCGACGGCGGGTATCCGGACACCGGGATCACGGGCGTCGAGGTCGTCGCGAAGGAGAAACGGGCGCTCGACGAGTAGCCGAACCGCGGGAAGGGACCGCCTCGGAGGCCTCAGAACAGCCCGTTCACGTTCCCGTCGGCGTCCACGTCGATGTCCTCCGCGGCCGGCTCGGCGGGGAGCCCCGGCATCGTCATCACGTCCGCGGTCTTGACGACGACGAACCCGGCGCCCGCCGACGGCGAGGCCTCGCGGACGGTGAGCGTCCACCCCTCCGGCACGCCCGTGAGAGAGGGGTCGTCGGCGAAGGCGTACGGCGTCTTCGAGAGGCAGACCGGGAGGTCGCCGTACCCCCACGCCTCGACGCGGTCGATGTCCTCGTCGGCGCCCTCGACGTACTCCACGCCGTCGGCGCCGTACACCTCGCGGGCGACGGTTTCGATCTTCTCGCGGATCGGCGCGTCGAGGTCGTACAGCGGCGCGAACTCGCCGGTCCCGGCGCGCTCGCGGACCAGCTCCGCGAGCGTCATCGCCCCCTCGCCGCCGTCGCGGTAGGCGGTCGAGCGCGCGACCGGAACGTCGGCGTCGGCCAGCGTCGACTCCAGGGCCGCGAGCTCCGACTCCGCGTCGTCCGCGAAGACGTTGACCGCGACGACCGCGGGAATTCCGAACGATTCCACGACCTCGACGTGGCGTATCACGTTGTCGACGCCGGCTCGCACCGCCCCGGGGTCCGTCTCCGCCAGCGCGTCGAAGTCGGTCGGCCACAGCTCCAGCCCGTGTCGCTTCGCGCCGCGGACCGTCGCGACGACCACCGCCACGTCCGGGACGATCCCCTCGCGGGCGACGATGTGCGCGAACTTCTCGGCACCGAGGTCCGCGCCGAAGCCGGCCTCGGTGACGAGGTAGTCGGCCAGCGACGCGCCGACGCGGTCGGCCACGAGCGTGTTGGTCCCGTGCGCGATGTTGGCGAACGGGCCGCCGTGGACCAGCGCCGGGACGCCCTCGACCGTCTGGACGAGGTTCGGGCGGAAGGCGTCGCGCAGGAGCGCCGCCGCGGCCCCCGTGACGCCGAGGTCGTCCGGCGTGACCGGGTCACCGTCGGCGTCCTCGGCGAGCACGATCCGCCCGATCCGGGCCTTGAGGTCCGACAGGTCCTCGGCGAGCCCGAGGACGGCCATCAGCTCCGAGGCGGCGGTGATGACGAACTCGTCTTCCCTCGGAACCGCGCTCGCGGGGCCGCCGAGCCCCACGACGGTCTCGCGGAGCGCGCGGTCGTTCACGTCGAGCGCGCGGGGCCAGTCGACGCGGCGCACGTCGACCTCCGCGTCGTTGCCCCGGTGGAGGTGGTTGTCGAGCGCCGCGGCGAGCAGGTTGTGCGCAGCCGTGAGCGCGTGGATGTCGCCGGTGAAGTGGAGGTTGATCGCCTCCATCGGGAGCACCTGCGAGTACCCGCCGCCCGCGGCGCCGCCCTTGACCCCGAAGACGGGGCCGAGCGAGGGCTCACGGACCGCGACCGCCGCGGACTCTCCCAGTCCCGAGAGCGCCTGCCCGAGCCCCACCGAGGTCACGGTCTTGCCCTCGCCTTTCGGCGTCGGGGTCATCCCCGTGACGAGGACGGTCGTCCCGTCGGGCTCGCCCGCGGTCGCCGAGCGAACCGCCGACTGCGTGAGCTTCGCGATCCCCTCGCCGCGGGGTTCGATCTCGTCCGGGGTCAGCCCGAGGTCGGCCGCGACGTCCTCGATGGGGCGAGGCGTCGCGGCGCGCGCGACGGCGAGGTCGGACTCCGGTGCGTCGACTGCGTCGGCTCCGTCGACCGCCGGATCTGCGGACACCATACCGAAGCCTTCCGTTGGGACGGTAATCAATCTTGGAGGCGTTCTCGCCCGGTAAAAAACCGGTCGCGAGACGGCGAGCGCTCAGTCGTCGGCCGGCTCCGCGTCGCCCGGCTCCGAATCCGTTTCGGGATCGCCGCCGTCGACGCGCTCGCCGCCGTCGCCGACGGTGACCGCGATGTCCGCCGCCGCGGCCTTGTACTCGGGGATATTCGCCCGCTCGTCGAGGACGTCGTTCGTGAGGCGGTTCGCGGAGGCGGCCGCGAAGTGCGGGGTCGTCCAGACGACGCCCTCCTTGATGTCCTCGGTCACCTGCGCTTTCACCTCGATCTCCCCGCGTCTGGACCGGAGCGTCACCATCTCTCCGTCCTCGATCCCGTACGCTTCGGCGTCGTTCGGGTGTACGTCGACGAAGTTCTCCGGGTGCTGCCGCGAGAGCGTCGGCGACCGCCGGCTCATCGTCCCCGTGTTGTAGTGCTCTTCGAGCCGGGCGGTCGTGAGGATCAGCGGGTACTCCTCGTCGGGCACCTCGGCGGGCGGCTGGTGGCGGACGCCCTCGATCTGCCCGAACCCGTTCTCGGTGTCGAACGAGTCGGCGTAGAGGTACTGGTCGCCCTCGTCGCCCTCCTCGTAGCAGGGCCACTGGAGCCCGGTCTCGCCGAGCGCGTCGTAGGTCATCCCGTGGTAGATCGGACACACCTCGCGCAGCTCCTCGAAGACGGCCTCCACGTCGTCGAAGCGGAACTCCGCTTCGCCGAACAGGCGACTCCCGACCTCCATCAGGATCTCGAGGTCGTGTCTCGTGTTTTCGTGGACCGTCTCGGCGCCGCGCATGCGCTGGACCCGCCGGTCGGTGTTGGTGACGGTGCCGCCGCGCTCCGCCCACGTCGTCGCCGGGAGGACCACGTCCGCGAGCTCCGCGGTCTCGGTCATGAAGATGTCCTGTGCGACCATGAACTCGAGCGACCGCAGGCGCTTCTCGACCTCGTTGCCGTCGGGCTCGCTCATCACGGGGTTCTCGCCCATCACGTACAGCCCCTTCACCGAGCGCCCCGCCTCGTGGGAGATCTCCACGTTGGTGAGGCCGGGCTCGTCGGGGACCTCGAACCCCCACACGTCCTCGACGCTCTCGCGCGCCTCGTCGTCGTCGACGAGCTGGTAGCCGGGGAGGACGTTCGGCATCGCGCCCACGTCGCTGGTCCCCTGGACGTTGTTCTGCCCGCGGAGGGGGTTGACGCCGGTGCCGGGCTTCCCGAGGTTCCCCGTGATCAGCGCGAGGTTGATCTCGTTTTGAACGTTGTCGACGCCGCAGGTGTGCTGGCTCATCCCCATCCCGGTGAAGATGGCGGCGTTGTTCGCCATCGCGTACTTCTCGGCGGCGAGCTCGATGTCTTCGAGGGGGACGCCGGCCTCCTCCGCGGCCGCCGCCTTGTCGAAGTCTTCGAGCGTCTCCGTCAGGTGGTCGAACCCCTCGGTGCGCTCCTCGATGAACCCCTCGTCGATCCAGCCCGCGTCGGGCTCTTCCTCGTGGCGTTCGAGGATCGTCTTCAGGACGACGTTGAGCAGGGGAATGTCGGCGCCTGGATTGAGCTGGAGGTGCATGTGCCGCTCGGTCTCGTCGATCTCGAACGACCGAGTGGTCTTGTTGGCGTGGGGATCGACCTGGATGACGGTCGCGCCCTCCAGTACGGCCTGCCGGAAGTACTGGCTGTTGGCGATCGGGTGCTGCTCGCCGGGGTTCGCGCCCTGTATCCAGAGCACGTCGGCCGACTCCTCCAAGTCGACCATGCTGTTCGTCATCGCGCCCGCGCCGAGGCTCGTCCGGAGCGCCCACACCGTCGAGGCGTGGCACATCCGGGTGCAGTTGTCGACGTTGTTCGTGCCGTACCGGCGCGCGATCTTCTGGAGGAGGTAGTTCTCCTCGTTCATCGTCTTCGAGGAGCCGAAGAATCCCATCGCGTCGGGGCCGTGCTCGTCGCGAATCCCCTCCATCTCCGAGACGATCCGCGAGTAGGCCTCCTCCCACGTCGCCTCGCGGAATTCCCCGTTTTCTTTTATCAGCGGCTCCGTGAGTCGGTCCTCGTGGTCGACGACCTGCGTCGCCGCGCCGCCCTTGATACACACCCGTCCCTCGTTGACTGGCGCCTCCCCCCACGGCATGAAGTTCACGTCGCCGGGGTCGTCGCCCTGGTTCACCGTGATCCCGCAGCCGACGCCGCAGTACGGGCAGATGGTCTTCACCGGTTCGTCGCCCTCAGTCGACATGGCCCTCACCCTGACGTGCGATCATATGTCACGATCTGTGATCCACTCGCATGAGTGTGTCGGTGGTTCTCGCCGGGAGGCGACGCGAGCGGCTGCCGACGCGGGCGGTCGCCGAACGGTTTTGTCGGCCGGGGGCGTTCGAGCGGACATGGACCGCACCGTCGCCGACATCGAGGACTACTCGATCGCCGACATCGAGGACCGCGCCGCCGACCTCGTCGAGGCGTACCGGGAGTCGGCCCCCTTCTACCCGGTCGAGGCGGAGGCGATCGAGTCGCTTTCGGACGCGTTCCGGGCCGGCGAGTACGGCAAGCGGGACGTGGAGTGGGTCGTCCGGTGGTACTTCCGGCGGGCCGTGGCCGACATCGATCACGAGGAGCGGCGGGCGGTCGAGGCGGCGGTGTCCGACGCGGAGCCCCGAGAGCTACGCGCCGCGCTGTGGGACGCGATCGACGCGCTGGACGGAGCGGACGCCGCGGCCGCCGGCGAGGACCCCGACCCCTCGCACCACCGGGCGCTCGACGCACTCACGGAGATTCCGGGCGTCGACGTGGCGGTCGCATCCGCGCTGCTGTGGTTCCTCGCCCCCGACGAGTACCTGGTCGGCGGCGAGCGCGAGTGGGCGGTCGTCGCCGCGCTGACCGACGAGGGCGACGCCGGGGACGCCGGGGACGCCGGCGCCCCCCTCCACGACGCCTACCCGGAGCCGATGACGGTCGAGGCGTACGACCGGTTCCTCGACGCGGTGCGAGGGCTCGCCGAGCGCCTCGGCGTCGACCACTGGCACCTGTACATGGTGATCCGCAGCGTGCACGCGGAGGCGGTCGAGGGGGAGGCGTGACCGGCGAGGAGGGGCAGTAACCGAAACGCCTACCGGTCGAGGAACGGCGGAACGACGACCTCGGCGCGCTTCTCGTCGCCGCGCACGACGACGCTCACCTCGGTGCCCGGCTCCGTATAGCGCTCGTGGAGGTACCCCAACCCGATCGGCTCGTCGAGCGTGGGGCTCATCGTGCCGGAGGTCAGCTGGCCGACCCGGGTGAGGTCGCCGTCGGTGACGGCGTAGCCGTTGCGGGGGACGCCGCGTTCGAGCAGCCGGACTCCGACGAACTTCTCGTCGACGCCCTCCTCCGTCTGGGCTTCGAGGGCGTCGCGCCCGACGAACTCCGTGTCGAGCTTCACGACGAAGCCGATCCGGGCCTCGTAGGGGCTCCGCGGCTCGGTCTCGGGGTCGAAGTCCTGTCCGGAGAGGAGGTACCCTATCTCCGTGCGGAGGGTGTCGCGCGCGCCGAGCCCGCAGGGCTGGGCGTCGTGCGGGGCGTCGACGAACGCCCCCCAGACGGCCTCGACGTCGCCGGCCGGGCACATCACCTCGAAGCCGTCCTCGCCGGTGTAACCGGTCCGGGCGACCCAGCCGTCGACCCCCTCGACCGCGGCGACCGCCGCCTCGAACTTCGAGCGGCCGACGACCCGGTCGGTCGGGGTCGCGGCGTCGAGGGCGTCGGCCGCGTCCGGCCCCTGCACCGCGAGCATGGCCCAGCCGTCGGTGGCGTTCGCGACCTCGGCGTCGAGACCCTCGCCGTCTCGGTAATCGACCCACCGGTCGTACATCTGTTCGTCGTGCCCCGCGTTGGGGACGAAGAGGTAGGCGGGATCCCCGGTCCCGGCGTCGAGATCGGGGTCGAGGCCGGCGAGCGCGGCGGCGCCGTCGCCCGCCTCGATCCCGTCCGGGAGCCGGTAGACGACCGTGTCGTCGAGCATGACGCCGTCCGCGTTCGTGATCGCGGCGTACTGGGAGTCGCCCGGGTCGAGCGCCGTCACGTCGTTGGTCGTGAGCCGGTTCATCAGCGTCGTCGCGTCCGGCCCCGACACCTCGATCTCACCCATGTGCGACACGTCGAAGACGCCGAGCGAGTCGCGGACCGCCGCGTGCTCCTCGCTGATCGAGTCGAACTCGACGGGCATCTGCCACCCGCCGAAGTCGGTGAACGTCGCGCCGCGTTCCTCGTGGGTCTCGTGGAGGGGAGTGCGTCGGTCTGACATGCCGAAACCCTCTCCCGGCCGGACCTAAGGTCTTGCCATCGGAGCACCTCTCGGGGAGATCGCGACGCCGCCGTCCCACTGCCACCGGCGACAACCTCAAGCCGTTTCCACCCCCGGTGACGTACGTGACGCGGAACTACGCCGGCCTGCTCGCTCCCGCCGCCGCGGTCCTGCTGGTCGCGGTCGTCGTCGCCGCGGTCGCGGGCGCGTGGCCCCCGTTCGTCGCCGTCGAGAGCGGGAGCATGGCCCCGGAGGTCGAGCGCGGCGACCTCGTCGTCGTCACCTCGACGGACCGGTTCCCGTGGGGCGGACTCGTCGGCGCGACGGAGTCCGGCGCGCCGACCACGTTCGGGAGCGCCGGCGACGTGATCGTGTTCAGTCCGCCGAGCGACGGCCAGCGACCGATAATGCACCGGATCGCCTTCCCGGTGACCGCCGGCGAGGACTGGACCGATCGGGCCGACCCAGCGCTGCTAAAGGGGGACTGCTTGACGATCACGGCCTGTCCCGCTCCCTACGACGGGTACGTCACCTACGGCGACGCCAACGGCGAGTACGACCAGAGCGCCGGGATCGCCCCGATCGTCCGCGAGGAGTGGATCACCGCCAAGGCGCTGTTCGCCGTCCCGAACCTCGGCTGGTTCCGGGTCGGCGCCGACGCCGCGGTAGCGCGGGTGGGCGTCCTCCCGACCGCCGTCGGATTCGGCGGTCTCGCCGCCGCGACCGGAGGGTTCGGCGCGCTCCTCCTCGGGCGGGTCGCGGCGCGTCGAACGGCTCGCGACGAGCGCGATCGGTGAGCGACCGACGAGCCACTCCGTCACCGGTTACGACTCCCCGTCCCCGTCGTTCTCGTCGTCCCCGTCGTCTTCGCTGCCGTCGAGCGTCACCGAGTCGGTCGTGGCGTTGCGGAGCGCGTCGGACCGCCCGAACTCGCCGGGCGCGATCGCGAGCGTCCGGATTCCGTAGCCGTTCGCGGTCTCGACCACCGGCTTGAAGTCGGTGTCCCGCGAGGCGATCGCGAGCGTCGACATCCGGCCCTCGGCCGCGAAGCGCGCGGCGTCGACCGCGAGCTTCACGTCGACGTCGCCGCTCGTGACGACGACCTCGAAGCCGCGGGCCTCCGCGGCCTGAATCAGCCCCGGCGTCGCGTGCTCGTCGAGGTAGAGTCGCGTCGTGACGAGCTGGCCCTCCGCCTCGGCCGCGACCCGCACGTCGTCGAGGTCGACGTCGAACTCCTCACGCAACACGTTCGGCCCGTCGACGAACAGCGCCACGCCGACGGGGTCGTCGTCCGACCGGCTGGGTTCCATGCCTCCCGGTGCGGGGTCCGCGGAGATATGCGTGCTGGTCTGTCGCGGCGCTGTGTGTGTTCACCATTGATCCATGAGAACACATCACTATCTGTGCGTCGGATGTAGGTCGACCATGATATCCCGCGTGCTGGTACCGATGGACGAGTCGAAGATGGCAGAGCGAGCGCTCCGGTTCGCGCTGGAGGCGCACCCGGACGCGGAGATCGTCGTGCTCCACGTGGTGGGCCAGCCCTCCTCGATGATGGGTAGCGCGGCCGGGCTCGCGCTCGCCGACGACACCGAGGAGGCGGCGGCGGAGCAGGCGAACGACCTCCTCGAGCACGCCTGCGAGATCGCCGCCGAGAGCGGGATCGAGATCGCCACGGAGGTGATGGCCGGCCACCCGGCGCGGGCCGTCGTCGACGCGAGCGAGGGGTTCGACGTCGTCGTCATCGGCAGCCACAGCGGGAGCCTCGCGGACCGACTGCTCGTCGGCAACATCGCCGAGAAGATCGTTCGGGGCTCCGCGTCGCCCGTGACGGTCGTTCGGTGAGCCACCGGAGTACAGACGAGGGAGTCACACGAGTGACGCGCCGCCGCCATGTTTCGGCTTTCGAACACCTTATATCCCTATTACCACCTGACCGACGACTGTAGAGAATATACGGAGTATTGAAGTAGTATGTCCAAGAATAACGGAGTAAGATGTCGGAATACAACGCATACACCGTCATTTCCGAGCAGAACGATCACGATTGCACCACGGTACGTGCACATCCGCGCAACGAGACGTACCACGTCGTCGAGTACGCCGACGAGGACGCGCGCGACCGCGTCGCGGACCTCCCGGTGGGCTCGGTGGTCAAGATGGAGCTGTCGCGCGCCGGCCGCCGGAGCAACGTCTGGCGCGCCGAGTCCGTCCGGACGGCCCACACCGACGGGGGGACGGCCGGGGAGTAGGGACGCAGAGAAAACGAAGAACGGCTCGAAGATCGCTTAGGAACGCTCGGAGACGGCCGTCCGCCGCCTCACAGGTCGCAGGTCAGTCGCGGGTTCGTCACGGCGCCGTCGGACGCGCCGACGAAGTCACGGGCGTACTTCGCGAGGATGCCGCCCTCGTACTGCGGTTCCGGCGCCTCCCACTCCTCGCGGCGCTCGGCCAGTTCCGCCTCGCTCAGCTCGACGCCGAGGTCGCGCTCCGGGATGTCGACGGTGACCCGATCGCCGTCCTCGATGAGCCCGATCGGGCCGCCGTCGGCCGCCTCGGGCGCGACGTGGCCGATCATCGGGCCGCGGGTCGCGCCGGAGAAGCGGCCGTCGGTGAGCAGCGCCACGTCGTCCTCGTGGCCCGCGCCGACGACGGCGGCGGTGACGCCGAGCATCTCGCGCATCCCCGGGCCGCCGGTCGGCCCCTCGTTGCGGATCACGATCACGTCGCCGGAGTCGATCGCGCCCGACTGGACGTACTCCATCGCGTCCTCCTCGTTCTCGAAGGTCCGCGCCGGACCCTCGTGGTAGAACTCGTCGTCGCCGGTCACCTTCAGCACCGAGCCGTTGGGCGCGAGGTTACCGTTGAGGATCTTGATTGCGCCCTCCGCCTCCTTGGGGTCGTCGACGTCGTAGAGGAAGTCGGCCTCGATCTCGTCGTCGTCGGGGAGCGCGCCGCGCTCCTCCATCGCCGCCAGTTCCTCGGCGAGGGTGCGTCCGGTGACGGTCATCGCGTCGCCGTGGAGCAGATCCGCTTCGAGCAGGCGGCGGAGGACGACCGGCACGCCGCCGACCTCGTGGAGGTCGTTCATGACGCTGTTTCCGCCGGGCTGGAGGTCCGCGATCTTCGGCGTGCGCCGCGAGATCTCGTCGAAGTCCTCGATCGCCAGATCGACGTCGGCCTCGGCGGCCAGCGCGAGCAGGTGGAGGACCGCGTTCGTCGACCCGCCCATCGCGGTCTGGAGCGCGATAGCGTTCTCGAACGACTCCCGCGAGAGGATGTCGGAGGGGCGGCGGTCGTTCTCGACGCAGTCCAAGGCGAGCGCGCCGGCGCGCTCGGCGACCTCGTAGCGCTCCGGGTCCTCTGCGGGCGCGGAGGCGGAGCCGAGCGGCGCCATCCCGAGCGCCTCGGAGATGGAGGCCATCGTGTTGGCGGTGAACATCCCGCCGCAGGAGCCGGCGCCGGGGCAGGCGTTGCGCTCCAGATCGTCGAGCTCGTCGCCGCTCATGTCGCCCTCGGCGTAGGCGCCGACGCCCTCGAACACCTGCTCGATGGTCACGTCGCGGCCCTCGTGTTGGCCGGGCATGATCGAGCCGCCGTAGAGGAACACCGAGGGGAGGTCGGTGCGGATCGACGCCATCAGCATGCCGGGGAGGTTCTTGTCGCAGCCGGCGACCGTCACCAGCGCGTCCATCCGCTCGCCGAAGGAGACGAGTTCCACGGAGTCGGCGATCACCTCGCGGGAGATGAGGCTCGCCTTCATCCCCTCGGTCCCCATCGAGATGGCGTCGGAGATGGTGATCGTCCCGAACTCGATCGGCATCCCGCCCGCCCCGTCGATCCCGTTGATCGCGGCGTCCGCCACGTCGTCGAGGTGGACGTTACACGGCGTGATGTCGGCCGCCGGGTTCGGCACGCCGATGATGGGCGACGAGAGATCCTCGTCGTCGAACCCCATCGCCCGGAACATCGCGCGGTGCGGGGCCTTGTCCGCCCCCTCCGTCACGTCTCTGCTCCGCAGCTCCTTGCCCTTCTCGCCCGCGAACCGGTCCGCGCCGTCGCGACCTCGGGAGGTCCCGTCCTCTGACCGCGGCTGCTGTTCGCTCATACTCGACCGTGTCGCTCGGAGGCCTTAAACGACCGCAACGAGGCGAGGGTTGCTCGGTGAGGCCGGACGATCGCGTCACCCGTCACGGGCAATCGCGTCACCCGTCACGGGCAATCGCGTCACCCGTCGCAGCGGACACGCGCGTCGCGGACCGGTGCGGGCGAGACCTCGTCTCGGCGCCACTATCTTTAATGGCGCAGCGAGTGTCATTGACGTTGGTTATGAAGAAACTGATCAACGACCCGGACGACATCGTCGACGAGATGCTCGACGGCATGACCGCGACGTATCCGGACCGGCTCCGCCGGCTCCCGGACACGCAGGTGATCGTCCGGGACGACGCGCCGGTGGAGGGGAAGGTCGCGCTCGTGACGGGCGGCGGCAGCGGCCACGAGCCGACCCACGCGGGGTACATCGGCGACGGCATGCTCGACGGGGCGGCCGCGGGCGACGTGTTCTCCTCGCCGACCGCCGACGAGTTCGAGGAGCTGATCGGGGCCTGCGACGCCGGCGACGGCGTCCTCGCGATCATCAAGAACTACGAGGGCGACGTGATGAACTTCGAGACCGCCATCGAACTCGCCGAGATGGAGGGCGTCGAGGTGGAGAGCGTCGTGGTGAACGACGACGTCGCCGTCGAGGACTCGCTGTACACCTCCGGCCGCCGCGGCGTCTGCGGGACGATCCTCGTCCACAAGGCCGCGGGTGCGAAGGCCGCGCAGGGCGCCGACCTGTCGGAGGTCAAGCGCGTCGCTGAGAAGGTGATCGACAGCGTCGGCACGATGGGCACCGCACTCACCTCGTGCGTCACCCCCGAGAAGGGCGAGCCGACCTTCGATCTGGGCGACGACGAGATCGAGCTGGGGATCGGGATTCACGGCGAGCCGGGCACCGAGCGCACGGGGCTGATGAGCGCCGACGAGATCACCGACGCGCTGACGGAGGCCGTCCTCGACGACCTCGATCTCGATCCCGGACAGGAGGTGCTCACGGTCGTCAACGGGATGGGCGGAACCCCGCAGATGGAGCTGTTCGTCGTCAACCGCCGGCTTCAGGAGCTGCTCGGCGAACGCGACCTGGAGACGTGGGACGCGTGGGTCGGCGACTACATGACCTCGCTCGACATGGCGGGGGCGTCGATCACCGTCTGCGCCGTCGACGACGAGCTGAAGGAGCTGCTCGGCGCACCGGCCGACACCCCCGCGCTCGCCCGGACCCAATGAGCGGTGACGAGCCGGGTGAGAACGAATCGAGCGTGGACGCGGCGGCCGACGGCGCCGCCGTCGTCGCGGCCGTCGAGGCGGTCGCGGACCGCATCGAGAGGGAGCGCGACCACCTCACCGAGCTGGACTCCGCCATCGGCGACGCGGACCACGGCGGCAACATGGCCCGTGGGTGGGCCGCGGCGGCCGAGGCCGCCCGCGACCTCGACGATCCGGACCCCGAGACGGTCTGTAAGACGGTCGGCAAGACGCTCATGGCCGAGGTCGGCGGGGCCTCCGGCCCCCTGTTCGGCGGGTCGCTCGTGTTCGCGAGCGCCGAGCTCGCCGACGGGGTCACCGCCGAGAGCGCGGTCGCGTTCGCCGAGACCTACTTGGAGAAGGTCGAGGACCGCGGCGACGCCCGAGTGGGCGACCAGACGATGGTCGACGCGCTCACCCCGGCGGTTCACACGTTCAAGAAGTCGGTCGAGACGGACGACCTCCCGCCGCTCGAAGCGCTTGCGAAGGCGGTCGACGCGGCCGAGCGCGGCGTCGCGTTCACGGTCCCGATCCGGGCGAAGAAGGGCCGCGCCTCCTACCTCGGCTGGCGGTCGGTGGGGCATCAGGACCCCGGCGCGACGAGCGCGCTGTACATCCTCGAAGAGGTGCTCGCGACCGCCGCCGACCGCCTCGACGCCGATATCCCCGACGTGGACGCGACCTCGCCGACGATTCCGGACGAGGCGGCCGACGGCGCGGACGCGCCCGACGGCGACGCGGCGGACGCGCCCGACGGCGACGACCCGACCGCGGAGGACGACTGATGGTCGGACTCGTCGTCGTCTCTCACGGCGAGCGGGCGGCGGAGGGGATCGCTGAGGTCGCCGCCGAGATGGCCGGCGACACGCGCATCGAGCCCGTCGGCGGGGACGGAAAAGGCGGGATCGGCACCGTTCCGGACGCGATCGAGGACGCCATCGACGCCGCCGCCGACGGCGACGGGGTCGTCGTCCTCGTCGATCTGGGCAGCGCGGTGATGAACGCCGACGTCGCCGTCGAACTGAGCGACGCGGAGGCCGTCATCGCGGACGCGCCCGTGTTGGAGGGGGCAGTGAACGCGGCCGTCGCCGCCACCGACCCGTCCGCCACGCTCGACTCGGTCCGCGAGCAGGCCGAGGCGGCGCGTGGGATGGAGAAGCTGTAGGGCGGGCGACTCCCGCGGTCGCTCACGCCGCGTCTGCCGCGTCGAGGTCGAGCAGCTCCCGCACCTCGGCCCGCGTCTCGCAGGCGAGCGCCTCGTCGGCGAGCTCCCTCGCGTCCGCCGAGTCGATCTCGGTGATCCGCTCTTTCACCGCCGGCACGGTCACGGCGCTCATGCTGAGCTCGTCGAGCCCGAGCCCGACGAGCAGCTCCGCGAGCGCCGGGTCGCCCGCCATCTCGCCGCACATCCCGACCCACGCGTCGGTCCCCGCCGCGGCCGACGCGGTGCGGTCGATCGCGCGCAACGCCGCCGGGTGGAGCGGATCGTGGTAGTCGGCGACCCCGTCGTTCTCGCGGTCGGCCGCCATCACGTACTGCGTGAGGTCGTTCGTCCCGACGCTCAGGAAGTCGAGCCGGTCCGCGAGCCGGTCCGCGAGGAAGACCGCGGCCGGCGTCTCGATCATCGCGCCCAGCTCGGGGACCGCGTGCTCGACTCCCGCCGCGGCGAGGTCAGCGGCGACCGACTCGACCGCCGAGACCGCGGCCTCGACCTCCTCGATCCGGGAGACGAGCGGGAACATCACCGCGAGCCCGTCACCGTGTTCGCTCGCGGCCGCGCGCAACAGCGCCCGGAGCTGCGTTTCGAACAGATCGCGGTGCTCGTCGAGCGAGAGTCGGACTCCCCGCCGCCCGAGGAACGGATTCGTCTCGTTCGGCAAGTCGAGGTACGGCACCCGCTTGTCGCCGCCGACGTCGAGGGTTCGAACGACGACCCGGTCGTCGGGGAACGCGGACAGCGCGGCCGTCACGGCCTCGTACTGCTCGTCCTCGCTCGGCGGCGCCTCGCGGTCGTAGAAGAGGAACTCCGTCCGGAACAGCCCGATCCCGTCCGCGCCGCGCTCGGTCGTGGGGCCGATCTCCGCCTCGCTCCCGACGTTCGCGGCCACCTCGATCCGTCGGCCGTCGGCGGTAGAGACGCGATCGGGCACGGCCGACGCCGCGTCGCCCCCGGCCGCCGCGCGGGCCTCCGCGTCGGGATCGACGACGACCCGGCCGTCGGTCCCGTCGACGAGCAGTTCGGCTCCGTCATCGATCTCGCGAAGCGGCTCGCCGACCCCGACGACCGCCGGGATCGACAGCGACCGCGCGATGATCGCCGCGTGAGCCGTCCGCCCGCCCTCGACGGTCGCGATCCCGGCGACCGCGTCCGGGTCCAGTTCCGCGGTGTCGCTCGGGGTGAGCCGCTCGGCCAGCAGCACCGTCCCCGCCGGAAGGCCGCCGAGGTCGGCGAGGGCGGTGCCGTCGTCGGCGTCGGCTCCGGCATCGAGCAGGACTCGGAGCAGTCGGTCCCGCACGTCCCGCAGGTCGTCGGCGCGCTCGGCCATCTGACCGTCGAGCGCCTCGAACCGCTCGATCGCGGCCGCGAACCGGTCGCTCACGGCGTGTTCGGCCGGCGTCCCGTCGGCGATCGCGTCCTCGACATCGCCGACGAGCTCCGGGTCGTCGAGGAACTGCTCGTGGGCCTCGAACACCGCCGCCTCCTCCTCGCCGACGCGCTCGGCCGCCCGGTCGCGGGCGAGTCGGAGCGCCTCGCGGGCCGCGTCGCGAGCACTCTCGAACCGCGCCAGCTCGGCGTCCGGGTCGACGCCGGAGGGGTCGGGACGGTCGGGAAGCGTCAGGTCGGCCTCGGGACGGTACCAGCGCGCCGTGCCGACGCCAGACAGGGGCGTGCTCCCGACCCCGGTGAACGTCCTCACGTCGGGTCACCGCCGTCGGCGTCTCCGGCTTCGGATCCCTCGATCTCCGCCGTCAACAGGTCACAGACCGCCTCCAGCGCGTCGGCCGCCTCGGGTCCCTCCGCGACGACGCGGACCGACTCGCCGTGCCCGACGTTCAGCCCGCTCACCGAGAGCATGCTGTCGGCGCGGACGAGCCCGTCGTCGCCGTCGTCCGCGCGACCGATCGACACGTCCGCGTCGAACCGGTTCGCCGTCTGCACCAGCTTCGAGGCCGGCCGCGCGTGCAGGCCAGCCTCCGGCACCACCGTCACGGTACGTTCCATGAAACCGGATAGGCGCGGAACATCCTTATAAGTGTGTTTGGGAGGACGGCCGCTCTCACTTCACCGCGTCCACGATCTCCCCCTCGATCATCCGCGCGAGGACGACCCGCGGCACGTCCGCGCGCTCGTGGACGACCCGAGCGATCTGCCGCGCCGCCGCCTCGTCGTCCGCGTCGTCGACGGCGTTGACGAGCGGGATAGCGGTCGCCCCCTCCGGGACTCCTTTCAAACCGCCCCGCTCGTGCGCGAGGACGCGACCGATCAATTCCGGGGTGATCTCGTCGCCGACCGCGGCGTCCGTGATCGCCGCGACGCGCTCGGGCCGGTGGACCGTCTCCGCCGTCAGCGGCTCTCCGACCGCGCCGACGCTCGCAACCGGAACCACGCGGTCCGCGCCCGCGGGGACCTGCGGCTCGCGCTCGTTCGGGGCCTTGAGCAGGCGCGTCCGCGCGCCGTCGGCCTTCACGAGCACCGGCCCGTCGTGCGCGGCTCCGATATCGTCGACGGCGGCGGGGTCGTACCCGCGGTACCGGTCGTCGCGCTCGCGCTCCGGGACCAGCCCGAGCGGGAACGGCTCGGGGTCCTCCGTCGGTTCGGCGTCCCCCTCCGACTCGGCTCCGCCGCGCGCCGCGATCTCGGTGAGCGCGGCCGCGGGCTCCGCCGTGACGCGCACCGCGGCGACCTCGCGGTCGAAGATCGGTATCCGGACCGTCGCGGTGAGCACCGCCCGGTCGAGCCGCCCGGCGAGCGCGTAGAGGGTGGTCTTCTTCCCGCCGGCGCCGACGAGACAGGTCGTCCCCGCGGCCGCGTCGAGGGCGTCGACGACGTCGTTCATGTCCGAACCCGTGGTCGCCCGCGGGCGAAAAGCCGTCGGTCGGGACGGGTTCGGCTCGCCCCGACCGATCCCGCCCTCACCCCCGCCCGGCGTGTGGTTTAATCCCGTCCGCCCGCGAGGTGGCTCACGATGACCGTCCCCGACCGAATGCTCCGCGTCGACCTCTCCGCGGAGCGCGTGCGCAGCGAGCCGGTCCCCGAGGCGTGGCTCGCGCGCTACGTCGGCGGAAAGGGGCTCGGCGCGCGGTACCTCTACGAGATGAAATCCGGCGTCGACCCGGCGTCGCCGGCGAATCGCCTCGCATTCGTCGTCGGCCCACTGACCGGATTCCTCCCCGGCGAGCCGCGCTACGCGGCGGTGACGAAATCTCCGCTCACGGGGGCGTTCCTCGACTCCTACGGCGGCGGGTCGTTCGCGGCCCGGCTCGCCGGCTCGCTCGGCGACCACCTCGGCGTCGTGATCGAGGGCGCGGCCGACGGGCCGGTGACCCTCTCGCTCGCCGGCGGCGAGGCGACGATCGAGTCCGCGGGGGACCTCCGTGGACTCGACGCGGCCGAGACCGACGCGCGGTTCCCGGACGACGCCGTCGCCTGCGTCGGCCCGGCGGGCGAGGCGGGGGTCCGGTACGCGACGATCGCCTCCGACGGCGGCGACCACCACGCGGGACGGGGCGGCGCGGGCGCGGTGATGGGCGCGAAGGGGCTCAAGGCGGTCGTCGCCCGCGACCCGGCACCGACGGTCCCGGCCGCGCTCCGGGACCTCCGCGAGCGCGACGAGGCCGCGTTCGCCGACAGCGACGCCGGACGGTGGCTCGCCGCGGGCGACACCCTCGAAACGGTCGCGTTCGGCGACGAGACCGGCGTGCTCCCGACGCGGGGGTGGCAGTCCCGCAGCTTCGATGGCGCCGACGAACTCGGTGTCGAGCGGGCCGGCGAACGGGCGACCGGGCGCGAGCGTCCCGACGACCCGGTTCCGGGCGGATTCCGGGTGCCGGCGGGCGACGGAGACGGCGCGACGGACGACATCGACCCCGACGACGCTCCCACCACCACCGACGCCACCGTCCCGCGCGGCGGCACCCCCATCGCGCTCGGCGCGGGGCTCGGAATCGATGACTTCGATGCGGTCGCGGCCCTCGGCGGGGTCTGCGACCGGCTCGGGATCGACGTGATCTCCGCCGGCAACGCGGTGGCGTGGGCGGTCCGCGCGAGCGACGCGGGGCTGATCGATCCCGCGGACCACGGCGTCGACCGCGGGCTCTCCTTCGGCGACGAGGCGGCCGCGCGGGCGCTGATCGAGGAGATCGCGGCCCGATCGACGCCCCTCGGCGACGCGCTCGCTGACGGGGTGGCGGCCGCCGCGGAGCGGTTCGGCGGGGCCGACCTCGTCCCGACGGTGAAGGGGATGGAACTGGCCTCCTACGACCCGCGCGGCGCGGCGACGATGGCGCTGGCCTTCGCGACCGGCGACCGCGGCGGCTGTCACCGCCGCGCCCGGCCGGTCGAAACCGAGGCGGTTGCCGATCCGGGATGGAGCCCCGCCGAGCGCGCCGCGGTCGTCGCCGACGAGCAGGACCGGCGGGCCGCGCTGTGGTGTCTCGTCGGCGACGACTTCCTCGCCGAGAGCTTCGGTCCGGAGGCGGCCGCCGAGTGGCTCGCCGCCCTCGGCGACGAGCGCGACCCGCGAGACCTCCGGCTTCTCGGCGAGCGCGCGTGGACGCTCACCCGCCTGTTCAACTGCAGAGAGGGGTTCGACCGCGGGGACGACGGCCTCCCGGAAGCGCTGACGCGGGACACCGACGGAGGGGGCGGGGGAGGCCGAAAAGGCGACGACGCCCTCGATCCCGACGCCTTCGAGGAACTCCTCGACCGGTACTACGCGTACCGCGGCTGGGACCGGGAGGGGAGACCGACGGCCCGGTTGCTCGACCGACTCGGGCTCGCGGACCTCCCCGATGGAGCGACGCCGGTCGGATCGGCGGAAGAAGTTCCGAGCGTCGACGGCGGCGGTGGCTGACCGGCGGTAGGTGAGTGACGCCGCCGACTGGCCTACGGCGCGGCCTGTTTCGTCGAGACCAGTTCGATCACGTCGCGGTGGGAGAGCTCGTGGTCGGCCCCCACCTGCCGACCGCTCCGGCAGTCGGTGCCGTGGAGGAGCCCCTCGCCGATGTCCGAGTGGATGTGGAACGCGAAGTCCTCGGTCGTCGACCCCCCGGGGAGGATGAAGCAGTCGCGGAAGACGCCCTTCTCGTCTTTGCTCCCGTTCGCGGAGCCGGGGAAGACGGCGATACAGCCGAGCACGTCGAAGACGGCGGCTTCGAGCGCGCCCTGAACGCCGGTCCCGTCGTACTCGGCGACGAACTCGCCGATCTGATCGAGACCAGCCTCCTGCTCGCCGGAGACGTCGCCCACGATTTCGAACTCGCTCGCACCGGGGGTGTAGTCGACGACGCCGGCGTCGTCGGCGTTCTTCAGGGCCTTCTCCGCGTGAGCGCTCGCCGGGACGAAAGAGAGGTGGTCGTAGTCGGGGTCGCTCGTGATCGTCTCCCAGTTCGCCTGCGCCTCGGGGGTGTCCATCTTGTTGGCGGCGACGACCATCGGCTTCGTGCGCTTGCGGATCTCGCGGGCGAGGTCGGCCTCGTCCGCGTCGTCCCACGTCTCGGGGTCGATTTCGAGCCCCTCCGCGAGGATCACCTGCTTCATCCGGTCCTTGTCGATCCCGAACGCGGACATCTGGTCGGCGAGCTCCGCCTCGATCGCGGCGTCCGCGCCGTGGTAGCGCGTCTCGAACTTCTCGAGCCCCTTCTCCAGCACGTCGAGGTACCACGCGTCGAGCTCCTCCTCGAGGAAGTCGATGTCCTCGCGCGGGTCGTGGCCCTCGGTGGCCTCGCCCTCGATGTCGGTCTTGCCCGAGAAGTCGACGACGTGGATCAACACGTCGGTCTCGTTGAGGTCGGTGAGGAACTGGTTGCCGAGCCCGCGCCCCTCGTGGGCGCCGGGGACGAGGCCGGCGACGTCGACCATCTTGACGGGCACGAAGCGGGTGCCCTCGCGGCAGACGCCGACGTTCGGCGTGCAGGACTCGTCGAACTCGGGGGCGGCGCAGTCGACGCGGACGTACGCCTCGCCGACGGTCGGGTCGATCGTGGTGAACGGGTACGCGCCCTCGGGCACGTCGTTCATGGTCGCGGCGTTGAAAAACGTCGACTTCCCCACGGAGGGCTTGCCGACGAGGCCGATCCGGTAACTCATTACCACCAGTGCGCGATCCACGGTAAAAAGCGATGCGAGACGCGCCGTGCCGTGCGTACGGGTGACGGGGGGGAGAGACCGCCGTCGGACTGTCAGGCGTCGCCGTCCGACTGCCCGGGCTCACCGAGCTCCTCGCGGGCGGCCGGGTAGGAGCTCCCGCGGAACTCGTCTTCGACGCGCGAGAGGTGAATTTCGGATGTCATGGACGGATATCGGCACGCGAGGCCTTAAACGCGCCCCTCGTCCGGATCTCGACGGCTTCGCCGCGGAAAGAACCGGCAAAGCTCGCAAAGAGTTATGTGTCGGCGGTGCCCTGATACATGTGAACATATGACTCTGTACGATCGGGTCCTCGTTCCGACCGACGGCTCGGCCGAGGGGAAGCGGGCGGTCGCGCACGCCCTCGACCTCGCGTCGGTCCACGGCGCGGACGTTCACGCGCTGTACGTGGTCGACACGGCGAGCTACGCGGGGATGCCGATGGAGAGCTCGTGGGAGGGGGTCGGCGACCTCCTGCGGGACGACGCGAACGAGGCGGTCGCGGAGGTCGAGTCGCTCGCGGCCGAGACCGATCTCGACATCGAGACGGCGGTCGCGGAGGGCTCTCCGAGCAAGGAGATCATCCGGTACGCCGAGGGCAACGACTGTGACCTGATCGTGATGGGGACGCACGGCCGGGGCGGGATCGACCGCCTCCTCCTCGGGAGCGTCGCCGAGAAGGTGGTTCGGGGGTCGAGCGTCCCCGTGCTGACGGTGCGGCTGGACGGCGACGTTCCGGGGGACGCGGCCGTCGAAAGCGAGACCCCGGCCGAAAGCGAGACCCCGGCCGACGGGGAGCCGGAAGCGGCCGGGCGGAGCTAGCCGGAAGTCGACGTTTTTGCGGTCGCTCACGGTTCGGGACCATCGACGCTCAGTCGTCAGCGTCGCGCAGGTGCTCGCAGTCGCCGGCGTGGACTCTGCGGGTCCCGTCGTCCGTCTCGATCACGAGCGCGCCCGGCGGCTCCACGTCGACCGCGGTGCCCGTCACCGGGCCGTTCGGGGTGTCGACGCGGACCCGACGGCCGAGGGTGCTCGCGCGCTCGCGCCACGCCGGCAAGATCCGATCCATCCGGTCCGGCGTCCCCGCGAGCGCCGCGAACCGTTCGAGGAGGACCGCGGCGAACCGGCGCCTGTCGACGGGCGCGCCGAGTTCGTCCTGCAGGGAGGTCGCGTCCGCCGGGAGCAAATCGGGGTCGACGTTGGCGTTGACGCCGATCCCCGCGACGAGCCACGAGACCCGGTCGGCCTCACCCTCCATTTCCGTGAGAATTCCCGCGAGCTTGCGGCCGCCGCGACCGCCGGGGGCGTCCGAGGCGCCGGGCGCGTCGGACGCGCCGCCATCGGCGTCGCCATCCGATTCGGTTCCGAGACCGCCCACGAGCACGTCGTTCGGCCACTTGATGTGGGCGTCGACGCCCGCCTCCCGGCAGGCGTCGGCGATCGCGACCGCGGCGGCGAGGGTGAAAAGCGGCGCGCGGGCAGGCGCCGCATCCGGTCGCAGTACGAGCGAGAGCCAGACGCCCCCGCTGGGCGCGGTCCACTGCCGATCGAGCCGGCCTCGGCCGCCGGTCTGCTCGTCGGCGACGACCGCGACGCCGTCGGCCCCCTCGGCCGCCAGCTCGCGGGCGCGGTCGTTGGTCGACGGGAGTTGATCGTGGTACTCGATCTCGTAGGGGGCATCGAGCCCGAACTCGATACCGGCGGCGGAGTAGCCGGGGTCCTCGGGCGCGACGTATCCCTCGGAGGTCGAGCCGACAGCGAACCCCTCCTCGCGGAGGGACTCGACCGCCTTCCAGACCGCCGTCCGCGACACGCCGAGGTCGTCTGCGAGCGCGGGGCCGGAGACCGGGCCGTCGCCGAGGGCGTCGAGCAGCGCGCGGCGCGTGTCCATGTCGTCGGGGTCGGCGCGGACGCGCAAAGCCGTTCCGGGTCGGCGACCGGAACGCCTTCCTCCTCGCCGAGCCGGGACCTCCGAAGACACCGGGACACCGGGTTTCCGGTGAAACGGCGAGCGTTACCGAACCGCACGGAGCTGCGGCGGACTCGGCGAGTTCGGCGATGGAAGCGACGATCCGACCTCGCCACAAGACACAAGGTCTCACGGGCGAACGCTCGGGTATGCAACCCTCCAAGGAGCGGGAGGCGTCCGACGGCGATCCGATGGACGACCTTGACGACCTCCTCGACGACGATCTCGCGGACGGCGAGGGCGACGACGGCTCGACGGCGGACGCCACGGCAGAAACCGAGGGCGTCGCCCGGACGGGTGCGGGCGGAGGCAAATCCGGAGGCGGTCGCGTCGGAATGGACGGGCGCTGGTTCTCCGCGAAGTCGTTCGCGATCGCGCTCGTCGCCGTCGGGATCGGGGTGTTCGCCGGCGGGGCGATCCCGCTCATCGGCGGGACGATCGGCTCCGCCGCCGGCGTGTTCCTCGCCGCGTTTCTCGTGGGGCTGATCTTCTCGACGCGGAGGTACGCGGAGACCGGACTCGCCGGGGCCGCGGCGGGCGCGGGCACCGCGGTGACCAGCGTCCTCGGGGTCGGCTTTCTTCCGATCGGGGTTGATTACCTCCAGCAGTGGGGCCTCCCGCTGCTCGCCGTCGGCGGCGGACTGGGGCTGGTGCTGGCGCTGCTCGGTCACTACTTCGGCCGGGATCTCCGGGCCGGGCTGACGGAGGACATCGGCGGGTAGAGCGACGGAACCGGCCGTCGACCCCCGTCGTCAGCGCGCGCGCAGCGCGTCCTCGACGCCGACGTACGCGGCGATCTCGTGGCGTTCGAGGACGACGAAGCCCGCGAGGATCGCGACGAAGCCGACGATCGCCTCCGCGTCGATCAGGCTGCCGAGCAGCGCCCAACTCCCGACCGCGGCGACGACGGGCTCCGCGTAGCCGACGAGGTGGAGCTGAGCCGGGCCGACCTCGTCGAGCAGCGCGAAGTAGATCAGGAACGCGACGACGCCCGACAGCAGCGTGAGGTACGAGAGCGACGCGATCGACGTGGCGTTCCAGACGATCGCCGCGGGCGACTCGCCGAGCAGGGCGGCGCCGACGAACAGCACCCCGGCGCCGGAGACCATCGCCCACCCCTGTAGCGCGGCGATCGGGAGGTCGGTGCGAAGCGGGCGGAGCAGCACCGCGCCGAGCGAGAAGGAGACCGCGCCGGCGAACGCGAGCCCGACGCCGAGCAGGGCAGCGCTACCGAGCCCGGCCTCCATCGGGTCGGCGATCACGATCACGCCGAGGATCCCGAGCGCGAACCCCCCGATCTCGAAGGGGCCGAGCCGCTCGTTCGGGAGGAGAAGGGCGGCGAACGTGGCGGTCAACACCGGCGCGAGGCTCACGATCACGGCGGCGACCGCACCCGTGATGTGGAGCTCGGCCACGTACAGCAGCCCGTGGTACGCGGCGATCACGAAGGCGCCGGCGACCGCGACGCCGAGCCACTCGTCGCGGCCCCGAGGGACCGTCCTGCCGGACATGACCGCGGCGACGCCCAACACGATGGCGCCGGCGACGGCGTAGCGCACGCCGGCGAACAGAAGCGGCGGGAAGTAGTGCAGTCCGGCCTCGATAGCGACGAAGGAGGTACCCCACAGCGTCGCGAGGAGAACGAACGCGGCGACGATCGATTCGGGAGTGGAAATGAGGGTCCGCAGATTCATTGACTATCTATTCGAAATCGGCAGAGATAGTTAAACTATTCTCCCGGATTGGTCGGTATCTGGAATGAACAATCACACATACGAATCTGATGCGATTCGGTTCCAAAACGACCGTCGATCTTGCACTCTACTCCAAGTATATCTGTCGTAATATATAACAGACCATCACGCGAACGGGACGTATGGACGAGCGCGACGTGCGGTTGTTGAAGGCGATCTCGGACCTCGGCACCGGGAGTCCCGAGCGGCTCCACGAGGAGACGGACATTCCGGTGTCGACGATCCACTACCGGCTGAACAACCTCCGGGAGGACGGCGTGATCGAGAACGACCTGTACGACCTCGACCACGAGGCGCTCGGGCTCGGCGTCACCGTGATCGTCGAGGTACTTGCGGACTACGAGGGCCCCTACGAGGAGTTCGCGGACGAGCTGCTCGCGGTGGAGGGCGTGACGGAGGCGTTCTTCACGATGGGCGAGACCGACTTCGTCGTCCTCGCGCGGCTCTCCTCGTCGGACACCGTCGAGCGCCTCATCAGCGACTTCGAGGCGATCCCGGAGGTCGAGCGCACGAACTCGACGTTCACGATCTCGACCCTGCGCGACGAGCCGCGCGCGCCGGCGACGTACGATCTCGACACGCTGATCGAGGAGCTGACCGACTGAGGAACAGACGGTCTCGCTGGGGCAAAGGCGGCATTTTTGAGCAGAATCGGAGTTGCGACGGCCACTTATAAGCCGACTGCGGAGGCGCGTGCCACCGAGCGCCCACCGGGCGCGAGGTGCACGCGCGAGGGAGGCGGCGGTCCGGCGCGGCTCCGCCCGCGCCGGGCGTCCGCCGAGGTTGGGGAGGTGTGAGGTGCGGGGCGGTGCTGTGCGGGGTGGGACTCAAAGAGGCAGTCGCGAGGGCGGCGCACGCTCGCTGTGCGCTTCAGTCGCTCGCGTTGCTCGCTTCCTCCAGTGCTTGCGTCGCCTGCGCCGCCCTCGCGACTGGGGCTTTGGAAGTAGTCACCGCGACGCCAGCAGCGACCGTTTATAAACAAACCACAAAAGCGCGCAACACGCCAGACCCGGCGTTATCAATCACTCATAAACAACCCCACCACGCGTCTTACGACCGCTTCCCGATCTCCTCGCGCAGCACGTCGGAGACGACCTCGCCGTCGGCCTTTCCGCGAAGCGCGCCCATGGCCTCGCCCATCAGCCCGGAGAAGGCGCCCATCCCCTCTTCGTCGATCTGGTCGGCGTTGCGCTCGACGACCTCGACCACCGCCTCCCGGACCTCGTCCTCGCTCACGCCCGAAAGCCCGGCCTCTTCGACGGCCTCGGCCGCCGACAACTCGGGATTCTCGGCGAGCGTCGTCAGCACCTCCGGGACCCCCTCCTTCGCGAGGTCGCCGTCCTCGACGAGGTCGAACAGGTCGAGGAACTTCTCGTCGGTGAGGTTCTCGACGGGCGCCCCTTCCCGGCGAATCTCCGTCGTCGTCGACTCCAGCGTCGAGGCGGCGAAGGTGGGGTCGACATCCCGGTCGACCGCGGTTTCGAACAGGGGGAACCGCTGGCCGAACGCGACCTGCTCGGCGAGGCCGGCGTCGAGCCCAAACGCCTCGGCGTACCGCTCGGCCTTCTCGTCGAGCAGCTCCGGCCGCTCCACGTCGGAGGGGTCCGGCTCGACCGGCGGCACGTCCGTCTCGGGATACATCCGCGCCGCGCCCGGCAGGGGCCGGAGGTAGCGGGTGGTCCCGTCGTCGTTCGCGCCGCGGGTCTCCTCGGGGACGCCCTCGACGGCGGTCTCGGCGCGCTCGGCGGCCGCCTCGATCGCGAGGTCGGCGGTCTCGGGGTCGGCCGCGACGATGGCGACCGCGTCCTCGTCGCCGGCGCCGACCGCGTCGCGGAGGGCGTCGACCTCCGCCTCGGTCACGCCGTACGCCGGCAGCTCGTCGGTGTGGAAGATGCCGCCCGCCCCGTGGCGCTTCGCGTGGTCCGAGAGCTCCGTGCCGAGCCGCCGATCCGGCTGGATCTCGCGGCCGACGAGCCCGTCGAAGCCGAACAGCGGGACCGCGGTGACCTTCCCACCGGCGTCGAGCGCGCCGCGGATCACGCCCGACTCGGTGTCAGCGAAAGTGTCGGTCACGTCGCGCACGTCGCCGACGCTCGCGTCGCGGTCGCGGAGCTCGTCGCGGATGCCGAGCAGTTCGGCCTGCCGCCCGACCTCGCCGCGGACGATGTCCTCGATCCCCTGCAGGTCCTGCACGCCCTTCACCTCGACGCGGGCGCCGTCGGCGACGGAGACGTTCACGTCCTGCCGGATGGTGCCGAGCCCGCGCTTGACCGCGCCGGTCGACCGCAGCAGCATCCCGATGCGCGCGGCGGCCTCGCGGGCACCCTCGGGGCTCCGGATGTCCGGCCCCGTCCCGATCTCGACGAGGGGGACGCCGAGTCGGTCGAGCGAGTAGACGACGCCCCCGTCGGTCTCCTCGACGCGCTTCGCCGACTCCTCTTCGAGCATGAGATCCGCGATCGACACGCGCCCCTCGCTCGTCTCGATCTCGCCCTCTTGGCCCAGCAGGATCGAGCGCTGGAACCCGGAGGTGTTCGAGCCGTCGATGACGAGCTTCCGCATGACGTGGGCCTGATCGACGACGGAGATGTCGAGCAGGTTGGCGATCTGCAGGGCCACGGAGAGGGCCTCGTCGTCGACGCGGCGGGGCGGCTCGTCGTCCTCCTCGACGAGGCAGGTGGTGTCGTACGCGAGGTAGGTGAACTCGCGGTCGACGCGGCTCTCCTCCATCGCGGCGTCGTCGAGCTCGCCGAGCTCGCTCTTCGTCGGGTGGAGCCGGCGGGTGATCTCGCGGTCGGCCTCGTCCGGGTCGCGCTCGACGGTCGGGGAGTCACAGAACAGCTTCGTCGCCGTATCGAGCTGCTGGTGGATCTCCAGGCCGGCGACGAGCCCCAGCTCCTCGTAGTCGTACTCGGGGGTCGCGTCCGTACTCATTACGCCTCACTCCGACGGCGCGCGACTAAAAGGGTGGCAGTTCGCGCGAGCGCTGATCGACCGTGGGAATGAGGGTTAGAGACCGGCGATCGCGACACGATGTTTAAGCGAACGAGGCGGTGGCGCGTGCCGACGAGCAGCCGTCAGGCTGCGAGTCGCACGCGCGAGGGAGTCGCTGGCGGCGGAGCCGCCGGCGACGAGGCTGGGGAGGCGTGAGATGCTGTGCGGTTGCGGTCGGGTGGGACTCAAAGGGGCAGCCGTGAGGGCGGCGCAGGCGACGTAAGCACCACAACGAAGGAGCGGAAGCGACTGAGCGAGGAGCGCAGCGAGCGTGCGCCGCCCTCACGGCTGGGGCTTTGGAGGTGTTCACGACCACGGCAGTGTAACCGACCCCACCCTACTTCGCTCACCGCGACGAGTTCGCTCGTGGAGGGTGGGGCTTTGATGTGGGACTCGCCGTCAGTTGTCGCCGGGAAGGAAGCTGATCGTAGTCGTCACTCAGCGCGTAACGTTCGAAAGGAATTATGCGTGGGTGCTGTCGTAGAGACAACACCGTGCATCGTGGGGGTGTACCCCGTGCGATGCGTGGGACCGGATTTGAACCGGCGGACCTCTACAGGACAGCGCCCTCAACGCTGCGCCGTTGGCCTGGCTTGGCTACCCACGCTCGCGGTGTTCTGTCGCGTCTTCACGTACCCTTCCCCTAATTAAAAGCCCTTCCATTCGCCGGGACCGTGTCGGAGGTTGGCACCGATCGAGAGGACACACAACGAACGACCCGCCGGAACCGACCCCGTCGGAAGCGGCCCACCGGAACCGGCACGCGTTTGGGAGTGGCGACCGTCCGATCGCCCATGTCCGAGTGGGCCCGCGAGAACGTCCCGTTGCTGACCGCCCTCCTGTCCGCCGCCGCGCTCGCGCTCGTGTTCGGCGCCGTCGGCGGCGCGATTCCGAGCGGCGTGCTTCCGCGCGCGAGCGACGCCGTCCTCGCCGCGCTCCCGCACCTGAACGCCGCAATCTCTCTGGCCGCAATCGCCACCATCCTGCTCGGCTGGCGGGCGATCGCTCGGGGGAACGTCGGCCGCCACAGGGCGCTCATGCTCTCGTCATTCGGGCTGTTCGTCGCGTTCCTCGGTAGCTACCTCTACCGGCTGATCCTCGTCGGGACCGTCGAGTTCCCCGGTCCGGAGACCGTCTACACGTACGTCTACCTCCCGTTCCTCGCGGTCCACATCCTGCTCGCGATCGCCTGCGTCCCGTTCGTCTTCTACGCGCTCCTGCTCGCCGCCACCCGGCCGTACGAGGAGCTGTATCACACCCGACACGCGCAGGTCGGGTTCGCCGCCGCGGCCCTCTGGCTGGTCTCCTTCACGATGGGGATCGGCGTCTACCTCATGCTGTATCACGTCTTCTGACGCGGACCATCGGCGCCCGGGTGAACGATCGCGCTACTCCTCGTTCGCCATCTTGTGGGCCGCGTAGAACAGCGGCACGAGCAGCGCGCCGGCGAAGCCGAAGCCGAGCGCGAGCGCGCCGATGTCGCTGGCGGTGAGGTCGCGGCCGCCGGACCCGCCGTCGGTCGCGTTTCCGCCCGACCCCCCGTCTCCGCCGTCTCCGCCGTCTCCGCCGTCCCCCCCGTCTCCGCCGTCTCCGCCGTCCCCCCCGTCTCCGCCGTCTCCGCCGGGCGTTACGAGGTCGTCGTCGACCGATCCCACCGCGACCGCGCCCTTCATCCCGACCGCCTCGTGGGGGACGCAGACGTAGTTGAACGTGTCGCCCTCCTCGGCGTCGTCGAAGGTGTGCTCGAAGGTGTTCCCCGCCTCGCCGATGGGATCGCCGCTCTCGAACGTCCCGTCGTTGGCGACGACGTTGTGGTCGCCGCCCTCGCCGGTCCACTCCCAGACGACCGTCGTTCCGGGGTCGATCAGGATCGCGGCCGGGCCGAACTTGAGGCCGTCGACCGCGCCGACCTCCACCGTGACCTCGTCCTGCCCGGTGTAATCGTGGGTGCCGTCGTAGTTGTCGACATTGTCCAAGAAACCGTCGTACTGGGCGGCCGCCCCGCCGGAGCCGGCTGCGAGGCCGGTCGCGACGGCGGCGCCCGCGGCGCCGACCCTGAACAGCCCGCGGCGACTCATCGTCGTCTCGTCGGCGTTGGATCTCATACCCCCATCTCCCGTCGTGCGCGTATTTAAGCTCCCGATACGCGGCGCCGGAAAACGACCGGCTCGGGGGAGTGGAGGCCGCCCGCCGCCCGATCAATCGTCGGCCGGGGTCGCTCCGGGGGCGGCCCCCTCGACGTCGCGGTCCGTCTCCTCGCCCTCCACGTCGAACGGGTACTCGCCGGTGACACACCCCAGACAGAGGTCCGCGCGGCTCTCGCCGAGCGCGTCGGCGACGGCGTCGATCGAGAGGTACGACAGCGAGTCGGCGCCCACCTCCTCGCGGATCTCCTCCGTGGACGCGTCGGCGGCGATAAGCTCCTCGCGGGTCGCCATGTCGATCCCGAAGTAGCAGGGGGCGACGATCGCCGGCGCGCCGATCCGGAGGTGGACCTCCTCGGCGCCCGCCTCGCGCACCAGCTCGACGAGCTGGGTCGACGTGGTCCCCCGGACGATCGAGTCGTCGATGATCGTGACCGACTTGCCTTCGACGGTCGACTTGATCGGGTTGAGCTTCAGCCGGACCGCGCGCTCCCGCTCGTCCTGGGTCGGCATGATGAACGTCCGGCCGACGTAGCGGTTCTTCATCAGCCCCTCGGCGAACTCGATGCCGCCGTCGCCCTCCGGTCGGAGCTCCCCGTCCGCGGTCGTCTCGCCGGCCGCGTCGGCGTAGCCGGACGCGAAGGCCCGCCCGGAGTCCGGAACCGGCATCACCACGTCCGACTCGACGCCGGACTCCTCCCAGAGCTTCCGGCCGAGCTTCCGGCGCACCTCGTAGACGAGGCTCTCGTCGATCACGGAGTCGGGACGGGCGAAGTAGACGTGTTCGAAAAAGCAGTGGGCGGTCGACTCGCTCTCGACCAGCTGATACGTGTCGTAGCCGCTTCCGTCGGGGTCTAAGACGACCAGTTCGCCCGGGCGCACGTCTCGGATCAGCTCCCCGTCGAGGGTGTCGATCGCGGCCGATTCGCTTGCGAGCACGTACCCGCCGTCGATCTTCCCGAGACATAACGGGCGGTTCCCGAGGGGGTCGCGCACGCCCAACACGGTGTCGTCGTGGGTGATCGCCAGCGAGTAGGAGCCGTGGATGCGGTTCATCGTGTGTTTGACCGCCCGCACGAGGTCCTCTTCGAGGAGGTTGCGCGCGAGGTCGTGGGCGATCACCTCGGTGTCGCCGTCGGAGGTGAACGCGTGGCCCGCCGCCGCGAGCTCCTCGCGCACCTCGTCGGCGTTGACGAGGTTCCCGTTGTGCGAGAGCCCGAGCGACCCGGACTTGAACGAGACCGAGAACGGCTGCGCGCAGCTCTTATCGAGGCTGCCGGCGGTCGGGTACCGGACGTGGCCGATACCGGTGCCGCCCGACAGCGACTCCAGATCGCCCTCGTCGAACGCGTCGCCGACGAGCCCGCGCTCGACGTGGCTGTGCTGTTGGAACCCGTCGTGCGTGACGATCCCCGCGGACTCCTGTCCCCGGTGTTGGAGCGCGTACAGCGCGTAGTACAGCGGTCGCGCGGCCTCGCGGTCAGCGAGCGAGACGCCGACGACGCCGCACTTCTCTCGCGGCTCGTCAGCGGTGTTGTCCCCACCGGCTTGCATATACTCGTCGGTGGGGCGTGAGTCGGTAAAAACCCTCGTGTTCGTGGCACAATAGCTCGTTTATACTCTGAATATATGCACAGGAGTGGATCAAGGTTGGCAGATTCCCCGACGCGACGACCGCGTTGTTCCCCCCACGACGACCGCGTTGTTCCCCCCACGACGACCGCGTTGTTCCCCCCACGACGACCGCCTACTCCCTGCCGACGTACTCGTCCAATCGCTCGAAGTACGCCTCGCGGGGCACCTGGTAGGCGGCCCGGTAGTCCACGTCGCCGGCGGCGAACCGCTCCGCCGCGTCGACGGCGGCGGCCGCGCCGGCCTCGCGGCTCTCACGCGTCTCCGAGACGGCCTCGATCTCGGGCTCCAAGAAGAGGACGACGTGCCACTCGTCGGTCGCGTACTGGCCCGCTCCGGGCCGGGCGTTGCGCGCGCCGTTCGTCAGGTAGATGGTCGGGAGACACTCCGACGGGAGATCGTCGCCGCCGAAGACGTCCGGGCGGTACACGAGGATCGCTCGGCCGCTCGGCTCCTCGTTCCACACCCGCCAGCCGTCCGGTAGCGCCTCGAAGCTCATGGGCGGAGTCGGGGGCGGAGGCTTGAAAGGGTCGCGCTCCGGGCGGGGGTCGGTCGGCGGGGTCGACCTCGCAGTTCGGAGTGCGCTCACCGGATCTCGTCGATCAGTGCGGCGGCGGCCTCCGCGACGATTTCGTCGCAGGGACGCCCCTGCCAGAAGTCGAGGTCGTCTCTGCCGATCGACTGAACGCCCCAGGGGATGACCCGGCTTTCCTCCGGCGTCCCGCCCTTGGCCCATCCGTCGGGCGGTACCTCGATGAGTCCGTCCATCCACGACCGCGTCGTCAGCGTGAGCGCGATGTACTGGTCGCCGTGGAACGGACGCCCCTCGTGGTTCGAGAGGATCAGCCACGGTCGCGCGCTCGCGTCGGATTTGAACGGGTCAGCACCGTACACGACATCGCCACGCTCGAAAATCGGCGCGTTCGCGTCCGTCACTGGCTCTCGTCCGTCGCTTCGGTCGGGTGCGGCTCGTCAGGCGCGTGCTCGTGCCAAGCGTCTCGGTCTTCCTCGCCGAGCCGATCGTTGAACAGCGCGGTCGCGCGCTCGTACCCGTCATAGTCGCGGAGCCGCTCTTCGTCGTCGCTCACCGCCCAGTACGTGGCCTTGTGTTCGACGAGCCCACGGTCCTTCAGCCGTGAGAGCGCCGTACTGACCGTCCCGTCGTCGAGATCGACCCGCGAGGCTATCTCGCGCGCCTCGAACGCGCGATCGCCGTGTGCGGCGAGAAATCCGAGGACCCGCTGCGGGGCCGAGAGTTCGGCAAGATCGTCTTCGCTCGCGGTTTCGAACGTTTCGCGGTCGATGGACATCGCGCGTAGGTATTGCGTGTGATGCGTTATGAATGTTCGGAGCGAAAACAGCGTTACGAGTGTAAATACGGAGGCGAGAGTCGGGTCAGGCCTCAGACCGGAAGCGGCTCAGTCCACGATATCGGAGCCGCCCGGCGGCAGGAACTCCTGTAGCTGGTCCGCGCTCGCCACCTTCCGCACGAACGAGGTGTCCTTGAACCGCCCTTTCAGCTCGCGGTACACCATCATCGCGGCGTCGTTCTGCGCGTACATCCCCGGCTCCACCGTGACGCTCGTCGCCGCGCGGTCGACGATCGCCGAGGGCGGCCCGCCGATGGCGCGCGTGACGGGCTCGCACTGGACGCCCACCGCGATCCGGCAGGGCACGTCCTCGAAGTAGGTGCGGTCGCCGCGGATCACGAAGCTGCCCTTCTCGATGTACTCGCCGCTCTCGGGCGTCTTCGACACCTGATCGGGCTCGACCATGTACGCGTCGCCCGCGCCGCGCCCGTCCTTCCAGTCCGAGGAGTAGGAGACGGCGAACTGCGCGGCCTCCCGCAGCGTTTCCTCCGAGAAGTCGACCGGATCGGCCGACTCCGAGGGACCCGCCGCCTTCAGGAGCGTCACCGGCCCCCCGTGCGCCTGCGTGTGGAAGAACCGGTCGTGTTTGCCCATGTACTTTTTCACCAGCTCCTCGTTCTGGTCGGCGTTGCGCCCGCCGATGACGAGGTACCCCGTCGAGGTGCGGAACCAGCGGAACCGCTCGAACCAGTCGTCGGGACTCCGGATCGGGATCGAGGAGCGCGAGAGCCAGTCGGTCTCGTACTCCTCGTCTTCGTCGTCGCCGCCGTCCTCGCCGTCGGCTCCGGCCTCGTCGCCCTCGTCCGCCGCCGCTTTCGCCTCCCACTCGGCCTTCCGCTCTCTGACCGCCTCAAGATCTTGCCGGGTCGACTCGATCGCCTCCATCGCGCCCTCCTTCTTCCCCTCGATCCGCTTGGCCTCTTGGTAGAGGCGGTCGGCGTTGACCTCCACGCCCGCGCTCGCGTCGAGTTCGACGCGGGTCGTCCCCCCGTCGTCGCTCTCACCGTCGTCGCCGAGTTCGACGGTCACAGTCCCCTCGCCGCCGTCGATGTCGACGACGGCCTCCGCCGCCGGAATCCCCCGCTCGGCGCCGGCGTCGAGGGTCTCCCCGATCTCGTCCCACGGGACCTCGTTCTCGCGGGCCTCCTGCACCGTCGAGAGCACCTCGTCGACGAGGTCGTACCGGGCGTACAGCAGCTCCGCGCGCTCGCGCTCAGCCTCGGCCTGCTCCTCGAACCCCTCGATCGCCCCCTTCTGCTGTTCGATGATCCGCTCCTGTTTGGCGATCTCCTCCTCGAAGTCGGGCCGCGAGGCGCTCGCGTCCGCGGGGGCCTCCCCCGCGTCGGTCTCCTCGCCTTCGAGCCGGTAGAAGTACTCGTCGACGGCGGCGTTGAAGGAGTCGAAGCCGACGCTCGGGAGCCCCTCGTGTTCCGTGAGCGGGAAGGGCGTGACGTCGACGACGCGGGGGTCGCGGTCGTCCGTCTCGTCGTCGGACAGTTCCTCCTCGTAGACGCGCGGGTCGATGTCGCCGGAGCGGAGCCGCTCGCCGATCCGGGAGAGCGCATCGTGGAGCGCGCGGAGCTGGTCGTCTGTGGCCTCGTCGATGGGAGTCTCCTTTTCGACAGCCGCGCGGGTACACACCTCCTCGGCGTAGAGCCCGCCGAGGTTGAGCTGCGTGGCGAGGGTCCGCACCACGTCGCTGTCGGACTCGCGCATGTGGCGTTCGAACCCGCCGAGGCTCACGTCGAGGGGGTTGAGCCGCGAGGCGGGGTACTCGTACTGCGCGCCGGGCGCGACCGTCCGGGACTTGAGTCGGACCGTCGACAGCGACCCGACGACCTCGCCGGTCTCGTCGAGCGCGGCGATATTCCCCTGTCCGAACAGCTCGGCGACGAGCGTCGTGTTCTGGTCCTCGCGCTCGAACTCGAAGGTGAGGATGCGGTCGAACTCGTACTGCTCGACGCCCGCGAAGTCGGCGCCGGACAGCCGATTTCGGAGCATCTTCGCGAAGTTCGGCGGCCGACCGGGGGCGTCCGCGACGTTGTCGGGGTCCGCGACGTGGGCGCGTTTGATGTCTCCCACCTCGATCATGAGTTCGACCCGCCCGCGGTCGAAGTCGCGGAGCTTCAGCCGGAGCAGGTCGTCGTCGTAGAGGTACGCCTTGTCGACCTTCGCGCCCTCGTACCGATTGAGCTCGGTGACGAGCGCGCCGAGGTCGATGCTCGACAGCTCCCGCTTCTGGTCCATACACGACAGAGACTCGCGGCCCGGAAAAAGGCGTGTCGTTCGCCCGGTACCGCGAGGCCGATCTCAGTTCCAGACGGTCTCGTAGCCGGCATCGGCGATGACGCCGTCGCTCGTGATGATCGCGTCCGTCTCGCGCGAGCGGTGGCTCGCGACGATCAGAGCGTCGTGAATACTCAGTTCGCCGACGATCTGAGCGTACTCGGCCAGTTCGGCTTCGTCGACCGATGCGATCGTGACCGGTCCGTTACCGACCAGCGCCTGACGGGCGTCGTCCGGCGTCCCGGTGAGGGTGAGGCCTCGGACGTCTTTGTCTCGGGAGACGGCGTACAACACTTCCGCGATCGCCGTACTCGGGGCGTGAACGATCGTCTCTCCGGCCTCCGCCTCGGCGAAGATCCGGTCAGCGGTGCGTGGAAGCGCGTCGACGAGGTAGGAGAGAAGCGAGACCGCGTCGGCGGTGTACACCGACACGTCAGGCCTCTTCGTAGTTGCGGTCGCGGCGATCGCGGACGCGCTGCGCCAGCTCCTCGGCGACCGCTTCGCGCTCTTCTCGGGAGGTGTCGTCGGGAACGAGCATTCCCCGGCCGCCGGTACGCGTGCGCTTTTTGACGACGATCCCCTCGTCGGTGTCCAACCAGATCACCTCGTCGCCGGGCGCCAAGTCGTACTTCTCCCGGAGGGATTTCGGGATCGTCGCCTGCCCCTTCTCCGTGATCCGCGTCGACTTGCTCATGCGCGGTAATACACGTCGTAATACCTTAGTGTTGCGGGGAGGAACAGCCGGCCCGGAAAGCGGCGTGTCGTTTCGGGGCCAGGGGGTGAGCGAGACGGAGCGGTCGGCCCTGGCTACAGCCGCTTCGACACGTACGGCCCGTCTTGGTGGTAGCCGAGCTTGGTCCGGTAGTACTCGCGGGCGCCGATGCCCGAGATGATCGCCAGTTTGCGGTAGCCGGCGTCGCGGGCCAACTCCTCGGCGCGTTCGAGGAGCTTCGTCCCGTACCCCTGATGCTGCCAGTCGCCGTCGCCGCCGATGGCGACCTCGCTGCCGTACACGTGGAGCTCGCGGATCAGCGCGGCGTCCTCCAGCTCGCGCCGGATCGCGTCGTCCTCGGTGCCGGGCGCGCCGGGCTGGTCGGGCGCGAAGGAGGGGAACCGCAGGCGACAGAACCCGACGAGCAGGTCGCGGACGGGGTCCTCGAAGGAGATGAACTGCTCCGTCCCGCCGCCGGCCTCGTAGGTCATCACGTCGAGTTCCACGTCGTCGGGGTCCGGATCGGCGTCGTTGTGACCGACCTCGCGGGCGCGGATGTCGCGTTGGGTGATCCCCTTCTCCTCGGCTCGCCGGTCCGCGAGCTGTCGGAGGTTCGACTTCCAGACGCCGCCCTCGATGAAGTCGGCCGGGATGTCGCGCTGGACGCGCTGGAGACGCGTGTACTTCGGGATCTGGTCCATCGCCTCGGCGACCACGTCGGCCGCCTCCTCGTTCGAGAGCGGCTCGAACGAGTCTTGGCGCCACCGGTCGTACACCCGAGTCCCCTCGACGACGAGGGTCGGGTAGATCTTCAGGTAGTCCGGACGCCAGTCGGGGTTCTCGAACAGCTGGCGGAAGTCCTCGATACACATCTCCCGCGTCATTCCCGGCTGGCCCGGCATCATGTGGAAGCCGACCTTGAACGCGGCGTCGCGCAGCCGGCGGTTAGCGTTGCGGGAGGCCTCGTTGCCGTGCCCGCGGTGCATCTCGCGGTTGATCCGCTCGTAGGTGGTCTGGACGCCGACCTCGACCTTGGTGCCGCCGAGATCGAGCATGCGGTCGATCTGTTCCGGATCGCACCAGTCCGGCTTCGTCTCGAAGGTGGTGCCGATGTTGCGGATCTCGTTGGTCTCGTTCTCGGCGATCACGTCTTCGAGGTACTCGAACTCGGTCTCCTCGGGAGCGGGCGCGAACGACTCCCCCTCGGCCGGCTCCGGCTTCTCGTCGAGGTCGTAGTCGTTCATCGCCTGTACGGCGCGCTTCACGAACCACTCTTGGTAGTCGTGCGAGCGCGCGGTCATCGTCCCGCCCATCAGGATGAGCTCCACCTTGTCGACCGGGTGGCCGATCTTCCGGAGCTGTTCGAGCCGGAGGGTGACCTGCCCGTACGGGTCGTAGTCGTTCTGCTCGCCCCGGGCCGCGGCGGGCTCGTGGCCCGTGTACGACTGCGCGGAGGAGAACTCCGAGGCCGGCCCGCCGGGACAGTAGAGGCACTTCCCGTGCGGGCACAGCTTCGGCGAGGTCATGATCGCGACCGGCGAGACGCCGGAGGCGGTCCGAACCGGCTTCCGGCGGACGACCTCGATCACGTCGTCGCGGGCCTCCGTGGGCGCGTGGTCCAAGATCTCGGTGTTCTTCGGGACCTTCGGCGAGGAGAACTCCGAGCAGGCGTCGAGCTTGGCGGACTCCAGGTCGTCGCGGTCGATCTCGCCCGCGAGGATCCGGTCGACGAGGTGCTCGCAGGTCCGGACGAACGCCTCGGTTTCGGTGTCGGCGTCGGACTCCTCTCCGGGAGCCCCGTCACCTGCCGCGTCGGTACTCATTACCCTTCGATCGACGGGTTTCGGGGTTAAGCGTGTCGCACCCGCGCGCCGATCGGAGACGCCGGAACCGGCTACCCCAGAGTATATTAACTAGTGGTATGACTTAGTAATCAATGACGGCGACACAGATCCGGCGGGCACGAGACGGAGAGATCACGCCCGCGATGGAGCGCGTGGCGGAGCGCGAGAACCGCGAGCCGGAGTTCGTTCGTCGGCAGGTCGCCGACGGGCAGGCGGTGATCCCGAACAACCACGCCCACGACTCGCTGGATCCGATGATCATCGGCAGGGAGTTCTCGACGAAAGTCAACGCCAACATCGGCAACAGCGAGACGACGAGCGACCGAACCGAGGAGCTCGAAAAGCTTCACGCGGCGGTCCACTACGGCGCCGACACCGTCATGGACCTCTCGACGGGCGAGCGCCTGGACGAGACCCGCGAGGCGAACGTCGCGTACTCGCCGGTTCCGGTGGGGACGGTTCCGATTTACGAGGCCGTCAAGCGAGCGGGCGACCCGGCCGACATCACCCACGAACTGCTGCTCGACGTGATCGAGAAGCAGGCCGAACAGGGCGTCGACTACATGACGATCCACGCGGGCGTGCTGCTGGAGCACCTGCCGCTGACCGACGGTCGCACCACCGGGATCGTCTCGCGCGGCGGCTCGATCCTCGCACGGTGGATCGAGGAGAACGGGACGCAGAACCCGCTGTACGCGAAGTTCGAGGAGATATGTGTGATCCTCGCGGAACACGACGTGACGATATCGCTCGGTGACGGCCTCCGTCCCGGCTGCCTCGCCGACGCGAGCGACGAGGCGCAGTTCGCCGAGCTCGACACCCTCGGAGAGCTCACTCGCGTCGCGTGGGATCACGGCGTGCAGGTGATGGTCGAGGGTCCCGGTCACGTCCCGATAGACGAGATCGCTGACAACGTCGACCGGCAACAAGAGGTGTGCGACGGCGCGCCGTTCTACGTGCTCGGTCCGCTCGTGACCGATATCGCCCCCGGATACGACCACGTCACGAGCGCGATCGGCGCGACCGAGGCGGCGCGGGCGGGCGCGGCGATGCTCTGCTACGTCACGCCGAAAGAACACCTCGGCCTCCCCGACGCGGAGGACGTGCGGGACGGCCTCGCGGCGTACCGGATCGCGGCCCACGCCGCCGATGTCGCCACCGGGCGTCCGGGGGCGCGCGACTGGGACGACGCCCTCTCGGAGGCGCGCTACGAGTTCGACTGGTCCCGGCAGTTCGACCTCGCGCTCGACCCCGAGCGCGCGCGGTCCTACCACGACCAGACGCTCCCCGGAGACAACTACAAGGAGGCGCGGTTCTGTTCGATGTGCGGCGCGGAGTTCTGCTCGATGCGCATCGATCAGGACGCCCGCGACGCGGACGGCGAGATGGCCGCCATCGGCGGGGACACGGACCTCGATGCGTCCGACGCCGCTGCGGTGAACGTCCCGCCGGTCGGCGCGCACGACACCAGTCGCGTTCCGGACGAGATCGAGATCGACGGCGTCACCTTCACGCCGGAAACCGGCCGCGCGGACGACTGATTCGTCACCGAACGTCACTCTCGAACGCTCTCGCGTTCGTCGACTGGACCGCCGACCGGATCCGCCCGTTTTACGTCGGCCGGACCGTACCACGGGAGCGTGCTACGTAAGGACCTCCTGCGCGTCTCGCGGGCCGGCGGCGGCTACCGCCCGCGCTTCGCGACCCGCGAGCACCGCCCCCTCGCGGCGCGGGTGCTCGGGACCTTCGAGTCCCACGTCGGGGAGCGCCGCGGCGACCTCGACGACGCGTTGGCGGCGCTGGAGGCCGACGCCGCCGACTCCGGCGGTGACTTCAAACTCGTCCGCGGGCTCGCGGCGCTCGTCGAGCGCGAGTGCGTCTTCGAGACGCGGGCGCCGGTCCCGCCGCGTCGCGTCCGGCGGGCCGCCTTCGAAGCGGCGGAGGCGGTGGGCGTCGCGAGCGAGGCCGAGCGCGAGACCGCGATCGACCGCGCCGCCGACGCGCTCGGCATCGGGTCCGAAGGCGTGGAGGCGTCGCTGTACGCCGACCGCGACGTCAACGAGGTCCTCGTCGACGCCGACGTGCGGTGGGACCCGGACTCGCTCCTCGAACAGTACGACCTCTCGCTGGCCCAGACCGCCCTCTTCGACGCCACCGAGGTCCGGGTGCGATCGAACGACCCGAAGCGGCTCGTCTCCGCGGTCAAGCGGCTGCGGCTGATGTACGAGCTCGAAAAGACCCCCGAGGGCC
Source organism: Halorubrum amylolyticum (assembly GCF_004114995.1). GTDB lineage: Archaea > Halobacteriota > Halobacteria > Halobacteriales > Haloferacaceae > Halorubrum > Halorubrum amylolyticum. The sequence goes on from NZ_SDJP01000008.1 coordinate 52,953, forward strand.
GGGAGCTGGTCGTCACCGGGCCGGACGCGCTGTTCTCGCGCACACGGCGCTACGGGACCGCGTTCGCGCGGCTGCTCCGGACCGTCGCGGAGTCGGCCGAGTGGGAGCTTTCGGCGACCATCGACGACCGCGGGCGTGAGCGCACCATGCGCCTCTCCGACGGCGACGTGACGGTTCCGGGCGTCGAGCCGGTCGCCGAGCCCGACTTCGACAGCGGGGTCGAGGCCGACTTCGCCGGGCGGTTCCGCGGGCTCGACCTCGACTGGACCCTCGTCCGCGAGCCGGAGCCGCTCGAAACCGGAAACCGGGTGATGATCCCCGACTTCGCGTTCGACTACGACCACGCCGACTTCCGGCTGTTCTTCGAGGTCATGGGCTTTTGGACCCCCGAGTACGTCGCGAAGAAGCTCTCACAGCTCGCGGACGTGGAGGACGTGGATCTGCTGGTCGCCGTCGACGAGAGCCTCGGCGTCGGCGAGGCGATCGCCGCCCGCGACCACCGCGTCGTCACGTACTCCGGGACCGTCCGCGTGAAGGGGGTCGTCGACGTGCTCCGCGAGTACGAGGCGGAGTTCGTCGCCGACGCGGCCGCAGACCTCCCCAACGCTCTCTCGCCGGACGCGGACGCGATCGGGCTCGACGACCTCGCAGACGCGCACGGCGTGAGCGTCGAGGCGATCGAGGACAAGTCGTTTCCCGACCACGAGCGGGTCGGTCGGACCCTCGTGCGGCCCGCGGTCCTGGAGTCGGTCGGCGAGGAGCTGGAAGCCGGGATGTCGCTCTCGGCGGCCGAGTCGATCCTCGACGAACACGGCGTCGACGACGCCAGCGCCGCGCTCTCGCGGCTCGGATTCCGGATGGAGTGGGAGGGGCTCGGCGGCGGGACGCTGCGGGAGAAGGGGGAGTAGGCGCGAGAGACCAAGACAGGTAGCGCAGACCGCTGGCAGCGACGCGGTATTTAAGCCACGGGCGAGATGCCGACGATCGCTTATAAATGACCGAGGTGGTGGCGCGTGCCGCCGAGCGCCCGGAGGGCGCGATGGTGCACGCGCGAGGGAGTCGCTGGCGCCGCGGCGCCAGCGACAGGGCGAGAGCGAAGCTCTCGCTTGCAACCGGACGCAGTCCGGTGACGAGGCTGGGGAGGGGTGAGGCCGTGCGGTTGCGGGCGGGTGGGACTCAAAGGGGCAGCCGTGAGGACGGCGCAGGCGACGGAAGCACCGCAACGAGGGAGCGATAGCGACTGAGTGAGGAGCGCAGCGAGCGTGCGCCGTCCTCACGGCTGGGGCTTTGGAGGCCTTCACCGCGTTGTCGACGACGTATAAACAGCCGCCGGCGACACCACTCGTTCACTTATAAATAACCGATCCGCCACAGTGATTCACGTACTCCCGCTATCACTCACTACCGTTCCTGTACTGAGCGATTCGGGACAAAAAATGTCAACTTCTGAGAATTTCAACAAGCCGAAAATCTTCACAGCCGATTCGCTATCGACTATTTATAAACGAGCGAGCGATTCGCCGCCCCGATCCCTCACTCCACGACCGGCAGGTTCGCCCGGCTTCCCTTCGGCACCACCGAGCGCAACTCGTCGTAGAGGTACAGCCCCACGCCGATCGGTGCCTGCTCGCCGGCGACCTCGTGAGTCGCGATCAGGTACCCCCAGTCGCCGTCCCACTCGGGGAGATCTTGGTCTTCGCCGGCGACGAACCGGGACGCCTGCTCGGGGGCGAGTTCGATCGCGTTCTTCGTCGCGAGGTGGCCGAACCGGGTGGCCGCCCGAGTCGTCGGCTTCCAGTGCTCCTGTCGCGTCCGGAGGAACGTCATCCCGATCGCCTCCACCGCGCTGGGGTCGGTCGCCTCGCCGTTGAAGATCCAGACCTTCCCCGCGCCCTTCTCCCAGAAGCTGTACCCCTCGAAGACGCTCGGGTCGATCCCGAACCGCTCCTCCCACCAGTCGAGTACCTCCCGCCGGCTCGCGCGACCCTCGACCTCGCGGTCGGCGGGGGTCGCGGGGAGCCGGTCGAACTGCTGGCCGTCGTTGGTGGGGCCGTCGTTGGTGGGGGCGTCGTCGGTCACGCTCCGACCCCCGTGGTCTCGGTCCCGCCCACGCGTAGCTTCGCGCAGAAGAACCCGCCCGTGTCGTTGTGGTGCGGATAGATGCGGTGCGCGCGCGTCACCGACTCGTCGAACGTCTCGCCGTCCCACTCCGTGACGCCGGGGACCGTGTCGAGCGGGAGGTCGAACGCGACGATCTCGCAGTCCTCCGCCTCCAAGACGTGGTCGAGCACCGCCTCGTTCTCCTCGGGCGCGAACGTGCAGGTGGAGTAGACGACGGTCCCGCCGGGACGGGTCGCCTGCACCGCGCGCGCCAAGACCCCCTTCTGGATCCCGGCGACCGCGTGGACGTGATCGAGGGTCCACTGATCGAGCACGTCCGGGTTCTTGCGGCAGGTGCCCTCGCACGAGCAGGGCGCGTCGACGAGGGCGCGATCGAACTCGTCGAACGCGAGCGGCTTCGTCGAGAAGTTTCGCGCGTCCTGGTTCGTGACGATCGCGTTCGTGATCCCGAGGCGCTCGGCGTTGTGCCGGAGCGCGGAGAGCCGCCCGAGGTTGTTGTCGTTGGCGACGACCGTCCCCTCGTCGTCCATCGCGTCCGCGATCTGGGTGGTCTTGCTGCCGGGCGCCGCGCAGGCGTCCCAGACGCGCTCGCCCGGCTGCGGGTCGAGCGCGAGCCCGGGGAGCACCGATACCTCCTCCTGCCCGTGGGTCCAGCCGTGGACGTACGGCCAGTTTCTGCCGGGGTTGCCGTCCGGGAGCCGAAAAAGACCGTCGTGCCAGTCGACGGGCTCGTAGGCCACGCCCTCCTCGTCGAAGGCCTCTCGAACGCGGACCGGCGAGGCCGCCATCTCGTTCACGCGGACGACCGACGGGAGGGGGCGGTCGCAGGCCGCGCGGAACGCGTCGACGTCGTCGACGAGGGCCTCGTAGCGGTCGAGGGGATTCATGACCGTCCTTGCGCGCCGGGCGGTTAGTCGGTTTCGGGACCGGGACGGGGGCGGGGGCGGGGCGATAGCGTTCCTGCTTCAGTTCGGGTCGTACGGGTCCACAGCCGTGTCGAGCCGATAGACATCCGAGACCGTATCGAAATCGTCGTCGAGGGCGTAGAGGTAGTCGAGCCCTTCCGTCTGCATGTACACGGCGAGACACGCGTCGACGAACGAGAGCGTCTCGTGCCGTCTGAAGAGTGCTTTCGCGGCAGCAATCGCGTCCGCCGTGAGAGATTCGACGTAGAACCGGGTGTTCTCCTCGATCCGATCGAGGAGATCGACGGCCGCGTCGTGGCCAGCGTGCGTCGTGAGGCCGTTGAGCGTTTCCGCGAGCACGTAGTCGAGGATCACCGCTTCCGGCAGGGATCCGTCGTCGACCCCGCGGAGAATTGGAAGTGCGATGTCGTGGGAGCTATCGCGTCGATAGGCCGCCGCGAAGAGAACCGTGGTGTCGATGAGCGCGCGGGGCATTCACTCGGCGTCGACGCCCCACATGTCGTGGTCCGCCGTTACGTCCGTCGCCTCCGCCCCCTCGTATCCGTCGAAGTCGCTGAAGGTCCCCGATCGCCGTTGGACGACGTGGACGCGGACGGTTCCGTCGTCTTCGAGATGCCAGCGGAGTTGATCGCCGTCGTCGATGTCTAGTTCCCGGCGAATCCGGGCCGGGATGTTCGCTTGATTCCCCGACACCTTGCTTTCGGCGTCGACCCGATCGGTGCTCATGCCAACCAGTACGAGATCGGCCGTGAAAAATGTAGTGTTCCGGCACACTTCTGGCCGCACAGACGCGACGGCGTCCGCGGGTTCCGCCCCACCTTTAGGTCGACGGCGGGAGTACGCGAGCCTATGGCACGCATCTCCGTGCTCGACAACGAGGTGTCGCTGGACGAGCCGACGCTGGTCGAGGGGTTCCCTGGCGTCGGGCTCGTCGGCAAGATCGCGACGGATCACCTGATCGAGGCCCACGACATGGTCCACTACGCGAACGTCCAGTGCGACGGGCTCCCGCGGGTGGCCGTCTATCACGAGTCGGACCCCTCGCTGACGACGCCGGTGCGGCTGTACGTCGACCAGGAACGCGACCTCGTCGCGCTCCGCAGCGACGTGCCGGTGAACCCCGGCGCCGCGACCGAGGTCGCCGGCTGTCTCGACAGCTGGTTCTCGGAAAACGGTGCGTTCCCCGTGTTCCTCTCCGGACTCGGCCGCGAGAAGGACGAGGCGCCGCCCGACCTGTACGGCGTCGCGACCGGGAACGGCGGCGGGGCGCTCTCGCGCGCCGAGGTCGAGGAGCCGCCGGAGTCGGGGCTCGTCTCGGGGCCGACCGGGGCGATGCTGGCGGAGTCGCTGGAGCGCGACCGCGACGCGGTCGGGCTCGTCGTCGAGTCGGACCCGCAGTTCCCCGACCCGGAGGCGGCGCGGGTCCTCATCCTCGACGGTATCGACCCGATCGCCGGAACCGAGACGCCCACCGAGGGGCTCGTCGATCAGGCGACCGAGATCCGGAACGCGAAGCAGGCGTTCGCGAAGCGGATGCAGGAGGCGACCGAGGAGAGCTCGCAGGCGGAGCCGCTGAAGATGTTCCAGTGAGGGGCGGCGGTGCTCGGCGCCGCGGCCGAAATCGACCCGTCAGTCCCCGCCTTCAAGCTCGTCGAGGATCGGCCGGTACTTGAGCTGGACCTCGTCCCACTCGCGGTCGGGGTCGGAGTCGGCGACCAGACCGACGCCGGCGAAGAGGGTGGCGCGGCGGGGCGTCGTCACCGCGGACCGGATCGCGACCGCGAACGCGCCGTTGCCGGCGGCGTCGATCCACCCGACCGGCGCGGCGTACCAGCCGCGGTCGAACGGCTCCGTGTCGTGGATCGTTTCGAGCGCGCGGTCCGGGGGAAGCCCCCCGACCGCGGGAGTGGGGTGGAGCGCCTCGACGAGGTCGAGGACGTGGCGGTCCGCGTTCAGCTCGGCCGTGATCGGAGTGTGGAGGTGTTGGACCGTGGCGAGCCGCCGGACGCGACGCGCGCTCGCGGAGATGGAGGCCGCGAACGGCTCCAGCTGCTCGCGGACGGTGTCGGCGACGAGCTCGTGTTCGTGGACGTTCTTGGCGTCGTCGAGCAGCTCCCGCGCGAGCCACTCGTCTTCGGCCGGCGTCTCCCCGCGGCCGGTCGTCCCCGCGAGCGCGTCGGTCTCGACGGTGCGGCCGCGCAACGCGACCAGCCGCTCCGGCGTCGCGCCGAAGAAGGCGCTCCCGCCGGCGTCGGGCTCGAAGTAGTAGCGGTGGCAGTCCGGGTACTTCTCCGCGAGCCGGTCCAGCGTCGCCGCCCGCGGGAACTCCGCGGCGAGATCCGCCTCCAGCGCCTGCGCGAGCACCACCTTCCGGAGGTCGCCGCCGCGGATCCGACCGACGGCGGCCTCCACGCTCTCGCGCCACGCCTCCCGGCTCGTCGTCCGGCGGGTCCCCGCGATCCCGGGCCGCGGCGGGCGATCCGCTGCCGATGCCTCCGCGAGCCCCGCGATCCGGTCGCGTTCCTCGGCGAGCCGTTCCTCGACCGCGCTCGGATCGACGTCGTCGCCGACCGCGTTCACCGTGAGCCACGCGCCGTTGTCAGCGAACGTGACCTGCACGCGCGGGAGGACGAACCGCGCCTCCGGGAACGGCCCCCACGGGTCGCCGTCGCAGCCCCCCTCGTGGAAGGCGAACCCGCCGAACAGCCGGGGGCGGGCGGCCTCGGTCCCGGCGTGGACGTCGCCGGAGTCGAACAGGTCGTCGGCACCTGCCCGGATCTCCGCGAACCGGTCCGGGCCACTGGCGGTCAGCGTCGCGGCCGCGTCGCTGGCGAGCACGAGCGCGTCGTCGGGGGCGTTCCACGTCGTTCGCGGCGCCGGGAGGGAGTCGAACGCGGCCGCGAACGCGGGTGCGTCGATCCCGGTCGTGCGACTAACGAGGGTCGAGGCCGGGGACGAACGCGCCCGTTCCATTGGTTTCGGGTCGGGACCGGGGACCCTTTATCCTGACTATCCCGGGGAATCCGCGAACGAGGATGTGGGCGCGGTTCAGCTGTAGCGTTCCTCGTTCCACGGGTTCGCGGTGTCGCTGTAGCCGCGCTTCTCCCAGTAGCCGAGCTCCTTCTCCGTGAGGAACTCGACACCGGAGACCCACTTGGCCCCCTTGTAGGCGTACTTGTGAGGCGTGACGACCCGGATCGGACCGCCGTGGTCGGCGGGGAGATCGTCGCCGTCGAACCCGTAGGCGAACAGCACGCCCTTGCGGGTGCACTCCTCCAGCGAGAGGTTGGTCGTGTAGCCGTCGAGCGCGTGGAACAGGACGTGGTCGGCGTCGTCGCGGACGCCCGCGCGCTCGACGATTTCGCCGAACTCGACCCCGGTGAACGCGCAGTCGAACTTGCTCCAGCCGGTCACGCAATGGAAGTCCTGGCGCTGGGTCACCGACAGGAGGTCGCGAAACGCGGAGAGGGAGTACGTGAGCGGGTCTTCAACCGCGCCCCAGACCTCGAACTCGAACGTCTCCGGGTCCCACGAGGGCGTCCCGCTCTTCGAGAGCACCGGGAAGCGGTCGGTCTCGCGCTGTCCCGGCGGGAGTCGATCGTCTCCGTACTCGCGGTAGAGGTCCGTAAGGTCCTCGACCGCGTCGGGGTCCGCAGTGTCTGCGGGGCCTGCGGCGTCGGATGCGCCGGCTTCGGTCATGGTCGCCCGTACGGCCCCGCGTCACCTATGGATGTCGTTCTCGCGGAAGCGGCGACGGGCGCGCCCGAAGCATCGGATAGATATGTTGGGGAATATTCACAAACTCCGATATCAAAAATAGATATTCGGTGTTTTAGAACTCAAATTCCAAAACTGCCCGAAATCGGTTTCTAATATCCGTAGCATCGACGCCACATTTATATACCCATTCCCATTACTCCCGTGCAGGAAATGCCACAAGTAGAGATAACCGTGCCGGAGCATCTGGAGATGCAGATCGCTCAGATGGTCGAGCAGGGGGAGTTCCTCAACCGCGAGGAGGCGGTCGAAGAGCTCCTGTCGACGGGGATAAAGGCGTTCAAGACGAGCGGTCCGCGAGACGAGGAGGACTCCGGCGGGTTCGAAGACGAGGGCATGATGGGCCACGAAGACGAGTACGTCTTCTGAGGGAGCGCGCCGCTCCGCTTTGTCCCGGCCGGTTCTGGTCTTCCCGTCCGACGCCTGTTCCGATCGTCGTTTTCCGGCCTGCTTCGTCCCCGTACCGCCCACGCATCGTTCCGCTGTCGTCCCCGTACCGTCCACGCATCGTTCCGCTGTCATCCCCGCACCGTCCACGCATCGTTCCGCTGTCATCCCCGCGTCGTCACCGATTCGTTCCCGCTGTGTGTTGGTGGGCGTGAGTCGAAACGCTACAGAACCGTGCGTATACCCCTCAACAACGCTTAAAGGGTATACGACCCGTATCAAGGGACATGCACAAAGACGAGCTCCTCGAACTCCACGAGCAGATGGTGACGATCATGGAGCACTTCCGCAACCACGAGACCGTGGACGGCTCGCTTTTCGACCCGTACGACGAGCTGGACGTCGATCCCTCTCACGTCCACAAATCGAAGAGCGAACACAAACACGCCGTGTTCGTCCTCGGCAACGCCCTCGCGAACGCGATGAGCGAAGACGAGTTCTCCCCCGCCGGTCGCGTGGGCAAGCGGATGAAGGAGCTGGCCGACGACGCCGAAAGCAAGATCTGAGCCGGCGACACCGCCGGATTCCGGACCTCCTCGCGACCGACGCGACCGCGATCGGCACAGTCTCAGATCGGGACCGACCCGCGAACTCTTAAGCGCTCGGCCGCTCCCTCACCCACATGGTCGCGGAGGCGCTTTCGTCCGACGCCGCCCACCTCGCCGCCGGCGGCGTTCTCGTCGCCGGCGCTCTCGCCGTCGTGTATCGAGCCGACCGCCCGGGAGGAGCGTGGACGCGGGCGCTTCGCTCCCGCTTTCTCCTCGGCGTCCCGTGGGGGACGCTCGTCGCGATCGCCGCGGTCGTCGCGGTGTACCTGTTCGTACAGAGCGGGCTGGAGAATCCGGACCGACCCGTCGTGATCCCGTTCCGGTCGTGGTCGTACTTCTACCCCGAGGGAATGCTCTGGTCCGGACTCGCACACTCCGGACGGGGCCACATCACGGGGAACCTCCTGTCGACGCTCGTCGCCGGCACGCTCGCCGAGTACGCCTACGGGCACTTCCCGGGCGGCCGCGACGTCGACGAGGAGACCGGAACGGTGCGGTCCGCGTTGCCGTCCGTCGGGTCGCTGCCGTCGATCGAGTCGCTCTCCCGCGACTCGCTCGCCGCGAACCCCTTCCTCCGGGCGTTCGTCGTCGTTCCGGGGGCGATGCTGTCGTTCGGCGTCCTCTCGTCGCTGTTCGCGCTCGGGCCGGTGATCGGCTTCTCGGGCGTGGTGTTCGCGCTGTGGGGGTTCGCGCTCGTCTTTTACCCGGTCAAAACGATCGCCGCGCTCACCGGAGCGACGCTGGTGAACGTGGCCTACGAGACGCTCCGGAACCCGGTCGTCGTCTCCGAGGCGAGCGGCTCGTACGGGACGCCGAGCTGGGCGAACATCGCGATACAGGGACACGCGGTCGGGCTGATCGGGGGGGTCCTCGCCGCGGTGTGGTTGGTCCGGCGGAGACGCCGACAGAGACACCGAGGGAAGCCGATCGAGTGGATCGATCCGGACTCGCGGACGGCCGCGCTGGCCGCGTTCGGCGCGGTCCTGCTGTTCGGGGCGTCCCGCCGGCTCTGGGCCGTCTACTGGCACCTCGGAAACGAACGGTACGAGCTGTACCGCGCGGTCGGCCTCGGCCTCCTCGCGGTCCTCGCGGCGATCGTCGCGCTCGCGGTCGCCGGGCGCGACCAGCCGATTAGGCCGGAGCTAGCCGTCCCGGAACCGGAGACGGTCAGGGAGGGCGTTCGGTCCGCGACGCCCGCGGCGGTCGGCCTGCTGCTGCTCGTCTCGGCGCTGGCGGTCGTGGCCGGGCCGGGGATCGCCCCGAACCTCGTCGCGGTCGACGACGACGAGCTCCCGGGCGACCCGATCGAGGTCGACGGGTATCGGGTGACGTACGCCGAGAACGTCGAGAATCGGGCGGTGAGCGTCGTCGACGTGGAGGCGTTCGGGCGGTCGACGAGCGTCAACACCTCCGGGGTGATCGTGGCGAACGCCGACCGGGAGATCTGGACCACCGCGGTCTCGAAGGGGAACCTCGCCTTCTGGGGGTACCGCGCGGTCGACGTGGGCGGGACGGGCTGGCGCGAGACCGTCTGGGTCCAGCGCACCGGCTGGGTTGCGACGAACGGCGGCCCGACCTACCGGGTCGACGCGGTGCGGAACGAGACGCGCTCGACGCTGTTCACGAGCGAGCCGGCGCGGGCCGAGCCGCGGATCGACGGCCGGAACGTCACGGTCGCCGCCGTCGAGGACGGGTTCGAACTGCGCGTCGAGGGCGACGGGGAGAGCGAAGTCGGCTCCCTTCCGGCGGCGAACGAGTCGGTGACGCTGCGGGGAGTCACGTTCGTCCGGAAGAGCGACGCCGTGTTCGCGGTGCGGGGGAAGACGCGGGTGCGGATCGCGGAGCGGGAGACGTACGAGGGGCGGCAGTAAGGCGACGCGGTGCTGTTTGGATCCCCTTCTTCGAGTTCGAGCTGGATATGCACTGGCGAGAAGCCCTCTCAGAGTACGCTGGGCAGCACGAGTCCCACTGTACCGACTTCGCTCAGGCAGTCCTCCAACGTGCAGAACGGGACGATCTGCTCGATCGCCAAGGACCAACGAGACAAGAGTTCATCACGTATCTGGACGAAGGACTTGTCGAACGAGACTTCAGAGAAATGTTTTGATCAGTCGCGAAGCTCGGCGACCGACTGACCGACTTCACGGACGTGTTCACTCCGCTCAAGGTCAAGTTCTTCAGCGAGGTAGTCAACTGTCTCTTCAAGACTCATACTAGAAGGAAGTCTGTGAAGCGGTATAAATATAGTGCTGATATTTTTTGCTCTGCCGCCTGCGTTGAAATACTCTTCTTCAGACATATTCTTGTCTGAAACAGCTGGTCGATGAAGAGTGCGAACTGAATGGCCCGAGTGATTCAGAAGAGGCCAATAATCCAGATCAAGGATGAGACGGTAAACCCACTAATAAATGCCACCAACAGGAAGATAGCAACCCATCGTCGTGCGTTATCTGGGAGATACGGTATCTCACTTGGATAAATTGGGGCAAACGTCCCTTTTTCATCAGAACCGCGTCCATCCATATAATATGGTAGAAATCCTACACTATTATTTCTTCTGCTGTATTGACCGGAATCGGGCCGAGACGAGTCACGTACCGAGTATTTAGTTAAAATCACCCGAGCGAGAAGCGCAGCCGCGACTGCGAGACCGGACCGTCAGGCCCACTCGATCCGGTACACTTCGGTGTCGATCTCACGGGCGGCGTCGGTGTGGTGGTCGAACTGCGCCTCGATCGCGAAGTCGGCGGCGAACGCGTGGGTGACCTCGCCGCCGTTGTCGGCCGCGAACGCCTCGACGAACTCGTGACTGCCGGCGTTGTGGACCGAGTAGGAGACGGCGGCGACGCGGCTCGCGGCCGCGAGGAACCCGCGGTCGGCGTTCCGGTTCCCGTCCTGCGCGCCGAACGGCGGGTTCATCACGACGGTCACGGGGTCGGGCACGTCGAGCGGGAGCCGCGTCGCGTCGCCTTGGAGCCAGTGGACGGGCGCGCTCGCGGCGATCCGGCGCTCGTTTTCGGTCGCCGTCGAGAGCGCGCCGCGGTCGAGTTCGATCCCGAGCACCCGCGCGGGGCCGCGGAGGGCGGCCGCCAGCGCGAGCATCCCGGTCCCGGTGCCCAGATCGAGGACGGTCCGGCCGTCGACATCGCCGTGGAGGTCGGCGAGGTGGACGACGTGCGCCGCCAGATCGGGGGGCGTCGGGTACTGTTCGAGCGCGGCGCTAGGGGCGTCGAAGCCGGCGACGACACCGAGCTTGGTCGCGAGCGAGCGCTTCGAGGCCATCCGATCAGGCGGCGGCCGAGCCGTCGTCGACGCGGACGAGTTCGACGCCCTCGCGGCGCGCGCGCTCGGCGAGCGCCGACAGCGCCGGCTCGGTCGCGTCCCGGTCGGCGACCTCGCCGAGGTGGACCTCGATTCGGCCGGCGCCGAGGAACGACGCGGCGCGGACGAACTCGCGGAGTCGGTCCGCCTCGCGCTGGGTGGAGAGGGCGTCGCCGCAGTCGAAGCAGGCCGCGACGGAGAGGGTCGCAGGCTGGTAGCCGCGGGCGGAGAACTCGGCTTTGAGGTCGCGGAGGTGTTCGGGCGCGGTGCTTTCGAGGTCGGCGGCGTCGACGACGATGGGGTCGATCTCGGCCGGGCGACAGCCGTCGAGCGTCGCTTCGATCCCGTCGGACTGCGTCGTGCTCATGTTTCGCTATATGCATTGGTAATACAAAAGCTTTGTTGAATGTCCGATAGTAATATACGGGCGGTCGCGGTTCGTGTTCGTTCCGGGGGTATACCGAGGCGACTTCCGCGCTGCAGCGGAAGGACGGACAAATCACGGGTGCGCCGTACAGGGCCCGTAAGCCCGTTTAATCGCAGTTCCACAGATCACCCTGTCGGGAGCGATCTCCGCGTTCGGACAAAGGTTTAAATGCGGGAGTAACCAGAAACCTTATAATGGAACGTCCGAGCCGCCAGCGTCAACAGGAGCGGAACACCGAGCGAGAGTCGGACGAAGAAACGGTCTCCTGTCCGGAGTGCGATTCGACCGAGATCGTCACCGACGCCGACCAAGAACTCGTCTGTGAGGACTGTGGCCTGGTGCTGGACGAACGGAACATCGACCGCGGGCCGGAGTGGCGCGCGTTCAACCACTCGGAGCGGCAGTCGAAGTCGCGCGTCGGCGCCCCCATCACCGAAACGATGCACGACAAAGGGCTGACGACGACGATCGACTGGAAGGACAAGGACGCCTACGGCCGGTCGCTCTCCTCGGAAAAGCGGTCGCAGATGCACCGCCTGCGCAAGTGGCAGGAGCGGATTCGGACCAAGGACGCGGGCGAACGCAACCTCCAGTTCGCGCTCTCGGAGATCGACCGCATGGCCAGCGCGCTGGGCGTCCCGCGGTCGGTACGCGAGGTCGCCTCCGTCATCTACCGCCGCGCGCTCAACGAGGACCTGATCCGCGGGCGATCGATCGAGGGCGTCTCCACCGCCGCCCTCTACGCCGCCTGCCGGCAGGAGGGGATTCCGCGCTCGCTCGACGAGGTCGCCGACGTGTCGCGCGTCCCGCAAAAGGAGATCGGACGGACGTACCGCTACATCTCCCAGGAGCTCGGACTGGAGCTAAAGCCGGTCGACCCGAAGCAGTTCGTTCCGCGGTTCGCGTCCTCGCTCGAACTCAGCGAGGAGGTCCAGTCGAAGGCGACGGAGATCATCGATGTCTCCGCGGAGCAGGGACTCCTCTCCGGGAAGTCCCCCACCGGATTCGCCGCCGCCGCCATCTACGCCGCGTCGCTCCTCTGTAACGAGAAGAAGACCCAGCGCGAGGTCGCCGACGTCGCGCAGGTGACCGAGGTCACCATCCGCAACCGATACCAAGAGCAGATCGAGGCGATGGGGTTCCGGTAGGACCGGGATCAGCGAGCCTCATCGGGGGATTGACGCGTCGGCGCGTCGGCGCGTCTGACGCGCCGCCGTGATCGGGTTTTTAATCGACACCGAGCGTAGCGTGCGACGAGATGTACACTCAGATCCTCGTACCGACCGACGGCAGTCCGGCGTCGGACGCCGCGATCGAGCACGCGATCGACCTCGCGCAACACTACAACGCCCGCCTGCACGCCCTCTACGTCGTCGACGGGGCGGCGTATTCGACGCTCGAAGCGGGCGCCAACGTCGTCGTCGAGGCGCTCGAATCCGAGGGGAAGGAGGCCACACGACGCGTCGCCAACGCCGCCGCGGACGCCGGGGTCGACTGCGAGACGACGGTCGCCACGGGCACCGCGTACCAGTCGATCCGGGACTACGTCGACGAGAACGCCATCGACGTGATCGTGATGGGAACCCACGGCCGGAAGGGGCTCGACCGCTACCTGCTCGGCAGCGTCACGGAGCGGGTCGTCCGGACCTCCGACGTGCCGGTGCTGACGGTCCGCCAGCCCACCGATGAGTAGACGCACGCGCTCACGGTGACGACGATGCGGGACTGGCTGTCACACCGCGTCGTCTCCTCGCCGGACCACACCGCGCTGATCCGGGCCGAAGACGGCGAGGCGTGGACCTACACCGACCTCGACCGGCTCGTCTCCGAGACCGCCGGCCGGCTCGTCGCGCACGGGATCGAGGCGGACGACCGGCTGGGCGTGCTCACGCCGCCGTACGTCGGCACCGTCGGGCTCGTCCACGCGGCGATGCGGATCGGGGCGACCTTCGTCCCGCTGGGACAGGAGCTCACGGAGCGAGAGCTCGCCGAGCGCGTCGAGCGCGCCGACCTCGACGCGGTGGTGTGCGCGGAGCCGACGGAGGGCGCCGCGCTCGGCGCCGTCGGGGAGTGTGAGGTGGACGGCGAGGTCCCGGTGTTCTCCGTCGACGACCCGACCGCCGAGGGCGTCACGGCGGTCCACGGCGTCGATCCGGAGCCGGTCGATCCCCCGGAGTGGGCGGAGTCGGATTACCTCTGTGTCCTGTTCACCTCCGGGACGACGGGCGAACCCAAGCCAGTCCCGCTCACCGCGGGCAACGTCTACAACTCGGCGATCGCCTCCGCGTTCCGGCTCGGCGTCGACCAAGGGGACCGGTGGCTCGTCTCGCTGTCGCTGCACCACATGGGCGGGCTCGCCCCGGTGTACCGCTCCGCCCTGTACGGGACGACGCTCGTGCTTCGGGAGGGGTTCGACCCGGGCGGCACCGCCGACGACATCGACACCTACGACGTGACCGGGATCTCGCTGGTCCCGACGATGCTCCAGCGGATGCTCGACAGGCGCGGGACCCTCTCGGACACGCTGCGCGTGGTGTTGCTCGGCGGCGCTCCCGCCCCGGACGAGGTGATCGAGCGCTGCCGCGACTACTCGATCCCGGTGTACCCGACCTACGGGATGACCGAGTCGGCCTCCCAGATCGCGACCGCGACCCCGCGACAGACGAGGGACCGACTCGGCACGGTCGGTCGACCGCTGTTCGGCACCGACGTGACGGTCGTCGACGAGGACGGGACGCCGGTCGACCCCGGAGCGGCCGGCGAGATCGTCGTCGTCGGCCCGACGGTGTCCCCCGGGTACATCGACGGGGAGGATGGAAACGACGGAGAGGGCAAAGGCGGGGGAGACGGACCGACCGCCGCCGCGCTCGACCGGTCGTCGTTCGGCCCGCACGGACTCCACACCGGCGACGTGGGTCGCTTCGACGACGAGGGGTTCCTCTACGTGCTCAACCGGCTCGACGACCGGATCGTCACCGGGGGCGAGAACGTCGAGCCCGGCGAGGTGGTCGACGTGCTTCGGGAGTTCCCGCCGGTCGAGGACGCCGCCGTGGTCGGCCTCGACGACGACGTGTGGGGCGAGCGCGTCTCCGCGCTGCTCGCGGTCGGCGACCGGATGCGAGACGACGCTGCGGTCACAGAGGGTGCAGACGAGGGGGAGAGCACCGACGAGGGGGCGAACGACCGGGAAGCCGCCGACGAGGAGACGGGCGACGGAGAAGCGGCCGACGAGGAGACGGGAGACCGAGACGCTGACGACGAGGAGACGGACGGCGAGCCCGCGGACGATACCGAACCGATCGAGAGCGACGTGTCCTCGCTCGTAGACGAGGAGCGGCTCGTCTCGTTCGCGCGCGAGCGGCTTGCGGGGTTCAAGATCCCGAAGACCGTCGCGTACGTCGACGAGCTCCCCCGGACCGTGTCGGGAACGATCGACCGAGAAGCCGTGCGGCAGATCCTCCGCGAGCGCGGACACGATCCGCGGAGCGACGCCGACCTGGAGACCGCCGGGTTCGAGCCGGCAGAGCCAACTGATCCGGACGAACCGACTGAGACGGCCGACTCGACCGAATCGGCCGAGTCAGACGAGGCGAGTGAATCGCCAGAGTCGACGACAGCGACACCGTCGAACGACCACGCCGAAAACGGAGGCGGGGAGCCCGTCGACGGCGGCGCCGACGGCGACAACGATAGCGACGCCAGCGGTGAGGAGGGTGGCGAAAGCGACGTAGCGACGGCTGACGGTGAGAGCGGCGATGACGCGACGACTAGCGGTGAGGACGCCGACGAGACAGAGAGAGATCCCGACGACAGATAAACTGTCCCGGTGTTTTCCGTTGTTCCACGAACGTTTTGACTACGGGGTCCGCACGCGACGCATGGATCTACTTGACGACGGTATCGTTCCGGAGCACGCGCGCGACGTGAAGGCCGAGGCCCGCGAGTTCGCCGACGAGTACATCGCCCCGAACGCCGAGGCGTACTACGACTCGGGCGAGTACCCGTGGGAGGTGCTGGAGGCGGGGATGGACGCCGGGCTCGTCGCGCAGGACATCGGCGAGGAGCACGGCGGGAAGGGGTACGACCTCGCGCAGGTGCTCGCGATCGCGGAGGAGTTCTACCGCGCCGACGCCGGCATCGCGCTCACGCTCCAGCTCGCGAGCTTCGGCTGCGAGATGGTCGAGCAGTACGGCACCGACGAACAGACGGAGGAGTACCTCCGGCCGGTCGCGGAGAACGACCAGATATCGGGACTCGCCGTCTCCGAACCGGAGACGGGCTCCGACCTCGCGGGGATGACGACGACGGCCGAGAAGGTCGAGGGCGGCTACGAGCTCACCGGCGAGAAGTACTGGGTCGGCAACGCGGTCGAGGCCGACTGGCTCACCGTCTACGCGAAGACGGGCGACGGCGAGGACCGCTACTCGAACTACACGCTGTTCATCGTCGAGACCGACTCGGACGGCTACGAGGCGGAGCACATCCCGGAGAAGATGGGGATGCGCGCCTCGAAGCAGGGCCACATCGTCTTCGAGGACTGCTTCGTCCCCGAGGAGAACGTCGTCGGCAGCGAGGGCGGCGGCTTCTACGTGCTCGCGGACTTCTTCAACCACGGCCGCGTCGTCGTCGGCGGCCACGGGCTCGGGCTCGCCGCCGCCGCCATCGAGGAGGCCGAGGAGTTCGTCCACGGGCGCAACGCCTTCGGCCGCACCGTCAACGAGTTTCAGGCGGTCCAACACACCCTCTCGGACATGCGGATCGGCTTCGAGTCGGCTCGCGCGCTCAACTGGCGCGCCTGCGAGAAGGTCGCGGACGACGAGGACGCCGGCTACTGGGCCGCGCTGGCGAAGACCAAATCGACCGAGGTCGCCACCGACTGCGCCGAGAAGGGGATGAAGCTCCACGGCGGGCGCTCGATCCTCACCGACCGCCGGATCGCCCGCGTCTACCGCGACGTGCGCATCCCGGTGATCTACGAGGGCGCCAACGACATCCAGCGCAACCTGATCTACCGGCAGTCGCGGTGAGCTGACGGGGTCCCCCTGCGGGCGGGACGCCCCGACGAAAACGCCAAGACGCCGGGGGGACAGTACCGCGTATGCGACTGGAGGACTACTGGGGGATCGGCCCGAAGACGAGCGAGCGCCTCACGGAGTCGCTCGGGACCGAGCGGGCGATCGAGGCGATCGAGGCGGCCGATGTCCGAGCGCTCGTCGACGCCGGGCTCCACCGCGGGCGAGCCACCCGGATCCTCCGCCGGGCTAACGGCGAGGCCGGCATGGATGCCCTCGCGACCGGTGACACCCGCTCGGTGTACGACGACCTCCTCGCGCTGGCGGCGAGCCACGCGCTGACCGCCCACGCCGCCGACCGGATCCGCGTGCTGACGCCCCTTACCGACCGGGACGCGGTCGAGTCCCGGCTCGACGACGTGGTCGCCGCGCGCGACGCGTGGGCTGCGCTCAACGACGGCGAGCGCGACCGGGTGACCGAGGCGTTCGACGAGTACGACGGCGCCGACGGCTCGGATCTGGCGGCCGTCGAGACCGCCGTCGCGCTTCGCGAGGTCGGTCTCACGGACGCCCCCTTCGAGGATATCGGAGCGCTGGACGGGGAGGCCCTGCGCGACGCCGCCGGCGCCCTCGCCGACGTGCGGGGCGCGATCGACCCGACGGGCGCCGGCGGCGACGGCGAGATCGAGGTCGCGAGCGGCGCAGACGACGAGCTGGACCGCCGGCGCGACCAGCTCGACGCGGCCCGCGACCTCGCGAACTCCGCGTTCGACGTGCTCGACGCCGTCCGGGACGGCTCCCTGCGCGACTTCGAGGCGCTGGAGGCGGCGACGATCGATCACGTCGCGCGCGAGACCGGCGTCGACCCGGCGACCGTGCGATCGGTCGCGCCGGACGACGCGCTCGACGCGGCCGACTTCGTCTCCGCCACGCTCCGCGATCTGGTGGCGGAACTGGAGGAATCGGTCGCGGAGCGCGAGGAGACCGTCGCCGCCGACATCCGCGAGCGGATCGGCGGGATGCGGGGCGAGAACGGAGAGGGCGAGGGAGACGGAGACGGCGAGGGAGGCGGCGAGGGCGACGGAGACGGCGAGGGAGGCGGCGAGGGCGACGGAGACGGCGATGGAGACGACGCCACGGAAGGAGACGAGACCGGCACCGTCGCCCGCGCGATCTCCGCCGTCGCCGACGCCGCGTTCCTGCTGTCGCTCGCGCGGTTCGCGGTCGCGTTCGACCTGATTCGGCCGACCTTCGTCGACGACGGCGTGGCCGTGCGGGACGCCCGCAACCTCTTCATCGACGGCGAGGTCCAGCCGGTGTCGTACGCGATCGGCTCCCACTCGCTCGCGGGCGATCCCGGCGTCGCGAGCGTCGACGCCCCGCCGACCGGCGACCGCGTGAGCGTCCTCACGGGGGCGAACTCGGGCGGGAAGACGACCCTGCTGGAGACGCTGTGCGCGGTGGCGCTCCTGGCGTCGATGGGGCTTCCGGTGCCGGCCGACGAGGCGGAGATCGGCGCGTTCGACCGGCTCGTGTTCCACCGGCGGCACGCCTCCTTCAACGCCGGCGTGCTGGAGTCGACGCTGAAGTCGGTCGTGCCGCCGCTGGTCGCGGACGGTCGGACCCTGATGCTCGTCGACGAGTTCGAGGCGATCACAGAGCCGGGGCGGGCCGCCGACCTGCTGAACGGGCTCGTGACGCTCACGGTCGACCGCGGCGCGCTCGGCGTGTACGTCACCCACCTCGCGGACGACCTGAGCCCGCTTCCGGAGCCAGCCCGGATCGACGGCATCTTCGCCGAGGGGCTCACGAACGACCTCGACCTCCGGGTCGACTACCAGCCGCGGTTCGGCACGGTCGGGAAGTCGACGCCGGAGTTCATCGTCTCTCGGCTGGTGGCGAACGCCGGCGACCGCGGCGTCCGCGCCGGGTTCGAGCACCTCGCCGGCGCGGTCGGCGAGGAGGCGGTCCAGCGCACCCTCTCGGACGCGGAGTGGTCGAAGGGCGATGACTGACGGCGAGCCGTCCGGAACCGGCGGGCCAGACCGAATCCGGTCGATCGCGGTCCACCGGGACGACGTGGGAACCGCGCTGGAGGCGACCCTCCGAAGCGACCGCGAGGTCGTGCTCCGCGTGACCCCGCCCTTCTCGGGCCGGATGCGCGCGCGTCTGCACAGCCTCGGGGCGGGCGAGGGGGAAGCAGACGCTGAGAAGGGGAAGGGCTCAGACGACGACCCCTCCCCGATACACGTCGATCCCCGCGACCTCGTCTCGGACGTGCCCCCGTACCCGGAAGTGGACGAGACGGCGGCGGAGGCGCCGGAGACCGACTTGGAGACCCGCCGGAAGCAACACACCGAGGCCGTCGAGTCGTGGCGGGAGGCGGTTCGGGAATCCGTGGTCGACCGCGTCGAACTCGCCGCCGGCGGGGATAACGGGGAGGAAAAGACCGTCGAGGTCGACGTGTCCGCACTCGGGTGAGCGCTCGCCGGTCCTCGAAGACACCGCCCTCAGCTACACTCGAAGTCGCTCGACCGCGGTGCCGGCGCCCGCAAACTCTTCGAGGATAGCGTCGGCGGCGGTCGGCGCGGCGTCCGGGTCGGAGTCGGCGTCCGGGTCGGAGTCGGCGTCCGCGCCGCCGGTTTTCGCCTCGCCGGTGTTCGCGGCGGCGACGACGATCGTCTTCGCGTCGAGCGCCGGGTCGAGGTGGAGTTCGAACTCGCCGTTCTTCGGCGTCACGAGCGTGGAGCCGTTCGACGTGTACACCGCGACGGTGTCGGCGGTGGTCTCGCCGTTGACGACGAGGGCGTCGTCGACGTACTCGTCGGTCGCCGTCAGCTCCGGCACCGCCGACCGGGCGCGGTCGACGTAGCGGTCGCGGACGACGGTCGGCGTCTCGACCGGCTCGCCGGCGTCGATCCCGTGTGCGAGCCGGATGAACCCGGCCATCGACCACGCGAGCGGGGTCGCTCCCCCGGTACCCTCACCGAACTCCCAGCCGTAGCCGGTCGGGTGCTCGCGGTCCCACACCTGTTCGGGGAGCATCCGCCCGGAGTTGCCGAACCCGGCCATCGTCTCCAAGAGGGCGTCGGGTTCGAGGGCGTCCTCGTCGGTGCCGCCGAAGCCGTCTGGACCGTCGGCGCGGGCGCGCAGCTCGTACTCGCCGCGCTCGCCGGTGAAGATCGGCCAGAGCCGCCCGCGGCCGTCGCCGGTCCCGGCCCAGGGGCCGCCAGGGTCGCCGCGCGCGATCTCGCCGTACGCGTCGCCGACGTACCGGTACCACGCCGGACCGTACGGGGTGTCGACGCGGATCGAGTCGTCGACCACGGAGACGGAGTTGCGGACGACGGTGTCGTCGGCGGGCTTCACGCCGAGCCGGACGAGTTCGAGGAAGCCGCCGTCGACGATCTCCCGCTCGTCGTAGGTGGGGCCGTCGTTGGCGATCGTCCGGGGGCGGCCGGCCTCCGGGTCGCCGTCGGCCGTGACCCGCACGTAGTACGGCGTCTCGCCGTGCCGCTCGATGCCCGTCGAGGTCGCGCACCACTCCTCGACGCGGGCCGCCCAGTCGTCCGCGAGCGCGAGCCACGCGAGGGCGTCGGCGCGGAGCGAGTCGGGGTCGGCGTCCGGTCCGGCCTCGCCGGCGGTCGCGTCGCCCCCGCTCGCCTCGATCCGGTCGGCCTCGGCGACCGCGAGCGCGGCGCCGCAGACGAGCCCGGCGATCTCGGCCGCGATGCTGGACGGCGAGAACCCGGCCTCCTCCTCCCAGCGCTCCTGAGCCGTCTCCGGGCCGTTGGCGGCGATGTAGCCGAGCGAGCGGCGGACCTGATCGTAGGTGTACTCCGCGTCGGCCGGCCCGACCCCGCGTTCGTACAGCTGCCACGCCATCACGGACGGGAACGCGATGTTGTCCATCTGTTCGCCGCCCCACCGCGTGCGCCCGTCGATGTAGGTGTTCTGCGGGAGGAACCCGTCGTCGTCCTGCTGGGTGTTGTAGAGGTACGCGAGCGCGTCCGCGCCGCGCTCGATCTCGCCGATCTCGATCAGCGCGGTGAACACCTGATAGAGGTCGCGCGACCAGACGAAGTTGTAGCCGTAGCCGCGGTCCTCGGCCGCGTACTCCGTCTCGCCCCACGGCACCGACGGGCTGGCGATCCCGGCGCCGTCGTGCCGCTTGTCCTCGACGGCCGCCAGCGTCATCAGCGCGAACCGGTACTGCGTCTCTACGTCCGCGTCGCCGGTCACGGAGGCGGGGAGCTTCCGGCCCGCGAGCCACTCGCGCCACGTCTCGGCGTACGACTCTGAAACGACCGGGAAGCCGCGGGAGACGGCACCGCGCGCCTCGCCGAGGGCGGCCGCGGTGTCGGCGTTCTCGGCGAACCCGAGCGCGACCGCGTCCGACACCTCGGTGCCGCTCCCGACGAGCCCCGCGAGCACGACGTTACCGGTGGCCGACTCGGCCCCCTCGCCGCGGTCGCCGTCGGCGAACAGCGCGTCCGCCGCATCGCTCCCTGCCGCGAGCACGCTCGCCCAGTCGAAGCCGTCGGCGCTGTCGAGCGCGAGCGCGACCTCGAAGGAGTCGCTCCCGTCGTCGACGAGCTTCCCGGGGTCGCGCTCGGCGGCGTCGTCGTTGCGCGCGAGCAGGTGGTACCCCTCCGAGCCGCCGCGGGCGTCGGAGCCGCCGACGCGGTCCCCCCGGTCGTTCGTCCCGACGTTCGTGATCGTGGTGTCGACGAGGGCGTACACGTCGTACTCGCGGCTCCCCTCGAACGACACGTCGGCGAGGATCGCGTCGCCGTCGGTGTCGACGGCGTACTCGACGGTGAGCGTCCAGCGGTGCCCGTGGCCGTCGCCGGTCTCGCGGATCGTCTGGGTGTACGCGAGCGCGTCGTCGGCGGTCGGCTCCGTGGTTCGCTTGACCGTCTCCGTCACCGACACGTGGCTCGTCTCGTCGAAGGTCCGGACCGTGTACCCCGTCTCCGGGTCGGCGACGAGGAAGTCGAACGTTCGGACGTTCATCACGTCGATCCGGGGGAACCGCGCCTCGGTGAGCGCGCCCTCGGTCAGCGTGAACCAGACCGGCACCGGGTCGTCGGCCTCGTGGTCGGCCGGAGTGCCGACGCCGAACTTCCGGCCGGTCGTCCAGTGGGGCGCCTCGTCCGGCCCCCGCGGCTCGTCGTGCGGGATCGGGAGCGCCCCGTGTCTCGCGAGCGTCACCGTCGCGTCGATCCGGAGGGCGTGCGACCACGCGATCGGGGTCGCGCCGTCGAGGTCGCCGTCGTCGAACGCCTGCTCGGCGATGAGCCCGGCGTCGTTGACGAACGGGCCGTCGGGCTCGCACAGCGCGTAGAGGTCGCGCGCGGCGCCGAACAGCTCGTTCGCGTCACCGCCGCGCTCGCGGACGAGCCCGCCCAGCTCGGCCGCCGCCGTCGACCCCCACAGCGTCGCGATCGACCACACCTTCGCGGTGCCCTGCTCGGCGGTGCGCCAGTCGTCGCCCGTGAACCGAACGAGCCCATCCACGTCGGCCGTCTCGCGGCGGAGCTCGCCGATCGTCGTTAACACGTGCGTCGTCAGGCGGTCGAGGAAGGCGTCGAAGTCGACCTCGGCGGCCGAGGCGGCACCTGGAGCCGACCCGCCGTCGGTACCGGTCGCTCCGCGTTCCTCGCGCAGCGCCGCGTACTCGGTCGCCGCGCTCGCGAGCGCGAACGTGCTGGCGTCCGGCCGGTCGTCGCGGCTCTCCGCGCTCGCGCGCTGCGGGAACCGCTCCGTGCCCGGGTTCCACCGGTCGTGCAGACCGGCGAGGGCGGCGTCGGCCGCCTCGGCCGCGTCGCCCCGCACGTCGGCGGGGAGGGGCGCGCGCGCCGCGGCGGCGAACGCGCGGAGGTACGTCGCGCCGGTGTGGGTGAACCGGCCGAGCGCGTTCTCCCAGCAGTTCTGGCACCGCCGGGGGAGCCCGTCGTCCTCGGTCGTCTCGCGGAGAAACGCGAGCGCGTCCGTGATGGTGTCGTCGACGCGGTCGCGCCACTCGGCGGGGAGGTCTGCGGTCCGGCGGAGCCGCGCGAGGAAGGCGACGACCGACGCCGGCTGGTCGAGCTGGTCGTTCGGTCCGGCGGTGCCGTTCGCGCCCCCGATCCGGGCGTTCGCCCAGCCGGGCGCGACCTTGCCGGAGTCGGCCCACACGCGGTGGGGCCACGAGCCGTCGGCGTCCTGCGTGCGACAGAAGAAGGACGCCGTGGCGAGCAGCTCCTCGTCGGCGTCCAAGCCGAGCTCGTCGCTCGCGCCGAGCAGGGCCAGCGACGTCTCCGCCTCGTCGCGGAACCACGTGTAGCCGTAGCCGCCCGAGGTGGAGTAGAAGGGGTCGAACTCCGGGGCGGCGATCCGCGCGCCGGACTCGGCGGTGAGCAGGTCGAGCGCGCGGAGGTCGCTCGCGACCACCGACCGGCGCGGCACGTCGTCGGGGATGGTCGGACCGCGGCCCTGGGCGGCCTCGCGGAGGTCGTCGGCGTCGGGGTACGCGGTCGCGATCCGCGACAGCTCCTCGATGCGGCGCTGGCGGTCGGGACCGTCCGTGACCGCGTCCTTGGCGTCGTCGACCGTCTCGCGGGTCTCCCGCCTGTCGAGGACGGCGCGGCTCGCGAGCGTGACGCGTTCGATCCGGCCGGCGCGCTCGAACGGCGCGCGGACGACCACGTCGGGGGTGAGCCGGGAGTCCTCGCGCTGGTCGATCTCGCCGCGGTGCGGGAACCCCTCGCCGTTCTCGCCGAGCAGTTCGGAGACGGTGCGGAGCCGCTGGCCGTGCGCGGCCGACAGCCCCGTGGAGGCGGTGAGGAAGTCGTGTTCGGTGCGGTGGTACACCTCGACGACGCTCCCGGACTCGGGACCGGCCCCCTCGTGGACGAGGTTGCCGACGCGCCCCTCGACCATGTCCGGCGAGAACGCGCAGGCCGCGACCAGCTCCGCGCCCGCCGGCGGGGCGCCGCGCAGCTCGACGTGGGTGAGGTGGGTGTCGCTCACGACCAGGTCGAACTGGTGGATGGTGTACCGCCCGGCGTCGTACTCCGTCTCGACGAGCGGCGTGTCGCCGTCGTAGTGCTGGCGAGTCGCGGTCAGGTCGTCGAACCAGCGGACGCCCCGCCCGGCCGTGATCCCCATGCGGAGCCGGTCGGCGCCGCCGACTCCGGAGAGGGAGTACGAACAGTCGTGGACGGTCCCGTTCGGTCCGACGTGGACCAGTCGACCGTCGTCGCCCGTGAACGCGCCGGCCGTGGTGGGACGCTCCGCCGGGTAGCGCTCGCCGCGCCGACGTTCGTGTTCTGTGAGAGCGGTTCGCAGTCGCATGGGTGCCCTGCGATTCCCGTCGTGAAAGCCTTGACGAACGCGGGCGTCTCGAGCCGGCGCTGCGAGGCTCCCCGCCGCGGAACGGGCAGCGTGGCGACCCCGCCGCGGTCGAGGGCGACCGGCAGAGGAGCAACAACGAAGACCCCGGGCGCCGATGGGTGTGACATGCACCATCCCGGACCCCCGCGATTCCTCGCAACGGGCGAGGCCACGGAGCTCGCGCCGCGAGATCCGGACCCGAGCGAGTCCTACGCGTGGCGCGTCGTCGACGCGCCGCCGGACAGCGAGGCGACGGTCGGGACCGACCCGGTGACCGAGTTCACCCCCGACGTTCCCGGCCGCTACCGGATCGGGCTCGACGCACCGGACGGCGACCACCTGCTGACGGTCCGCGCGTTCCCGTCGAGCTACGAGGGCGTCGACGTCGCGGGGGGAAGCGGGACGGCGATCCGCGACCGCACCGCCGGCGACGCCCCGATCGACTACGCCGAGCCGCGCGCTGACGAGGGCGTGGGGCGGCCGCGCGTGCGGCTGGACGCGAGCGTGAAGCGTGATGACGGAGCGGACGGCGGCCCCGAAATCGTCGTCCGCGCGACCCCGAAACCGAACCCCCACTCCTCGCTCGGCGCGGACGGCCTGCGGGTGACGTTCGTCGTCGACGACCGCGACGTCGCGAGCGCGGTCGCGGAGGGGCGGACGAACCCGCGCGACGCGCTCCGGACGAGCGACGACGGGCGGGAGCTCCGGGTGCCCGCGGCCGCGGTCGCGGACCGCCTGCGCGTCCACGGGGTCGCCGTCGCCGCGGAGCCCGGGCGGGAGCCGCGCGTCAGCGTCGCCGACGCGGTCGCGGTCGAGCGGACCGGCGAGAGCGGGGGCCAAAGAGACGGCAAGGGCGGGCGCGTCGGCGGCCCGACCGGTCCCGCCTTCGAGACGGTACGGCTCAACGATCCCCCGGCGTGGACGCGCGACGCGACCGTCTACGAGGTGTACGTCCGGACGTTCGCCGACGGGAACGGTGGCGGAACCGACGACGGCGGCGGCGGTGAGCGGGGAGAGACGTTCGACGCGATCGCGGATCGGATTCCGACGATCGCCGAGATGGGCGTCGACACGCTGTGGCTCACGCCGGTCCTCCAGCACGACGGGAAGCCGCACGGCTACAACATCACCGACTTCTTCGACGTGGCCGACGACCTCGGCGACCGCGACGACTACGAGGCGCTCGTCGAGACGGCCCACGACCACGGGATGCGCGTGCTCTTCGACTTCGTCGCCAACCACACCGCGCGCGACCACGAGTGGTTCCAAGACGCCTACAAGAACCCGGACTCCCCGTACCGCGACCGCTACGAGTGGCAGGAGTCGGGCGAGCCGGGCACGTACTTCGACTGGGAGCTGATCGCGAACCTGAACCACGCGAACCTCGACGTCCGGCGGTTGCTCCTCGACGTGATCGACGAGTGGGCGCCCCTCGTCGACGGCTTCCGATGCGACATGGCGTGGGCGGTCCCCGACTCCTTCTGGCGGGAGCTCCGCGACCGGGTGAAGGACATCGACCGGGAGTTCCTGCTGATGGACGAGACGATCCCGTACATCCCCGGCTTCCACGAGGGGATGTTCGACGTGCACTTCGACGCGACCCTGTACTTCCAGCTCCGCCAGATCGGCCGGGGAGTCGACCCCGCCGCGTCGGTCTTGGACGCGGTCGACCAGCGCGCCGAGATCGGCTTCCCGGACCACGCCGAGTTCCTCCAGTACATCGAGAACCACGACGAGACGCGCTACCGGGTGGAGTGCGGCGACGCCGCCGCGGCCGCGGCGGGGGCGGCGACCGTCACCCTGCCGGGCGTCCCGATGATCTACGCGGGCCAAGAGATCGGTCAGCGCGGGCACCGTGACGCGATCGCGTGGGAGCACGCCCGCGAGGGGGTCCGCGACCGCCACGAGCGGCTGCTCGCGGTCCGCGCCGAGCACTCCGCGCTCGGACCCGACGCCGACCTCGACCGGGTGGGGTACCACGTCGCCAGCGGCGACCTCTCGGAGCGACCGATCGTCGCCAGCGGCGACGTACATCCCGACGACGTGGTGGCGTTCCGCCGGAGCGACGACGAGGAGTCGCTGGTCGTCGTCCTCAACTTCGCCCCCGAGTCGGCGAGCGTCGCGGTCGGCGTCGACCACGGCGACCGGAACCTCGTGACCGGGGACCCCTGCGTGGTCGTCGACGGCGAGGGGACCGAGCGGATACGCGTCGACGACGCGGCGGTCGTCCATGAGACCGGGCGGTGAGTCGGTCTGCGAGGCGGGCGGCGCGGTGACCCGTCCGCCGAGACCTCGTGGACGCAACGCTTGAGTTGGTGGGGGTCACAGGGAAACGCATGCGACTCGACCGCTCCGGCGGCGTGTTCTGTCACGTCACCTCGCTCCCGGGGAGACACGGCATCGGCGACCTCGGCGACGGGGCGGAAGCGTTCCTCTCCTTTCTCGGCGACGCCGACGTGCGCCACTGGCAGGTGTGCCCGCTCGGGCCGACGATGGACGCCGCCGGGGAGTCTCCGTACCAGTCGCCCTCCGCGTTCGCCGGCAATCCCCTCCTGATCGACCTCGACGGGCTCGTCGACGACGGCTGGCTCGACGAGTCGGACCTCGAACCGGTCCCCGACTTCCCGAAAGACCGGGTCGACTACGAGGCGGTCCGCGAGTACAAGGAGCCGCTGTTGCGGGCCGCGTTCGAGCGGTTCGACGAGGCGGTGACGGGCGAGGGAGCAGACAGCGTGGAGGCGGGCGAGGTGCCCCCCGGGTTCGACGCCTTCCGCGAGCGCGAGCCGTGGCTCGATGACTACGCGCTGTTCCGTGCGCTCTCGGACGCGAGGGGCGAGGACACGTGGGTCGAGTGGCCGGACCCGCTCCGGACGCGGGACCCCGAGGCGCTCGCCGACGCCCGCGAGCGCCACGCGACCGAGGTCCGGTTCCGGGAGTTCCTCCAGTGGACGTTCGACCGGCAGTGGCGCGACCTCCGGGCGATCGCCGACGAGGAGGGCGTGTCGATCGTCGGCGACGTGCCCATCTACGTCGCTCTCGATTCCGCTGACGTGTGGGCGAACCCGGAGGCGTTCCGGCTCGACGACGGGAACCGTCCCGCGGCGGTCGCGGGAGTGCCGCCGAACGCCGGCGATGACGGCCAGCGCTGGGGAAACCCCGTCTACGACTGGGACCGGCTCGCGGAGCGCGACTACGACTGGTGGATCGCCCGGTTCCGGCGGCTGTTCGAACTCGCCGACGTGGCGCGGCTCGACCACTTCCTCGGGTTCGTGAAGTACTGGGCGATCCCGGCCGACCGCGACGACCCGGCGGCCGGCGAGTGGCGCGAGGGGCCGGGACGCGACCTGTTCGAGACCGTCGAGCGCGAGCTGGGACAGGCGCCCTTCATCGCCGAGGACCTCGGGTTCGAGGAGCCGGCGATGGACGAGCTGATGGCGGAGTTCGGCTTCCCCGGGATGCGCGTCCCGCAGTACGCCGACTGGTGTGCGGAGGGCAACGAGTACCAGCCGATGCACTACCCCGAGGGGGTCGTCGGCTACACGTCGACCCACGACACGGACACGTGGGTCGGCTACTTCGAGGACCTCCCGGAGCGCCAGCGCGAGTGCTTCCGGTACAACGTCGGCGCCGACGGCGACCGCCCGACCGAGTGGGAGATCATCGACGAGGTGTGGGCCTCGGAGGCGGTGCTGGCGATGACGACGGTGCAGGACCTGTTCGGCCTCGGGAGCGAGGCGCGGTTCAACGAGCCGGGCACCCTCGGCGGCAACTGGGAGTGGCGCGTCCGGCGCGACGCGCTCGACGACGCGCTCGACGACCGACTGTGGGAACTCGGCGGAAAACACGTGAGGTAGCCCGATGCTTGGTTGGAGCTTCGCGGACGGATCGGTCCTCCACGTCGTCGTGATCGCCGCCGCCACCGGCGCCATCTGGATCGGGAGCGGCTGGCTGGAGGAGGCCGCGGAGACGCTCTCGGGGTACTACGGCCTGCCGGCGGTGGTGCAGGGGTCGATCGTCGTCGCCGTCGGGTCGAGCTTCCCGGAGTTCGCGAGCGTCGTCGTCACCGCCGCCACCGGCGTCTTCGACATGGGCGTGGGTGCGCTCGTCGGCTCCGCGATCTTCAATATCCTCGTTATCCCCGGGCTCTCCGGGTTCAGCGCCGACGGCGACCTCGAGGCCAGCCGCGCGATCGTGTACAAGGAGGCGCAGTTCTACATGATCGCGGTGTCGGCGCTGGTCGTCACCTTCTCGCTCGCGGTCATCTACTTCCCCGTCTCGACAGACCCGATCGTGGGGGAGCTGACCCGCCCCGTCGCGGCGATCCCCCTGTTGCTGTACGGGCTCTACCTGTTCATCCAGTACCAGGACGTCGACGACGCGGCGATCGACCGGGTTCGCGACGGGGTCGACGCGCGCCGCGAGTGGGGGAAGCTCGCCGCCGGCCTGCTCCTCATCGGCGTCGCCGTCGAGCGGCTGGTCGGGTCGGTCGAGTCGCTCGGGGCGGCGCTCGGCGTCCCGGAGTTCCTCGCCGGGATCACGATCGTCGCGGCGGCGACGAGCCTCCCGGACGCTCTCGTGAGCGTTCGGACGGCGCGCGAGGGGCGCGGCGGGACGAGCCTCGGGAACGTGCTGGGGTCGAACACGTTCGACCTGCTCGTCGCCATTCCGGTCGGCGTGTTGATCGTCGGGAGCGTCGACGTGAACTTCTCGACCACCGTCCCGATGCTCGGCGTGCTCACCGTGGCGACCGTGTTACTGTTCGCCACGCTCCGGACGGACCTGTCGCTCACCGAACGGGAGTCGTCCGTCCTGCTGATCGCGTACCTCCTGTTCGTCGCGTGGGTCGTCGCGGAGACGGTCGGGGCGACGACGGTCCTCAGAGGGGTTTAAGAGGGTCGTCGCCGGTCGCCGGCGTCGACGCACCGACTTCAGTACTGGTTGCGGCCGATGATCAGATACAGGACGAGCCCCAAAAGCGGCGCGAGGAACGCGACGAGCGCCCACAGGAACGCGGGCTGGTCGCTCCGGCGTTGCGCGTCGGAGTAGATCCAGACGATAATGCCGAGCTGTACGAGGAGCATGAGGAGGCCGAACAGGAGGAAGAGCACGCCGGCGCCTCCCTGTAGCAGTATCGGGGACATCGTCTCCGACGACTCGGGCGAAAAATAAGTGTCTTTGGTTACCATGCGGCCTCACACGACCACGAACCGACCACGAACCGTTTTGAGCCGCCGGTCCCCGATCACGGCATGGACCTCTCAGTCGACGCCGACCGCCTTCGCGCGGACTTGGAGGCGAACGCGGCGTTCGGGCGGATCGCGGACGACGACCCCGAGAAGTGCGGGCGGACGAACCTGACCGGGACCGAGGCGAACCGGGCGGCGCGGGACCGACTGGTCGAGCGGTTCGAGGACGCCGGCCTCGAGGTCGCCGTCGACGCGGTGGGCAACCTCGTCGGGACGTGGGTCCCCGACTCCGCCGACCCCGACGCGGCACCCGTCGCGAGCGGGAGCCACCTCGACAGCGTCCCGAATGGCGGAATCTTCGACGGCCCGCTCGGCGTGTACGCGGCGCTGGAGGCGGTGCGCGCGATGCGGGACGCGGGCGTCGAGCCGGCGCGACCGGTCGCCGTCGCGAGCTTCACCGAGGAGGAGGGCGCGACGTTCGGGAACGGGCTGCTCGGGTCGAGCGTCGCGACCGGAGTGACCGAACCCGACGAGGCGCTCGCGCTCGAAAACGACGCGGGTGAGACGCTCGACGAGGCCTTAGAGCGGATCGGCTACCGCGGCGGCGAGGCGATCGATCCGGCGTCGTGGGAAGCGTTCTACGAGCTCCACGTCGAGCAGGACACGGTCCTGGAGGAGGCGGGCGCCGACGCGGGCGTCGTGACGACGATCACCGGGATCACCCACTGCGAGGCGACGATCGAGGGGGAGGCGAACCACGCGGGCGCGACGGCGATGGGCGAGCGGACCGACGCGCTCGCGGCCGCCAGCGAGTTCGTGCTCGACGTGGAGGCGGCCGCGAACGAGGTCGTGGACAAATCGAGCGACTCCGCGGTCGGCACGGTGGGCTCGCTGTCCGTCTCGCCGAACGCGACCAACGTCGTCCCCGGTCGCGTCGACGCTGGCGTTGACGTGCGGGACGTGAACACGGAATCGATGGAGACGATCGTCGACGCCGCGCGCGACTCGCTCGCCCGGATCGGACGCGAGCGCGGCGTCGAGACGCGCTTCGAGCGTCCCTTCGACGTGGCGCCGGCCCCGATGAGCGATCGGATCCGCGACGCGGCACACGCCGCGGCCGAGACTGCGGGCCTGACCGCGATCGACCTCCACTCCGGCGCCGCCCACGACGCGATGCGAGTGGCGGCCGTCACCGACTCCTCGCTGCTGTTCGCCCCGTCGCGCGACGGGATCTCGCACAGTCCGCGCGAGTGGACCGACTGGGCGGACTGCGCCGCGGCGACCGCGGTGCTGGCGGGTGCGGTGGCGCGAGCCGCGACCGAGTAGGCGTCACAACCGTTTTGCCGATCGGCCGCGACCGACGACCGTGAGACGACCGCTTGGGCTGGGCGCCATCGTCCTCGGCGTCGCCGCCGGCGCGGCCAGCGCGTCAAAAACCAGCTGTACGAGCGAGTCCTCGCTCGGTTCAACGAGCACCCGGACCGGGTGGCGTTCCCGGTGAGCCGGAACCGGTAGCCGGACGCGGGGACAGGGCGATCGTGGCGAACGAGAGTCCCCGGGAGCCCCTCCGGGAGCGGTGGAGTTAGGTGGCGCGCCGACGATCTGAGTACGATGGAAGCGGCACTCTGGTACGTGCTAACCGGAACGCGGGGCGGAGCGAACCGCGTCCGGCTGTTGCGGGCGCTCGACGACCGCCCGCGGAACGCGAACCAGCTCGCCGAGGATCTCGATCTGGACTACAAAACCGTTCGACACCACCTCGACGTACTGATGGACAACGACGT
This sequence comes from Halorubrum amylolyticum, assembly GCF_004114995.1. GTDB lineage: Archaea > Halobacteriota > Halobacteria > Halobacteriales > Haloferacaceae > Halorubrum > Halorubrum amylolyticum. The sequence continues at coordinate 83,879 of NZ_SDJP01000008.1, forward strand.
CGTCCAGCGCAGCGGCGACGAGTACGGCGCCGTCTACCTGCCGACCTCGCGGGCACGCCAGCACTGGGACACTATCGAAACGATCATGGAGCAGACAGATGACGACTGACGGAGCGGAGCGTCGGAGCCGCAGCCGCCGCGTTGCGGGTCGTATTCGGAACGAATTTGGGAAAGCGGTTATACCCACCCCGCCGATAGCAGGTGTACGATGAGTCTCTGGTTCGACGTGGCGCGAGTCTCGGCGGGGGCGAACGTCGCCCTGCTTCTCGCGCTCGTCTGGGTGTGGGGGCGGAACTACGTACAGTTCCGCTCGAAGCACGCCCTCGGGCTGGCGATGTTCGGCGTGTTTCTGCTCGGGGAGAACGCGTTCGCGCTGTACATCTACCTGCTCGACCCGACGCTGTCCGCGTGGTTCGCGTCCGAGGCGGTGCCGCCGATCGCGTGGCGCGGGATGATGGCGCTCCACGTCCTCCAGACCGTTGGCCTCCTGTTTCTCGTCTGGGTCACCTGGGATTGACTCGATCGAGACCGCTGTCGTAGCGGGGGTGGGAGTGGTTCTCGCGATGCCCGTGAACGAGAGCGTTATCGGTGCGACGTGATCGATAGCGGGAATACGTGTATCGAGTTGGCAGAGTGGTTGTTTATAAGTGAACGAGTGGTGTTGCTGTCGGCTGTTTATACGTCGTCGACGACGCGGTGAACACCGCCAAAGCCCCAGCCGCGAGGGCGACGCTTGACGACGCAAGCACCGCAGGAACGAGCAACGCGAGTGACGAGGAGCGCAGCGAGTCACGCGAGCCGTCGCGGCTGCCCCTTTGAGCCCCACCCGACCGCGACCGCACAGCACCTCACGCCTCCCCAGCCTCGTCACTGGCGGCTGTCGCCGCCAGCGACTCCCTCGCGCGCGCTTCTCGCGCCCGGTGGGCGCTCGAAGGCACGCGCCACCGCACTCGTCATTTATACGCGATCGTCGCTGTCACTCACGTCTATTTAAATACTGAATCGCTGCCTCCGATCTGCAATATCCACTCCCGAACTGTACCACTGGTGTTCCATGAACTGTCATCTGAGCGCTTGAGTGTCCGTTTTGGGCGGCTTTCTGAACGGATTTGGGTGAGAAGCCGGCGGGAGTTCGGCAAATCTCTTTTTATATGTCGCCGGTCGACTCTCTCATGCGCAACAGCGCATTCACATTGGCGATGACGGTCGTGGTAGTCGTGTCGGCGGTGGCCGGCGCGACTGGCGCGGTCGCGGCACAGAGCGGTACCGACGCGGCGAGCGTGAGCTTCGCCGACGGCGCGTCCGGCGGAAGCACGGTCGTCGTCGACGAGGTTCGCGTTCCCGACGGCGGGTTCGTGACGATCCACGACGACTCGCTGACCGACGGGAACACCCTCGGGAGCGTCGTCGGCACGAGCGCGTACCTCGATCCGGGGACGCACGAGAACGTGACCGTCGAACTCACCGACGCGGTGGAGACGGGCACGTTCCACGCGATGGCGCACCGCGACACCGACGGCGACCGCGCGTACGCGTTCGTCTCCTCGAACGGCGAGGCCGACGGTCCGTACACGGTCGACGGCGAGGTGGCGATGGACGACGCGAACCTGACGGTCTCCGCGAGCGTGAGCGGGACCGACCAGCCCGGCGAGGGCGAGTACGTGATCGTCGACCGCGTCGAACTGAGCGACGGCGGGTTCGTGACGGTCCACGACTCGTCGCTCGCCGACGGCGCCGTTTTCGACTCGATCCGCGGCACCAGCGCGTACCTGGAGGCCGGCGTCCACGAGGACGTTCGCGTTCGGCTCGACGAGCCGCTCCAGAACGACGACACGGTCTTCGCGATGGCGCACCGGGACACGAACGGCAACGAGGCGTACGACTTCCCCGACAGCGAGGGCAGCGAGGACGGTCCGTACCTCGACGGAACCGACGAGATCGTGATGGCCGGCATCGACGTGGAGCTCGACGACGACGCGCGGTCGAGCTTCGGCGCGCAGTCGTCCGGCGGCAGCGCGGTCGTCGTCGAGGAGGTCCACCTGCCGGAGGGCGGGTTCGTGACGATGCACGACTCGTCGCTCGCCGACGGCGCGACCTTCGACTCGATCCGCGGGACGAGCGCGTACCTCGAACCGGGGATCCACCGCGACGTCGTCGTCCGGCTCGACGACCCGCTGGCCGAGGACGACGCGCTGTTCGCGATGGCCCACCGGGACACGAACGACAACGAGGCGTACGACTTCCCCGGCAGCGACGGCAGCGAGGACGGTCCGTACACGACCGACTCGTCCGACATCGTGATGGACGACGGGAACGTCACCGTCTCCGCCGGCGTGGCGTTCGAGACGGGCGACTCCGACGGCGCCACGGTCACGGTCGACCGAGTGGACCTGAGCGAGAACGGGTTCGTGACGCTCCACGACGCCTCGATCGGCGGCGGCGCCGTCTTCGATTCCGTCCGCGGCACCAGCGCGTACCTAGAGGCCGGCGTCCACGAGAACGTGACGATCGAGCTCGACGAGCCGCTACAGGACACGGAACGGCTGGTCGCGATGCCGCACCGCGACACCGACGGCGACGAGACGTACGGCTTCGTCGACAGCGAGGGAGAGGTCGACGCGCCCTTCCTGACCGGCGACGACGCTCCGGTGACGGCAGGCGCGAGCGCGCAGGTGACCGCGTTCGCCGACGCGAGCGCGCAGGATACCGACGGCGAGAGCGTCGTCGTCGACGAAGTGACGCTCCACGACGGCGGGTTCGTGACGGTCCACGACTCGTCGCTCGCCGACGGCGCCGTCTTCGACTCGATCCGCGGCACCAGCGCGTACCTCGCGCCGGGCACGCACACCGACGTGGAGATCGCGCTCGACGACCCGCTGACCGAGGACGATACGGTGCTCGCGATGGCGCACCGGGACACGAACGACAACGAGGCGTACGACTTCCCCGGCAGCGACGGCGCCGACGACGGCCCGTACGCGGCCGCGGGTGCGCCGGTGATGTCCGCCGCAGACCTGACGGTCGAGGGCGGCGAGGAGACGGGAGCCGACATGGACGGCGAGGACGGCGAGAACGGCGAGAACGGCGAGGACGCCGGTGACGACATGTCGGACGGCTCCGACGACGGCGAAATGAACGACGAGGATGCGAGCGGCGACGGAGAGAGCGGCGACGAGGCGCCCGGCTTCGGCGCCGCCGTCGCGCTCGTCGCGCTGATCGCGGTCGCGCTCGTCGCGCGTCGCCACCCCTGAACACCGCCCCCGAAATCGGCCGCCGGCGTCAACGATTCGACGCCGGAGCGAACACCATTCTTTATATGCCTCTGATTATTCTCTCGCGGCGATCCGGTATCGGAACGAAACACCACCGAGTCCGTCACACCCTCACACGAGAACGGTAGCGGCGGTTTCGAATATCAGCATGTGTGAGATAAGGCAAAGATTTATATGTGCTTGCGACTTACTATTGGTTAACGAATCGGCGATCCCGGCGCCAGTATTTCTGTCGGGAGTTCGATCGGTGAGAACACCATGACCGAGACACACATACGCGGCTACGACGGCGAAACGGAGCGAGACCGAACCACGGAGTCGACCGAATCGACGGCCGACGGGACGGAGTCGGTGGGAGATCGGACCACGACCTGTCCGGAGTGCGAGGGGAACCTCGTGAGCGACACGGAGCACGGCGAGACGGTCTGTACCGACTGCGGGCTCGTCGTCGAACAGGACTCGGTCGACCGCGGGCCGGAGTGGCGCGCGTTCGACTCCAGCGAGCGCGACAGCAAGTCCCGCGTGGGCGCCCCGACGACGAACATGATGCACGACAAGGGGCTGTCGACGAACATCGGCTGGCAGAACAAGGACGCCTACGGCAAGTCGCTGTCCAGCCGCCAGCGCCAGCGGATGCAGCGGCTGCGCACCTGGAACGAGCGGTTCCGCACCCGCGACTCGAAGGAGCGCAACCTGAAACAGGCGCTCGGCGAGATCGACCGGATGGCCAGCGCCCTCGGTCTCCCGGACAACGTCCGCGAGACCGCCTCCGTCATCTACCGCCGCGCGCTGAGCGAGGACCTCCTGCCGGGGCGCTCCATCGAGGGCGTCGCGACGGCGGCGCTGTACGCCGCCGCCCGGCAGGCGGGGAACCCCCGGAGCCTCGACGAGTTCACTGCCGTCTCGCGGGTCGACAAGATGGAGCTCACACGGACGTACCGATACGTGATCCGCGAGCTCAAACTGGAGATCCAGCCCGCCGACCCCGAGAGCTACGTCCCCCGGTTCGTCTCGCGGCTCGACCTCTCGGAGGAGACACAGCGGCTCGCCCGCGAGCTGCTCAACGGGGCGAAGGAGGCCGGGATCACCAGCGGGAAGTCCCCCGTCGGCCTCGCCGCCTCGGCCGTGTACGCGGCCGCGCTCCTCTCGAACGAGAAGGTGACTCAGAGCCAGGTGTCGGAGGTCGCCGACATCTCCGAGGTCACCATCCGGAACCGGTACAAGGAGCTCCTCGACGCGAGCGAGGGGCTGGCCGCCTGATCCCGCGTTCCGGTCCGAGCCGCGTCCCCGCGCCGGGTCCGAACCCCGCCACATCCGAGACGCCCACCCGCCACGTACGTTTTTAACCCGGCCGCGCGTACGTCGTCTCATGGTGGATGCGTTCGTCAGACTCGTCTGTCCGGAGTGCGACAAGGAGTGGCAGGACAACCCCGCCGACCTGCAGCGCCTCCGTTCGAACTTCAGCTGTCCCGACTGTCACGCGACGCGGCGACTGGCCGAGTTCATGCGGACCGAACGCGACCTCGAAGCCGTCAAACAGTTCCAGTAGCCCGGCCGCCGCTCCCGCCTAATCCGAATGCGCGTGAGGAGCGGCGCGACCCGCAGCGTATCGGCGCGCGATCGCTCGGGATCACCGGTCGGTCGTCCGCCGCGAGCCCGCGAAACTGTCCCGAACGATAACGCGAAAAGACCCGTCTCCGGGGCGGATACGGGCGACGCTGGACTACCCATGGTAACGTGACTCAGGATAATAATATAAACCTCCGGTAGCAAAGGACTGGTACTCATGAAGAAGCAGGAACTCATCCACCTTCACGGCCTCCTCGCGGAAGTACGAAAGCAGTGCGAATTCTGGGACGAGAACATCGACCTCGACGCCTACGAGGAACTCGGCGTCAAACCGACATCGATTCACAAGTCGAAGACCGACCACAAAGCCGCTGTTTTTAAGCTGACCGAAGGAATCACCGAGCCGATGGACGAGTCCGAGTCGGAGCCGCTGGCCCCGACCGCCGACTGAAACTTCGACGCCGCCTGCCGACGGATCGTTACCCACCCAGTAGCCACGCCGCCTTCGGGAAGGCGTTCCGACGCCGCCTTTGGGGAGACGTTCCGACGGGAACATCGATACCGAGCGGTCGAGGGGACGCCGCCGAACCGGCAGAGGTCGGGCCGAGGAGTCAGTCGCGGGCGTCGCTCTGCTCGTCGGCGTCGTCGGGCGCGTCCTCGGCCGCCGAGTCGCCGCCCTCCGATCGGGCCGTCGACGACCGCTCCGCGGAGTCGTCCTCGATCTCCTCGACGTGTAACACCTCCAACGGGATGTTCCGGAGCCGCTGACCGATCTCCTTGCGGGCGACGCGGCTCGCGTGCTCCCCGCGGTCGACGTTGAACACGTCGATCTGGAGTTCGAGCGCGACGAGGGCCTCGTCGGCCGCGACGAACGCCGGCAGGAGGTCCTCGCCGCCGGGCGACGTGCGGGTTCCGGTGTCGATCTCGACGTAGTTGAGGTCCGGATTCAGCATCTCTCCGGTCTTCGAGATGGCGATCCGAACCGCTTCGTCGGCGGTCTCCACGTCGTACACCGGAACCGCGGCCTCGACGACGACTCGGCAGTCCATCACGTGTGGGCGTACCACGCGAACCGGCATGAAACTTCGGCCGACAGGTCGCGTCGTCGAAACGACGGCGGCGGATCGGACGGGCTCGCAGCGGGCTACTCGCCGCCCGCCCGGAGGTGGTAGAAGACGTACGTCTGGGCGTAGCCGGCGAACTCCCCGCCGAACCGCTCTCGGATCGCGCGCGACGTGTCGGTGTAGTTCCCGCGCTCGCAGTCCGGATAGTACTCCTCGATCGTCGTCCGAATCCATGTGTCGAGCGGGACCGCCTCGAGGAAGCCGAGCGAGAACAACAGCACGCAGTCCGCGACCTTGTCGCCGACGCCGACGAACCGCGTCAGCGACTCGCGCGCCTCCTCGTAGAGGAGGTCCGCCGCCTCCCGGGGATGGGCCTCGCCGGTCGCGATCATCTCCGCGGTCCGCCGGACGTAGGGGGCGCGGTATCCCAAGGAGAGGTCGCGGAGCTCCGCCTCGGTCCGCGACGCGAGCCGGTCCGGTGTCGGGAACGCGCGGTACTCCTCGCCGCCGAGCGTGACGGCGTCGCCGTACGTCTCCCGGAGCCGCCGCTGCATCCCGTGAATCCGCGCGACGCGCATCTGCGCCGAGCAGATGAAGGAGATCAGACACGGGAAGACCGGGTCGCGCGTGAGCCGCATTCCCTCGTAGGCGTCGTACGCGCGTTCGAGGAGCGGGAGGTCCGGGGTCGCGTCGAGGATCGCGTCGAGGTCGTCGTCGAGCCGGAACAGGTGTTCCAAGAGGGGAACGGCGTCACCCGACGACTCCCAGCGGAGGGTCCCGTCGCGGACGCCCCCTTCCTGTCGCACCCGCACGGGGACCCGCTCGTCGCTCACTCCGGGTATCGGGTCGACGACCGTCTCGTACCACGCGTCGCCGCCGTGGGCGTGGAGGTCCTCGTAGGTACCCCCGTCGGCGCGGTTCCAGAGGTAGCTCTGTCCGCTCTCGACCGTCGCTTGGAGGTCGAACGGGCCGGCCAGATCGGCAATGTCGATCGCGCCTCGCTCCATTACCGATCCGATGGCACCGCGACCGTATGCGGGTTTCGGTCGCCCGGACGCGGACTCACCGATCCCGCGAACCGCCGCCGGAGACGGGTTTTTGCCCGTTGATCCCCTAAAAGACGTATGCCGACGTACCGACGAACGACCCGCGTGCCGGCCCCCATCGACGAGGTGTGGGCGTTCCACTCCACGACCGACGGGCTCCGGGAGCTCACGCCCCGGTGGATGCACCTTCGGATCGGCGGCGTCGAAGGACCGAACGGGAAACCGGACCCGGACGTGCTCGTCGAAGGGTCCGAGATACGGATGTCGATACGGCCGTTCGGCGTCGGCCCGCGGCAGCGATGGACCTCCCGGATCACCCACCGGGAACCGGCCGCCGAGGCCGCACCCGGCGATCACGCCCGCTTCGTCGACGAGATGGTCGGCGGACCGTTCCGGACGTGGGAGCACACGCACGCGTTCTACGCCGACGGCGAGGAGACGCTTCTGGTCGACACCGTCGCGTATCGGCTCCCGTTCGGTCCGCTCGGAGACGCCGCCGGCCCGTTCGCGAAAGTCGGGTTCGAAGGAATGTTCCGGGACCGTCACCGGCGGACGGTGACCCGGTTCGATCCGTAGCTTCGGCGCGCGGGGCGACGTTGACGGAGTCGGCGGGTTCAGGCCGGTGTCGCCGTCGTTTCGGCCTCGAAGGAGACCTCGAACACTGCACCGTCGTCGTTGTGGACGTCGACTTCCCAGCCGTGGGCGTCGACGATCCGGTCGACGATCGCGAGTCCGATACCCGAACTGTCAGCGGTCGTAAACCCGGGATCGAAGAGGGAACCGCACACGTCCGGCGGGACTCCCGGTCCGTCGTCGGCGATGTACATCCCGTCGCCGGCCTCGTCCGTCCGGGACCCGATCTCGATGGCGACGCTCGGACCGGCGTGGTCGACGGCGTTCCGAAAGAGGTTCTCGAACACCTGCCGAAGCCGGAGCGGGTCCGCACGTATCCGACCGACGTCGTCGGCGATCGTCAGCGTCGCGTCGGGCGCGCGAACCGTCTGCCAAGCCTCCTCGGCGACGCCGGCCACCGATATCGGTTCGGTCTCCCCGATCGCGTCCCCGCGTTTCGCCAACATGAGGAGGTTGTCGATGAGCGACTCCATCCGCGTCACCGCCCGATCCATCGGCTCGTACGTCGACTGCGAGACCTCGTTCTCGACCAGATCCAGGTACCCGGAGAGCACGTTGAGCGGATTTCTGAGGTCGTGTGAGACGACCGAGCCGAACTGTTCGAGCTGTTCCGTCCGTCGGCGGAGCTCCAACCGTCGATCGTTTCGCGCGATGGTGTACGCGATCAGATCGCCGAACGTTCGGTAGAGGGCCACCTCCTCGTCGGTCCACGTGCGCCACGCGTCGGTTTCGAAGGCCAACACGCCGATCAAGTTCCAGTCGGCGACGAGCGGAACGTGGACGGTCGCCGGCCGATCGGCGCCCTCCTCGGTCGGCGCGTCGCTCTCGTCCGCAGAGGGGTCCGCGGACTCGGGCGGTTCCGACGAGTGAACCACGTTTTCGAACGTCGAGAGCCGCGCTTCTCCCGGGAATTCGTCGATCTGGCGCGGTGCGGTGTCACACGTCTCGGGACACCAAGCGTACGTCGGCTCGAACGTCTCCCCGTCTCGGAGATAACAGACGATCCGATCGAGCTCGGCGTGTTCGCCGACGTTCTCCATGGTCCAACTGATCTTCGTGTCGACCTCGTCGGACCGCGTGCTCATCAGCGTCGACCCCGAGTCCAGCAGAACCTCACGCAGCCGGTCGGCGTCGTCCGATCCGAACCGGACCCGTCCCGGGTCCACCGCGTCGATCAGTCGCTCGACGAGGGGGTCGACGTCGGAGTTGGCCCCGGTCGCCTCCGGCGGCGGAGCGGAAACGACGCCGTCGGCGTCGGTTCGAAGCGCGACGCGAAACTCCTCGGCGGTCGACGCTTCGAGAACGACGACGACGGGGACGCTGTCCGGCGTCGCCGCGAGTCGGTCGGCGACCGACGCATCCGTTGCCGCCTCGGTGGTCGTGACGATACCGCAGGCGTCAGCCAGCGGCTGCAGATCGGCGTCCTCGCTCGCCTCAAGCAGCGCGTCCGGAGCGGTCGCTCGACACTCTGGAGCCCGCGGGCCGGCCCACGCCGTCTCGACCGCTCGTGACACGCGCGCCCGCACGTCCGGGCCGTCTCCGACGTACGCCACGACGGAACGCCGATGCATACGCCGAAATCGCATCGATCGCATTTGAAGGTTAATCCGAAAATATCGGGTTCGAGAACGTCGTCCCGGGGGTCACGTTCCGGCCTCCGTCGCGGTGAGGACGATCCCGCCGAGAACGACGGCCCCGCCGACGAGCGTGTACGGCGTGGGAACCTCCGCGAGGACGACGAACGCGAGGAGCGTCGCTCCGACCGGCTCGCCGAGCAGCGACACGGAGACGACGCTCGATTCGAGGTGCGCGAGCGCCCAGTTGATCACGGTGTGGCCCAACAGCCCCGGCCCGACCGCGAGACCGACGAATATTCCCCACTCGACGGGCGGATACCCCGTCAGGGCGTGTCCCTCCGCGAGGACGATGGCGAGGAGCGAGACGGTACAGACGCCGTACACGATCACCACGTAGGGGACGAGCGCGACCCGCTGACGGAGCGACCGCCCGGCGAGTACGTACCCGGCCGCCGTCACGGCGCCGACCAGCGCCAACCCGTTGCCGTAGATCGGTCTCCGTCCGACGAACACCCCGCCGAGGAGATCGCCGAACGACATCGCCGCCATGCCGGCGACCGCGACGGCGATTCCGACGGCCATCCGACGCGTCACGCGTTCGCGCAACAGGAGCCACGCCCCCAAGGCGACGAACACCGGCTGCGCCTGAACGAGCGTGACGCTCGCGGCGACGCTCGTCCAAGCGAGGCTCTCGAACCACGCCGCGAAATGGAGCGCCAACGCGATCCCGGACAGCGCCGCGAAGCCGAGATCGCGGCGAGTGACGCGGGCTATCTGCGCTCGATAGCGCCACCCCGCGACGGGGAGGAGCGGTACCGTGGTGAACAGCACCCGGTAGAAGGCGGCGACCGAACTCGGGGCGTCGCTGAGCCGAACGAGGACTGCGCCGGCGCTCACGCCGCCCACCGCAACCGCGAGACCGAGCATCGGCGGAAACCTCGGGTTCTCAGCCATCGGTTCGGGCATCGGTTCCGGACGCTCTCGGTTAGCGGTTTCGGGACGGCCCCGCGTCCCGACGAGGCTTTGAAACTCCGGTCCGAACTGCGACCATGTGCGCAGACACGTTCGGCGTCGGCGTCCGACTCACCGAAGAGGAGTTCGAGTTCGTCGTCGGCGTGCCATCAGACATCGACGCCGGGTGGACGGACCCCGAGGAGTTCCAGTCGCTCGTCGCCGAAGCCGTCTGGGAGCGACTCGACCGACGAGCCGTCCTCGCTTCGATCGCCGAGCGCTTCGAGACCGGAAAGACCGCCACGCTCGGAACGGTGACCCTCGATCCCGACGGCACCGTGATCACCCACGAGCTCGACGTCCCCGATCGCGACGAGTGACCGGCGGGACCGGCGTCACTCGACCGCCGAGTCGCCGCTCCCAGACCCGTCGACGCCCGTCGCGAGGGCTGCACCGACCAACCACATACACGTCGGACTGTACGCGGTGAGGTCGTACCGGGTCGATCCGACCGTCTCGCCCCACGTATCCAGCACGCCGAGCGTGACCAGTCCCGACAGCGCCGCGCCGAGCGTCCGCGGCGTCGTCTCCGGGTCCACGATCGCCTCGTGGATCTGCTTCGACTGCGGATAGTTGCGCTCGCAGCGCTCGATCCCGCCGCGCGCCTCGACCCAATGCCGGCGCACGTACCCGAACGTCGTCGGGTCCTCCTGACGAAGCCCGTCGACCGCCCCGAGGATCGGATGCTCGACGATACCGACCTCCGTGGCCGGATCGAACAGCGACGCGAGCGACGCCCCCGTGTCGTCGGTGAAGGAACACCCTATCACGACGTCCCCCGTCAGACCCCGAAGCCCCTCGACCAGCGCGGCGGCGTCGCCGCGCCCGCGCTCCGTCAACAGCGGTTCGATGTCGTCGACGAGCACGCGGAGGTCCGAGTCCTCACGCTCGTCGAAATACCTCGAAACGGCGTCGAGTATCCGGTCGATCCCGGTGGACGGTCCCAACGCGGTGTACGCGAGTCGTCGGCCCGGTACCACCTGTGCGACCGCGGCCGCACCGCGGGTGAGATCGCTCACGGAAACGACCACCTCTCGGGTCGGTAGCTCGCCGGTCGTTCGCTGCCACCCGCACCGCCACTCCTCGATCCCCGTCCCGAACAGGACGGACACCACCCGCTCCGGAGCCGCCCCGTCGCGAACCGACGGTCGACGGTCGGCCGATACCCGAACCGCCAGATCGCGATCGGTGTGTACCGGAACGGACATCGATATATTCGGTTCGATAACAGCCTGCATAAACGTATGGGCGAACGACTCAACATTGAGATTTTCAGGAACTGACCGACAGCTATCAGCGGTCGGGTGTGGTGGTGTGGCCGCTCGCTACACATGAAAATAGCCCACGGACGCGGTGTCCGTGGGCTGTAAGTGGGAGTATGCTCCCGATGA
>NZ_SDJP01000009.1 GCF_004114995.1 Halorubrum amylolyticum
GGAGCACACGAACCCGCAAGTTGCCTCCGTGGACTCGGCATAGCCGAGACTCCCAGCGTGAGGAAACCCCGGCGTTCACGCCGGGGAGGATGTCATTCGCCGTCGCTTTCGGTGACCCGACCGCGCTCCCGCTCCCGGCGCCGGTCGAGGACCAGTTCGAGTCCCTTCCCGGGACCGCCCTCGATCGGCCACCCCTTCGTGCGCCACTGGGGCGGCTCGGGCGAGAACTCCGCGCAGGACCCGGAGCACTCCCGCGCTGTCGGACTCTTCTCTTTCGCGGCGCAGTACGGAATGAGCGCCCGCCCCTCGCGGCGGAGCTCGAAGTGCCGGCAGTCCGGCCGCATCGTGTCGGCGAAGGAGCGCCACCCCTTCCCGTAGGCGCGCTCGGCGATCTCCAGCCGGCGGGTGACCGTCTCGGGATCACGGCGTTCGCCTTCTCCAGGCGCCAGACCGCTCGGGTGCCACGCCACGTCGGCCGCGTCGGCGTCGACGCCCTCGGAGAAATCGGTCGCGAGGATGCCGGCCTCGACGGGCATCTCGCGGAGCAGCGCGGGCTCGACGCGCTCGCCGGTCGTCTCCGTCGCGAGCCACGCCTCGTCCGCGAGGCCGGCCTCCACGTCGTGAGCGAGCTGGTCGGCGAGCCGGTCGGCCGCGGAGCGGTCCAAGTCCGGCTTGTTCTCGATCGCGACGATCCGCTCGACCCAGTCCGGGTACGGTCGCTTCCGGCGGAGCTGGATGCGGTTGTTCCGCCGGCGCTTCTCGATCAGATCTCTGCCCGCCGCGCGGTGGACCGCCTGCCGGACGTAGCGCCACGGGTATCCGGGGTGCGGGAGCGCGTCGCGGTACCACTTCCACTCGGCGGGCGCGTTCCGGACGACGTGGAGGAGGTCCGAGTCGATGGTCCGGTCGCCGAACGCGCGGCGGGCCGCGAACGCCGCCGGGTCGACCTCGATCACGACGGTGTCCCAGCGACGCTCCTCGGTCCCGAGCTGGCGGGCGACGAACGCTGGACGGGTGTCGTCGCGAGCGCCGTCGCTCGGGTGCCACGCCAACTCGGCGTACCGGCAGACCAACAGCTCGTAGCCGAACTCGGCGTCCGGAGTCACGGTTGATGTAGTCGACGCCGATATAAAAAACGAATCGCCACGGGTCGCCCGAGGGTCAGACGTACTTGCCCGTCTCCTCGTCCTTCCGCTCGTCGAGGTACTCGTGGGCGTCTTCGAGGATCTCTCGGGGCCCGGTCTGCGTGATCGTGTTGAGCGCCTGATCGTAGTCGCGCCACTGCAGGTCGCGGTGTTCGTTCGAGATCTCGGCGCTCGCTTCGAACGAGCGCGCGATGAACAGGTGCACCGTCTTGTGGATGGTGTCGCCGTTCGCCTCGAACACGTAGTCGTACTCCTTGCGGAAGCCGTCGATCAGCCGGAAATCCTCGATCCCGGCCTCCTCGCCGACTTCCCGTATCGCCGTCTGCTGGAGCTCCTCGTCCCCCTCGACCCCGCCTTTGGGGAACTCCCAGTCCCCCGGCCGGCTCTTCAGGAGCAAGTACTCCCGTTCGCCGCGGGTGTCGCGGAAGAGGATGGCTCCAGCACTGGTCGCTTCGACCGTCATTAGCGTCAGGTAAGCAACCACCCCTAAAGAGGGTGTCGGAGTCGCGAACGCACCGGCCGTTGCAGCCCTCTTCGGACGATCTGCGCGCCGCTGATCGCCGCTGGACGGGCGTTTTATACGACTTCCTCGGCGGCGGATGTTTGAACCCCCGCTCGGTAGATGCGTTTTTACTCCTCGGGCCACCATCACCGGACGACCCCCAGCCATGACCTTCGTCACGAAACTCTCCTTCGCGTCCGGCGACCGCGACGTGCTCGCCGAAACCGTCCAGGAGCTCAAGTCGACGCTCGAACGCAAGGGCGCGGAGTGTAAGGGCCCGCACGCCACGCCCGCCGAGACCGTCCGTGTCCCGCTTTACAAGCAACTCCGCGCCGGCGACGAGTTCTCGCCGTGGACCTACGACGTGTATAAACGCTCGATGGAGATCCACGGGGCCGACGACATCGCCCGCGAAGTCGTCGCCACCGACTTCTCTGACTCGATCCACGTCGAGGTTGAGGTCGACCAGAAGAAACCGCTCGGCCATCGCCGCGACTGACTCTTAGAAGCCGCTGCGCCGCAGGAATCAGTCGTCGTCGCCGGCTGCGACGATCCGCTCGCCGGAGACGAGCCACCCGTCGTCGTTCGCGCGCGCCGCGATCTGCGGCCGGAACACCCACGCCGTGAGTCCCAAGATCGGGATCATCGACGCCCCGACGATCGCGTAGCCGACGTGGAGGTTCGGGAGGAACGCGGCGGAGAAGGCGAGCGGGTACACCACGCCGCCGACCGTTCCAATTCCGCCCACGATCCCCGCGACCGACCCGGAGTTGTCGGGGAACATCGCGGGCACCTGCGCGAAGATCGCGCCCTCGGAGAACGCGCAGCCGACCCCCACGAGGAAGCCGGCGCCGACCGCGACGTAGATGTTGCCGGTCAGGCCCGCGGCGGTCATGCCGAACACCGACAGCACGACGAACGCCAGCGTGGCGAACGTCCACTGGTTGCGGTACTGCCCCTCGAAGAAGGGGAGCAGCTCCGTCTCGTTGCGGGCGACGCGGTCGCTGGCGTATCCGCCGATCGGCCGGAGAAGGCCGGCGGCGACCGAGAACGTCGCCGCGAACGTCGCCGCGATCACCACGTCGCCCTGTCCGAACGCCTCGCGGTAGTAGGTCCCGAGCCAGCCGTTCATCGCGAGTTCGAGCCCGAACGTCATCACGTACGCCACGGAGAGGACGACCGCCCCGTAGCGGGTGGCGATGAACCGCCACTGGTCCCAGCTCACGCCCGCCTTCGTCGCCTCCCGCTTCGCCTCGCTCTTCGCGGCGGCGCCGAAGACGTAGTAGACGGTTCCGAGCACCACGGCGAGCACGCCCGTGTAGAAGAACGCCGCCCGCCAGTTCGACGAGGTGGCGAGGAACGCGGACCCGAAGATCGGATCGACGTATCCCTCGCCGAAGATCCGCGGCAGGGTGAAGTACGCGCCCAGCCCGGCCCCCGCATTGCCGATCCCGGCGAAGATCCCCTCGGCGGTGCCGAGGTTCTCCTCCTCGAACCACTCGGCGACGTGCTGGATCCCGATGACGAACGTGATCCCCGACAGCGACGCGACGATCCGCGACCCGATGAACACCTCGTACGACTGCGAGAACGCGCTGACGATCGCGAACGTCCCGACCGTGACGAGCGTCACGCCGCCCGTGACGTTCGCCCCGAACCGGTCGGTCAGCGGCCCGATGACGATCCGGCCGAGCGGGACGGCGACGACGGCGGTGCTCGCGACGATCCCCAGCTGTTGGACCGAGAGACCGAACTCCTCGGCGATGCCGCCGGTGAACGGCGCGAACGAGAACCAGATCACGAAACCGAGGTTGAACATCGCCGTCGCGAGGACGAGGTTCCGGTACTTCCCGTACAGCAGGTCCGTCAGGTTCACCGCGCGTCACCCCCCGCGGAGCGGTCGGCGGCTGGACCGTCACCAGTCTCGATCGCCCGATCGACCGCGTTCTCGCACCGGAGTGTCCGGCTCGACGAGAATTCGGCGGCGTTGGAACCCGGATCGCGCACCGTTTGCGCGTTGAATTGTGTGTACATGGGATTTCGTACGTGAATTCAACATAAGCTAGATATTAATAAACAGATCGGTTGACAAACAGGTTATTTGAGGGCCTATACTGTGCCGTCCTCAAGAAATATTCTCACAGAGAAGAATTCCCTATTTCGGGATGGAAATTAAAAAATGCGAACCTCATCGGCATATCACCTGAAGAACGTCTCCGTTCGGCGCTAGTCGCTGATCTGTTTTACTTCTTTAACCACCATTGTATGGGTACCGGGCACACGGTGAGGACCCACGCCGGACAGAACTGACCGGTTGGCCGGCGGCTGCGGGGACGCGGGCCTCGGCGAGAGGCGTCGACGAAGGGGGGACTGCGGGAAGGAGGATACCGAAGAGAACTGCGAAGGGGTCGACGAAGGAGACTGCGGCGACCGGACCGTCTCAGGAGTAGGAGCCCGTCCCGTTCGGCTGTCCCGAACCGCCGGTGATCCCGGTGGTGGTGCGGTCCGGCGCTCGCAGTACGATCGCGCACTGTTTGAGGTTCGGCTCGGCCGACTCCGGGTCCGCGGCGGACAGCGTGAGCTGGTTCGCCGCCGGGTTGTGGACCGGGAGCCAGACGAGTCCCGGGGGCACGTCGGCGTCGGGCGCGACTCCGACCGTCACCGCGGAGCGCCGGGACTCGATCACCGTCTCGCCTCGATCGAAGGCCCGCAAGTGGTCGGCGATCGTCTCGGGGTGCATCCGCGCGGCCGTCGCGCTCTCGCGGCCGCCACCGTCGCCACCGTCGCCGTCAGCGGTGTCGGGTCGGGTCCGGACGCCGGTGTTGTACGCGTCCGGGCGCCGGCCGGTGGTGAGCGTGAGCGGGTAGGTCTCGTCGATCGGCTCCGGCACGCCCCCGTGAGACGCGTCCGAGAACCGCGCTCGGCCGGAGTCGGTGGGGAACGACCACGGGCCGTCGGCGTCTCCGGCATCTCCGGCGTCTCCGGCATCTCCGCCGCGTTCACCGCCGTCGTCGCCGGCGTCGTACCGGTACCCGCCCTCGCTGGCCTCGTCCGGGGCCGGCCACCGGACGGCCAGCTCCTCGGAGAGCCGATCGTAGGAGATCCCCGAGAGGTCGGCCGTCGTCCCGCCCGTCAGGGCGCTGACCTCGTCGAACAGCGCTTCGGGGTCGAGTCGCGTCGATTCGAACAGGTCCGGAACGACGCGGTCGGCGACGGCGCCGATGACATCCACGTCCTGCCGAACCCCTTCCGGCGGCTCCCGCGCGGCCGTGACCCGCGAGACGCGCCGCTCCATGTTCATCACCGTCCCCTCGGACTCGCCCCACGTCGCCGCCGGCAACACCACGTCGGCCAGCTCGACGGTGTCGGAGCGGAACGCGTCTTGGACGATCAGGAACGCGTCGTTGAGGGCGCTCTCGACGTGGCTCGCGTCCGGCATCCCCGCGACCGGGTTCGTCGCCACCGTCCAGCAGACATCGACGTTGTCCCGCGCCAGCTCGTCGATGATCCGAACGAACCCCGGACCCGGCGAGTCGGGAAGCCGGCTCAGGGGCACGTCCCACGCGTTCGCGATCGCCTTGCGGTGCGCCGTATCGTCGAACGCTCTGTACCCCGGCCACGACGACTTCGAGGCGCAGACGCGGTTCCCCATCGAGTTCGCCTGCCCCGTCAGCGAGAAGGGACCGCTGCCGGGGCCGATGTTGCCGGTGGCCAGACAGAGGTCGATCAGCGAGCGAGCGGTTCCCGTCCCTTGGACGCTCTGATTGACGCCCATCCCCCAGTAGACGAGGGTCCGCGCGTCGAACGCCGCGGCCAACTCGGAGACGCGTTCGACCGACACCCCGGCGGTCTCGGCCGCGACGCCAACCTCGGGCAGCGAGCCGACCATGGCCTCGAACCCGTCGGTGTGGCGGTCGACGAACTCGCGGTCGACGAGGTCGTCGTCGACGATCTGCGCGAGCACGGCTCGCGCCAACGCCAGATCGGTCCCCGGGTTCGGGCGAACGTGGAGGTCGGCGTCGGCCGCCGTCTCGCTCTCGACTGGATCGACGACGATCAGCCGGCAGTCGTCGCCGCTCGCGCTGTCGGCGATCCACCGGTACAGCACGGGATGTGCCACCGCGGGGTTCGCACCCCAGAGGACGTGGGTCTCGGCGTCAGGAACGTCCTCGTAGATCGGGGGCGGCGCGTCGCTCCCGAACGCCTGCATGTACGCCTGCACCGCCGAGGCCATACAGAGGGTGGTGTTGGCGTCGTAGTAGCGGGTGCCGAAGCCGCCGCGCGCGAGCTTCCCCAGCGCGTACGCCGCCTCGTTCGTCTGCTGGCCGCTCCCCAGCACGGCGACGTTGTCGTTCCCGTTCCTGAGCGCCTCGACGATCCGCACCGAGATCGTCCCGAGAACCGTGTCCCAGTCGGTCGGCCGGAGCGTCCCGCCGCGCCGGATCAGCGGTTCGGTCAGCCGTTCGCCGCTCGGATCGACCGTCTCGCGGACTCCCCGACTGCAGGTCTCGCCACCGTTCGTCGGGTGGCGGTCGTCGCCGCGAACGTCGACGAGCCGCCCGTCGTCGCCGCCACGCTGTCGGTAGCCGCAGCCGACCGCGCAGCGCATGCAGGTTGTTGGCTTTCGATCAGTCATTGACGGATTCGGTACGAGATCGTCCGGATCGAACTCGTTATCATACTCATTCGTGTGCTGTTCTCGGGTCAGTCTGGCTCTCCGTTTCCTCTCATTCGGGATAACTCTTTTTCCGGATAAATAACCATGTAGTATACCGCGCTTGAGGCTGTCACCGCCCGCCCGGCCCGGCGGAACGGCGGCGGTGGGGCATCAGTCGTCCGTCGAGGCGGGTTCGCCGTCCGCGGTGGGTTGTCCCCCGTGGACTAACGGATTCGACGGCTGCGGCGCTCGGACGTCGACCGCGCACTGCTTGAGGTTCGGCTCGTCGGACTCGGGGTCGACGACCGGGAGGGTGAGGGCGTTCACGGCCGGGTGGTGGATCGGCAGCCACACCATCCC
The DNA here is from genome assembly GCF_004114995.1 of Halorubrum amylolyticum. GTDB lineage: Archaea > Halobacteriota > Halobacteria > Halobacteriales > Haloferacaceae > Halorubrum > Halorubrum amylolyticum. The sequence goes on from NZ_SDJP01000009.1 coordinate 6,665, forward strand.
CTTCGGCACGCCGTCGTCCGGGTTGACCGCGACCGTCGCCGACCCCCGTTTCGACGAGACGACGGTCTTCCCGCGGTCGAACGCCTCGATGTACTCCAGCGTCGTCTCCGGATGGATACGCGCCATCGGGGGGGCGTCGGTCTTGGCGCCCCGGCTGCGGACGCCGGTGTTGTACGCGTCGGCCCGCCGTCCGGTCGTGAGGGTCAGCGGGAACTCGTCGTCGGTCGGTTCGGCGAGGCCGTCGTGGGCTCCCGTCGAGAACCGCGCGCGACCCGACGGCGTGGGGAACGCCCAGCCGTCGTCCTCGACGTAGCGGTAGCCGCCCTCCGCCTCGGGCGAGGGCGCCGGCCACCGGACCGCCCGCTCCGCCTCCAGCCGGTCGTACGAGATCCCCGAGAGGTCCGCCGGCGTCCCGGCCGTCAGCTCGCGCAGCTCGTCGAAGGCCGACTCCGGCGAGACCGCCGGCCGCGGGAACAGCTCGTCGTCGATCGCGGCCCCGATCGCGACGATGATGTCGAGGTCCTGCTTGATCTTCGGCGAGGTCTCCGTGGCGGCGCGGACCCGCGAGACCCGGCGTTCCATGTTGGTGACGGTGCCCTCGGACTCGCCCCACGTCGCCGCCGGCAACACCACGTCCGCCAGTTCGACGGTCTCGGTCCGGAACGCGTCCTGCGCGACGAGGAAGGCGTCGTCGAGCGCCTCGCGGACCCGGTCGCTGTCGGGCATCCCCGCGACCGGGTTCGTCGCCACCGTCCAACACACCTCCGGCGGGCCGTCGGCGACGGCGTCGACGATCCCGACCGGTCCCGGCCCGGGATCGTCCGGGAGCCTGTCTCGGGGGACGTTCCACGCGTCGGCGATCGCCCGGCGCTCTCCGGGAGCGGTGAACTCGCGCTGGCCGGGCCACGTCCCCTTCGAGGAGCAGACCCGCGTCCCCATGGAGTTCGCCTGTCCGGTCAACGAGAACGGCCCGCTTCCGGGCCGGAGGTTCCCCGTCGCCAGACAGAGGTCGATGAGCGCCCGGGAGGTCGCGGTCCCTTGGACGCTCTGGTTGACGCCCATCCCCCAGTAGACGAGGGTCGGGTCCGTCAGGGCGTCGGCGACGCGCTCGACCGTCTCGACCGAGACGCCGGCGGTCTCGGCCGCCTCCTGCACCGAGGGGAGTGAGTCGACCGTCGCCTCGAAGCCGGTCGTCGCCTCGGCGACGAACTCGCGGTCGACGCCCCCGTCGGCGACCACCCGTGCCAACACCGCTCTGGCGAACGCTAGGTCGGTGCCGGGGTCGACCTGCGCGTGCAGGTCGGCGTCGTCGACGGTCTCGCTCTCGACGGGGTCGACCACGATCAGCTCGCCGTCGTCGTCGCTCGCGCTGTCGGCGATCCACCGGTACATCACCGGGTGTGCCACCGCGGGGTTCGCGCCCCAGATCACGTGGGTCTCGGCGTCGGGGATGTCCTCGTACGTCGGCGGCGGCGCGTCGCTCCCGAACGCCTGGTAGTAGGCGGTGACGGCCGAGGCCATACAGAGGGTGGTGTTGGCGTCGTAGTAGCGGGTGCCGAAGCCGCCGCGAGCCAGCTTCCCCAGAGCGTACGCCGCCTCGTTCGTCTGCTGGCCGCTCCCCAGCACGGCGACGCCGTCCCGCGACTCGGCGAGGGCGTCCTCGATACGCGAGACGACGGTCCCGATCGCCGTCTCCCAGCTCGTGGGGACGAGGGTCCCGTCCTCCCTGATGAGGGGTCGCGTCAGCCAGTCGCCGTCGGGGTCCGCGGTCTCGTTGATCCCGCGCTGGCAGGCGAGGCCGCGGTTGACCGGATGCGACGCGTCGCCCCGGACCGTGTCGAGTCCGTAGTTGTTGGTGTACCCCTGCTGGAGGTGCCCGCATCCGACCGCACACCGCATGCACGTCGTCGGCGTCCACTCGCTCATCGGCGGTGACACCCCTCCGCAGTGGGTCCACACCGCCCTGGAACGGTCGATCCGTAAGCGGTTCCGCTCCGTGACCGGTCCGAAATAGGTGGCCCGCACACGTAGTGTCGCATCAGTTGATTTCTGAATACTACATACCACATCCCCGGTGTAACTGTTCTGGTATGGATAAATTAGGCCGGTGAGGAAAAAGAACGTCCATCAATATCTTTATTTTCTAAATAAACTCGCGTGCGCTTGTGCAGACGGGCGTCGTCGCCCGCGGTACGCGCCGGCGGCGCACACGCGCGGGGCCGACTTCCCGACGCGAGGAGCGGGATCGAGCTTTCCGAAGCGCCGAGCGGGATCGATCCGCGGCGAGGAGACTCCGATCCGCGCCGGTCCGCGGCGGCGGATTGTATTTGTGAACTTCTGTCTGGCTTCGTTACCGCATATATAATTTCAGTTTTTCAAATGGGAAATATACACCGTTCTGACGGCGGGGTTTTCGATCGCTCCGTTACCTACCGTATTTTGTGATTTTATAAAAACCGAACTATTTTATGGTGTCCTGTGAAGTTCTAGCCGAAATGACTCACCATTCAGCCAATATAGTCGCAGCTCGCTTGGACACCACCGACGAGGGTGATCGGTGATGGCGAACAAGAAGGAAGAGTGGAAATCGGATCTGTACGGCGACGAGGTGCGGGAGAAGATACTGGAGTTCGCCGAGACGGGGTTCGAGTCGATCCCCGAAGACGAGCGGGAGGCGTGGTTCACCCGGTTCAAGTTCTGGGGGATCTTCCATCAGCGCTCGGGCCAAGAGGGGTACTTCATGATGCGGCTGACGAACGCCAACGGGATCTTGGAACCCGATCAGCTCCGCGCGATCGGCGAGGTCGCTCGCGACTACGCGTCGGGGCCGGTGTCGAACCCCGAGTTCGGCGACGGGTGGATCGACCTGACGACCCGCCAGTCGATCCAGCTTCACTGGATCAAACTCGAAGATATCCCGGAGATCTGGGAGAAGTTGGAGTCTGTCGGCGTCACCACCCGCTCGTCCGGCGGCGACACGATGCGGAACATTTCCGGCAGCCCGGTCGCCGGCAAGGACGCGAACGAGGTGATCGACACGCTTCCGCTGCTCGAACGGTTCCAAGAGGAGATCCGCGGCGACGACGACCTCTGTAACATGCCCCGGAAGTTCAACATCAGCGTTTCCGGGACCCCCGAGGGCGGCGCGCAGGACGCGATCAACGATATCGGCCTCGAACCGGCCACCACGGTGATCGACGGCGAGGAGATGCTCGGCTTCAACGTGCGCGTCGGCGGCGGACTCGGCGGCCGCGAGCCCCGCGTCGCTCGCCCTCTCGACGTGTTCGTGACCCCGGACGAGGCGTACGACGTCGTCCGCGGCTTCGTCGAGCTGTACCACGACCACGGGGACCGGCAGGTCCGCGCGAAGAATCGCTCGCGCTTCTTCGTCGACGAGCACGGCACCGACTGGATCCGCGACCTCCTCGACGAGGAGTACGTCGACGCCGACCTGCGGACCGCCGGCGAGGACATCCGCGACGAGTACACGTACAACGCCGGGTCGTCCCCCGACGCCGGGAAGAAAGACTACACCGGCGTCCACGAACAGGGCGACGGCAAGCGGTACGTCGGCCTCAGCGTCCCCGTCGGCCGGCTCCCGGCCGAGGAGGCGATCGAGCTCGCCGACCTCGCCGACGAGTACGGCTCCGGCGAGGTCCGGCTCACGCGCCGGCAGAACCCGATCATCGTCGACGTGGAGCCCGACCGCGTGGACGAGCTGATCGCGGAGCCGCTGCTCGCGAAACACCGGCCCGAGCCGAACCCGTTCGTCCGCGGCGCGATGGCGTGTACCGGCACCGAGTTCTGCTCGATAGCGCTCGTCGAGACCAAGACGCGGACGGCGACGATGCTCCGCTGGCTTCGCGACAACGTCGACCTGCCGAACGACGTCGAGCAGCTGAAGATCCACTTCTCCGGCTGTACCGCCGACTGCGGCCAGGCCAACACGGCGGATATCGGTCTGCTCGGCATGCGGGCGCGCAAGGACGGCGAGATGGTCGAAGCGGTCGACATCGGCGTCGGCGGCGGGATGGGCGAGGAGCCATCCTTCGTCGACTACGTCCAACAGCGGGTGCCGGCCGACGAGGCGCCCGGAGCCATCCGGAACCTGATCGAGGCGTTCGCGGAGCGCCGCGATCCGGGGCAGACCTTCCGCGAGTGGGCCGACGCGACCGACAACGAGACGCTCGCGGAGCTGTGCGAGCCCGAGGAGACCGACTACGCTGACCCGTCGCTCACCGACGCGAAGCAGTCGTGGTACCCCTTCGCCGATGAGGGCACGACGGCGGCGAACCCGGGGGTGGCCTCGTCGGATGACTGATCGTCCGATCGGTCCGGCGGCGGACGACGGCGCGACCGCCGGCGAGGACCCCGCGACCGTCAGCGGAGACGCCGCGGACGACCGCGCGCAACACGCGTCGGCCGACGTCGCACCGGAGCTGTTCGGCTGGTAGCCCGGCGCCGACGGGGCCGCCGTGACCGCTTCTCGCCCGCCGGTCGGAACTTCCATGGCGCTCCCCGCCGTCCGGCCGGGCATGAACGAGCGGATCACGTCGGTGACCGCGCACACCACGCTGGACCTCGTCGACGGGGCGGCCGTCGGCTACGACTGGACCGAGGACGCCACGGGCGTGCTGAACGTCACCGCGTCCGACGAGGAGCCGGACCGCGTCGAACTGCAGTTCGAACTCGATGGGCTCGAGGTCGACGGCCTCCCGAACCACGCCGACCGGGTCGACCTCACGCCCGAGCAGGCCCGGACGGTCGCGGCCGCGTTGACGCGACACGCGGACCGAATCGACGAGGGCGGAGAGGACGACTGAGGGACGGGGGAGACGGGTCTGACTACCGGAGGGCGCGGAACGCAGCGAGTTGCACCGCCACGCGAGCGTTTAAGCCCGGTCGCGGCCTCCCGCCGGTATGAGCGCTCTCGACGACGACGCGTATCGCGCGTTCCGCCGCGACCTCCACCGCCACCCCGAGCCGGCGTGGCGCGAGTTCTACACCACCGCCCGGATCGTCGAGGAGCTGCGCGAGCGCGACCTCACCGAGCTGTACGTCGGCCCGGACGCGCTGGCGGCCGACGACCGCATGAACGTCCCCGGCGACGAGGAACTCGCGGAGTGGGAGCAGCGCGCCCGCGACGCGGGCGCGGACCCGGAGGTCGTCGATCAGCTCTCGGGCGGGTACACCGGCTGCGTCGCGGTCGCGGAGCGCGGCCCCGGTCCCGTGGTCGGGCTTCGGGTCGACATCGACGCGCTCCCGGTGACCGAGTCCGCCGGCAACGACCACGTCCCCGCGGCCGAGGGGTTCCGCTCGGAGCGCGAGGGGTACATGCACGCGTGCGGTCACGACGCGCACGCGACGATGGGGCTCGGGACCCTCGACGCGGTGCTCGAATCCGACTTCTCGGGCACTCTCAAGGTGTTCTTCCAGCCGGGCGAAGAGCAGGTCGCGGGCGGCAAGCCGATGGCGGAGTCGGGCCACCTCGACGACGTGGACTACCTCTACGCGGTCCACGTCGGCCTCGATCACCCCTCCGGCGAGGTCGTCTGCGGCGTCGACGGGTTCCTCGCGGTCCGGCACTTCCTCGCGGAGTTCACCGGCGAGCCGGCCCACGCGGGCGCGCGGCCGGAGCAGGGCCGGAACGCGGTGCAGGCGATGGCGGCCGCGGTCCAGAACCTCTACGCGATCCCCCGCCACGCCGACGGGCCGACCCGGGTGAACGCCGGGATCGTCGGCGGCGGCACCGCGACGAACGTCATCCCCGAGGAGTCGCTGATCGAGGGCGAGCTCCGGGGCGCGACGACCGAGCTGGCCGACTACATGTCCGACCACGCCGACCGAATTCTGGAGTCGGCCGCCGAGATGCACGACTGCGAAGTCGAGGTCTCGACGAAGGGCGAGGCCCCCAGCGCGACGAGCGACGACGTGCTCGCCGGGATCGTCGGCGAGGTCGCGGGCGGCGTGGCGGGCGTCACCGAGATCGTCGACAGCGCCGACCTCGGGGGGTCGGAGGACGCCACCTACCTGATGCAGTCGGTCCAGAAGCGCGGCGGGCTCGCCTGCTACGTCGGCGTCGGCACGGACCACCCCGGCGGTCATCACACGAGCACGTTCGACGTGGTGGAAGACGACATCGCGGTCGGGATCGGCGTGCTCGCCGGGGCGATTCGGCAGGTCGCCGAGTCGCGGCCCTGAGTGAGGAGAAAGGGGTGACGCGGAGAGGGTGTTGAGCGGAAAGGGGGGTAAAGCGGAAAGGCGGTAAAGCGGAAAAACGGGCAAACGGAGACGGCTACTCTGTCGTCCCCGTCGCTCCGGCCATCTCCTCACCGCACTCGGGGCACCGCTCGCGTGGACCGTCGAACTCCTCACCGCAGGCGGGACACCGGAACGTCTCGGCGCTCTCGACCTCGCTCTTCGCCGTCTGCTTGAACTCCTCCACCCGTCGGCCGAGCTCGGTGAATAGCCCCATGGTCCTTCGTACAAGAGAGCGACGAGACAAAAGCGTTCGCCGGGACACCCCGGACGAGACACGCCCCGAAGCGACCGGAGCGCGACTCAGTACTTCGCGTCCGCGCCGGTCGTCTCGTAGATCCGGTCCATGATCGCGTCGCGCTCGCGGGTCCAGTTCGCCATCGCGGCGGGGCTGGTGGGGTACGCGTCGTAGTGGTCGAGCAGCTCGTCGGCGAGCGTCTTCGTCTGGTAGAAGTTCCGGATCGTCCCCCAGTAGCCGAAGCTCTTGACGGCCGCCTTCAGCTTCAGGCCGAAGGACATCGAGGTCGACCCCTCGTACAGCGCCTCCGCGAGCTTCTCGCCTGGCAGCGCCGCGAGCAGCCCCATCAGGTCGTCCACGTCGACCGCGGTCGAGAGCACGTTGTACACGTCGAGGCCGGCGTATCGGCCGCCGAAGTGGTCCATCACGCGGGTGTTGTACCGCCAGAGGTTCTCCTCGCTCACGTCTCCGTCGGAGACCGCCTTCACCGCCTGCTCGCCGGCGTACTTGCCCGCGTACGCCGCGCCCGCGATGCCGCCCCCGGTCGTCGGGTTGACGTGGCCCGCCGCGTCGCCGACCGCCATGTACCCCGGCGCGACCGCCGAGTCGTACGGGCGGCGGGTCGGGAGCGCGGCCCCGAGCTTGTCTTTGACCTCCGCGCCCTCGAACTCGGGGCGGTTCCGGAGGTCGCGTTTCAGCGCCTCGACGAGCTGCATCGGCTCCTCGTTCATCTGGAAGCCGAGGCCGACGTTGATCTCGGTCGCGGTCCGCGGGAAGTACCAGAGGTAGCCCGCGGCGCGGTCGGTCGCCTTGAACACGAGGGCGTCGTCCCACTCGACCGGCTCCGGAACTTCGACGATCTCGCGGTACGCCGAGCAGAACTGCGAGTACCGGACGTTGGTGTCGAACGTCGTCCCCTCGAAGTCCGCCTTGTCCTGTAACAGCGACAGCGACCCGGCGCCGTCGATGACGAGGTCCGCCTCGTAGGTGACCGGGTCCCCCTTGCGCTTGGCGCGCAGTCCCGTGACCCGCCCGTCTGCGGTCTGGATCACGTCGTTGATCACGGTGTCGTAGTGGAAGTCGACGCCGGCGTCCTCCGCGCCGGAGATGATCCGCCGGCCGTACTCCCAGCGGTCGATGACGGCGAGTTCGCCCGGGACGGGGATCTCGAGGACGGTGTCCTCCTGCGGGATCTCGAAGCGCCCGTGGTCGACGCCGGTGTTCGTGAACGCCGGCTCCAGCCGGTCTTTCGGGATCGCCTCCGGGAAGGCGTCGGCGCCCTTCAGCGCGTCGCCGCAGGCGATGTGGCCGGCCTCCTCAGCGTCCTTCCGCTCGACGATGACGACGTCGAGCCCCTCGTTCGCGATCGTCGCGGCCGCGTAACAGCCGGCGGTCCCGGCGCCCGCCACGACGACGTCGTACTCGTCGATGCTCATACCACGTGCGTGGTCGCCCCTGTGGCAAAACTCTTTGTTCCCGATTCGGTCGCCTGTTCGACGACACGAGAGGGATACGGACGGGAGAAAGTGGGAAAACAGCGACCGTGACCGGAAACGGTGAGCCGAGGCCCGCTTGGCTAGTCCTCGGTCTCGTAGTGTTCGCCCGCCGCCTCGGGCAGACGGGTCCGGCCGACCAACGCGAGCACCAGGATGACGACCACGTACGGGATCGTCTGGACCAGCGTGTCGGGGATCGCGTAGCCGAGCTGCTGGAGCCGGATCTGGACCGCGTCGAGCCCGGCGAACAGCACGCCCGCGCCGAGCGTCCCGACCGGGTTGTAGTTGCCGAACAGGTACGCCACGATGGCGATGAACCCCTTGCCCTGCACCATCGTCTCGCCGGAGCCGACGAACTGGCCGATCGAGAGCGCGAGCGCGGAGCCGCCGACGCCGGAGAGCACGCCGGAGAGGAGCACGCCGGCGTGACGCACCTTCGAGACGGAGACGCCCACCGTGTCGAGCGCCTTCGGGTTCTCCCCGGCCGCCCGCAGGTGCTTGCCGAACGCGGTGCGGTTCAGCGCCCACCACGAGAGCAGCGTCGCGACGACCACCATCGCCGCGGAGTACCGCCAGCCGACGCGCGCGCCGAGGTTCGGCGTGTTGACGCCGCCGAAGAACACCGTCGACATGAACGGCGCGAGCCCGAGCGCGATGAGCCAGACTGCCAGTCCCGCGATGATCTGGTCCGCCTTGAACTCGATGCAGACGATGCCGAACACGCCTGAAAGTGCGGTCGAGGCGACGATCCCGCCGAGGAAACCGACCCAGATGGCGGGCACGCCGAGGACGGTGTTCCCGATCCCGACGATCGAGGCGACGTAGACGGAGACGAACGCCGAGATGATCAACAGCCCCTCAAGTCCGATGTTGATGACGCCGGATTTCTCGGCGAAGATGCCGCCGAGCCCGGCGAGCACGATGGGCGCCGCCAGCCGCGCCGTCGACGACGCCGTGCTCGTCGAGAAGACGATCCCTGAGAGGTCGCCCGCGACGGACTCGGGGAACAGCGCGCCGAGCACCAGCAGCGCGCCGAGCACCCCGACGGTGCTCACGATCAGCGACCGCACGTAGTCGGACTCGATCAGGTCGTCGAGGACCGGGATCGTGACGTCCGCGAGCGGGTTACGCATCGGCCTCACCTCCTTCGACGGCGGCCGTGTCGTCCGCCGGCTTCGCGGCGGGCGACTCCGTGCCGTCCGAGCCGCCGCCGCCCGATCCGGCGGCCCCACCGGGACCCGACGACCCCATCCCCGCGTACCGGCCGAACATCCGGAAGAACTCCGGCATGGCCACGAACAGGATGATCAGTCCGCGCAACACGCCGACGAGCTGGGTCGGCACGTTCGTGCGGAAGCCGATCTCTAAGGCGCCGCCCTTCAGCAGGCCGAAGAGGAACGCCGCCGGCAACACGCCGAGCGGGTTGTTGCCGGCGAGGATGGAGACCGTGATCCCGTCGAACCCGAGGTCCGGGATCGACGCCATCCATCGCCCCTCCGACATCAGCACCCACAGCGATCCGCCGACGCCGCCGATCGCGCCCGAGAGCGTCATCGCCCGCACGGTCGTGGCCTTCGCGTTCACGCCGCCGTACTCGGCGGCGGCCGCCTGCACCCCGCTGGTGCGCAGGTCGTAGCCGAACGAGGTGTGCTCGACGAGGTAGTAGAGCCCGGCGATGAAGCCGATCCCGACCAGAAGCGCCAGCAGCGCGAAGTCGCTCGACTCCGGAAAGAGCCACGGGAGGAACTGCGCGTGTTCGGGGACGTACTCGGTGGCGACGACCGACGACCCCTCGGCGCGGAACACCTCCAACACGAGGACGTACGCGATGTTCGCCGCGATGAAGTTGAGCATGATCGTCGTGATCACCTCGTTGGCGTCGGCGTACGCCTTCAACGCGCCCGGTATCGCGCCCCAAAAGCCGCCCCCGACGGCGCCCGCGAGGAGTCCGATACCGATTAGCGCGACGCCCGCGACGGGACCCTCCGGGAGGAACGGCGCCGCGGCGAGTACGGTCAGCGCGGTCGCCAGCGCCCCGACGGCCAGTTGGCCCTGCGTCCCGATGTTGAACAGCCCGGCGCGGAACGCGACCGCGACGGAGAGCCCGGTGAAGATCAGAAGCGTCGTCTCCGAAAGCGTCAGCCCGAGAGAGAGGTTGAACGGCGTCCAGTTGGGGTTGAGCAGTCCCGGCTCACCGACCGCGAACGGGTATCCCAGCGCGCCGTTGAACAGGACGAGGTACACCTCGACCGGGTCGTAACAGAAGCCGATCCCGGTGAGCGGCATCGCCCACGCCGCGGTGCCACACTCGGCGACGCGTCCGGAGACGAGCACGATGACGAACCCGACGGCGATCGAAAGCAGGATCGCCGCGACGCTTATCAGGAGGCGCTCGGCGACCGATCGGTCGACGAACGGCGCGACGACCCGGCGTGCGATCGACGGGACCCGGTCGGACGGGGACCCGTCGTCGGCCCCGGCGTCGGAGCGAGTCACGCGTCCACCTCCCCGTTTCCGGCGTCGCCGTCCGTCTCGGCTGCGTCACCTGCCGCTGCGGCGTCGTGGACCGCGGCCCGCTCGACCGAGTCGTCGTCGAGCGTCTCCCCGGCCATCAGCAGTCCGATCTCCTCTTCGGTCACCGTGGCGGGGTCGACGACCCCAGAAAACTCCCCTTCGTGGATCACGGCGAGCCGGTCGGAGAGCCCCTGCACCTCGTCCAGCTTCGAGGAGACCAGAAGCACCGCCTTCCCCTCGGCGCGGAGTTCGAGCAGGCGGTCGTGGAGGAACTCCGTGGAGCCGATGTCGACCCCCCGAGTCGGGTGCATCGCCACGACCAGGTCCGGGTCGCGCTCGAACTCCCGACCCACGATGAACTTCTGCTGGTTGCCGCCGGAGAGCGACTCCGCCTCGGCGTCGGCGTTCGGGGGGCGCACGTCGTACTGCTCGATCACGGACTCCGCGTGCTCCCGAGAGGCGCGCCAGTCGAGCCGACCGTTCTCGGCAAACGGCGGGTCGTGCTGGCTCCCGAGGATGCCGTTCTCGGTCAGGTCGTACGACATCACCAACCCCCGTTCCTGTCGGTCTTCGGGGATGAAGGCCATCCCGCGGTCGATGTGTTCGCGACGACTCTCGTCGGCCATCGGCTCGCCGAGGTAGGTTATATCCCCGCCGGTCGGCTCTCGCATCCCGGTGATCGCCTCGACGAGCTGCGACTGGCCGTTGCCGTCGACGCCCGCGATGCCGAACACCTCGCCCGCGCGGATCTCGAAGGAGATCCTCGACACCGCCTCGACGCCGCGGTCGTCGTCGGCGTGGACGTTCGTGGCTTCCAGCACGCGCTCGCCCGGCTCCTGGGGCGTCGTCGCCGGGTCCATCAGCACCTCGCGGCCGACCATCATCTCCGCGAGCTCCTCGCGGGTCACGTCGTCGGTCGCGACCGTGCCGACGTTGACGCCGTCGCGGAGGACCGTGATCTCGTCGGCCGCCGACAGCGCCTCGCCGAGCTTGTGCGAGATGAAGATGATCGTCTTCCCCTGGTCGGTGAGCTCCTCGAAGACGTCGTACAGGTCCTCGACCTCCTGGGGCGTCAACACCGCGGTCGGCTCGTCGAGGATGAGCACGTCGGCGCCGCGGTACAGCGCCTTCAGGATCTCGACGCGCTGTTGGACCCCCACCGAGACGTCCTCGATCCGGGCGTCGGGGTCCACGTCGAAGCCGTAGCGTTCGCTCAGGTCGACGACCGCCTCGCGGGCGGCGGACTCGTCGACGCGGAGCCCGCCCCACGTCTTCGGCTCGTTGCCCAGGACGACGTTCTCCCACACCGTCATCGGGTCGACGAGCATGAAGTGCTGGTGGATCATGCCGACGCCGGCGTCGATCGCGTCGCGCGGCGAGTCGAACGACTGCGGTTCGCCGTTAAGGAAGACGGTCCCCTCGGTCGGCTCGTAGAGGCCGTACAGCACGTTCATCAGCGTGGTCTTGCCGGCCCCGTTCTCGCCAAGGAGGGCGTGGACGCTCCCGCGCTCCACCGCGAGATCCACGTCGTCGTTCGCGACGACCCCGGGGAATCGCTTCGTGATGCCGTCCATGTGGACCGCCGGGTTCATTCACCCGTAACTCCGCGTCGGAGCCTAAAAGAGCGCGGATTCCGAACTGACGCGCTCGAAACTGTCGTTCGATCGATCAGATCGTCTGAAAAGTCGTCGTCGCGGTGGGCGGTCCGGACACCCCGGGATCGGGAGTTCGCCGCCGCCGTACTGCGCTCAGTGGCTCGTTTCGCTCTGTCGCCCGTTGCGCTTAGTTGCTCGTGGTCTCCGGCACGTCGATGTTCCCGGCGATGATCTCGTCGCGCGCGTCCGAGACGGCGGTCTTGATGTCGTCGGGCACCTCGCCGCCGATCTCCTGGCCGTAGACGCACTCGACGCCGTTGGACTCCAGCCCGAGCGCGACCGTCTCGCCGCCCTGGTGGTTGTCGTCGATGACGTTCGAGATCGACTCGTACACCGCGGTGTCGACGCGTTTCACCATCGACGCCAGAATCACGTCCGCGAACGACTCCTCGGAGACCGACTGGTCCTGGTCGACGCCGAACGCGAACCGGCCCTCCTCCTGTGCGGCCTGGAACACGCCGACGCCCGTCGCGCCCGCGGCGTGGTAGACGATGTCCGCGCCGCTCTGGTACATCGACAGCGCCTGCTCCTGTCCGCCCGAGGGGTCGGCGTAGCTGCCGACGTAGCTCGTGGTGACGTCGACGTCGTCGGATGCGTAGTCGACGCCGGCCTCGAAGCCCGCCTGGAACCGGCGGATGACCGGGCTGTCGACGCCGCCGACGAACCCGACGTTCGTCGAGTCGGGTGCGGTCGAGCCCGCGCCCGCGGAGAAGTCGGTCTCGGTCAGATTCGCGGCGAGCACGCCCATCAGGAACGAGCCCTCGTGCTCGCGGAACAGGTAGCTCGCGACGTTCGACTCGTCGACCGTGGTGTCGACGACCATGAAGTCCTGGTCAGGGAACTGCGGCGCGGTCTCGGTGAGCGCGTCGCCCTGGTTGAACCCGATACAGGAGACCAAGTCGTAGTCCGGGTCCGTCGAACTCGCGTACCGCTGCTGGTACTGCCCGAACTCGCCGGTGCCGTCCGGCTCCGACTCGGCGTACTCGATGCCGAACTCCTCTTCGGCATCGAGGATTCCCTGCTTGGCCGCGTCGTTGAACGAGTTGTCGCCGAGGCCGCCGTCGGAGTAGACGATGCCGACCGTCGCGGGCACGTCGGAGCCGTCAGACCCGTCGGACCCGTCAGACCCGTCGGAACCGTCGTCTCCGTCCGAGCCGTCGGAACCGTCCTCACCATCCGAGCCGTCGGAACCGTCCTCACCATCTGAGCCGTCGGAGCCGTCCGACCCGTCGCCACTTGGTCCGCCGCTACAGCCGGCGAGCCCGACGAGGCCCGCTGCACTTGCCGCCTTGAGGAACCGCCGCCGATCGAAGTCGGATGCCATGTCACCTATAACGGCGGGTACGCGGCATAAATTCGTCGCTCTCCCCGCCCCGGTGTTGCACGTTCGCGCGATACCGCGGAAACATCGTCGCCTATCCGCCGCGATCGACCGGAGATCGTACCCATGTTCGTGATGTATCAGGATCGATCGGGATGGTTCGGCCCCTTCCCGTCTCGTCGACGGTAGAGCGAGCGCTTACTCGTCGTCGCCGACCGCGGCCACCGCGTCCTCGACGACGGCCTCGACGTCCGCGATCAGTTCGTCGACGTCGTCGCTCTCGGCGTACACCCGCACGTACGGCTCCGTGCCCGAGGGACGCACGAGCGTCCACGAGGCGTCGGGGAACTCCAGCCGGACCCCGTGGTCGGTGTCGACCGTCGCGTCCGGGAAGGCGTCGGGCAGGGTCGTCTCCAGCCGCTCCATCACGCCGGGCTTGGCCGCGTCCGGGCAGTCGACGCTGACCTTGCGGTACGGGCGCTCCGTGATCGGCTCGCGGAGCGCGTCGAGCCCCGACTCGACGACGAGCCGGGCGATCACGGCCGCCGAGGCCACCCCGTCGATCCACTCGCCGAAGCCGACGTGGATGTGCTTCCACGGCTCGGCGGCGAAGACGACGCGGGTGTCGTCTTCCGCCGCGGCTGCGGCGTCCGCCCGCACCGCCGCGATCCCCTCGTGGAGCGCGCCGAGGCGGATGCGCTCGACCCGGCCGCCGGCCTCGCGGACGCGTTCGTCGATCCGACCCGAGGCGTTCGGGGTCGTCACGACCACCGGGTCCGCGGCGTCGCTCTCGCGGGTGTACCGCTCCGCGAGCAGCGCGAGGACGGTGTCCTCGTGGACCACGTCGCCGTCGGCGTCGACGATCACGATGCGGTCGGAGTCGCCGTCGTGACCGATCCCGAAGGCGAACCCCTCGGCGTCGTCGCCATCGTCGCCTTGGTCGCCCGCGCTCGGGCGGCCGGGAGCGGCCACGCCCTCGTTGGCGTCGGCGACGAACGCTCGGAGGTCCCGCAGCGTCTCGGGCGTCGGCTTGCTCCCGCGGCCGGGGAAGTGGCCGTCGACGTTCCCGTTGAGCGTAACGACCTCGGCGCCCAGCTCCCGCAGGACGGTCGGCGTCGCGGGCGCGGACATCCCGTTCCCGCAGTCGACCGCGACCCGGAGGCCGTCGAGATCGTCGCCGAACCCCGCCGCGTACGCGCGGACCGCGTCGAGGTAGCCGTCGAGGGTGTCGACGCGCTCCGTCTCGGTCCATTCGTCCCACGCCGTCGGCGGCGCCTCGCCCGCGACGCGCTCCTCGACGGCGCGCTCCGCCTCGCGGTCGAACTCGCTTCCGTCCCGGAACAGCTTGATACCGTTGTCGGCCGGCGGGTTGTGCGAGGCGGTGAGCATCACGCCGTACCGCCCCTGCGAGGCGTGCGCGAGCGCCGGGGTCGGGAGCGGTCCGGCGCGAAGCACTCGCACGCCCCCGGACGCGAGCCCCGACTCCATCGCAGCCGCGATCGCCGGGCCGGTCACCCGCCCGTCGCGGGCGAGGACGACTTCGGCGGTCCCTCCCTCCTCTCCGGCCGATCGCACCTCGGACGCGACCGCGCGGCCGACGGCCAGCGCGAGTTCGGGCGTCACTCGCGTCTCGGCGCTGCCGCGAATCCCCGCGGTTCCGAACAGGTCCATACCTCCGGTGTCGGCCGGCGTTCGTTAGAAGCCGTCGGTTGCGGGTCGCGAGTGGCGTCGGGGTTCGCACCGCTCCCCGCGACGCTTAACAGGGCGGCGGACGCAGCCACCACCGATGACCGACCGAACGCGAGCACATGTGTACGTCTCGGGCCGCGTGCAGGGCGTCTACTACCGGGCGACGACCCGCGACACCGCCCGGGAGACGGGCGTCGACGGCTGGGTACGAAACCTCGACGACGGGCGCGTCGAGGCCGTCTTCGAGGGGCCGGAGGCGGCCGTCGAGGAGATGGTCGCGTGGTGCGAGACGGGGAGTAAGGCGGCCGAGGTCGACGCGGTCGACGCGACCTACGAGGAGCCGGAGGGACTCGACGGGTTCGAAGTTCGGTGGTAGGTGGTCGGCGCGTAGCACGCACCGCCTCCGACGGGGTCCCTACCCGCTGCACTCGGCGAGCCACTCGTGGGCCCACTCGTCGATCTCCTCGAAGACGGGCGCCAGCGACTCGCCCTTGGCGGTGAGGCTGTAGTAGGTCGCCACGGGCGAGTCCTCCTCCAGCCGGCGGTCGACGAAGCCGGTCTCCTGGAGGTCGTCGAGCACCCGCGAGAGGGTCCGGGCGTTCGCGTCGGTCTCGCGCTTCAGCTCGTTGAACCGCGACTCGCCGTTCAACAGCTCGTGGAGGACGACGAGCCGCCAGCGCGAGCCGATCTGTTCGAGCGAGTCGACGACCGGACACGGCGTCTCCAAGACAGCAGACGTGTCTGCGTCGGCCTCTGCGTCGGTCGTGTCCGCCGGTTCTGAGCCGGCGAGTTCCTGCGATGACATCGGGGTTACCTGCTTACCCTATTGTCCGGGAAGCGATAAATAGGTTACGTCCGTATACGTAGTTACACGATGTTAGCTGAGATCGCGACGATACCGCTTCAATTCGACTCCCCCTTCGCGGGCGAACTGTTCCTGCTCGGTCGCCTCCTGTTCGGCGTCACGCTCGCGTTCATGGGCCTGAACCACTTCATGGACGTCGACACGATGGCCGGCTACGCCGAGTTCAAGGGCCTCCCGGCGCCGCGCTTCTCCGTGATCGCCTCCGGGCTCGTCCTGGTGCTCGGCGGCCTCGGCGTCGCGGCCGGCGCGTTCCCGGTCCTCGCGGCCGGCGGGCTCGCGGCGTTCCTGCTCGCCTCCGCCGTGACGATGCACGACTTCTGGTCGATCGACGACCCCGAGGAGAAGCAGAACGAGATGACGAGCTTCCTCAAGAACCTCTACGGCGTCGGCGCCGCGCTCGCGCTGCTGGCCGTCGGCGGCACCGCGTGGCCGTACGCGGTGAATCTCGGGCTGTTCTGAGCCGGCGAGCCGACGAGTTCCGACCCGCGTCCTCGAACCACCCTCACCACTAACTGTTCTCCCGACGACCGGTCACACAGATATGACTGACGCCCCACCGACCACCGGACTCCACCACGTGACGAACATCTGTACCGACATGGACGAGACCGTCGCGTTCTACGAGGACGCGCTCGGCTGGCACACGGTCAAGCGGACGCAGAACTACGACGACCCGGGGACGCCCCACTACTACTTCTCGTCGACGCCGGAGGGCGAGCCGGGGACCAACGTCACCTACTTCGAATACCCGAACTCGCAGGGCGCGCCCGGACCGGGCGCGAGCCACCACTTCGCGTTCGGCGTCGAGGACGAGGAAACGCTCCGCGAGTGGCAAGACCACCTCCGCGAACAGGACGTGCGCGTCTCCGAGGTGAAAGACCGCACCTACTTCAAGAGCATCTACTTCAGCGACCCCGACGGGCTCGTCTTCGAGCTGGCGACGGCGGGTCCGGGGTTCACTCGCGACGAGGAGGAGCCCGGCAGCGGGGTCATCGACCCGTTCGAGGAAGGGTACGAGAGCTAGTCCGACTCTCGTCCGACGGACCCGATCCCTCGGCTGACCGATCCGGACCCCCCGGCGACGAGCGCGGCACCCGGACACGTCGATCGCCATCAGATACCCGCCGGAGTGCGGCTCACGCTTCCTCTGTTGGAGACCGATAGTTGACAAAAAATTTATTTGGAGTTAGTAACTATCTCTGGGTTGTATGACATCAATATCAATGAAGAATTCGGGCGGACGGGAGGAAGCGCTCCGTCGGATGTTGCTGATCCGCGAGTTTGACAGCACGGCGGGCGACCTGTTCGCCGACGGCGACATCCCGGGGTTCGTACACCTCTACATCGGTGAGGAGGCCGTCGCCGTCGGGGCGTGTGCCGCCCTCGACGGGGACGACTTCATCACGAGCACGCACCGCGGCCACGGGCACTGCATCGCGAAGGGGCTCGATCCGCGACGGATGATGGCCGAGCTGCTCGGAAAGCGCGAGGGGTACTGCAACGGAAAGGGCGGATCGATGCACATCGCCGACGTCGACGCCAACATGCTCGGCGCGAACGGGATCGTCGGCGCGGGCCCGCCGCTGGCGGCCGGCGCCGCGCTGACCTGCCAGTACCACGACGAGGACCGCGTCGCGCTCGCGTTCCTCGGCGACGGTGCCGTCGCGCAGGGACAGATCCACGAGGCGATCAACCTTGCCGCGACGTGGGACCTCCCGGCGGTGTTCCTCGTCGAGAACAACCACTTCGGCGAGGGGACGCCGGTCGAGGAACAGCACAACGTCGAGAAGCTCAGCGAGACCGCCGAGTCGTACAACATCCCCGGCTTCACCGTCGACGGAATGGACGTCACCGCCGTCAACGAAGCCGTTGAGGAGGCCCGCGAGCGCGCCCTCGCCGGCGACGGCCCGACGTTCATCGAGGTGGAGACGTACCGGTATCGCGGCCACTTCGAGGGAGACCCCGAGCCCTACCGCGACGAGGAGGATGTCGAGCGGTGGCAGCAGCGCGACCCCATCGACACGTTCGCCGACCGGCTGATCGACCGGGGCGAACTCACCGAATCGGAACTCGACGACCTCCGCGCGGAGGTCGAAGCCGAGATCGAGGAGGCCGTCGCGTTCGCTCAGGAGGCCGACGAGCCGACCCCCGAGGAGGCGTACGACGACATGTTCGGCGAGCCCGTCCCGGAGATCGAACGCTTTGCGAGCGCGCTCCACGCCGACGGTCGCGGAGGTGATCCCCAATGAGCACGCAACCCGACACCGCGTCAGTCGACAGCACAGAGTCGATGACCGTCCGCGAGGCGATCCGCGCCGCGCTTCGCGAGGAGCTGGACCGCGACGAGGACGTGTTCGTCATGGGCGAAGACGTCGGCAACTACGGCGGCGTCTTCGAGGTCACCGACGGGCTCTACGAGGAGTACGGCGGCGAGCGCGTCCGCGACACCCCGATCAGCGAAGCCGGGTTCGTCGGGGCCGGCGTCGGGGCCGCCGCCAGCGGCACCCGTCCAGTTGTCGAGGTGATGTTCTCGGACTTCCTCGGCGTGGCGGGCGAACAGATCATGAATCAGATGGCGAAGATGCGGTACATGTTCGGCGGGAAAGCCGAGATGCCGATCACCGTCCGGACGACCGAAGGCGGCGGCATGGGCGCCGCCAGCCAACACTCCGGCACGCCGCACACGTGGTTCGCCCACTTCCCGGGGGTGAAGGCGGTCACGCCCGGCACGCCGAAAGCGGCCAAGGGGCTGTTGAAGTCCGCCATCCGCTCGAACGACCCGGTGTTCTTCTTCGAGAACAAGCTGATGTACGAGCAGGACGGCGAGGTCCCGACCGATCCGAGCTACACGGCCCCGATCGGAGAGGCGGCAGTCGAACGCGAGGGGAGCGACGTCACGGTCGTCGCGACACAGCGGCTCGTCGGCGAGTCGCTTTCCGTCGCCGACGACCTCGCGGGCGAGGTCGACGTCGAGGTCATCGACCTGCGGTCGCTGTATCCGCTGGATACGGAGACGCTCGCTGACAGTATCCAGAAAACGGGGCGGATGGTGATCGCCGACGAGAGCCCGGTCTCGTACGGCGTCCACGCGGAGGTCGTCTCGCGGATGGTCGAAGACGAGTTCTTCAGCCTCGACGCCCCGCTCCAGCGGGTCGGCGTGCCCGACACCCACATCCCGTTCAGCACGCCGCTCGAGGACGAGGTCGTCCCCGACGGCGACGACGTCAGAAGCGCCATTCATCAGGTGGTCTGAGCGGTGCCGACGCCAACCGTCGGCGTCGTCGTGAACCCGGCGGCCGGCAGGGACGTCCGCCGGCTGACCGGGAGCGCGAGCGTCAGCGACACCTACGGGAAGCGCCGCGCGGCCGAGTGCGTGATCGCCGGACTCGACGCCGTCGACGAGCCCGTGGACGCGCTCTTCGCGCCCGATTCGAGCCGCATCGGTCAGCGCGCCGTCGAGGAGACCGACCGGCCGGGCGTCGGCGTGCTCGACATCGAGGTCGAGGGGACCGGTTCCGACACCCGTCGCGCGGCGGCCGCGTTCCGCGAGGCGGCCGACGCCGTGGTGGCGTTCGGCGGCGACGGCACCGCTCGGGACCTCGCCGTCGAGATCGGCGACGTTCCCGTGCTCGCCGTGTCGACGGGGACGAACAACGTCGTGCCCACGATGGTCGACGGGACGGTCGCGGGCGCCGCGGCGGCGTTCGTCGCCACCGGAGCTGTGTCCGCCGACGCCGTCGCGACGCGCCACGCGACGGTGGCGGCCGAGGTCGACGACGGGCGCTCGGTGCGCGGGCTGGCGACGGTCGGCCTCGTCGACCGCTCGTTCGTGGGGACCCGCGCGATCTTGGACCCGGACGACTTCCTCGGCGGGATCGTCTCCCGAGCGAGCCGCGGCGACATCGGTCTCTCGGGGATCGCCGGCGCGTGCACGCAGCTGGCCCCGATCGCGTCCCGAGGGGTCGCGCTCGATCTGGACCCGGACGCCGACCGGACCGTGTCGGCGATCACGACGCCGGGCGTCGTCGAGGAGGTCGGCGTCGCCGACTGGGAGCGTCTCGGTCCCGAGGGAGAGTGGACCTTCGCGGTCGACGAGGCGGTCGTCAGCGCGGACGGCGAGCGCGAACTCGCGGTCCAAGACGCCGCCGTTTCGGTCCGGCCGGTCGCCGACGGTCCGCGGATCGTGGACTTCGACGCGGTCTTCGAGCGCGCGCCGACGATCGGCGAGTAGTCGTCCCGGGGCGCTCCCGACCGTCAGGCGCGCTCCCACGTAAGTTCCATCGGGAGGTCCTCGCGCAGGAGCTCCGCCACGTGACAGCTCCGCTCGCCGAGTTCGACGACGCGGTCGAGCGTCTCGTCCGCCGCCTCCGGCGCGTCGATCGCGACGGTCACGTCGATGCGCTCCACCGACCCCGTGGCCGGTTCCCCGTCCGCGGTCACCTCGATCGAGCCCACGTCGACGTCCCGGATGTCGGCCTGATAGCGGACGGACAGCGACAGGCACGCGGACAGCGACGAGAGGAACAAATCCACCGGCGACGGGGCGCCGTCGTTCGCGCCGTACCCGTGGTCGAGGTCGGGGGCGCGCACCGTCCCCGCCATTCCCTCGCTGGTCGTGGCCGTCGCGAGGCGCGGCGGGCGGTCGGTCGCGTCGTCCGTCGGGGTCACCGCCTCGGGGAGCAGCGGCCACGGGTCCTCGATGTGGCCGACGAGCGACCGGAGGAACCGCGCGGCGTCCGCCCCGTCGACCACGCGGTGGTCGAAGGAGAGATCCAGCGGGAGCACGCGGCGCGACTCGGGGGTGCCGTCCGCCATGGTGACGCGTTCGCTGACGGCGTTCACCCCGAGGATGGCGATCTGCGGCGGATTGATGATGGGATCGAACGACTCGACGCCGAGCACGCCGAGGTTCGTGACCGTGAACGTCCCGCCGCGGAGGTCGTCCATCGTGTAGTCGCCGTCGAGGGTCCGCCGCGTGATCTCGCGGCGCGTCTCGGCGATCTCGGACAGCGACTTCGCACCGACGTCCGGGACCACCGGCGTGACAAGCCCCTCGTCGATGTCGACGGCCACGCAGACGTTGTGCTCCTCGTAGAGCCGGTGCGTCTCCTCCTCGAACGTCGCGTTGAACGCGGGGTGGTCGTCGAGCGCCGCCGACAGCGCGACGAGCAACACGTCCGGCATGGAGACGTCCGCTTCGAGGGCCTCGTCGGCGGCGTCGGCCGCCGCGCGGAGGGCGGCGGCGTCGGGCTCGCGGTGTTCCGTGACGTGGACGGCGTTGCGATAGCTCTCTCCGAGCCGGTTGGCGATGGACCGCCGCATCCCGCCGAACGCCCGCTCCTCGGCGAGCGTTCTCGTCGCTCCGCCGCCGGCGTCGGCCGTCGGTTCGCTCGCCGATTCCGCCGCCGCCTCGACGTCGTCCGCGGTGACGGCGCCGCCGGGACCGCTCCCGCTCACGCCGGCGAGGTCGACGCCGAACTCCTCAGCCCGCTGTTTCGCCCGCGGGCTCGCTTTCACCTCCTCGGGACCGCTCTCCGCGGCCTCGACGTCGTCGGCCGTGATCGCACCCTCGGGCCCGCTCCCCTCGACGGTGCCGAGGTCGACGCCGAGTTCCTCCGCGCGCTTTCGCGCTCGGGGCGTCGCTTTGCCGCCCGCGGACCCGGCGCTCGCGGCCGCCGTGTCACTCTCCGTGCTCGACTCCGCAGATCGCGCCGCAGCGGCGTCCTCTTCGCTGGAATCGGATGTCGGTGCCGCGTCGTCGAGGTCGGCTTCGGCCTCGGCGACGAGATCGGAGATGTCCGCGTCGGGGTCGGCGATGATTCCCATCGGAGTTCCCGGGGCCACCGCGTCTCCCTCGTCGAGGAAGGTGCGCCGGAGGACGCCGCCCTCGCGGGATTCCACCTCCGCGCTCGTCTTCTCGGATTCGATCTCCGCGACGACGTCGTCGACGTCGACGGAGTCGCCTTCCTCGACCGCCCAGTCGAGCAGTACCCCCTCCTCCATCTCTAAGCCGAGTTTCGGCATTCGAACAACGTATCCCATATCTGGAACGCCGGCCCCATTCCACATAATTATTACTGGAGGTTGGCGCAACTGGGAACCGCACCGCTCAGCGGGGGCTCGTGTGATATTAATACCTTATATGGTATCAAGACTCATTATCCCTTTCCACGAAGGGTTAATACGGAGATCCTCGCTATCCCGCTTCAAGATGGCAAACGATCGCGACACCATGAAAGACGTCTCGCACACGGCACCGAACGACACCTCGGCGAAAGGCGTGTGGGAACGAGGACGAGGCCCCGTCGAGGAAGCGGAAGAAGAGGAGTAAACTCGGCCGAACCGCCGTTTTTCGTCCGTTTTCGCGGCCCGCGTACCAGTCGGAGGCCTCGTTCGGACCTCCCGAGGCGGCGTCCTCTACCTCCTCCGGGTGATCTGACGCGGCGGCGCCGCCGGCACCGTCCGGCGCGTCGTCGCGGCCCTCCGTGACCCCCCGTCGATCGCTCATGCGGAGAGCGTTCTCGAAGCCGCGGGGTAAGGCTACCGGCGGGGTGTGTCCGTCGGGCGGTCGCGCCCGCGTCGTTCTCGCGGGTGATAGCCGCGGGCGTGGCTTTAACCCGCCCGACGGCGGACCCGAGCGCATGATCGAAGTGGAGGGGCTGCGGAAGACGTACGGGGAGTTCGCCGCCGTCGTCGACAGCACCTTCTCCGTCGAAGAGGGCGAGGTGTTCGGGATCGTCGGCCCGAACGGCGCCGGGAAGACGACGACGCTGAAGGTGCTCGCCGGGCTCGTCGACCCCACCGCAGGCGAGGTCGAGGTCGCCGGCTTCGCCTCCGACGACCCCGAGATGCGCCGGCAGTTGGGGTTTCTCCCCGAGGAGTCGCCCCTCTACGAGGAGATGACGCCGCTGTCGTACCTGCGCTTCTTCGCCGACCTGTACGACGTGCCGCGCGAGGCCGCCGACGAGCGGATCGAGGCCGCGCTCGACCGACTGGAACTGGACCACCGCGAGCGGCGGCTCGGCGACATGTCGAAGGGGATGAAACGCAAGGTCGCCATCGCCCGGTCGCTCGTCAACGACCCCGACGTGCTCGTGTACGACGAGCCGGCCTCCGGGCTCGACCCGGTGACGACGAACTCCGTGCTGGAGTTCACCCGCGAGCTGCGCGAGACCGGGAAGACCGTCGTATTCTCCGCGCACAACCTCTATCACGTCGAGTCCGTCTGTGATCGCGTCGCGGTGATGAACGAGGGCCGGATCGTCGCCCGGGGGAGCGTCGACGGAATTCGCGAGCGACACGGCGAGACGGCCTACCGGGTGTTCACCGACGTGTCGCCCGCGCGGACCGACGCACTGGTCGAGATTTTCGACGACCTCGGCGACCTCGACAACCTCGACGACCTCGACGGCGCGACCGAGGAGGTCGGCGACCGGTTCCGCACCACCGTGCCGACGATGGACGCGGTCGAGGCGGTCCGCGAGGCCGCCGCCGCGGCGGGCGGCGAGGTCGTCGACATCCGCACGCGAGAGCCGAGCCTGGAGGACGTGTTCCTCGACATCGTCGGGCGACCGATGCCGGGGCGGTACACCGGTGGCGGTGGGGATGCGGAACCGGAGGCGACGGAAGACGACGCGACGCGACCGGCGGAGCCGCCGGAGGGAGCCGAGTGATCGACCGACTCCGACGGATTCTTCGAGTCGCCCGCTGGGAGACGGCCCGCGCGGGCGGGGGCGTCGACCGTCGGACCCTGCTCGCGGCGCTCGCGCTCCTGCTCGTCGCCGGCGGCGTCCTCGGCGGGGGGCTCGCGGCCGGCGTCGTCGGGCTCGACGTCGACCGCGACGTGTACCGCGTGGGCGTCGACGGCGACTCACCGTACGCGGACGCGGTCGAGGCCGAGCCGTCGCTCACGGCGGTCCCGCTCGGGAGCGCCTCGCTCGGGGAGACGGCCGACCTCGTCGTCCTCGGTGGAGGTAGCAGTGACGGAGGCGAAGACGGAATGCGGGTCGAGACGGTCGCGGTCCGCGCCAGTGACACCCCGAAGGGGGAGGCCGCGGCGGCCTCGTTCCGGGAGGCGGTCGAGGCGCACAACGAGCGGCTGATGGCCGCCGAGGAGAACCGGACCGCGGCGTTCCCGATCACCGTCTCCCTCCAGTACGCCGGCCGGACGAGCGGGCTCGACGAGGGCTCGACGCTCGGCGGGGGCGACACGGGCTCCGGCGCCGACGGCGACGGAGGCGGTGACGGTTCCAGCGGGGGCGATGGCGGTTCCAGCGACGGGAGCGCCGGAGCCGGCGGCGGTGGGGGACTCGCAGGCGGGGGCGCCACAGACGGGGACGCCGCGAGCGATGACGACGGCGGGTTCGCGGTCCCCTCGGTCGGCGGCGGGGCGTTCGGCGCCGACACGGTCGGGTCGCCCGGGTCGATCTCTCCCCCCTTCCCGTTCGTCTCGCTCCTCTTAGCGTTCGTCTTCCTCGTGCCGATGAACTTCCTCATTCAGGCGTACGGCTCCTCCGTCCTCGACGAGCGCACGAACCGGCGCGGGGAGCCCCTGCTCGTCACCCCGCTCGCGCCGGTCGACATCGTCGCGGGGAAGACGCTCCCGTACGTCGCGATTGCGGCGCTCGTCACGACGCTTATCGCGGTCGCCGTCGGCGGCGGGGCGCTCTCGGTGATCGCCGTGCTCCCGGTGGCGTTGGCCTTTCTCGCGGCCACCTTCGTCGGCGCGATGTTCGCCCGGTCGTTCAAGGAGCTCACCTTCGTCACGGTCGGGGTGAGCGTCCTCCTGACGACGTACGCGTTCGTGCCGGCGATCTTCACGAACGTGACGCCCGTGGCGCTCGTCTCGCCGCTCACGCTGGTCGTCTTCGACCTGCAAGGGGAAGCGGTCGGGTTCGGCGATATCCTCTTCTCGACCGGGCCGATGACGGTCGGGGCGGCGCTCCTGTTCGGGCTCGGGCTCGGGGTGTACCGCGAGGAGGACATGTTCACCCAGAAGCCGGTCGGCCGGAAGTTCCTCGACGCGCTGGCGGTGCGGCTCGGGGAGGTCGGCGGGACGAAATCCGCCAGATCGCGGCGAGAACGGCTCCGGGCGCTCGCGCCGGTCGCGTTCCTCACGGCCTGTACGATCCCCTTCGTCTTCGTCGCGGAGCTGTTGGCGGTCGCGCTGCTGTTCGCGCTGCCGGTGACGGTGTCGATCCCCGTACTCTTAGTGACCATCGCGTTCATCGAGGAACTCGCGAAGAGCGTCCACCTCTACGCCGGGTTCGAGCGCGGCGCGTTCGCCCGGACCGATCGGGTCGCCGTCGCGGTCGGGGCCGCCTCCGCGGTCGGCTTCTTCCTCGCGGAGAAGGCCACCGCGGTCGTGCAGGCGGTCGGGCTCACGGACCTGTACGTCGGCCGCGCCGCCTTCGGGAGCGTGGCGGGGGTAGAGGGGCTCCCCCCGCTTGCTGTGGCCGCGCTGTTCTTCGCGCCCCTCGTACTTCACGGGTTCGCGACGACGGTCGCCGCGGTGGGCGCGAGCCGGAGCGGGACGTACTACGTCCTGACGCTGGCGCTGGCGACGCTGATCCACGCCGCGTACAACTTCGGGGTGGTGCGCGTCTATGCGTAACCGCGACAGCCGACTGACGATCGCCGGCCGGGAGCTGTCGGGGCTGCGCGCGGAGAAGACGATCCTGCTCGCGATCGCGATTCAGCTGTTCATCGCCGCGTTCTCGTCGTTCCTCGTGGTCGGGCTCGTCTCGATGTACGACCCCGGATCGCTCGGCGGCGCGGAGGTCGAGGTGGCCGGCGCCGGCGACGCCGTGAGCGACCTCGAACGCGCCGAGAGCGAGGTCGACGGGGCCTCCGTCACGCGCTACGAGGACGCCGCGGCCGCGCGGCTCGCCTTCGACAGCAACGCCGCCGACGCGGTGGTGGTTGCGAACCGGAACGACGACGGCGGGATCTCGGCGGTGGTCACCGCCCCGGACGCCACGGTCGAGACCACCGTGATCGTCGTCCAGCTCCGCGACCTGCTCCGGACCTACGAGCGACAGGAGCGCGCGGACCGAGCCGAATTCCTGAGCGAGTCGCCGCTTCCCCTCCCCGAGCGGACCGGCACCAGCCCGTACTTCACGTTCACGTACACCGTGTTGATCCCGGTGCTCGTCTTCCTCCCCGTGTTCATCTCGGGGTCGCTCGTGGTCGATTCGATCACCGAGGAGATCGACGAGGGGACCTTCGAGCTGCTGCGCGTCGCGCCCGTCACGCTCGGGGAGATCGTCGACGGGAAGGCGCTGGCGGCGGTCGCGATCGCCCCCGGACAGGCGCTCCTCTGGCTCCTCCTCCTCCGCGCGAACGGGACGCCGGTCGCCAACGTCCCCTCGATCCTCGTGCTGATGACCGCGCTCACCCTCCTCGTCGTCGTGCTCGCGCTCGCCATCTCCGCGCTCGCACCCGACCGGCGGGCCGCCCAGTTCCTCTACTCGATCGGCATGCTCGTCCTCTTCGGGGGCGCTACGGCGATGGCGGGCGGCCCCGCGAACGCGGTCGCGCGGCTCGCGATCGACAGCGCCGACGCGACGACGACCGCGCTGGTGGTCGCCTACGTCGGGATCGCCGCGGTCGCGTACGCCGGCGTCCGGACGATCGTCGCGGAGAACGGGTTCGAGAAGTGAGCGACGATCGCTTTTAAACGACGTGCGGTGGCGCGCGCCTCCGAGCGTCCTGTGAAGGACGCGAGGAGCGCGTGCGAGGGAGTCGGCCGACCGGAGCGAAGCGACGGGAGGCCGACGAGGCTGGGGAGGTATGAGGCTGCGGTGCGGTTGGGTGGGACTCAAAGGGGCAGGCGCGAGGACGAAGCCTGACGACGCAAGCACCGCAACGAGGGAGCGAGTGAAACGAGCGACTGAGTGAGGAGCGCAGCGAGTCACGCGAGTCGTCGCGGCTGGGGCTTTGGAAGTCGTCACCGTCGATCCACAGTCACTGATCGGGTTGTACCGAGCGGCTGGGGCTTTGGAAGTCGTCACCGCCGATCTGGTAGTAGCGATTTATAAGCGATCGACCAATCCGCGTCGAATCACAGTTCACTCAAAAACGACGCCCCGCCCGCACGATACGGATCAGTCGTCGTCGGCCGCTGCACCGTCGGCATCCGTGTCACCCACGTCCGTCGCCGCGTCGTCCTCGATGCTCGGCGGGTATTTCCCGCGGTCGAGCTTCAGGTCGGACTGCGGGCGCGCCATGCAGGTGAGCGCGTACTCCTCGGCCTCCTCGTCGGTGAGCCCGCGGGCCGCCGGCTGGGTCACCTCGCCCTCGACGATCTCCGCGGAGCAGGCGAGACACATCCCGACGCGGCAGGAGTACTCCTGGGCGATCCCCTCCTCGATACAGGAGTTGAGGACCGTCTCCGTGTCGGCCACCTCGATCGTCTCGCCGGTGCCGACGAACTCGACGGTGTACTCGGTCATAGCGCGGAGTACCGGCCGACCCGTCAAAAATGGTTCCCCTCGATCGCGTCGCCGTCGCGGGGACGGAACGCCCGCATCCCGACAAGTCTGATAGGCTCGACGACCGCGACGACCGAGCCGCTTGGTTCCGCTCGGCTACCCGTCCAGTTCGGCCACGATTCGTTCGCGGATGTCTCCGGCGTCGACGGGCGCCCACGCTTCGATGTCGTAGGTCACGTCGGCGAGAACCTCAAGCCGCTCCGCGTCGCCCGCCTCGATCGCGGCCACCGCGTCCGCGGACAGACGCTCTACCACCGCCTCGGAGAGCGCCTGGCGGTCCACGTCGCGCTCGGGCACGTCGAGGATGTGCGGGAGGTCCTCGGCGTCCGCCGGCAGCGAGGGGAACGCCGCCGGACCGACCGCGAGGGCGACCGCGTCGGCGTCCGCCCCGTCGGCGGGATCTGCGGGCTCTGTCGCCCGACCACCGTCCCCTCCCGCCTCCGAGAGCGCGGCGGGCGGCGCGGGGACGAGCGCGTACTCCGCGACCGCGACGTCGATGGCGGCGGCGATGGCCTCGCCGTCGACCTCGGCGCGCTGTTTGAAGGCGAGCTCCGAGAGCGCCTCGGACAGCTCCTCGCGGGTGAGCCACTCGAACAGGTCGACGACGCCGGCGAGGTCGTCGCGGGCGGCGACGCTGGGCGCGTCGCCTCCGGTCCCGCCGGGTCCGCCTCCGGTCCCGCCGGGTCCGCCTCCGGTCCCGCCGGGTCCGCCTCCCATCGGTCAGTCCTCCCCCGGCGCGACGTCCGCGCTCGGGTCCGCGGGCCGCGGCCGGTCGGTCTCCCGGGGCTTCCGGCTCGCTCTCCCCGAACGGTCCTCCCGCACCGCCGCGAGGTCGGCCCGCGCCGCGTCGGCGACCTCGGCGGGCGTGACGGGCGCGTCGCGCCACGCCGGCAGGCGGGTGTCAGGCCCCGGCTCGCCGAGGGCGTCGGCGTACGTCTCGACCTGCTCGCGCTCGGCCGCGCGGTCGTAGTCGAGGCCGTTGAACGCGGCGTCCGTCTCGTAGCCGCGGATCAGCCCGTCGGCCGCCTCGCGGTAGCGGTCGGCGAGCGCGTCGTACTCGACCGCGACGCCGGCGCCCTCGACCGCGCGGAGGGTGGCCTCGCCGACCGCCCGGCTCATGTCGGCGAGGCCGGTCGGGCCGTCGACGGAGCGGTGGTCGTGCTCGTACCGCCCCAGATCGACCTGCGCGCTCCCCGCGAAGCCGGCGTGCGCGAACGCCTCGCCGAGCGTCCCCACCTCCAGCCCCCAGCCGCGCTGGACGCGGAGCTTGGAGACGAAGTCCGTCGTCGCCGCGAACTCCCCGGCGAGCGCGTAGCGGAACGCGTCGAGGTACTCCAGAACTCCGGCCTCTCGGCGCTCGGTGGCGTCGGCGAGCGCGCGGACCAGCGGCCTGAAGAACAGCCGGAACAGCCGCCCGTACAGCGATCCGTCCTCGACACGGGCGTAGTACCCCTTCGAGAAGTCGTGGCCGTGCGCGAGCGGGAACAGCAGCCGGGTGACGAACGCCGGCGAGTACGTCCTCGTGTCGGCGTCGTGGACGACGACGAACTCCTCCTCTAGGGCGCGCCCGAGCCCGAGCCACACGTCCCGGCCCTTCCCGCGGTCCCCGTCGAGTCCGCGGGCCGCGAGCAGCTCCGTGAGCCGCGGGCCGCCGCACCAGAGGGGTTCCACGGTCACGTCGAAGCCGTCGAGCCAGTCGGCGAAGGGCCCGACGCGCTCGGCGGGGGCGCGGAGGGGGACGACGACGCGGGCGGGGTCGACGGACTCCAGCGCCGTCAGGACCCGATCGGCCGCGAGCGTTCCGTACTCGCGCTCCGTCATCGGCACGACGACCGCCGCGCGGCCGGTCGGGGCGTCCGGCCGGTGGTCGGTCAACGCGTGCAGCGTGGTCACGCGCTCTTGTACGTACTCCATCTATCCGGTACACGGGCGGGACGCCCTAAATTGGTGCGATACCCGTGCGCCCGTGCCGGTCTCGGTCGGGTAGGGAGCCGGCCACGGCGGACGGAAGGGCCGCTCTCACTGCGCGCGCTCCGTGCCCGCCGCGCCGCCCGGAACGCGCCCGGCGTACTCGAGGACCGCATAGGCGACGACGACCAGCGCGAGCCCTCCGACGAGCGTGAGAAAGACCGCGTCGTAGCCGGCGCCGGCCTCGATCGCCTCGCCGACGACCCACGAGCCGGCCGCCTGCGTCGTCATCATCCCGGCGGAGAAGACGGCGTACGCCGACGCCCGCGACTCGTCCGGCAGCGACGCGAGCAGGTAGGTGTCGCCCGCGGGGAACAGCATGTGGATGGCGAAGCCGACGACGACGCTGGCCGCGACGACCGCGGCCACCCCGGACGAGACGACCACGAGGACGACGCCCGCGAGGAACGTCGACACGATCCCGAGCAGGTACGGGACGTGCGGGAGCCGGTCGGCGAGGTCGCCGGAGACGAGGAACGCGGGGACGCCCGCGGCGAAGATCACCGTCAGCAGGTTCCGCGCGGTCGCCTCCGCGATCCCCTTGTCGATCATGTACAGCTCGTAGAAGTTGAACAGCCCCTGCCAGACGAAGCTCGTGAGTCCCATCAGCACGACGCCGGCGAAGATCAGCTTCCACTCCGAGAGCGCGCCGGCGACGAAGTCGGTGTCGCTCGCGCCGGCGTCCGGGAGGTCGGTCCGGCGGGCGAAGGCGACGAAGACGACGGTGGAGGCGGCGGCGGCGAGCGCGAGCCCGTAGAAGGCGAGCCGCCAGTCGTACCAGAGCGCGACCGTGACGACCGGCGCGGCGGCGACGGCGGCGAGCTGGCTCGCCATCCCGTGGACGCCCATCATGCGCCCGACGCGGGTCGGGAACAGCTCCGCGATGAGCGGGTTCGCGGCGACGAAGTAGACGCCGGACGCCAGGCCGATCGCGAACGCGGCGGTCATCAGCGTCGGGACGCCCGGGGCCAGCGCGACGCCGAGCGCGCCGAGCGTCAGCATCGCCCCGGAGACGAGGACCACGAGCTGTCGGGAGAAGCGCGTGAGCGCCCAGCCCGCCGGGAGCCGCGGGGCCGCCGAGCCGAGCCACGCGAGCGTGACGATCAGTCCCGCCGTCCCCTCGCCGATCGCGAACTCGGCGATGAACTCGCCGACGAGCGGCGCGAACACGACCCGCGCGAAGTTGACGAGGAAGACGATCGCGCACAGCGATCCGAACAGCCGGCTCCGTGACACGGTCGCCGTTGTCGGCGCCGGGAGACAAGGGTTGCGAAAGCGGCGCGGCGCGCCGTCGCGTCTGACCGACGTCGTACGTGGTTTTTATCCCCCCACGCGATCAATCCCGAGCCATGAAATCAACGCGGAAGGGACTTCGCGACGGCGACCTGTTCAAGGACACCTACGAGCGGCTGAACTGCGCCGACTGCGAGAAGGTGTTGAAAAAGCAGAACGACCCGGACGAGGTGTTCTCCGTCCGCGTCTGCCCCGAGTGCGAGTCCACGTTCAAAGAGCTGCGCTGACGCGCCCTCGAACGCCATCGCACCGCCGCCGAAACCGGCCGTCATCGGCTTCCCGCTCCTCGCTTTCTCCTCTCCGCTCCTCGCTTTCTCCTCTCCGCTCCTCGCTTCCTCTCCGCTCCTCGCTTCCTCTCCGCTCCTCGCTTCCTCTCCTCCCCTCGCTTCCTCTCCTCCCCTCGCTTCCTCTCCTCCCCTCGCTTCCTCTCCTCCCCTCGCTTCCTCTCCTCCCCGGCTACCCACCCTGCGGCTCGATCGCGCCGGTGACCGCCGACAGCACGGGGTCCGTCTCGTCGGCGACCAGCCCGATCCACCGGTACGTCCCGAACGCCTCGGCGACGGCGCGGACCGTGGGATCGGTCCCCGCGAGCGCGGCGTCCCGCTCGGCGAACAGGGGGCGGAACCGCCTCCCGAGCCAGCGCGCCAGCGGGTTCGCGCTCGTCACGAGCCCCTCCACCGACCGGACCGCGGCGTCGCGGGCCGCCTCGACCGCGGCGGCGTCCGCCGGAAACAGCGTCTCGCCGTCCTCGATCCGCGCGGCGAGGGCGTCGAGCGCGCGCAGCCGGACCCGGGCGAGCGTCGTTCGGGTGAGCGCCGTCGCCGGGTGATCGGGGGTCCAGTCGTCGACCGGGACGGGATCGAACCGGAGATCCTCGAAGGTCCGGTAGTTCGCGCGGGACAGGAGCGAGACGCTCGGCGCGTCGCACGCGCCGGCCTCGCAGGGCGCGTCGGGCGGCTGGAGCTCGCGGCAGTACTCGTACTCGACGTGGCCCGGCTGCCACGAGACCGACCGGATACGGAACCGGTAACACGACCTGATGCCGGCGCGGGCGACGAACACCGTCTCCGTCTCGTAGTCGGTGTCGTCGAGGAACGACCGGACCCGCGACCGGTCTTCGTCTGCGACGCCCGCGGCGACCGTCAGCTCGGCCGCTCGCTCGGCGGTCGTCACGAGTTTGCGCCCGATCGGGGCTGGATCGGTGTCGCCGCTGCTCTCATCGCTCTCGCCGTCGCTCCCGTCGCCCTCGTCGTCGGCGCCGTCACCTCCGTCACTCCCGGCGGCGAGGTCGACGACGACCGTCCGGCCGCCGGGATTTCGGACCTTCAGCACGGTCGGATCGCCGTCTCTACCCGTGGTCGATCTCGAATCGGACGCCGGGTCTGCGCCGTCGCCCGCCTCGGCGCCGAGACAGCCGCCGAGCGCGAGCGCACCGAGCGACGCGCTCCGGAGGAGGGCTCGCCGTGTGGGGGCCATGCGCCCGGCTTGGAGCGGTCCCGACAAACGTCTTTTGCCCGGTCGACGGCGCGGCGCGTCCCTCGGTTTCCCTCCGCGACGCTACTCGAACACCGCGTCGAACGCCGACGCGCCGAGGGGGTCGAACGTCCCGGCCGCGACGTTCTCGCGGAGGTGGTCGAGGTCGCTCGCGCCGACGAGCGAGGAGGTGACCCCCGGCGCGCTCCGCGCGAAGTTGAGCGCGCGCTGGGCCGAGGTCTCCCCCGCGAGCGTCGCGTCGACCTCGGCCGGGATCGACCCCTCGACGGCGAGCTCGCCCTGTCCGATGCTCGCGCTCGTCACCACGGAGAGGCCGGCCTCGTGGGCGAACTCCAGCGCCGAGACCCGGCCGTCGTCGGCGTCGCCGTCGGGCGAGCGCTGATTCCGCCGCGTGAACGCGTCCGCCATCGCGACGTTGAAGGGGAGCTGGATCGCCTCGAACCCGTGGTCGTCGTCAGGACCGACCACCTCGCCGGCGGCCTCGGCGAGCGAGAGCACCTCGGCGAGCGAGAGGGACCGCTCGTCGTCCTCGGCGACGCGGAACGCGTCCCACGTCGCGACGCCGTAGGCGCCGATGTCGCCCGCGGCGCGCCGGCGCTCGAGGAGTTCGAAGGCGGCCTCGATCTGGTCGTACACCGCCTCCCGAGACCGCGTCGCCAGTTGCGTCTCCGGATTGTGAACGTAGTAGCAGTCGACCGCGTCGAGCCCGAGCCGGTCCAGCGATCGGTCCAGCGACCACTCCAGGTAGTCGGGCGCGATCGCGTGCGCCCCGTTCGCGAGTTCGTCGGGGGCGACGATCCCCGGCTCGACGAAGCGTTCGCGAACGAATTTGGCGGGGTCGTTCGGGCGCTCGCCGTCGAACGGGAGGAATCCTCCCTTCGTCGCCACCACGACCGCGTCGCGGTCGATCGGGGCGTTCCGGACCGCCTCGCCGACGACGCGCTCTGCGCGCCCGCACCGGTAGTTGACGGCGGTGTCGACGTGGTTCACGCCGGAGCGGAGCGCGAGGTCGATCGCCTCGCGGGAGGCGTCGTCGACGGCGGGGGTGGGGTCGCCGAGGTACGTTCCGAGCCCGATACTGGAGGCCACGCCCGGGCCGAACCGGCGGAAGTAGGTGCGCCCGAAGGCGTCGCCGAACTCGTCGCGGTAGTCCCAGAGGGCCTCGCGGGTCGCCATATGCCCGGATAGTCGTCTCGCGGGTAAAAGTCGCGCGTCGTCATCGCGCTCTCGCACGCGGACCACGACCGCACCCGCGTCAGACGCCCGCACGACGCCGACGCAACGACTATACGTCGTCCGGGAGACGCTGAACCAATGGCCTCGCTCACCGACCACCTGTCCGATCTCGTCGAGGACGCCGACGCCGTGTTGCTGTTCTCGCCGACCAGTTCGTTCCACGATCGGTTCGAGGACGGCGACACGGAGGTCGTCGTCGTCGCCCCCGACAACGACGTCGACGCCGAGGTTTTCGTCGAGCTTCCGCTTCCGTTCGACAACGTCAAAGATCGGGTCCGGTTCGGGATCGAGGGGGCGATGGACGCCGACCTCGTCTCGGAGGGCGACGAGGTGGTCTGTATCGCGTCCGTCTTCGACGGCGGGTCGGACGCGGTGACCCGCGTCACCGTCGACGAGACGGTTCACACCGGGATCTACGACCTGTTCGTCAACTCCCGGGCCGAGCCGAGCGTGATCCGCGACGTGTTCGAGGTCGCGATCGAACTCGGACAGAAGGGGCAGAAGGGGAAGCCGGTGGGCGCGCTGTTCGTCGTCGGCGACGCGGGGAAGGTGATGAACAAGTCCCGCCCGCTGTCGTACAACCCCTTCGAGAAGTCGCACGTCCACGTCGGCGACCCCATCGTCAACGTCATGCTCAAGGAGTTCTCCCGGCTCGACGGCGCCTTCGTCGTCTCCGACTCCGGGAAGATCGTCTCCGCGTACCGCTACCTCGAACCCGGCGCGGAGGGCGTCGACATTCCCAAGGGGCTCGGCGCTCGCCACATGGCCGGCGGGGCGATCACCCGCGACACGAACGCGACCGCGATAGTCCTCTCCGAGTCGGACGGGCTCGTGCGGGCGTTTAAGGCGGGAGAACTCGTCTTGGAGATCGATCCGGAGGAGTACTGATCGCCATGTCCGCGGTACCGACACCCGTCTCCGAGTTCGTCGCGGCGGTCCCCGACCGGGTCTGGTTCGCCCTGTTCGTGCTGCTGTTCGGGCTGGTGGCGGCGTACGTCGTCGGCGTGATCAACCGCCGGCTGCTGACCCGCGCGGGCGTCCCGGAGGTGATCGAGGGGACCGCCTTCGAGCGCACCGCCCGCGAGTTCGACACCTCGACGGTGCGAATTCTGGCGCAGCTGTCGAGCTACTTCATCGTCGCCGTCACCGTCATCGTCGCCCTGACCGTCGCCGACGTCAACTACCTCGAACGGTTCTGGTCAGACGTGGCCGCGTTCCTCCCGCGGCTGTTCGTCGCCGTCGTCGTCCTCATCGTCGGCATCGTCGTCGGCGACAAGGCGGAACTCCTCGTCGCCGAGCGCCTCCGCGGGATCAAACTGCCCGAGCTCGGCGTGTTGCCGCCGCTCGTGAAGTACAGCGTCGTGTACGTCGCCGCCCTGCTCGCGCTCGGGCAGATCGGCGTGCAGACGCTCGCGCTGGTCGTGTTGCTGGCGGCGTTCGCGCTCGCGGTCGTGCTGTTCGCCGCGCTGGCGACCAAGGACCTCGTCGCGAGCGCGGCGGCCGGGGTGTTCCTCCTGCTCCGACAGCCGTACGGGATCGGCGACGAGGTGCGGGTCGCCGGCGAGCGCGGCATCGTGCAGGAGGTCGACCTGTTCGTCACCCGCATCGAAGCCGACGGCGAGGAGCACGTGGTGCCGAACCACTCGGTGTTCCGCGACGGGATCGTCCTGATTCGGGAGTGAATCCGGTGCGGTGCAGTCCAGCGGCGGTCGCCGGCTCTCCCTCTCTCCGTTCCCACGCAGTGGGACCAGCTGTCACGATATAACCACGTAGACGCCCAAGCGACGCGTATGAGCCACCACGCCACCGCCGCCTGCGACGGCTGGGACGGCAGCGAGTGCGAGGGGACGGTCCACTGTCCGCCGCGCTGTCCGCGCTTCGTGGACAAGCAGGGGGCTCGGTGGACGATCCGCCCCGCGGTCGACGGGGACGCCGCGGCCCTCGTGGAGATGTACGAGGGGTTCGAGACGGCCGACCGCGCGCAGGGGCTCCCGCCGGTGACCCGGAGCCGCCGGGCCGACTGGATCGAGACGATGCTCGCCGACGGGAGCAACGTCGTCGCCGAGCGCGGCGGCGAGGTGTTCGGCCACGCCATGTACACGCCGACCGACGCGGCTCGCCCCGAACTCGCCGTCTTCGTCCATCCCGCGATGCAGGGGCGCGGCGTGGGGACGGAGCTCTGTAACCACGTCATCGCTGACGCCGCCGCGGGGGGCCGCGAGGGGCTCGAACTTCACGTCGAGAGCGGGAACCGGGTCGCGCGCAGCGTCTACCGGTCGGTCGGCTTCGAACTCGCCGACCGCAGGGGCGACATCCGGATGACCCTCGACCTCGACGACCCGATCGCGATCGAGGTGCGCTGGCCGCCGCTCGCCCGCGAGGGGCCGGACGACCCGCTCCCGCGGGAGCCGCTCCCGATCGAGTTCGGCGGGGCGCAGGCCGCCGGGGCCGACGATTAGGGTTGGGGAGGCGGATTTCCGGATACGCACCACCCCGACCGCAACGATTAGGCCTAGCCGACCCCACGATACCGTAGCCGTGGAGGACGCCATCGAGTGGCTGCGGAATCGACCGTTCTACGAGGGACAGATCGCGGAGCACCGCCGCCTGCCCGCCCGCGAGCCGGCGTACCGCGATATCGACCTCGCGCCCCGGATGGCCGACGCGCTCGCGAAAGACGGGATCGACCGGCTCTACCGCCATCAGGCCGAGGCTATCGAGGCGGTCCGCGACGGCGACGACGCCGTGCTCGCCACCGAGACCGCGAGCGGGAAGTCGCTGGCGTACACCGTGCCGGCCTTCGAGGCCGCGATGGACCACGGGGGCCGGACGCTCTACATCGGCCCTCAGAACGCGCTGATCGCTGACCAAGAGGAGAGCCTGAGCGACCTCGCTCACGGGCTCGGCTTCGGCAGCGGCGTCTCCGTCGAGTCCTATACGGGGCGGCTCTCGCGGAGCGAGAAGCGGGAGGTGCGCGACCGCGAGCCGACCGTCCTCCTCTCGAACCCGGACATGCTCCACTACGCGCTGCTCCCGTACGCGGGGCGCCTGTGGGACCGGTTCTTCTCGTCGCTGGAGTACGTCGTGATCGACGAGGTGCACAGCTACCGCGGGGTGTTCGGCTCGCAGGTCGCGCTGACGCTGCGCCGCCTCGCCCGGACCTGCGAGCGGTTCGGGTCGAGCCCGCAGTTCGTCTGCTGTTCGGCGACGATCAACAACCCCGTCGAGCACGCCGCGACCGTGACCGGGCGCGACCCGGAGGGGATCGCGCTCGTCGACGAGGACGCGTCGGGCCGCGGCCCGCGCGACTGGGTGCTGTGGAACCCGCCGGAGTACGACGACGACTGGCAGGAGCGCGGGAGCGGCCGCCGGAAGTCGAGCCACGCGGAGAGCAAGCGGCTCTTCGTCGACCTCGTGACCGCGGGCGCCCAGACGCTGGCGTTCACGCGCGCCAGACAGACCGCGGAGCAGTACGCGACCGACAGCGCGAGCGACCTCCGGGAGCGGGGCGAGCGCGACCTCGCCGGGAGGGTGGGCGCGTATCAGGCGGCCCTGACCGACGACCGGCGCCGCGAGATCGAGGCGGATCTGCACGCCGGCGACCTCCGGGGCGTCTGGTCGACGAGCGCCCTCGAACTCGGCGTCGACGTGGGCGGGCTCGACGCCGTGATACTCGACGGCTACCCCGGCACGCGGATGTCTGCGTTCCAGCGCGCGGGGCGCGCGGGCCGCGGCGACGACCTGGCGCTCGTGGTGATGGTCGGCGGCGAGGACCAGCTCGACCAGTACCTGATGCGCAACCCGACCGACTTCTTCGAGGCGCCGCCGGAGGACGCGATCTGCGACCCCGAGAACGACCAGCTCCTCCCCGGTCACGTCGCCTGCGCCGCCGACGAGAGCTGGCTCTCGCCCGACGACGAGCGGTTCTTCGGGGAGTCGTTCCCCGGCGCCGTCGCGGACCTGACCGACGAAGGGGCCTTGGACAGACGGGAGGTCGCCGACGGCATCCGGTGGACGCACGTCGGCTCCTCCAGTCCGCAGCAGTCGGTGAGCCTGCGGACCGCGGGAGACCGCGAGGTCGACCTGATCGACGCCTCGCGCAACGAGACGGTCGCCTCGCTCGGCTTCGGCGACGCGCTCCGAGACGCCCATCCCGGCGCGATCTACCACCAGCAGGGCCGGACCTACGAGGTCGCGGAGCTCGACCTCGACCGCGACGTGGCCGAACTTCAGTCCTCGTGGGCCGACTACTACACCCAACCGCTCACCGAGAAGGACATCGTCGTGAACGCGGACCTCGGCGAGCGCGAGCTGTCGGCCCGCCCGGACGTGCCGGTCCGGTTCGCGGACGTGACGGTGACGGAGCGGATCACGGGGTTCGTCCGGAAGGACGCCACGACCGGCGAGTCGCTCGGGGAGTCAATGCTGGACCTCCCCGAGACGACGCTGCGGACGAAGGCGCTGTACTTCCCGGTGCCGGCGGACATCGAGTCCGAGATGCGGGCGCTCGGGGGGCAAAACGAGGACGGCGGCGCGGAGAGGACAGACGGCGCGGAGACGGCGACCGACGGCGGAGAAAGCCTTCCGCACGGCGAGCACGCCCTCAACGGCGGGATCCACGCGGCCGAACACGGGATAATCTCGCTGTTCCCCTTCCACCTGCTCTGTGACCGCGCCGACGTGGGCGGCATCTCGACGCCGTACCACCCGCACACCGACGCGCCCGCGGTGTTCGTCTATGACGGCCACCCCGGCGGCGTCGGGCTCACGCGGCGCGGTCACGAGCGGATCGAGGAGCTGATGGCTCGCACGGCCCGCCTGATCGACTCCTGCGACTGCGAGGGCGGCTGTCCGGCCTGCGTCCAGTCGCCCCACTGCGGCAACGCCAACGAGCCGCTGGCGAAGGCGCCGGCGGTGCGGCTGTTAGAGGCGCTGACGCCGGACGAGTGACGGACCCGGTGATTCACGACACCCGGTGGTTTCACGGTCTTCGCAGCCGTGGCGATCCCATGGAGCTGTTCTGGCACCGACGGGATCTCAGAGTCGCCGACAACGTCGGGCTCGCGGCCGCGACGGGGGCGCGCGACGACGCCCGCGGACCGGCCGCGCCCGTCTTCGTCTTCGATCCGGACGTGCTCGACCACGCGAGCGACGTGCGAGTCCGCCGCCTGCTCGACGGACTCGCCGCGCTCCGGACCGACTACCGCGATCGCGGCAGCGACCTCCTCGTCGCCCGCGGCGACCCCGAAACCGTCCTCCCCGAGCTGGCCGCCGCCACCGACGCCGACCGCGTCGTCTGGAACCGCGGCTACTCGGGGCTCGCACGCGAGCGCGACGCCGGCGTCCGCAAGGCCCTCAACGACGCCGGAATCGAGCGCGAGGCACACCACGACGCGGTCCTACACGAGCCTGACTCGATCCGGACCAACGCCGGCGACCCCTACTCCGTGTACACCTACTACTGGAAGAAGTGGACCGACCGCGAGACCGCTCCGCCGGCGCCGACGGCCGAGTCGGACGACCTCGTCGACGCGGAGGCGTTGCGGGCGGCGACGGGATCGGGTGGCGGGGCGCTGGCGGACGGCGGCGCCGAAACAGATGGCGGCGCCGAAACGGATACCGGCACCGAAACCGACCGCGTCGCCGTCGGCGACCTGCCCGCGCCCGCCGATCTGGAGTTCGCGGAGCCGGACGCCGAGGTGGGTCCCGCCGGCACGGAGGCGGCTCGCGACCGGCTCGACGCGTTCCTCGATGAGTCGGTGCTCTCCTACGAGGCGGACCGCGACTACCCCGTCCGCGAGGCGACCTCCCGGCTCTCGGCCTTCCTGAAGTACGGCGAGATCGGGGTGCGAGAGGCGTACGCGGCGACCGAAGAGGCGATAGCGGAGGCGGGGTCGGACGCACGCCCCGAGGACGCCCCCGAGCAGGTCGAGGAGTTCCAACAGCAGCTCGCGTGGCGGGAGTTCTACACGCAGGTGTTGTACCACAATTCCGAGGTCGTCACCGAGAACTACAAGGAGTACGAGGAGGGGATCGCGTGGCGCGACGACCCCGACGAAATCGCGGCCTGGAAGCGCGGCGAGACGGGCTACCCCATCGTCGACGCCGGGATGCGCCAGCTCCGGGCGGAGGCGTTCATGCACAACCGCGTGCGGATGATCGTCGCCTCCTTCCTCACGAAGGACCTGCTCGCGGACTGGCGGCACGGGTACGGCCACTTCCGAGAGAAACTGGCGGACCACGACACCGCCAACGACAACGGCGGGTGGCAGTGGGCTGCCTCCACCGGAACCGACGCCCAGCCCTACTTCCGCATCTTCAACCCGATGACGCAGGGGGAGCGCTACGACCCCGAGGCGGCGTACATCACGGAGTACGTCCCCGAACTGCGGGGGGTCGACGCCGACCTGATCCACGAGTGGCACGAGCTGTCGCCGACGCAGCGCGCGAACGCAGCGCCCGACTACCCCGCGCCGATCGTCGATCACTCGGAGCGGCGCGAAGAGGCCCTCGCGATGTACAAGCGGGCGCGGGGCGAGGACCCGGACGAATAAGTGGAAGATGTCGGAGGGTGCGTTATAAACGGGTAAGTACGGATCGGCGGTGAACACCGCCAAAGCCCCAGCCGCGAGGACGGGGCACGCTCGCTGCGGTCCTCGCTCACTCGCTCCTCTCGTTCTCTGCGGTCCTTGCGTCGCCTGCCCCGTCCTCGCGACTGGAGCTTTGAATCCACCCGCCCGCAACAGCACCACAGCCTCACGCCTCCCCAGCCTCACGCCTCCCCAGCCTCGCGGTTCGCGCTCTCCGAGCGCTCACCGCGTCCAGCGAGGGACCGGAGGTCCCTCTGGCAGTCGGGCTTCGCCCGACGACCTCGCGCGTGTACCTCGCGCCCGAGGGGCGCTCGGCGGCACGCGCCACCGCACCGCCGAGCCGATTTAAAACAGCGCCTCGCTCTCGTCGAGGACGCGCGCCGGGCCGCCGACCTCCCAGACGTCGGTGTCGATCCCGATCTCGCTGATTCGGCTCTCGACCTCGTCGACGTGGTCGGCGAGCGTGTTCACGTACACCGAGGCGCCGGTGTCCGTCGAGAAGTAGACGGGGACGCCCGCCTCCCGAAGTTCGCGGACCGCGTTGAACACGGCGATCGTCTCGGGCTGCCAGTACACCCACCCCGAGGGGCCGGTCATGGTGGTCGCCGTCAGCGACAGCGAGTCGTGCTCGGCGGTCTCGAAGATCCGGTCGAAGTCGCCCTCGCGGAGTGCGTCTGTCATCTCGACCAACTGGTCCTGGACGTGGGCGGTCCGCGCCTGCATCATGTGGCTCGCGGCGGCCTCGCGGTGGGCCTCCTCCGTCTCCTTGTACGCGGGGACGTGCGCGGCGACGATCCGGAGGTCCGCCTCGGGGTCGAAGCCGTCGTCGCTCACGCCCACGTCGAGCCGGTACGACCGGCAGTCCTCGTCGTTGAGCCCGGCGTCGAGCCGGGAATACGCGCCCGTCACCGACCGGGCCGCGGAGGAGGAGCCGCGGCGGGCGACCGTGGAGACCTCGGGGAGCGTCAGGTCGAGGCCGGCGGCCTCGGTGAGCGCGAGCGCGGCGGCCGCGAAGCCGGACGACGAGGAACCGAAGCCGATGTTCGACGGGAAGGAGTTCTCGCTCTCCAGCCGGGCCGCGGCGTCGACGCCGGCCAGATCGCGGACGTGCTCGACGACCATGTCGATGCGCTCGGCGGCGCGCCCATCGACCGCCTCGCCGCCGATGACGTACGTGTCCTCGCTCGCGTCGGGCTGCCACTCGACGGTGGTCGTCGTCGCGGTCGGGGCGGTACAGAGGCTGATGCTGTCGTGGTACGGGAGCCGCAGTTCCTCGTCGCGCATCCCGTGGTACTTGACGAGCCCCTGGATCGGATGGGCTCGCGCGGTGGCCTTCTCGGTCATACCTCGGGAAGCGTCCGGCGGGGGATTAGTCGTTGCGATGGCCGGACACCGCCGCGCCACGGGGATCGCTCCGGGGGCTCACGCCGGTATCGGCTCACTCACGTCAGGGCCGGACCACGTACGCCGGGACCGGACCACGTCACCCCCTCAGGCGCTCGCGTCGGCGTCCGCGAGCCGCCGCGCGAGATACTCGGCGATGGAGACGGCCTCCTCCTCGACGAACCGCGCGACCTCCTCGCCGTCGGCGGTCTCGACGACGACGGTCGGGATCAGCTCGATCCCGTACTCGTCGACGCCCTCGCCCTCCTTGCCGTCCGGCCCCTTCGTCACCGGGAAGTCATCGATCCGGTCGTCGGGGACGCCGGCCGCGGCGAGCGCCGCGCCGAACGCGGGGAGCTGTCGCCGACAGTCGCCACACCAGTCGCCGCCCCACACTTTAAACCGGTAGTCGTCGGCCGCGAGCGCGTCGAGCACGGCGGGGTCGAACCCGTCGGCGTCAGGGGAGTCTGGGGCGTCAGCATCGGCAAAATCCGGATCGAGCGTTTCGAGCGTCATACGCGGTCGTACGCCGGCGACGCTTGTAAACGCCGCGTCGGTGGCAACCGGTTGGCGGGGGTCCGCCGAACGCGGCTTGCCGGACGCGATTTGCCGGTGTCCGTCGGGCATTTGAGTGGCGCTCCCCTCGGGCCGTCCATGGATGATGACGCGTTGGACGGACTCGGCTCGTCGCTCGTGCGAGTCGACTCGCCGCCCGGGACGACGGTGGCGGCGAAGGTCGAGTCGCGCAACCCGGGCGGTTCCGCGAAGGACCGCCCGGCGCTGTACATGGTCGAGGCGGCCGAGGAGGCCGGCGAGCTGACGCCCGGCGACGGGATCGTCGAGCCCACCTCCGGCAACACGGGGATCGGGCTGGCGATGGTCGGCGCGGTGAAGGGGTACGACGTGACGCTCGTGATGCCGGCGGGGAAGTCGGTCGAGCGTCGGCGGCTCATGCTCGCGTACGGCGCCGACGTGGAGCTCGTCGACGGAGATATCTCCGAGGCCAAGGAGCGCGCGGACGAACTCGAGCGCGGCGCCGGGACGGTCCAACTCCGCCAGTTCGAAAACCCCGCGAACCCGCGGGCGCACTACGAGACGACCGGAGCGGAGATCCTCGAACAGGTCGGCGACCGGACGATCGACGCGCTGGTCGCGGGCGTCGGCACCGGCGGCACCCTCACCGGGATCGGGCGGCGGCTCCGCGAGGCGTTCCCCGACGTGCGGATCGACGCGGTCGAGCCGAGCGACAACGCCGTCCTCTCGGGCGGCGAGCCCGGCAACGACCGGTTCCAGGGAATGGGTCCGGGGTTCGTCGCGCCGAACCTCGACACGGACCTGCTCGACGAGGTGCACGCGATCGATCTCGAGGACGCCGAGGCCGAGTGCCGCCGGCTCGCGCGCGAGGAGGGGCTGCTCGTCGGACAGTCCTCCGGCGCCTCCAACCTCGCGGCCAAAGCCGTCGCCGCCGAGATCCACGAATCGGGGGCGTTCGCCGGCGACGAACCCCTCGTCGTCACCGTCTTCTGGGACAGCGGCGAGCGCTACCTCACCGCGGGTACGTTCGACGAGTAGCGGGACGGACGCGACCGAAGCGCCGGATGCGACCGTTCCCCTCGCCGTGATCCCCTCCCTCGCGGTGCGAACCGATGCGCAATCGGGGCGGTGAGCGGTCGTGCGCCGGCGTTCAGGCGCCAAGCGTCGCGACCACGTCGCCGACCCGCTCGACCGCGGCG
Source organism: Halorubrum amylolyticum (assembly GCF_004114995.1). Lineage (GTDB taxonomy): Archaea > Halobacteriota > Halobacteria > Halobacteriales > Haloferacaceae > Halorubrum > Halorubrum amylolyticum. The sequence goes on from NZ_SDJP01000009.1 coordinate 49,890, forward strand.
TCGATGTCGTCGCCGTCAACGTCGAGGTGGGTAGTGAACCGCGTCGTGTGCGCGTCGAACTCCACGCAGCCGACGCCGGCGTCCTCGCAGGCCGCCACGAGGTCCGACGCCGGGATACCGGCGCCTTCGGTGTCGACGACCGCGATGTTGGTGTCGGGCTCTGGCGCGCGGACTCCGTCGAGCGCGTCGAGACCGGCCGCGAGCCGCTCGGCGTTGGCGTGGTCGTCCGCGAGTCGGTCGACGTTCTCCAAGGCGAGCAGGCCCGGCGCGGCGATCATCCCGGCCTGCCGCATCCCGCCGCCGAACAGCTTGCGGACGCGGCGGGCCTCCTCGACGAACACCTCGTCGCCGGCGACGATCGAGCCGACGGGCGCGCCGAGCCCCTTGGAGAGGCAGAACGAGACGGTGTCGACGGGCTCGACGATGTCGCTCGCGTCGACGCCGAGCGCGACCGCGGCGTTGAACACGCGCGCGCCGTCGAGGTGAACCGGAACGTCGGCGTCGCGGGCGACCTCGGCGGCCGCCGCGATCCGATCGGCGGGGATCGCCGCCCCGCCGCGGTAGTTGTGGGTGTTCTCGAGCGCGAGGAGCCCGGTTCCGGGGCGGTGGAGGTCCGCCTCGACGAGCCCCTCCCGGACCGCCTCCGGCGTCGGGACGCAGCGCTCGCCCGCGTCGATCGTTCGAGTCTGTGCGCCCGAGAGCTTCGCGGCGCCCGCCAGCTCCCACCGGTAGACGTGGGACTCCCGTTCGAGCAGGAGCTCCTGTCCGGGCTCGGTGTGGACGTGGACCGCGATCTGATTGGCCATCGTCCCCGAGGGGACGTACAGCGCGGCCTCGGTCCCGACCGCGTCGGCGGCGCGGCGCTCTAACTCGTTGACGGTGGGGTCGTCGCGGTACACGTCGTCGCCGACCTCGGCGTCGCGGGCGGCCTCCCGCATCGCCGCGGAGGGCGTCGTGACGGTGTCGGATCGCAGGTCGATGAACGCGTCGGCTTCGGGCATTCGTCGGCGACGGTTCGTCGGCCGGGCGGAAATAGGTCGCGTTCCGGGCGGGCTCCGCCGCCTCCACCGGCGGGAGAGTCGACTTCCGCGTCCGGTCCCTTCTTAACCGACGCGGCCGATCCGCGGCGTATGGCAACGGAAGCCGCGACCGACAACGACGCCGACACAGCCGACGCCCCCGACGCGTACGACGCCCCCGACACAGCCGACGCCCCCGACGCGTACGACGCCCTCCTCGACCGCGTTCGACGCTGGAACGCGGTCGGGAGCGCCGCCGGCGTCCTCGGGTGGGACCAGCAGGTGATGATGCCCGAGGGCGGCACCCCCGCCCGGTCGAAGCAGCTCTCGACGCTCTCGTCGATCCGCCACGACATAGTCACCGACGAGGAGACGGGCGAGCTGCTCGACGAGCTGGCCGACGCCGACCTCACCGACGAGCGGGCGGCGGCCGTGCGCGAGGTCCGCCGCGAGTACGAGCGCGCCGACGCCGTCCCCGTCGATCTCGTCGAGGAGATCTCCGAGACCGGAACCGAGGCCCTGCGGGCGTGGGAGGAGGCCAAAGCCGAGGACGACTTCGAGAAATTCGCCCCGTACTTGGAGAAACACGTCGAGCTGAAACGCGAGTACGCCGAGCACATCGACCCCGATCGGGACCCCTACGAGGTCCTCTTCGAGGAGTTCGAGCCGTGCCTCTCGATGGAACGTGCGGAGTCGATCCTGACGGAGCTCCGCGAGACGCTCGTTCCCATGATCGACGCGATCCGCGAGTCCGACGCCGACCTCGCCGTCGACACCTTCGAGGGGACGTTCCCCGAAGACGAGCAGGAGGCGCTCGCGCGCGACACCCTCGAACTGGTCGGCTACGACTTCGATCGCGGCCGCCTCGACGTCTCCTCGCACCCGTTCACCGCCGGCAACCAGTTCGACTGCCGGGTGACCACCCGGTTCGACGAGTCCGACCCTCTCGGCGCGATCGGCTCAACGGTCCACGAGTTCGGCCACGCCCAGTACAACCTCGGGCTCCCGCAGGAACAGTTCGGGACCCCGCTCGGCGAGTCCCGCGATCTGTCGGTCCACGAGTCGCAGTCGCGGCTCTGGGAGAACCACGTCGGCCGCAGCCGGGCGTTCTGGGAGCTGTTCCTGCCGACCTTCAAAGAGCACTTCCCCGAGACCGACGACGCCACCGTCGAGGACGCGTATCAGGCGTTCAATCAGGTTCACGAGGACAACCTCATCCGCGTCGAGGCCGACGAACTCACCTACCACCTCCACATCGTCGTCCGGTTCGAGATCGAGCGCGACCTGATCCGCGGCGACCTCGCGGTCGAGGACGTCCCCGAGGTCTGGAACGACAAGTACGAGGAGTACCTCGGAATCCGACCCGACACCGACGCCGAGGGCTGTCTCCAGGACATCCACTGGAGCCACGGCAACTTCGGCTACTTCCCGACCTACTCGCTCGGCTCCGTGATGGCCGCCCAGCTGTTCGAGACGGCCGAGAGCGAGATCGACGACCTCGACGACAAGATCGCCGCGGGCGAGTTCGACGACCTCCGGGAGTGGCTCGCGGAGAACGTCCATCGGCAGGGCTCCCGCTACGAGACGAACGAGCTGGTGAAGCGCGCCACCGGTGACGACTTCTCGGCGGACGCGTTCACCGACTACGTCGAGGCAAAGTACGGCGAGCTGTACGGGATCTGAGGCGGAGAGGTCGTTTCTTGGCCGGCCGGTTCCGGCGTCAGTTCACAGCCGGAAGCCGGTCATCAGGACGATCAGTCCGAGCATCACCGCGGCCTCGAACAGCCCGACGACGAGGTTCTTCTTCTCGATCGCTTCGAGCCGCGAGGCGTCCGGGTCCGGCGAGAGCGTCTCGTAGTACGCGCTGAGCTGTAGCCGATGCGGGACCGCGAGTCCGAACGCGAACAGCCCCCAGCCGACGCCGAGCGCGACCGACGACCACGTCTCGGAGAAGCCGTACCCGAACCCGAGATCCGCCGTCAGGAGGACGGTCCCGGACAGCACCGTCGTCAGCGAGAAGCCGACCAGGAAGAAGACCGCCTTCGGAACCAGCGTGGCCGTCACCGCGGCCGAGGCCTCTTCGCCGAGCCCGCCCAGCGTCGGTCCGATGATCGCCGGGAAGATCAGTGCGAAGCCGAACCACACCGCCCCGGCCGCGACGTGGGTGTAGAAGAGCAGTTCCGTGCTGGCGACGGCGAAGCTCATCGCGAAGAACGCCAGCGGGACGAGGAAACTCCCGGCCGCGAACGCCGGGTTCGCGGCGTCCGCGAGGTGTTGAATGCGCTCCACGACGTTTCCCTCTGCGACGCGACCGGTCTCGTGACTGACAGCCATGGAAAGTGATCGGTGAATTTTCTGATAAAAATTGGGGTCGCCGCAATCACCGAACCGAGATCAGTTTTTCTTCGGAAGCGAACCGTACAGTTCCTCGTTCTGGATCTGCGTGCCGAACTGCGCACAGAGCCGGCAACAGTCGGCCGCATCGGAGAACGTTCGCACGCTGGCGTCCCACCGGGAGTGGACCGACCGGAGCATCGCGGTTCGGACGGACGGTTCGGTCGCGACCATCAGTCGACGCGATCGCTCCGGCGGCGTCGCTTCGGCCGCCGGCGTCGCTTCGGCCGCCGGCCGATCCATCCGGTTAGTGGCGAGCAGATATTCGAACACGCTTCCGATCTCGATCCCGACGCCGAGGTTATCTACTAGAGAACGGTTAACTGAATGGTTGCCTATCCCTCTCGTGAGAACGCGTATGGGTGAAACAGATCGTCGATCCCCGGGTGAGATTCGCCGTCCCGAGCCGCCGCTCCCGGAGGAGAGCGAGCTGACGCTCGAAGAGTATCTCGCGATGCAGCGGGCGATCGGCCATCCGATGCGGTTCCAAATCCTCCGAGCGCTCGTGGCGAACGACGAGCTGAGCGCGACGGACCTGAAACGAGTCGTCGACGCCGACGCCCCGAACTTCCACTACCACCTCAGCGAACTGGCAGATGTCGGGCTCGTGGAGAAGCGCCAGCGACGGACCGCCGCAGTGAGGGGTTTTACACGTACTACCGGCCGACCGGGATGGGACGCGGGATCCTCGAACACGGCGTCGAGGAGTTGATGCGACGCGAACGGGAGTTCGACGACGCCTATTCGTGAGCGCGCCCCCGATCACGTCATAGCGACTGGCGCTGTTCCCCCGCTCGCATACGGGGTCTCCCGTGCGGTCGACCCCGCTACTCGCCGGCCTCCGGCCGGCTCGCTTGTAAGTGGCTTCCCTTCGGTCAGCCACTCACTTCTCGATGATGCTCTCTTCGACCGCCTCGCCGAAGTGGCGCGCCACGTCCTCGTAGTAGACGAGCGCCTCGTCGCCCGCCTCCAGATCGGTAACCGCCTTCTTCCCGTCCGCGGTCGCGACCTTCACGGTCTCGGCGTTCTGGATCAACGTCTCCACGCGGTCGATTCCCTCCTCCGTCTCGACCTCCGCCTGGAGCCGGAACATGGGGCGCTTCTCGATCTTCACGCGTCCGACAATCGCCTCGCGGGTGTGACCCGCGGTGTCGACGATCTGTACCTCGTCGCCGCTGGTCAGCTCCGCGAGGTAGTTGGTGCCCCCCTCGGCGTTGCGGACGTAGGCGTGGACGGCGCCGGCGTTCACGCGGAACGGGCGCGACTCGACGTACGGCGACTCCGCGGTCTCGGCGTGGACGAAGAACAGCCCGCGCGACATCGACCCGACCAGCATCCCCTCGTCGTCGTCCATCAGCGAGCCGGTGTCGATACAGACGCGGTCGGCCATACCGGTGCGCTCGACCGTGGTCACCTCGGCGTGCCGGAGGTCCAGCGTCTCGCGGTCGGCGGCGTCGCGGGCGTCGACCGCGCCGCGGATCTCGTCGGGGGAGTCGGTATCGAGGAGGACGCCGTCGGCGCCGATCTCCAGCGTCTCGAAGGCGGTCTTGGCCTCGGCGGCAGTGGTCGCGCCCGCGACGAGGTGCGTCTCCTCGCCGACCCGCGCGATCAGGTTCTCCAGCGGGATTATCGACCAGTCCTCGCCGACGATCACCGTGAACTCGGCGTCGTTGGCGGCCTCCTCGGCGAAGCGCTCGTACTCGGTACCGAGCACCCGGACGTACGCGCCCTGCGCGCGGTCGTCGCGCCGGCGGACCGTCGTGAGGTCCGCGGAGCCCGACAGGTCCTCCGGCATGTCGATGGTGCCGTCACCCTCGCCCCCCTTCCCGACGAAGTAGGTGTCGGCCTCGGGGCCGTCCTCGGCGTCGTCGATCACGTCCGCCTCCGAGCGGAACGCGGCGACCGAGATGTCACCGAGGTCGCGGACGCGCCCCACGTCGGTCTCGTCGACGAGCACCCAGTCCGCGCCGGCCTCGATGGCGGCCGTGATCCGTCGCTTGCGCGCCTCCCAGTCGCCGACGTCCCCGTCGGCTTTCACCCAGACCGTGCGTGTCATTGTCGGAACCTCACGGCGGGCGGGCTTGAAAACTGCGAAAGGAACAGGAACCGCCCGCCGCCTACGCCTCGGCGAATCCGCCGGCGGCGAGCGCCTCGGCGAACCCGTCCGCTGCCTACGCTTCCACGAACCCGCCCGCGGCGAGCGCCTCGTCGACGCTCGCGTCGTCGTGGACGACCGCCGACACCGCGCGGGCGATTCCCTCCGGGTCCTCGTGCTGGAAGATCGACCGCCCCATCGACACGCCGGCGGCGTCCCCGTCCATCGCGCCGCGGACCATCTCCACGGTGTCGCGGTCGGTTCCCTTCGAGCCGCCGGCGATGACGACCGGGAGCCGGGTGGACTCCGTGACGCGCTCGAAGGAGGCGCCGTCGCCGGAGTAGCCGGTCTTCACCACGTCGGCCCCGAGCTCCTCGGCGAGCCGCACCGCGTGTCCGAGCGACTCGGGGTCGGTCTCGTCGACGCCGGAGCCGCGCGCGTACGCCATCGCGAGCACCGGCAGGCCGAGGCGCTCGGCGTCGGCGGTCAGCTCCGCCAGCTCCTCGATCTGGTCGGGCTCGTGGTCGGAGCCGACGTTGATGTGGAACGAGACCACGTCGGCGCCCGCGCGCACCGCGTCCTCGGCGGTGGCGGTGACGCGTTTGTCGCTCTCGTCGGGGCCGATCGTCGTCGACCCGTTGACGTGGACGATGTAGCCCGCGTCGTTCTTGTTCTCGTGGACGCGCGGCGCGATCCCCTTCTGGGTGAGCACCGCGTCCGCGCCGCCGTTCGTCACGCCGTCGATCGTCGACTCGATGTCGACGAGGCCGTCGACGGCGCCCATCGTGAGCCCGTGGTCCATGGGGACGATGAGGTACCGGTCGTTTGTGGAAATGCGGTCGAGTCGTGCCGAGAGTCCTGCTGTCATGATGGTGTCGGTCGTTGTGTGAGAGTGTGGCAATCGTAGGTAAGTGGGTTTCGTTCGGGGACGTATTGGCTCGAAGCCGCGATCACCGCGACTCCGCCGCCTCGGCGCGCGCGGCGTAGCCGCGCTCCGCGCCCGCCTTCAGCTCACGCGAGAGCGCCTCCAGCCGATCGGCGACCTCCTCGGTCGAGAGGCCCTCTTCGACGCCCTCGGCGACGATGTCGACGAGCGCCGAGCCGACGATGACCCCGTCGGCACCGCCGGCGACGATGCGCTCGGCGTGCTCGCCCGCCGAGATGCCGAATCCGACGGCCTTCGGCACGTCGTACTCGCGGAGCCGGTCGAGGCTCTGCGTGGTCTGGTCGGACACGTCGCTGCGCGCGCCGGTGGTGCCGAGCCGCGCCTGCACGTAGACGTAGCCGGACACCTGACTCATGATCCGGTCGAGCCGATCGCCGACCGTGGTTGGCGCGACGATGAAGACGAGGTCGAGCCCGAACTCGTCGCAGGCCTCCCGCAGCGGGTCGGCCTCCTCGGCCGGGAGATCGGGGACGACGAGCCCCTCGATGCCGGCCGCGGCGGCGCGCTCGACGAAGGGACGGGGGCCGGCCTCGCTCTCGGTTTCACCGCTCGCGTCCGAGGCGCGCTGCGCCTCGCTATTCCCGTACTGATAGATCAAGTTGTAGTACGTCATGCAGACGAGCGGCGCCTCCACGTCCAGCTCCTCCGCGAACGCGAAGAACCGGTCCGGCGTCATCCCGGCGTCGAGCGCGCGGACCAGCGCCCCCTGAATGGTCGACCCCTCCGCGATCGGCTCCGAGAAGGGGAGCCCGAGCTCGATCACGTCCGCGCCGCCGCGGTCGAGCGCCTCGACGTACGCCTTGGAGGACTCGTAGTCGGGGTCGCCGACCGCGAGGTACGGGACGTAGGCGGGGCCGTCGGCGAACGCCTCGGCGATGGCCTCGGAGTTGCCCGTCTCTTCCGTCTCCGCGCTTCGGTCCGCCATTCAGATCCCCCCCGTGAACATCGACATGTCGGGCGCCTCGTCGATGTCGCGCTTGTCCGTCTCCTCGATGGCGGCGTCGAGGTCCTTGTCGCCGCGCCCGGAGACGTTCACGACGACCCGCTCGCCGAGGTCCTCGTGATGCTCCTCCAAGAATCCGAACGCGTGTGCCGTCTCCAGCGCGGGGATGATTCCCTCCGTGCGGGAGAGCCGGTGGAACCCCTCCAAGGCCGCGTCGTCGTCGACGGCGACGGGGGTCACCCGCTCCTCGTCGACGAGGTACGCCAACTCCGGGCCGACGCCGGCGTAGTCGAGCCCGGAGGAGATCGAGTGGCTCTCCATGATCTGGCCGTCGGAGTCCTGCAGGAGCTTCGTGCGCGCCCCGTGGAGCACGCCCTCGTTTCCCGCGTACAGCGACGCCGAGTTCGGGGCGACGCCCGCCTCCTCGTCGACCTCCAGCGTCGATCCGCCGGCCTCGACCGCGTGGAGATCGACCGCTTCGTCGTCGACGAAGTCCGCGAACGCGCCCATCGTGTTCGAGCCGCCGCCCGCGCAGGCGACCACGTCGGTCGGGAGGTCGCCGGTCTTCTCGATCGACTGCGCGCGCGCCTCTTCCGAGATGACTGCTTGAAAGTCGCGAACCATCACCGGGAAGGGGTGCGGGCCGACGATCGAGCCGATGACGTAGTGGGTGTTCTCGACGGTGGTCGCCCAGTCGCGCATCGTCTCGGAGATGGCCTCCTTCAGGGTGCCCCGCCCGGTGGTGACCGGATTCACCTCGGCGCCGTTGAGCTTCATCCGGAAGACGTTGGGACGTTGGCGGTTGATGTCGCGCTCGCCCATGTAGATCTCGCAGGGCATGTCGAGGTGCGCGGCCGCCATCGCGGTCGCGGTGCCGTGTTGCCCGGCACCCGTCTCCGCGATGATCCGCTCTTTGCCCATGTACTTTGCCAAAAGGACCTGTCCGAGGGCGTTGTTCAGCTTGTGCGCGCCGCCGTGGACGAGGTCCTCGCGTTTGAGGAACACCTCGCGGTCGTAGCGCTCCGAGAGCCGGTCGGCGCGCTGGAGCGGCGTGGGCCGCCCGCCGAAGTCCGCGAGCCGCTCGCGGAACTCGTCCATGAACCCGTCCTCGTTGTCGAGGACGTAGCGCTCGTAGGCGTCGGTCAGCTCCTCGATGGCGGGCATCAGCGCCTCGGGGACGTACTGGCCGCCGTAGCGGCCGAACTTCCCGTCGTCGCGGCCGCGCTCGCGGCCGGGGCGTCGCGCCCGCTCCGTCTCGTCCGTCGTCCGCGTGTCGGTCTCGCTCATGTGGGTGTCTCCGTGGTGTCTCGGGTGTCGCTCTCGTCGTTCGCGCCGTCTCCGTCGGCGTCCGCACCGACCGCGTCGCCCGCCGCCTCCGCACGCGTCAGCGCTCGGGTGTTCGCCGCCACGTCGCCGTCCATGATCGCGCTCCCGACGAGCAGGGCGTCGGCGCCCGCCGCGCGCATCCGGCGAACGTCGGCCGCCGAGCCGATCCCGCTTTCGGCGATCAGGGCCACGTCGTCGGGGACGTGGGGCGCCACCGACTCGAAGGTTCCGAGGTCGACGACCAGCTCCGCGAGGTCGCGGTTGTTCACGCCGACGAGCGTCGCGCCCGCGTCGAGCGCGCGCTCCAGCTCGTCGCGGTCGTGGACCTCGACGAGGACTTGGAAGCCGCGGTCGCGCGCGGCGTCGAGCAGGTCCGGGAGTTCGTCGCCGACGAACCGGGCGATCAGCAGGACCACGTCGCTCTCGACGGCGTCGAGCTGCGACTCCGCGACGACGAAGTCCTTCCGGAGGACGGGTACGTCAACCGCCTCGCGCACGCGTTCGAGCGTGTCGGTGCTCCCGCCGAAGTGCGCCGGCTCGGTGAGCACGCTCAGCGCGGCGGCGCCGCCGGCGACCATCCCCTCGGCGAGCGCGATCGGGTCGTCGGCGCGGGTGCCCTCCGTCGTCGGGCTCGTGGGCTTCACCTCGGCGATCACGGGGACGCGCCCGTCCGCCTCGGCGCGGTCGAACGCCGCCCGCAGGTCGCGCGGATCGACCGCGACTTCGCCGGGTCGGCCCTCGGCCGCCCGGTCACGGGCCGCCGACAAGATCGATCTGACCGCCGGAGCCAGCTCGGTTTGATCCTCCATTAGTGTACACTAATGCACGTATCTGTTCATAAGGCTTGCGGGCGCGCTCGCCTCCGCGCGACTGGCTTCCCCGCGGCGGCCTCCCGTGATCGCGGTCCCCGACCCGGACGTGTCCCGTCGATTTAACCGTCGCCGTCACGGATCGCGGGTATGGACACGACGGGACCGTCGGGCGTCTTCGCCCGCGAGGTCGACGAGATCGGACGGGCGGTCGAGGTGGGCTTCGCCGGCGGCCGCGTCATCTCGGTGTCGTTCCCGGAGACGGCGCCGTCGGACGCGACCGCGGACCACGACCTGCTCGACCGGATCGAGGCGTACCTCGGCGGCGAGCGCGACGCGTTCGACGACGTCGCGACCGGGCTCACGGTGCCCACCGACCGCCGGGCGGTCCTCGAAGCGCTCGAAACGATCCCCTACGGCGAGGAGGTCTCGGTCAGTCGCCTGACGCGGCTGGCCGCGCTCGACGCCGACGACCCGGAGGACCTGGAGCTGGTGACCGGCGCGCTCCGCGAGAACCCGATCCCGATCCTCTTCCCGGACCACCGCGTGCAGGGCGGACCGTACGCCACGCCGGGAGACGTGCGAGAGACGCTCCGGCGCGTCGAAGGGCTGTAGACCGTAGCTCTGTCGGGAGCGAATTCGCGGTCGGCTCGCTACGTCTTCCCGTGCTCCTCGATGTTGTCCCAGACGACGGCCATCAGCTCGCCCGTCTTCTCCACGAGGTCGTCGACGGCGTCGTCGCAGTCGCCCGGCGCGCAGCCGAGGTCCCGGATCGCCTTCGTCGCCGATACGTGGTGGACGTGAACGAGGTCGTCGCCCTCGCGCTCGTACACGAGCGTGGTGCACGGTAACATTCCTGCGAGCGTCGGATCGATCGAGAGCGCGTCGTGCGCGATCTCCGGGTGACAGACGACGATCAGGGCGGTGCGCTCGACGTCGTCGTGGCCGAGCATCCCCTCGATCATCTCGTCGAGTCGGGTGACGCGGACCGTCTCGAAGTCGGCCAGCTCGTGTTCGATCTGCACGAACGGGACCGCGTCGTCGAACGGCACGTCGAGGGTCGTGTGGAGCGCCTCGTCGGCGGTCGGCGCGGGCGATTCGGCCGCAATGTCGCTCATACGGGCGCTTCCGGGGGCGGCGGTAAAAATGCTCCGCGCCGGCCATCCACTGCCGCTACCTCGGACGGGGCGCGTCGCTTGCCGGACGGGACGGACTTATCGGGCGGACTCGTCTCACATCATCCATGATCGAACTCTCACGGGCGGTCTACGACGACATCGTGTACCACGCGTACGGCGGCGGCGAAGCGGAGATCTGCGGCGTCCTCGCGGGCACCCACGGCACCGACGGCGAGCCGAGCGTCGTCACCGACACGTATCAGGCCGAAAACGTGGCCGAGACGCCCCAGATTCGGTATCTGATCGATCCCGAAGAACAGCTCGAACTCATCGAGACGGTCGAGGACGACGGGCTTGACGTGGTCGGATTCTACCACTCGCACCCGACCGGGCCGACCCACCCGAGCGAGACGGATGCCGCGCGGGCGACGTGGCCCGACCACTCGTACGTCATCTGCGCGCTCGACGGCTACCCGTTCGTCGGCTCGTGGCGCTGGCGCGGCGACGACGACGGGTTCGGGCAGGAGACGGTCGCGGTGCAGGGCGAGCGGTAGGGCGGCTGTCGGTGCCGGAACCTCGCACGGACGGCGACCCGACGGCGAAGCCACCGCGTCGTCGTTGTGTGCGCGCTCACCGGTCGGCCGGTGGCTCCACCGCGAACGGGCTCTCTCCCTCCCGCCAGTCCCATCCGGGGAGCCGCGTCTGGAACCCCGCCGCGAGCGCGGCGTCGAGGTCGTCGGCGCCGGCCGCGCCCGCGCCGTCGGCGGTCGCGTCCTCCGTGACCTGTACGTCGACGAGGTGGAACGTCGCCTGCGCGAGCAGCGAGAGCGGGCGGCCGCCGGCGATCGCCGCCGCCAGCTCGCGGCCGAGCACCTCGTCGACGACGAATCCGGGGTAGTCGCCCGCCACGTCGAGGTCGCGGAGCAGGGCGACGCAGCCGGCGACGTTGACCGCGACCTCGCCGTCCGCGAACACCGCGTCGACCTCGCGCCGGTACGCCTCGGGGGCGACGGGGTCCACCTCGGTGTCGAAGAGCCGGCCCAGCCGCTCACGGGTCCCGTTGATCACGGGGACGACGACGGGAGCCCGCTCGCGGACCCACGCGTGCTCGTCGCGGACTGTCTCGGGCGTGACGTGCATGATACCGGCCGTTCGCGGGCCGGGGGTTTGCCATTTGCGAAGGGTTTTATAACGACCGGGCTAATCATCGGACAAGCGGGTTTTCGCTGGCTGTTCCCGCACGGTACCACCTACGGACAGTACTACTACCATTATGCCTACCCCGTCACGGTCGACCGCTCGGCGCCGAGCCGCCTACCGGCATGCGACGCGACTCGACGGCGACGGCGATCCGGACGACCCGCGGTGAGATATGAGTCAAGTCGATAAGCAACTCGATACCCTGAAATCAGAGATCGAACAGGAGATTCCGAACGACATCACGGTCACCGACGTGAAATACGAGGGGCCGGAGCTGGTCGTGTACACGCGCGACCCCAAGCAGTTCGCCGGCGACGGTGATCTGATCCGGCGGCTCGCCTCCAAGCTCCGGAAGCGGATCACGGTCCGCCCGGACCCGAGCGCCCTCTCTCCCCCGGCACGCGCCGAGGAGGAGGTCCGGTCGGTGATCCCGGAGGAGGCCGGTGTAACCGACCTCGACTTCCACGAGGACACCGGCGAGGTCGTCATCGAGGCCGAAAAGCCCGGCATGGTGATCGGCCGCCGCGGCTCGACGCTCCGGGAGATCACCCAAGAGGTCGGCTGGACCCCCGAGGTCGTTCGGACGCCCCCGATCGAGTCCTCCACCGTCTCGAACGTGCGCGGCTTCCTGAAGAACGAGCGCGAGGAGCGACGCGACATCCTCGAACGCGTCGGCCGGCAGATCCACCGCGAGGAGATGTCCGACGACGAGTGGGTCCGGATCACGACGCTCGGCTGCTGCCGCGAGGTCGGCCGCGCCGCCTTCATCCTCTCGACGCCCGAGACGCGCGTCCTGATCGACTGCGGCGACAAGCCCGGCGCGGAGGGCGAGGTGCCGTACCTGCAGGTCCCCGAGGCGCTCGGGGCCGGCGCCGCGACCCTCGACGCGGTCGTGCTCACCCACGCCCACCTCGACCACTCGGCGCTCATCCCGCTCCTCTTCAAGTACGGCTACGACGGCCCGATCTACACGACTGAGCCGACCCGCGACCTGATGGGCCTGCTCACCCTCGACTACCTCGACGTCGCCGCCAAGGAGGGGCGGACGCCCCCCTACGAGTCGTCGCAGGTCCGCGAGGCGATCAAACACACGATCCCGCTGGAGTACGGCGACGTGACCGACATCGCGCCGGACGTGAAGCTCACCTTCCACAACGCGGGCCACATCCTCGGCAGCGCGGTCACCCACTTCCACATCGGCGACGGCCTCTACAACGTCGCCTTCTCCGGGGACATCCACTACGAGGACACCCGCCTGTTCAACGGCGCCGTCAACGACTTCCCGCGGGTCGAGACGCTCGTTCTGGAGTCCACCTACGGCGGCCGCGACGACTATCAGACCGACCAGGCCGACTCCGAAGAAGCGCTCAAGGAGGTCATAAACGAGACGTACGAGCAGGGCGGCAAGGTCGTCATCCCCGCGTTCGCCGTGGGGCGCTCCCAGGAGATCATGCTCGTCTTGGAGGAGGCGATGCGCGAGGGCGAGATCCCGGAGATGCCCGTCCACCTCGACGGGATGATCTGGGAGGCGACCGCGATCCACACCACCTACCCCGAACACCTCCGCGACGACCTCCGCGACCGGATCTTCCACGACGACGAGAACCCGTTCTTGGCTGACCAGTTCAACCACATCGACGCCGGCGAGGACGAGCGACAGGAGGTCGCCGACGGCGACGAGTGTATCGTCATCTCCACCTCCGGGATGATCGAGGGCGGCCCGATCATGTCGTGGCTCCGTCACATCGGCTCCGACCCGAAATCGAACCTCGTGTTCGTCGGGTATCAGGCGCAGGGGACGCTCGGGCGCCGCATCCAGAACGGCTGGGACGAGATCCCCGTCGACGGCTGGGGCGGCGGCGGCCGCGGCGACACGCTCACCCTAGAGATGGGGACCGAGGTCGTCGACGGCTTCTCCGGCCACGCCGACCGGCAGGGGCTGGAGAACTTCGTGAAGACGATGAACCCGCGCCCCGAGAAGGTGCTGTGCGTCCACGGCGACGAGCGCTCCGTGCAGGACCTCTCGTCGGCGCTGTACCACGACTACAACATGCGGACGTTCGCGCCGAAGAACCTGGAGACGTTCCGGTTCAAGTGAGGCCGCGGCGGCGGGCCGCCGAGCGGGACTTCGCCCGCTCGCCCGACGCGTTGCGCCGAGGGGAGTTTTTAAGCGGCGACGCGGCGACGATCCGCCCATGCGCATCGCGCTCATCGCTCACGACGAGCTGAAAGACGAGATGGTCGAGTTCGTCACCGCCCACGCCGACGCGCTCGGCGAGTGCGAGCTCGTCACCACCGGAACGACGGGGAAACGCATCGCCGACGAGACCGGACTCGCGGTGGACCGGCAGGCCTCCGGGCCGCTCGGCGGCGACCTCCAGATCGGCGCGAAGGTCGCCGACGGCGCGATCGACGGCGTGGTCTTCCTCCGCGATCCGCTCACGGCGCAAGCCCACGAGCCGGACATCTCCGCGCTCCTGCGCGTCTGCGACGTGAAGGACGTGCCGCTCGCGACGAACCTCGCCTCCGCAGAACTGCTCGTCGACGGGCTCCTCGGCGGGGCGTGAGCGCGGGGGCGGCGCCCCCGATGCGCGTCGACTTCCGTCGACGCGCACCCTCGCGTCCCTCCGCGTATCAGATCGGATAACCGACCCCGCGCCGTTTTTATCCGCCCGGACGTACCAGTCTCCCATGACACGTCGCTCCCGGACCCTCGCCGGCCTCGCCGCGCTTTCGGTCGCAGTGCTCCTCGTCTCGGCGACCGCGGGCGGTGCCCTCGTCGGGGGCGCGGCGGCGACGCCGACCGGCGGCGACGCCACGGGCGGGTCGAACGGCGGAACCGCCGCGGGCGACGGCGACCGGGTCGATCCCCCGACGCGGTGCTTCGCCGGCGAGGGGTACCCGATCTCGATCGGCGACTCCGGGGCGACGATCGAGTCGCTCCTCCACCTCTCCGTGCTGACCGATCCCGCCGCAGGCGACGAGTTCGGACTGGAGGCGGCGGGGACGCTCGACGGCGATCCGATCGTGACGCTCGGCGCCGGCGTCAGGCTGACCGCGCGGGAGGCCGTGGCGGACGGTGTCGACCCGTTCGCGGCGTTCGACGTGCTGTACGCCTACGAGATGCGGCTCCCGATGTTCGCCGGGTCGATCGGCGAGTCCGAGTACCGCGACGACGGGTCGCCGATCGAGTCGACCGCGGGCGCGGTACCCTGCTGATCCGCCCCGTCGCGGTCGACGGGCGGCTGTCAGTCCGTCGCAGTCGACGGGCGGCTGTCAGTCCGTTCCGTCGCAGGCGGCGGGCGGCTCGATCCCCCGCACGATCCCCCGGAGCTCTCGACGCGCGTCCGCCGGGCCCTCGCCGGGCGAGTCCGACTCCCCGCCGAGGGCGCGTCCCGTCTCGCCGAGTGGATACGCTCCCCCGCCGAGGGCGCGTCCCGTCTCGCCGAGTGGATACGCTCCCCCGCCGAGCAGGTACTCGCCCGCCGTCCAGACCGCGATCAGCGCTTCGACCGGCACGCGCCGACCCCCGGTGCCGACGCGTGCGATGCCGCGGAACGTCGAAAGCGTCGCCCGCGACGCGGCCGGATCGTCGATCGCGATCCCCCGGTCGCCGCGGTGTTCGACGTCCTCGATGCCGCGTTCGGCGAGGCGGTCGCGGAATCCCGAGCGAGCCCGGCGCTCGACGAGCGCGGTGAGCGCCGAGTTCGGCGCGGTCATCGGGCGGATTCGCAGGCGACTCGCGAAACAGAACGGGCGCGGGGGCTCCGTCGCGGTTCGCTCGTACCGAACCGTGCTCGCGTCGACCGAGACGGGACCGGCGGCGAACGCCCGCTCCGTCGCCTCGTCGACGCGCTGCCAGCCGTCGAGGCGGTCGCGGGGAACGACGGGCGGCTCCATGGACCGCCTTGGCCGCCGAGGTACCTAAAAAGAAACGCCGGTCAGTGGTCGTCTTCGCGCCACTTGTGCTCGCACTCGGTACAGACGAAAAAGCGGGTCTCGGACTCGTCGGCCGAGCGGATCTGCTGCATGTACCAGTACGCGCGGTCGTTGCCGCACTCCGGACAATGGGCGGTCGTCTGCGGGAGCCCCTTGTCCTCCGCGTCGCTCACGTCGACGATCTCCGACTCGACCTGCGACTCGGTGGTCCACTGGTCGTCCTCCTCCTCGCGTCCGATCTCGTGGCCGCAGGAGTCGCACACCCAGTGGTCCTCGCCCTCGCCGGACTTCATCATCGATCCGCACTCGTCGCAGAACTTCATGGCGGAACCAACCGCGGATCGTATTTAAACGGCGGGATCGCGGGCCGAAGAGGGCGGACTCGCGCGACCGCGCGTCAGCTTCCGTCGTCGACGCCGCCGACGTGCTCGGCCAGCGCGAACCGGACGCGCTCCTCGTCGCTCCCCTTCGTCTCTCGGCCGGTGACGACGACCTCGCCGATCTCGTCGGTGTGCTCGACGTGGGTTCCCGCGCAGGCGGTGCGGTCGTACGGCTCCGCGTCACAACCGTCGCCATCGCCGCCCTCCGCTTCTTCGACCGCGTCGCCATCGCCGCCCTCCGCTTCCTCGACCGCGCCGATCTCGACGATCCGGAGCTCCGCGATCGAGTCGGGGAGGAGGTCGATCCGGGTGCGGTCGGTGTCGAGCGTCGCCTCGGCCTCCTCGCGGTCCATCGTGTAGCTCCTGACGGGGCGCCGGTCGGCCACGAGTTCGTTGAGCCGGTTCTCGATCCGCGCGAGGTCGTCCTCGTCGAAGCGCTCGTAGGCCGCGTCGAGGTGCGCGTGGTCGTCGTAGAGCTGGTTGCCCGTCGTCCGCGCGTCGAACTCGTCCAAGAGCAGCGCCGAGAGCAGGTGTTGGGCGGTGTGGTATCGGGAGTGCGCGCGCCGCCGCGCCGCGTCGATTTCGCCCACCACGGTCGTCCCGGGTTCGGGGAGCGCGACGGCGTCGGTCGCCGAGCTATCGCCGGCTTCTGAAGTCCGATTCTCCGCCGGTTCGAGGGTGTGGTACACCGTGTCCTTCTTCCGTACGTCGACGACGCGCCAGCGTCGGTCGGCGGCTTCGCCCTCGGACGGTTCGCCGTCGATCGCCCCTCCGTCGGCGACGCGGAGCGTTCCCGTGTCGTGGGGCTGGCCGCCGCCGGTCGGGTAGAAGTGCGTCCGGTCGAGGACGACCCGGTCGTCGAGCGCTCGTTCGACGGTCGCCTCGAAGGTCGTCACCGCGTCGTCCGCGAGGTACAGCTCCTCGGTCATACCCGAACGGTGCGGCGCAGCGGGCTTAGGTGGTGCGTTCGTGGACTCGAACGCTCGTGGGTAGAAGATCGTGCCCGCGGTCGGGAGCAGTCCGAACCGTCCGCGGTCGGGAGCAGTCCGAACCGTCCGCGGCCACGAACCGCTCTCAGATCCGATATTCGGATGTTGACGCTTATCATCGTTCCCGACGGAGCGGCCCCATGAACCGCCCCGAGCGCGCACAGAGCGAGGTGATCGGAGCCGTGCTCCTCCTTGGACTCACGATCACGGCGATCGGGGTGACGGCCGGGATCGGGTCGACCGCGCTCTCGGACGCGCAGTCGTCCGCCGAGATCGAGCGGATCGAGGGGGCGATGACGCAGGTGGATGCGAAGGCCAGCCTCGTCGCTCACGGCGGGTCGCCGAGCCAGCGCGTCCGGCTCGATCCCGGCCGGAGCACCGGCGTGCGCGTCGACGGCGAGGCTGGGCTGATGCGGATCGAAGTGGAGACGGAGGACGGGACGGACACAGAGGAAGTCCGGCTCGGAACGGTCGTCTACGAGCGGGGCGACGACCGCGTGGCGTATCAGGGCGGCGGCGTCTGGCGCTCCAACGGGGACGGTGCGTGGATGGTCTCTCCGCCGGAGTTCCACTACCGCGGCGACACGCTCACGCTCCCGCTCGTGACGATCGACGGGGACGAACGGCTCGACGACTCCGCGGTCGTCACGAGCGGCGCGGATCGCCCGGACGGGGTGTTCCCCTCGGACAGCGTCTCGAACCCGCTCCTCGGCGGCAACGTCACGATCACCGTCGAAAGCGAGTACGCGGAGGCGTGGGGGCGGTTCTTCGAGTCGCGCACGGAGGCGAACGTCACGCAGCTCTCGCAAAACGAGGTCCGCGTCGCGCTCCGGACGGAGACCGTTCACCCCGCGGTCAGCGCGAGCGTCTCGGCGGTCGGGCAGTCCAAGCTCGCTCTCGGCAACGTCACGTCGCTGTACGCCGACAGTTACGATTCGTCGCGGGGACCGTATGATCCCGACGACCCGGGCTCGGAGGCCCGACTGCGAACCAACGGGAAGTTCCATCTGGCCGCCGATGGCGGCGGTCCGGACTCGCTCGAGGTTCGCGGAGACGTCGAGGCGGACTCGTTTAACCCCTCGACGAACAGCAATAAGTGGACCAGGAACACCGAGATAACGGGAGAGCTGATACGGAGCGACGAGTCCGTCGAACCGATCCCGGTCTCGGGTGCAATAACGGAGGGGATAACGGCGATCAGAGGGCTCGAACTCGACGAAACCGGCGACTACCGTGACGACGCCGAGTTCGACGGAACCGATCACGTCATCGACGAGGACACGTACGTCGCCGACGATATCGAGGTCTCAGACGGGGACACGCTCCGGATCGAGAACGGGGCGACAGTCCACGTCGGGGGCGGACTCAACGTGAGCGAAGGCGGAAGGGTCGTGTTCGACAGCGGGGGCGGCGATATCGGAATCCTTCTGGAGGACGACCTCTCAGCCCAGGGCGACGGGGCGATCGACTCGGTGGGCGGCGGTACCAACAGCCTGTACGTCGACGGCGGGATCGACGTTCAGGATCGGTCGTCGATAGGGACCGACGAGGACACTCGGTTCGACCTGTACAACACCGGCGAGATCGACGTGTCCGACGAGGCACGGATCGCCGCCGACGGGGACGTGGCGCGTAACCTCTGGCTGTACTCGAACGCCGGGGAGATCGAGATCGAGGGCGACGAGGGCGACGGCGTCGAGTTTGCGGGCGTTCTGTACGCGCCGGAGAGCAACGTTGAACTCGAAGACCGGATGACGTTCAAAGGGTCGTTCACCTCCGAACACTTCGGGTTCGACGACGCGGATCTGAGCTTCCACTACGACGAGTCCCTGCGCGGCTCCCGCCCGTTCGGTGGTGAGTCGGTGCCCGTGGTGAGTAACCTCCACGTCTCCGCGCACCGGGTGACGATCGAGAGCGACTGATCCCCGATCGGACGACTGCGCGCCGGTCGGACGCGTCGTCGCTGTCGTCGTGACCGCTTTCGTCGTCGCTTCCGCGGTCGTCACCGCCGCAGAGAGACGGTGCGGCCCACGTATCGAACGTACACCTCGTCGTCGTGAACGACCTTGGCGACGGCGACGCCGTCGGCGTCGGCCGGCGTCGCGTTCGCGAGGCCGTCGGTCCGGGCGAAGTACCGCCCCCACGCCTCGGCGTGTTCGCTGTCAACGTGGAGGTACAGCGGCTCGGTTCCACCGCCGAAACGATCGGTCCGCGAGTCGGGTGCCCGCTCCTCGACAGCCGTGATCTGGACGGCCCCCTCCCCGGCGACGACGGCGTCGCCGCCGCCGCGGACCAACCCGACGATGGGGAGCACCGTCCGGCCGTCCGCGGCGACGAAGCGCGGTTCGGACAGCATCACGGACCCGTCGCCGTCGCCGCGGACCAGGGCGCCGCCGTCGTAGGCGATCGTCGTGCCGTCGTCCCGGTAGGTGACCGGAACCGACGTCCACTCCGGGAGCGTCCCGTTGTCGACGGCGTCCGGGTCGTCGGTGTTCGCGAGGACGAACCGCGTCTCCCCCGAGACCGAGAGGGCGCCGCCGGCCAGTTGGAGCTCCGTCGCACGGCTGGGGTCGCCGTACCGCTGGATGTCCCGCAGGTTGTCGTCGAGCACATCGAACGCGCGCTCGACGTTGTCGACGCGCTCGGCCTCCCGTCGGTCCTCCACGCCGGTGATCCCGACCGCGAACACCGTGCCGATCGTGATCGTGATGAGCGAGAACACGAGGATGTACCCCACGACGTCGCTCACTCCCCTGTCGTCCGCCGCGAGAGAACGTCCACCCGGCGCGCCGCCGACGGAGACGGTCCGGTCCCGCCGGCCGCTCATCGCTCCGTCACCTCCAGTCCCGAGCCGTCGGCGCCGTCGTACCGGACCCGTATCGGGCCGCCCCGAACGCTCGACTCCTCGACGGTGAGGGTCGCTGCGTGGGGGATCTCGACGGCGATCTCCGGGTCGCGGGTGCGAAGCGTCACGGCCTCGTCGTCGACGGAGATCCGGTACGGACGCCCCGCGATCCGCGTCGGGAGGTCGACCGCGACCGAGACGGTCGCGGAGCCGGCGCCCCCGGACGGGTGATCGACCGCCGACGCGCGCGCGAGGCGGTCCGCGCTCTCGAGGTTCGCGACGGCCGTCTGACCGGTCACCTCGAGGTTGCCCCGGACGACCCTGTCGGTCTGCGAGTCGACGACCCCGCCGATCCCGACGACGACGCCCGAGAGCAGCACCGCGCCGATCGCCAGCGTCAGCACGTAGCCGACCGCGACGCTCACGCCGCGCTCGTCGCCGACGAACCGCGACCGCCCGGCGCCTTCGCGTTCACGCATCGGGCTCACCCGGGGCGACCCGGATCGCGGTCTCGAACCGGAGGTCTGCGGTGCGGTAGCGGAGGTCGATCGTCGCGTCGTACACGGCCTCCCGCGTCGTCAGCGCGGTGTCGCTGTCGGGCTCCGTCCCCCCCGCCACGGTCGCGGTCGCCTCCGCGTCGACGCCGCCGGCGTTCCCGAACTCGACGTCGTACTCGTCGTCTGCCAGCCCGGGCGGCCAGACGCCCGGACACGGGTCGCCGTCGAGCCGGTCGCCGGTGAGACCCAGCGTGACGGGAGGATCGGTCGACGACGACCGGCACCGCTCGGTCGGCGCCGAGCCGTTCTCGCCGCGGGCGACAACGACGTCGCCCCCGTTCTCGTACAGGTACACCTCGTGGGTGGTGTTGGCCGCGGAGCGGTTGAACACGACGCGGAACGCCTCGCCGCTCGCGTTCGCCACGTCCGTCGACGGCAGGCCGCCCTCGGCGGCGACCGAAAACGCGCGGGACCGGTCGACGTCGGCGACGGTCGTCGAGCCGTCGACCGGACCGGTGAGGTACCACCCCGACGTGGTGTCGACGGGGTCGACCGCGGCGATCCCGCCCCGCCTCGCGTAGCGGGCCGACAGGCTCCGGTCGAGTTCGTCGACGCCCGCTTCGATCTCCCCGCCGGTCGTGGTCCCGTTCCGGTTGGCGGCGTCGATCAGCGCCCCGGTCTCCTCGACGGCCGCCGCGCGGACCTCCAGCGCCTCCCCGTCGGCGGCCTCGATCCCGCGGGTGGCGACGTTCTCGCCGTAGACGCTCGCGTTCAAAAGCACCACGAGCGCCACGAGCGCGACCGCGACGACGAGCCCGGATATCAGCAACAGCTGTCCGCGGTCGGCCTCGCGGAAGCGTTCGCGCGGGCCGCCGCCGGAACCCGGGATTATAGCTGCCATACGGAGATCCGCACCTCCACGCGGTACACCGGCCGGGAGTCGCGGTCCGCCACGTAAAACTCCTCGTCACCGTCCGCAGCGACTTGGGCGAGCGTTCTGTCCTCGTACGTGGGCATGGTCAGGTTCGCGTCGTCCGCGAGCGCGACCGTTCGAGTCGCCGTCACGGCGTTGTCGCTCGGTGATCCCATGTAGACCATCCGCGTCGCGTTCTCGTACCACCGTCCGTGTCGGAGCTCGACGTTGAACGCGATCCGCCTGTCGCCGAAGGTCCGGTTCAGCGCCGCGCCGAACGAGTTCGGCGGTCCCCCTCGCGTGAAGGGGTCGGAACTCCCGCCGAGGACGAACGATTTGTCTTCCGGGTCCCATCGGAGGAGGGCGGCCTCGAGGTCGCCGTTCGCCGCGCTCGTCTCCAGCAGATCGGTCGCGACCGCGCGCTGCTGGTTCTCCAGGTGCTGGTTCGAGGTGCCCGCCGACAGCGGCGTGACGGCGGTCGCCTGCAGCGCGAACGTCAGCCCGGCGACGATCAAGATCGCGGCGGCGAACGCCTCCAAGGTGTGCGCCTGCGCGCGGTCGTCGGTCGAGGCCATCGTCGCCGCACCCGTCCCGGACACGGTCACCACACCCACACCGTGAGCCGGTGCTGGTCGCCGTCGATCGAGACGACCCGTTGCGAGACGCTGACGTCCTCGCGGGCGGCCCCGCCCGGGTCGTCCGCGCCCCGACGCAGCGTCACGTCCCGGCTCGCGTGCCGGGTGTCGATCGCGACCGTCGAGGCGTTGCCGACCGGTGCCGACTCGTTCAGCGCGTGGACCACGACCAGCACCTCCTCGTCGAGCCCGAACTGCGTCGCCGCGTCGTCCTCGACCCCGTCGGGGCAGTCGGCCGCGTCGGCGAGGGTGGCGTTGCCGCCGCCGCCCTCGAAGAAGGCGGCCGTACACGCGGGGGACAACACGCCCGGCTCCGTCGGGGACGCGGCGAGCAGATCGCTCGCGAGCCCGGCCGCGACGCGGTCGCTCACCACCGGCGAGGCAGTCGTCGTTCCGGCGAAGGGGTCGAATACGGTCGGGGCGAAGGCGATCACGAACGCGAGCGTCAGCAGGAACACGCTCGCGCCGACCGCGAAGTCGATCGGGGTCTGCGCGCGGGCAAGCGTCTCCTCCCGGCGCTCGCCCGACGCGGGGCGGCTACCCCACATAGATCCACACCCCCAGCGCGAGCGTCATCAGGACCACGGCGAACTTGACGCCGGAGACGATGTCCGCGTTCCGGATGTACCCGCTGATGAACCCCGAGAGGATCGCCTGCAGCGTCACGGCGTGGAAGAACAGAAGCGAGAGCACCTCCGGATCGACGCCCCCGCCGCCCCCGAAGCCGGCGCCGCCCGCTCCCCCGGCCGCGCCGCCGCCGTCCGCCTGCGAGGAGAGCCCGCCCATCACGTCGATGAACTGGGTCTGGAGGATCGCCATCACGCCGAGCAGGGTGACGTACGTCATCACGATGATCGCCACCTGCATCCGGGTCTGGGAGATCCGATCGCGCTCGATGTCGTCCTGGTTCTCCGAGGCCTGCGCCGCCGTGGTCAACACGTCCGTGATCTGCGAGGACGCCTCCTGCGCCTCCGAGATGAGCTTCACGGTTCGAGCGAGCCGCGGCACCGCGTACTTGTTGTTGAACTCCACCAGGGCGTCCCGCAGGCTCATCCCGTAGTTCACCTTCGCGTGGACCACCTCGAACTCCTCCGCGAGCTTCCCGCTCGACGTCTCCGAGACCGTCTGCACCGATTCGAGCAGCGTCTGCCCGGTGTCGTTCGCGGATGAGAGCTTTCGGAGGCTCTCGGAGAGCTTCCCCGTGATCGCCCGCTTGGACCGCCGGCTCCACTCGTGGAACACCGCGAGCGGCCCCATCACGAGGTACGCGGGGACGTACACCCAGACGAACGTCGACCACACCGGGCGGTCCACCCAGCCGTCGAAGGCCGTCGGCGCGTTCCCCGACGCGACCGCGACGCCGACGATGACGAGCGCGGTCGGCACGGTCAACGCGAGCGTGTACAGCGGGTTGTCCCGGAGGAACAGGTGCGGCGCGGAGACGATCTGTTTGGTCTTGTACGTCCCCTCCCGGTCGCGGATACGGTCGAAGACGCCGAACCGACCGACGAACGCCTCGATCAGCCCGAAGTGGAGCAGCCCCTCCTTGCTGGTCTGCCGGAGCCGCTCGCTGCCGCCGTCGGGCCGGAGGTAGCCGTCGCCCGGCTCGTCCTGCTTGACGGTGGAGACGAGCACGAGGAACCCGATCCCCGTCAGCGGGATGAGGGCGTACACCGTCGCGTACAGCAGGCGGTCGTCGGCCTCGCCCATCATCCCCATGATGACGAGGATGATGATGAGGAGCAGCGGGAACAGCGACAGCGTCATGTACATCTCGCCGAACAGCTCCAGCGTCTCCAGCGTCATCTCGCGCTCCTGTTTCGACGTGCGGAGGTGTTTCTCCTTTTTGTCCTTCAGGAAACTCTCCATGTCGCCGCCGGAGTTGACGATGGAGAGCATGTCCGCGAGGAACTGCGAGAGTTCGTCGGAGGGGGTCTCCATCGACTGCTGACGGATCGCGTTCCGGTAGTCGGTGCCGAAGTACTCCGTCTCGTTGACGATGCTCTGGAACTCGCGGGACACCTCGCCGTAGGTGTCCTCCGCCGTCGCCATCGCGCGCAGGATCTCCAACTGGTTGAGCCCCCCGACGGAGAGCGCGTACATGAACGACACCGAGTCGGCCAACAGGATGTTGATCTCGCGTTCCCGCGCCGACGCCCGCGAGTACGGGACCGCGACCACGCCGCCGAAGCCGAGCGCGAACCCGATCGACCCGAACACGAGGCCGCTGACGAGGATCGCGGCGGGCACGACGAGCGACCGCAGGAACTCCTGGACTGCCGGCGTGGGCGCGGGCACGCCGAGCGAGAGCGCGTCGGGATCGATCAGCCCGAGCGAGAACACGCCGTAGCCGGTCAGCGCACCGAGCGCCCAGAGGAGCCCGCCGACGAGCAGCCCGACGCCGAGCGCCCGGGAGACGTACATCTCCACCTGGTCCGGCATGCGGGCCTCCCCGAGCTTGCGCTCCACGTCGCCGACGAAGTCGCCCTCGGCGTCGAAGAGCAGCTCGAAGACCGGATAGAACAGCTCCGCGAGGAGGTTCCCGTCGACGGAGCCGTCGCCGACGCCGGTGTCGAGGCTCACGCGGTCCACCTCGTTCGGGCCACGGCGCTTACCCCTCCTCCGGGGGCTCGACCGTCCCGAACCCCCAGTTGCCGGCGTCGTCGCTCCCGTCCCCGTCGGATTCGTCGCCCTCGTCGCCGTCAGATTCGTCGCCCTCGTCGCCGTCAGATTCGTCGCTCCCGCCGCCGCCGGATTCGTCGTTCCCGCCGGCGCCGTTCCCCGTCGTCTCGCCCAACACGTCGATCCCCTCGTCGAACGGCTCGTCGAAGTCGATCCCGTCGCCGTCAGTCGCTTCCGCGCCCCCCGTCACCGGCGCGTCGGCCCCCTCTTCCGCGTCCCGTGTCGCTTCCGCACCCTCGGCGCTCGGCGGGGCGGCCGGATCGCCGTCCCCCGCCGCCGTGATCGCCGCCGCCTCGCTCGTTGCCCGCCCGAGCGCCTCGCGGTCGTCGTCGGGGTGCGCCTCCACGTCGCTGGCGGGCGTCGCGTCGAGCAGAGCGTCTGCGACGGAGTCGGGCGTCCGGCCGCGGTACTCCGCGAACAGGTCCTCGGCCCCGGACAGAATCCGCTCGGCTTCCTCGCGGCCCGCCTCGTCGGGGTCGGGCCGCGGGACCATCTCCTCTTTGTCGCGGTCGACGTTGATGAGGACCGACTCCATCTCGCGGAGGTCCTCCAGCGACCGCTCTAACTCCTCGTTGGCCATGAGCGCGAGCACCGTCTCCGGGTCGTTGATGAACGCCTGAAACGTCGCCGCCACCTGCGCGTAGCTGTTGAGCCCGCGGTCGATGAGGTACGCCAACACGACGCGCCGCTTCCGCAGCTCCTCGTCGAGCGTCTCGCGGCTCCAGCCGCGGTCGAACATGATGTCTTCGAGGGTGTTCGAGTCGCCCATCTGGAGGAACTCGTCGGTCTCCGCCTGCCACTGGAACACGTCTTGGACGTTTATCTCGTCGTTCTCGGCGTCGTAGTGGTTGATCTCGGTCAGCGACTTGTTCCGGCGTACCTTCTTGCCCTGCACCCGCGTGGAGGTCTGGACGGAGACCAGATCGAGGGCCGTGAACATCGTCTTCGAGACGTTGATCGGGTCGGTGGTGAACCGCTTGAGCACCTCGCCGACGGAGTCGGCGTGGAACGTGGTGTAGGTGGTGTGGCCCGTGGACATCACCTGGAACGCGGTCCGGCCCTCCTCGCCGCGGATCTCGCCCATCACGATATAGTCGGGGCGCTGACGGAGCGCGGCCTCCAGCAGATCGAACTCGTCGATGTCGCCCTTGTCGTCGTCGGAGAAGGAGGGGCGCGTGACGGAGGCGATCCAGTTGCGCTGGGGGAGCTCGACCTCGCGGGTGTCCTCGATCGAGACGATCTTGGCGTTTGAGGGGATAAAGAGGGAGACGGCGTTCAGGCTTGTCGTCTTCCCCGAGGCGGTGCCGCCCGCGAAGATCAGGCTCTTGTGGTTCTCGATCGAGAGCCACAGGAAGGCCATCTCCTCTAAGGAGAACGTCTTCCAGTTGATCAGGTCGATCGGGGTGAAGGGCACGTCGTTGAACTGCCGGATCGTGTAGTTGGTCCCGTGGTCCGACACCTCGCGGCCGAGCGTGAGCTGGGCGCGGGAGCCGTCCGGGAGGGTGGCGTCCACCTGCGGGCGCCGCTTCGAGATCCCCTTCCCGGAGCGCTGCGCGAGCTTCACGACGAAGTCGTCGAGTTCGTCGGTCCCGTGGTAGACGTTGGTGATGACCTGCTCGTAGTCGGTGTGGTAGACGAAGACGGGAGAGTCGTACCCGTCACAGGAGATATCCTCGACGTTGATGTCGTACTTGATCGGGTCGATGCGCTCGTAGCCGATAAAATCGCGCTTGAGGTAGTACAGCAGCTTCTCGACCTGATGCTCCGAGAGCGTCTCCGGGTCCTCCGCGAGCACCGCGGGCTCGGGTCGGGCGAGCACCTTCGCGGGCGTCGAGCTCGACTCCGTCGGCGGCTCGTACCCGAGCGACTCGGTGATCCGGCCGGCGATCCCCTCCGTGAGATCGAAGCCGAAGCGACCGGCGAGGTCCTCCACGAGGCCGTCGACGACGCCCCGGTCGCTCCCCTCGCGCTCGTAGAGCCCGTACCGGTCGAGCAGCGTCAGCGCCTCGTCGACGATCACGCCCTCGCGGAACCCCTCGTCGCCGCCCGCGATCGACTCGTCCGCGTACTTGATCGAGGTCCGAAGCTTTCCGGTGAGGAACTCGACCAGATCGGTCTCGATCGCCGTCCGGTGCGGCTGGACCGCGTAGTACTTCACCTCGTTCTCCTTCCGCGACCGGAACACGACCACGAACGCGTACGGCTTGTTCACCCAGTACCGCTCGATCTCGCGGAAGTGACGCTTCTTCGGCGTCGGCACCGCCTTCTCCAAGTCGTATCGGTTCGCGAGGGTGGTGTGTCCCTCGTCGGTCGAGAAGAACGCGTCCTCGTCGACCTCCGGGTTCACGTCGACCGTGCGCTCGTCGACCAGCGCCGCGAGGTCGGCCGCGCCGCCCCCGCCCGCCCCCAGAAGCTCCTCGGTCCGGTCGGGGTCGAACCCCAGCGCCTCGACCTTGTCGTCGTGCGTGAACTCCAGCGGTTCTCCCTCCTCGTCGGTCGGCGGGTTCCCCTCCTCGTCGAGGAAGCACTCGTCGCGGTAGTCGCCCCACGTGTACGACCCCTTGACCGCCGACGCCTCGGCCGCGTCGCTCCGGGGCGCACACAGGTCCCGGAGGGCGGTCCCCGCGGCCGCGGCCGCGCCGATACGGACCTCGGTCTCCCGCGGATCGAACCCGAGGAACGCGGCGGGATCGGCGTCGACCCGGTCCCACTCCTCGATCGTCGGCGAGCGCGCCGGGACGGCCTCCACGTCGTCGCCCGCGGCGATCACGACCCCCGGAACGCCCGCGTCGTCGGTCGGGTGGCTCTCCGTCCCGTCGGGAACGACGGCCCGATCGCTGAGGACGACGTGGTGAGTCCCGATCACGACCGTCCCGGCCGCGGGCGTCCCGTGCCCCGGAACGACGGTGTCGCCGTCGCTTCGGAACGGCTCGTCGACGCCGTCCGCGCGGACCACCCGATCGACACCACCCTCGAAGCGGGCGTCGACGGCGGTCGCGGGAACGACCGGCACCGCTCCGATGTCGGCGTACAGCTCGGCTGCGGCGGCGTCGCGACCGATCTCGCGAAGGAACGCGCGCCACGAGTATCGACCCGCCGACACAGGGCGGTCTGACGCCGGGCGATCGGACGCCGGGCGATCGGACGCCGGGCGATCGGACGCCGGCGATCCCGCCGTCTCGTCGGACGAGAGGGGCGAACGCTCGGCGTCCTCGGTTGTCATGGCTGCGCGAACGCCTCGCCCATTGAAAAAGGTGTCTCGCAAAACACCGCGACTGATAATTCCCCGGCCGAGGAAAGTAACACCCGTTTGAAGCGTATCGATCAACCGGAAGCGAATCGAGGTGAGGCGCGCGAAAATAATAACAGAAATACTATTATTTGCGATACTCATCAAAAATGATATATTATTCTTGGCGCTATTGGAAAACACAGATAGGAAACCAAAAGGGTTCCTCAGTTTCAATAAGTCGTTATAAATAACCTATTATATATTTTAATCAGAAAATATATTTTATAGGAATACGGTGATAATATGCTATTTTGGAATTTTAATAGCATTTATCAACATGGATCTTCCCAATGTAATCCAAGTCTGCCGGATGCCGATCGAGATATATAGGGCCTAGAGGATATAGTTATCAAAATTACTTTAACAATTTAAATTTGTTAGTTTGGGATAGGCAGACAGTAGACGAGCCGGAATCGAAGTCGCCGCGATGGAATACTGATCACAACCTCGGAGGAATAAAAATGATGCGTGCCTTCTATTCAGAACGCTCTTGGGTAGAGGATCGTTGGTCAGTTCTCAGCAGTCGCTGGAAGTCACAGAAGGCAAGGGTGACGCGACCGCGTCACCCGACGAACGATGTTCCCAATCAAAACGTTCGTCTCGGAGCGTCGAGCCACGAACCTGCTGGCACAGGTTCGCTGGCGTAACGGCGTCTCTTACCCACGCTGCCGTGCCGAATCTGTGATTCGGTACGACAGCTATCGAGTGTTTCAGCGGTATCTCTGTAAGAATTGCGACCGCACGTTCAAGGTCGCGTTAAGTTAGAGGTTGAGGCGTTCGACTTCAGAGTGCTTATGACTGCTGTGTTGAATAGCGTTCGTATCTACCGATTTCACCGGTTTAGAAGGGTGAAGCCGAGGAGATCGAACCTGCCATGGAAATCGATATTCTCGACTTCATTGAGCAGTGCCGTGACCTAGCTAAACAAGCGTTAGGGAAGCATGCGGGCGAGCCCGCCAGCGGCGGGTTCGCCCGCTGGGTCCATGTCGCTCTCCACTGTTTTCGGCTCGGAGACGGCCACAGCTACCGCGAAACGCCGAATCGGCTGAAGTTCGTGATGCCCTCGACTTAGATCGGGACGATCTCCCCGATCACACCACGCTCTACAAGTTGTTTGATCGGCTCAAAATGTGGGTGTGGCGGGCGCTGCTGCGCGTTTCCGCGCAGCAGCACCCGCAGTCTGGCCACGCCGCTCTCGACAGCACGTTCTTCGACCGCCGATGTGCATCATCGTACTTTCGCTAGCGGGCAGGACGGACGGTACAGACGCTAAAAGTGACGACATTGACTGATGTGGAATCACTTGCTGTTCTTGACGTTCACATCACAGCGCGGTGGAAGCACGACACGAAGACCGGACCGCAGGTCGTCCGGCGAAACGCGGACGATCTGCAGTCCGTCGCCGCCGACAACGGCTTCCAAGACTGGCACACCGAGTACGAAATCGCCGCATATGACGTGGAATACCTTGTTCATTACCGTGGCTCGTCAGCCAAAGCAGCCGCAAACAACGCGCTCAACCGCGTAAACGGCTACTCTCAGCGGTGGATGGCCGAAACATCGTATTCGACGACGAAGCGCTCGCTCGGCGACGCCGTGCGAGCGCTCGGCTGGTATCGACAGTTCCGTGAAATCGTTCTGATGTTCGCCATCATCAACATCGAATCGGTGTGTGAACCGCTGTAACCGTGACTCAGAATCTATTCAACACAGCAGTTGAGAGGCGTTCGATATAATCAAACTGTTTGAAATGCCCGTTGAGATTGGATCATCAAGACAACAGAGCAATTGGAGGTTCAAAAGACACAGTACATACCAACCTCGATATCCGCTGAGACATTCGAATCGATCTCTCCGTGCATAGAGAGCACTACGCGATCTAATCCTCTGAGATCGGAGCAGAAAATTAAGACGAACGGACTAATGAGAACGTCGTATCAGGCGCTATATCGTTGACGACGGGACCGATTCCTCATTGTCTGATGGATTCCATATGGCGTTTCCAGTTTGCCCATCAAATAGGTGAACGTAGTCCGGTGGGAACCGGACGCCGATGCGGTCACCTTCTTCGAAACGCTGACGACCGGTGATCGTCGCGATGATCGGTTGGCTGAATTCGGCATCCACAGGGTCCAAATAGAGGTTATGTTCCTTCCCGAATGGCTCGACGACATCGACCGTAGCGAAGAAGTCGTTCGGTTCCTCCGGCTCCGGAAGCACATCGACATTTTCGGGACGAATACCCAGCGTTATCTCTGGTGTAGCACTGATGCTCCCGACCATCTCATCGGTCAATTCGTACCTAAAGTTCTCACGCGCAAGCGTTCCGCTTTCTCGGCTGAGCGCGACAAAATTCATCGATGGTTCACCAATAAATCCAGCAACGAACTGATTGTTTGGTTTGTGATAGCACTCCATCGGTGTCCCAAATTGCTGAAGTTTACCCCCGTCGAGGATGATAATTCGGTCACCCATCGTCATCGCTTCTGTCTGGTTATGGGTGACATACAGCGTCGTGACATCCAACTGCCCCTGGATGTGTTGTAGTTCCGTCCGCATCTGCGCCCGGAGCTTCGCATCAAGGTTTGATAACGGCTCGTCCATCAGGAACACGTCCGGATCCCGGATAATTGCCCGCCCGAGGGCGACGCGCTGTTGCTGTCCACCAGAGAGATCCTCCGGCTTACGGTCAAGTAGCCCACCAATTCCGAGCATCTCCGCAGTCTCCACGACTTTCGTTTCAATCGCTTCGCTGGAGAAATCTGTCGAGTGCCTGAGACCGAAGCCGATGTTCTCTTTGACGGTCATGTGCGGGTACAGCGCGTACGACTGAAACACCATCGCGATGTCCCGTTCCTGTGGGCGCTGGTTGTTGATGACCTCATTTTTGATAGAGATCTCTCCTTCGGAGATCTCTTCGAATCCGGCGACCATCCGCAGGGTTGTGGTTTTTCCACAGCCGGACGGTCCGACGATGACGATGAACTCGCCATCCTCGATGTCGATATCGAGGTCCTGTACTGCGACCACGTCGCCGTACCGTTTCGTCACGTCATTGAATGATAGGTTGGACATTGTTGTGAATCGGGTTATTTGACTCCCTCAGCGAACTTATCGCCGAACAGGAGGTACACGATGAGCGTCGGCAGTGCAACGATAAATGCGCCTGCCGTCTGTCGGTTGTACAGCTGTGCGTATCCACTATTAAGATCGTTTAGCGCGACCGTCACGGGAGCTGCTTGGCTACCGGCCGAAATAATGAGACCGTAAAAGAACTCATTCCAAATTGTCGTGAACTGGAAGATGAGCACGACTGCGAACATCGGATACGAGAGTGGTACGATGATCTCCCGGTATATCTGGAAGATACTCGCACCATCGAGCCGAGCGGCCTCCATCAGTTCCTGATCGATCGTCAGGTAGTACCCTCTGAATAAGAGTGTACAGATGCTGATCCCGTACGCACTATGGGTGATAATCAACTCGATGATTGTCGCGTGGTAATCCTGAATGTATGGAAGCGCCCAGAGATTAACCGGTCCGAGGTTTGCCAGGACCGCGTGAATGTCGACGATACTCCAAAACCGAGAGAGCGGAACGACGATCGCCTGTTTCGGGAGGAACGTGGCGGCGACGAAAATAGCCATGAGCCCGACCTGTCCCCGCCAGTCGACCATCGTCAAACCGTACGCGGCCAAGCTTCCCAGAACTGCGGAAAAGACCATTGCGGGAATTGTGAACGCGAAGCTGTTGATCATCGAAGGGCCCAGAATGTCCAGCGCCGCTAGCCACGGACTGAGCGAAAATCCTCCCGGTTCTGGCGGTGCCATTGGGAGTGACTGGGCAAACTCGGAAATGGTCTTGATAGACGTCATCAACCCGGCGTGAAGTGGGAGGAGGAACACGAATGCTCCCAGCACGGCGAGTATCTGAACGACAAGCGTGAAGCCACCTTCACGACTCCGTAACTTATCTGTTGTACTCTGGATCAACCTTCTCAGTTCACTTGTTGTTTCCTGTATTGTCGTTATCAGTTGCATTTTGATTACCTCATGGATGGATCGCTTGCTGGACGATCCTCTCTTTTTCGGGCTTGGTTCTCGGTCCAGGCATCGTCAGAGTTCACCCCTCCGATACTGCCAGTACAGATAGGGACCAACAATCGCGATCGAGACGACAAACAGCAGAGTCCCAATTGCGGCTCCATATGCCCACTGATTCGCCACGAATGCTTCACGGTACATCATCGTCGCAAGGATATCCGCGGCTGGACCGGGATTATCTCCGAAGACGACGTATAACCAACTGAATGCCTTTAGCGCGAACACCATCACCACAACAGCGATGCTCACGGCCGCTGAGCTGAGCTGCGGGACAATAACTTCGCGATAGGTACTGAACCACGACGCCCCATCGATCTTGGCTGCCTCGTAGTGTTCAGTCGGGATCCGCTGCAAGTTCGCCAAATAGATCACCATCGCATAGCCACTGTACTGCCACACGAGTGCGACGATGACAGAAGCGAGCTGTAGATTCGGATTTGATAGCCAGTGTTGGGCCAGAAACCCTAAGCCAACCCCGCGAACTATCGAGTTGATGACTCCGGTGTTGAAGTTGAACATCCACAGCCATAGAACGCCTGTCACGACGAACGAGAGGCTGAACGGCAACAAGTAGATTGTCCGAAAGACGCCTCTGAAACGGATTTTTTGATCCAGCAGTATTGCTAAGAGTAGCCCCACGAACAGCGTGACAACCGTAAAGACGACCAGCAGGACAACGGTGTTTCGAGTGGCCGTCCAGAACGTAGGATCTGACAGCAGTTCGGTATACATCTCGAAATCGAAATTGGCGATCTCGTACGTGGGCAGCGTGAAGCCACTGAAATCCGTCAGGGATAAGACGAAATTCCAGAAAATCCCTCCGTACACGAAGAGTCCTAGCAGAACCGTGGGGATACCCCAGAACGGCAACGAGCGAAGGAAATCGCTCCGACGGATCCGGGTGAGGATTGTCGCGTTATCTCCCACACATACACCTCTCGGATGATGAGCGGACCCCGCCGCGCAGATCTCTACGGGCTACATCTTTCAGTCGGGTTCCGTGGTCGGTACTCGAGCGACGTTCGGACAGATATTCTCTTTGTAACATCTGGTTCTGGATAATGGAAGGACCGGACCACACTCGGTCAGTCAGACCGTCCGTGGACGAGTGATTAGATGCGTGCATTATCGGTACACTAGATCCACAGGTGGACCGTGGTTGTGGCATGTGATTATATCTCATTACCCATCGTGGCATACAGAGCTCACAAAAATGGGGGCGATACGGTTCATACTTTACTATCGGGCTAGTTGCTGACCGCGTCTAAGAGGCCCTGCTGGGCACTTTCGACGTCGTATCCAGAGATGAAGTTTGCCATAACCTCGGTAATGGAGTTGAGGGCCTCGGGCGATACTGCCAGTCCATGGGCGATGGATGGCGGTTGGGCTTCGGAGTTCGCGAACTGTTCCATCTCCTTCTGCTGAAACGGCGGGAACTCGTCAGTCGGAACATCTGAGCGTGGCGGGATCGACCCTTTGAGCGGATTGAACGTTTGCTGAGCCTCGACGGTTCCAAGGAATTTCAGGAACTCCCGAGTCGCATCGGGTGACGGATTGTTTTTCGGGAAGGCGAACCCGTCCATGTTGAGTTGGTAGTAGCCTTCCGTCCCCGGCCATGGGACGTGATCCCAGCCGGACTCGTAATCAACGCCTTCGATGGTTTGGAAGTTCCCGGCTTGCCAGTCACCTTGGTTCATAAAGGCGGCTTCACCGTTAGCGACTTT
This sequence comes from Halorubrum amylolyticum, assembly GCF_004114995.1. Lineage (GTDB taxonomy): Archaea > Halobacteriota > Halobacteria > Halobacteriales > Haloferacaceae > Halorubrum > Halorubrum amylolyticum. The sequence goes on from NZ_SDJP01000009.1 coordinate 83,739, forward strand.
GTATCCGGCCTCGTCCTGATTGATCGACCCCGCGTCGCTGGTGTAGTAGTTGGCGTACTCCGCGACCGTTTCCAGCGCACCACGGACGGCGTCCTCGTGTCCGTCGGTGTTTCCATTAATGAAGTCCATGTAGGCATCGGCGCCGGCCTCGGCGAGGAACGTGACCGCCCACAACTGAACTGTACCTTGTGCTGAACTCGTCTCTTGACCCATCCCAACGGCATCGGTCTCCGATTCGATCGTTTCCATCGCGTCGATGAGTTCTTGTGGACTACTCAGCGATGCTGGATCGACACCGGCCTCCTCGACGACCTCGACGTTATAGAAGAGGTTGTTAATGCGGTGGATGTTGAGTGGGACCGAGACGAACGGATTGTCTGGATCGCCCGCGCGGGCCTGCAGCTTCGGTCCGTCGAGATACGCTTCTCGGAGGTCGTCCGTCCATATCTCATCACCGATATCGTTCAGCTTGTCGGCCTCAACGTACGGTTCGAGGTTTGCCCCGGGCCAGTCCTGCCACGTGCTCGGCGGATCGTTGTTGAGAATCCGATTCTGCACAACCGCATGGAGATTTCCTCCACCGGCTCCAGAAACGGGGTTTTCTTGAATTGTGATGTCCGGATGCTCTTCTTGGAAGAGATCGAGGAGTGCCTGCATGGCTTCGCTGTCGCCACCAGCGGTCCACCAGTGCTGAAGCTCAAGGGTGTTGTACCCGTCTCCGTTCGAGGTGTCGCTGTCTTCCCCGTCACTACCGTCGTTTCCGTCGCTTCCGTCGTTTCCGTCGGCACCATCTCCGTTATTGGTGTCATTACTACTGCTACAACCGGCAAGGGCAGTAGCAGCTGCGGTACCACCGATCAGTTGAATATACCTCCGTCTTGGGACGGAGCTCTTGTCGGACATCATGATCCATCATGGAGATAATCCTCCCTCATTATAAATTTAATGAAACCTATCTGATGTGTGTCATTTTTTGATGAGATGAACCTCTCGACGGCACTGTCCACGTAACGGATGGCTATCTGTGAGGGACGTTATCGTTTCGTCTCATCCGATACAAAAAATGACGCCCAGAAAGATCCGGACACCCGGCCTCACTCAACCGTATTAGGATCCGCTGGACTCGTTCTGGTTTCTATGCGGCGGATCTTCTCGCAGCCGGAGCGTCCGTTTCTCTCGGATGTCACGAGAGGAGCTCCCCACCTGCACCACGTATTCGCCACCCGTCACGGCCCAGTCACTCTCATCGGGACTCCAGTATCTGAAGCTCTCCTCTTCGAGGTCGATCTTAGCAGTCTTGGTCTCGCCTGCGGAAATCTCGAGCTTTTCGACACCTTTCAGCTCCTTTGGCGGCCGTTCGATTGCCGGATCGACATCGCTGAGGTACACCTGCACGGCTTCTGCTCCATCTGTTTCGCCCGTATTCGTCACCTCAACACTCACCGTCACACCCTCTTCGGGTGTCGTCAAGGCCTTCGAGAGCTTGACGCGACCGTATTCGAAGGTGGTGTAGGATTCCCCGTGTCCAAATGGGAACATCGGCTCGATACCTGCTTCGTCGAAGTGGCGGTAGCCGACGAAGACGTCTTCATCGTAGTACACGTTGCCCTCCACACCCGGATAGCCACGTGCACTGTCAGGGAGCGTATCAACCTCCTGTGGGAGATAGTCTTCGATAGATTCGGCGAATGTCACGGGCGCTTTCCCCGATGGATTTGCGTTTCCGACGAGGAGATCACCGAGAGCACGGCCTCCCTCCTGTCCGGGGAACCACAGTTGCATAATCGCCGGAACGTCATTGACCCACGGCATTGCCACGGCGGAGGTCGCATTCACTAAGACCGCTGTATCTTCGTTCGACTCAATGACGCTCTCGATGAGCGCATCCTGGTTGTCCGGAAGCGCGTACTGTTTTCGGTCGTCACCGTAATCGGTGTATGTCCGGGTCAAGACGACAGCGATGTCGGCGTTCGCAGCCGCCTCGGCCGCCTCCCGGATGCCAGTGGGCGGATTCCACTCCAAACGGACGGGACCCCCACCGTTCACTTCGACAGCGATCTCGTAGGATTCTCCGGCTGCCAGCGACACCGCGGACACCTCGGTATCAGGGCCCCCAAATCCTCCCCCTTCCGTGTAGACGACTTGCTCTCCGTCCACGGAGACGGTTCCAGAGCCTATGCTCGTGAACGAGATACCGTAGGTTCCCGTAATACTCGGCGTGATCTCACCCGTCCACGTAATTGAGGATGCATCCCCCTCATAGTCGATTTCAGAAACGGTACCCGTCTCAATCGGCTCTCCGCTGAAGTCGGCTTCGTCATAGGACTCGTAGCCGAATCCGTCGTCAGCGGTCACTAATTCAGTGCGGTCCGACGATACCGTCGTAATCACAGTGTCGTCGTCGGTGACGGCTTCGAGTCCCTCCACCGGCGAGATCCGCCGGCTCTCGTTAATTCCGTCACTCCCGCCGATGTCCTCTTTAAATTCCGTTGGAGCCGGTCCGACGAGCGCGATCTCGTCTATTTGGCCAGTATCGAGTGGTAACAGGTCATCGTTTTTCAGGAGTACTGTCCCTTCTCTGGCCATCTGTTCCGCGATGGCGAAGTGATCCTCTGTGTTTCGAGCCGGCTCACTTCCAATCCGGTCTCCCGAGAGTGCTCCAATCTCTTTTTGTGAGTGAAGGGTCCTAGCGACCATCTCATCAACGGTGCCCTCTCTCAGCTCATCGTTCTCCACCGCTTCCTGGAGATTCTGACCGAAGTACTCCGGCTCGTCTCCGACTAGCTCGACGTCAAGCCCGTTGACCGCTGAACGCACGCTACTGTGGGTCCCACCGTAATCTGAGATCACGTATCCGTCGAATCCCCATTCGCCTTTCAAGATGTCATCGAGCAGATCCTCATGTTCGGCGGCATACGTGCCGTTGATCCGATTGTACGCGGTCATTATCGCACCTGCACCTCCCTCGACGACCCCCGCTCTGAACGGCGGAAGGTAGATCTCTCGGAGTGCTCGTTCGCTCACCACGACGTTGTGTTCCGAGGTCGAATAGTAGTCTTCGACATCCCCGGTGGTTCGGGTTTGATTGTACGCACAGTAGTGTTTCAGGGTCGCGATCACCCCTTCCGATTGAAGTCCATTGGTGATACTCTCCGTCAACGCCGATGCAAGGTAAGGATCCTCTCCGAAGGACTCGCCGCTTCGGCTGTGTAACGGTATTCGCGTGATGTCGATCGATTGGCCGAAGAGTCCAGATGCTCCCCCGTCTTTCGCTTCTCGAGCGATTGCTCGTCCCTGTTCGTTGATCAATTCCGGATTGAAGGTCGCGGCGGCGGCTATCGTGTGCGGGAACTCCGTGGTTTCTGCCCCATCGATGAAGTCCGCCAATGAGGCACCCGCCGGCCCATTGACATTCCTGATACCTGGCACTCCTAACCGGTCAATCCCCTGAATGTACCTGTCAGCCGCGTAGGTACGGCCAACTTTCTCTTCGAGAGTCATCTGTTCGACTAGTTCGTCAACGTCTGGGTCATGGGAAGTATCGGGATTCCCGCTCGCAACGCCGCTACCTAGCGCTGCGGCCGCCGACGCGGTTCCGATCAGTTTCATGAGACCACGCCGTGAGGCCGCCGTTTGATCCGTGTCGCTGGTGTCGGAGTGATTCGAGACTGATGCCTCTTCGATATCGCTTGCCTGTCTTTCTCGCATCGCATTTTCAGATGCAATGTAATACTTAATAATTTTTTGGGTGAACCAACTAACGGTACTTCTCCTCGTTTATCACTACTTGTCGTGGAATTGGAACCGTAATGGGTTTATTATGGCTACAGACAGATTGACCAGTATGGGATTCCTCGACGAGGATTACTTGCTCGAATCGGCGTCGGCTCGCCGACTGTACGACGAGATCCGCGATCTGCCCGTCCTCGATCCACACAGTCACGTCGACGTGGCGGCGCTGGCGCGGAACGAGGGCTGGACCGACATCTGGGAGGCCGAAGGGGAGACAGACCACTACGTCTGGCAACTGATGCGGAAACGCGGCGTTCCGGAGCGGAAGATCACGGGTGACGCGACGAACCGCAAGAAATGGGACGCACTCGCGTCGGTGTTTCCGGAGTTCGCCGGCAACCCCACGTACGAGTGGGTCCACCTCGATCTGAAGCGGCGCTTCGGTATCGACAAACCGATCTCGGCGGACACCGCCGACGAGATCTGGGCGGAGACGAGGGCGGCGCTTGACGACCCGGCGATGCGCCAGCGCCAACTGCTCCGAGAGATGAACGTCGAGGTCGTCTCCAGCACGGACGCTCCGACCTCCGATCTGGAACACCACCGGACACTCGCCGAGGAGCTAAACGACATCACCGTGCGTCCGACGTGGCGCCCGGACGCCGCGATGGAAATCGACGCGGCGGGCTGGCGCGAGTACGTCGGGACGCTCGGCGACACCACGGACACGGACGTCTCGGACCTCGACGGGTTCCTCGCCGCGCTCCGGACGAGTCACGAGTACTTCGAGGCCAACGGCTGTGGCGCGAGCGATCACGGCCTGAATGAGCCCCGGTCGAAGCCGGTCGATCGGCGGCGTGCAGCCGACGTGTACGAGCGCGCGTACGCCGGTGAGGCGCTGACCGACGATGACGTGGGCGACTTCGAAGCGTTCGTTCTCGAACGGATCGGCGAAATGAACCGCGAAACCGACTGGGTGATGCAGCTCCACATCGGTCCGGTCCGGGACTACCGCGACTCGCTGTACGACGAGCTTGGGGCCGACGCCGGCGGCGATATCTCCACGGGCGATCTCCAGCTCGCGGACGGTCTGCGACACTTCCTCAACCGCTTCGACGAGGAACTGGATATCGTCCTTTACGTCGTCGATCCGACCCACTACCCGACCGTCGCGACCGTCGCCCGCGCGTTCCCGAACGTCAGCGTCGGCGCGGCATGGTGGTTCAACGACAGCCCGAACGGAATTCGCTCCCAGTTGGAGTACGTCGGAACCGTCGACCTGCTCGCGAACTACGGCGGCATGGTGAGCGACTCGCGGAAGCTCATGTCGTTCGGGTCGCGCTTCGAGATGTTCCGCCGATCGCTGGCGAACGTGGTTGGAGAGATGGTCGAGCGCGGGCAGATACCGATGACGGTCGCCGAGGGCCGCGTGCGACAGGTGTCGTACGAGCGTCCGGCGGAACTGTGGGACTTCTGAGTCGCTGACGGTCCGTTTCTACTGTGGAAGGGAAACAGAAAGTGCCTTAGACGCCGCTGAACGCGGAGAACCCGCCGTCGACGGGGATCGACGCGCCGTGGACGAACTCCGCGCCCGGCGAGACGAGCCACAGGGCGGTCGTCGAGAGGTCCTCCGGCCGCCCGAACCGATCTTGCGGCGTGTGATCGATGATCGCCTGTCCGCGGTCCGTGTACTCGTCCGACTCCTCGTCGATGAGCAGGTAGCGGTTCTGCTCGGTGAGGAAGAACCCGGGTGCGATGGCGTTCACGCGGACATCCGTTGAGTAGTTGTGCGCCATGTGGACGGCGAGCCACTCAGTGAAGTTCGACACCGCGGCCTTCGCGCCTGAGTACGCCGGGATCTTCGTCAGCGGCGTGTAGGCGTTCATCGAGGAGACGTTGAGGATACAGCCCGTCCCCTCCTCGACCATGTACTCGCCGAAGACCTGCGAGGCGAGCACGGTGCCGGTGAAGTTGAGATTCAGCACCTGCTGGAACCCCTCAGCCGAGAGGTCGAAGAAGGACGTGTTCGGCCCCGTGGTCGCGTCAGGGCTGTTACCGCCGGCGGCGTTGATCAGAACGTCGATCCGGCCGTACTCGTCGATCACCGTCTCGGCGGCCGCCTCGAGTTCGGCGCGGTCGAGGACCGACGCCGACACCGTGAGGTGTTCGATCCCGGCCGCCGCTAGCTCCTCGCCTGTCTCGCGCAGCTTCTCTTCGCCCCGCGCGAGGACCACGACGGTCGCACCGTTCTCCCCGAGCGCGCGCGCCATCTCGGAGCCGAGCACGCCGGAGCCGCCGGTGACGACGCACACCTTATCGTCGATATCGAAGTCGTTGGGAACGCTCATTGTCTGACTCGCCTCTACCTCTGGGACACGGCGGCATGTATCTTTTCGTCCGGTGTGTCCGTTCTCGGACTGGACTGAAGGAGGGAACGACCCGAGTCGTCCGCGATCAGTTGGCACTCGTCTCGGGGTTGACCGCCGCCTCGTGGACCCCGGTCCGATCGCGGTTCGCGGTTGTCTGTTCCAAGAGTCCCCGCATGTAGCCGATAGCGAAAAGCCGCCCCTTTGTGTGGTAGCCGGGGTTGGAGTTGTCCTCGCCCGCCATCGTGGGGACGTGGTCCGGGCGCATCGGTCCGTCGAAGCCAACGTCCTCGAACGCCTGCATCGCGGCGAGCATGTCCGTCGGTCCGTCATCGTGCCACGTTTCGACGAAGTCGTCGGCCTCTCCTTCCACGTCGCGGAAGTGCGCGAAGTTGATCCGGTCGCCGAAGTGCCGGATTGCCTCGGGAACGTCGGCACCCATCGCGGCGAAGTTCCCTTGACAGAACGTCACCCCGTTGTGCCCGCTGTCGACGGTGTCGAGTATCCGGTCGTAGGACTCGACGCTGTTGGCGATCCGGGGAATCCCGCGGACCGAATCGATCGGCGGGTCCGCCGGGTGGAGTCCGAGCTTCACGCCGGCTTCTTCGGCGACGGGAACGACTTCCGTCAGGAAGTGTTCGAGCGCGTCCCAGAGCTGCTCGCGCGTCACGTCGGCGTCGTCGATCGCGGGGCCTCCGGACATCCGTTCGTCTGTATACCCGGTCGTGTACGCCCCACCCCGTGTCTCAACGTGGGCTTCGGTCCGGGCCCACCTGACGCCGGCCATCCAGTCGTAACACACCACGGGGATTCCGACTGCGCCGCAGTCACGGAGGAACTGCTTGAACTCCGCGATGTCCTCATCGCGACCGTCCAACCCCAAACGGACACGATCCGTGAGCGGCACGGACCCCTCGATAACCGAGAGGTCGATGCTGACCTCCTCGAACCAGTTGGCCATCCCCTTGAGTTCGTCGTACGTCCAGTTCGTCTTGTCGTCCCCGATTTCGAGTGGGTGGACGACCGCGCTTGTGACACCCATCTGTCGAGCGAGGTGCCACCGGTCGTCCGGCTCCGGCGGTAGGATCAGCGATAATCGTACCATGTGTCAGCAGTAATTCGGCTCTCGTAGATAAAATTTGTTCTACAGGGGGCTTTTCGGCCCGAACGGGTCGATCGATGACCGAGCCTCGTCGCCGACGTGCGTCGGATGGTGTCCACCAATATTGGACATCTTGTATCTCGATATCACCACCTGATCCCGATGTGACGGCCATTTTAGCCGTTTCTTTTTCTTCTACCGGCGTCCACCTACATTGAACGATATCGGTTTCAGCTGAGCAAATAAATTACACAAATACGATTGTAATGGGGTGCCGGAGTGACGATGGGATCGGATCGGGAGGCCCTCTCCGAGTGGCGCCGATCAGTAGTGTTTGTACTGGAGTTCGATCACGTTCGCCGCATTGTGGAGGTCCGGGAGGAGTTCCGACTGGACGCGCTCCTCGTCGAACCGGTGTTTCGGGCCGGTGATCGAGATGGCGGAGTTGCCGGCGCGGTTTGCTTCGTCGCGTATCGGGACCGCGATCGATTTGACACCCTTGACACGCTCTTCGTCTTCGACGGAGTACCCTTGTGCGCGGATCTCGTCGAGTTCATCGAGCAACTCGTCGAGGTCTGTAATGGTGTTTTCCGTCGCGCGAGGGAGCCCGTACCGATCGACGATACTTTTCACCTCTTCGTCGGTTCGCTGCGAGAGAAGCGCCTTCCCGAGGGCAGTCCAGTGCATCTCCGTGAACTCGCCCGTCGGTGCGTTGTCCGAAACCCCCTCGAACGGCTCGGTTCGGTAGACGAGCACCCGCTGTCCGTTCTCCTCGTAACCGATCGTCCCGACTTCGCCGGTGGAACGGGACAGGTCGTCAACCTCCGACCGCGCCACTTGGAAGATGCTTCGGTTGTGGCGGACCCGCCCGCCGAGCTTCAGGAACCGAAGTCCGAGCTGGTACTTCCCGTCCTCCTTAACGACGTATCCGAGATTTTGGAGGGTCTGGAGGTGGATGTGCACCGTGCTCTTCGGGATGTCGAGGCGGTCCGCGAGCTCGGTGACGCCACAGCGTTCGAGCTCTTGGATCGTTTCAATGATGTTGAACGCACTCACCACGGCGTCGATCTGTCGCCCGGGCGGAGCCGTATCGTCGTCGATCATACGCGTCTGTTCGGCCGACGGGACCTTAGCGTTGTTTCATTGTACGTGTTTACCCCGGAGTCTCGACAGCCGGCACAGCGTGAGCCCGTGAGATCAGTTCATTGTTACTGACGGCTCGACGAAGCTCTTCGTATGGA